>RDOC01000009.1:32406-54460 GCA_011364985.1 Candidatus Thorarchaeota archaeon | reverse complement strand
CAATCTCTTTGGATTCAGCATTGCATGAAAGCATCAGTCTGATAAAGATGGATGTGGAAGGAGCTGAATTTCGCATTCTACGGGGAATGCCTTTAATACTTGCTCAAGAGAGCGCCAAAATCATCTTCGAGTTTTGTCCGAGTCATTTAGCGAGATTAGGTGATGATGCAAAAGAATTCCTCAATGTTTTTGCTGATTATGGCTTTACTATCTACGAAATTGTCAATAAACCTCCTTATGTGAAGAGAGTGGCACCTGCTGAACTGCTTGAGAAGTATACTATTGAAAATGGTAAGAACACAAATGTCTTTGCTACGAAGAAGTAACGAATGAAAGGCTCTTATCTTGAAACGGTGGATTTAGCGCACCATATAATCTTTCAGATGGAAAGCTCAGGTTGAATCAGTTTCAGGCCCTCCTCTTTTCCAGTTTCTTTTCAAATTGGCGCTTAGATTGTACTCAAAATCAGCTAGAACTAAATGGGACAGTACTTTCAGAATAATTGCTTTTAGTAAACTTGACCAACTGCTCAGTGGAGATACATATGAACGAAAATAATATCGATGAAAAACTCATTCGCTGGAACGATATCTTTGATCAGATGGTCGTCGATGTGCAGACCTTGGTCAAGGACTTTTCAGGGATGATCAATACGCCTGTTCCACTGGCAGTATTACTATTTGCCATTGGAGGTGGGGCATTTGCTGCAACGATTCTGCTTGGTGCGGAGCTGCTTATTGTTGCCTACAGCTTCTTCCTTATGTGTTGTATGATTGCCTCAGGAATCTTGGTTCTCCGGCATTGGTATGCAATGAAGGTACGGTATGATCGTCTTTTTGCTCTGCAAAGGGCGATGGAGTCCAAAGAGTGAGGGTTCTAAATGGCGCCTCGTCGTTCTCCAGACGTCATAGCTCTGGAACTACTGAATTGTGTTGAAGAGAATGGTGAGGCGACCAAATGGGATCTCATCAAGGTTCTCGGAAATGAAACGCAGTTCAGATTGTGGATCGAGAAGTTCTTCTTGGCTGAGAGAGTCCTTACAGAACGTCGAGAAGGAAGGAGGTACTACTACAAGAAGACGGAGCGGGGAGAGCTCTTCCATAAGCTATTGAGAAGTGGAAATCTGATTAAGCTGTTTAGTCGCGTTAGCGGACGACGGTTAAGATAGATTTGTATCTCGTGACTACTGTCGCCAAGTCTGGTCGGGCATCACCCTGACGCTGTGACATGGGCTTTGCTGGACGTCATCAGGACATTGTCCCTCTCTCCAGACCGAGCTTCTGTCCGCTGCACTTTACCGCCGCTGTATCAGTAATCATAGTCATAGGGCATGCAATAATAAGAACCAGTTGAGATCCTAGCTACGTTTTCTTGTTTTTCTTTCCTGAGAGCTTACGTCCTTTCCTCGATGCCACTTCCTGTACCAGAGCTTCAACTTCTTTCACAGTGCCCATTCTCTTCAAGGCAGGAACCCCGTTGATGCACACACCTCTAGAGAGGCCGTAGACCTCACGCACACTTCTGTCATCAGTGTTGATGGGTTTCACAACTACATCATACCTCTCTAGGTTCCTTGCCACCTTATCAACCATCCAACCAGACCACGGACACTGAGAGTTGAAGAGAATCTCAACGAGTGTCTTGTCGCTCTCAGGCACAGTCCTCTTTTTGGAAGGAAGCAGCAATGGGTTTTCCTTTCCACCTAGGTCCAAATAAAGCAATACTCTGCTTCCATCCCGGTCGACCTCTTGAAAATCGAATCGCTTGAAGAATCTTGAAGGCATATAATCCATGAAACCAAACCACTTGTCACTTTCATAACCAAGTACTGTAAGGCCGCCATATGATCTAGCCTTCTCAATAACGTGACTCAGCAGAGCCTTTCCAGTTCCTTTGCCCCATGAGGGAGACATAACCCACATGCAGTTTATGAATAACGATGTTCCACCTGTAATTGGTTCCGATGCGAACTCCACAGGGCAATACTCTATCAGTCCTTTCTTTTCTCCTCTCGTATCAAGAGCAATAGTCACACCGAGGCCCCTTTTCATCATAGCCTTGATCCATTCCTTCCTTATCGTCATACATGGAGCCATGACTTCCTTCCACTTCGGGGGAACACCAGGACCTAGACAGATACCCTCCACAAGATCGAGTTCTTCTGCATCTAAATCACGGACAGACATAGGTGATATTGCTTTGGTTAGGAATTACTTGAGCTTTTGGGAAATAGGGCGCCAATGTTATCTGACCCAAGATATTACTCATGCAATTATACCCATTCACCTTGAGATGAGCACTGTTTCTGCTTGGTGTCGGCGTGTTCCATCCGATGCGTTCCAGTACTAGATGATAATCGCATTTCAGTGATAACAGATTCAGAATGATCCTATTTGAGAAACCGATTTTTCGAAGACCACATAACTAATTGGTGAGATGAATACTGAGATAATCAACTATTTTAAGAATTGGCAGATGCTTATCTAAGCAAAATTGAGGAAAAGGACGTTTGTGCGATGAAGTACGAGGAGGAGAAGAGAAGATACATCTCTTTCTGTGGTTCATATTGCCATACATGTGATTGGCATACCGGGAAGATACGAAAGACAGCTCAGGCAACCCTTAACATGCTCAACGAGTATGGTGGATTCACAAAGCTATTCGGTAGGAATGAAATCGATGGCAGCAACTTCTCTCGAGGTCTTGAGGTGCTAGCAAACTCTGGTATATGTTCTGGATGCAAGGCAGAGCTTCCTGACTACTCTAGAGGGGAAGAGGAGCGATGTGAGATACGTCGATGTTGCTCTCAAAAAGGCTACTCGAACTGCGGTGAGTGTGATAGTTTCCCATGTGAAATACTCGGGAGCAATCCAGGCGTAGTGAAGTTCCATACTATTGAGAACTTGGAAGGCATTGCAAAGATGGGATTGGAACAATGGATAGATGAGTGGTGGAAAGACTATATCATGAAGCAGACCTAGAGTGGTCGAGTAACACTTCTTCAAGACTTCCAACTCCGCATTTCACCGGTTCCATAGCAATCAAGTGCTCCTTGACTTAGAATATCTTGAGTAATGTGCAGGCCAACCTAGCATAGAACTGACTTTCCATGATCTCACATCAGGAAGATACTTCTCAAGATGAGTAAGCCAGAATTTGGTATTTAACCAATCATTATCATGCCATAAGCTTCTTCGATTTCTGAAAAGATGATCCGTTCAATCAATCCTTCTTTCAGTCCAATATCAATCCATTCAACATGGCTCCATTCTATGGCAATTCCAAATTGTTTCCATCCAATGCCTAGGTCGTTAACGATGATAGAATTAGTCCTTTTCTCAATATAGTAGAGACCATAAAGACACAGGGAGTATAAAGCCAGAACGCTAAACAAGAAGAGAGATATCTCTGCCAGGGATACCTGAGGCACAAGACCTCCAAGAATCTTGGCCAAGAGAATGATGGTGATAACAATCATCATAAAAACTAGACCTATCGGTGTTTGCAGGCTGTATGTATAGTGATGAAAGGTTTCATGCTTGGAATCCTTCTCTATTCTCTCAAGTAATTCACTCGACTTCATAGAACGAGGATGTAATGTAGTTCGTAGGTGCCCCCATTCCTCGTCATATTCGGATATTTCAAGAATCTCTTCTTCTGTGAATCCGCTGCTATACTTGTCCACGAGTCACTCAAGTTGTCTCAGTAAGAGCCTCAGATAAACGCTTTCCCATTGTATGAGAGTATGGAACCACTGAGTAAATTGGGCAGAATTTTTCCAGAGAATAAGAGAAAGGAAAGAAGCATTCATTCTGTCATCCAACAGCCAGATAAACAAGCCCTGCCAAATGTGATAGTGGTCAATTCGTACGGAGATATCAAACATGATTAGGGTTGTGGATGTTTGCAAAAAATTTGACGAAATCGTTGCTGTTGATGACATAAGCCTGGAGATTCCAAAAGGGACAATTCTGGGAATGATCGGTCCGAACGGGGCAGGAAAGACCACTTTGGTTCGTATGATGGTAGGTATTCTTCGGCCAACCAGTGGAACATGCTATGTGGGGTCGAAGCCATCATATCTTCTAACACCTCAGGAACGAGCAAGAATGGGCTACATGACACAGCAGAAAGCGCTCTATCCTGACTTGACTGCGAGAGAAAACTTGGAGTTCTTTGCCGAGAGCTATGGCATCCTCAATTCTGAGAAGAAGAGTGAGTTGATTGCACATGCAGCCGATTTGACGCAAATTGCAGATTCCCTTGATCGCCCAGTGGAGGTGCTCAGCGGAGGGACAATCCAACGCCTTAGTCTTGCCTGCGCCATTGTTCATGACCCAGATCTGATATTCCTTGATGAACCAACGGTCGGAGTCAGTCCTGATCTTCGAATGGAGTTTTGGGACCACTTTCACAAGCTAGCTCATGAAGGGAAGACAGTCGTTATGACGACGCACTATCTCGATGAGGCCTCTAGGTGTGATACCGTCGCAATGATGTTTCAGGGGCGAATACTGTCTTGTTCTCCTCCTAACGATATTATTTCTTCTCTGCCTCTTGAGAGAGTCATCTCTGGCGTTGTAGGTCAGGATGATGCAACTAGTCTCAGCAAATCTTTGGAGAATGTTAGCCCTATCGAGCTCAAGGATAGGCGCTTCGCCATAAGGGTAGCAAATGACGCTATGTTTCTCAAAACATTCGAAGCCATTGCAGCGTCACGTGTTGCGGTCAGTAGCATAGTAGTAAGCCAACCCGGTCTCGAAGACGCATTTGCATATCTCGTAAGGAGGAGTGGGCAATGACTGGGGGCATTGATTCCCGCAGAATTTCCACCATGGTGAGAAGAATCTATCGTCAGATTAGACGAGACCGGAGGACACTGGGTCTAATGGTCGTTGCTCCTATTCTTGTTACATTTCTCTTTGCATTCGTGTTTGCAGGAACTATCACAAGCGTACCTACGGCAGTATGTATTCAAGATGAACCTCTGGAAATGATCATGGGGTCCACAGTATCTGACTTGCTTGAGGAGAACGAAAACGTAACGATTTTTCATAGATCATATGTGGATGCATTTGATGGATTTGGATCAACTATCCAGGCGGTTCTCGTATTGCCATCTGATCTCACCCAAGCGCTTGTGATAGGGGAGAATGTGAACGTACAGCTACGCGTCAATGTCACGAGTGAATTACAGGTCAACTACATTCTAAGCATCGTAGGAAATGTGACCTCTGAAGCCAGCATTCAGATGTTTGGTCGGAGGAGCATTCAATTGGAGAAAACTATCACATATGCAATTCCTCTCCCTCCTTTTGGCGGGAGTCTTTCCTTCAATCTTTCTCTGGTCGATGACGACGAGGGATTTTCAGATACAATTGGAGCGGCCTTCGAGGAAACCTTGTCCCAGAATGGAAATGTATCAGTTCTTCCTCGTTCTACTCGGGATGCGGTCATTGAAACGATTAGCAATGAAGGAGCAGTTGCAGGAGTCTATATTGCTGCTAACTTCACAGAAGCCTCTCTCACTGGTGGTAGCTCCACCGTTGAGATATTTATCAATGGAATTGAAAGCACCGAGGCCACAACGGCTTTGGCAGCTATTCGAGAGGCACTCTCTGAGGCGTTCACGGAAATTGTCGGAAGAGGGACTGAAACCAACATAACATACGTCTACGGAGAAGCCGGAATGTCAATGATCGACCTCGTGGGGTCTTCGATGATTGGTTTCTTGAGTGTTTTCTTCGGTTTCCTAATATCAGGGATATTTTTTCTTCGAGAGAGGCAACAAGGGACACTTGAGAGAATGCATGCTTCCCCTCTGAGTGATATCGAGATTGTGTTAGGTTACGTGATCGCTTTCATTGGCGTTAGTTTTGTCCAGACCGCATTAGTAAGCTGTGTAATCCTGTACTACTCCCCAAGGCTACTCTCTTCCCTCCTACTAGTCACTCCTCTTGTGCTACTACTGGCCATAGGGTCTGTTACACTCGCTATAGCAGCTTCTTATCGCATGAAGAATGAACTTCAGGTGCTGCAGATGATTCCCATGTTTATAATACCTCAAATGTTCCTGTCAGGGCTTCTCTTCCCCCTTACACTTCTACCAGCCTATCTCGCATTTCTGCCCTACATATTTCCACTTACCTACTTCGTGATGGCTGTAAAGGCAGTGGTGTTCTTCCACGCAACATTATTAGATGTCACAATACCCCTACTGGTTCTACTGCTTTACTGCATTCTGGGCCTAGGATTGGCCTTAGTCAAACCGTCCGAGAAATGAGTAAGCGTTTCGTGGAGGGGTCTGGTGCTTCTACCTACTTCTTGGCCATCATTATCTTGAAGTCCTCAAGGATCGCTTCAAGGTCTTCCTCATGTTCAACCTCATCTTCAAGAATCTCAAGGACCATCTTATGTGTAATAGGATCTTTGCCTTCTGTCATCTCTATGAGCTTGTTGTACACTTCAATGGCACATTGTTCGCCCTTGATGTTCTGCACAAGCAATGCATGAACGGAGGGGTCGGCAGGAGCCTCATATCCACAGTTAGTATGCTTATACCAATCTTCTGGTTTAATTAGTGGTATACCACCAAGCTGTATCATTCGTTCGACAAGCATACCTGCATGCTTCAGTTCCTCACCAGCATGCTCCATCAACTCGGCCTCCACCAGTCCGCGCATGGGTCCTTGTACGATTTGTGCGCCTACCCAGTATTGATAGTACGCAAGCCACTCATCGGCATATGCCTTGTTGAGAAGCTTGAGCAATTCATCTACGTCGAGCTTTGCATTGACAATCTCGGTTCCTTTGCTACCCATAATCTGAAACCTCCTTACTAACAACATCTTTGCTTTGACTTAAGGATTGCCTCTTGTGCTCTAAGTCTGCATTCTTTCTGCTCTAATCATCTATCGAGGTTCATTAGCACACAAGAATCGACTATAATTGAACTGGCTCGGAGACCTCATCCAGTAGTGTCTGGGTGCTTCGTGCTGAGTACAGTCATGAACCCAATCAAAACATGACCGAAGATAAAGATAGCACAAAGAACAGATTGACAACGGCTAGACCACTCGTGAAGATGCCAGTTCGACGATATTTGACATACAAATGCTGCCTGACCGATTGAGATAGAACGGATCATTGTTAGAGTTTACACTTGAGCGGCTTTCATGCGTTTTGAGCATCTTCTCTTTCAATCAACTAAACCAATTCTTCCTAGGTCTAACATCGAATTGCTTGGTGCAAAACTCATTGGCAAAGATGGAGTCAAGAAATGGCTAGATTGGCTATTCAAGCATATGTCAAGTATCAAGTTCGTCCCAATCACTATAATGGTTGAAGGGAATGTGTTCCTTGAGGAATTCATTGCTAGGGTGTACTTCCTAATGGGAAGGTTCTGGAATCAAAACAAGCAGAGATCCTAATCCACGAAGATTTCAAAATCAAGAGCCTATGGCTTTATTTTGATAGGTTGAGCTTTGCAGATGCAATAACTGGAAACCCCATATTACAATGGATTATCAGACTACTAATCAAGAGGTCTCTCAAATGGCTTTAGTAATGATTTCCATCCGCTAGGAGCGCACCACAGCCTATTCTATCAGCTCTTCTGCCTCTGGAAACCATGATGGAGAGACAATGCAGAGGAAGATCAAATCTTCTTGTCCAGTGTTCTCAATATATTGAACCTTTCTTGGTGGGATGTACACAGTATCACCTGGATCTACTTCTGCTTCTTCTTCATCTACATACATTCTTCCTTTTCCACTCAAGATGTAATATACCTCTGATGCCTCAAAGAATCGGTGGGGCATGGATGATTCTCCCGGACGTACAATCGCATGTGCAATACTGTAGTCGAGATGCACTTTCTTCTTCGCATGTAGCGGATTGAGCAATTCCCGCAATACTGTTCCATCCAGAGCTACTATTTCTTCGCAATCCTCCAGTCGTCTAACTATCAATTTCATCCCACACAATCTCGATTAGTTTGACATTTCTACTGCATAAAGATACCCGTTTATCTGAGGAATGACACAAACGCCAATCCGTTATGGTCTTAGTTCATACTTCTTCCTTTCTTCAAGAAGAATGCTCCTACAACGATTAGAGGGACGCTTACTGCTCCGGTGACGAACGCTATGCCACCTATAAGGTTGAAATCGGGAATCGAGGTTGTAGTGGTTGTGGTTGTAGTAGTTGTAGTTGGAATAGTTGTATGAATGGGGCGATAGAAGTAGTATGGATTATGCTCTAGTTCCACTTGACTTCCTTCCTCGTAAGAGGAGAAGGTGAAAGGTCCTGATGTGACTAGTGTTACATCTGGTGGAATTGGAGCCCAAGACTCCCAACCTTCAAGACCAATCTCCGAAAAGATGTGAAACGGAATGATTGGCTTGAGCCCTACGGTGTGCAAATGCCAATATGACTCCGTATTGAACTCAACTGTCACCTCATATGTTCCTGAAGCATAGGCTGCCATCAAATCTTGGAGCCCCGATGCATAGGGATTGTTGTTGGTACAATCAAGGTAATAGTTGAGAGTGAAGGCCACATCAAGGGCTGTCAGTGGTGTACCGTCGCTCCAGGTGACATTCTCTATAAGATTGAACGTTAGCCTAGTATGCCCCTCGAAGATGTCTGGGTTGCTCGAGTGAGTTTCGATGAGGTACGACTTCGCAAGCCATCCCATATCATTCCCATCGGGGCCAATTCTGATTAGGGAGTCGTAGGCTTCTCCAAGTACGTTCCATCCAATTTTCTCAGGATTGATCATGAAATTGAAAGAAGGTATGTCCATAGACATTGTGGTTCGGAGGATGCCTCCAAAAAGGCCATTGTTAGTGTCCTTTAGTTTAGCCTTGTAGTAGCTCCACCAGCTGCCTATCCCAGCTTCAAAATCGTTCATAAAGTCTTGAAATACATCATCTCGATATGCCGAGATTTGACGGCTTACATAGCACACAATAATGGGACACTCATGAACAAGGATTCTTTGCATCTCAACTGATGCTTCCCAGACTTTCTGGTACTGTGTCGAATGAATCATTTGATTAAACCATGAGTCATACGTTTCATTTCTGAAGTTTGGATAGTTGAAATAGGGGATATCAGCTGACTTAGAAACGAAGTTGTACGCCAGCCAACTCACATCATAAATCTCTGGTACTATTTCCAGATATGCCATATCGAAATCGCCATGGGTGGCGACTCTAGTGAGGTAATCCCAGTAGCATTGTGGCAGTGCAGTTGCATCGACATCAAGAAAGTGCAAAGCTGCCTCAACGGTCTCTGCAACTTGTTCTTCTAATTCTGTGACAGAGCACTCTATCGTGACATGAAAGTCTGTTCCATCAGGAGCCTCTCTCCATCCATCCGCATCAATATCAATAAACCCTGCTTCATCGAGCAGTTGGTTCGCCAGTACTATATCGCTGCCGTAGTAATTCTCCTCAAGATATGGCTCAGCAGACCAGAATGAAATGGATGGGAGGAGAGAGTCCTGAGGTGTGGCGAGGCCATCCCAAATATCGCTGCAGATGAACTCCTTGTCAACGGCAATGGCTAGTGCTCTTCTAAAGGCACTGATGTTATACGGATACTTCGCACAGTTTATCGTGAGATAGCCAAAGAGATTGTTCTCGGTCATTGCTACCTCGATAGCTTCTGCGAGTTCTAGGGCGGTAAGGTACTCGGGGTTTATTGCATCGCCAATGACATCCACTTCTCCATTGAGCAGGCGCAATACTTGGGAATCCATATCAGGCTCATACTCGAATACCAGTGAATCAATATATGGGCCTGACTTCAGTGGAGTCATTGTGCTCAATGCAACAACTGGCATCAATGGCAGTTGCAAAAGAATGACCAAGAATAACGCTGCACAGACCAGTTCCCGATGAGAAGACACTGCCACCAAACCTCGCCTATCTTCCTCAGACGTGGTTGTATAATGGGTATCAGTTGATATAGCACTTCTTTTGTTTCCAAAGACACAAAGGCCTCGTGAATTTCCATTAAAGAATTGGCTATGTCATACTTAGAAGCTCGGGGGCGCCTCGTTCAACCACTTCGGGATTTGTTCCATGGCTGGCTTGTAGCCCTTCAACACATACCGACCCAAGATTAGACGCTGAACCTCACTGGTCCCCTCATATATCTGGTAGAGCTTTGCATCACGAAACAGTTTTTCAAGAGGGTATTGATCGATATAGCCGTAGCCCCCGTGGATCTGTACTGCCTCACTTGCCACCTCCATCGCTACATCTGTAGCAATTGCTTTCGCAACACTTGCGGGGACAGTGGAATCTTCTTTGTTGTCTGCAGTCCATGCAGCTTTCAGATAGAGCAGACGAGATGCTTCTATCTTCATGTACATCTCTGCAAGTTTGAACTGAATTACCTCAAACTCACGCAGTTTCTGATTGAAGGCCTCCCGTTTATTCACATACTCGCGAGCATATTCCATTGCTGCCTTGGCAAGACCTGTTGCGAACGCTGCAATAG
Source organism: Candidatus Thorarchaeota archaeon (assembly GCA_011364985.1). Classification (GTDB taxonomy): domain Archaea; phylum Asgardarchaeota; class Thorarchaeia; order Thorarchaeales; family Thorarchaeaceae; genus SMTZ1-83. Next base: position 43,948 of record RDOC01000009.1, on the reverse strand, counting down.
ATGGTCGAGTCATAGCGAAGGTCTGCATAGCTATCTTGAACCCCTCTCCCTCAGAACCAAGTATGTTTTCTGCTGGTACTTCAGCATCTCTAAACATAACCGCAGATGTGGTCGATGCTCGGTGCCCCATCTTCTCAACAGGCCGCCCCGTCTTTATTCCAGGAGTGTCGGCATCAACAATGAAGGCACACAGGGCTTTGTGACGCTGATTAGGGTCCAAGCTGGCGAAGACTGTGAAGTAATCAGCATAAGGGGCATTGGTGATCCAGAATTTTGCACCATTCAACACATAATTGTCGCCCTTCTTCTCAACCCTGGTCTCGATTCCAGCCACATCACTCCCTATTCCGGGTTCGGAGCAAGCAAAGCTAACAAACTTGAGTTCCTCAGTTAGGGGTTTAAGATACTTCTCCTTCTGCTCCTTATTTCCTGCAATAAGAATGGGTTCTGCGCCAAGAGTGTTCACGTAAATACTTGTAGTCATGCCAGCGCATCCTGCTGCCATTTCTTCAACAGCAATACATTGCTCTGTTACTCCTAATCCCGGTCCTCCATACTCCTTTGGGATTGCAAGATTCATCAGTCCCTCATCCCAGCATTTCTGGATGATAGGTCGCGGAAATGCACCTGTCTTGTCATAGTAATGAGCATAGGGAATCATATATTCCTGAGCGAACTCACGTGCACGTCTTTGAAGATCGAGTTGTGCCTTTGTGTAGCTAAAGTCAACCATTGCCATTCCTCGCTGAATAGACCAGTATCTCCACTACTGCCTAGTTAGTATATGGACCTTATCCAATATTCAAGTTTCTGAATCGCTATCTAGTTTCAGCAGTAATATGACGCACCACTTCGGGGAGATTCCACTTGAGTTCCAGCTCAAGGGCACCATCTTCGGGACCTGGACACCGTCGCACGCAAGTTCGACATGCAACACAGAGCCAAAGATCGACTTCTACAGTACCAAATCCCGGCGCCTCCCTGTCAAGCGTGATATTGCTTGCTGGTTTTGCGACAGCTAGATTCCGGACTGTCGTATAGAACAAGGATTTATTCATCGGTAGCTTTCCCATCTCTTCTTCCGAGAAGTCAAAGAGTCTTGGCAATTCAATCACTGGCTTCAGTTCAATTGCATCCTCAGGACATGAGATCTCGCAAGATTTGCAGCCCAGACACCTAGACATCTCCCAGTTTATTGTTCCAAATCCTAGCAGTGGAGCATATCCCATCTGTGATCTATACTCATCAAGGACTGAAGGCACATCCACATTCTCAAGATCCTCAAGAGTGACCTTTGGTCGTGTGCTTGGTAATCTGGCTCGGGTTCGATATGCCAATGCGACCGCTGATCTTGCGCTTTCTTCTACAGCCTTCAAGATTGATACGCCGACTCTAGCACCATCAACGGTTACTTTTTCCAATCTATCACGTGCCTTTGCAACGGCTTCTAGTGAATTAGCGAGTCTGCCAATATATTCCGCTTTGAAGTCTCCCAGAACGATATCAAGCTCAGCCTTCGCCAGCGAAAGCTGAAGTGCAAGATCACTAGCACTTTGTATGGCTACCTCGGCCTCGGATGGTGTTCTTGGTACATCAAATAGAACATACCCATGTTTTTCTCCAGCCAGCGTCAGGAGCTCATCCCGTTTCATCCTGAGTAGATGTTGGAGAATCCTATCTTGCGGTATCGATGTTCGTTTTGCAAGGTCTTCTGCTGTCATTGCACCAAGCCCGCGAATCAGAATGAGAATCGTTCCTCGCTCAATCTCATTATCAAGATAGCTCGACATCATCTTCTCATAGACTTCAGGATCAAGTTTCTCTCCGTACACATTGGTTTCAGATACGAGACTGGGTCCCTTCTCCAAAGCGATTTTTAGTCTGAATCTGGCAAAAGCTTCAAGTCCTGCAGAAATAAGCAGTCTAAGGTCTTCGGATGTTTCATCACCACTAGTTGAAAGCGCTGCTTCTGTTGCAGCATCAGCAGTAGCCCTCAGTTTATTCATATGTTCTGCAAGTGCAGTTTCATCGTATTGGCCCAGTTTCTGCAAGCGACGAAGGAGCTGTTCTAGATGTTCTAGCGAACCAGTGTTTTCTTTCTTGGAAGATTCTTGTAATGTCTTTGCTACCCCTCGTATCTGCTGTATGACTCTCTTTAGTACTAGAGTCGTATCTGGAACGCTTTCGTGAACCTTTGCAAAGACCGGAGCATCACGATCGAGACCTACCATCTCGACCTCTCCACGCTGAATCATGCTGATGATTGCAGCCTGAATCTCGACTGAAGGGGTCTTCATCAAGTCCGACATTTGTAGGACAGTCTTCGAACCCATCTTGCTCAAGACAAACATAATGACACCGCGTCGCAACTCAGTGAGAATATTCGTAGAGAGGAGCTGTCGAAATCTATCCTCGCCAATACGTTCTTCTCGGACTCCTCGCCTGACTTGCGCTGAGGTTCTGAGAAACGGACCGTATCTTGTCTTTGTTCCAATCTTCTGAAGAGTATCCAGTGCGGCTTCAGGATCACTCTGAACCGTTACAGCGGCATCCGAAATGGCAGATGTCAATGCTGTCAATTCAGAACCAGCTGCCTCTGTTTCCTGAATTGAGGCGTTTTCGAAATTTCCTACAATTGCTTCAAGACCATTGACAATATCAGGAAGTGATTTGAGAATTGCATCAATATCCACTTTGGTTTCCTTTGTAGTAGTCTTATATGAGCCCACTAATTTATTTAGCGCAGTCTTTAGCAATTCAAGTAGACCAACAATTCCATCGTTACTCGCCGCATCCACAGCTTTATCGAGCTTCTCTACTGCATTTGCAAGTAGAGCTCTGTCCGAAACTTGAGAGAGGAGTCTTGTCTTTTCAATTGTTTCCGAAAGCTCCAAGAAGTAGGCATTGGGAAATGCGAGTGTTTCATTGATTAGAGGCGCTATCTCCGTCTTGAGATTTTCAAGCTCGCTACTTACTCTGCTTGCAGGAATCGCAGATTCCTCTTTTAGTCCTCCCAAGACGAGGATCATATCCATCATTCGGCGGCGTTTTGGTGCCATGAGGTCCAAATCCTTCGACTTGCTCATTTGGTCACCTCCACCCATTTGCCGGCTGTTCCGTCATGAACTGGAGTTGGTCCTAGTTTCTTAGCCCTCTCCGTCATCTCCTCAATTGCCTTGATGAAACGTTCCGGTTCAGCGCTGAACATTCTGAACATCTCAACACGCTTTTCTTTCCAACCAATGGCATTCAGAATGTCTTGGGCAACATCCACCTGTATTTGCGCAATCTCATTACCAGTTCCGCCAGCATGACAACGATCCTTTTCGCAGGCGGCTATCATGACAGTACTAGCCCCTTTCTCAAGAGCACGAAGAATATCAATAATCGAAACGCGTCCTGCACAGGGAACTGGAATGAGTCGGTTGTTGCTTGGGTATTGAATTCTTCTCGTGCCCACGATGTCAATGGTGGACACAGCACATTCCTCACAGTAGAAGCAGAGTGTGATTGGCTCTTCAGGACCAGCCCCTTCTAGGACAGCATCAATCTCATCCCACAGTTGTTCATTTGTTAGGAAGTTCAACTCAGTAGCACCAGAAGGACACAGACTCTGGCAGACACCACATGCATGACAATTCAATGTATCAATTGCTGCTTTGAAGAGAAACTTCTGGTCTTCATCTAGCTCTTCTGCTTCAGCCTGTTCAATCATCAAGGGAACCCCTCGTGGACATTGCTGAGCACAAAGACTGCAACCCACACAATCGTCCACGTTGAGAACTGCGCCTCGTGCAATTTTCTGAATGACCCCTCCCTGCAGTTCGTTATGTAGAACCAAGGCAGCGGCCTGTGCATCAGTGACCGCCTCAAATACAAACTGAGGTCTGGTAACGGCGCCTGCTGCTACAATACCTCTCCGGCGTGTTTCAGTGCGCCTTAGTTTTCCATATAGATCCTTGATATGTCCATCATCTTCGACTGCATAGCCCATAGTCTCAGAGAGCTCAGTAATCCCCTCTGGGGGTAGTATTGCCGTGGAAAGCACCAAAAGGTCCGGTGTGGTTTCAATATACTTGTTCATTAATGAGTCATATATACGGACCTTAGTCTGTCCATTCTCCTCCCAGACCATACTGATTCTTCCTCGAATATAGTCAACTCCCTTTTCTCTCGACTCCTTGTAGATCATCTCGTTCTCAAAGGGGACACGGATGTCCATGTATACGATTCTAACAGTTGCATCTGGGCTCATCTTGAGAACTTCCAACGAGTTATCTATTGCAAAAGTGCAACACAGTTTGCTACAGTCTCGTTTATAGTTCTCATTTCTACTGCCTACACATTGAACCATTACAATCTCTTTCACAGTCTCACCATTGGATGGACGTGTCAGCGCTCCTAAGGAGAGCATCTTTGAGAGCTCCAATTGCGTAAGTACATCAGGATTCTTGCCATACCTGTACTCGTCCATCATTGTTGGCTTGAATTCCTTGAAGCCCGTTGCCATAACGATTGCTGAAGTAAGAGTTTCGGACTTCTTTTCACTGTCCCCTACAATATAGTGTACCCGAAAGTCACCCATCTCACCTTCGACATACTTGACCATTGCATTAGTGACAACCGTGATTCCACTGTTCGCTTCCACTGCATCCAATCGACTTTTCAAAATCTCTTTTCCTGATTTGCCAGTCGGGGCCACCATAGGAAGATCGAGAACATGTCCTCCTAATGTTCCGGCTTTTTCTAATATGACCACCTCGTAGCCGAGTGCTGAAAGGTTCAATGCTGACTCTAGTCCCGCAATTCCTCCTCCAATCACAGTGACGTGATTCTTAATGTTCTTCTTCTCCAATTGAAGCGGAACTGCTTTCGCAGATCTTGCAAGGGCGCCTCGAATCATGTCTAGGCTTTTCCGAGAGGCTTCCTTGAGGTCTTCATGAACCCAAGCAGAATGTTCGCGAAGGTTCACATAGGTAATTAGTGATGGATCCTTGCCGTTTGCACGCAGATACTGCTCAATTCGAGGTTGTATCTTCTGGTTTGTACAGGCCGCAATAACAACTCTTCCGTCATTCTTGGATATCAGGTTTTCAATGGTAGCAAGTCCCTCTTCCTGACAAAGAAGATCGTGCACAGTAACTGAATCTGCTAGGCCAAGTTTCGAAACCTGGACCTTGAGAAAATCGAAATCAAGCTTCAGCTGCTTGCCGCATGTGCAGAGGAGAACCGAAGATTTGTTTCCCATTGATCATCACTTCCTCCCTTGGAGTATCTTGCTAACCACTGCTCTAGCTTGGTTCACACTCTCAGGGATCTCTGCAGGTCCCAAGACTCCTCCACATGCATAGACATGTTCTCCCACAACAACTTCGTCCTCAGATGCTGCATCTGCAGGTCCGACATAGCCGCTGGCTGTTTTGAGTCCAAGTGTCTTAATAATCTCATCCAAGCCTTCGGGGGGTTCCAGAGCCGATGACAACACCAGCAGATCTATGGAAAAGCGGAGATACTTGTCCAAGAGTGAGTCATAGACAGTGATCTCCAGAGTATCATCTTCTGTTGATACTACTCGACTGATCCTTCCTCTGACAAACTCAACTCCCGCTTCTCGCGCTTCGCGGTAGTATCTCTCATGGCGGTCGTAAGTTCTTATATCCATATAGACGACACTGACCCTTCCATCCGCACGCTCGTTAGCTATGATATTGGCATGCTTGAGAGCAAAGACACAGCATATCTTCGAACAGAAAGGGTAGTAATTCTCATCTCTGCTTCCTACACATTGAATCATCATTATTCGTTTCGCTTCTCTCCCGTCGGAGGGACGAACAAGCCTACCTCCCAAAGGTCCATTTGGGTCGAGAATCCGGGCCAGTTCAAGTTGAGTGATTACGTTCTGCAGAACGCCGTATCCATATTCATCCACAGCTACTGGCTGCATCTCATGATAGCCGGTCGCCAGAACAATATCCGAGACTGTAATTGTCTTCTCCGACGGATTGGCATCCAATGAGATTGCCTTAGTGGGGCAGTCCTGTTCTGCTTTCTTCGCTCCCTCATCCAACTTGCTTGGATCGTACGTCACCGCCTGAGGTTGACATTGAGGTGATTCAAGGGCAAACGCTTCAGAAACCTCTACACATAGACCACACATTATGCATTTCTTTGGGTCCACGTATTGTGGTCCTATGACCAGCTTCACAGTAAATTTGCTTGGCGTACCAGATATGTCCTGTATAATTGTGTTTGTCATTAACTCGATATTTGGCTGGTCTATCATGGCACTTCGGTAGAAGCACTTGCGGATACCAGGACGCCATCGATTTCCTTCGAAGCAGTAGAAGCAATCATCTGTTGGAAATGCCTTATAGAGGTTGAGAGCATTGCCTCCAATGGTCGACTTGCGATCAACGAGGACCACTTGCACCCCATTATCTGCTAGTTCAACGGCGGCGGTCATTCCGGCAACACCAGCACCAATGACCAGAACTGGGTCAGACATTAACGTATTCACCTCATTCAGTCAAATGCTCCAAGATGGGATCTGCAGGAACTCGGTTCATCTCCAAACCAACTGCTTCCTCATTCATACCCATAGCCAGTCCCAGTATCTGGGGGTAGAGAAGCACTGGAAGATCATAGACTTCTCCGTATGAATCTTTCAACCCAATCTGCTGCAAGTCCAACTGATTTCCACATGCAGGACAGACAACCGTCACAAAAGTGGCACCAGCTTCTTTCATAGACTTCAGCTTATCGCGAGCGAGTCTAATGGCCAGCTCCTCGTTGACAGGAAGAACGGTTGCTCCACAGCATTGCTTCCAGAGAGGATAATCAATGACCTCTGCGCCTGTCACCTCAACCATCTTCTGTAGAACCTCGGGATTGAACTCGGTCACCTCAATTGGCCTTAGAAGATGGCAGCCATAGTGAATAGCAATTCCCACTCCATCCAGCGGCTTTATGATCTTCTTCCTAATCTCTTCAATACCAATATCAGTGTACATTGCTTCAACAATATGGCGTACCTTGACAGTACCCTTCATCTCAAGTCCGTGCTTCTTCAGTTCTACATTTACTTTCTCAAGGTCTTCTTTGTGGTGCTTCAAGTGAGTTAGAACATCCTTGAGAGATCCAAAGCAGCCATTACAGGGTGTAACTATGTCATATCCGTTCTTCTCGGCAATTGCAATTGTTCCTGCATTCACAACAAGCCAACCAAAGTAGTCAAACGCCCGTAGATTGGGACTTCCACAACAGGCGACGCCCTCCATGTAGTTCAATTCCATTCCCAAGGCTTCAGCAACCCTGACCATTGCGGCTTCATAATTCGGATAGTTCGCTGGAACACTACATCCCATATAGAGATTATAGCTTGGCATCTCACTTCTCGCCTCCCACAAGTCGACCAGTCCGAGTTCCTCGGAGTATCTCCTTTATAGTATCAGTGTTTAAACCTGGGACTTCTGCTTCAAGGTCCAAGTCCTCCCGTTCCCAGTCATTGAGTACTTCATACAGCTGTCCCTTTTCAATAAGGGATTTTCCTAGGGCCAGGACATTGGGGGGAATTATGCCTTCTTCTGCAGCCAAGTTCTTGCAGTCAAAGAAGATATCCGTGACTTTTACCTTCTGTGGACAACGTTCCTGACACTGGAAGCACGTAAGGCATTCCCAGATCTCCTTGCTAGAGAGGACTTCTTCCCTCATTCCAAGCAAGATCATACGGATTAGTTGATGTGGCTTGTAATTCCATTGATTAGCAATTGGACAAGCTGCTGTGCAAGTTGTACATGCAAAACATGCGGACAACTCCTCAGCATTAGGCATACTATGGATCTCCTTACGAAACTTCGGGTCCAACTTGGACATATCAATTGGCTCGATTAGTGTTTCAGGGGGGCCAGTTCTCTCTTCAGTTTCAGTCATAGCGTATGCACCACCGATGACACGACCTGCTGTGTGTGACGACTGCGAAATTCCGTCCCATATTAAAAGTTTGCAGAGTCGACATGTTTCATGCTGGTTCTGATCAGGAACCTGGGGGTCCCATCTTGTATATCAAAATGAAAATGGCAATCATGCCAATAAGAACAGGAGTCTCGAATAGGATGATTGCCATTGGCCCCTGTTCAATGAGTGGATATGAGAATCCGCCAACTATCGCCAAGGCTATACAAGCCATGACTCCAGCATAGATAACCCACTCTGATCTTGGACGCATGAATCTCGTTCACCAAAGGAGGCTCTTAGAGTTTTCTATCATTCATTCCTTGGTATTATGTCGGAGAGATGATCGAGCTGGGTGCAGAGGTGATCCAGTTGTCTGGCTGATTTTTTTCGCATCTCAGACAAGAGCTCCAGAATGTATCTCTGCAAATCCTCTTGCCGTCCACCAAGACCCTTGAGTATCTGAGTCTTCTCTCCACTCAATAGTCTCAACACGCCAGCGAGAGCGACTTGGATCTTCTCATAATCAGTATCCATCTCGTTCTTGATTGTCTTGACCAAGTGCATTACTTGTGCAAACTCAGTCTGCCATTCAGGCTGTTCACCCAATCAATGGCCTCCTTTTTCTGTGGTCAGTCTAACGACAGTTCCATTTTCGAGCCATGCTTTTGCGTTGGCTGCAGGGATTGTTGCCAAGTCCTCCTTCTTGAAGGGTCCGTACGTCGCTTCGTCGATTCCAAGGAACGCATCCTCAATTGGACGCAGAAATCTCACGAGGATGTAATCTGTTTCTTGCGGTTCTCCTGACTGCATGTCATCCTTCATCTTCTTTATCGTTGCCTGAGGAGTTCCAGCAATGGTTTCCTCTACAAATCCAAGATGTTTCTCAATCTCCCTTGAAAAACGATTGAAAAGGTCCTCCTCGGAGAGCACCATAGACCCCAGTGGTCGCATCTGCTCGATTGCCGCCTTAACTATCTTCCTTCTTCGAAGCATTAGCATGTCCTTAAGCATGAACTCGAGGTTGAGAATTTCCTGTGTGTACAGCTCTGCCTGCAGTTCATTATTGGACTCTGTTTCAGTCAATGCATGACGCACACTTGAGAGATATCTTGCCATTTCATTGAGGCGCAAATCTCCCAAGTCTTGCAAATTCTCATGTTGCACCTCTGCCATCCACGTTTCCATAACTCTTTCATACATTTCATCAGGCAATCTTTGCTACCCCCTTGCAAAGCATGAAGACAGCAGCTGCCATTGGCAATTCCACCGTTTCATCGTGGTAGGGTCCATATATTTCATCACCTATTCTGATTTTGGGTACCATGAGTCCCTTTTCAGGGAAGACAACCTTGAGTGTCTCTCCAGTGATGGCGATCGAGTCTCGCAATGGATTGAATTCACTAATCGTATCTCTAGTGAGCGAAGTCACGGAGAATCCCGTCTTTCCGTTCAGACTTCCAATTAGTCGAATGATCCTATGGATGTCATGAGTCACTGGGGCATCTATCTCTCCTCCAAATGCTTCTACAGCTCTCACAGCAATCTCCTGCCATGATTTCTCTCCAACTCCTTTCACGTTTGCGCTTAGGACAGGGGGTGTACGAAGCAATCCTTTGAGCGCCTCTTCCCGATGAGTTCTCAGAGGTTTTGCCCATCTCTCGTCGCCAGAGTACAACTCGATACTGCGAATGAACTCCACCATTGCATCTGCTACTCTGTTACCCCAACCAGGTACGTTGAATTGGTCAAGTTCTTTAGTGGGAAGAGGCATATCCCGTGCAATAATAATCACTCTGTGTCTGTTCTGGAGAGAATCATCTTTGGTTGGGACAATTCGAAATCCTGTACCAGTAATATAGTGAACGATTTCGACTCTACCCCTAGAATCGAGCTTGAACACGCGTGGGTCTTTGACACGGATATGATATCCTCTGTGCCCACTGTAATTCAGCTGAATGAGTTCAGGATCAAGCCCAAAATCCTCAACTATGAATTTGTCATAGACTCTCAGGGTGCTTTGTTTTGCATCATCAAGGCATTTTTCGCATAGCCACTTTCTAGAACTGAAATTGGTTTCTCCACACTTCGGGCATCCCTCGATGGGGGGGGCTCCCATCCCACTCTCTGTGCATCCTGCCGTATTGCATTTCCACGCATCATGTTCCTTTGAGCATGGGGACGACAAATGATCTGCATCGATATCGAACACAAGTTCAGCTCCCTGCCATTCCTTCTCATCCATGGTTCTGGCTACTGGTATTTTGTAGAAGGCCGCAGAATGGTAAACACTATGCGCTGCAGACATGACCAATTCATCTATCAGTGCCTTTTGTGTTCGAAATCCAACATGACGCTTCCAGTTATTCACTTGTAGTCCCTTGGAGCCGCACTTCGGGCATTTCACAATTCTTGCAAATGATATGCCTTGACTTCCACATCCTTGCTTTATTTTGATTCCAGAGTCATCAATTTCGGTTCTTTCAGGGCATCGCCAAGTATAGTCCCACGACTCTATACCAAACTCCCGAGTATGGATCTTGTCAGGTTGGTCTATTGTATCACGATGCTTGCGATAATATTCGTGAAACATGAGCCGTAAGAACTTGCTTCTAGTTTCTTCAGCTTGATATGACATTTCACTTAGCCCTCCATCATATTCAGGAGGATTTGTTCCATATCAATAGGAATTCGAAGTGCATCTTGCAGAAGGCTCGACTGTCTGGAAGCTTCCCATTTTCTTCTGGGATGATGCTTCAATCGATTCTTCTCCGTTCGACCCTTGGCGCTAGGATGAAACTGATATTCCCAGTTTCAGCGATTGGGAATTCCAGATGAATTGGTTTGTCAGTACTGAATTGAATACTGAGACTATCAGAGGCCATTGCCTTTGTAATCTCAGAGAGGTAGCTCAAGGCATACATGGATGATGATTCCTCCTTCATCTTGAGAGAGAATACTACTGGGTCCTCTCCTCCAGATTTCAAGGAAACCTCCGCTTCGCCTGTGTCACCCTCGCCACTAAAGCTAATGGCATCATTTCTCGCGGAGATCCTAACGTGACTAGAAACTACTCCAATATCCTTCACAGCTTGTTTGAAAGCGTCTGCAAATACTTCGGCCTCAACATTGAATGCGAGCTTTGGTTTCTTCGTTCTGTCTTCAGGAGGAGTCAGAAGTTGTAGCTTAAACTGCCTTTCTGATTGACCAATCATTTTGATTTCGAAGCGCCTGTTGTCAGTATCAAGATTGAATTCCAAGCGGTCATCACCAGCCATTCTCTTGGTCACCTTGTTGAGTTCATCTACTCCCAGACAAATGTCATGCTCCCCATCACAATTGTATTCCTGAAAAATCCCTACAGAAACATCTCCTTCTTTAGGTGCTGGCAAGAATAGGTCTACCATTGCAGCCTTGGACGAATCCAGCTGTCTCAACGCCATTCCCGATTCTGATATCACAAAATGAACTTCTGTGAGTAATGTCGCAAGAGCATCTACTATTTGTTTCCAAGTCTTCGTACTGTCAAGCGTTGCATGAAACATTTCGGCTCCTCCTTAATTATCTACTCAGTGTTTTTACTACTTCGGAC
>RDOC01000009.1:0-32307 GCA_011364985.1 Candidatus Thorarchaeota archaeon | reverse complement strand
TCTTCGTACTGTCAAGCGTTGCATGAAACATTTCGGCTCCTCCTTAATTATCTACTCAGTGTTTTTACTACTTCGGACTCCAGCTCCAAGACCTCTTTGTAGGTTTTGATGTCCAAGTCATTGACATTATACGCCAGATTTGCCGCAAATCTGAGTTCTTTTCCTTTTTTACCATCCTTTTCGGTGGTGTTGCCTATTAGTATGTACTTCTCGGTTTCATTGAGGGTTCCTTCGACAGTGGCAATAATCCTTCCCGCCTTGTCCACATCATCGAGAATGTCCTGAATCAGTGCCATTCCTAGACTTGATTCAATAACAATTCCGATTATCTTCACAGGCCCCTCAGTTTCGGCTGACAAATTCCTTACTGTCGAGAGTTTTGCTGGTTTTATTCGTGGAAATTTCTTCTCCTCAGTCAAGCCAGTATCCTCATCATTCCTAGTAATAGTAGAGCTGGATATTAAGTCCGCTAGTGGCCAATATGCCCTTGGTCTATAAATGTATCACTCGTAACCAGTACGATGGAAGTATCACTAGCCACCGTAGTTGCGCCAAGTATGCTTGCACTCTGTGCATCTGTAGAACTCTGTTGCTCCTTCATCGCCTCGTCGAGTCTGGACAGTCCAATAATAGGCATCATTATTGCCACACTTTGGACAAGTTGCCTTTGTCACTGGCATTGGAATTGAGTCATCATCTACAATGACAATTCTATCTCTGGGAGTCTTCTCGATGTTCTGAGAAACTGTGAGCTTTCCATCAATGGGTTTTGTGTGCCCGCAACTCCGGCATCTCAAAGCTCTGGTGCCATCTTCCTCTGTAAAGGGAACCATCATTGCACCACACTCTTCACAGAACTGCACTTGTCACAGCCTCCAAGCTTTCGACTTCACCTCTTCTTTTCAAATTAAGGCTTCCTGAAGGCACCACAATTCTTTGCATGAGCCTACCTAGGTAATAGATGGATCAGTTCCTCTAGAAGCCGTTGAAATGCCTGAGAAGAAATCTCATTCTCATGCCTTCTACTCACATCTATTTCATTCGTCATATTGGTGACCAAAGACCCCACAATTTTCTCTATGGTCACCTTCTCTTTGAGCCACAGATAGGCTATCGCAGCTTCATAGGCATCGGCTGCGCGTCCTGCGTCTGTCCTTCGACTGTACTTGTCGTAGATTGGAGTTTCCCTGATTGCCCTTGCTAAGACCTTGTCTCTCACTTTCTCTCCCGTTGGCTTCCCTATTATTTGCGACTTCGCCAGCGAATAGCACAGGTTCACAAGGCTGTCACCAAGCTTTGCTAGGTCCTTGTCACGAAGAATTCCTTCAACTGTTTGGTGGTCACCTAAAAAACGCCACATGCATAATCACCGGCAGTCAGTTTCAAGCTCTAATCCACATGATCCGCTACTGATCGATTGAAGGCTTTTCTGAACTCCTCAGTACGCGCCAACATTTTCTCAAGCGCCTCACGTAGGACCACATTTGCTTGTCTTCTTTTTGTCCTGAGTGTCACCACAGGGCTAGCCAGAAGTGGATGTTCGATGTTATAACCTGCAAACTCAACCGATGGCTCCTCAAGTAGGGTTGTTCGCAAGAGGTTGCAAAACCCATGGTCTTCTTCTTGAAACTCAATCCTCAATTCCGCTCTCTCATGCTCAATTAATCTCGGTTTCATTGGTATTATCATCTCCTACTGTCTCTTCGCGGCCTTCCATTTCTCCTACTGTGGTTTCCATAGTGGTAGTTGTTTCTTCGTCCCCCTGATCCTCTTCGCCCTCTATCTTGTCGTCTATCGTCATAGGACCTTCTACGCGGTGCCAAGTCGGTTCTTTGCTCAAGCCCAAACATATGACCATACTCTTTCGCCACTTCTCTGGTTTCTCGATGCTCACATCGAAGACAAATGAGATTGTTGTATGTTGTGAGCGTCAAATCATTTCCGCATTTTACACACTTAGCGAGCAGAACGCCCAAGTCTGGGCCTATCAGACTCAGTTCAACAGGTATAGTGTGAGTATTGAGTGCAACAGCTTTTACAATGTCGCCAGGCCTTATGACATCGCTCATTGACCTAACAAAGCGTCTCGTAACATTGCTTATGTGAATCTCACCGGCTAGTGGGCTTAGGATGTCTTTGCCATTACGCTTGACCAGACTCACCTCAGCGCGCTGTTCGTATACATTGAGGGCCTCGCCCATTAGGATATCACCCTGAACAGGAAGTGGCAGTCGAACCGTTCCATTGGGTTCTAAGATTCTGATTGCCCTATCCTTTAGGTCTATGGATACTCCGCCAGATGTAGCTGCAAATACGATCCCGTCTTTTTCGTAAGTACCATACCCTGGTGATAGCTCCTCTATCACACACAGTTGGTCTCCAGGGGTTACCAAGTCCCCAGTCTTTACATCAGCCATTCGTTTCACGTTCTCCTACAACTATCCGATAAAGGTCTACTCCAATCAAATGCTGCTCTTTCTTATGAAATTCATATATCTTGCCAATTGGAAACTCGAAGGTTTCAATCTGTGTAACTACTCCTCCAAGGGCCTCAATGGCTCCTTCAAGGAAGATTCTGTTCTTCTCACCTGCTAGATGCAGACTGTATATTACCTTTGCAATAGATATCGCTTTGCTTAAGAATCTCAGGTCGGCGCCTCTTCTCTTGGTCCCAAAGGGAGGATTACTCACCACAGTATCAACAGTGTCAATTATCCCAAAGGATGTAACATCCGCAAGGACCCAGTCTGTAGTACCGCCCGTTCCCAGCATTAATGCGTTTTTTCGAGAAACCTTTAAGGCTTTGGATTGAACATCAACACCAATTACTCTCTTCGCTCCTAGAAGAGCAGCACCAAGAGCAAAGATTCCATCTCCACATCCGAGATCGCAGACTACCTTGTTTTGAATATCACTGTTCTCTATGTGTGCAGCAAAGAGAATTGATGCAGCTATGTTGGGTGGAGTGGGATACTGCTCTAGGCCTACATCGAACTCTGTGTCACGTTCTATTGATTGGAGGGCTATCTCCAAGTCCTTGAGTCGCACGTAAATGCCCCGCTTTTTTTCTAGTACCAATCTCAAGACTCATGCAGTCCTTGATGAATTCTCTGTGACATCATAGATTATTATTTCCATTTGATCGTATACCGTCTGGTAATACGCAGCTTTAACTTGAGAGCAATTCCAGTGGAAATATAGGTTCCTCCACTGGAAATCCACTGGAACTAGCCTTGCCTTCACATGGAGCTGTGCAGAGATATTGGGAAAACCACTAGACAAACTCTTCGATAAATTCCTTCAAGGGCAGGCTATCTTTCGAGACCGAGATGCCCTACGACCTACCTATGTCCCTGAAGAACTGCCTTATCGGGATGAGCAAATGAACAGAATTGGGTCAATTCTTGGTCCTGCCCTGCGAAATGCCCCTCCCTCAAACATACTCTGCTATGGAAAAACTGGGACAGGGAAGACAGTCGTTGCCCGCTACGTGTTATCTCTCCTTGTAAGAAAAGCGCATCAAAGTAACGTACAATCGCCTCTCACAGCATATGTCAACTGCCGCATCGTTGGCACAAACTATCGAGTTCTGAGAAAACTCTGTGAAGATATTGAGGCGCGTATGCCAGATGGCTCCGAGGTTCCTTTCACAGGACTGCCCACCGATGAAATTCGCTCTATCTTCAAGAAGAAGCTGGATGTATCATCAAACATAATGGTCGTGGTACTTGACGAGGTAGATTCCTTGGTAAAGCGTGATGTTGGTCAGGGAAACGATATTCTCTATGGTCTCACACGGATGAATGGCGAGTTGGAGCAAAGCAAGATATCTATAATTGGAATTAGTAACGACCTGAAGTTTAAGGAGATGCTCGACCCACGAGTTCTCTCCACACTGGGCGAGGAGGAGGTCATTTTCGCCCCCTATAATGCAGTCGAACTCAAGGGCATTCTTCAACAACGCGTAAACATTGCATTCAACGACAAGGCTGTTGCAGATGAAGGTGTCATCAATCTTGTTGGCGCTCTTGCAGCTCAGGAACATGGAGACGCAAGGAGAGCATTGGACCTTCTCAGAACCTCTGGAGAACTGGCAGAGCGAAGAGGTGATGATATAGTCACCCAAGAGCATGTTCGTGAAGCCCAGAAGATCATCGAGAGAGATACCATATCAGAAACGGTGAAGACTCTTCCCATGCAGTCCAAAGCAGTTCTCTTTGCTGTATATGCTCTTGCTAACAAGGGTAAGAAGGACATCTTCACCGGCGAATGCTACAATGTCTACCAAGACTTGGCACAGGCATTATCTCTTGACAAGTTGACTCAGCGACGGGTCTCAGACCTAATCTCCGAGCTTGACATGCTGGGACTGATAAATACAACAGTCATCTCAAAAGGCCGTTATGGAAGAACTAAGAAGATACGACTAGCAGTCAGTCGAAAACAGATTGGAACCATTCTGGATGAGGACATACGGCTTGGTCGTATTGCTGAAGAAATCTTCTGATCCGCTTCAAATAGGGGCTCGCTGCGAGAAGTCGTAGAAGAGCTTCAACTCATCCGCACCTGTTCTTAGGTTGATGATAGTGACGATACCAGGTGTTGGAACAACTCCCTGCTTTCTCATGAATTCTGTTTGAGACTGAAAAGTTCCTGAGTTGATTATCATCACACCGCGATATGCATCCTTGGCGTTATGGTGTGCATGACCAAAATGCACAATATCTGGAACGCTGTCTATGACCATCCAGTCTCTGCCAAGAGGAGCAAGTTCCGTCTTCCCTCCATAAATCGGGGCAAGATGACGCTTTCGAAGAAGCGCTTTCATAGGTAGAGCTGGATCTTTGTATGATGCCCCCGGAATACTGGTCACCATATCGTCCAAGGAGTCTCCATGAGTTAGTAGAATATCTACTCCCTCGACACGAATGTGGGTAGGATCTCCAACCATTAGAACTTTGCTGCCTAGGTCGTATAGAGATTTAGCAAACTCCTTGTGGATTGGGGGCTTAGGAAGCGCCTGCCTGCTTGCGTCGTGATTACCAGGAATACATATGATTTTAATACGTTCGGGCAATTTACGAAGTTTTTCAGCAAGCTTTGAATACTGATCATACAGGCTTGGTATAACTAAGTCTGCAAATTGCTCTGGATATACGCCTATACCATCCACCAGATCTCCTGCTATGAAGAGGTAGCGGATTTTCTCTACCATTGCCTTGTCAGGTCCATCCACATCGTGTCCACGTAACCAGTCTATGAAATGGTCGAACTCATCTTCTAGAAACTCGTTACTTCCTACATGAAGGTCCGACACGAAGGTTGCATAAACGTCCCTCTCTGCCCTTCCTGCATGGCGTGCAGTTGGAATGTCTGGAAAAATGACATCGTCTGCAATCATTCGCCCATCCTCATCGACAAACCCTGAAAGACATACTATTTCATCAAGGAGTATGGAGCTTGCTTTCTCTGCAAGCTCGTGCCCCTTTAGCCCTTCCTTTCTTGCTGGTATGACTGCGTTAAGAACACCATCTTCGTCTTCAATCTCCACAATCACATTCCCTGATTTGGATACACTCTTCTCTCGCACAATTCCGATGACTTTCTGACTTGGTGGCTTCAGTCCTCTCTTTCCCTCTCTACCCATTGCTCTGAAGCGCCGTGTATCACGGCTGAATGATTTTGCTGCAGCCGGAGAAAATGCTCCTTGAGTATCAATTCGCCCCATGTATATACTCCTTATTCTCCTGAATCTGTCTCGAAAAAGCCTCAAGAAATCTTCGACCGTGCCCTGAGACCCAACCAAATCCTCCAATGGACTCTTGATCAACTCGATAATCCAACTATTCGTTTCTGCCTGATTGATTCTGGCGTATTCCAGAGCTTCACTTGCTTCCTTTGAAACAAATTCCTGAGTCACGGCCTCATGAATCCCTGATCCATCCTCCGAAACTTGTCCCTTAATATACTCAAGAGAAAGCACAGACGGATATGTTGACGATGCGCATTCAGCAATTATTGTTTCAACTGCTATAAGTGGTGAATCCAGACTCAGGATGTAGTCAAGCGCATCAGGAGACACTTGGAGTCCGGATCCTATCAGCTTCCTCAACACAGTTCTGCGCGTCGTTGGGGTCAAAGGCATCAAGTCTAGAATTCACCGGAAGCTGTTTTAAACATCATCGCCTGACAATCGAATCTGCCTTAGCCAATTGAATTGAAGATGTAGAGTGATATCATCTTGATTATGAGTAGTTGCGGAAGGTGTAATAGGAACTCCAACTTAGAGGCTCTTGGCGCCATCTGGAAGGGATTGGTCAATTATGGTCAATATCAGACGACTACAAAGAACCGGTGGAGAGAGTGGAAGCTCGTTCCTGATAATCTTGCCGAAAGACTGGGTTGAGCGGCAAGGACTGAGCAAGGGCCATCCAGTTGTTGTTGCAGAGAGAGAGGACGGCTGCCTGATAGTTGACCCACGACTGTCCAAGGCTGGGGAACCTAGGTCCACATCGATCCAAATAGAGTCCAATCTTCGATGGGTAATCACAAGCAAATACCTTCTTGGATTCGATGAGATTCATGTTGTCAGCAGCAAAAAGATAACAGGCAAGCAGCGTCTGGAACTCGAGAGAATCATCAAGCGTTTTGTTGCTCTGGAAATCACTGAAGAGGACGAGAATGAGATAGTGATTAGATGTCTTGTTGACCCTTCAACACTCCCGGTGAGAAAGACAATGAAGCGAATGAATCTCTTGGCATCTCGAATGCTTGATGACGCAGTGGATGCCTTTTTTGAAGGTGACAAAAAAAGTGCCGACTATATCAACCAGCGGGATGAAGAAGTCGATCGTCTATTCTTCCTCATTGTTCGGGAGCTTCGTTCAGCAATTCAATATCCACGAATGTCCGAGATAATGAGCATTGCACCGGTGGAGGCTCTGGACTTTCGCCTTGCAGCGCAGTACATAGAGCGGATTGCAGACCTCTCGGTTGAGATAGCAAGCCACACCACTGTCCCCGTTGATACTCGAATGCGAAAGAAGATTGAGCTAATCGTTGCCCAAGTCAAGGAAATGCTATCAAAATCAGTTGCCAACCTCTTTGCCTTTGATTCGAACAAGGTGTCATGGGTGATCGAGGCTGAGAAGGAGTTGGGGTCCAATATTGCCAAGGCTAGGGACTTTCTCCTCTCCAAAGCGGATAACGAACCACAGAGTCAGCTATATGTATTGGATATTCTTCTCAGAATAGGTGAAACTGCAAAGGACATTGTAGACTTGGCATTGCCACAAAGTTGAGAGTTGTGTATTATGGCGAAGCGGCTTTTCGGCACGAGCGGAATTCGTGGAAGCATAGCTGAGAATGTAACGACAGACTTGGCCTTGGGCCTCGGACGTGCTCTGGGAACGTACCTAAAGGGCACTGGAGGAGTTGGAGTATCGACCGATGCACGTACTTCTCGAGAGATGCTCAGAGGTGCATTCATTTCAGGAGTGCTATCAACCGGAGTTGATGTTGTGGACCTAGGTATCGTTCCAATGCCTACAACAGCTTTTCACAGCGTGTTCAAAGGAATCAATGCTTCTGTGATAATCACTGCCAGCCATAATCCTCCTGCTGACAATGGCTTCAAGTTCTTCACTCGGGGTCGAGAGTTCATCAGAACCGAAGAAGTCTTCTTGGAGGAGCGAGTAGAGGACAAGAAGTTCCTAATTGCCGATTGGAGTCAGGTTGGGCGCCTTTCCCACTATGACATCCGAGATGATTTTCTTGGCCGTGTGAAGGAGTTCGCACTTGAAAGAGGGAGTATAAGCAGTGGTACGAGAGTTCTGGTGGATGCCGCCAATGGTGCAGCAACCAACTACACACCACACCTTCTGAGAGAACTTGGTTTCTCAGTAGTAACAATAAACTCTCATCAAGATGGATACTTTCCAGGAAGGCCGGCTGAGCCATCTCCAAAGAACCTTCAAGACACCATGAGAATTGCCAAGGAATCCGATTTTGCTGTGACTCTATGTCATGACGGTGATGGAGATAGACTGGCGGTGATTGACGAAGAAGGTCGTTTCATAGACCAGAATCGTGTCATAGCTCTCTTCGCCAGGGACGAAGTGAAACGGCATGACGGAGGTAGAGTTGTTGTCTCCATTGATACTTCTAGTGTCATTGATGAACTTGTCAAAGCCGAGGGTGGTGAGGTGGTTCGTGCTCCCCTGGGGTCACTCCAGGAACGTCTCGCTTTGGACAAGGAAGGAATCATCATCTTCGCGTCTGAACCATGGAAGCCAATCTTCACTGATTTGGGCGGATGGATGGATGGTGTTGCTGGCGCTGCAAGGCTCTCTCAGATGGTCGATGAGATTGGTGATGAGAGCTGTATCAAACTGATGAAGACAGTCCCCGAGTATCCTATGCTTCGCGACAACATTCCATGCCCTGATGAGGTGAAACCTAGATTCCTTCCAATAGTCAAGGAAATACTCATCCAAGAGATAACCGGAGTAGAGAAGATTCTAGAGGAAGATGGTATTCGCATAGAGCGAAACGATGGTTCCTATCTCCTTGTCAGGGTATCAGGAACTGAACCGAAGGCCCGATTATACATCGGTGCTAAGACACAGGAAACCCTTGACTCCCTTGAGAAGATTGGCAGAGAGGCCATGGATAGGGCAACAGAACAGGCACTGAAGCGAAGTTAGAGTCAAATCGATACTGGATACAAGATGGATTGAATTCCTGCCCAGAACTTCAGGGATTTTCTTGCAGGATTGATTCTGTGAAACAGATAGGCTTAAATCGACGTAGATTTAATAAAATAGCCGGTTAGGTGCCTTGAGTTGGGAGGTTCGTCAAAGTGACAAGGTCATCGAAACGCAAGTCTTCAATAATACGAAATCGATTTCTCGATGATGAACTTAGGAAGCTATCTCGTCCCCTTGTGGGTGAAAATCTCATTCTTGAGGAGATGGACCTTACATCTCTCAGGCCATACAAGCTTGTTCACCAAGAAGTGTTTCTTCGTCGGACGCCTCTATCTATCTTCAGAAGACTCCATTTTTCGGAGAAGGAGAAACGCAAGGCTAGGCTTCAGATCCTCTTGGCCCTTTGTTTGGACAGAATTCAAGGGGCATTAGACCTCCTTTTTTCGTTTGTTGAAGACTTTGAACGACCTATCCGATTGGACTCGGTAGTCGATGTTCGAAAGAACTATAATCTCGGAGATTTTGGTCTTGCATGGGCCTGGCTGAAGGGGACACCTGACATAGTCACACTTGTGCGGAACAATGTGTTCTTAGCAGTTGAGGGTCTCGAAACAGAAATGCCCATTGTAGAAATTGCACGAGGGATAGATGGAATTCTTAATCAGCTGCCGACCGTTGATGAATACTCTGAGGAAAAGGAGGGAGTCTTCCACGAGATCCAAAGCAAAACACCAACGCCTATCAAGATCCCTGCAGGTGAAGTCCTTGCAATTGGTACAATTCCCAAAATCAAGAAGGATGTCGGGTTTACTTTCTTCCTAACAACAAGCGGTTCTATAAATCGGGATATCACAAACCCGGACAAGTGGTACTATCGGGCAGGCATGGACAAAGGCGAACACACGATCACAATGCTCTGGGGAGATGCCGGAATCCTGCCCAAGAAGGCACAACTCAACATAGCCATAACCTGATTGGAGATGAGGAAAATGGTACTACAACTGGAGTCCATCAATTTCAATCTGGATACTTCGTCTGCGACAAACTCGGCGATGAACATCAGGCGAAACCAGGACTTCGAAGTCCCATTACCAGAGTATACCAAGCTAACTGCAAACCTTTTTGAATACAACTGCGCCGCTTATGCTATTGCTGAAACTGACGGCCAAGTTGTCAACATCCGAGTCCAATTGGCCACCTTTGCAACGGCTAGTAGGGTCTGGGAGGTCAAAGCTACTGGGGGAGGAATCATGGGGCCTCTTGATCCGATTCGGGTCGAATTTGCTCCCGAAGCTACATTGGCGACAGTAGATATCCCTCTCTCGTATCGAGATTTTTCAAGGGTTGGCGTTCATCAGGTGACATGGGAATGGTTCTACCGACGCCAAGGTGAATCATCATGGCAGCGACTAAAGAACACCTCACACCGAATCTACCTTGTACTGAGTGTGCCGCCGGCTCCATGGTCACAATCTTACGGAGACTATCGCAATCCTTGGGGCGAGTTGTTGGATGAATGCTGTAGAATCGCTGGAGGCTCCAAAGATAATATCTGGGCAGCCCGGAAGATGACCAAAGCCATCAATAGAGACTATAATCTTCGCTACGATACAGACAGAGGAGCACCTAGATACAACCATTCTTCTTGGGATGCATGGCAATTCGAAATGAGCAATTGGATTGAATATGTTCTACATGGGAATGTGCCACCAGAACCGAGGTTCTGTCCGGGGACCAGCGAGGACCATCCAGATAATTGGATTGTCAACTGCTATGACTGCGGCGGTGCATTGTCTCTCATGACAAAGATTGTGGGTGCCCAAACAGAATACCATTTCCACGCACCATTTGGTTATCTCAACTACATCTATCCTATCGGCCGTGGACTATGTAACAACCCTTTTCCTGAGAACCACTGTTCTGGTGAAGGTTTCGTCACAGATTCGGATGCTACATGGCCTACGCGAGGAGGTTTTGGTAATCATGCTTATACCAGACTCAACAACAAAGTGTTCGATGCATGCATGAAAGATTACCTGAGTCTGTGGGAGAAGACTGCGCTCGCGATTCTCATTGCTCTTGTCATTCTGTTTAGTTGTGGACAGGCTGACGTATCAGGTCTTCGTGACCGCTATAACGGCTGGTTGATAAACATGGAGCAACAGGCATATGAGGAATACATCATCGACACAAGTACTTCGCAGGAAGCAGCCGCTGCCGGCGGTTCTCCGGAAATTGAGTCAGTAACATTTTAACTATCAGAAGGAACATAATCAACGTTCAAGATTCCAGTGCCGTTCCTAGAAGGATGGGAAACTCATGGTTACACCATCCAGCTAAAAATGAACGGTCTCCTAGTGGCCACGTGAATGATCCAGACAATTAGATGGCGCCAAGGATGAAACTTGAAATCCTTAATTCACTCGAAGAGATCTATCGGGATACTATGGACAGGGCCATTGAGCCGGCCCACAAACAGAGTTAGAGTTAAATCAATGCCGGGAACAAAGTACAATGCTATTCTCGCCAAGGTATCCAGTCCATTGGTACTTTGTCCAGTCAAATCTAAACGAGAGAATCGGTTTTCTTAGTCACCTTTTCCATATTCGACTATTACTCGGAGCGGAAAATCATCATCTATCTAGTTTCGCCTACACCACCTAACTCTGCTTATGATTTCTCATAGATGTTGGCTAAGTTGTCGGCCCACTCGGCAAGCCTTCGATATGTGTTTCTAGCGTAGTCAAGAGTAGGAATTGCTTTCTTATGTACACTATCATAGTGAGTTCTACTAAATCTCTGATCCATGCTTGAAGGCACGCGAATGTTATTCTTGAGGCCATCTGCACTGATGTGTTTGAAAACCCAGTAGAATCTGTCACGTATTATGGAGTACTCTTTTTCAAGCACAGACGCAATAAACTCTTCCTTTCTTTGCTTCCGAATAGCTGATTGGAATATGAATGCTTCAATAAAATATGTGGTGGCCAAGGCATCATAGAGATGATAACAGCTACCAGTGAAATGAATTCCATTATCAAGGTCCAAGATTGCGTTTTCAACATTCTGAATGTGCTCCCAATACGAATCCCTTGTTTGATCCGGCTTGAGCTGGACCGTATCAATAATATCCATTCCATAGACTACTTTTCCTTGCTTCATACAGGTCCATATGAAGCGGTTCTCAGAACCGGACCTTGCCCTTGTGAATTCGTCCTCTGTATACACTTTGCAATCCAGAATGGCTCGTCCCATATTGGTACCAAATCTGCTGGCGATTTTCCGAACCTCCATTGCCTCATTATGACCATGTGCAATCACAATTAGGTCGAGGTCGCTTTCTTCGTTTGTTAATCCTGAGGCTTGGCTGCCCACGAGCATGATTGACTTGCAGTACATTGCAGTCAGATTGATGAACTGGTCGAGGATAGTGATCATCCCATTTTTCATTGAGGCAATGTACCTCCTTTCACATGTTCTCTTCCTTTTGCCGTATTCTCAAGACAGACGACAAAGTACCTCCCTCCGAGTCCATCAGTTCAAATGAAAGCTGCTTTTCGAAAACATGAAGAAAGGTACAAGCCCTGACATCTCCGTCAGGACTTGCGTATCTAACAACCGCACAGGGTGGTCTATGAAGGCGTTGTTGAGATTCTAATGTCATAATAGTCTCCGCTATACTGCTCACACGTTATCTTAACGAAGTAGGCTCCTGTGTAGGTTGCTGTGTAACCGCAGACAGGATGATTCTTTGGATACGAATAGGACAGGACACTTCCTGGATATCCACCTACGCTGGAAAGTATACGTATCTTTACAATGGCATCGGGGTCACCCCAGACTTCAATGTAGATGAAAATGCTAGAGTAAGCATACAACCAATACCAGTCCTCTCCGTCATAGGTCCACATGGGTTCGTTGGTCCAAAGCCAGTCCTGATCTTCCCAGCTATATCCTAGCGAGTATTCGGCATCCATGAAGCTGCTTGACACATCATCATGCCAGAAGTTCCATATATTCACCGCATCTATGAACCCTGCACCATTCTTCTCATCCTTTCCCGGAACTGTATCATCAGGAAGCTCTTCTGCGCTAGCCATTAGAAGATGCTTGGTCACTGGATTACCATCATCCTCGTTGCCTCTCATAGCTTCATCTTCCAAGAGTAGTGCTATAAGTCCAGCGGCAAAAGGAGATGCAGCGGAAGTGCCTCCAAAGTTCAGATATCTGTCATGAGTTGCTTCTGGGTCGAACTGATTGTCTGCCGCTGGTGCATGGATATTGTTGCCCGGTGCCAGAATGTCAGGTTTGATATAGGGAGTATTGCCCCATGCGGAGTACCACATTCGGTTGTAACCATCGTTAGATGCTCCCACAGTTATGGCATACTCTGCAGTCGCAGGCACACAAACGTACCTACGTTCATCAGTTTGACCATCATAGTTGCCTGCAGCGCATGTTACAATGACTCCTGCAGCAACTAACTCATTGACAGCTATTTCCATCAGTGGAAGAGTCCAATCCCAGACTAGATTACCTGGGATGAATCCCCAAGAGATACTAAGGATGTCAATTCCGTATAAGGCGTGCCACACCATCACCTTCTCAAGAGCATCCAATGCACCCAAATAGGTTGGCGCCATCTTGACAACGGCGAGTGCAGCATAGGGAGCTACTCCTCTGTAGTTCCAATTAGCCTCGCCGTCACCAGCTGCAATCCCGGCACAAGCTGTTCCATGGCCATCAACATAATCATAAGGGTACGGGAGTCCAAGGATGCCGTCATGCCACAATATTACTTTTCCATCATCTAAGTCAAGATGAGACGGGTCAATACCAGTATCGATTATCGCGATTACTATGTCATCAGTTGAGTACGAGTTAATGTTTCCGTCCATGTTACCATCTAAATCTGGGTATGAATTTCTCAGAGCGTCAACGTTTGCTCCATTTGTTCCTCTGGCTGAATCCATGAAGAATTGGATGTCATCACGATTCCATTCTATATTCGTGACAAGAGACGACCTAGCAAGTGTTAGAATCTGTTTAGGCGAAAGTTGGGCACCAAACACTCTGAAAAGTGGGCATTCGCCATCTACTGCGAAATGTCCTATGACCTCCCTTGATCTAAGTATATAATCAAAGCCGGAGTCTTTCACACATCCGACGATCACATCAATTCTGTCTTTCTCATTTGACAGAAGGAAATGCCCCAAGTCAGGTCCAATCTTGGCTCTTTCTTCGGGGCTCAAATTCCACACATCTGTGTCATCAAGTCCGTGTGGGCATGCGGCAAAGACCGAAGGAACACAGAGTGTGAGGAATATTGCTGTCAGGAAGACAGCTATTAAACGAGTTCTCAGTTTCTGCAAGCCTCCTCTCCAACTATACGGACACCCGATAAGTTGTATAGTCTACAGCCTGAAGCACAGAGGTTTGATAAAAGCCTTCTTCCTGCGCGTCACGAATCAGCGGGATTCTAATGACGCCTCATATCTTCCCATTTCAGACCTAGATACTCTCTCCGGCGATGCACGCAGCGGTAATGCTCTTGATAACCCCACCCACATCCCGAAATTCAGTTCGCAAGCAGATTTGGAGTCGAATTGATGCACTATACAAAACGGAGTGTGGCGAGTAAACAAAGGCAGTACCAGTGGCGCTCGGTGACCATAAGCCGTGGAAGCATTCTCAGCTCTCCAACGTTCGCTGTTGTTGTTTCCCTTGGTCTATGCGTCTGCAATTGGCAACAAAATCTTCAAAGACATCGACATTGAACTGCCCAGTCAAGAGTATCTGTAACAAGCATCCATCCACAACTGATTGAACAAGAAGAAGTACTAGATTCAGAGGAAGTCTTATCGGATCTAAATCTCAAGTACGGTCTGCCAATATTCCTCTCAGATCACTGTCCATCTGAATGCGGATCGACCCTAGGGTTCACTTCCGGGTAATTACCGAGAGTTGTTCAAGCTTGGCCAGTTGTCTGCGAAGACTACTTGCTGCAATATCACAAGAATTATCTAGACTGCGCAGATCTGCTGGCTCTTCACGCGTCATAAGATACTTCAAAATTCCACTTCTTGATATGAGTTTCAATAGCACGAATAAGCTGGCTGCAGATTCAGGTATGCCGTTCGCTGCGGGTCTATGCATTTCCAAGTGTGGTTTCAGGATGGACCGACGAAATTTCGTTTTTTCAAAATGCTTGGAGCAGTTCTTCTATTGCTCAGCATGTGGTAATCACTTTCAAGCCGACATCAATGCGGCAAGAAATATAATCAATCTTCAAGATTCTAGTGCCATTCCTGGAAGGATGAGAAACTCATGGTTACACTATCCAGCTAAAAATGAACGGTCTCCAAGCGGCTACGTGAATAATCCAGACA
The DNA here is from genome assembly GCA_011364985.1 of Candidatus Thorarchaeota archaeon. Lineage (GTDB taxonomy): Archaea > Asgardarchaeota > Thorarchaeia > Thorarchaeales > Thorarchaeaceae > SMTZ1-83. The sequence goes on along the minus strand of RDOC01000009.1, from coordinate 17,210 downwards.
ATTAGATGGCGCCGAGGATGAGATTCGAACTCATGAACCTCAAAGGGTAACGGTTGCCTCGCCAACAGGCTTCGAGACCGTCTCCGTGACCACTTGGATACCTCGGCTCTAATGAGGTTTCAATTGATACCGATATAACGTTAGCGCATTAGTTCTTCTTTCCTGCAGAATTCGGTAACGAGAATTCCTATGCTTTGGTTTGTCTAGTCCACATTTCTGATTCTGGTACAGCCTATTAGGGATTGCCCACACACAATTGAGTGAAGTGCCCATCTTGAGTAACGACATCGATTCGCAAATTCAGGACGCCCTAGTGGCCCTAGCAACGGCCTCACGCGAGGAGACTAGAGAATCCCAGGTCATAATATTCCTCAAAGAGAACCAAGAGAGATGCATCGAGTTATACAAGGTGGATGGAACGATTGCCCCACTCATAGGGTCCTCATGAACAGAGAGGTCGTCCACTTCTTCTGCATCACTCTTAGGGGTGCGAAAGAGCTCTGAGACATGCCGGAAGTTCAGATGGTCTTTGCAGAGGCACTTCGTCAAGGAGATGCTCTTCTCATAGACACCATCTCGTTCATTTTCTACTACCGCGACATCCCAATAATCCAAGAAAGAGATACGTCATTGGTGCTCACAACAAATATGCGACCAAAGCAGATTATGAGTGTTATTGAGGATTGTAAGTGATTCTGTGGATTTCTTTCAAGTAACTGAATAATGAGCGAAGTTGGTGCGGAGGGAGGGATTCGAGCTCACGATTCATTCGTGAAGAGAGAGGAAACCGGGTGGGCGCATTCATCCATCATAAATGGTAAGTAAACACTTGATAAATAGAATAGAGCGTCCACTACTCAAAGACGAATCAATATGGGGAAAATAAGAGAGCCTATGACAAAATCGGAGTGGTTCTAGGGGCAGCTGCTAGAGTTGTAGGTGGACTTGTTGCTAAGTTAGCTTGTGCTGTTGAGGGTATTATCTATGGCTATGATTGAGATGATACAATAGATTACTATGTGGATGTCCTAGGTAATGATATATTCTTGGAAACTGATTCCGTATATGAGCAGTACGTAGGTAGGGCTGTAGAAGTGATTTTCGGAAATCTTCACTTCAAGGGCATCGCAGGTCCGTTGTTTATTGCAGCTGGGCTTGGTGTAGTTGTCGATTATATTGCTGGAAGAATCAAGACTAAGAGGATGACCCAGGAATCGTATGTAGAGTCTAGTGAAGAAGATCAGGGTCAGGTTGAGGGTGCAGTTGAGAATTGAGGTGAAAATGTATGAAGATAAAAGATGCTTATGATAAAGTCGGAGCAGTTGCTGGTGCAGCTGTTGGAGGTTTGACCGGACTCGCTGCGAAGCTGGCTGGTACTGTTGAGGGTATTGTCTTTAGGGATAGCATTGGATACTTTATTCAGACATCATATGACCAAATCAATTTGGGAACTGATTCGGTGTATGAACAGTACCTCGGTAAGGCTGTGGAAGTGGTCTTCGGAGTTCCTGATTGTGGGGGTGTTACAGGTCCAATATTTGTCGGAGCTGGACTTGGACTTGGTGCAGCTATCGGTTACTTCGTTGGAAGGAGAAAACTAAGAAAACGGGCGAAGAGGCCAGAAAACTCCGTGAACGCTTCAAGGATGTAACTGGAGAAACCGACCAACCCAAATTTGAAGAGACCGCGGCTTAATAGCTCAATCTCTTTCTTTTTCTTTCTACTAAAATTTCTAAGATGTCCTTTACAAGTTGACTACATGAATCTGGACTATTTGGTTGAAAGTTCACATTGGTAACTCCAGAAACCATCAGCTACACATCTCAGTTGACCTTGCAGCGCCTTTGTGCCGAAGGTAACAAAACGATTATATCAAGACGGAGTTCTCTGTTGCTTCGATGCGGAGGTTGCCAAGCCTGGTCAAAGGCGTAGGACTTAGGATCCTATTCAGTAGTGATTCGCGAGTTCAAATCTCGCCCTCCGCACCATTTTCTACATTTATACAGGAGACAAAAGACATAGTGGATAATCACTAGTACAAAGGATATTCCAAATTCATTCATATCATTTGATAAGTTTCTCTTTTCTCACCAATCGCAAGCACTCATTCATTGCTCTTTCCGAGTTCTCCTCAGCTAATCTAAATTCATCCGATATCGATTCTACTTGCTCTATTGACTTCTTCTTTGGTATTTGTTCAGATTCTTAGATCGAGTGAAGGTATGAAATGACACGAATCTTGCGTATCTGATTATTCGCAGCCAAGATTGCATGCAAGACTTCTCCACCAACGTTATTTTGCTCTATCCTCGCATCAAAAACTCAAGAAATCAAAGAAAGACTCCTGAAAAGGACTCAAGACAAGTTATATACATGGATGGAGTGCATAACTCATGCTAGCGATGAATCGGCCAAGATGGCTTATACTAGTCTGTTGCATTTCTGGTGATAATATCTGGACTCACATCTGTGGGACTATTAGCACTGGGCATGAATTTCGCTGCAATAGCATTTCTTTATGTCCCAATATTCGGTTTGATTCTTTTAGGAGTTCTTTTCGAGGTTTTGATACGATATTCTAAACATACAGGAAATTGAATCATAGCACCTAGTTGACTGGCTTGGCAGTCTTCGCTTGATTGGTAGAAACAATGCAGTCTTGATATAATCCTTATAGCAGCACAATGACTGCTCTAGTCCTTTGTTTCCCAAGTATTGCTACATCTGGGGCATCGGAAGTGCCTACGATAACCACCATTTCCCAGCATTTCCTTCTTGACCATAGCAGTTTCTTTATACCCGCAGCGAGGGCAAGCAACTTCTTTCATTCTGAATCTCTCCACTGAAATCCCAAGACTCACCCTAATATCTAGTTTGCTCAGCTGTGTACAGGAAACTCCAATTCCTTCATCACGGTTCATGTCACAATCTTTTTATTCGACTCGTTGAATGTCGGCGCGGTTTGATGGCCACAGACCAGCAACCAAATTACAATTCTCTGGTTCACTGGTAAGTGAATCCACGAGTGTGATGACAAGATGTCCTCCAGAAGTAGACAAGCAGCGGCTCGAACAAGAGACAAGTGGCGAGAGAAGACTTGGTACCAAGTCCTTGCGCCGGATTACTTTGACAACAAGGCGATTGGAGCAACTCCCGCTGCAAGCCCGGATTCCTTGATAGGCCGTACAGTAGAACCAACGCTGTATGACTTAACAGGCGATTTCGATCAAATTCATGTCAAGATACGCTTCAAGATTCTGGAGATCACAGGTCAACAGGCCAACACAGTATTTCATGGACATGAATGGAGCTCGGACTATCTTCGGGGTCTTGTTCGGAGAGGGACGTCCAGAATAGACTGGATTGGTCCAATCCTGACGAAAGATGACTACTTGATGAGAATCTCGGTCATAGTATTCACAACGACTAGGTCCAAGACAAGCCAAGAACACTCAGTGCGAAAGACCATTGAGAGAATTATCCGCACTCATGCTAAGAAGCATACCTTCGATGAGCTTGTTCAAAAGGTCATTCTTGGAGATCTTGCTGGCGAAGTACATGAGGAAGTGAAGAAGATAATCCCAGTAAGAGAATGCGAGATTCGGAAGAGCAAGGTTCTCAAGGGCCCTGAAGAGGTCAAGGCTCGCAGAACCAGACTCAGAAGGACTACCAAGAAGGAGTAGTATGCTAATTTGCTTATGAGTTCTCAAGTAAATGGCATAGAAGACTACTAGCTCTGCCCCTTCATGGTTTCCAGTCTATGTAGAGCTTGAAGCAACATTACCATCAGGTTTGCCAGCTTGGTGAGGGTCTCTATATTGTTCTCCTTCTCAATCTCATCAGTGATAGAACCGAGTTTTCGAATCAGTGTTTCCCTTAGCTGAGGTAGCATCGTCTTTACTGCCTTGACTTCAGCTTCTTCGTCATCATTTGCATATACAATCCGTCGATCACAGGTAGCGCAATAGATGTCATTGCCCATTTGCAAGAGTGGTGACCCACATTGTGGACATGCTTGGGCGAGCATGGTTGCTCCTCGTCTGAGCAACTCCGCCATCTTCTTGACAGAAGTCTCTTTTCCTTCGACCATGATAAGCACGAAAAGACCTTCTCCACATTTTGTATAAAGAGATGCCGACATGCATTCCACTTCGTTCTTTAGGCTCTAGCAGTCGTCTGGAGTCTATTTAGCTGTGCCAAAACGTTGATATGGCAAAACTAGGCACCACTCATTTGTTGTTCGCACTCCATCCGTGCGTAGAGACAATTTGAGGTGAGTCCCAATGGACCCCGAGACACAGAAGAGCATCGACCTTAGCAAACATCTTCTCAAGCAGATATCTGAGAACAACTCCGTCCCCCGTAATATACGCCGGGCGGCTAATGAGGCCATTGCGGCACTCGAGAAGGAGAGCGACTCTCCAGCCGCGCGGGCTCAGAATGCAATAGCAATCTTGGACGAGCCTAATCAAGACCCGAACTGTCCTAACTACGCAAGAACTAGGATTTGGCGCGTCCTGAGTGTTCTGGAGCCAATCCGCGACGCATGATTTCCTACGTGGGGTACGACCCAAGCCATCAGCCGCCTTGGCGGCATTTGATGGTGTCCAAGAATCGGCCAGTGTTCACAGATGATCAAGGCAAGAATACGAGGAATATACTCTCAATCGTTGACTCAGATAATGTTGCAGAACCATTTTGATGTTGTGCAACCAACTCCCGAAGTGGCAAGAAGATTTGGGCTTCCTTTTAGAACTGAAATTCCCGATGTTGACATTTGGGACCGGAGTGACCTTCAGGGAATTGTTGCCATTGCTTACGAGTCAGTCCTGACTCGTCTGACCGAGGTTCTTAGAAAGAGGCTTGGGTGGGTAATCACACGCACACCCCGTGTGGCAAAAAGCTCAATCTACAAAGGAGTTGTTCTGGGAAGAGACGAAAAGACTGGCCACACCAAGGTGGACCTCGGGAGTATAACGGGGCTTCTGCCGGATCGGCGATTGAAGCGAGGCATCAGCATCATGGTTCAAGTCCGAGCTCACGATTACGGGAGAAAGGCCCCTGTGCTTTCATCCAGCATTACTATCCCTGGACGAGCCGTCGTTCTTCTTCCGGAGCCTGTTGTTCGACTAAGCACAAAGATCAAAGATCTTGAGCTGCGTCAGAATCTAATGGATTTGGGACGAAAGATACGAACCCATTCGGAGGATTGGGGTGTTCTATGGCGAACTGCAGCCAGAAACCTAACTGACGAAGAGCTGCGAGATGAAGTAGAAGATTTGCTTGATACTGCTCAACAGATTTATGCAAATTACGACGGACCAGAGCCTTCTAGACTGCTTTTCGAAGGAACTAGCAATGCCGACATAGAGTTTCCTGCGGAAGTGAAGGAGGCCTTGGATAAGACTAGGGCTAAAATCAAACCAACGGTAGATCGTCATCACTTCCACAAGAGCGCAGGTTACGCTTCTCTTGTGGACCTTGCAGAGCTCATAATTGAAGACCGTCCTGAAGAACGCACCTACATCACATCCAAGCTTGAGAAAGTAGTAAGCATGGACATGCCACGCACGGGCGACCCCATCAATATTGAACATGTGAAACTTGATGGGCGATCAATATTACTGACTAAGGGCAGAGTCATCGAAACAACAAACCGCGGACTACTAATTCGTAGGCAGTTTAGACATACAAGTCGGAAACTCAAACTAATCCAAGACGCTCCAGATGACATGAACCTTGCGCGGGATGAGGGTGACTACGCCATGACTGAAGTTATCCCTGGGTCAATGACTCTTGTCACCAAGTACTACTCGAAAGATGATGAATTCAAGGGAACCTACATTAATGTGAACACAGGAGTCGAGTTGTATCCCAGCAACGGAGCAGGTCTTGGACGAGTTAGGTACGTAGACCTTGAGATTGATGTAATTAAGGCACCAGTTGATGCAGAAACTCGCATTATCGACCAACATCTACTCAAACGAGCTGTCCAAAGAGGCTTCATTACAGAAGACATGGCAAATCAAGCTAGAAAACGAGCGGAATTCATATACAGTGAGTTCGCCAAGGGCAATGGCATTGAGTCCAACTAGTCATGCTAGTTCCTAAATGGATTCTATGGTGCGAACAGAGAGGTCAATGGCACTCATCAGGTCTTCAAGCGTTGCCGCCAAGCTATCGATTCCTCGATTCGACCTTATTTCGAAGGTAATCTTGTTCTCATCTAGATTCGAATCAATGCTTAGGCCCAGTGGGAGTTCTTGATTATCAGGTACTACAGCTTCAAAGATCTCCCTCGCCTGAGATGCCGATGCAAACCGAATTCCAATACTTGCTTTAAGCAATCTACTTCCCTACCATATCTCCTCGATAATCTGCATCGCAGTATTCCCTGTATCATCTGCGGCTTCAATTCGTATTGACTGGGATGATGTCGACTCAGCAGAAATTCCCACCTTCCAGAACAAGGGAATGACTTCTTGAAGTGTCCGAGAATTCATTTTCCATATCATCTCAAGAGAGTTCTCCATCTTCAGGACCACACACGGCGTTTCCACTTGTCCTGATTCAATGAGTATCCTTCCAACGTCAGCGAGCGTCTCTCTTCTAATGGCCTTGGTGGAGATTCTTGTTGTCTTGCCCTTTGTCAATGACTCCGAGCTTTTGAGAAGCGTTTCAATACACTCCTCAACACCAGCAATCACATCTAACGAATAGAGCTTGTATGCATCAAGTACCCTTCCTCTCAGACTTCCTTCTCTGTTTCCCATCCAAATTGCAGTCAAGGTTCCCCATTCGCCCACAGTCCAACCAAACTCGGCTAGTGTCTTTATGCCCGACAAAAGCCTGGCAAGACTATCTTCTTTCTCCTGAGTCAGAACGTAGTCCTGCCCTAAGACATAGGGGATCGTCCGCGGATCAATGAGTGGCAAGAGACGCTCATTGAATCTAGTAGCTTCTAACGAACTTAGTGCGTTTAGAGGCATACTAAACTTAGAGAAGGGAATATCAGCGTCAATGCAAATCCTATCACAGGCATCTAGGACGCCGCTTAAGTTCTGTAAGTATGGTCTGATGCTATAGGTGAGTACTTCCTTCAGCTGAAGGAAGTTGACACCGAATAGTCTGAATCCCTTTGATTCTTCAATCAATTTCTCCTTTTCAGCCATACCAACAACCTGTTTCGAGGCTCCCTTCAAGACGAGATTGGGAAAATCATCTACTATCGCGCCGGCAGCCGCGAGTTGAAGCAATTTGGGATCAGCTGTCTCGTTATTGCCCATGGTATACGCATAAGAAGCAGCTGCAATGTTCGTCCTGTTTCCTATGGTTCGTTCTTCAATTTGGGAGCACTCAGACTGGCTCCCTAGAAAGAGGGGATAGCTGGATCCCTTTCTGAGCCGCTTGTCGCCAATAATATCTATTCCGACCACAATCATTGCCGAATCTTCATACGCTTTGCGCAATTCATTGATGGTGTCGATGTTCATGATAGGTTCGGAGAAAGTCAGATGGAAAAGAATGCCTGACTTAAGAAACCACTTACAAAGGAGAGCGCTGGATAAGGTTGCACTGGGTATGGGGGAGCTAACAATGAGGACATGATTGGGACTGGGAGGGGAAATGTCATTGTAGCTCTCTCTGAGTGCTTTGAAGCTCGGAGTCCTACCGGATTTTCTGCTCATCTTGAGAGCAATTAGCAGTTGCCGATAATAAGGCTACCTGAGAAGAACGGCTGCTTGGTCTGGACTATACTTCCAATCAGCAGGCAAGACACGTTTCTTTCTGTAGTATTTCGAGAGTCGGTGTATCTTGCTCTCGATAAGTTGAAGGCCTCGTTTGGATACGAAATCTCGCTTATTCTCTTCCATGTGTTTCCGGATTCGTAGAGCCTTTGCTATAAGGTTTCGAAGGTCTTCGGGAACTTGTCGTTCCAGATTGTTTTCGTGAATTATGTTAAGAATTCTCTTTTGTGCAATCACTCGAACTAGGGGCACACCATATTGATCCCGCAAAATCATGCCTATCATCGAGGGGCTGTTTCCAGCTTTTGCCAATTCAATCACCTTATTCTCCACCCACTCTGCATCCTTCTCCTTGTCCATCCACTCAGGGATTCTCAATGTAGACGGTCGTCTGCTACCAGACTGTCCTTTGCGTCTTGTATGCATTCTTGCCATCGGGCTTTCCTCTAAGGTGTAATACGCCCCAAGAAACCGGGTCTGCCCCATGCCCTGACACTTCTGATATAAACATTGTCGTGCGTCATTTTCGATACATGCCCTTCGGTTGAGAAATGGAAGGCTCACATATCTAATGATATCGTCCCCGTTCACGAATCTCTTCCATTCTTACGATAATTGAATTTGCATTCTCGCCGAGAGTTTGTTTGTATCCTGTCAGAGCAGCATCAAGCATCTCATTTTGAATATCCCAGTGGGTTGTTTCAAATGCTCTTTTCATGAGATGCAAATCCACTCCCTTCATTTCTGTGGTTGCGTTCATCTCTGCCAGTCCAAAGTCGATCAACCACATTTTTCCAATCCTATCAACGATAACATTACTTGTCGTGGGGTCTCCATGGACTACATCTCCCATGTGAAGAAGACCAACAAGCCTACCTAATCTCACACATAGCTTCTCAAGTGTTTTGGGAGGTACATCTTGGACTAACTCCCTGAGTCGGGTTCCTTCTATATAGTCCATTGCAATGGTAAAAGATGATCTATCTACCCAGTGAACTGCAGGAGTCGGAATTCCCAAACCCCTTGCCACATTAAGCATTTTACATTCTCGCGATGTCCGAGATTGTCGAAGTTGAGCATCGATGGCTTGCAGTAGGTACGGCTTCTTTGGCCGCTGCTTCAAGAGCAGAATCTGTCCCCATCTCTCAATCTTGTAAATCACCGACTCAGCACCTAATGTCCATGGTTCGTCTATCATTCCCCCCTCCATAGAATATCTTGGTCATCCGTACGCCATTTTGGCAAGACCTGTGATTCCGCTACTTCTATGACATCTCCTACTTGGTACTGCAGGATCCCTGTCCAAGCTATCATCGCTCCTTGATCCCCTGCTAGAGATGGCGTCACTCTATGGAACTTCGCATCGTGTCGCTTGGCGACTCCCCTAAGAATCTCTGTAAGTCGATTATTCCTCGCAACTCCTCCAGTGAGAAGCAGTTCTTTCTTCTTGGTATGCGCAATTGCTCTTTCTGATATCTCCGCCAGCATACCAAATGCCGTTTCTTGAACACTGAAACAGACATCATTGAGTGGAATCCCCTCGGAATGAAGTCTTTTTGCGGCTGTTAGCATTCCAGAGTAACTCAGATCCATGCCCTTCACGGAGTAGGGCAATGTATGGTAATTCCTCCCTTGCTTGGCTTCGATTTCTATCCTTGGCCCCGCTGGAAAGCGCATTCCGGCCTCTCTCCCAAAGGTATCTAGCATGTTTCCTATTGCTATGTCCAAAGTTTCTCCAAAGGTTCTGAACCGTCTTCCCGCGTAGGCGATGACTTGCGTGTTCCCACCTGACACGTAGACTGTCACTGGGTCTTCAAAGCGCGATTCAAGGCATCCTATCTCAATGTGCGCAACGCAATGATTGACTCCAATTAGCGGAATGGAGAGCTTCAAGGCCAATGTGCGCGCTACTGTTGCAGTTGTTCGTAGGCATGGGCCAAGCCCCGGGCCTCTAGAAAATGCAATCAAATCTACATTTTCAAAAGTCACTCCTGCCTTCTCTATTGCTTCTCCAATTATCTTAGGACCAAGGTCCGAATGATGACGGCTTGCCTCTCGGGGGTGTATTCCTCCTTCTTCAGGAGAGAACATGTCCCACACATTCGAGAGCACCTCTCCCTTACTGGAGACCAATCCCGCTCCGAATGAATGTGCGGTTCCCTCGATGCCAAGACATACTATTGACATGATTCTCCAGTTCCGTCTTTCTTGCTCAACTGAGTTCTCAAGATGCAGTTCCTAAATGCGTTTCTATCTTTCCTCTTCTGTTTGCTTTCCAGTTTGCACACAATTTATCTCTAGGTCATGTTGGATGCGAATTATGACAGTCTTCTATGGGAAACTTGCGAAGTACTATGATTTGATTTATGACCTCAAAGATTACAAGGCAGAGGCTGACAAAATCCACCAGATTGTCCAGGAATACAAGACCTCTCAAGGCAACGCTTTACTTGATACCGCATGCGGCACTGGCAGCCATTTGATTCACCTCAAAGAGAGATACAATATAACTGGTCTTGATGTTAGTAAGGAGATGATAGAGATCGCGAGAGCGAGGCTGCCTGGAATCGAATTGATACACGAAAGCATGACAACCATGAATCTAGGCAAGAAGTTTGATGTGATAACCTGCTTGTTTGGATCCATTACGTACCTTACTACAATCGAGGAGCTCAGCCATGCGATCAATGCGTTTTCGAAACATCTAGTTCCCGGTGGTGTCGTCCTAATTGAGCCCCTCTTTACAAAGGAAACAGTTCATCATGGGTCAACGGGAATCAGCTGCGTAGACAGACCAGAGGTCAAGCTGGCTCGTGTCAATACCAGCACAATCGAGGGCGACATTGCTTATCTCAATTTCCATTTTCTTTTAGCAACAGAGAAGGGTGTTGAGCATTTTGTGGACCCTAGTCCAATGGGCATATTCTCAAGGGCCACCTTCATGTCCCTTATGAAGGGCAACGGATTGACACCTAGACTTCTTGAGCCATGTCTTTCTAGGGAAAGTCTTTTCCTAGGTGTGCAAAATTGAGCAGAACAAAAATGAGTGGAGCCCCTGGCGGGATTTGAACCCGCGGCCTCCTCCTTACCAAGGAGGCGATCTAACCGAGCTAAGCTACAGGGGCAATGGTAATAGGGTTGCGACCAAGTTACTGAGATAAAGCTTTCGAAGATTGTCCATAGGACTTGGCTCATTCCAAGAGGACAATCTGATGCTTTTAGATGTTATAGATCACACACTGCTATAATCTTATTTCTGTTCTTCCTTCAGTAGCTGACAGCCTAAGACTCCGCTTCATAATTTCTCAGGAGTCTTTCTGTACTGCTGCAGGTATCATTCTTCAGTTTCTCAGACTTGCGAAGCTTCAACAGTGCTGTTGCAACAAGGTAGCTCCCCATGACTCCGAGACCTATGATTCCAGCAATGAGAGCTATGATGAGAGCGAGCACGTCTTCAACTATGTAGTACTTCGAAGTCGCAATCAGGATGGTGAGAAGTGAAAGCGGGATTGTAAGCACACCAAAGCCAGTGCGAAGCTGTGCAAGATGTGTTCTCTTCTCGGCTTCAATTGTTCGGATGATTGCTAGGGATGTCTGCAAGTCCCCAGAGTTCTTTGCCATCTCTGCCACTTTCCTCTGACTTTCTTCTGACATCACAATCATCCACTAAGGGTCATTGGAGAGACCCTTTTCGCGCCTTCAGCCTTTTCTTTGCAATCAGCCTGTTCGCTTCTTCGGGGCCCACAAGCTCTGAGATTCTGTGCAGCGCTTCTTTATCATCTTCAAGTTCTAGCCATCTCTCGATTTGTCTGCAGACTTCTGGTGCCAAGTCCTTGGCCAATTTCTTCTTACGTTCCTTTCTTCCAAGGTCAAAATCATCAGGACCGAGAAGGCTCATCTGTTACACCTATTCCTTTGTTAGAGCCTTACGTTATGACCTTTCGCATGAGTGAGAAATGACAAAAGGAGCTTCTCATCCCGGTTATGCGAGGTATTGCATTTGCCTGAGAACTGGGTAGACAAACTGGTATGGTGGAAGAAAACCACAATATATCAGGTATATCCCCGAAGCTACAAGGACAGCTCGAATAATGGAATTGGGGATATTCCTGGTATAATATCAAAACTGGATTACCTGCAAGACCTGGGCATCGAAACAATATGGTTCTCTCCCTTTTTTGCCAGTCCGCAGGCAGATCATGGCTATGATATCAGCGGCTATAGAAGCATTGCACCCGAATATGGAACAATGGCCGATTGTAACAGGTTAATAGAGGAGATACACAGCCGCGATATGCGCATAGTCCTCGATATGGTTCTCAATCACACCAGTAACCAACATCCGTGGTTCTTGGAATCACGTTCGAGTAGAGAAAACCAAAAACGGGACTGGTACATATGGTGCGATGGGCGAAAACCTGGAGGAAAAAAGCCTCCGAATAACTGGCTTTCAATGGTGGGAGGTTCTGGCTGGCACTATGATGATTTGACAGAACAGTGGTACTGGGCCCAGTTCCTGCCCTTTCAGCCGGATCTGAACTACCGCAATCCAAAGGTCAAGGAGGAGATGTTTGACACAGTTCGCTATTGGCTAGACAAGGGGATTGATGGGTTCCGGCTCGACATAATTAACACAATCTACGAAGGCACGGATGTAGGCAAGAATAATCCCTTCGCACTACAATTCCTCCCTTCGGAAGACAATAGGAGAAGTTTCTTTCAGGACCATGTTCATACCATTAATCATCCCGACAATTTTGTCTTTGTAAAAGAGCTCCGAAAAGTCATGAACGAGTTCTCCGATCCGGAACGTTTCTTGGTTGGCGAAGTTGGGGCATCACTTGAGACCCTACGGCGATACTACGGTGAGGCAGAAGGAAATGCGACGAACGGTCTTCATCTAACATTTCATCTTCAATCTCTCAATGCAAGATTGGACGCACAAGCATTTCGAAATCTTATCTCAAGATACGAACAACACTTCCCGGAACCCTATATCCCAACGTGGGTTTTCTCCAACCATGATCAAACACGCCGAATTAGCAAACTCAGCAATGACCAGTCAAAGGCAAAACTCAATGCAACACTACAGCTTACCGCAAGAGGGGTTCCTTTCATCTACTACGGAGAAGAAATCGGACTGGTTAATTCAAAATTTCCTCTTAAAGGCGCACAGGACCCTGTGGCTGTCAGATTCAGCTGGCTGCCTCAATTCTTTGTCAATCTACTTACAAGAAACGGTTCCGTTTTACTGAATCGAGATGAATGTAGAACGCCAATGCAGTGGGACTCTTCCTCTCATGCAGGATTTTGTCCGGCAGAAGTGGAACCATGGCTACCTGTGGGACCACAGCATGAAACCATAAACGTTCGCGCAGAGGAGCCGAACCCAGACTCGCTTCTAAACTGCTATAAGGCTCTTCTAAGACTTAGAAGGGATACGCCCGCTCTCCACTCAGGTTCAATGAACCTTGTGGAACCCTCCGCAAATAAGAAAGAGCTTCTAGTATACGAACGCAAGTATGATCATCAGTCTGTGGAAGTATGGCTGAATTTCTCCAGAAAGCAAATTGAGAATAGAACGCCCGGGAACTACGATAGGGTGCTTTTCTCTACACTTAGAGGTTCAAGACCGATTCACTCCTCAACAATAACCCTTCAGCCATATCAGGGCGTTGTTCTTGAGAAGCAGAAGACTGCGTAAGAAGTCGGCAAAAGCAATCCAAGTCGATGTTTTCCGTTATTCTTATAACCGCAAAGTAAAGACTCTGCGATTGTCCAATGGGTCGGTGGTCTAGCTTGGCTACGGTTGGCCATTCCGACTAATTGCCAAAAATGATTCCTGGTTTGGGACTTGCTGATGATTGAGTCCGCAAGCAAGTTTCCAGGGGATCGGGCGTTCGAATCGCCCCCGGCCCACCATTCTTTCTAGACTCGTAAGAGGCTGGACTGCTATTCATTTCCGACTTGCAAGTCGTTAAGATACTACTTCGGCAATAGTCGAAATCCTTATGTCCAAACGTATCTTTTGAATGGATAATGTCAATGCAATCGTCTGTGAGAGAGCGTCTTGCCCGGCGAATAGCTGGCGAGATAGCTCTTTCTGACCATCCGGGGCAAACTATGCGTTTGTGGAGAGAACGGTTCAGACTGCCACAGATAGAGCTTGCAGACTATCTTGGAATCAGTCCGAGCGTCATTAGCGATTATGAGTCTGGCCGAAGGAAATCACCTGGTACATCCACAATTAGACGATTTGTGATGGCTCTTCTTGCTCTTGATGAACGAAATGGTGGACAAGTGATTGCGGCCTATGTCCGTCTTATGGACGTGAGCCTAGTTGACTTGAACATTGTGCTAGCCATGAGCGACTTCCACTCATCGATGACAATTCGGGAATTCTGCACGAGGCTCAAGTGTAATGTATTGACTTGCAAAGAACTTCTGGAAAGGGAGATATACGGCTACACATTAGTTGACGTTGAACGTGCTGTGAGGGAGCTTTCCAGCGAAGCTTTCCTCAAGCTTTTCGGGGCGACTACTGAACGGTGTCTTGTTTTTTCAAAGGCAAATACCGGTCGGGCACCGATGATAGCAATCAAGTCACAGGAGTTTAAACCAACACTTGTTATACTTCATGGAGTTGGAACAGTAGATAGACTCGCCCTAGACTTGTCCGAACAGATGCGAATTCCCCTAGCTGTAAGCAAGATCGGTTCTATTGATTCGTTGATTAAGGAACTTCGTGCAATAACCCCTAGCTGAGTATTAGCTTCAGAATAGCCATCCTTGTAACGACTCCATTATACACTTGGTCGAAGTACTTCGCTTGAGGAGCCGTATCTATCGATGCATCCAGTTCATCAACTCTTGGAAGTGGATGGAGAATTATAGCATCTCTCTTCATTTTGGCAACATCATCGGAGTCAATTCGAAACTTGCCCTGCACAGCAGTATACTCTCTTACATCAGGAAATCGTTCCTTCTGAATTCTTGTCATGTAGACTACATCCGCATCTTTGAGAGCCTCGTCCATGGAGTTTACTTCTCTCACCTTTAGCCCAGCCTTTCTCATCTCATCTACGATTGCAGGTTTCATCCTAAGAGACTCCGGTGCCGCAAGATTGATGCTAACGTCGTAGTTTGCCAGTGCCATACCCAAAGAATGCACAGTACGGCCATAACGTAGATCTCCACACAGAGAAATGAATAGGCCATCTATCTTTCCTTTCATTTTCTTAATCGAATACAGATCAAGGAGCGCCTGAGTAGGATGCTCTTCTGCTCCACTTCCTGCATTAATCACTGGGATCGCCGAAAACTCAGCTGCTACTCTTGCGGAGCCATCAAGAGGATGACGAATGACTATAATGTCTGCATATCTCTCGACAGTTCGAATTGTATCCGCAAGAGTTTCTCCCTTGACGCCTGCTGAGGACGTTGTTACATCGGCAAAACCAAGAACGCTGCCTCCAAGGCGTAGCATAGCACTCTCAAAGGAAAGCCGAGTTCGTGTCGACGCCTCAAAGAACAGAACTGCCATTATCTTGTTACTGAGTTCATTACTTCTTTCTGCCGCGACAGACTCCATCTTATGTGCAGTGTCCAAAATCAAATCGATGGTTTCGCGGCTCAGGTCCTGAATACTAATCAGATTGTAGATTCTTCCCATAGAGTGACTTCCTTCAACTCTTGGGAGTGCATTTGTTCCCTTATGATTCTTAATCCTTCCTACTTCATAATTCTCTTCTTTCCGTTACATTTCTGCCATACCGTCTTGGTATCTTGACCTGTCTTGTCTTCAAGCCTGCTTCTTCAATCAACTGAGCTGCTAAATCGTCTTCATACGGTTCGATGTATATCACTTCTACAATACCTGCATTGATGAGAATCTTTGTGCAAATACTACATGGTTGAGTTGTGCAGAATATCTTGGCATCTTTCACACTCAATCCATTATATGCCGCCTGAATCACTGCATTCTGTTCTGCATGTAATCCTCGGCATAGTTCATGTCTTTCTCCGGGATTGATTCCTAGCTCTTCTCTTATGCAGCCGACGTCTTCACAATGAGGAAGACCTTTGGGTGCACCGTTATATCCTGTGCTTAAAATCTGAGAGTTTCTGACAATTACTGCTCCGACCTGATTCCTTAGGCATGTGCTCCTCGATGAAACTAAATCGGCTATCTCACAAAAATACACATCTTTGCTCTTTCTTGCCAACTGCAAAACAGCTCCTATTCCCGGTCTTGAATCAATTCTTCTTATGAAGCTCTTTGTTGTATAGTTCCCTCTTCTGAGTTATGGTTTGAATCTGCTAGAGAGCAAAGATAAAAAACTCCCAGTTATGAAATAGCAAGGACAACGTACAAGGAATTTCTTGGTCATGAGAAAACACGAAGATGCGATTATTGTTTGGCCTGCCTATCTTGATTCCAACCTGAGTAGAACCAAAGGGCGTAAAATACCCAAGAATCTCACTGCTCCAGATGTCACCCTAAATGCCTTGAAGGAAGCTGCTGACATGGCCGGCTTTGATTACGAAGATAGTCCCGAAAAGAAATACCCACGAAAATGGGCTGGACCATCTGGCTACTTGATGCTGAAAAATCCTGATGGTCATAAGAAGAAACGGCTTCTGCTGATGCTTGCGAAAGGTGTCCGAAGGGTTACTGCACAACGGGAGTCAGCAAAACAAGCTTCGGCAAATAAAGGGAAAAAGGCGAAGAAAGGGAAGAAACGATAGTCCATGTGCTCTTGCTGGAGGTTAGAACTTGAGAAGGCTTGGTAAGGTCCTACACATGTCAAAACGCGGTTCCTTGATTATCAGAGCCGAGAACACTCCTCCCTCAGGAGAGCGTGCAGTAGTTGTAGATAAGAACGCGGAAACGGTAGGGTCAATTACTGATGTCTTTGGCCCAGTAAAATCGCCATTTGTAGCAGTCCGCCCTCTGAAGGGGACTTCTCCTGAGAAGTACTTGGGTCAAAACCTATATCTTTTCGTAAGGAAAAAATGACGCTCGCTTTTGTACATCACTGAATCTAGTCGCACGCTGCATCGCAGAACTGTGAAGCCGCTTCCGAAATCTAAATATCACTCCGTGTCGAATGTCCGATGTTGCCATGCGTTAGCCAAAGGTCATCTGAATGAAAGGTGAAATCAACCACACACTAAGCGCTCTGAAAGCGGCTGGGGAGAGAGGTCTTTTCATAGACGAACTGGCGACTAGTCTTGGCATTGACAAAGAAGGAGTTGCTGAAGCAATACAGCAATTGGAATCCAAGGGATTGGTAAGAGTGCAGAAACAACAATTAGAGGAAGAACAATACATCATCAAGGCAGTGTTTAGTGAAGATGATGACTCGGGAAGACTTTCCGATATGAATGGGTGCCCTTGTTTCCACTGTCTTAGAATTGCGAAATGTGGTGTACGACAGCTGGATTCGCCTGTAACTTGCA
>RDOC01000008.1 GCA_011364985.1 Candidatus Thorarchaeota archaeon | reverse complement strand
CTCCGCTGAGTAACTACCGATGGGAACATGAATTGTTTCATCGGGAGACCACTGCATTAAGACTGCGCTCTTGTTCAGGGCGTCACTTCTAAGATTCAGTACTGGAATTTCAAGCAGCCTTCTGGTTTCCTTGGCATCGTACAAGCCTACTCCCAATTTGTCTTGGAAACCAAAAGCCACAGGATAGAGGACCGCTGAAGAACTAGCCTTGACGGTAGCCCTTTGGATCAGAATGGATGCATATGATTGAATAGTTATCTCAAGTTCAAGGCGTGCCTGCACAATCCACTTATTTGTGTTGCTTCTAACCCAGTCCATTGAGATGTTTAGAGTATGGAACCTTTCTTCACCCCCAGACACGTCCGTCGAATTGCTCCTGTGAAAGCTGTCGCTCCACCAAAGGCCGAAGTAGCTGGAGATACCAATCGTGAAGTTACCAGACTCTGAACTCACAAGTGTGCTTAGTTTGAGGGTATCGTAATGATCGACAATGATGTTTAGGTAGTAGTACAGTAGAAATCTAACTCTGGATCCCTCAACATGAAAGCCCCTTGAGTCCTGATAGAACCCTATGTAGTCTGCCTCGTACCATTCGGTTTCTGTAATCCACCCAGACTCCCAAGTGAATTCTGTAGTATTGAGAAGAACAAACTCGGTCTGTCCGGGCGAACTCTGGTCAGTAATAGAGTGGCCCACAGTGCCCAAGGACTGGTCGCCAGTCGAGAGCCTCCCAAAGGTGAAAACATTTTCAGGTGCTATTGCCAAAATAGTCGCACCAATTAATATGGCAACGATACTCCCAAGAAGAACTCGTTCTCGAAGTTTTCTCCTAAAGGATTGGTATTCTAGGAGAGTTTCAGGTTCGGACATCATTATCGGTATTAAGTCCCCCCGAAATAACATAATTCTAGAGATTAGACCAGTGGGCGGACGTCATTTCGCACAATGACCTAACGCTCAAAGAGGACGGTTTCAGAAAAAGCAAGAAGGCCGTTTGAGTCTGAGCCTCGATAACGGTTCAATATATCTCGTCTGACAACACAGTTTTTTTGGTATGTCACACCTTTGAACAGGCATGTCATTACCCGATGCTGCCATTCGTCATTCTGCCCTATCTGCCGTCTTGATCGCTCGGTCAACCTTCGAATGTGTTTATAGCTCCACTCGGCACATCAAGTCCAGGCGTCATCATTAGCGTACTCCTCGGACGACTATTAATACATTAGAAGGACTTTTTGATAAAGATTCCTAAACCTCGCATTGGTGCAGTAGTCCAAAAGCACCCGACTTCGCAAACAAAATTGGAGGGTCCGGTACACAAGTGGATTCATATTACATCCTTCATAACTATGTTGGGAGTGAGAAGAGCATTTCGGATGAACCAAATCCAGAGGACAAGCATGCGCTCCGTCTTGAGATAGATCAAAAGACCGGAATTTGCCATTGTGAGCGATTGCGGATCCATCAACCAGAGTTCTGTTGCAAAGAAGAGCAACTCCCCTATTTCATGCCTGATTGTGATGAGTAAGATGTGAGTAGAAAAACGGCTATAGCTAAAATCACTCCGATAATCAATGCCATAAGAGCTCTTATATTCAATGACAATACCTCTTTGAGTTCTATGCAATCCAGTTCCCAGCAGAAGACCGCTGCAGGGACACTAGTCATATCATTGCTATTATCCGGCTAGATTAAGAGCCTATATTAATGCTTCAGCTGGATCAATCATTTCTCATGAGTTCTGCGCTTGTGATAGCCACAAGCATCATCATTTGCGTATAGATTGTTGCAGAACCACACTACAAAGGGGCAACAAGAGGCGCATCCGGATAAACTCATCCATTGCTCTATCGAAAGCATCAACTACACTACCAGTAGCAATGAGTCGCAAGGTGATTCTACACACTTTCTCCGCCGGCATGTCAAGGAGTTTGGACAATTCCTTCATACGCATACGTGGGTAGGACTTCAAAGCTCCCAAGACTAGTTCCTTACTCTCTACTGTGTCTGTGTGCGAGGCTCCTCCAGAAGATTCTCTTGGCACTATACTCATAGATTGGTAGGCAGCCGTCTGCTTATCTCCTTTTCATCGTAAGAAGATAATTAATGCTGCAACTACTACGAGAGCAGCTCCTAACCCAGGTATAAGGAATGAGAAGAGTGAGTTAGATAGAGGCCCTGTAGATGTTGTTGTGGTTGAAGTTGTAGAGGTTGTGATCGATTAAGTACTACTGCTAAACAGAGATACTGATAATGAAGAGATCATTATGCCCACCAACATTGTCCATATAGGTCACCAATAACCGGCCTTGGTCATCCTCGCATATCCTACATTCTGTGGCTGAGGAGGCAGTCCTATCAACGGCGAGCCAAGGTGTAGACCAAGTAATCCCATCAGTCGTATCTCTGATCCAGATATTGTTATCTGCTGGATTGAAATATGCGACAAATAGTTTTCCTAGACTAGCACTATAGTAGATGTCCCCATAATGTCCAGAAGTCAAAGTGATTGGTGAGCTCCAAGTTATGCCATCCTCAGATTTGCTGATTTTCAATCCCTGATCATTATTATCTATTAATGCATAGAGATTGTCTTCGTTGTCGAGTGTCATTCTGGTCAGCCGACCCCATGTTGTCGTTACTTGGGTGGGCGTCGTCCAAGATATGAGATCATCCGAATGCGTGATGAACCCATGCCAACTAGAGGCTGAGTAAATACTATCCGATGCGGAGAAGAACAATGAGTAGCTCCCATCAGAATGCTGTACCAAGTCAGCCTCTCGGTTTGTCCCAGCTATTTGGGCCACTTGATGCCGCTCTCCAAGAACTCCAGAGGTATAGCTGCGAATGTACACAGATTCTGAATATGTGGATATTCCGACACTATACACTAACCATAGTGTACCATTTTGGTCACGAAGAATACAGGAGGCCTGGTCATTATCAAAGCCATCATTCTCTGGCGACATGTTTATCGCAGCCGGAAGAAGGCTTATTGTATTGGAATCCGAGATCATTGAATTCAAGTTACTCCAATCTGTCCAAGATACCCAGAGATGACCATTAGTATCCATATACGTGTCACCAACAGAGAGGTCAGTAGAGCTCTGGGTCAATCGAGTGATTCCTCCCCCAGGACTCGTGGCGTCTACGATGATGTTGTCGATACCTTGAGTGTTAAAGCCTTGAAGATAGAAGTAATCAGACACATCATAGGTGGTGTCTATGGCTTCCACTCTGAGTATGCCGTTTAGAGAAACAGAGATGGTTCCGCTTTCATCCCGTACAATGTCGAAATGCCACCATCCTGGCGCGTTATCTGGAAAAATGTACGTGCCTAGTAAAGTCCAAACGTCATTGACCGATTTTGAAAGAGTTAGTTCAGCCTCTGTACTCCCATATGGCAGGGTGATTTCAATGTAGTAACCGTTGATTGTTTTCTAGACAAACCTAGACATTATGTCAAGGTCATCTGCCCAGCAACGACTCTGGGTCGTGATGTATGAACCTCAATAATATTTCGTGCGGCATTGACATCCGCATGGAGGGAACACCCACAGCTCTCACAGTAGAAGTATGCACCTCCCTTCTTCTCGTCAGTAGAGCCCTTTGACTCCACGCGTATGCCTTTTTCTCCGCAGACATGACACTTCTGAGAGGTCCATGCGGGACTGACCGTCCATACTCCTCCTCTCTTATGTCCAAGACTCTGACGCATGTAGACTACTGTATCAAATACCTTTGACCAGAGATTTGAACTCAATCTCCAAGACAACGTACCCCAACCAGCTGGGGTAGAGTAGTTCTTCAGGTTCTCAAAGTACAGAGTTCTAACTCCATACTCTTCACAGAACCAGACAGTCTGACTAGCCACTTGTCGGGCAATCTCTGTGTCCAGTCTACGGACCTTCCTCCATATCGCGGAGAGGTGTCGGTCCTTCTTAAGGAAGTGACGGGGATAGCTCTTCTTAGTATGTTTTCGTTCCCAGTTAATCTGCATCCTTCTCACTTGAGAAGTGAGTTTGCGGGTCTGTCCTCGTAGAAAGTCCCTCTTTGAAATGAGATGGTCAAAGGGGACCATTTCGTCTACAAATCCTCCGTTACCATCACGAGTGGAAAGTACGATGGGTACTCGGACTCCACGGTCAGCTCCGGCTCTCCTTCTATAGGTCCGTGGTCCAAGTTCCTCATCCACCATCTCTCTCGTGGGTGGCTGGAATGGTATCTGTAATGTCACTCTGTTATCTCTAAGAAGAAGTTTTGGTGGTGCACACCTTCGCTCTTTCCTTAGAGTTGATATCCTCTCTTGAAGCTCCTTTATCCTATTGAGATCTTTCTCCTTTCTGTTTTTGAGTCGAGTTAGTTGGTACGTAGCATGTTGTAGTTCGGTGGTATTCAATAGCTGTTGGTGCATATCCTCGTACTTTCGAGCTCTGAATCTCAGCTTCTTAGCTCGATAGTACTTACATTCTTTCTCAGCAGTAGCAGCCTTTACTCGGTCCTTTGCAGCAGCTCGAGGCATCCAATCAAGATACCTGAAGCAGATTGTTTTAGTTCTGAATGGAGACCCCTCAGCTTCCTTGCCAATGATAGGCTCGGGAAGTTTGAGGAAAAATATGACCTCATTGTCCTTTTCCTTGTCCAATGAATACCAGTAACCCTGTCCTGGACTGTTCTCAGTACTAGCAGAGAAGTCCTGTGCATAGGACTGCATCTTAGGTGTTGAGAAAGGATAACCGTTAGTTTCAAATTCATGAAGAAGCACATCAACCAAAGCCAATACTGCAACAGATTCAGTCTTATCTTTGATATACTTCCTTACTCTCTTTCTTTGATAACCTCTGAAACCAAGTGGTTCTCCTCGTTCAGAGAGGATATACTCATCCAGACTCTTCCTTAGTTGTTTCAGAACAGAGACTGTGTAGTAGTAACCAGTACCATTGTCCTTTATACTCTCACACTTAGCTCTGACTTCCTTGATCATTCTAAAAGGAATATACTTGTTCTTCAATAGTGAGATCAGAGAAGGTCTATTCTCAGAGACATACTCTATCGCACTCTTCATGAGCTGTCTTCGCATCCAGTCAGAGTAGATAATCCTGGCTGCTTGTTCAAGGACATTCCTGTACATCCGCTCAAAGCACTGAGCCTGTATGTCTTTGTTGTCCTTGTAGGAAAGGTAATTCTCCTTCTTCAACAGAGTATATCCCTGTCCTCGATAGGAGTTCAACTCATCACCGAGAAACTCTACCCGTTGCTCACCTGAGTAGACTCTTTCAAGAACAAGGTTAACCATTTCAACATACTTTTCGAAATACATCCCAATCAAAGAGAGGTCGGAATCAATGACCTTTCGTCCGGTCACTGTCTGGATTTGTTGCTTCACTATTTCTGGATTGCTTCTTCTATATCGAGGGTCAGGTTTTCTTCCCTTTCCCTTCTTATTCACTTCCCTATTCAATGAACAGAGGATGAATGATTCAGTGAGATACTTCAATCCAGTCGTTTGGTGTGTTTTTGATGAATCATATTTAAGTTTGCCATCCATTGTCTTTTGCGTCTGACCACTATCACTAGTCTTCATCTGCTTCCGGGAATGGCGCCGGACTTTCTTCGTCATCAATCTTACACCTCTCTCTAATCGAGTGATATACTATATATTCTCCTGAATTATATTTAAGTTTATCAAAATTTGTTCCTATTATTGGTTAAAACTAAAAATAAAGGCATAATAGTGCTTTATTTATAAAATAAATGGTTTTGTTTTGCCAACGAATAGGATAAATATTTTAGTATGGAACCACTTGTTATAACAATGAAAACCCGCAAGAGGATGACCACAGACCCCAATACAGTCCTTAGCAATTCAATCTACATGGGTCTAGTGGCATTGATTCGTCTTGCACGGAACCGGACGAATAAGAAGACTCGGAGATACTACAACAGTATAGAGAGGATGTGGGTCAAGGCAAAAGCGGCATTTGAGGAACAGAATCCAAGATATCCAGACCTTACTCCTATCCAGAATGCTGAACCGAATATGAGATGTCGATTTCTCAAGAGCACTTGGTCAAGCACTCGACGTTATGGTAATAGGGAAACAAAACGTGTGTATAGTTGGTTGGAAGGTTCTGTGGGCACTTTGAACTCTCTTCTGAACTATGCAGGTGCGCGACTCAGAGACCTTGCTATGACTCTGTATCCTTTTCCTGAACCTGAGAAGTTCGAGGTACGAGAGTACGCAGACGGTAGTAAGATAATATTGACACCCTCACAGAGGGGGGAGAGTAAGGAAGATCCTAATGCAACCAAGACATACTACAAGTTCGGATATGAACGGAAACGCAAACTTCCCCGAGTATTCCTATCACACCCGACTCTCTCTGGGCTGGACTTTGTGGATATGATTCGTGCTCACTGCGTAGAGCTGTGCCGTCAATGTTTCATCTACGATGTTCCAATGAACGAAGCTCACCGTTACATCTGCCTCCTTATCCATGATCTCAAACCCTTCTTAGATTGGGTGTACACTGGAGGAAGAAGGGGAAGGAATAACTTCAACCCTGATGCTGACAAGGTCCTCAGAAAAATTGTAGTGGAGATCCGTACTCTCTATAGAAAGCGCTCAAAGGTCAGAAAACGGGTCTCTCACAGGAATGAGGTCATCCTCGAACCAACCATTGAACTTGTTAGAGAAAAAGCAATGATTGCTTTGAAGAAGATAAACGACCAACAGGAAAAGGAGGCTTTACAGAATCTATTAGACCACATCGATTCAGAGGACATTGTGGTACGGGACATAGAGAAGCTTATCGACATGGTCCAAGGTATGAATAGTCGAGAGGGAAATCAGTGGCACAGAATACTCATGTCTGACCTTCATCATCCCGTGTCATTGAAACAGGTCGTTTGTTCAGGAGACAGGATGCTTGATGAACCTTCGTCAATCTTGATCGTTGCTGAACTTCCAGTGGCAAGATACTCTGGTAAGGTAGACCTGACAGTGTTCATCAGACGCATGGTCGCTAAACGGATATTGTGGACTCCTGTGATGGTCCTTGAGATAAAGACGAAGACTGGATTCAACTTCAACCTCTTCGGAATGAACATCAAGAGAAAACGCTCAAAGACAGTCACTCCAGCATTCTACACCTGGAAACGTGCATTGAGTTTGGACGAGTGGAACTCCATTGTCACCTCTAGACCAGATGCTTCCGCATTTGCTCAATTAACCGAATACAGCAACGAGTTGTTGAATGAATACAAACAAGTTGCTCCGCATGACCCAAGTCCTCCAAGTTCTCTCTGGAAGGGTATTATTGTACTGGATACAGAACAGCTACCTGCTGATGTATTTCCTGCATTTCAGTTCCTTCTTGAGAACCTAACAACAGGACTTCTTCAACAGCTTATCAATCAAGAACCAGTTTCCATAACTCCTGAGCCTCTTTCCATAGGATGTGACGTACCGCGTGTATGTCTACTTATCGCACCCACTGAAGGACCTGCTCAACTTCTCGACGAGATGGAAAATATCCTGACGCTACCTGAGGAGGACCCCTTTGCAGAACGTGAAGGTGATGATAGAACTCTGACACTTTACATACCCATTGATTCTTCAACTTCATCTGGGAAGACTGCTTCAAGAATCTCTACCAGCTGGCACTTACTTCATCATATCCGAGAATGCATTGAGGGTTCTACAGAATCGACTGATGCCATTTGGCTGGACCTAACTGGTGACTATAGATGTCAGGAACTTGTGGAGAAGCGTTTTGGCATCAGAGAGTTATACCAGGAGAAGAAGATTTCAAGAGACATCCATGACCAACTGAGCAATACTTTGCGAGATATCAAGTTCATCAACCTCAGTGGATTCATCACCATGATATTCGATAATCGAACAAATGCCCTTGACACACTGGATCAACATCTTCGTTTCTTGATTCCTAGGGATAAAGAAGGAAAACGAATCATAGTTCTTGATGGTTGGGTGGAGATCAAGCAGATGATACCTAAGCACCAGCAGAATATCTTGCGTGCTCTTGAACTCCAGCTTCTAGAGACCCTACCACCTTCCGATATTGAGATCATCTGGATAGATAGTGAAACCCCACACACCAAGATGAATAGATTCTATCAGCATAAATGCATCAAACCCCTTCGTCATGACTCACCCCGCAGGTTTCATCTGGATGAAATACTCTATAATGTTCCAACATGTCCTTGGACTCTTGGATGGACATACCCTCAACAAGAAGATGTCCGAATAATCATTCAGGACTATCCAGTAAAAGTACAGCCATGGCACGTTCCTATTCATGTTCCACAGTTAACTGGACTAACGTTGAAATTCAAAGGTCTATCTGAGAGAAAGCGAACGTACTCATTTGATGAAGTGGAGAGATTCTCAGATGAACCTTTGAGGATGTATGGACGGAATGTGAGTCTCTCAAGCATATATGCATCAACTGGGAAACTGTCCGCGGAATCATATACAGAAGTATTGACAAATGCCCTCTCTCTTATTCCGAGTGTCCTTCGAGATAGAGGAGGTCAACCTGATGAAGAAATCGACGAAGAGACCGATGAAGAATCCACAGAAGAACATGCAGAAGAAGACGTCTTATGGCAATCTGTTCCTCATGAAGTAGGTTCGAATTATGGTCCATCCCTTGGTGATAGATTGAAACTAGAGGTCTTGAGACCTCCACCAATCCCTAAGAGAGGTGAACCGCAATATACCAATGCTGATGAGATCACCAGAGGGTGGGACTATGAGAGAACTCCCACTCAACTCTTCATCGATGAGGATGAACAGTATATCTCTAACTCACCACCAGTAGTCAATGAACTCCTTGGAAGCTTGATTGACACGTTAGAGACAAGGGAATCTGAACTGCGAAGAATACAATATGCCACGAGATACTTGAAAGACCAAAAGTTCGTTCCAGAAGGAATAAGACTACAGTGCAAGAAGATTGAGGGATTCTGTGCCACACAGTTTGCCATCTTACGAGAACATCCGTCTGTAAAGACTCCAGAGTTCTTTCTTGCATCATTGAAGAAGATCAAGGAACTCATCCTCAAGGAGGAGAATGCTGCCAAAGTCTGGAAGCACCTTGCCCCAGTTCGGATGCAACTTGTTGATCTGTTGAACACGGAGAACAGAGATGTGATGGATGAGATAATCAAGAGAAATGCAGATGTCCTTCATCTATATGGGAATAACCTATTCCTAGCGGTCTTGGTAGTCCTTGGAGGTCGAGGTCTCTCAGTCGCTGAACGTCTCTGGAACTCAATTGCTGAATGGATGTTCTACCAACTAGGAATGAAAAATCACGATGATAAGATAAGATGGGTGTATAGTTTTCAAGCAATCATTTCCAGTCTAAGAACACATGTTGAGACCTTCCCAGTACCAATGGATTCTACTCCTGATCATGAGGTGGAGCAAAGACAGACAGGTGCAATCATCTGGGAAGAGTCAGAATATACTTTCAATGCAATGCTGTTGATACCCCAAGAGGAAGGATTCCTCACAGCTCTTATCGAAGGATTGCGTGATACACTCATAAGTCCAAAGTATCATCAATGTGAGATCAAGACTCAGAGAATTAGGAAGTTTGCTCAGGATGCACTCTCGTCAACGAATAGAACACCTCTGATATCCACAGAGATTCTGGGAGAGCAGGTACTCTGGATCCCTCTGATGGATGAGGATCAGGATATTACATGGATGTCCCTCCGTCTGGAAAGGCATGGCGAGTCCAGCGGTCGCAATGATGTGGTCCCATATCTTATACTTAGTGAAACTCCCCTGCTTGCTCCTCCCAATACAGTCCCATCTATCCCCGATTCAGTAGATGAAGTGCTTTTGAGAATCGCAGGGGTCAAGAAGGAACAAGTTCCTGTGAATGTGCTACTGAGTGTGAACCGTGAAAATGAGACCTACGTGGTGAATCTGTTCGGAGAAAAGGTGGATGAATACTTGGAGTTCTCAAGGACCGACGAGGTCACTCGGTTCCTGCAATATCATATCCGATTCAGTAGTGGATATCTTCTAAATGGACAAGCTCTGATGTGGGATAGAAGTCAAGATATAGACTATGGCGACGAACTCTTCTTCTTAAGACCTCTTGTTCATCGAAGCAGATTCTATCCCGATGAGTTCTATTATCCCAAGACCTGTAGTGAATATCTTAGATCAATAACAAAAAACAGCATTACAATTGTGATACACCCAGAAGGTGATAGTTATCGTTTAGAATTGAAAGACCTTGCGAGGGATCATATCTTAAGGGAATTAGAGAATGTCACATTCGACGTCTTTGCAATGGGATTACTTGCTGACTGTAAGGAGCTATATGATCCTAAGAAGGAAGTCTGGCATCCTGTAGAACTTGATGTAGTACCGCTTGTGGATGCGGGTTTTCGTTTCTCAAGAGTTCAAGAATACTCTCAACTATACGAGGCATTGTTAGCTGAGGAGAGAGATCCTGAAAGAATAGAATCTAAGATTCGAGAGGCACATGAGAAGCATCTGGAAATGATGCGTGAGAGGGAACGAGTGCTTGCAGAGATGTATGATGGTGTTTCATTCTCAGTCAAGAAGATTGAATATAGTCGTCAATATGATGGGGTGATTGTAAGCTTGGAATCTAACACTGGTGAGGATACAGAAGAGATTGTCCTGCAGAATATACTCAAATTAAGACATGATACTGAATATGCAGGAGCAATCTATTCTGAACAAGTGATCTCAGAAGTGACTGCATCTCTTTCACCCTATGGTCTTGGAGAG
Source organism: Candidatus Thorarchaeota archaeon (assembly GCA_011364985.1). Lineage (GTDB taxonomy): Archaea > Asgardarchaeota > Thorarchaeia > Thorarchaeales > Thorarchaeaceae > SMTZ1-83. The sequence goes on along the minus strand of RDOC01000008.1, from coordinate 47,481 downwards.
AATGACTTGAGAGAGATAATAGAAGAAGTGAAGGAAGTCCTAGAGAAGAAGGGGGTCAAGTTCTTTGAGGAAGGTTAATCCGTTTGGACTGATGAGCTCGTAGTTCATAGACTCTACCTGAGAAGGATGCTATCAATGACATGAGGTCAGTGACAAGTTCTTCTTGAGGAGATTGCTGTTCGGGTTGATAGAGGACCTCCAACCTGACACCATAATCATTGAGAATACGTTCTAGTAGTTCCAGGCCGAAACGAGTGAGTCTATCCCTATGAGTGATGATGAGTGTGTGAATGGAACCGCTCTTTGCAAGGCTGAATAGTCTGGAGAGTCCCCTTCGTCGCATGTTGAGTCCTGAACCGATGTCGGAGAAAACTAGAGGACTGGTTTTGAAACGTTTCCGACACTCCTTTGTGAGGAGCTTGAGTTGTCGATCAAGGTCACCAGCAGTCTTCTGACGATGACTTGAAACCCTAGCATAGATCGCACAACGTTTCTTGGATGGTTGTTGTATGAGGTCACGATGCATGAGTCCTAGGAGTCGATTGACCTCTGCGAGTGGGATACGACGATGTCCACCCACCGTCCTGAAACAACGGAGTTTGCCTGTCTTGTCCCATCGATGTATGGTTCTGACGCATACTCCTAGTCTGAGTGCAGCTTGTGATACCGAGTACATAACAATTCTTTAAATAGTCACTTAATCAATGTCTAGGATTATCTAGTTATTCTATTACTGTAGCATACCCTCTCCCGGTCGATTATAGTCAGCCCCAACTAGCTCATTACAGATGAACCACACTGACATGCCGTTGGTACCTCTAAAGTAAAAGTCAAAGCTCCAAGTGCCCAAAGCTGTTGTACTTGAATGGTGTGCCCAGTTGAAACTTGAATAGGTCCCTCTCATTACACCATCTGTGGCTGAATACCCTCCTCTGTTGACTGTCCATTCATCATAATTGCCATCTTCAAAGTCATCAGACCATTCAATGGCGGCAGGCTCCGAGTAGCGAATCTGCGAAGAGTCGTTATCGTGAAAGATGAATAGCCCATCTGTCAAGGGCAAGACAGCAAATATCAATGAAAACACAACAATGATTCCGATTAACCTAACATGTGAAATCATATACACCCATTCCACCTACGGAAGACCATCGTAGAAGGATATTCAAGTTGTTATTATATTTTTTGGATAATTGAATAACATGAAAAAGAAGAGTAACCCCCCTTTGCATTCTAGCCACCTTGCTGGTACTGAGAAACCTGTTTCTATTACCTGTTTCAGTCGCTTCAGACCTAGGAGGGGTTCTAGCTGAGTATACTTCAGCATAGCACAAGATGAAATGGCGCTTATTGGCTTTGCAAACTTTGACACACTTCATGAGATGTATTTTCGACTAACCTGCGAGAATCCAGTTTCTCTAGATCTGGCCGCGTGTTTCTTGGAAGATGCACTGGGGTTTGTACGACTGGGGATGATACAGAGGATGAGCAATGCAGGCCGTTATGCCTTCCAGCAATCGTCCCTGATCCCATGACGGAGGCACAGCATCCTCTGCTATAGGCATCCACATGAGATGAATACTGAATGGCCTGTCTCGATGCTTAGTCATGTGAACGACACTCATCGAGTCCAGTGACTTGAATCCAAGGTGCTCCATCTGCTCCTTCCTGAACCATGGGCTCCAATGTCCAGTCAGTCCAATGGTAGAGAACCCACTGGCCTCCTTTTCTCTCTCCAGCATGTCCTTGATGAGCATCCGCCCGAAGTTATGACCTTTTGCCTTTCTTAGCACCCAGATGCAGTTCATCACGACGATGTCTTTGCCCTTTATGGGATAGTATGAAATCTCCGACGGAGAATATTCTATTGTCCCGATGATTTCGCTTTTGTAAATGAGCAGCTTCTTGTGAAACCCGCACGGGATTGCCGTATCTAAGAATGCTAGTCGCTTCCTGTACCGTTTGGATAGCGGCCCTGTGAGGCACCTATGTAGATACGTTTCATATTTGCTGCTCCTTGTGATATCCAAGATATGGGCTTCGGAGGACGATTGCATTCACAACAATTATCCTATCTTTGATATCTATCTTGCTAAAGAAAGGAGCCGCCTGAGAATTGAAATCCGGAGTAAAATGGGACCTGAGTGAGCCGCTATCCTTCAGCTCTCCTCTCCCGTGTCAGACGTGGGCATCTCAAGCTATGGAAGCTCTATTCTGGCCCACACCGGTAAATGGTCGCTTCCTGTGGCACTTGAAACCACAGCACATGACAGTACCGAGATGTTTGGGCTCACCCAAATGTAGTCGATTCGTTCATAGGGATCAGTGCTTGGCCACGTGTAACCGTCTACGGGATTCAGCGGATTGCCTGCAGCAGTCCATGTGTCATTGAGATACATTGAGATGTCATGATAGATTGTATCATCCGGACTTCCAACGCCGGGCTCTGGCTCACCTGTGGGAAGTGTGTTAAAGTCGCCCATCAATATCTTCGAACCAGAAGCTGCATTGACGATGGTCATGACCTCAGCAGCCTGTGTTGTCCGGTCTGCATACGAGAGACCGAGATGCACAACAAAGACATTGAGGCCAAAGGTGCCAATACGGACGACGGTCTCGAGGAGAACCCTAGGAAGTTCTTCGTGACTGAGTATGTGATAGTCGGCACTTGTTATTGGGTACTTCGAGAGAAGCGCAACACCAATGACTTGTTCGCTTGTAGGTGGTCCGAAGTAGCTGTACATTTCTAGCTGTGTAGATAGCCAAAGGATTGAGTCAATGTTCATGGAACCAACGCGTCCGGAGTCAGACTCCTGTAGACCCACAATGTCAGCCCCGGAATCTCGTATTGTATCTCGTATGCGCTCAAGGTTTACTAGACCATCAGGTGTGTAGCCTTGGTAGATGTTGTACGTCATGATGGTCAATGTATCATTTGGGGCTGTGTTGGGAGCGGGGGCAAGTGACAAGACCAATCCTGATGCTGTTCCAATCAGAAGAGTCACCGAAAGGACAGCAATCATCCTGAAGAGAAGAGAACCTCTCACGCGACCACCTCCCTCTTGCTGAGTCCCGCGAACAGCGACGGTAGCACTGCGAGCATAAATGAAATGAGAATCAGGTAGGGGGTTAATCCCTCAAGAGCAGGAATCAGCATGCCAGCAACCAGAGTCAGTACATAAAACAGGGTAAGGCATAGCAGAACCAGCATTCCTATGAAGTGAAAGATTGCGTAGTCAGTAAGGTTGGCGTTGCTTGACTCCAAGTAACCCCAGAGCAATCGCAAGTCTAGTATGAATGCAAGAAGGCTTGTACCTGCTAAGAGACCTGCGAAAGGCGATAGCAAATAGGCGAGGTCAATAGCTGCCACGACTGCCAGAAGATTGATGATCAGGATGAGTTCCTTGCGCATCAATAAATGTTCTCCAACCTCATGAACTGACAGCATGGCGTACACGATAAGAGCTATGATGATGGAGATTGTAGCAATCTCGTATGAACTGGCTGTCCATCGAGCGATCACGTTTGGATACGCCAGAAAGGTGAGAACTGTAAAGAGCACACCTCCAAATCCGAGTCCGTAGACAGCCGCCTTGGTCTTGGATGTCGTACGAGGCGAAGGTAATTCAGGCGAGATTGCGTTCCTTGTAGTGTAGCTTCTGTATAGAAGAAGAGCAGTAGCTATACAAAGCACAGGAGTGGCAAGGATCCCCAAGAGGCCGGTTGATAGGTCCCATGTTGCACCAACAGTTCTCGACATCAGGTCTATGGCAACAGCGAAACAGAAAGCCATGCTGAACAGAACAGGACCAGAGGGCAGTGAGTCTGGCACATCTTCAAATCGAATTGAGAGCGCAATTGGAAGGTATATGCCAAAGAATGCAACCACCAGACCAGCGATTAGCATGTACAGTGTGGAGATTGCTTGGACAAAGGGCATGATGAAACGGAACAGAACCACGCCAATCCCGCTAATCATCAAGAGACTCTCTGCTTGCAGCCTTCGAAGGATGACAACGATAACGGGAGAAAGCAATAGGAATACAAGAAGGATGGAAGGCCCTAAGGACATTACACTAAGGTTTTGGAAGTATATCTGTCCAATGAACTCTCTGACAGCCTCAACGAACAGTAGACTCATCATTAGAGGAAGAAATAGGTAGTTCATCAAGGGGCCGATCTCATTCTTTGAAAATGAATCCTTATGACTCTCTGACAGATTATAGGCCGTTGCATTCGCCATTCTTATACCATCACCTTGATAGTAAAGCAAGCTCGTTTTAGAACCCATATCAACCCCAAAAGGCTTATGGTGCTTGGACCATATTGATCAGCTCAAATCGTATCTATTGGCATTGTACGAGCTGCTTCCTTGACGATCGTATTATTGGAGTGTAATCTGGAGATCCAATGAAGGACCAGACTAATAACCGGCAAAGCAATAACAATCATGAAACGGGATAGACAGAGAGAACCATGTCTGAAGAAGTCGCATCTCTGATTAGGTCTGCAGTAATCCTTCTTCACTGGACCAGTGGTCTATGTTGTCATAGCATTGATTCTTTGGCCATTCAAAGACTATGAACTGATTCTACACTGGTTGATAGTCGCTCTCATCATACTATACATTCCTTGATGTATAGTACATGGGTTTTTCCTACGGCGATATGTCAAGAGAGAATAGAGAAATCAATCTGGAACGCAAGCATCGTATGATCGAAGCCGTTTCGTCCCGAGCATCGAACTCACAACAACTTCATTTCTGGTTTGATAAGCAGAATAATGAGTATAGAGACAAAACCAGTTTCATCTTCCCAACCTAGTGTAGGAATTGCAGGTTGATTGTCTATGATTCATAGATTCGATATCATGGATTCTTCTGTTTGGTATCAGTTTTGTTCGGTTAGTTGCATCTTGAAACGGAAGGATGGTGATGGAGAGGAAACTAGGGTTTCGAATGATTTTTCATAAGGTGAAACGCATATCCATACCTAGGAGAAAACGAGTTTGCTGACTTCGGTCGGGAAGAGAGCAATTCCGAGCACGTTCATTGCTATAATGATTCTACTCCTCTCTTGCTCGCTTCCTGCACAGGCCGTTGATGTTGTGCATGTCAGAGGACCTTATGTAGACAAAGTTGTTTACAAAATGTCCGTCGCCGATACTCCCGGAGACCAAGAGATTCTTATGCTTCTCAACAATGAAATCGATTTCACAGGTATAGATCCGAGTCTAGTAGAAGAACTGTGTGGCATCGAGCATATTGAGGTGGTGGGGCAACCGCGCTGTGGCTATGGGTATCTCTCCATGAACTGCGCGAAGTATCCATTCAATATAACGAGCTTTCGAAGAGCAATTGCCTTTGCCATAGACAAGAGGAAGATTGCATCCTACCTGTGGCAAGGTTTTGGAGAACCACTCGATTCCTGCATCCCATCGATGAATCCATTCTCTATTGAGGGTCAGCAACCCTATACCTACTATGATCCAAGACCAGACATCGCCGTTGCCCTTCTGGAAACAAGTGGCTTTGACATAGATATTGAAACAGGGTTTAGAACTGCTCCTAATGGGCAGCCATTCTCTGTGAAGATCGAGTGCGGAATGGGCGATCAAGCTGTGTGCGCGGCCGAACATGTCGCAGAGGTCCTGAGAGACCTCAGTATTGATGCTTATGCACAACCAACAGATTTCGTATCCCTACAAGGACGCCTGATATACCATCAGGACTACGATATCTCATTTCAGGGCATTAGGGTGCCGGAGTATAACGTAGCATGGTTGGGTTTCTATTTCTGGTCAGAGTATGCAGACCGCCCCTACTACAACTCAGCTAACTTCCAGAATGAGAGCTTCGATTCGCTGAGAGAACAGCTCCTTCTGTCATTGGATCACGACGAAGTATTGGATGCCGCTATGAAAATGCAGGAGATACTCCTCTATGAATGCCCCTGGATTATTCTCTACGAGAATCTTGACTTTTATGCATTCAGAACGGACAGGTTCGAGGGAGCTGAAACCTATAACTCATGGTGGCGAAGCTACAGTGTCCATCTCAAGGAAGAAGAAGGGGGACCTCTGGGCGGGACCTATAGATACTTTGGACACTCGCTCACGACACTGAACTTTATGGCAACTTCCTTCACATTTGACCACGCAATCATCCAGTTGCTCTATGACACGCTCTTACGGACCGACTCTGATGGAAGCATCATTCCCTGGCTGGCCAAGTCCTACCTAATTGAAAGCTATATCGACAATCCAAGCATTCTTCCGGGGAGGACGAGAATGACCTTCAATCTTGTGGATAATGTAACATGGAGTGACGGTACGTCGCTTACAGCAATGGATGTTGCATACACATTCAATTACTACTATCAATCTTCTGGAAACCCAGAAGGAGCCTATCTGACTGATATGTTGGCTGCCTATGCGATAGGACCATACACCTTTGTTATAGAATTCGGGGAAGAGTCATTCTGGAATCTGGATAGGGTTGCTTTTGCCTACATCTTGCCAAAACATATTCTGGAAACCATTGGTTTGGAAGACTGGAATACGTGGCAGCCAAACCCACCTTCGGAACCAATGGTCACTTCTGGGCCATTCAATGTATCAGAATGGATACGAGGAGAGATACTGGAGCTGTCAGCAAATCCCAACTACTTTCATCAACCTGAAAGGGATATACTGGCAACCACTACCAGTATCACAACGACAGCCAGTACAACTCAGCTGGATGGCGAGTATGATATGATGCTTGCATTTGTAGCAGGCACAACCAGCGCAGCAGCGGTCATTCTAGTTGGGGTAGTGATTGTCAGAAGGCAATATCCATAGTTAGCCTAACAGGAGAACACCAAAAAAGAGGGCGGGCGATGTGGTCTTGCCCGCCAAGTATCTCTCTCTAAGAGAACGCATGTAGGAGAATCCTCACTATCGTTTGGTCTTCCAAACGATGAGCAAGGCGATGAGAATGACTGGTGCTCCGATTCCGACTGCCAGAAACTCTAGTTGCAAAGGGCTCTCGTCTGTGATTGTCCCCGGTGTTGTGCTGATGATAGTTGTGTTAGTAGATGTCGTATCTGTGGTTGCATTAATCGCAGGTGTTGCAGTAGTGAGCATCCATAGTACCACACCCTTCATCATATCCCATTCTGACCCTTCATCATCAAATACATCATCCCAAGTACCACCATCCCTATCACTATCTTCTTCGATTTCGGGGTGAACTCCACTCAGGAACACACAACCGGTACCATACTCAAATGCCACCATGGCTGCCTCTCCGTTCTCCTGATAGGCGGTTATCTCATGGTAGTCAGTATAGCCAGCATTTGGCACAAAATATGCACCATTATAGTACGCAACTTGGTGAGTTGACGGCTCGCCAGACAGATCAGGTCCTGTGCAGTCAATGTTGGTGACTAGAGTTTTCATGACGGGTTCATAGTCATTCCGCATGTGGTCCACTGGAATGCAGGCATTACCCTGAAAGAATGCAAAGCCTGCTTCTAATTCCTCACCCTCTCTAATTCTTCCAGATGTGCCTATACTAGCACCAGCACATATGCCAACATAGCAGCCCCCTGAAGCAACCCAGTTCTGAACGACATCCCTTCCTGTGGTTCCAAGTGCAGCAATGTAATCCTCTTGCACACCTCCCGGCACCAGCAGAAGATCATAATCATCAAGACAACCTATGCATATGTCGACCATAGTAACAATAGACACCGTTGTCCCCATCCATTCGAACATCCGTATGGGTGCAACAATACTCCCATCAACTAGGCTTGACGATGTCCCCCACCAGTCCTGATATCCGCTTCTTGTGTGCCACAGTGCGATCTGCGCTCCTGAGAGATCGATCATCTCCGAAACTTGGTACTTCACGTTTGAATCGGATATCACGTCGATGTATTCGGAAACCGGAGTAAAGGAAGTCGACCCAATCAAGAAGAACACGGCAAGAGAAACCAGCGCTATTCTCCGAGAGCAAATCGAGATTCTATTCCATAGCATCGATTATCATCTCCTTTATGCTATCACTTCAATTTCCAAACGGCAATTGCTGAAATGAGAACGATAGGCACATCAATTCCAAGTATCATAGTCTCAATTGACAGATGGACTTCTGTGTTTGAGGCCTTCGAGGATGTAGTACCTGTTATGACTGTGGTAGTTGATTTTGTTCCAGTCTCTGTTGTTGTTTCTACCTGTGGTGTTTCAATATCCACAGTGTCACTGACTACTATGTTGTCCACATAGCAATGAGTTGAAAGAATTGATATTTCGTTGGCCTCCGTTACTTAGGTGTAGTTATATATCTAACATGATAGTTATATATCTTTCCGCACATATACATCTGACAATAGATGAAAGAACACAACTGAAAATGACACGCCCAAACTTCAACAAGATATTAGACGCCGCAGGAAGATGTCTAGAAGGGAAGACTGGAGTTCCAGTACATAGATTTGATTTGCAGAATAAGGCCATAGATCCAAGAACTGCAGAAAACTTCTTTCGAATGTTTCAATATTGAGGGAATCAAGTATCAAGAATAAGAACATCCGAAACTGATGAGAAACTTCTCGGTAGGTTGAGTGGAGCAGTTGGATATATATCTACTACAAAAGACTAATTAAATCACGATGGTAGTACGATACACTGACCTTGTTGGGTTGAGAAATATGCCAAGAGCTAAACGTAAGACAAAGATGGAAATATTAGAGGCAATCAAGGAATTTCTCGACGAGCGCGGTTCAAAGCCATTCTACAAATCCGACCTCCGCGAAAAGGGCATTGACCCAAAGACTGCGGAGGACTTCTTCAAAATCATCCGATTCTGCCAGAAACAACTTCCAAGGATCAAGATTACGGAGATGCGTGGCAACTTCGTCGTTCAAGCAACAACAGCACTCGACTTGGTGAGCGAGTATCGAGAGAGCATGCAAGCGCCTGAGCTTGAGGAAAAGCAGATTCCAACTCCCATAGGCAGCAAGACCAAGAAAAAGAAGAGATAGAACGAGGAAGTGCGAGATTGAGGCTGTTAGGGACAATTACATATTGTTTTCCGTATCTCTCGGAAGAAACTCGCAAGATGATTACCACGCTAGCTAATGAAGCACCCAGCTACTATGCATTTGGTACGATGCTAGGCGAGCGAGCCTGTGACAACTTGGTATCCCCGGAATTGGCATATGTGGCCATTAGGCATGCAAGAAACACATCTCAGTATAACCTTGTAGACGGACTCGCTTCCGTATACTCAGATAATTCATTCATGAAGCCATGGTCATTTCCTACAAGAACCTCCAAAGAAACTCGACTCAATGCAAAGGCAATTTTATCGTCAATAGAAACTGCAATTGACTCCAGCCCACCAGACTGGATCAGAATGGAGCTCTTACTTTACCTTCTAGCCCTTCCCCATGATAAGGAGTCAGACCTAGAGAAAGCAATAGAGGCGGCTGAGCGCTTTCTGATATCGAGGAAAATCCAGAATGAGGCAATCTATCGTGCCTATCTTCATCAGGCAAAGGCAGTTCGATTTCTAAGACAAGACCCAAATGCTGCATTGGGGGAGTGGAACTTGGCCATACAATGCTCCAAGAAAGCAGACAATATGCCCCATACCATCGATCTGCTCTCAAGACTAGGCAATAGGATGAAAGAGACCGATGCAGATATTGCAATCAAGCTCCTGAATGAGGCCTGTATCATTGCAGATGAACTGGACATCATGCCCTTGGAAACATTCAATATTCTTGGCCTTGTTGCAGCAACAAGCGGCCAGTACGATATGGCCCTTGAGGCATTTTTGAAAGCAGTTGGTGAACAGCAAAAGAGAGGCAATCCAATCTATGAGCTTGCTGTGAATGTTGCGAATGTATGCAATAACTTGGGAAACCATGAAGAGGCTCTCGAATGGGCAAGGAAGGCAGAAGGGAATATTCATGCACAGGTTCAACTTGCGCGTGCCCTCATTGCCTTGAATAGACTGGATGAAGCTCTTGTAGAGCTTGATTCGGCAAGAGAAAGGACCTTGAGCGTCGGATGGGGAGGTACGCTTCCCTTCGTGGATTTTGGCTTTGGACTTTACGAGTTTGCCACTGGTGAATATAGGAATGCGCTGGAAACACTTCATCAAGCCAAGAAAGGATGGGAAGACTATAATGTCAATCTTCACTTGGGCTCATGTCTTGTCGCTCTTGCAAGGGTTGAGCTTGCAATTGCTGAGAATGAGGGCCTGGAGCGCCATGTGAATACTGCAGGATTCTGGCTAGAAGCTCTTGCACAATACGCGAGAGAAAGGAAGTATCTTGGATTGTTGGTCGAATATCTGAAGCTCAAGGCAGAAACCAGGGTGCTTCAAGGACGATTGGACGACGCACTAGATCTTCTTCAACAGGCCTCAACCCTTTCGAACAGGCCAAGCATGAGAACCCAACAGAAACACATCCAAGAATGCATCTCTGAACTTGAGCATGCTCAACAATAAAGCATAGGAAGACTCGTACGACAACTACTATAATCCAAGAAAACCGTGTATGGTCGAGGTGAGTTTTGATTAATGGAACTCAAGTAAACAATTTCGACCCAAGAGTCGTTCATGAAGCTTTCCTTCAACGAAAAGAAGATGACGCAATAAGATGCCTAACCTGCTTTCACAAATGCCTGATTCATGAAAACAAACAAGGAATCTGTGGAACCAGAGTCAACGTCAATGGTACCCTCAAGACACTTGTCTATGGGAATGTTTCGTCAATCAATAACAATCTGATTGAGAAGAAGCCATTCTTTCATTTCGCACCAGGGACGAAGGCGCTTACTGTAGGAAGCTGGGGATGCAATGCCTCGTGCCCATTCTGCCAGAACTTCGACATATCGAAGCAGAAGCCCACACCACAGCTAACAAAATACATGAGCCCAAGTGAGTTTGTTGAATTGGCACAGGAGAAAGGCAGCGAGGGATTGTCTATATCTTTTAGTGAAGCAGCCACCCTCATGCTCGAATGGAACCTTGCAGTTTTCAGAATTGCCAAGGGTCGGGGATTGTATAACACAATCGTAACAAATGGCTACATGACTCCAGAGGCGCTTGACCTCATGATTGACGCTGGTCTTGATGCAGCCAACGTCGATGTGAAGGGATGCGAGCCGCAGGTGAGTAGAACATGCGGTATCAGTCTGCAGCCAGTATTGGATAATGTGTTACACATGAGAGAGGAGGGAGTTCATGTCGAACTCACGACACTGGTCGTTCCGAAGCTGAGTGATAATATGGAATGCCTCGAATCAATTGCTTCGTGGATAGTGGAGAATACGGGACCGAAGACGCCTTGGCATCTAAACAGATATTATCCAGCATGCGAGTACACTGAATCTTCTACTCCAATAGAGCTGTTACTGGAGGCCAGGGATATGGCGCGCAGGATTGGATTGGAGTTCGTCTATATTGGCAATGTCGGGACGAAAGGACTTGAAGACACAATTTGCCCGAACTGTGGCTCTCTTTGCTATGAAAGATTGCGATTGTCATCAAGAAACGTAGCCACCGATACGAATGGGAAATGTAAGAAATGTGGTTACAATCTTAATGTGACATCTTGGGACTGGTGGACGACTAAGCTTGGCACACCATCTCGGTAATCTTCTTCTCCACGACTTGAGTGTCTTCCGGGTCATAGTTCGAGAGGATAATGGCGGTATAGCCTTGCTCAATGTAGTTGATGAGAAATGCAGACACACCAGATGCACCGCCAGCAATCATCGTCATGCTTAATGATGGCACTCCTTCAGGTCTCTTTCTTTTTCCAATCTCAGCGAACTCTGGACTGACAAGCTCATGATTTTGAAGTGCTCGGTTAAATCTCAACATATCATCTACGTTTGAATAGCCCCCACCCGCAGGACTGCCTTTGCTACCTATCTGAAGTATGTTCTCTCTTCGGGGAACCGTCTTGTCCATCTGGCCATTTGGGCCAATCCTAGTATAGCCAGTGGCGAAGACTGCCGCAGGATCATCACGCTCGTAATGGTCGGAACTCATCATTCCTGCTGGCTTGTAGATGTTCTCTCTGACATAATCATAATAGCTCATTCCAGAAATCCGCTCAATGATTTTCCCTAACACCACGTATCCAGAGTTGCTGTACTGCTCTTTTGTGCCGGGTTTAAAGGAGAGCGGGTCATCAATAAAGAGAGAGATGAAGTCATCAACACTTCGTAGATTTGCCATTTTCATGACGAACTTATCATTCCAATAGTGCCCCATTCCTGAAGTGAAGGTTAGCAAGTGATTGATTGTGACCTTCTTGGCAATTTCATCTGGAAAGTCAGGCAGAAAGCGTCCAACAAGGTCTTTGGGTTTCAGTTTACCCTGTTCAGCAAGCTGTTGGATGGCAGTGCGTGTGAATATCTTGTTGATTGATCCAAGATTGAATCGCGTGTCTGTTTCGTTGCGAATCCTGTACCTTATTGAGGCATAACCATAGGCCTCCTTGAAGATTTCCTCGTTATCTTTTGCAACTAATACTGCACCTGAGAACTCGTCCCTTTCCGCCAACTCTACCAGAAAACCAGCCAATGATTTTATGTCAAACATATCCATCATTTTCAACCACTTCTTTTCCAAGTTTCTTTTCCAAGTCTTCTGAAAGACGGCATCGAGGTAGTTATCAGTTTCTTTAAGCTGGAGGGAATCAAGGAACTGAATAGAAGATGGAATAATGAGAACATTGTCTACAAACATCCCAACAGAACAGAAGGCTGGTACAAGAAAAATGAGAGTAGATTCACTCTTGAGAAGGCAAAGGGGTTCTGCAGTGATCAGGAAAATGGAGTCTGTCAATATTCAGATGAATACGAAGAGATTACAGTCTGGTCATAGGTTGCAGAAATAAGGCCGCCCAGACTGCTATTGGTTCTGGAGCCACCCTGTAAAACAGAGTATGTAGATCTTTATAGCCTATCGAACCACTGCGTTCTCGGGCATTCGCTCAAATCTCTTCTGCCCGGAGTAGTCTCTCTGGAATATCTTTCAGGAGAGCTCTTAGTTTCACCACATATTCCCGAAAGATTCTCACGCCCTCAGACGTAATCTCCACCATCACGAGGGGTTTCCAAGACAACACGCGTCTTGTCTTTATCAATCCTGAGTCCTCCAACTTCTTCAGGTGGTGGTCAAGGTTTCCTGGAGTTAGACCAAGGAGATCCTTGAGCTGAATGAAACCTATCCTTCTCTTCAGGAAGAGGAGATATACAATTGAGAAACGTGGTTGCGACTGGAAGACTTTTTCCTTCTTTGATAGGTTAAGAGGGTCTTTCAGTCGGAATCCCATCCTAAACTGGTATTACTGCTTAGCTTTGAGAGATTCAGAGGCACGTCTGTGCATCGTTAATCCTGCAATGATGAAGCATGCCGAGAAGAGGAGGGGAACAACAACTCCGGACACTGCCGCATCCTGAAATGCTAGAATAAGGGATGAACCAAATCCTAGCACAACTCCAAGGTATAGAAGAACGACTTCTTGGTCATGGGAATGAGTCAAGTGAAGAATCACGAAGGATAGCAAACACGACACACTTGCAGCCCAGAGTACGGACACGAGAGCCAATTCCGCAGGTGCCAAGCTAGTCAGGAAGAAGGAAACAAACCATATTATGGCGATTAGAGGCGCGTGCAGTATGCCGCCTGACTCTTGGTCCGGTTCTCTCCGTATCGTTCTCCAAGCATTGAAGAAGCTGTATGTCACCAAACCCCAGCAAAGAACAATGGTCAGTATGTTTGCATATAGTCTGACAACGTCCGCGTTTGTTCCTGTCAGCACGGCAAGAATATCTGCGTTCATAAGAACGAACATCCCCAAGGGGAATACTGTCCCGATGACGACAAGGGCCTGTCCCCATGCCCTCCTGAAGAGATACTCCTCGTATCTTTCAACAACGCTAAGAGCTTCAAGTACTTTGTCAACCTCTTCCATGAGATTTCACTTCCATAGGTCATCAGTAATGTATGCTAGCATTTAGAGCATGGAGTTGTTCTGTATTGCAGAACTCATTCTCCCCTTAATAGGACATGAATCTTTGCTATGACCATGAAATCCAATCGAAGAATCTCTGTGAAGCTCGAACGGGTGAGCAAGAGTTACAATGGAACCCGCGTATTGAATGAAGTCAGTCTTCAGATTGAAGTAGGTGAGTTCTACGTCATCATGGGTCCCAATGGATCGGGAAAGAGCACTCTCCTCTCCATAATCGCCGGCACCAATCCTCTAGATTCAGGTCATGTGGAGATTCACGGTCATAACCTGGGTAAGGATGACAGTGATGCAAAGTGTGTTATTGGATATGTTCCCCAAGATAACTTCTGTTCCAGCTTCCTCACAGGGAGAGAGAACCTTGAGTATTTTGCAGGTCTCTTAGGCTTTAGCAAGTTGCAGGTCAGGGAGAGAATCGAGCGTGTGTTAGAGATGATGCAGCTGCTTCCGCATGCTGACAAGAGGGTAGCAAACTACAGCGGAGGCATGAGAAAGAAGCTCGAGGTGGCCACAGCATTGTTAGGAGATGCCAAGGTCCTGCTTCTCGATGAGCCGTCAACGGGGCTTGATCCCAATGTCAGAAAGGAGTTTCTGTCACTCCTTCGCGAAATCAGTGAGGAAGGTACGACTATTCTTCTAGTGACTCATATTGGCGAAGATGCTGAGTCAGCTTCCAAAGTGGGATTCATGGTCGATGGAAGAATAATAATCGAAGACAGTCCGGAGAATCTCAAGGAGATGGCATGTCTGGAAAGTAAAGTCTTAGTTGATGCACTTCCGAGGTCTCAGGAGTTACTGGAGATCTTGGCAAGCCTGGATGAAGATTGCATTGTTGCAGAAAATGGTGAGAGCCTTGAGGTATTCACTCATAGTCCAATGGAGCTTATTCCAAAGATTGCCCATTCACTGCAAAACGCTGGTTTCAAACTGAATGGTATAGAAACGAGACCTCCGAGTCTAGAGGATGTGTTCTATCACCTAACAGAGGTGTCAATTCGAGGTGAAGCTACATGAACAGACTAAATCAGAGTATAGCATCGATGTCAAGGTCCATGAAGATATTCTTACGTGACAAAGCTATCTTCGGGTCATCCGTGTTCATCCCGATGTTCTTCTTGCTGCTACTTCCCTTTGTAATGTTTCAAGATGTACCAGTTGAAATCATGCCAAGTTTGAAAGCATATACCGTAATAGCAATGGTCGTTCTTCTTATCTCATCCGTGGGGGTGAGTAACCTAGCAGGGTCAATAGCAGGGGACAGAGACCATGGCCTCTACTCCAAACTATCCTCAATGCCAGTCAGCCCATGGTTTGAGAGCATTGGTCGAATCTTGACCGTGATAAGATTTTCATTCTTGGGCAGTACTGCAATCATTGTGGTGGGCGTCCTCTATGGTGCTCAATTCACAATAACAGTGGTAGATCTTCTTTGGGCGATTGGCATCGCTTCCTTCATTGCGATTGCAGCTGCCGGAATTGGGTTAATAGTAGGGAGTTTCGTCAAGACCGAATCAGCTGCTGCTCATGTTGGAGTTGCAATTGTCCTCGTCAACTACTTCATCGGTGCAGCCATACCTTATGCAGAACTCCCAGATCTGCTGAAGCCGATAGCTCGCATTAGTCCTTTTTCTTCAGGAAACAACATGATAGCAACTCGTTTCTTGGGCGCTGAATTCATTGGATATAACCCATGGAGCCTCCTCGATCTTGGTCTTCTGCTAACACTTTCTGTGGCACTTTTCATCACCGGGCTGGTGGTGTATTGCAGGTTTTGTTGGAAGAGATGACTATGGAGGACTTGAATGAAGATGCTGCATCGCTCGGAAGCGGCAGAGAGAAGTTGCTTCTTCACGATGCCGCCTTCATGACGACATTAGGCTTCTTCCAAGTAACAGTACGACAATTCCAACTTAGGAGTAGAACATTAGACTTTGGAATACAATCATCTTCGTGTCTGAGATTTGAACTCCCTCAAGTACACATTCAAATCTCGGATGTAGAATTCGCTTCATTGATTAGAATTGAGATGTTTTCTAGAGAATATAGAAGGTGAAGCGAGCGTTCTCACTCCACCGAGATAACTACTTCTTCTCATCCTCAGTGAGACGGGTTATCGCAATCACGAAGTCATCAACTAGTTTCTTCGCTTCTTTCACCAGAGCTTCTGAGTAGTTCTCTCTGATTTTCTGGTGAAGTTTGTGACCAGCGTGTCGCATTCTGTGCCAGCTCTCAAGCAGCTCATGTGCCTCTTCTGGCATCGGTCCTTCCCAGTCTTCAGACCGCGGCCCAAAGAATCGCGATCCTTGGTCTTGCGTCCTTCGCTGCTCATGCTCTTCAAGGAACTTCTTTCCTTGGTCGGTCAGCTCATAACGACGGATACCAGCCTCAGTGTCCGCTATCTCGCGTGTATAACCAGAATCAAGGAGCCAAGAAAGCAGAGGATAGACAGAACCCGGGCTTGGCTTCCACCGTCCCCCAGTATTTTCCTCAACCTCTCTGATAATTTCAGCACCCGACATGGGTTTCTCATTGAGCTTGTTCAGAACGCGGTATCTTAGGTATCCCTTCGGAGCAAATGATGTTCGTCTGCTCCAATTACTATGTGTTCTTGGTCTGCGCATTTTTGTTATTTCACCTCCTTACCATTACAATTTGATATCAATACCGACATCGGTATTGATATCAATAGTGATATTTCCGTTTATAAATCTTAGCAAGAATCCCATCCCATAGAATACACATCTGCACCAGTTCTATCACAAAGCCAAGGGATTATTAGTTAAGATCGAGTATACTATTCAGTTGGTAAGAATGAAAACCGTAGGGTATTTTGAAGGAACAGACTCAGGACTGCTTACAACAATTGTAGCGAATGGATTTTGTACACTCCCTCTGGCAAACGAATGGGACGGTCACGGAAAAGAGGCATCATTGATTGAACCAAACGAGGTTGACCTCATAATTGGATACCTTCACAAGGTGATGCCACCTCTCAAGATGCGGAAAGACACTAAGGAATTGCTTCCACTTACAGATGACGAGTATAGAGGAATTCGACCTAGCGATCTTCTTTATCGAGCAAAGGCCTACAATATACAGGTGTTCATAATTGTCCCAGAGGAGTATCATGATGAGGCCAAGAGGCTACTAGGCGAGGCATCTGAGTGCGTGACTCTTGTCAATCCCGATGATTTGGAGAAGAAGGTTCGAGAGTATCTCAGATTCTAATGCAACTCCGGAACAGCTCGAACCCTCATCCAGGAATTGGATGCGAACCAAACAGATGCATAGATAATAAGGATCTGGAAATCACTTATTGAGAAGTCCGTCAACCAAGATACCCCTCTGCAAAAGACGAAAGGCAACAGCTCAAAGGCAATGTGTTACGCAGAAGGCATCAGTTTTCCCAATTCATCCAAGTGGTCAATGAATCTCTTCAGATTCTCAGTTGAATTCAGAAAGACCGCTCTGACATACTTATGACCCAAGTTTGGGTCGTGAACACTTCCTGGAGTCACCAGAGTTCTATGCTCCTGCAGCAATCTTGTACATACATCCCAGTCATTCCAAGGGGTTTCTATCATTTGGTAGGTTGCACCTCCGGCAGGGACAGTATGCAAATTGGACGAATTCAAGATCGCACTGACCAGTGTGTCACGATGGTTTCTGATCTGGTCGAATTGACGCTTCCTATAATAGCGATCCTCCTTCAGGAGCCGGACCGCTATCGTCTGTGAAATGGGATTTACACCTAAGCCAAGGGCAGCAACAGTCCCAATTTCATTAAAGAGACCTGTTGCTCGTTCGTCGGGATCATGGAGTATCATGTACCCTAGTCGTATCTCAGGGGCCCGCCAGATCTTGCTAAATCCATGCATGTAGATAATCGGAACATCCTTGGCTACCTGCAGAAGGGAGGTATACGGAACAAAACTCATTTCATCATATACCTCGTCTGCGATGATAACCTGACTGAACTCTCCTGCAATGTCTACAATCTTTCGCCAGTCTGATTCGCTGTGCAGATGACCAGTCGGATTAGATGGGCTTACCAAGAAGAGAGCGCCCGGGGAGTCTCTTTGCTCCAGTTCTTTGCGTAAACAGTCAAAATCTAGACTCCAGTCGAGGGATGGCAGGCATCTTGCATACCACAATCTGGTCGTTCTGCGAAAGTATTCATAGGTCGGCAAGTAGAACGGTGTTTCTATGCCGACGGGCCATCCATTCATGGCTATTGACAACACACCAAAGGCCCCGCCACAGCCATTTGTCACGACAACGTCACAATCATCGACAGAAACTCCTGTAAAGGCCTTGGTCCGCTCCTTGATTCCTGCAACTAGTTCCTTATTCACCGAGGGATAACCCTGCTCCAATCCCTCACGGGTAATCGATTCCATTATTCTGGGATCCGGCCCGAAGCCAAACCTTGGAGGATCGCACATTGAAAGCTCAATGACGTACGGATCGGATCGAGCTGGTCCCGTTAGTCTACTTAGCCGTTCACAATATCCCAAGTCCATCATGAAGTCACTAAGCAGGGTCAGAATCGTGCCCTTTTATCTTCAGCTGGAATTTGGGTTCACTTCTGTATCATCAGGACTCTCATAGATGATTCAAACCATATATGAGAAGTGATGACTTTCAAGGATTCTTGTAACAGTCGGTCATATCTGGGTCAAATGATGAGCCGTCGATGGCATTGGAAATCTTGCATAATCAAGTCCAAGCACATACACAGCCACAAAGGCATACCTGACAACATCTAGAACAACCACGGAAACCATAAATGGAATAGGATTGGATCCGATGCTACTTCTTGGCGTCGGCAGTGGTTCGGTCGTAATTCTAATCATTTTAGTGATATTTCTGAAGAAGAGATAGCAGAGAAACAATGTGGGCGACTACTCGCCCACTCTCTCGCTTTCTCTTACTAGAACAGCATAGGAGGGAACAGTAGGAGATCTGCTCCGAGAATAATCGCAAAGAGGATTATTGCAGGTATCACGACGGAGAGAGTGATCTCAACTGCACGATTGCCCGTCTTTGCATAGGGAAATAGGAACCCGACCCTTTGGCGATACTGCGAGTAATCTGAAGGAAAGACCTTGGCGAGATGGAGTTCCTCAACTAGTGCCATAATGATATAAGCGAAGAGGGTACCAAACCAGACTACAATCATAAGATTCGGGGAAATCCAGCTCATTCCGAATGTGTGTGTTGCTATCCAATAGCTTCGAGTTGTCAATGTGAGTGTGAAGAGAATAACGCCTAGATACTGAGGGTGTCGGATAAATCGGTAGGGCCCTGATGTTATCAGCCCCTCGTTCCTTGCTAGCCTCATGTGAACGAAAGAGGATACAAGAATAGCAAGACCAATGACTGCAATAGTCTGTTCCCAGAGGAAACCTCCAAAGAAAAGAAGGAAGAGCGCCTCTAGAAACTGCGCTGGGCCAGATACGAGAAGAAGCGCAAGATATCCAATGAGGGGAATGGTCATGAGGACGCCCCACGTTGCTAATGGGGGAATCGATGATGCCAGAGGTAGTATCGCAGCAACTAGACTTGTAAGATGGTCTCTCCAGCAGCTCGTTTCACTAGAAGAATCTGTTTTTTGATCTTCTGCGTTTTGGTCAGTAACGGTCTGTTCCACTTGAATACCCCGTAGATATTGTCAGCCATCTATGATTGTTGAATGATGACAGGTGTTTTGCAAACTGGTTCTGACTATAATCCCATGGATTAGAACAGCGTGTTCATGAATTAGAACGCGCCTTTTCATCACCGAAGAGAGTCTTGGCGAAATCGTGGAAGGAGAGATCCAGCCGAACTATATGAATCTCAAACCCGACCAGAAGATTAGAATTCACCATTTCTCATGGTGGATCCTCGAAGAATCAAATTTCTCTCTTGCTTCAGGTTCTTTAGCGATGTATCCCACTGGAACAATGCAGAACGGAATGGCAGTGGTTGGGATGTTCAGTTCTTCGTGTAGAATCTCCAAATTGTGATATTTCTCCTCTGGATACACTGAGAGCCAAAGTGACCCTAATCCCATTCCTGCAGCTGCTATCAGCATGTTTTCTACTGCAGCTGAACAGTCCATAGTCCAATATCCTTTATACTTCTCAAGGGTTCTGTCAAAGCAGACAACAATTGCCGCTGGAGCATTCTTGATCACCTTCGCATACGGATAAGCCTCAATTATAGCATCGATGCCTTCACGCTTTGTTACCACAATGAATTGCCAAGGTCTTTGATCTCCAGCAGAAGGTGCAGCCATGGCAGCTCTTAGAAGACTGTCAATAGCATTTGAGGGAAGAGCTTCGGATTTGAATTCTCGAATACTTCTCCTCTTCAGAATGGCCTCCTGAACGTCCATAGATTGTTGTTCACATGCCCTCAAATATAACAAAGTGCATTAACGCATTATTAGAAATCCGCGCGCGCGTCTCTCCAAGTCGAATCCCTGAAGTTCAGTAAAGGGATTACAGACAGAAACACTGGAATCAGAACTATGACATATGTAACAACTATTTTGCGCCTCAATGATTGGAAGTGCCCTTCACTTGAACAATACTTATCTAGCCAGTGGTCTTAAAGAGTTCCTTTGGCCAATCTATGAGCTCGGAGCCCATCTCACTTACATTGGGCATTTTCACACAATGATTCTACATTAAATTCTAATTGCCGTTCTCTTCTAGGCGTTTAATGGCATCGCCAAATCTGATATTTCCAACCAAAAAGCAACTGTAAGAATCTCAGTATAAATACGAAATCATGAGTTGTTAACCAATTCGGGGCTTTTCGATGGACTGATTAGTAGCATGATTATTCTGGAACACAAGACGGAGATGACATTCATGCTCCCGCTTTGGAAGAAAACCGGATACGCAATGGGGCGCTTTGGTCCATCCTTTCTGATGACCATGATCACCATGACAGCGTTTTACGTATATGGGACTAGATTCGACTTGAACTGGTTCCTGAACGGAATCTCTCTATCAGCATCCTATCTCGTCATTGGCCTGACCCACTGGTTGACAGGCTATTATAGCGACGCTCTGGAAACACGTTGGGGAAGACGCAGACCATTCATTGTTATCGGCACTCCGGGCATCGTTCTATCCGGATTCTTCCTCTTCGTGCCCAACTGGTTTCTCAACACTGGTGATGACACTCTGGAGCTACTTCTCTTTACCTACTATTTCATCTTGCTCTGCCTCTTCAAGTTCTTCTATGCTTTCACGATGACTGCACACCAGTCTTGGCTCCCTGAAATAACCAATGAAGAAGAGAGACCACTGGTATCAGGTTTGCTCAACACCTTCAACTTTGCCGCAGACTCAGGTGGAGCCATTCTTGGGTTCATGACGCCGCTTCTGTTTGTGGGGAATCCATCGATTATCAGTGACATCGGTCTAACCCTATTGATCACGTTCTGTTTCATCACAATGCTATTCATGCTGCCGTCCATGACCGTTATCAGAGAGAAGAGTGACATTGCCATAATCAAACGGAGTCTCAAGAAGGAGACCAAGACAGCCATCGCCAATCGCACTTTCGTTGGATGGACTTTGGCTGTTGGATTCCTATCTTTCGCTTTTATTGCACTGACTCAACAGATGGTTGGGCTTATCCAAGAAGTGCTTCTATTGGACACTATTGAAGCTCTCATCCCACCAGCCCTTGCAATGCTGGGGTCCACGATAGTGTGCTTCTACCTCTGGCTACTGGGCATCCGGCGGCTTGGAAAGAAGAAGTCCCTGATGATGGGGCTGATCATCCTTGCGATTATCATGCCGCTCACACCCATTTTGCGCCACCTTGGAGCTGCCTTTGGGTACACCCCGGTTGCCATCATGTTCTTTGTGCCAGTCGGAATAGGGATGTCAATCTACTACCTGATGAGCTATGTTGTGCCAGCAGACATCGCTCAGGTCGATGAGCTGGTCACCGGAAAGAGTCGGGCGGGGATTTACACTGGATTTATTGGGGTGCCTCTTAACATGTTCCAAGCTGCCTCTGCCGTTGTTCTTGGTGCGTTCATGGAGTTATCTGTCATTCTTACGGGCGATGAGCTGTGGGGGCTCATGTGGTGGGGACCTGTGTTTGCTCCTTTCCTTCTTGTAGCTGCATTCATCCTTCGATATATAGACATAGACCCTGACTTCAAGAAGCTTGAGGCAGGACGATTGGAGAGTGCAAATGAATGAGTAGGGACTTCCTTCAAGGGGCTGAACCGCTCTTCATCGATGGAAATGAGAAAGGATGCCTTCTGCTTCATGGGGGAGGTGGAGGCACAACATGGGACCTGAAGGGTTTTGCAAACCGCCTTCATGAAGAAACAAGCATGACGGTCTGGCTACCATCATTGACAGGTTACGGGACAAAGCCTGAAGATTTAATCGGAGTTACCTTGGATGATTGGCTCTCAGACGCTTATAGCGGACTCAACAGACTACTAGAGAAATGTGAATATGTGTCCGTTGTAGGGCACAGCATGGGTGGACTCATTGCTCTGCTTCTGGCGTCGGAGAGGGAGGAGGTTGATACGTTAGTAACTTGGGCCGCTCCGATGAGCACTCGCAACCGACTTCTGCCACTTCTTCCTGTCATTAGTAAGATACCGGGTCTTCGGCGAGCTATTCCGGAGAGATATCCAGCTCCTGTACCGGACTGGTTGAGAGAGAAGGGGTGGATCGGGTATGATTGGATTCCATCCTCCTTAGGGCTTACTATGCAAGATGGATTGAAGCGACTCAAGAAGGCCCTGAGGAATATCACATGTCCTGCCCTCATAATTCAAGGATCTGACGATGAAGTAGTAAGCGCAGATAGTCCGAAGAGAATCTATGAGGGGCTCGCCTCTGAGAGAAAAGAGTTATGGATTATTGAGGGGGCTCGCCATCCTATGCTAAGCGATGATAGATTCATGGATGATCTCTTCGCTCGCACCATTGGATTTCTTCGAACAGACCTCTGAATGGTATTCATTAAGTGAGCGGAACATTTGTAGTCGACCGAATGGCATGAAACCCAACATCTACCAGTGATGTCGATGCCAGTGATGTCTCTTGAACCAGCCCTTGCATATGCACTTCGGACGTGGATCGTGGATACTTATGTTGCCACCTTGTAGCTCACCGAGTGGGTCAAAACCAGCCTCATGAAAGAGTGCACCGGTCTCGTCATAAATCTGAATTCTAAAGATGTCGTGTCTTCCTCTGCCGTTGTCCCAGACTTCAATTCTGAAGTAGTAGTCGCAAAGGCAGTTCAGCTCTCTGGTTTCGCAGCTGTATCGGAGAAGGAAGCACTTGCCTTCCATCAGTGCATAGCCATCGCTAATGGCCAAGCCAATCCAGTCTGTGCAGACCAGCAAGTATGCATACTTGCCATCTTCAAAGGAATAGAATGTATGTCCCTTCAAATCACCGTGTCGATGGTACTTAACGACAAATGTGAAGTATGCTTTCTCACCATTGGCATTCCAAATCCAGCCCGTCCCGCTTACGAAGTCACGTGTGGGCTTCCCAATCTTTATTGTACAGGTCACTGTCTCCTCCAAGTTTCCAGCCAAGTCTACGGAGTAGCAGTAGACCGTGAACTCGCCCGGCTCTGAAAGGACAAATGGATCAGCGTAAGTTATCCATGTTATGCCATCAAGACTATACATTGTTTCAGCTACGCCTGAACAATCATCAGTCGCCAACAGCGTCATCTTTACGTCAGAGTGATACCAGCCATATTTTCCCTCATCTCCAGAGAGGCTGATGGTTGTTACCGGAGGTGCTACATCTACTACGGTTATAGTTACAGTAGCCATATTGCTGTATTCCAGCCCATCATATGCTTGGTATGTGAAAGTATCAGTTCCATACCATCCTGCATCAGGAGCATATGTAAATGAGCCATTGACGTTGAAAGTCAGAATACCATTCAGTGGTGCATCGATCAGGAGAGCCTCAAGAGAATCGCCTTCATTATCGAAGTCATTCTCTAAGACACCAAAACTCGATACGATTAGTGTACCGCATGCCTCAGCAACATAGACATCATCAAATGCAACAGGCGGAGTGTTGGCAGGTATAACAGTAATGGTCACTGTGGCTGTGTTTCCATGATTAGTCCCATCAAATGCCTGATACGTGAATGTATCAATGCCATTCCATCCCGGATTAGGGGTGTACTCAAAGAAACCATCCGAATTGAACACGATAACACCATTTGACGGTGACTCGACTAGTATGCCTGTGAGTTGGTTATGATCGATATCGCTATCATTCCCTAGGACACCCGGCGCTAGCACAAGCAGTGGGTTGTCTTGATTGGTTTCATAAGTGTCGTCAACAGCCATAGGAGGATCGTTCACGGGGTTTAGCATGATAGTCACCCTTCCGGTATCAGTGCCGCCATATCCATCGTCGATTGTATATGTGAAGGAGTCAAAGCCGTAGTAGTTTGCCTCTGGATAGTATGTCACCGTGCCGTCAGTATTGATTTCGACTGCACCGTGCAATGGTTCAGTTGTTGAAATAACGTGGAGAATATCATTGTCGATATCTGTATCGTTTGCAAGCACATCGATAACTACTGATGAGTCCTCATCTGTAAGTGCAGAATCATCCTGAGTCAGTGGTACATCATTGACAGGAATCACATCAATTGCCACAGTTACAAGATTGCTCACTGCGGTATTGTCAGTCACCGAATAAACAAAGAAGTCTGTCCCATACCAATTCGCATATGGCTGATAAGTGAATCCACCATCGGAAGAGAAAGTCAGAAGACCGTGAGAGGGGTCTGTGGCCTCGTAAGCAGTCAGGGGATCGCCATCTACATCCCAATCGTTTCCAAGAACTCCAGGTGCAGGTACGTCTAGCGACTGGTCCTCATAAATGAGGTAGCCATCTTCATTTGCCAGTGGAACATCATTAACAGCATCAACAGTAATGATTACACTAGCGATGCTGCTCCCTTCGATTCCGTCTGAAGCCTCGTATGTGAATGAATCAATCCCATAGAAGTCAGGCAGAGGAACGTATTCAAAAGAACCATCCTCATTCAGCGTAGCAACTCCATGGGATGGAGCAGTATCAATGATTGCAGAGAGGGTACCGTCGCCAATATCATTTGCAAGGACACCAGGAGCACCAACAGACAATGGGGTGTCCTCCAAAGTGGTGTAGCTATCATCATATGCCCCCGGCGGTCCCGACTCAAGGAAGAGGACATTGAACATCAGTGGAGAATTCGGTTTCCCATTGTAGCTGATACCAGTGCAATCTATGGCAGGAGCATATGCTGCAGCGGTCAGCAATACTAGGAAAAGAGCACACGAAATTCCTAGCAGACCCAACTTGTCCTTGTTGTGCATGATCCTCTCTCCAATGCGGCAAACACTGTCAACCGGTCAAGAATTATGATATAATTCTCGAAGAGCCCGGTCGTTGCTGTGTCCGATCTTTCTCGCGACGGTGTAGGTGGTATGTCACAGAGGCTTATTAATCAGGCCCTACATTCAAGATTCCCAACTTGTCTTCAAAAAAAGCCTCAACCGGTCTGTAAATCATTCGAGCTTTCTGTAAAAGGACATTCCACTGTTTGTAAAGATACAAGAAAACGTCTCAACTTGATTTAAGAGGAGGTTATGTAATATTGAGGTAACATATGAGAGTGGAGGCACGGTTATGTCACGAACCAGAGAGGAGGATCCCAGCGTGAAGCAGTATGTCATAAGGAAAGTTTATGGCAAGTACTTTCTGCTGGACCAGCAAGAGGAAGAAGACCTTGTGCTTATTCAAATGGCAAGAGCGTATGGGAAGTATCTCAATGGGCCAATGGGAGAGATCGTTCTAAGAAGCATGGAGGAGGGCGAGGAATTCACGCTTCGCTTCGAAGATGAATTGCTCAAAGTCACCAAACATGACGGCAGAGCAGTTGTGCAAGCAATGAAGGCTGATTGTAGAGAGAGTCTGTTCAAATACATCCCTGTTTGAACGCTTTTGATTCAATGATCTGCGTTGCCGAGTTTCAGATTGGTGTGTTCTAATCTCTGGTATTATATCCGAATTCCGTCTAATCTTCTATGGGAAGAACCTTGCAGAAGAAGAATGTGATGGCGATTGTAATCATAATTGCCATTGTTGGATTAGGAGATGCGGTTGTTGGATTTAGTATTCTGAACCTAGAGCCTTCACAGATCCCACCCCCGGAAGCTCTTCCAAGCAATGAACTAGAGGCCGTGACCTACGACAAAATTGAGGTTTGGGCTACCGCAGACTACTCGATAGACTTCATGCCTAACATCGTCGGACCAGAGGAACCTAGCCGAAAGGGCGATCCCTTACGTGTTTACGTTCAGGTGAATATAACGAATAATGGGGATTTTGCTGTGGAAGGATTTGATGCCCTGCGTCTCACCATCTATTTCAACGGTACTATAACACCCCTTGTTACGCTCAACTTGAATCCAGTAGAGGAGTCGGAGCAATGCCCTCTAATCAACCCAAGCGAGAGCGTTATGATAAAGTACACACATTCTAGAGAAACACCACTTACGCCTGGGTCGGTTGGGAAGGGAACACACCTCTACTCCAGAATTCTGGTCACTTGGCACGGCTCAGCGGAGCACATCCTAACAACATGCCCCTCTCAATTAGCCTTTATTTTCTAACAAATGTGGACGCGATATAGTCCACAGATCAGTTGACAGCCATCAAGGAGATCATCGACGCCAAGTCCTACTTAGCCTCGTCAGAAACAGCATCACAGAGAGGCTGATAAGTGTCCGACAAGAAGATTAAGAATTCCATTTCCACCAAGAGACCTATCCTTCAGCAGCATCACAACTGGGCAATTGTCATCGAAATGGCGATTCTTTCTTAGTTAGAGTCACGTTGCAATCCTCACCAAAGAAGAGTTAGGCAGTTCCCTTGAAATAGGGATAAAGATTAGACCAAAGCTTTGTTGTCATTTTCTTTAATCTCAATTCTGGTCGGTGTGGATCCAGATGTCTTCACTTGTGCGGATGAATATTCAGGAAAAAAGCGTAGATTATGAGGAAGTCTAGTAATCGTGCTGCCAATCTACTGAACCTCACTGCGGCTTTGGTTCCATTGCTTCATGAACCAGCCAATCACTGTCGTTACTGTCATTTCATATGCAGCGGGGTTGGTGAGCTTATGGTCTGCGCCATCAACTATGATCAGCTCTTTTGGGTCACCTGCGAGTCCATATAGGCGTTTCACACCGACCAAATCAATATCAGAATCATCACTACCATGAACAACCAAGATTGGCCGAGGAGATATCTTGGACACCTCGTTAATGGGATTATAGGTCCTTGCGTCGTCCACCATCAATGCGAGGATTTGATGTAGGGTCGTGGGATCTTCAATGCCATGTATCTGCGAAGAGCCGGTTTCAAACATATGATTCACTGCAGGACCAATCATAGGCGATTCTGCAAACCATAGGGTGTCATATACTGGTGCTCTAAGACAAAGCGTATCAATACGAGGGTCCTGAGCTGCCACGCATACTGCAACGGCTCCTCCGTAGCTAGCCCCATAAACTCCAGCCCAGGAATCCACAGTAAGACTGCACTCCAAAAGATGAGTAATTGCAGCCTTGGCATCCTCAATCTCGCCTGCAAGACGAAAGAGGCCCTCGCTCTTCCTGAATCCTCTGAAGTCAAAGGTCAAGACTGCAAAGCCGGTTTGAGCTAATCTTGTGGCAATTCCGCTGACTTGATCCGGACCTCCCGGAAGACCATGAAACTTGCAGATCCCGGGAAAAGGACCATCACCATTTGGTAGAACGAAGTCCCCTCGAATTGTTTCATCTGCGACAGTGAATTCAGTGGGTAAGACTCTCATGGACCCCATGATTCGCTAGAAGGTGTTCCGTACTTAAAACTTCAATCCAAGATGGGATTTCAAAAGAATCGTCAGATATGGAATACGTATCCCAATATTTCGATGCAATTATGATGTCTAGATAGCTATACAGGTCTCAGTTCGATTGATTCCAGGTGCTTCGTGGATACTGTCAACGAGACCTCTGAATTTAGAACGTTCAGGAATCTCAGCTATTACTACAATGTCGAAGGGACCAGTAACAATGTAGATCTTCTGAACGCCATCAATCTCTCTAATTGCAGTAGCGGCGTCGCTAACCATGCCTGCCTCTACTGTGATCAATACGATGACTTCATTTGTCAAATACAACACCACCGATACTGTATGCTAACTGGTATGGATTTTTGTCACAAAAGGTTAACTCAGGCCACCATTTGGATGCACTCAAGAAACAACTGGCAGCAAGAACAATCTGGTATGTGTAGTTCTACAATTCTTTTAGTTACTTATTGTTCTATGGTGTCCAATTCCATAGATATCGCTCTGGTATTTCGAACCCTTTTTCTAGGGACTTAGATTACTCCTATCTAGTAATTCCAAAATGGAGCCGCTTCGGCTTCACGACGGAGGAAGAACTGATGATTCATCCCATTGACTACCGATATGAGATTAAAGCCCTTGAGGAGTATCTCTCTCCAACAGCACTGCTTCAATACCAACTTAGAGTTGAGATGGCGTATATCACTGCGCTTTCAAAGCTTGGCATCTGTTCAAGGAATATTCTTGATGAGTACGAGAAGGCAGAGCCAGCAGTCACTTTTGAGCGAGTATCCGAAATCGAATCAGAGCTGAAACATGATGTAAAAGCAATGGTTGAAGCTCTGAAAGAACAGGTGTCACCTTCTGCGAAACCCTTCTGTCATCTTGGGCTAACCTCGGCTGACATCAACGTGACTGCAAATGCTCTGTTGATTCGGGAGGTCAGCGATAACCTTCTGCTACCTGCTCTGAGAGACTTACTCAGAAGTCTCATCCAACTTGCTCGCAAACACGCTGGACTTGTACAGATGGGGAGAACGCATGGACAGCATGCGGAACCAACTACTTTCGGTTATGCAATTGCCAATCACATCGAACGTATCGGGAGAGGTCTTCTGCGTATTGAGAGGGCCCAGGCTGAGTTCAGAGGAAAGCTGGGAGGAGCTGTGGGAACAAGAGCGGGATTGGACTTGGTCGGAAACTCTGAGAAGCTTGAAGCAGAAGCATTGGCACAACTTGGACTGGTGCGTGTGGAAGCACCTACACAGATTGCGAATCAGGAAGAGCTCGCGAATTTCTACAGCCAGCTCCTGATGTGTCTAGGTACAATCACAGACCTGGCAAATGATTTCCGTCAGCTCCAACGAACAGAAATTGGTGAGGTCTTTGAGAGCACTGCAAACCGGCAGGTGGGCTCATCCACTATGCCACAGAAGAGAAATCCTGTTGGTTGGGAGAATATAGTTTCTCACTATAAGCTGATCATTCCAAGACTTATCACTGCCTACCTCAATCTGATTTCGGAACATCAACGAGACCTGACTGACTCGGCTGCAAATAGATACCTTCTAGCAGAAATCCTGAACACATTCCTCTACTGCGTTAGACGAGCTACAGGTCTTCTTGAAAAAGTGGAATTTGACGAAGAACGCATGAGAAAGAATTTCACAGCAAATAGCGGTTTTGAGCTTGCAGAGCCTGCATACATAATACTCGCCTTAAGTGGTGATGATAATGCACACCAGACAGTACGAGAAATGGTTGCGGAAGCTCGTCAGAAGGGAATTTCGTTTGCGACGATGCTTCAGTCAACCGAATCATTTAGAAGTGTGTTGGAAACACGCCCGATTCGAGAACGACATATGATCGAAAACTCCTCTGACTACATTGGTCGAGCTCGCGAGATCACAGAGTCAGTCTGTGTTCATTGGGAGGATGTACTTAGAAAGGATTGATTCTTAATGCCATCTGTTATCATAGTTGGAACCCAATGGGGAGACGAAGGCAAGGGAAAGGTAGTTGATCATTGTGCACAAGATGCCAGCTACGTGGTTCGCTATCAGGGTGGAGCTAACGCAGGTCATACAATAGTTGTCAATGGCAAATCGCTGAGACTTCAGCTAATCCCATCAGGAGTCCTCACCGGCAAGAGAGTACTCATTGGCGCAGGTGTGGTGATTGACCCCAAAATACTCATTGATGAGATAGATAGATTGGAATCTCTTGGGGTACGAGCCAATCTTCTAATCTCTGGAAAGGCACATATAACGTTGCCCTATCATCACTTGCTAGATAGTAGCTTGGAGCAATCAAGAAGCAGAAAGATTGGTACAACCAAGAGGGGAATAGGGCCCACTTATACGGACAAGACGAGCCGCCATGGACTGCAGATGACAGAACTAGCTGCGGGGAATTTTGAGGAGAAAGTGAAACGCAATATCGATGTTGCTAACAAGATGCTACGTCACATAATTGAAGTTGACGATCAGGTGAATCTTGATGAGGTAGTGCAGACCTATACCAAATATGCTTCACGATTGAAAGAGTATGTAGGCGACGTCAGCACAGCGATCAGCTCTGCTCTGGAAAACGGGGAGAGAGTTCTCTTTGAGGGAGCCCAAGGCACTATGCTTGACATTGATCATGGAACGTACCCATTTGTAACTTCTTCAAGTGCATCTGCAGGGGGTGCTTGCACAGGAGCTGGGATTGGCCCTACAATGATTGATAGCGTGATGGGAGTCTGTAAAGCATACACCACGAGGGTCGGGGAAGGTCCCTTTCCAACCGAACTCCATGATGAAACAGGCGATAGGCTGCGGGATGCTGGTGGAGAATACGGAGCAGTCACCGGTAGACCTCGTCGATGCGGATGGCTAGACCTAAACATCATCCGCTACGCAAAACGAATAAATGGGTTGACAAGTCTTGCCATAACAAAACTGGATGTTCTCACAGGCTTTGACAAGGTAAGGGTGGGTGTATCATATCGTTTGGGTAACCAAATTATCCGGGACACTCCAGTTCACGACTTGGAGAATTGCGTGCCAATCTATGTAGACCTTGATGGATGGAGCGATCTATTCGATAGTGATGGCCTCTGTACCAACGCAGAGGCGTATGTTGGCATGATTGAACGCGAAACAGGCCTTCCTGTCTCCTACATATCGTATGGCCCAGAAAGAGATGAGATGATTTGTCGAAGAAGCGTGTGGTCGTAATCGGTGGTGGGCCTGCAGGGCTCTTTGCTGCTTACAAACTTGCAAATCATGCTGAGGTCACGATTCTGGATGCAGGGAGATTGCCAACGGCACGTAGCTGTCCGTCTCAGCAGACGCTGATGTGTGCCCAGTGCAACCCATGCAATATAGTTGCAGGCTTTGGAGGCGCAGGCCTTCTCTCATCTGGCCTTCTCAATCTAACAAGCGACATTGGTTTTCCCGATGCTGTTCTGGATGCCATTGGACATTCAAGAGTACAAGAACTCATAGAAGAGGTAGATGAGGTATTCTTGAAACATGGAGCACCGCAGACATCATATGATCCGGATGCTAGATTTGAGGAGTGGAGACTAAGGTCAGCCGAAGCTGGTCTAAAATTCGTGGTGGCGAAACAGCGACTAATTGGCACGGACAATTCAACATCGGTCATTCTCTCAATAATGGATTCCCTGAAGAAGCGTGGTGTGGAGCTAAAACCCAGTTCAAAGGTCGAGGGGGTCACTCCCAACGCAGTATTTACAAAGACGGATAGCTATCGCTTCGATATGTGCTTGCTAGCCCCAGGTCGGTATGGAATGATTTGGCTTGCAAAGACGGTAGACAAACTGGAGGTTCCGTTAAATCATGCGCCTGTTGACATAGGTGTACGGGTCGAGGTACCGGCCACACTGATGGAAGAACTGTGCTCCATACAGCGAGATCCGAAGATAATGATACGGACACAGAAGTATGATGATCAAGTCAGGACCTTTTGCGTTAATCACAACGGATGGGTCGTAAGAGAACAATACGAAACCCATGCATGTGTCAATGGTCATTCTTTCTCAAACAAGCAGTCGGGAAACACCAATTTCGCTTTCTTGGTCACAGTTCGCCTCACTGAGCCCATTGAAGACACGACAAGATATGCACGAACCATTGCTGAGCAGACCACGCTCTTAGGGGGAGGAAAGCCGATTGTGCAGAGACTGGCTGACTTGGAGAATAGTAGACGCTCAACTCATGAGCGAATTGCAAATGCAAATATTATCCCAACGTTGAAAGATGCCACACCAGGGGATATCGCTATGGCCTTCCCTAAGCGACTAACTGACAACATCAGAGAAGGACTTCGGAGCCTCAACAGAATGATTCCCGGAATCTACTCAGGGACAACTCTCCTTTATGCCCCTGAGATCAAGTATAGCGCCATGACGGTTAAGACTAACAATCACTTTGAAACGCCTGTTGAGGGGATCTATGTCGCAGGCGATGGAGCAGGCTTGAGCAGGGGTATAGTGCCAGCAGCTGTGACAGGATTATGGGCTGCCGAAGACATGCTTTCCAGGATGTGACTGGCTAAGTTATATCGATTGCATCATTTGCTTTTCTCAGGGAGGATTTGACATCCAACCAAACCGATTCTACTTACTCGCCAATAACCTTAATCAGAATTCGCTTCGGGCGATGACCATCGAACTCGCCATAGAAAATAGCCTCCCATGGACCGAGGTCAAGTCTGCCATTGGTGACTGCGATAACAACTTCGCGCCCCATAATCTGTCGTTTGTGATGTGCATCACCATTATCCTCACCGGTACGATTGTGTTGATAACGAGAAATTGGCTGATGTGGTGCGAGCTCCTCAAGCCAGCGCTTGTAGTCGGAGTGAAGTCCACTCTCGTTATCGTTTATGAAGACACTGGCGGTGATATGCATCGCATTGACGAGGCACAGACCCTCTTTTACGCCGCTCTCAGCCACCATCTCTTGCACTTGGTGGGTAATGTGAACGAAGTCCATTCGTGCTGGAACGTTAAATGTTAGGTACTTGGTATGACTCTTCATAATGACCTCTAAGCTGACATGCCTTAGTAAAAGCCTTGTCAATTGAATGATATGCGGCAGAAGAGGCTTGGAACTCCTTGGATGAAAAGGCAGATTAGAAACCGTTGCTCAACATAGAACAAAAGCGCGAAGAACGAGAGGAAACAAGAGCTTGACACCACACCTTTCTAAAACCAAGGCCATTCTGATAATAGGAATAGTCGTATTTGGAACAATCCTCGCATGGGCGCCCTGGATGACAGATGACTCTGCGATTGCCGTTGTGATAGACGCTTTAGGAGAAGGCGATATGATGTACAACTACTTGGGTGAATCAATGCCCCTAGATGAAGTACCAAAGAACGTGGTCAGACTACCCTTTGTAGCCCTCGTCTACTTTCCAAGTGAGGCCATGTACATAGTGACCTTCTGGGGAGGCGTCCTTTAGGAATTCTGCTTTCTTCGAGCTTTGGCTAGAGAGACTAGTCCCATTCGGTATGAGCTTTCTCCATATTAGATATGGCCTGTTCGAAATAATGCCTTGTTTCCAACAGCATCTTTGCTCCCGATTCTCGGTCACCATTCTGAAACTCGCGCTCCCAAGAGAATGGAAACAGCTTTGTAAAGTCATCCATGATTTTCTGCGCCTTGTCAAATGATTTGGCGGCAGCATCCAAGAACTTGGATTGAGCCTTGCCTTTGTATCGTTTTGCCATTCTTGAGAGAAACATCTCCGCCCAAGCAAATGCTTCCTGAGTACATACACCGACATAGGCATTGCCTCCATACAAGGCATCTTTAGTCGTGAGATTCTTTGCCCAGACCTCGAATGCATTAGGGCCCATTACGTATCCAAAGTCCTCGACGTATTTGCCCTTGGCAATGTCAATGGCTCGATCGAGTGCCTCAAAATCCGCCTTTGCCACATCAGGTTTCTTCACTTGTTCTTTGAAGGAGATTAGCATCACTCCTCCCGGCGCCTGCAATTGATCATAATTCAATGGATCATCAGGTTGGCCCACATGACTTCTAAACGAACTGACGATATACTTTCCATCGTCTACACCATTGACAATTGAAAACTCCGGGATTGGTGCGCCCCAAATCACAACAGGACGCTCCGTAAGACGCAGGTTTTTGGACACTTCCTTGTAATGGTCGAGGGCCAGTTCCTTTTGCCCGTCAGTAAGAACTTTCCCAGCTTCAAAGCCGCACCCTTCAACTTGTTTGTGACTGAAATCCACTTTCCATCCAAGGGCTTCAAAGCCCCTCGGAAACTCAAAGAAGGCATCATGAGCAGTTGGCCCCGAGGGGCATGTACCTTCTTTGCTTACATTCACAACGAAAGCATAACCGGTGTAACCCGCAACATCAGCACGGTCCACGTCAATGCCAAGTGAGTTAAGGACCCCCGTTGTCGCACCCACATAGGATATCCACGTCGGCAGAATCTCTGCTTTTTTCTTTACCTCATACTTCTTCATTTCTTGTCTCTCCTCCTTACTGGCCAGCGAATAGAGTTTCACTCTTCGTACCGCATCCGAGAGCCTTCGTTCCCTAGACCATAGGTAGGTTTGACATATGCTTCTGAGGGAATCTGCCGCATCGTTCGTTATTTGATATGTTCCTCGTCCCACTCGCTGAATGGCCCCGGCAGAAACAAGTACATTGAGATGCTTTGCCAGAGCAGTCTTGCTTATTCCAACACAACCCTGCAAATCAGCGAATTCCTGCCTTCTTCTAAGGAGCGTTGAGAGAATCCGAAGACGTGTCTCGTTTGCAAATGCGCCCAAGAGATGTGCGAGGCCCTCATTGTAAATAAGCAAGGAGTCGGCAGTCTGGTTGTCATCTATTCTTTCAGCAGGCATATTCCCTCTATGCTGCATGTCGCCCGGATTTTATTAAACTTTTCTCTCAAAATTAGTAAATATTTTGGTGAATAGTTTCCGCTAATGAAATATCGTTTATTACATCAATCAGCAATCATAATAGTAGCCTAAGATCAGCTGCCAATGATGAACTGTGCCAAAATACAGTCATTTCGCTTCATAGAGACCAAGAGAAGCCATTATCAGTCCAATAGAATATGGCAGAAATAGGAGAATGGAGCATTCACTGAGGACAGGATAGGGGATGGCACCGTGAGCACCTGATATTAGAATAGCGCCTCGAATAGCCATTAATACAACGAATAGAACTGAAATCATAAGGAATAGTGTAAGCGAACGAGAAAGACTGATTCGAGAAACGGTTCTGTGATGAAACCCAAAGCAGAGTAGTCCGAATAGGGTCAACCCAGTTGCAGTAAGGAATAGTGCTTCAAAAGGAATCAACATCTCCAGTAGAAATCCACTTCCTGGAACACCCCAATTTGGAGGAAATAAAGCGATTCGCGAAACACCAACCAGAAACGATGCGAAAAACACCACTCCTCCAAAAACTCCCCACT
Organism: Candidatus Thorarchaeota archaeon; assembly: GCA_011364985.1. GTDB lineage: Archaea > Asgardarchaeota > Thorarchaeia > Thorarchaeales > Thorarchaeaceae > SMTZ1-83. The sequence continues at coordinate 12,059 of RDOC01000008.1, read as the reverse complement.
CCATAAGACCGTTACATTGCAAGAGAAGACTAACAGAAAGGAACAGAGAACCAATCATCACTAGGAAGGTATTCATCATCATCGAATCATACTGCAAGTAAGTAGAAAATACAAAACTCGATTCGCGAAACCATGTGATGTTTCCCAATGTATATCCAAAGGAAGAGGCCAAAATAAACGTGACAAAACCCACCACTTGCAGCAATACGGCAAGGTAGTTCTTCATGCTCCTGACCAACGACTGCCTTTCTTTTGTTCCGAACTCGTCCTGTTTTCAGCTCCTGATAAGTGAGCTGTTTCAAGCTTCTGTATAATCATGCAGATGAAAGGAAGAAGTTCCCTGTCAAAAGGAATACCAAGAAAGAGCCCTGAACTCACTGATCCTTGCGAAAATTGTGCTGGGCAAAGGCTCGAAAAATGAGACCATCGACAACGTAGTAAGTTCGACTCACGTAACCACCATAGCTTTCCAAGGTGTACTCGACTATGCTCTTATCTTCGAAACGATGCGCATGTATGGATTCCCTGAGAAACTTCCTGTCAAGTCCCCATCGCTCGTCGAATCCTGCGATTCTAGCGATCATTACGTTCATCACGTCTTTGCTGTCGCGTCTCTTGGAGAGTGTGTCCGTTGAGGACTCCTCTGTGATTTCAAACCCTCCTCTTCTGAGAACGTAAGATGCAACAGCTTCTTCCAGCTCTTGACGTTCTTTAGGTGTATCTACATCATTGTCGAATAAAGAACCACCCATGATTTTGACTCCAGGAGTCAAGATACTCTGACGCTTCTTACGCGAGAAGATGGCATTCTCACGAATAGCCCTAGTGCGTTTTCGAGCTTGTTCCTTCTTTTTTTCCAATGGAACCTTATTCGCGTCAGGCTTTGAGTTGGGCACGTTAAGGACCTCTCTGGCAGGAAGTAGACTAAGTCAGATGAAATAACTATTCCTGATATTGAGTGAAGGAGTTGCATGGCATGGTCTCTTCATTGTGATGCTAGACGGTTTGCGGTCATTGGATTCAGTCTTAGTAGCTCTGCTGCATAATCATCATTGGAAATCCGTAAGATCATCATCTCAGAACCAATGTCCAAGATCGAAATGGCTCGCTCAAGCGATGTTGGACCCGAGAAGTAGTATGTGACAACAGCCAGAAATCCTGTCAAGACTATTAGCACCAGCAAATTTGGATTGACAGGAATACCTGCGATAAGTGCAAGCAATGTAAAGGGGCTGAGAACAAGCGTGGCCATTATGAAAAGACCATTGATTAAGGAGAGTGGGCCTCTAGTTCTTCCAAGTTCCTCCAGCGAGATAGCATGCAATTCACATGTTGGAACAGTTATTGACGCAACGGTCCGCGTCATAGGCATAGAGCGAGTGGAAGTCACAACTCTCGAACTCGGAAAGGATCCTCCATACATCTTCTGAGCCTGCATTCGGTCGGTTCTGGGAACTGCAGGTATTGCACCATGGTCTGTCGCAGGTTTTCCACAGACAGGACACTGATCCGGAAACACAATTCGTGAGTGATTTACTGCTATTAGCTGTTCCCGTTTCGCCAGATTCATCGCCACTTGATTTTGTAGGGATTCCCTACATTTGACTTCGAATTCTTCTCTTATCTAGTTTGAGTGTTTACAGATACTCCAATGACCAAAGATATGTATTGAGGCCTCTGTAGAACGGTGGCCGAACATATGGAAGCAGAATCAAGAGATTTTCAATGGGTTTTTCTGACAATCCGATCTTCTCATCAACTATAAACGGGACAGGATCGTTACTGCTATTATGCCCAAAGAATTGGAGAAGAATCTTATCTTGCGCAATGGCAAGGTCAAAGACCTTCCTGCAATCATAGAGCATATACGCAGGGTGCATGGAGAGGAGGTTATAGACCTTGTCAGGGGTATGTATGAGAAGAACCCACGTTTTGAATGGAAAGATGTCTTTCTAGTGGAAGATAAAACCTCCGGAGAGATTGCAGCACATTTAATTCTCCTGAAGGGATCTTGGACACTAGATGGAATTGAATTTCCTTCGGTTCAAATGGAAGTTGTAGGCACTCTGGACAATTATCGAGGCCGAGGACTCATCAAGAAACTGAATGATGAGTATGAAAAACGTGTCAAAGAAATAAGTCCAACAATTATGGTGATTGCTGGAATTCCACAATTCTACAAGAGATTCGGTTATGAATTCGCTGCCCAGCTTGGAGGGGGCATATTTGTTGCGCCAGCATTAATACCGAAGCTCAGCGAAAATGAAGAAGAACGCGTGTCAATTAAAGAGGTTGATATTGAAACATTTAGGGAGTTCTTGGAATTCCGAGAGAAACGCCTTCCAAAAAGCACATGGCTTCAGACACTTCGCGTTGAGGATTATGAATATCACTCAATGCATGTTACCGATCCAGCTCATGAGGCAATGAGTTTCTACTTGGCAAAGAAACGCAGGAAGACTGTCGGTTGCTTCTTCATCAATCGCTGGGAATCAAGAATTGATGTAGGGGAGCTATACTTGGAGAACCATACGCTTCTAGTTCCAATCCTTCACTATGTGAATAGTAAATCGAAACAATGGAATGGCCTTCCATTCAGAGTCATTCCTCCTTCTCAAACCCAAGTGGAGGAGTTCTTGTATGCTATCACAAGAAACTCTCTCGCGCCGAGATACGCATGGTATGTGAAAATTCCATCATTGACCCGATTCTTTGACAACATGGGCTCAATTCTTTCAGAGAGACTGCTGAGAACGGAATGGAGAGGCTTCACCGGAGAATTAACGTTTACAAACTACAAGGAGGGATATGGCATTATGTTCGGAAGGGGCAAGTTCAAGGCTTTGCGAGAGATACCTGATAAGAAGATTGAATCTTTCGATTTGCGAGCACCAACACCATCGCTGACTAGATTGTTGATGGGTTATGAAACATTTGACGAGTTGTCGAGTCACGAGCCTGATGTTCAGTGTAGATTTGTTATGAGACCCCTGGTCAGAGCGCTCTTTCCAAAACTAGATGCCAAGGTAGATCCGTTCTACTAGCAGCTTTAAGCAATACCAAGTTGACTTTGGTTAGAATTCAATTTAGCAATAACCTGTAGCCTACAGAATGCTTGTTATGGCTTGGTTCCGATTGCCAAGACTGCGTTTCTTGCTTGGTGTACTCCATCGGGCTTCTCGTAATCATTAAGAAGGAAAAATGCCTGTTTCTTCAGCTCTGCCACAGAAACAATCGCATTGTGTTCAAGGTATTCCATTACCTCCTGCCAGTCAAGATCTACAACTTCTTGCCACCATTCATCCTTTGATGAGTATACCATGTCATATTCCTCGACCCAAGTTTTGATATTGACAAAGCCCGCCTTTGACAGTATTTTTTCCCATCCGCGTTTTGTTTCCGTGTGAGACCAAGCCTTGACATTGGATATATGAAAGGAGTCAGATGGGAGATAAGTAAGGAGCAGCTTTCTCATAATGACAGAGGCATCAGCCTTGGCCCATCCACTGAATCCAACTATCCCGCCTTTCTTGAGAACACGAAACACTTCCGACATTATTGCATCTTCGGCAATATGCTTGTCCTCTTCAAAGTCGAAATAGTTATCCCATCCAATAAATCCAGAAATAGCAAAATCAAAAGATTCGTCCTCGAAGGACATCTCACAGGCATCCATGAACTTGATCTCTGCATTGTGTATCCTGCAGCGTTCGATTTCCCCGGATGTGCGGTTGAAGCAGCTTTCACACGTTTCAATTCCAGTGACATGCCCTTTTGGACCAACGCGCTTTGCTGCAGGATATAGTGAGGCACCACCACCTGTCCCAATATCAAGAACTAGAGACCCCACTGATGGTTCAACCAAATCAACTAGGCGGGCGCCAAAGTGATCCCAACATGACCCCCACGTTCTGGGTTCAAGCGTCATCTCATCCATCTCAATTAATACCCAATCTTCATAACGCATCACCGCATATAGAGCTGTCAGTTTGGCGCAATGTCCTATCGACAACGCTATGGCTTGTTTAGTTCCTTCAATAGCAATTTTGTTAATGGTTCAATACCGTGGAGTCCCAGTACTCGACTTTTCTCAATCTCTTTGTAGAGTGGGGTCTCTTGCAACTCCCAGACTCGCAAACCATGAATGGCACAATAGAGAAGAGCAAGCAACTCGTAGAGAACCCCAGATACAAAGGATTTCTCCTCTTCAGAGGACTTGCGTTCGACATTCGAATTCAAGACTTGAGGAACTCTCTGTAGTCTTGGTGCCACCCGTAGAACCAGAGCTGGGTTTGAAAGATCATCCACGATTTTCATGATAGCTGGTTTGATTTCCTTTAGAAAATCCAGAAAGGCCTCATAGCCACGGCTAGTATCTGCCGCGTATGTATTGCTCACTTTTGCAATTGTAGACAAGTGATTACGTGAAAAGGATCTTACGAACTCCTGAGGTGTCAAATCTGCTTCAATCCTCGATTCCGATACGACTTCTTCGTCATGCAAAATTGACCCTCTGTGTCCATGGACAAATATCAGCGCTCTTTGGCCAACATTCCTACCCTGATCATAATCATCGGCAAAGGAGCAATCAACATGCCATCCCAAGCTGCGGAAGAAGGCAGGGGCTTCTTCTAAAGCTAGGCCCCATTTGAAATGCTTCATGAAGGCTCCGTATTTTGCCTTGGCCAATCCGTGAGTTGCGACATCTAGGAAGATTTCACTCCCTTCAGCACTCATTTGATGTGCTGTGCTAAGAAGACTGATGACTCTATCCTGCTCAATGTAATAGACTAGTCCCTCTAAAATCCAAATTGTGGGAATATCTTTCGAATAGCCACTCGCCAGCATATGGTCGGGCCATTCAGGATTTGAGAGATCGGTGGAAACACGGATAAGAGAGCAGAGCGGTTGTTTGTCAAGAAGAATACGCTCTTTGTATTGATTGACAACGGAGAGGTCAACTTCAAAGACAGTATGCGAATTCACACATAGGGGCTGAAAACGATATGCCCTGGTGTCCAAGCCTGCTCCCAAGAGTACAATTTGAGACATCACATGATTTTTGCACCAATTAGACAGAATTACCTTCTCAATATGATAGGAGCGAACTATTGCATAGTCACGAGAACCTGCAGTATGTCTATGTTTGGAAACATAAGAAGATAAGTCACCAACAAGCAATTCTGCGAGGGGATCGATAATCAGAGGCGATTCGCTATTTGTTTCTTGAGCCCTGTAGTAGGCAATAAGCCGTGCAGTGAAGGGTATTGGACTTGTACTTTCGACAATATCCTCAACATTTTGGGATGAATTCTGTTTCACGACAACACTTCCACACTCTATTTGGAATTGGTATATCCATTTGAAGGAGTCAGAGGAATTTTGCCTATATCACTAAATGAACACATGTGGGAATCTGATTAAAGTATTTGAACGATACTACCTTCCACGGACCACAACTCAAGTCATATATTTGCCAATCGAAAAGACAATGCTTACGGCCGAAAAATAATGCCAAACAACTGCATTGTGAGTGATATCTATTGGCTTCCGGGGTCAGTTCTACTTCAATATGCAAATTTCAAAACAAAGTGTTGACTTGGTGGAAGACAAACTCAAGAGATTTGCCATGGAGAAGAAACAACAGTCCCTACAATGTTTTGATATCGGAAGTGATGCTACAGCAGACTCAGGTGAGTCGGGTAATACCAAAATACCACGAATTCATGAACGCGTTCCCTACGCTAAAAGATTTGGCTGAAGCTGACACGAGGAGTCTTCTCCAAGTTTGGAGTGGACTTGGATACAATAGACGGGCACTATGGCTACGAGAAGCTGCACAACAACTAGTTGAGTTGGGCGAGTTTCCACAAAATGTGGAGGAACTTAGAAAGCTAAAAGGACTTGGCCCGTATACTTCTCGTTCGATTCTGATCTTTGCTTTCAATCAGGATCTTGTTACAATTGACACCAATATTCGTCGTGTTCTCATTGCCAATGGGTATGCAACTGAAGAGATGTCTGAAACAGAGTTGCAGGATGTTGCTGAACATCTGCTGCCCAAGGGCCGCTCCTGTGATTGGCACAATGCCTTGATGGACCTGGGAGCAACAGTGCAGACAGCTAGGACAACTAGAATTGCTCCTACATCTAGCCAGCCACGATTCGAGAGGTCGAGCAGGCAGCTTCGAGGCGCCATTGTTCGTGTATTGACGTTTACAGACACTCTAAGTCTGAATGAACTTGTATCTCAGTTGGACATTGAATGCAGCAATCCTAACGAAGTGCGAGAAGCTCTTGGTCAACTTGTTTCCGAAGGCTTAGTAGCTTGCACGGACAATGGTGAGTATACCATTCCTGAGTGCTAACATCGAGAGATATACGGAGTTTATGTTACACCGATGAGAAGACACTTACTCTCTCATTTAGGCCCAATTCAATGGTGTAACTGTGTCAATATCAATCAAAAGGGCCATTGAGGGCGAACAAAGAAAGCAGCATTATAGCAATGATGCAGCGCGAAAAGAATGTCGGGATACAACCATCAACCACAATCTCTCTCTCTTGCACTTCTCATACTCGCAGGAGCGGTCAATAGTCCGGTAGTTGCAGCACCAATTCTTAGTGGGCCGCTTACTATTGGACTCATCAGCGTTGGAATTGTAATATCTGTGATTCTCTTATGCCTCAGGCAGACTCCCAAACCTCGCAAAACATTATAGCTACAATAGGCGGTGATGTTGGCGGTGAATGGAAAAGCATGCTAAGGAAGGCATGATGCACTCAAAGGCTGCAACACCCATTTCTTCAATAGGCACATTAACATGCAGTACTTGAAAAGGGCATCCGGATTGGTAGAATGGCATTGTTGCTTCAGCTGTGTCTTAGTTACCAGAGACGGTGTCTTTGCAACGTTAGTTCATCTTGTCTGAACGTTGACTACGTAAGATGAGTCATATATCAAATCGTTGTTGATTCTCGTTGCAAAATCAAGCGATAGTTTTATCGCCTTTCAACAATTTGATACATGAAATCTAGACTGCCAACTAATGAAGGATGTAAGTATGAATCTACCAGAGATAAAGTCTGAAGAAGACATAAGGAATGCTCTTGCTGGTTGGAATAGATTCGGAATCGAGGTCTATGTGGCAACCTTCAAGATACCGAAAGGAAAAATCAGTACCTACGGAAGAATCGCAAAGAGAATTGGAGCGCCGAAGTCTTATCGTGCTGTTGCTAATGCATTACATAAGAATCCTCTTCACCCAGTTGTGCCGTGTCATCGTGTAGTAAAGAGCGACGGGGGCTTTGGAGGCGACCCAGAAAGAGCTGCTGAACGAAGAATCTTGGTCGCCAAAGAAGGAGTACCAATCGAAGATGGCAAGGTCAAGATGAGCGAAGAGATCTTGTACGAGTAGGCGCGTTCCCAATCTGTCTTGGGAAGGATATTAAGTAGATTGAGACAGACCCGATCATCATGCCTAAAGAGATGAATTCCACTGGAATCAGCGTAGGATGGACAATATCAGGAGTTCCCAGTCCCCAGAGTATAATTGATGCTGCTGCGGCAGGCATGGTATCAAGACAGGATCTTTGCTATGAGGAATTCTCTAAAGATATCAACCAAGAGAAGGCAGAGGAGTTCTTGAGGAAGATGATTCAGTGGGGACATGAGAGTGTGTTGGAACATATCGTCTTTCAATTCTGGGTCAGTATTTCTAGAGTGGCATCGCATCAGCTGGTAAGGCATCGCATGGCATCGTACACTCAGATGAGCCTGAGAAAGCAACGTGAATTGACTGTGGAGTCGTTTGTCATTCCATGGCAGATAAAGCTGGAAGACCTTGATGAGTGGATTTCTGACATACGCCATACAATCGAGATATACAACAAGTGGTTGGAGAAAGGTTATGGTCCTGATGTGGCAAGGAGAAAGCTAACTCAGGAAACTCGCACAGACGTAGTAATTACGATTAATGCTAGGTCCTTGAGAAACTTCTTTGCCTTAAGAATGGCACATGACGCTGATTTCGAGATTAGAGAAATGGCTGAAAGAATGCACAAGTTGATTGAAGAGAAGAGTCTGGGATTCCTCTTTGAAGATATCGGATTTGGTAAGTAAGGTGTACAAATATCCACACAGACTTCGTAGGAAGAACACACGATACATGAAGTTACAATGCACGTATTACTAACTAATACTGGATTGGAATATAATATCAAAGGATTCAGATAAAGGAACTACAAAGAAGTCCGATTTGCGTGAGAAGATGCTCAGTCAGTAATAGTGCATGTTGCAACATGCGTTGTCAATACATCTATGGGGTGATTACGTTGAGGAAGGAAATTAACCATGTTAGATCCCAACGAAGAGATATTCTGAGAGAGCCAGCTTCAAGCATGACCGAACTGACAACAGACTAAGGAGATGCCGTTGTAGTGGCAACTGCAATGGAGTCCCAGAGCTCTTTACATCGGAACTTCAGTATAAAGAATACCAACCAAGGCCATTAATGGGACAGCGGTTTCTTTAACTTCTCGGATGAGAGAAGAAACATTGGTGCAAAAAGCCAGAATGAAAGAAAGAAAATTCGAAGGGAGATCCATGGAGCGCTTGCTGGACAACTGGTGCAGACTCGTGGTCCTCGATTCAAGTACCGCCGTTGTCACCCTCGATCCTAATCTCAATATGTCGGAGGATATAATGATTAGAATGACAAGATCTCTCAAAACTACTCTTTCGCTGCTCAATGTCAATGACTTTGGTCTAGCTTGATCCTAGTCAGACATAAAGGTTAGTAAAGAACCCACACCAATATCTTTGAACTGCGCTTCAAAAGCTCTCATCAGAGCGGCCCGACCACGAAGCCCTGTGCAGTGGCATGGCGCAATCGTGGAGAAGGAAACGCCGCTGAGGAAATCAACCGTCTTTTCAAGTCTATATTGTGAAGCATCATGAAGATGAAGGCCACCAACAATTGCCTTCACAGAAGATGTTGCTGCCAATTTCATTGCATGCTGCGTTGTATTGACAATTCCCGAGTGACAACATCCGGCCAGAATTACAATAGAATCATCAGCCATCTGGAATACAATCGAGATATCATCAATGAGCTCATCAAAAACCTCGTTACCATTCATCTCAGTGGTAATCTTGGTCAGATTACCAGTGAGCTTCTCGAAATCATTCGTCCGTGGAACTTCACCAGTGGTAACGATACCATCACACAGGCGGAAGGGCTCAGAAGACTCGATGACAGCTGTAGCTGTTTCCAGCTGAGTTCTTGTAAAGTAATCTTGGATACCAGCATTATACCTTGTGCCATCTGGTTCTGTGAGATACTTGGGCTTCAAAGCATTCGGGTGGCAAATCACTGGAATTTTCTTTTCGCTTATGGAAAGCACCTCTGGCAGCCCTCCAACATGATCACTGTGACCATGACTGAGAACAATGACGTCAACAGAGAAGAGATTCTCCTCCATAACTTCAAGATTATGTCTTATGGCAGGAGTAGAACTACCTGTATCGAAAAGAATGCGGTATGTGGAATTGTTATCGTGGAGGACATCAACCAAAGCACAAAAGCCGAATTCACCCAATACATCTCTTATCCTGACATTTCCGTCAGCTAACAGAAGAATCCGGACCTCCTCGATAGCAGTCATTATTCCAACCAACTTGATAAGACTAAATGGTGTCTCTGTAAACAGGGACATGTTTGATGCTGCGAAACCATCATTTAAAGCAGAGCTTTTCAACAAGAAGTCACAATGTCTTCAATCGAGCCAGTAGCCATTATTAGAGCCAATGAGAACATTGAAGAAGTTCTCAGTAACGGAATAGACTTGCTTGGAGGGCTTGGTCAGATTTCATCCCCTGTATTGATCAAGCCAAATATCTGTACAATATCGGATGAATCTGGGTCCTCTGTGACTGATGTGAAAGTCATAGAAGCCATTGCAAACCACTTCTTCAAACAGGATAGCAGTCTATGCATTCGTGTCGTTGAGTCCGACAGCGAGAGCAAGTTCGCTGAAGAGGCTTACACGAAGTATGGATACAACGAATTAGAAAAGAATTTCCTGAAAAAGGGGTATGACTTTTGTCTGACAAATCTCAGCAAGTCATCACTGAAGCGATCAGAGTTCAAGGGTGTCTATTTCATAGACCCCGAATTGCCACAAGAAATCCTTCAGGAGAGTTACTTCGTTTCTGTTGCACTTGCAAAGACCCATCATGTGACCGTTCTCACTGGTGTATTGAAAAATCAGTTTGGGCTCTTGCCACGAAAAGATCAAGGATTCTATCACTCACACATCGATGATGTGATATCTGACATGAACAGTATTGTTCGACCGAAATTGTCGATAATAGACGCACGATTTGGGGTTAAAGGATGGAATGGACCAAAAACAAAGAAGATAGGTGCGTTCATTCTGGGGAAGGACCCGCTTTCTGTAGATGCAACTCTTGCAAGAATAATGGGATTCGAACCCGAAGATGTCCCTCACCTCATGAAAGCACAGGGACTTGGCCTTGGGCACCTAGACCCCCCGATTCTAGGCACCAGCATTGAATCTGTCAAGGTTTCTTTCAAGTCAACAAAATGACCACATCGGAGAAGTAATCTGGGAGAGTAACAATAGTGAATAGAGGAGATACTATTGGGAAAAGCAGAGAAAGATTGGAAACTGGAACTGACCGCTGAGCAATACAAAGTACTCAGAGAGTGCGAAACTGAACGACCCTTTTCAGGGAAGCTCCTATACAACAAGGAGAGAGGGATGTATGTCTGTGCTGGGTGTAGAAACAAGCTCTTTTCATCCGAAACAAAATTCGATTCAGGTAGTGGATGGCCATCATTTTGGGATAAGGTGTCTGAAGATAGCATAGAAACCAAAACAGACAGAAGTCACGGGATGACAAGGACTGAAGTCACTTGCAAGAAGTGTGGAGGGCATCTTGGTCATGTCTTCAATGACGGGCCAGATCCAACTGGACTTAGATACTGTATCAACTCTGTGGCATTAGACTTCAAGAACCAGGAAGACTAACCAGCTGTTACTAAGTGAGGAATAGCCTTTGGTCGACTCTAATAGCCACGACCTCTCCAATAGCACATTTTAGGTCACCAGAATATAGCTCACATTCCACCCTTATTCGCCTTCCTTCATTTTCCTTGACCCAAGCTCTAAGTGAGACGGGTCTAAAGAGAGGTGTTGGATGAAGGTATTTCACAGTAAGAGAACCGGTAACATACATGAAATGCTCGTCAGAAATTGCCTCTTGATGTGCAGCCGCATTGGCAGTACCAGTGGCATGGCAATCGATAATTGTGGCAATGATTCCTCCATTCATGACTCCAGGAAAGGCAAGATGGTACTCCTTTGGTTCGAAAGTTGCCACAGCAATATTGCCTTTCCAATAGCTTTTTAGCTGAAGACCGTGGGCATTGTTCTTTCCGCAACCCCAACAATGTGTGGCAATCTCAGGCCACATATCCTGAATTGACTTCTCTGTCATAGGAACACGGTTGTTGATACGCTTCTAAAGGTAATGATATCTAGTAACTGCAAGATGGAAAATCGCCGCTGTTCAATAATCATGCCTCTGTCCATTCCCTTCTTAGCATAGATAAGGGCAAGGGATTGGTTTCCTGAAATGGATTCAGATGCAGCATTCAAACGAACCTTAGGATGGTTTCTCTCAATTCCTCAGCAAATCCACTTCGTCTTGGGCCAACCTCACTTTGATAGCCCTCCAAGCCGCAGGACAATCCTTGTATTTCACACCGACTAGTTTGGGTTCTAGAAGCAATCAAGGGAGATGCAATTATCGTAGAGAGCTACGGATGGGCGCGATGTAGAGAAGCAGTGTATGACAAGAGGTATGGGCACTTTGAACACGAAGCACTAAGAGAGAGCGACAAGTGGTTTTTGGAATACTCGGGCATTGGCAGAATCCTGAAGAAGCATAATGTCGAATATGTGAATGTCATAGTGGAGATTTGGGCAGGTTGGAATGCAGACCCAGTGGAAGTCCAGAATGCAGTTGAGAA
>RDOC01000007.1 GCA_011364985.1 Candidatus Thorarchaeota archaeon | reverse complement strand
ACCAGCGCTTTACGCCTACGGGGGTATCACCCTCTATGCCACGTCGTTCCAGACGACTTCAGCTTGGGCGCTGAGGTAATAAGTCCGAGGCCCTAACACCACATCTCCCTGTACTCTTCATACAGGGATTCAGTTTGGCCTTTTCCCCTTTCGCTCGCTGTTACTTAGGGAATCACTATTGTTTTCTTTTCCTGCCCCTACTAAGATGCTTCAGTTCGGAGCGTTCCCCTTCCAGTTTTGACACTGGAATGCCATGGGATATTAACCCATGACAGGAGGTCCCATTGGGAGATCCCCGGATCAACGGCTTCATGCGCCTACCCGGAGCATATCGCTGCTCGCGACGTCCTTCATCGGCTAGTCAACCAAGTCATCCACCAGTGGCCGTACAGCATTTGCAGTCCTACTCATATGACCGGCACAGCATTACCTGTTGCCAAGGAGTTGTAACATAGTATTAGTTACATGGTAATCCTAATCTAATTGTGTACGTATGCCTCCATCCTCTGCAATCTCAGCGCTCCAGCTCTCGATGCACAGCATGTCACCGAGCCGAATGCTTCGATGGTCCCCCATCGCAAATGGTTCCTTCTTTTTCACAGACATGCTTATTGGCCGTATAGCAGAGGCCCATTCCTGCCACGGGATGTCTGTGCCTGGTTGCGATGAGTCCCTGGATGGGCAGTCCAGAGAGCCTTGATTAAGGTCTACGGACCTTGACCTCGTCAGCCGCGAATGCTGACGATTTAAACGTTGCTGTGTGTCGACCATGACCTCGAGCTCAGAAGGCTACACAACCATGGCAAAATTAGTGTTGCCCGACACCTCTGCTGGAATCATAGACTGCAGCAATGCAAAATAAACGTTTTGTATGGTACGCCCATGTAGATTCTAGATTCTTGCTTCCATCTGTTGAGCAAGCCTGTCAAATCACTCCTTCCGACTTTCGCTCTCATGAAGAATATCGTTACTGGTCAGGAAGTCGTGGGCTATCTTGAAGGAGATTGCTATTCTTTCAGCCTCTTCAGGATTGACCTTTTGTGCGTGACCAAAGTGGTCATTGGTGTCAGGACTCAGGAAGATGCAAATGAAACCATACATTTGAGTCAGTAGGCGCGGATCAAGGGGAAGAGCCCGGTCTCACTATCATTCACTACATATGGCAGAAGTACTAGAAAGAGAGTTTTCATTCGTGAGGCTTTAGCCTTGGGCATAAACATTCTCTTGGGCATCTATGGGAAAAGACAGATTATCTCAGAAAGAAGACAGGAACTTGTCATAATTCCTAGGAATCATCGATACTATGCATATGGGCAATTCTGGAGATTTGTCCCTCCAGTGTTCAGAAGCTCGGTTTTTGTAAACTGAGAAGATGTGATTCAAGTGCACTTGTGGTCCTATCAAATTCAGGAGATAGAAGCCCAGGTGCGCCATTTTCAAGGGGAGCCGTTCCGTTCTCTCGATTTGACTCTTCAGGAAGAATAAAAATGCCATTGAGAACGGTTGGTCATCCAATTTCATTTCCACTCTACGAATAGGCATTTCACTTTTAGGAAAGGGACAGATGACTCTCTCCATGCCTTCAGTTCTTTCTTTGAAATCGAAACCTAGTCCCATGGCAATGTAAATCCATAGGAAGTGAGTTAAAGGGACCAAAACGAATAGAAACCATTCTCATAGCTTTGTAGGGAAGCCAACAGGGCTTCTGGTAGCTCAAGTTGTCTTCTCTTCAAGACAGCCTGCAGCAGGTCCCTGCAGCCAGAAGCAACCAAGTCGCTCATCGAAAGAAACATGGATGAGGCACCTAATTCCAAACCCTTTCGCATCTGTTCATTCACACGGATACTGATGTACCTCTGGACCTTCTCAGAATTATAGAAGTCGGGAGTGTATCTCAACATCTGATAAATATCCGATGCCAGACCTTTCAAGAGTGATATTTGCAGGACTCTGCCCAAAACATATTGCGAGCCCAACTTGGGAATCTCATGCCTTCAAATTTCATGTTTAAGGTACGGCATGTCTTGTGCCATTCGTTGCAACTAATTGAATGTTTCATGTTTCTTCTAATCTCATTGAATTGCAAGTCGAAATCATCTCTTTAGTGATTCAATGCCATGGAAGAAATGCAAATGTATGATGAGTACTTCTGGGATCATTTTAGATAGGGACCTTTCGACAGCCGCCCGATAACACTCCCTCTGCTCAATACAATAGCGCTCAAGTATTGTTATGTATTTGAAAAGAAGAAACCTCTGCCTTTGCGAAAAGGAAACGGAGGAGTTATTGGCTTAATGCCTCTTTTTGTTTGTCAATCAAGCTCGTAATGCCTTTACGAGCAAGCTTCAACATCTCTTCCAAGTGCTCATGGTTGAAAGTACTGCTTTCTCCGGCCCCCTGGACTTCGACATATTCATGGTTGCGCATCACGATATTCATGTCCACTTCAGCTCGAGAATCTTCAATGTAGCAGAGATCTAGAACAATCTCTGAATCAATCATGCCCACACTGACCGCGGCAACATTGCCGAGGAGAGGCATATCAGTGATCATATCCAAATCAACCATGTACCGCAGGGCATCACAGAGTGCCACGTATCCACCTGTTATTGAGGCGGTTCTTGTTCCACCGTCAGCTTGGATGACGTCGCAATCGATACGAACTGTATTCTCATTAAGACCCCTAAGGTCCACTGCTGCTCTAAGAGACCGCCCAATAAGTCGCTGAATCTCTGCGCCGCGCCCACTTACGCGATTCCGATTTGTCCGGTCTTCCGTTGCACGAGGCAACATGGCATACTCTGCTGTTACCCATCCCTGACCATGACCATTAAGCCAGCTGGGCACTCCTTCCTCTACTGTCGCTGTACAGATTACTCGGGTGTCACCTGTACTGATGAGAACTGATCCCTCTGGGTATTTGAGAAAGTCGCGAACAATCGAAACAGGGCGCAATTCGTCATTTTTTCTTCCATCTGTACGGCACATTAGGGATTGCTCCTTGATCTGTTGTACATCTCCGCTTATTATTTCCCTCGGCCAATGGTGCACTAGATAGTTTTATTGATGAAGTACGATTAACTGATTTGTGACCTTCAAGAGAACGCTGAGTATTAGAGGCAAGTGAACGATGTTTGACATTAAATCACGATTCAATGCAGCTCTCAAAGACACTGTGGAGGAGTGGAAAAGGCATGAAAAGGTCAAAGGAATCTTCGTATACGGCTCATTCGTGAGAGGAACCATTACCAGTACTTCAGATCTTGATCTCCTTGTGGTTTGGGAAGATTCCGAGGCACCTGTCCAACTTATCTCTGAACATATGGCTGTTAGGGTTGATGTGCTATTCAAGTCAGCAAAGCTAATTGACGACATACTGGATGGCAAAGTTGAGGATGTCCTGCAGATTGCAGAACTTGTAGAGATTCTCAGGAATGCCCAGGTTGTGTATGACACCAACGGATCTCTAAGCAATTGGAAGAAGAGCGCAGCAGGTTTTCTCTGGCCTATGGAAGCCATCGAAACCATGAAGAATAGAGTAGAACTCTCACTAGCCAATGCTATAAGAAATACTGAAACAGATGATACGATCAGTGCAATTCATGATCTCCGCACTGGTCTCTTTGACCTAGGCAGAGTCATTGTCATGAAGAACAATTACTTCTCAATCATGAAGCCTTCTGAGATTCTAACCGAAATCAGACTTCTCGATCCATTGGCATACCAGCTCTTCATTCGCACCTTTAAGCTGAGAGGACTCGAAGAAGACGACTTGATGATTATATTGGAAGAGATAGAACAATGGATAGGTATCGCTATGGAAAGAGCTGGTGACGGAACAGCCGATGAATATGTAATGGAACTCATTAACAGAGTTCAAAGAGGACATCACAGTGCAACCAACTGTACCTTGGCCGGAGACATCGAACTTGCGGTTCTGGAGATGCGTCGTGCAATTGATGACCTAGGCAAAGTGCTCATTGCACTCTCAGGTAAATTTGAGGTGGATCAGACCAGCTTCATTCAGGAACTCAAGGAGAGCGAACCTGTCTATTATGAGAACATCTTGGTTCAATATGGCGCCTTCGACTTCACAGCCAAGGGAGTTTTACGAGGGGTCAATGAGGCTAGATTCATAGCTCAGCGGTTGTAATACCTGTGGGTAAATTGATTAGTGAAAGCTCATATGAGAATCGATGTGGAAGCAAATGTCTGACTCCGCAATGAGGATTCTGAAACTGACAAGTGTCGCCCTCACTCGAGAGAAGCAGCTTATCCTCCAAGAAGAACTTGAGAAGTATGCATCCAGTACAAACTACGTGATCAAAGTCATCATGCAGAAACACATCACGAAGGAACAGAAGGCCATCGAAGTTGTAGAGGCGTTGTTTTCAACCCGATTCGATTCGCGACCAGAGTATCTGAGAGATGTGGTGAAGACTGCAAGGAGCGAAGTTGGAAGACACCGTCGGATGGCAAGAACCATTCGAACTATGCGAGGAAGAACCGCCTACTTTAGACTAGGTAAAATGATACTAAGTCATCCCTTGGTTTCCGTTGATGAAAAGGGCTTGGCAGTACGAGTCTCCAACAACTCTGAGCTGCCAATACCATTCGATAAGCGTAGTAGGAATCAGAATGCAGATGAATTGTTGGCACTTTCGAAGAATGCCTCTATGCTTGGAAGAATCAGAATTACATGGAATAAGCAAGGATACGCGGACATTGACATACAGGCAAAAGAGTAGGATTCTGCATATTCTATTTTCTTTCAAAGGGCCAATTTAGAATAGCCCCTGAGAAATCGGATGCGAAGATTGCAGAACCATCTGGAGTCCAAGCAATACATGAAGCTCCAGTGAGCAGTCGCCTTTGTGCCTTTTCTTTTCCTGTGCTAGTCGACCAAATCTTGATTTTCCGGTCCCAACTTGCTGAAGCGAGCATTGTCCCAGATGGATTCAAAGCCAATGATGTCACGATGTCTTCATGACCTTTCAGCTTCGTCACTTTGCACTCATCTGCAAAATCAATAGAGAGAATTCTTCCGCTGTGAAGTCCTAAGTAGAAGCGGGAATCATCCGGGGATAGAGCCAACGATCGGATTCGTTCCTTCAGTCTGACAAGGGATTGAATCATCTCATAATTGGTCAAGTCCCATAACTTGCATTCGCCATCCCAAGAAGATGTTACGAGAGTAGAACTGTCATGGCCAAAGGCTAGTCCAGAGATGTCATTTCTATGGGCCTGAATAATCCGGAAGCAACGAAGTGAATCGACAGAAAAGAGCTTTATTACACCATTTCTGGCTCCCGATACGCCTCTCGATGAAGAATCGTCGACGACCACGAGCTTAACTTCTGCTTTGTGTTTTATTGGAGAAGCCGCTTTGTCAGCGCCGTGCACGGTCCATTTACGTGTTGTGTGATCCCAGCTAGCGGAAAGAATCGATTTTCCGCCTTTTGCAAATGTCACGGATGATACCATTGCTTCGTGCCCTTTCAGAGCTCGCTTTGGTCTTCCTGAAGTTGCATCAAGCAGAAGTATGTCAGAATCCATTGTCCCACAGGCAATTGTCTTCCCTCTCTTGTCGACCGACAGAGATGTGATAGGAGATGGTGCTGCCGCACTTGGTCTATAGAGGGTACCTATGGTCAAAGATATCACCATGAGAAGAGTTTCTGTATTAATCCTTGTGTTCTTCTGTTAAAAGTGTGTATGACCTTTTAGACACGATTTCGAGAATACCGATCATAGACCAAGACAATAATCATGATTGGAATAGCCAGCAAGCCAATATAGAGCAATAGAGGAGTGTCAGGAGCAAAAGTCGTATCTGTTCCAAGATGGCTTACGAGAAAGGCCTCAACGACTTCTCCAACGGCATTAAGACTATCAGCGCTACATCGTTCGGGCGTATCGTTGAGGGTATGCCAAGAGGAGGGAAATGGAGTTTGAATAATATCGAGAGCAGGAATTGAAGCATCAAGGAATGGCTTATGGTCATCCATAACAGCTCCACCAAACTCATCAAGGAATATGTTGCCATAGCCAAGCTGGTCTGCAACAGCCCACACTGCATTCTGAAGGGAGTCTGTTGATGTGATTTCGCGCGGAAGTCGGAGACGCTCATCACCAATCATGTCGAGAAGAATCATGGCACTGGTCGATTGGATCTCATTGGCCGACAGTTGATCCACATAGTAGGTGGACCCCAGAATCCATGGCCATTTAGTACCGGTGTTGTTGACATCAATATCTCCAGAGTCCTCCCCATCAAAGAAAACTAATTCTATCTTGGGACGGAGGTCCTCAGGTATAGTATGGGATAGTTCCAGAAGAGCTGCAGTACCACTACCACCGTCATTGGCTCCCAGAATGGGAGTGTTTGTGTTTTCTGGGTCCTCTGTTGCATTTGGTCGAGTATCATAATGAGCACCAAGAATCACAGACACGTTTGGCTCGAATCCATAGTTCGCAATTATGTTGACACACTCAATAGAATCAAAGATGAAGTTCTGCATGGTAACTATCCAGCCAAAGGCCTCCAATGTTTGAATCATAAATTCCCTGCATTCACTAAGATTCTCTGAACCCGGAGGCCTCGGTCCAAATTCGCATTGCTGTATGATGTAGGAATAGGCACTGGATCCGTCAAAAACAGGCGAATAGTCCACTTGCTGGCTTCTGAAACCTCCCAACGGAAGCAACAAAAATAGCAGTAGTATGGCATGCAATGAACTCATCTTGGGACCACTGCCTAGCATATGTCCTATGAACCTTTTAACTCGATGTGTTAATACTTGAAAGCACAATCCTCTGAATTATTCCAGGCAGCTCCCTTGGAAGCTTCCTAAGGACGTAGTAAGGGATGCGTGAGTATCCAAGCTCGCCTCTTGCAAGTTTTGTCATTATATCAGAGGCGAGAGGATGACCCCTTGCCCTTGTCAGTACGAACTCCGCAAAAGAGGTTCCTCGAAGACCTGCCCACTCAGCCATTTGGAAATTGTCACCAAACTCATCCACACAGAGATGCTGATAGGACTCAAGAAACTCAGAATCGTATCGGTCAGCTTCTATTGCAGCAGCGGCCACCTGAGCTGCGTAGACTCCAGATTGCATCGCATAGGCAATCCCTTCCCCCATCATTGGATCCACAAAGCCAGCTGCATCACCCACAAGGAGTGCCCTAGTTGTGACATTCACACTGGTCACTCCGTCAGCTCCCAAGAAATGAGTCCGACGTCTTTCTGGGGTGAGCTTCATTCCGAATCTGTTCTCTAGGTCTCTATAGAAATGCTCGAAAGAGGGTCTAAGAGGATACATCTGTGCCGCTGCACCGGCTATTCCGATAGCGAGGCGCTCACGTTTGGGGAATATCCAACCATAAGAAACACGTCCTTCCACCGGGAGTATCTCTAATATTGAAGGGTTGCCATTTGTAGCTTTTATGACTCCTTCCTCGCCAACATGAAAATCAGACTCCATTCCAAGACCAACACGACAAAGATTCTTCCGTTCTGGACGAAGCTTAAGGGATTTTGCCACAACGGAATTGACACCATCGGCACCGATCAAGATTTTGGCCTTATAGGTTCCTCCTTTCTTGATTTCTACGGAGGCGATTCTTTCATCAACAGATGCATTAGTGACTCGGGTTCCTTCCAATAGCTCAGCACCAGCTTCCTCTGCTCGGCGAGCTAGGAACTCATCAAAACGGTCTCTGAAGACCGTAATTCCGATTAGCTTGTCCGAAGTGAACTCTGCCGATTCGCCACTTGGAAGCTTGAATCTGAGGCCGTGTATTTTCTGCTCAATTAGCCTAGAGGGAATATTCCCTTGCAATATACGAAGGCCTCTATACATAACCGCGCCACCACAGGGCTTCTCCCTTGGTAATTGATACTTCTCAAGAAGAAGTGTTCTCAAGCCGGCTCTGGCGCAGTCATATGCCGCTATTGCTCCGGCAGGACCTGCTCCGACAACTACTACATCATAAAGCAAATCGGTTGGTCTCCTCCAACAAATGCAGCTATTCATGCCAAGATCATATTTTCTTAATTAGACTCCAGATGTCAACTATTAAAACTTCACTTTGGGTCAGAGATCTCTACATCCTTCGCAGCCGGGGCGGGGTCTCAATCCTAACCGTCTCATTATCTTCCCACCTGGCAGGTCTGTTTCCGGGTCTTCCAGTGAAGAAACAATAGGGACTGATCGACGACCCACTTCCTTGAAACCGTAAGCCAGTATCAGCATCTGTGAGGGGATATTCTTTTCATATACCTCGCAGTACACCTCATCAACACCAGCAGCAAGAAAGTATTCGACGGCCCGCTGGATGAGAGCTGTAGCAATACCTCTTCTTCTTCTACTAGGCAGAACTCCAATCCCGGTTATCTCGCCAAAAACAGACATTTGTCTCCTCTCAACAAAACATGCAATGAATCCAGCTATCTGTCCCCAAAGATCAGCAATAAAGATACCCTCAGTATCTAAATGTGCCGCCTGTTCGTTAGTCAGAGGACAGAATGGATCAGGAGAAGCAATGAAACATCGATTATAGACCTCAACAAACTCGGTCAGGCGCTCCTTGTCCAATCGCCTGACGCTTACATAGCTTGGAACGCTTCGATTTGACCACCACTTCTTAGCGAGCTCAAGAGCCTCTTGGGTATCAGCCTTCATAATGGTATATGACCTAGTTGTTTTTGAGCCACTGGTTTCGCTTTCTTCGGAAGCCAATCCCGTTTCCTCACTTACGAGAGATGATTGCTGATTTTACCTGTCGATTTGCTCATTCCTTTCCTCGAAGCCTGTCTATGGCGCTTGTTGTGGCAATAATCTCCTTCTCAATTGCTTCTATGAGCAATGGATTTTGTTCACCACTTTCCTCTGAAACATCTTCTTGTTCGCCCTTCTGTGTGCCATGAAGGTTTCCATCACATCCAAGTATCGAAGCTGCGTCAATACCACGGGTTGATGCAAAAACAAAGAGAAGGGAGCTTTCCATTTCGACACATTTTACATTGGCGCGGGTCCACATATCAAGGGGATTGTTGTTGGGATTCATGTAATAGACGTCACTTGTCCAGCAGATTCCCATGTGGATTCTGTCCGAAGGCAAAAGCTTGGAGATTTCATCGTGGAGAGCAATTGACCAGACAGGAGATGCGACCGCAGGATACTCAATTGGAACATAGTTGAGCCCTGCACGATCATCGCGGACTGCTGCCGTGGGCACAACAACATCACCCGTCTTGACCTTTGGATCGATTCCTCCGCAGGATCCAATTCGAATCAAGACATCCATTCCAAGATTCGCCAATTCCTCAATGCAAATATGCGTCGAAGGAGTACCCATTCCAGTACTGGAGATTGTCACGGGAATTCCCTTAGGAGTGTACGCCTTGTAGGTGACAAGGCCCCTATAATGAGCGACTTCTTCGCCATTTTTCATCTTTGAGGCAATGACTGGCACTCTATCTGGGTTGCCTGTAATAATGACGACATCTTCAACGTCACCCTCGCCAATTCTGAGATGAGGCTGAATCCTACGCTTCATTGTATTCACCTAATCATCACTATGATTGCAATACCTGCTTTTCACTCTTGGGCTTAGACAGTTCTCAATACTCAGTTGCCATGGATGCGATTAATGACGCAGTCTACACAAATCCAAGCATCGTTTATTCTATAGACTCTTCCACAGCGGGGAATAGAGCTTCCACAGTGTGAACAGCTTCCAGCTTTGTTCTCGAAGTTTTCTCCCAAGAATACGATTAGCAGAGAGAGTAAACTCGATCGCGGACGAACTACTTGCAAATCATAGTCACCTTCTCACAGTTAGGGTCGTATCTTACCTTATTAGAACCTACAAACTTCAAGATGAAAGAAGATATTCGAGTATGATTGAGCAGTAACATGCACATATTTTATTCAATGTGTTTCTTGCAGTACTTGTGGTGCAGATTCAATGAATGAGGTTGGTCTTAGATACTACTGCTACCGTTGTGGAAGAAAGAACGAACTTCAATTGCCGTGCCCCAGAGCACCTGAGTTTCATCATTCAGAGCTGAGGTGTACTCATTGTGGCGATGAGACACGAGTCATGTTAAGCCAGTGTCCAAATCCTGATTGCAATGGCAGCTTTGTCTACTGGATTAACGATCTATCAATACCAGGATTGGTTGAGAACTTCGCGAAGTACATGACAACGAATATGCAATCACTAATTGACCGAGCAGCAAAGGAGGGGGTAAGAATTAGCATTGACACCGTTGACAAGTTCACGATTCCAGCTGCATGTCCTTGTGGCAACAAATTCAATATTGAGATTCCAATTCCTGATCTCGACTGAGTGTGGGATATGATTGATCTTCGGGTACTCTGTTACACAAAATAGTAAGAAATCCAGCTCTCCTGCTTTGGAAAGAGTGTACGCAGAAGAAACCGGAAAAAGCCATCGACAATGAAATCAGTATTGTAATTGCTCAGCTCATCCAAGTCGTATTCTCCAAGAACAAGTCGAAGAAAATCTCGTGGGGGCATCCTGATTCCGAAGTATTCACTAGGGGGCGGTCTTCTATCTTCAGTCACTTCAATAATATTCCCTTGCACAATCTTCAGAGTATAGCAGGTGCGATAGATATCGAGTTTTAGGTCAATAGTGAGATTTTCGAAGATAGTGCGTCTTAGTCTTCGTTGCAAGACTGGACGTATCCTTTTCAGGAAGTGAAGCATGTTTGGAATCCGAATTTGAAACTTCCATCCTCGTGACATGGTTCCGCCAAGGTCTAATGCGACTCTTGACAGATGACAGACATCTGTGCCAGGAAGAAGAATGCGAACAAGCCCAGTTTCCTGACACTTCTTCGCAAGAAGATCCAGGGTTCTCTTTACCGCGCCAATGGATCTTACACTACTCTCTATCACATCCAATGAATTATGAAAGTGATCCTTAGGGTTGTCCCGAATTGAAAATCGCAAATATCCCTCAATATCACCCTTCCTTTCCATGACAAAGGTCTCGAACTTGCGTTCCCAAACTCGGTGTGTCCTTTCTTGAAGTGTCCATAAGGAATCGTCGCGTCTTACAGTGACCAAGAAACGCTTGCATAAATCCTTATACAGTTGCTTGATATGAGGTAGGTCCTGAAGAGTGGCAGGACGAACCTCAATCTCCTCAAACGAAGGCAGGGGCTTTACATTTGTCCTAAGGATCTCTCGAGGATCTAGCATGACTGCTCGCGATAGGGGTAGAATAAAATCATAGCCGAATTGGCGGTAGAAGAAAGGTATGCCCATTATTGTGGAGATATGATATTTGCCCTTGAAGAGTTCATTCTCGAATTGAGATAGATATAGAGCTCGTAGTAGGCCCTGATTCCGGTAATCGATATGCGTTCCTACATATCCAAGTTCAAGATTCTTCAATAAGATTCCATTATAGTCCCAAGTACTTGGTATCGCATTTAGAGCAGAAACGATAATTCCCTTGTCGGTATCTCGAATGTAGAAATTCATTTCCTTTCGAAAATCTGGATATTCCTCAACAAGATGTCGAAGTGTAGAGGCATCATTTTCTCCGTGGATTGCTTCATTGAATTCGATTATCTTGTCCATTTCCTCTTCGGTTTGAACAATGCCATATTCAAAGCCATCAGGGAGGCTCTGAAAGAGAGAGTTTTTCATTGAGGACACCCATCGGGGCAAGAATCGTATTGCACTGTTAATCTTAGTGGATAGAGCACTCTTGGGAAGAGGAGTACATCTCTGCCAATGGACAGATTGCGCACCAAGGGCATTTTAGTAGACAAAGAGTCGCAACGATGTCAATAATCTACCAGTACAGCTCTCTTTCATGCCTTGGACTGCCAAGCTGCTGCATGAGTTCTCAAGCACGTTCATCCTCAGCATCTTTCAGTTTCATATTGAATACACGATTGGGTAGACAGGTAACATTCCCATCTATCATTGGGAACAGACTCGCCAAAGACAAAATTGACAATGGCGACAGCCAGATATCGACCAATACTAGGATGACTTGACAAGGTATCAATCGACGAAGGAATAGCACCAACGTAGACCTGCGATATTGCCTGATCGGCTTGATGATGACGACCGCGAACCTCCTGGAGACCTAACGACTCAATGTGTCTTTCGATTATTGAAAGAGAAGCCTGGTAAGTGATTCGATGGTTCCGAAATGCCCGATAAAGGATGTATGAATGAAGCGGCGATCAATGCTGGAAGAGCACCGGCAGAAGTGGAAAAGGTAGCCTGATTGCCAACCATTCCGACCTTTAAGGAAGAAAAGGAGAAGTGGGCGAAAAAGGTTGTCTCAATTGTAGTTGCTGATACATCATCTGGTGTCCTTGACATGCTAGACATTGACCAACAGCGGGTCAAGAATCTCAAGAAAGCGGTGATACAAGGTGAACCTGACGTGGAAGTGGAGCTTGTCAATGATGATTTGCTGGAGATGTTATCCATCACGGGTAGTAAAGACAGTATGGTGGATAGATTTGAGAAGATAGCAGGATCAGGACTAACTGAGATTATTCTTGGTCCTCTCGTCACAGGAAAATGTAGAGAGACGAAAGAGGAGATGCTCCAAGAGATTCGCAGTAGAACAGCTCAAAGCAAGTAATTGGTAAGGTCTAGAGACATGGGATCAGCGGTCCAACCGTGCTTTCTATATTTCCAGTTCTTTATCAGTTCAAGTTCTGATTGGGACCCCTTGGGAAGTAAAGTCATTATTGGCTGAACAGATTCCACTCCTGGATTTTCCGCAAGAGAACGGAAAAGCTGGTAGTAATCCACCTGGTGGTTACTGGGGACATGAGCCCACAGGATAATCCCCTTCTGTGACAAATAGTAGTAACAAGATGGAATATACTTGGCGGAAGAGAGAATGCGCTCTCTCCACTCATCATTGCAGATTATCTCAAAGCACAAGTTTGTAGAAAGACCAATGAAACTAACTGCGATAAATGGTAAAAGCATATTGCGCGTATTCAATTTCCTTAGTGAATTTGTGACCTCCTTGGCTCCTAAATCCCATCCATGTGCTCTAAGTCTACTACTTAGAACTCGGGGCGGCTGTCTTGCACCAATCCTGTGTTCGATCAAGACTAGATAGTCTTCCAGTGATAGACCTCGTCTATGTCCTTGACAGAAAAGCAAACGGGGATTATCGCCATGGCATATTTCTCTTTCAGTGTCAAGTGCAGCAGCAATCTCATCAGGATACCTCCATTGACTTCCGTCGAAATGAGAAAATGATAGGCTGTTTCCAATTGCTACCTGATGGTGAAGACTGGAGTATTCAAAGAGAATTGAAGAGATATCACTGATGTGTTTCCGAAATGCGTTGTAGTTGCTTGGTGGTCCTGGAATCATGAATGAAATATATCCAAGATCTGTCATCGATGTCTTGAGGATGTTCTTTGTAAATGGATAGATGGAAATCCCCTCTTCAAACTCATCCCAATTAACGCCTTCTGCCAGAGAGAAGAAAAGAATGAATGGTTGAATGCCAAAAGCAGTAGCATCCATGTGTGAGCTAAAACGTAGTCTATTACGGTTTTCCAATCGCTCAATGGCCCTAGCCACAGTTCGGGGATTCAGTTCAAGTTTCTCTCCAATGGCAACTAGTGATTCCAATGCATTTTCGGCAAGAATCCGAAGGACGTCCAAGTCTGATTGGGAAACAGGTGCATCCTGAGATAAGAAGGAGAAACTGAAAGCAGATCTAATTGCATCTCTTGTAACCAAATTCAGTTTCTTCAGTGTCTGGAGGTTCGCGATGATCTTATTGACAAGCTCTTCACTCATTGGTAAGAGAGTCGGATCTGTGGGAGCTCGAATGAATTCGGGATGCTTTCGTAATACTTCCACAGCAGCTAATGCTTCTTGGAGTGAGATCTCTCCTGAATAAAGAGCCAGATAGACTCTTAGGACATCTATGTAAAACTTGACAATCGAATCCTCGGTCATTGGAATATCATCGTCGTACGGAGTGGAGAAACTCAATGGTCCATTCTCAGATGAGCCGAGGTTCTGCGTAACATCTTCTGCTCGATGATGAGCTTTCTTCAATGTCTTCAACGCCAAGTGCTATATGCCATCTTCACTTGAAGAGATACTTGAAATCATGTATTGCGTAAAACTCTCAAGTGATTTCCATAATTGAGAGCCATCTGCTATAAATGTACACATCTCGATGGAGGAAGCAGCAAGCGGAGATAGTGCCTGAGAGAGGGTGAACCACTCTACTGGTTCAGGCAGTTCCGTAATCAGGATAGTCATTGTGGGTGCGTAAACGGCTCTGGTTTTTGGAAGTGTGCTTGCTTGTGCAAGTAGAAGTCGCGCAATCTCAGAACCGGTTGATGGATGATGCAGACTAATAACAGCCGTCTTTGTGAGACCGATGTTTTCAATTCCTACATAAGGAATTGCTTCTTTTCTCAGATAATTCAGCCTTCTCCGCAATGTTCTTTCGGAGGGGGGGTTGAGCCCTAGACGCAGATAGCATTCATGTAAGTCAAGTGCGGTAGCGTGGTAATTCTGATTCAGCGCGGCGGCTACCACAAGCGTTTCACTATCAAGCTCGCCTTGGGCAGTTTGTTGAACTGTGCGATCAACTGGAATGACATCTGCGTATCCTCTTGCCATATCAATAGCAGCCGTAAATCGAAACCCAACATCAAAATCCCATTGAGAACCATCAAAAAGCCCAAGATTCATATGATGAGCAATGTGTGATGCTGAAGTATAGATAAGACGGAGGCTGTACGGACGCTTCTCAAAACGAGCAAGCTGACTGCGAAACCAGTTACCGCGCGGACCAGCTGGAAGTCTGGCTTCAAAGTAGACGCGATGGTCCATTGAAGAGGAAATAGCAGATTCTACAACTCTTGATACAAGTGGGTTGGAACGCAGCCATGTCGCGAATTTGAACAACACTTCTGATCCCTCCTCTGCCTTTGCCCAGCCGAATAAGATTGTGAGTCCTAGAAGGCCATGGTCGAAGTAGGACTCGATACGAAGATTTCTGCTGTACTCTAGCTTGTCCCAAAGTTGAGTAATTGCAGATCTTGAGATTCCCAGTTCTTTGGCTAAAGCAGCTTTTCGTAGCCTTGGTGAGATAGTAACTCTTCTAAGAAGCCGTAATTCGCCAGACCCTAGTCCATCCACTATCTAGCCTCCACAGATTTTGTATGACCGATTGTTAAGATGTTAGGCGTGCTCGTGTCCTATTTATCTACCGGTGTTTCGTGATTTCGCCGCTGGATTCTGGAAACCGACGGAGATGGTCAATTAGCACTTTCTGCGCCAGAGAATCCAAACTCGACCCTTTCATATGTGGGTTTTGCCCTTAATTGCTTGTCAGTACATTGCGGGCGATGTTTTACGTCAAGGATGAATATCCAGATACATATCTCGGTAATAGGTTGACCGAAGGTCACTTATGCCAGAATTACTCATTCCTTGATTATGAGCATCGCTTAGTGATGCCATACCGAACGCAAGATGACGAAGGAGGTGAAAGCGATTAGCACAGAGAAGATTCGAAGCCTCTATGAGAACATGACAGAGAACCGTGTCGCCTTAGAGCTGCTATCAATCGGAGTTGTTCGTGGCATATCGACCGTTATACAGCCACCATGTGAAGATCCACTTCCATACTGACCTATTTACTGCCTGCAGTGAATAGTGGATTCTAGGTTAACATGATGTCTGTATGAGTCGATTGGCCTTGATGTCATCGTGTCATCGGTATAATCTGACTAAATCAGAGAGAGAATAAACAAACGGAGAGAGAATGTATGGCCCCAACAGGAAGCGAAATTCCAGAACCATGGTAAAAATCGAATATCCTAATAATAGGAGGAAAAGAAATGATTTCAGAAAAAACCGCAACAGCGTTTGCAAGTGCATATGTACCAGAAGAAGGAAGAGCAGTAGATCCCTTTACCGACCCCGAACTCGTTAGGCTCGTTGCGCTCAACTTGGAGCTGGCTGTTAGGAACTTGATCAGTTCTCAAACGCCACCGGATTGTCTGGTGCTCACCGCAGACATTTGCTCGCACAGTCTTGTTGCTATGCCAGATGGCAATGGAGACGTAAAGGTGCTAGTCTTTGAGTGAAACCGGCAATTGCGTGTGAAAGCGAACTCCAATAGAGGGATTTATCCCTCCAGTGAGTTCAATGGAGCATAACGTAATGAGCGGAAGGAGCTAATATAGTATGGATCTGTACCGTAGCGTAACCAACATCAATTCCTAAGGAGGAATGGACTCTGTCCAACGTATGCCAGCGCTCTACTGTAAGTGCATGCGTAAGCCTCAAGGTATGCCGCAGAATGGGTGACGAGGTGTTTTGGAGAGAGAGATGGAACGGTACACAAAACAGAGGAACGATATATGGACAGATTAGCCACGCAGGAGGTAAGGAGCGACAAGGAAGTAGGAGATAGTTCGACTCGGAATTATCTACTTGAGGAGGGGGATAAAGCGGAATTGAATGCGTTGGCAAAGAAAGGCGATGAACAGCATGGCGTCCGAGAAGCTCTAAAATCTATATTCTCGTGGCGCAATTATGCCATCTATTTATCAACAGCATGGGTATTCAATGCCTTTTCGGCGATCTATGGATACTTTAATCTGTACCTATTCAACATAGGCTGGGATTTCATAATCCTAGGAACGGTGTGTGCAATCACGGCAGCAATTTCAGCGATTTCAAGACTCTTGGGAGGATATCTAGGAGATATCGTAAATCGTAAATCGTTGTCTGTCATCGCAATGTTTCTGGCAGCAGTATTCAATCTCATAATGGGACTAACAATGGAGTTCGCACTGATCTTTGCAGCTCTTGTGATTTATTCGCTAATGGATCTGGTAAAGGGAGGCTCGTCAGCCTATATCTTGGACAATATTCCGCGACAGCACAGTGGCCTTGCAATTGCGCTATTTACTGCAGGATCTTCATTTGGCATCCTAACATTAGTTGCCTTTCATGTGCTAATGCCTATTATGGGATTCATTGGCGGGATGCAACTGATATTTCTTATTGCAGGCTGTGCACTCATGGTGTGCACCATAGTCAGATATGTCTACCTAAAAGGTGGTGAACAGGAGAAGAGAGAGAATGAAATCCCACTCTGGCGTGACTTCATAAGTGAAAACAAACGCGCTGTCAATTTGATCTTTGGAATAATGCCAGGGGTGCTGGGTATTGTAATGCTAGATGCACTTAGTGATGCCCTCTTCAAATTCGGTGCGTTAATCTATACCAATGAATTCCTGAATGTGGACTTTGCAGGAATCAATATCATTGTCCTGGTTTCTTTGCTGGTCACTGTTCCTCTGCAACTCAAGATTGGAAGAATGTCGGATAAAAAAGGAATGCGACGAACTGCTCTAACAGTTTATGCCATTATGCCGATATGTGCGTTCCTGCTGATGATAGCACAGCAGTTTCCAATCTGGGCACCACAGGAACTCATTGACTCAGCAAACCTTATCCTTCCTGGACTTGGGGTCGTTTTCACAACCCCATTCATTGCAATTGTAGGCAAGTATGTTAACGACGCTCTTTGGTATCTTGTTCTTCTTACTCTTATCCAGAAACAAATGCCAAGAACTGACACATCGAAAATCCTTGGAGTGTTCTGGTTCATCGTATTCGTCTTCACGCCCCTAGGCCCATTCCTGGGAGGAGTGGTCTTCACATTCTTCGACCCAGCAATTCTATTTGCGCTTGTCTTTATATCAAACATCATGATTCTGGGCGGAATCAGCAGATTCCATTTTGGAGAAGACAAGATAGATGATGCGAACTTGGACAAGGAGTAATCAACAGGAGGACAAGCTCCTATTGCCTTTGAGGAATACGTAGACTAAGAGAGCCAATGATTCGTCAGGAGAACACCTCTACGATGGATGACAAGAAACGAATTCAAAAAGTGCTTTATCTATTGGATGCCGCTTATCCCGATGCTCCATTGACCTATCTTAATCACAGCAACCCCTTCGAGATGGTAATCGCAACACTTCTTTCTGCGCACACGACGGACGCCTGCGTGAATATCATAACGCCTATTTTGTTTGAAAAGTATCCGACGCCTCAGAAGATGGCAGAAGCGCCTCTTGATAGCTTGAAAGAGATTATCTGCCCATGCGGAACGTACAATCGAAAGTCTGCCTACATTCGAGATTCTGCCAGACTTCTAGTGGAGAATTTCGACAGTGAAGTGCCTAAGACAATGGAGGAGTTGGTTCAGCTTCCTGGAGTTAGCAGGAAAACTGCCAATGTTGTACTCTCGGTTGCTTTCGGAAAGAACGAGGGCGTCGTTGTAGATACTCATGTATTGAGAGTGACACAACGGCTAGGTTTTACGAAGCAGAGATCCAATCGAAACAAGGTGGAGAAAGATCTGATGAATTTGCTTCCTCAAGACCTGTGGTACGAGTATGCAAGACTGGTTGGTGCACACGGAAGACAGACATGCGATGCAAGGAATCCAAAATGCCCTGTTTGTGCAGTGAAGGACCTCTGCCCCTCTGCAATGCTTGAAACGTCAATGGGAAGAGTCTAAAAAGCGGCACATATTGTCGCTCTAGTGAAGAAACATAGGCTGGTGTGAACTTAGTGCTGGACCTGAAATTCATCAGAGAGAATGTGGAAGTTGTCAGAGAGAATCTTCATCGAAGGCGAGATGAGGCGAAACTAAAGGACTTTGAGAATCTTCTGAAGCTGGACTTGAAAGTGAAGAAACTAATGAGAGAGATTCAGGACCTACGAACTCAAAGAAATCGTCTCTCTAGGGAGTTCGGCCAGCTCAAGAAAGAGGGAAAGGATACCTCGCTGATATCCAGCAAGGCGAATGATGTGAACAATGCAATTGAATTGAAGGAGAAGAAGAAGAAGAAGGCTAAAGACAAGCTTCGAACCATCCAAATGAGCATTCCAAATATCCTGCATCATAGTGTTCCTTATGGCATGGGTGAAGAAGATAATGAAGTTGTAAGAGAGTGGGGTGGCAAGCCTGTTTTTGACTTTGAAATTCAAAGCCACATTGATCTTCTTGAGTCACTAGGCGTTGCAGACATACCAAGAGCAGCTAAGATAGCCGGATCAAGGTTTTACTACTTGACGAACGAACTTGTGCTTTTGGATATCGCAATGCAGCAAATGGCGCTGGAAATGCTCATCAAAAAGAAGTATACTCCAATCTACCCACCATTCATGATGCGGCGAGAGCCCTATGAAGGTGTGGTCGATATTGCTGACTTTGGTGAGATGATGTATAAGATTGAAGATGAGGACCTTTATCTAATAGCCACCTCAGAACATCCCATAGCAGCCATGTATATGGACGAGATTCTTGAGCCAACTGACTTGCCTGTTAGATTCGCCGGAGTTAGCGCCTGCTTTAGGAGAGAAGCAGGCAGTCATGGAAAAGACACAAAGGGTATCTTTAGAGTACATCAATTCAACAAAGTCGAGCAATTCGTGTTCAGTCATCCAGATGAGTCGTGGGACATACATGAAAAGATTTTAAAAAACGAGGAGGAGTTTGTTCAAGCTTTGAAACTACCCTATAGAGTAGTGAATATCTGCACCGGAGATATCGGTACGGTAGCTGCAAAGAGATACGACCTAGAATTCTGGATGCCTGGACAGGGCAAGTACCGGGAAGGAGGATCTTGTAGCAATTGCACGGCATATCAAGCAGCACGACTTAACATCAAGTATCGAATCAAGAAGGGCGGAACAGAGAAGGATTATCCTCACACTCTGAATAGTACAATGATGGCCAATCCGCGCACCATTGTTGCCATTATGGAGAACTACCAACAGGCCGATGGGAGTATAGTCATACCAAAGATTCTACACAAATACCTTCCAGTTCGAATCAGAGAGATTGAGCCGAGAAAGTAACGGTGGTCAATGCGACTCCCTATACCTCTTTCATTTCTTCACTGAAGAATGAAATCAGGTTTTAGCACGTTCTCGCATCTGACAGATTCCGATAAGAAGATGCCACTCTGGAGTTGAAGAAGGTCTAGGTTCGACTTAGCAGTTCACAGACTTGCTTCGCTGCCCATAGGACATATTCGTCACATCGATTACGAACAGCCGTGTCATTCATGCGGAGAGTCCCATCTGCTGTCTGTTCACCCTTATCCATTGCTGTGAGAACTTGGCAACGTGTGGACCCCCATGCCTTACCAAAGTCAACAAGGAATTTTCCTGTGATCTCTCTGGCCTTGGTACGCTTCTCATTGAAGACATCACTGGGTTCATCACCAGTAGTTCCAAGGGCAAGACCTATGCACATGGCGCCTCCACTTGCAGCTCCACAGATCTCCTGTGTGCCCCCCACACCTCCTCCGAATGCTGATGCAATCTTCATACAGGAGAGATTGAACCCGCTCAAAGAGATGTCTCGACTCACTTTAATAAGGACGCTCTCAGCACAATTGAATCTGTTTCCATTCTTCTCTTCCATTGTCCAAGTCCCAGTTCGAGCGAAATATGACCTTATCAAAAGAGTTTTGATGCACGTAAGAATCTGCATGGAAAAGAGCCAAAGCAGCACGCTTAAAACACATATGTGCACATTCAGGCCGGGAATTGACCTTGACAACTGTCCAACAATCGTTTGAGAAACTCATATCCCTTGCAATTCAAAGAGAGGAAGAGGCCTACGAGTTCTATACAAAGGCAGCAAATAATGCGGAGTTGCCATCCTCAGCAAAATTGCTGAAGGAACTTGCAAGACAGGAGGTCGGACACAAGGAGAAGCTAGAAGAGGCTCTTGGAGGCGGAGTCTGTGAAACGTTCACCTGCACCACTATCGACGAATTCGACAGGTATGACCTTAGCAAGTATCTTCTTGACATTCCATTAGAACCATCATCAACCTCACAGGACATTCTTATTGTGGCGATAAAGAGAGAAGAAAACGCACGCGATTTCTACAAGGCACTCTCGAAGCTAACGGAAGATGCATCCAATCGAACGGTTTTTGAAACTCTCGCCAAAGAAGAACAGATTCACAAGGAACGTCTTGAAAGCATATATGATCAACACATTCAACCTTGGATGTAAAGCAAGGGCCTTGTATGACCTTGTTCATCTCTAGCCTATTTCTTGTGTAGATTTTGAGCAGCAATGAAGGTCAGCCCGTTCTCTGTAAGAACTCTAGCCGTTCTATTCAATGAAGCATGCTTGTCAAGGTAATTGCGCAACAGGAAGTTCCAGTCCCCAGCTTCAATTATCTCTTCTTTTGCCCTGAAATAGTCCAAGATGTCACTAGGATGCTCACGTGTTGCATCAATCTTTGGACCTGCACCTTCATGCTTTGCACTGATATTCTTAACATGATCAGCGAGCTCAACCAATTCATCAAGTCGATCATATGGCTGACGGACGATGGACTTGTAGGTCTCGGTGATATGATGTTCGATTCTCACAACATCCTCAAATCCTAGATCCTTCCTCACATAGGCTGCAAGCTCGATGGTCTTGTTGTCTACACTGTTAGCCAGATTGAAACCAATAAGAGGACTTGTTCCATCATCGCGACTGAAGAGCTTAGCTGTTAGTAGGGTCCAGAGGCAAGCATAGGGATTGTCATTTCCCATATACACAGAGATTTTGAACTCCATGTCAATTCCGAGCTTGTGCATCATGTAACCAACGAGCACACTCCCAGGATTGATGTTAAGGACCTGTTTGATGCCATACTCTGTGTAATAGTGAAGGAACTCATCAGCCCATTTCAGAGCGAAGTCATTGGGCATCCCCACTCCTCCGAAGTATCCAGTGATCGTATCAGGTCCACCCAGATGAATATTCGCGGGTGCTCCATCCGGACCGGGGAGAGTTCCCTTTGTGTCCAGTGTTTCAACATAGGATGCGCCAACAATCTGCATTGCTGCGGCGAAAGCAATCACATCATTATCTTTCACTTGCTCGGCCATATTTCGCACGCGAATAAAACGACCAGGCATTAATTCCTTCTTCTCAATGGCTTCTTTTGTTTGGGGAATGATATACGGAAAGTACTGGCATGCACTGATTTCTAGTGTAACAGCAAAGCTCTCATCAAAAGACATGGAATCGGCCTTGTCACCTAGAACTTGGCGGCGATACTCAGGGATGCTTATGAAGGCATCATTATCACGTTGTTCTTGAAGCCAGAAAAGATCCGTGACGTAGGAAGATTTCTTCTCTTCCAGCTTAGCCATCAGATTCTCCAGTTTTCTTGCTTCTTCCGCCTTTTTGTTGATCTCATCGATGCCCCCATGTTTCTCAATTACCTTGAGAAAATCTGTTACTAGTGGATTGTCATCCTTCAAAAGGAAGTCGTTTAGTTCATTGAGTCGTTCCACATCAATCCTGAGCTTGCTTCGGTCAATCATATCAAGAACTTCCGATGTACTAATGTGATGAAAAGCCTACAATGGGCTTGAGCCAACCTATTTCCACTGACTAAAAAACGATTCTAATTGAGACTTAATGTGCATCTGCCATTTCCAGCGACTGTGTCTTTGCCGATACTGCGGATGTTCCCATGATTGTTTGATGTGATGAGCTAGATGCTCCTTTTGCGACGAGAATATTGTTGGGTTTCGTCTCCTATTGTTGATCAGGATCCTATTTCTGTGGTGTACAACCTCACCAGGGGAAAGCTTCCGTTTTAGCTTCTTCTCGGTTGCCCATCTGTGAACGGGTCTTCCCGAATCATTGAATCGAAAATTGCCACGGCTATCACGGTATGTCTTACCAGCCATGATGGCATATCAAAGATCGAATCTAAAGGTCTTAGGACATGATGATATGTCTGGCACAGAACGAGTGAAAAGGAAAACCAGAGTGGTTACAGCTAATTGGTAGGCTTTTTATAAATAGGTCTATATCATCATTCTATCCTAATGCTTTGGGAGGAATAGGAATGTCCAAGAAATGGATTCAAACTGATGACTGGAAGAGTGAGAAACATGTACCTGTTATCACGATAAAGAAATTCGAAGATGGAGTGGCTCATGTGATGGTTCAAGTTGGAAAGGAGATACCCCATCCTAATGAAACAAAGCATCACATAAAGTGGTGTGATCTATTCTTTTGGCCGGAAGGTGCGAAGTTCCCTGTTGAGATCGGGTACTGTACCTTCGACCATCATGGGGAAAGCATCGACGGACCCGACACAAGCACTATCTATACTGAGCCCATAGCCAAGTTTGTCTTCAAAACGAAGAAAAAGGGAACGCTCATGGCCACTGCCTACTGCAATATTCATGGTCTCTGGAAAAGCGAAGTAGAGCTCGGATAGCATAGCCTGAAGATATATCTAATGGGGCTTGCTCGTGAGAAGGATCCCGTCAACATCGGACTCTATCTGTTGTTGAATCTATTCACTGACTGATGACTGACCATTATTTCGTAGTCGTACTTTTCTTTTCACAA
Source organism: Candidatus Thorarchaeota archaeon (assembly GCA_011364985.1). GTDB lineage: Archaea > Asgardarchaeota > Thorarchaeia > Thorarchaeales > Thorarchaeaceae > SMTZ1-83. Next base: position 42,881 of record RDOC01000007.1, on the reverse strand, counting down.
AGGTCCAATAACAATAGAAGACGATCCATGATATAGCGACAACGAGGCTCAAGGGAAGGAGTTCGGTAGCAGTTATAGCAAGTGTAGTATTGTTTACAAACACAACGCCGAAATTTACGAAGAAGAACCGCCTTTGCCATCCATGTTTTGGTATAATGTCTATTGCGTAAAGGACTGCGCACCCTTTGGAGGTCAGTGCGCACATCCCCCACGAATCCGTAGTCACTAGAAGTATCATTTTCTTTTAGATCAAAATCAAGCTGCCCGCTACTAGAAATCTCCAGCTTTCTCCTTAGGTCTGCAAACATAGCTGACTTCCTTGATAACACTTTTCAGAATCCTAATGAGTATTGGGTAGATGATTGCATCAAGGGCATCATCGACACTCACTATGACTCAACTCCATTTTCTTAAGAAGAGATATCCTTCTTTCATTCTTGACTAGGCGGTCAACAATCATTGACAACAAAAAGGCAATGACCCAGATATTCGATTGTAATGTCCTTCAAATGCTCTACAACCATCAATTAGTGATTACTTGGAAGATGCCAGAATTGATTTCTCATCCATAATAGTGGCGCTGAATCGAATGACCACCAGTGACTTCAACAATCGTTGTTCTTCTGCCAAGTGCCGAAGCAAACCTCCCCTATCGAAGTCAGGGGATACTGCCTCATAGGGCATGATGGCTGAGAGTCTATATCGAGTTCCATCTTCAGTTGTAATAACATATTCATCAGGTATTTTCGATATTACGCCCACAGCACAGATGTTTTTCAAACTCATGGACAAAACACAACCTCATCCTTCACATAGTCACATATTGTGACTTCAACGTGTGACCCTACATTGTGGCTTCGCTATATATACTGATTCTGAGCAGAATTTCTTGTGAACCACTATGGCTCTAGCGAAGAACTTCCAGAATTCGTCTGTGACGAGAAAGAAATCCAGAGCAAGAATTAGCTCAACCTATGCTCTGTATCAAGCATACCTGTATCGGAGGTGACAACAGATGGCGTTGACAAAGAAAGATAACAAGAAGAAGATCAGAAATGTTGTATCAACCAGAGCTCTAGCATACGCATACCTGCACAGAGAGGCTTAGTGACAATGACCATTGTACCTAACGCTTCCCGTGTCAATTCCCCATTCTCCAGTTCAGACAAAGACGATGCAGAACATAAATGTCCAATCTGCAAAGAAGTACTCAAGTGGGAAGCTACTTGAGTACTCTTTGTTGAATCTAGTTCTTCATTACCCATTTCACAAGTTCTGCTGACATCTCATTGTGGCGGACGAACTCATCACGATACGCTGGATTCTTGAAAGCAATCCATACGTTGCTGAAGCCAGTGTCAAAACCAATAATACGTACTGCGGATTCGATTGGGCCTGGCTGAAATAAGACGTAAGTTAATCCAAGAAATACCGCGAATATTGCAGTGGAGATAAATAGCCAAGGACTTGGAGGCTCGCCTCTCCAGAAGTTGTTGCCACTCATAAGAAAAGCTAGAATTAGAAGGCATAAGGCCAAGCCATCAAACACAATGCAATAGGATTTGTAGCGGTAGGACCCCTCATCGGTGTAATGATGTTCTCGGCATACAGGAATAATGAACGCCTTCCCTTCTGAAAGCCTAATTGATGAGTCTTTCTGATACCTTGAGCCGAAGAGGGCTGCTGTTGGTCGCGCTGTCGATGTCAAAGCAGCCCGCGTTTCGGACACCACAGACACACGGATATAATCCTCAGCCGGAGCAGTGCATATTGGACAAATCTGTGGAAACTGCATTCCATCCAAAGACACTCTTACGATAGGTTGATCAAACACAACTCGTTTTGGACTCAATTGCATGTGCTTCCTAATGATGCTATGATGATTGCCAATTCTGGACAAAAGAGTCTGTCGAACAAGGCCAGCTGACTGAAATACCCGAAGCCGGAATCTTTAATCCAGTAGAGTGCTGAGAAACAGCTATGTACTTTGGCGAGAAAGTGTGCCTGCGTGCCCTTGAAATGTCCGATTTGAACAAGATACTAGAACATTGGAACACATTTGCAATGAGGAGATTTCTGGGGACTGCATTGCCATGTTCAGAGAATGCAGAAAGGGTCTGGCTAGAGAAAGCCACGCAGTATGATCCTTGGAAAGACGGACAGATAGTTCTGGCGGTTGAGGATAAGAATTCGAAGAAGTTCCTTGGTACAGTTAGTCTTTTTGGCATTAGCAAGGCATTCCAGCGCGCTGAGCTTGGCATTGCAATTCATAATGAAGAGCACATGGGAAAAGGCTATGGAACAGATGCCGTGAAGGTGATGCTCTGGATAGGATTTCATGTATTGGGGTTGAATTCAATCTATCTGTATCATGCCGAGTTCAACGACCGAGGGAAGAGAGCTTACGAAAAGGCCGGATTCAAGTCAATCGGGGCATTTAGACAGGCAGTGTATATGCAAGGGGCGTTCCATGACTTATTGGCAATGGATATTCTCAAGAGCGAGTTTCTAGAAGAATATCCGCCAGGTAGCTTTGTTGGCGAAGCCTCCAAGACATAGGATTGATCCTGACTTCATTCGATTAGATTGGCCACAAGAGATTCGATTGCACACACCTTAATCGAAGACCCGATCGACTTCGCCCCATCCTCCAAATTTCGCAAGCAGAAAGGACATGCAGTAACAAGAAGGCTTGCGCCCGTTTCTTCGGCCTCCTTCACCCTTCGCGATGCAATTTCAATTGCATCTTCACCACGTGCACTTCGAAGTCCACCTCCAGCTCCGCAGCATCTGCTGAATTTGCGATTCCATTCCATCTCAACAAAAGACACACCAGGAATCGACCGGAGTATTTCTCTGGGTTCTTCGTAGATCCCGGAATGCCGGCCAAGATGACAGGGGTCATGATAGGTGACCTTGGCATTCATTCGTCGCATCCTTATGGTTCCTTCCTTTATAAGTCGGTCAATCAATTGAACCGTATGGATAGTTCGGAAGCCTGGATCAGTTCTCAAGAGTGTAGAGTAGTCATGTGAGAGAGTCCTATAGCAGCCTGAACATGATGCAATCACCTGGTCTATTCCAATGTTTTTGACCATACTCTGAACAGATTTGGCCTGAATCGTTGCTTGCTCCAAGTCACCAACACGATAGACCGGAGACCCACAGCAGATGTTTTCGGAAGGTGTTTTGAAAGGAATTCCGGCAGAACGAAGTATCTTGAGAACGCTTTCACGTTGAGGAGCTCCCCGATATATCTCAGTGCACCCAAAAAAGAGTAGATACTCGGCGTTCTCAGCAGATGCCTCAGGTATTGCTTTAAGGAGTTGTTGTCCCGTTTCTGGGGTCTCTCCATACGGATTCCCAGCTCTTCTTGTGTGTTCACTGATTCGTGAGTATTGTGCCGAAGGAAAAATTCCAGCATCGAACAAAGCGATCTTCATCTCTTGAATAGCCTCGCTTTGTGGGTATCCACAGGCAATGTCGCACAGACCGCAGCTTGTACAGGCAAATACACGTTCTGCCATTTTCTCGCTAGGCTCCAAGCTACCCTCAAGCCAGTGGTAGAGCATTGTAACCTTCCCCTTTGCAGAATAGCTATCAAGTTTCATCTGACCATAGGCTGGACAGTTCTCACGGCAAAGACCGCAGCGTACGTGCATACACGCACGAGCCCAGTCTTCGTATCTCCTGAGCTTCTCCGTCATTGGTCAAACCCCCTCTGCCCTCGATTCAGAATATTCTTGGGATCTACGAGGCTCTTTATGCGCGTTAAGAAAGTCCATGCAGTGCCGAGTTGCTCACGAATCCATGGAGCAGACCTGAGCCCAACACCATTGACATCTGAGATGCTTCCGCCTAATGCTAGTGCTTTCCTGTACATGCGTTCTTTGAACGCAAACCATTTCTCCGCTTCGGCAGATAGTCTTGTGTCAATTGGCACACTGAAATAGATAGCAAAGGGAATTGGACCTCTGGGTGAGGCCACAATAAATGCGCCGAAGTCTATGTCAATCCATCCGAACTCCGCCTTCAATTCATCACAGAAATCACTGTATTCTTGGAATTTGCTTAATGGTACGCAGGCATCAATTAAATCAGGTTCGTACTCGGTATGAGATAGTGCGAAATTGCTTTGGTCGAAGGTATCTCGATTAATGTTGACAGAGTTCCACCAAGAGTGTGTGAGCTCATCTGGCAAAATATGACCATGCAGTTCAGTACAGCATGCTGCAATCGACTTCATAGAAGCGTTCACCATATCTTGATCCCCTGAGCATCCAAACAAGATGGCCATTTTGACATCCTCGGGAATTGGTGTCTTTGCACGCTCCATGTACTGCGCAAGAGACCGCTTGTCGAAAGCGTAAACAGTTTCAGGCCAACATCCAGCGGCGTGGATTCTCTTGCACGCAGCCATCGCCATGGTTATGTTCGGAAATCCGAAGCTTAGATGGTCACGATGCTGTGGTATTGGATAGACCTTGAGAATTGCTTTTGTAATAATCCCAAGAGTTCCTTCGGCCCCCAAGAACAAGTTGAGTAGATTGTGGGATGGTACAGAGAGGTAGCTTTTCCCCCCAATCTCAAGTTTCTCACCTGTGCCAAGGACGACCTCAATTCCTAGAGCTTGATCATATACATAACCATATTTGGCACTGAAGATGCTAATACCCATGCAGCTTAGCGCTCCACCTATTGTTGAGGAAAGACAGCTCTCCGGCTGATGTGTAAAGAATACGCCATGTTTTTGTGCTGCAGCTTGCACTGCAGCCATTGTGGAACCAGCCTCTGCAGTTATGGTAAGATTCTCGGGGTCAACTTCAATGATGCGATTCATCCGTTTCATGTCAAGAACAATCCCATGTTGAACTGCAAGTGGATTACCAGACATGGAAGTGCCGCCACCCCAAGTATAGATTGGAATGTCTAGCTCAATTGCAATTCTTACGATCGCTGCAACCTCATCGGTGCTTCCAGGCTTTACAACAATGTCAGGCGTGTAGTTACCGGCAAAGCCTTCAATGGAGTAGTCCTTGGAGTATACCAGACGATCACAGAGTTCGAATGTTACATATTCAGGACCCACAATTCGTTCGAGCTGATCATGCAGCTTGTCGAGCTTGTTCATCAGGTATCAAGTCCTCTTCAATGATTGAACCAGATTAACAGGGTAATATCACTATTGAATTGACGAAAAAAAGAGAAGAGAATGAGGGTAGGGCACAGCTTCAAAAAGCTAGACAATCAACGGCAAGAGTTGTATAGGGGAAGTTGAAAGAAGCGTTAGGCGCAACAACCAAAAGTAAGTTATTTCGCCCGTCCTGCAAATGCGACAGTATCATTCTAGGAGAGGAAACAGAGCGATGACAGATTCCAAAGATATCCAGAATCTAGCTATCAACACGATACGATTTCTATCAGCAGATGCTGTTCAAAAAGCTAATTCGGGCCACCCTGGAATGCCAATGGGTGCTGCAGCTATTGGATATACCCTATGGATGCGTCATCTCAGATTCAATCCACGCAATCCAAGCTGGCCTAACCGTGATCGATTTGTCCTCTCTGGAGGACATGGATCAATGCTCCTCTACTCGCTATTACATTTGACAGGATACGACCTCTCTTTAGACGACATAAGGCAGTTCCGGCAATGGGAAAGCAAGACCCCAGGCCATCCTGAGTGTTTTCTAACACCTGGGGTTGAGGTTACAACCGGACCTCTCGGTCAGGGAGTAGGAAACACCATTGGAATGGCCATTGCAGAAGCTCATCTAGCTGCCATATACAATCGTCCAGAGCATGAGATCATAAACCACTTCGTATATGCCATTGTGACAGATGGCGATTTGATGGAGGGAATTTCCTATGAGGCCGCTTCATTGGCTGGTCACTTCCGACTTGGAAAGCTGATTCTGCTTTATGATGATAACCGAATCTCAATTGATGGATCTACAGATCTTACATTCACCGAGGACAGAGCTGCTCGATTTGAAGCGCTAGGATGGCAAATACTCAATGTTCAAGACGGTAACAATGTCGATGCCATAGATGAAGCTATTCAAAATGCGAAGGCGGACCCTCGTCCATCCCTGATTCTATGTCGAACCCACATTGGTTTTGGCTTGCCAACGAAACAGGACACCTCAAAAGCCCACGGTGAACCTGCAGGAGAAGAAGAAATCGAGGGCGCAAAGAGGAATCTTGGATGGCCGCTTAAGCCAGAGTTTCATGTGCCAGAAAAGGTCTACGAACATTTCCGTCAAGCCATAGACAGGGGAGAAGAACTTGAGAAACACTGGATTGATGCTGTGAAGGCCTATTCACGTGAGCATCCAGAGCTTGCGGCAGAGCTGAGGCGCCGCCTCTCAGGTGAACTCCCTGATGGATGGGATAGAAACCTTCCTGTTTTTGAAACCAATCCCAAAGGAGAGGCAACCAGAACAGCGTCTGGAAAAGTCATCAATGCTTTGGCCCCCAAGCTACCTGAGCTAATTGGCGGGTCAGCGGACCTAACAGGGTCGAACAAGACATGGATTAGTGATAGCGATGCCTTTCAGGTGGATAATCCTCAAGGACGCAATCTGTATTGGGGTATACGTGAACATTCAATGGCAGCAGCTGTTAATGGAATGGCTGCTCATGGAGGGTTAATCCCGTATTGTAGCACCTTTCTTGTCTTCTCAGACTACATGAGGCCAGCCATCAGACTATCTGCTCTTTCAAGACACCCCAGTATATGGGTATTCACTCATGATAGTATCGGGCTAGGTGAAGATGGACCCACTCATCAGCCTATAGAGCATCTCGCCTCACTCAGAGCAATTCCAGGTCTTGTAGTCATTAGACCTTGCGATTCAAATGAAGTGACTGAGGCCTGGAGAGTCGCAGTAGCGAGAAGAGATGGTCCGACATTGTTGTCATTAACTAGGCAAAAAGTGCCAGTACTTGACAGAGCAGTCTATGCACCGGCTAGTGGTCTCGCAAAGGGAGCATACGTGTTAGCAGACCTTGGTAGAGGGCCACTGGAAGTGATTCTAATGGCAACAGGATCAGAGGTGGCCCTGATTAAAGAAGCAGGAGAAACTCTCTCCAGCGAAGGTATCAATGTACGACTTGTGTCATTCCCAAGTTGGGAACTCTTTGAAGCCCAATCGAAGGACTATCAGGAGTCTGTGCTGCCATCTAAGGTGACAGCTAGAGTCATTGTTGAAGCCGGTGTTTCACAGGGCTGGGAAAAGTGGGTAGGACCAAAGGGAGCCATGATCACAATGGACTCCTTCGGAGTCTCCGCACCGAGCGATGTTCTCTTTGAGAAATCTGGCTTCACAGCAGAGAACATTGTCAAGAAAGCAAAGATGATACTTCTAGACTACCCCTCTTGAGCATTCATTGATTATGCTGGCCCCAATCAACCCGAGAGTTTAACAATTGGAAAACTCAATCAAGGAGGAGTGGAGTATCATGCCAGAGTATGACATCATAGTAGTGGGTGGTGGTCCCGCAGGGGCAACAGCAGCTAGGAGAGCAGCACAGGCAGGACTTAACGTAGTTGTTTTTGATAAGGCCAAGTTTCCAAGATACAAGCCCTGTGCTGGTGCGATACCAAGCGAAACAAAGGAACTACTTGACTTCGACATCACCGGTATTATTCACAGGAATATTAGTGGGTTGGCCCTATATGCACCTCAAGGGTTTCGAGTAGATTGCATTCCCGAAGATAGATCAAAACCAGGGCATACCGTTATGCGTTCTGAGTTTGACCATTTGCTACTAAGGAAAGCTTCTGATGCAGGCGCTGAAGTTAGAGAGGAAACAAAGGTACTAGATGTGTCACAAAATGGACACAGTGCCACTGTGTTTACCGAAGAGGGAGAACAAATCAGTTCAAAATTCCTTGTTGGCGCTGACGGCATTAATGGAGTTGTGGCAAGGAGTCTGAAATTCTACTCCGGGTGGCCTAGCAGTTCTGCTTTCGTTGCAATAGAGATTGAGGCCGAGGTTGGCGAGGGCAAAGTGAGGGAAATATGTGGTGAGCCAAGTGGATATGATGCGGACCTATTCTTCCTGTATTTTGGACAGGTCCCTCATGGATACATTTGGTGTTTTCCGAAACGCTCTATCCTGAGTCTAGGGGCTTGCTGCAGGCAAGAGAAAGCAGCAGGTCTAAGAAGAACTTATGATCAATGGTTTAACCAGTTTTGTTTGAACTACGAGATCGCACCCATCATACTATCAGAGGCTGGTGCCCGTTTTCCATGCATTGTAAGAGACTCTACAATAAAAGAGCGCACGATTCTTGTAGGAGATGCCGCAGGCTTTGTGGATGCCTTTACGGGGGAGGGTATCAAGTATGCAATTCGCTCAGGAGTACTTGCGGCACAAACCTTGGAAGAGGCCATACGAGCAAATGATTCGAAATTATTGCAGCATTATGAAAGGGCCTGCAAGAAGGAAATCGTAAGCGTGCTTAAGGTTTCTGAGTATATGGCAGGGCTGTTTTATAAGAGCCAGAAGAACATGCAGACACTAATGCATTTCTTCAAGGCAGATGACTATGCTAGTTACCTCATAGCTGCGATGATAGGCGGATTATTGCCTCCAAAGATTGTAAGAAGAAAGCTGACTATGAGAATGCTGAGAACTAGACCAAGAGATGCGATCTCTTTGATGATCTGATGCTGTTAGTGATTCTAGATCAGACCATCTGCAAAATCCGACATGATTCGAAACTCAACACGACGAAGTCGCTCCTGCATTGCAACACGCTTTATTCCAAGCCTTTCGGCGAGCTCTGCGATGTGGACTCTGCGAGGCATCTCATAATATCCCTCCTGAAAAGCAAGAAGAAAGGCCTCCCTCTGTCTATCAGTTAGAATTGATTCAAAAGGACTTAATGGATTTGATCTGATTTGCACAAGTTTTGCTGAGATGAACTTTGATTTTAGTTCTCTCAGGAGTTTCTTGAGGAGGTCATTAGATGGGGCAAGAACAATATGATATTGAATCCCACCTTGAATTGTGACCGGAAGGCGTGTCATGCAGTCGTTTTTCAAAATGGTTTCGTATATTGAGCCTGATTCCATTCTATGTACTACTCTTGTCCAGTAGGCTTTGGGGGATTTGTATGTGACTTTGACATCCTCGATACTGGGGGACAGACTCATCTCCTCAACATAGGTTTGAATGGATTTCTCTCCTCCTTCAAGAGCCTCAATTATGCCGAATCCAACATCACCATTGATTGACACAATTGTCACCCGAACAGGAATCTTCCTTGTCAGGTCACAGGAGTAGTAGTTCTCCGGACTGACCTGAATAGTGCATTGAACAACCAGAATGATCACCCGTCTTATGACGGCACTATACTAATCGGTACTTGAATCCTTCTAGTTATATGGAGAACAAAGAAAGATGGCTTCGGAATCACATGAACAAAACGAAACATCGGCAGCTCAGCATGCAATGAGAAGGCACTATCGAGCTGCGGCAGAGGCCGTCTTTGTCACGATGCTTTGGTCCTCTTCGTGGGTGATAATCAAGTTTGGTCTTCAGGAGCTATCACCGTTGATCTTCTCAGGATTGCGTTATGTCATTGCAGCCCTCATTCTTCTGACAATAGTGACCATGCGCAGTGAGTACCGAACTTCAATTGGCGAAAAACCAAGAAGCTGGTGGCTGCTGATGGCGGCCTACGGTGTGGTCTTTATATCTATAACACAGGGAGCACAATTTGTAGGATTGGACCTGCTTGATACGATCTCTGTTTCGATTATACTCAATCTGACACCAATCGTTGTCCTGGTCCTTGGAGCGGTCTTGCTGAAAGAAGTCCCTACACTACTGCAAGTCTTGCTTATTATTTTGGTCGTCGTTGGAGCAATGATTTACTTCTACCCCTTCGATTTTGATGCTTCCGCAACTCTGGGAGTACTTGTGATGATTGTGGGATTGATTGCAAACGCCTTGTCATCAATTATCGGTAGATACGTCAATAAACAGCATGCTGCACCTTCCATAGTCATCACGGCAGCCAGCATGATGATAGGTTCATTCATTCTGCTAGCTGCAGGTGTACTCCTTGAAGGAATTCCAGCTCTTTCGCCTCTATCCATCTTCTACATCCTTTGGCTGAGCGTAGTAAATACTGCATTTGCCTTCACGCTATGGAACAGTGCCATGCAGACCTTGAGAGCAGTGGATACAACAATTATCAATAGTACCATGCTTCCACAGATTACAATCCTATCGATCATCTTCCTTGGTGCAATGCCAACATCCTTGGAGTGGTTCGGTCTTATACTACTGGTCTTTTGTGTTGCGGCTGTGCAAGTACTTCAGGCCAAGAAGACCGCTAGAGAGCAAAAGGCATTGCCTACTGTGAGACCTTAGTGCGTTTCTTCTATGCTATGGCAATAGCAGAATAATAATATTTTTTAGTTCGCATACGAATTATTCTGTTACGAACTATTACGGTGATGTGATTACGCGAAAGAACAGCTCAAGAGAGATGTGTTTGAGAGTCTTGAATGATGCATGGCCTGCATATCTCACAACAGTTGGCGAGAGAGGATATCCTCAAACGCGAGCAATGTTCAATTTGAGGAACAAGCGCTATTTTCCGAAACTTGAATCCTTGTTTCTCAGACTAGAAAAGGAGTTCACTACGATTTTCACTACAAACACATCGTCTACAAAGATTGACGACATCAAGAAGCATTCAAAGGTCTCTGTATACTATTGCGTTCCAGATGAATCACGAGGCGTTATGCTAAGCGGGGATATTGAGATTGTTGATGATGTTAAATTGAAGAAAGCCCTCTGGCACGATGAGTGGGAGAGATACTATCCTGAAGGATATAATGATCCGGACCATACTGTGCTTCGACTTGAACCAATCCTCATTAGGGGATGGAATCAGACTCATACTTTCCGACTAAATCTTGGTGAGAAAGAGTGATTAGAATAAGGGAGGGAGGGTTTCTCATTACCAAGATTCACCATCTCGTAGGGAGGATTTTCACGCAAATACTCAGAGACCTTAGTATCGATGTCAAACCGGGTCAGGGACGCATACTCCTTGCTCTCTGGCGAAAGGATGGAATATCTGCAAATGAATTGGCTAAAGAAACACAACTGAGCAAGCCCGCTGTGACGGAGTTGGTTGACAGACTCAAGGAATCAGGAATAGTGGAAAGAAATCGTTCAAAGAAAGACAGGCGACAGGTAATCATCAAACTCACTGCTGAAGCGCAAGACATGAATCAAAAGTATGAATTGGCATCCTGTAGAATGACAGAGATAGTTTATGATGGATTGAGTTCAAGAGAGAGGGATCAATTCGATGACCTATTGCGGCGTGTCCTGCAGAATTTGATAGAGTATGAAGAGCAAACCAAATGAGCAGAGGATGGCGTAGAGGATTGATCTAATAGGTGGGACTGAAGACGTTTTTGATGGGTTGCTTCCAAGAAGCAATAGAAGACTCTGTTCTTTGGCAGATTGTGGTCAGGATACGTTTCGTACTCCTGGACTCCGTCTGTTTGAGTTCAGTCTTGCATCGCTCTAGCAGTTCTTCAAGATGCTTCAAAGGATTCTTGGCCCGATCCCCCCAATCCCAAATTGAGCACCATCTGCAACCTAGATCGGGTCCATAGACAGCTCTTGCCTTCGCTTGATTCTCGATTGTTGCTATGGTGCCTGGGTGCAACCACGGCATGTCAGTACCATTTGGTTCAACACCGAAAATTGCATTGGAATAGAAGAGATATGTTGGGATGTTAATTCGCTGTGCCATCTCTCTGATTCTCACAGCTCCAACCAATCCTCCTGCAATGGAGTATATCACGATCGCTCTAATGCTAGAGCTGTGATCAATTGAAGAATTAACGATTCGTTCTATTGTACTACCGGTGGCTATTGTGTCACCAATAAGTAGAACAGGATCATGTGGCATTGCTTCGAAGTTCTCGTAGGATAGCTCTGTAACCCATCCGGTGGTGGTCAGGTGACGACGTGCTCCAATGAAACAACGGTTGATCGTTTCTCCAAACACCTCCTCAAACGCCTCAGCAAGGCTATAGTATAACGAGCCCGCGAGAGGTACAATTTCAACTACGGTTTCAAAGGTTGACCGGGCTAGCTCCGGACAAAGCTGATAGGCAACACGAAGAAAGTCAATTGTGCTTGACCGAGCGAGATTCGCTAGCCTTGATCCTACTGCCCATGGCTCCAGAAGAATGCGAAGAGCGCTCGGAGATTCAATAATGTACGTGTATTGAAGAAGACGATTGTGCTCCACATGCAGAACTCGGACTGAACTACCTATTCTTTCTGTTACGTCCTGAAGAACAGAATTACGTCGAACAAGATTCTGATTCAAAATCATACTGTTTCAACACAAAGCGAGGCCTGAGTTGGCTGATTTATAGATTCAATATCGTCTTATAGTATTTCATTATGTTCGTCGCAATTCCCTTTGAGAAGCCAAAGCGGAGCTTTATAGGCGCCTTGCTACATGAAAGCAAATCGTAATGTCCATACTTTGACAACAAGACCAGTCTGAGGCTTCCTATGAAAAGAAATAGGCAACCGTTCAAGTCATTGATTGAGAGGACAATCAGTAAGCTTGCACAGGATGAGTCTGGAAAGCGTCAACACTATCGACCAGTTTATTCGCTGCATAAATGGTGGGCCAGAAGGTCAGGAGCGCAATTCCGGTCTATCATACTGCTGGCTGCAGGATTAGACGATGGTCTCTTCGAAATCGATGAAACCGGAGGCTTGCTGGAATCCAGTAAGTACTTTCACCCGCCCAATCTCGAACGTCTCATTGTGTTCGATCCGTTCATGGGAGGAGGAACAACTCTCGTTGAGGCGAATCGGCTTGGAGCGAAGGTAATAGGCTGTGATATAAATCCTGTTTCATATTGGATTGTACGCGAAAGCCTTAGACCCATTGATCTGCAGCAGCTTTCATCCATCTTCGACAATCTGAATGAAACAGTTGGGGAAAGCATTCGGGAAATATATCGGACAGACTGCGTTGTATGTGGAAGAAAGAACTGCGAAGGACTCCATGTATTTTGGATTAGAGAGATCATCTGTCCCAAGTGCAGCAAGCAAGTGCCCCTTTACAAGAGAACTCTCCTGAATAAGGGATTGAAAAGAAACAAGCCTATATCTGAGGAAAACAAGGCATCCATCTTTTGCGCCAATTGCTTTAGTTTGAACACATGGGAGGGGAGCGGAATCTGTACGTGCAACGCCTGCAATGCTGAATTTGATCCCATGAAGGGGACGTTCGACCACGGAAGGTTCTGCTGTCCAAATTGCGGCGAAGCAGGGCAGAAGCTTGCTGAAGTAGCAGGAAACAGCCGACTGATGACTGAAAGGATTGTTGCGATTGAATATTGGTGTCCCAGTTGTAAGAAACGACTCTACAAGTCACCTGATTCTAAGGACTATTCCAGAATCAAGGAAATCGAAAGACAATTTCGAGAAACGAAGGAAGACATGACACTGCCTCATCAGAGCATTCCTAAGGGGTCTTCGTCTAGACGATGGCGAACACACGGATATAGATACTATTCTCAGATATTCAGTTCACGCCAGCTTCTTGCATTGAACTTCGTTGAGCAGTCTCTTGGAAAAACATCATATGAGTATAGAGATGCTTTCGTAACCATTTTGTCAAATAGCCTTGAGTATAATAACATGATGACACCCTACAACTATCCGCACAGAAAGCTTCACCATCTGTTCACATATCACTCATTTCCTCTGACAACAACACCGGTAGAGAACTCCTTCTGGGGATCTGCGAATATGGGTGCTGGGACCTTTGTTAACTGCTATCAGCGGTATCTCAAAGCGAAGCTGTATTGTCGGAGACCTTTTGAGAAGTACAAGGATGCAAGTGGCCGCATTCGTACAGTCTTCACTCCTACAGAGAGGATAGAAGCTAAATTTGTAGACACTTTCCAGCATCTCACCAAGGAAAAGCGAGGCGCCATGCTATTCTGTCGTGATTCATCGCATGTGCCGGAGATTCCTGACAATTCCGTTGACTTGGTAATCACAGATCCGCCGTATTTTGACAATGTTCACTACTCAGAACTTTCCAATTTCTTCTACGTTTGGCTAAGATTGCTGATTGAGAACGAGTATTTTGAAGAGAAGTATGTTTCACCTGAGAACGAGGCAGTAGTAAATTTAGGAATGGGTAAGGATAGCAAAAAATACCAACAGATTATGGTCTCTGTCTTCAAAGAGTGCCGAAGAGTGCTAAAGGAAGAAGGAACTCTAGCGTTCACGTTCCATCACTCCAAATTGCAGGCATGGTGGGCGATTCTGTGTGCATTAAGAGAAAGCGGTTTCTCAATCAACACTTCATTCCCAGTTAACAGCGAGTACAAGATGAACCCGCATATTCGACAGAAAGACACTCTTGACATGGATCTCGTGTTGTTTTGTAAGCCAAGACTGGACATATTGACTTCTCTCTCAACTCCGGCTCAGCTTTTGGAACGTGCCTTACGGTTTGCCCTCGATAGCAACATGGCACGAACCAGAAAAGAAGCAGTCATAAGATTCATTGGAAATATACTTAGAATTGCATCAAGTAGCAATATCCAATACGATTGGTTCGCAGGTGCAATGAAGCAACTTGAGAGAGAATTGGATTTGAACATAAGTAAGAAGGGAGTTATTTCGTTCAATCACTTGCACAAACGACTTCATAAAGGAAACTAGAACGCCGAGGAAGGAAGGTCTGGTGAACCCCAATTGCAAACAGCTACTGGTGTCTACATTCTGGGAGTACTTGCATCAATCATTACAGCAGCCCTATTTGCTGCCACGAATGTTGTCTACAAGAAACTTGGGGATAGGATTACACCTCTTGAGATTGTTATCACAAGGTCCTTGATTAGTCTTCCATTAGCCATAGTTCTGGTACTTCCTCCCTTCAATCCTGATGGCATTTCTTTGACCTTGGATGGATTCCTGTTCTTGACTTTCTCAATGGTCATTGGACTTGTAATAGGAGATCTTCTCTACTTCGAAAGCCAAGAAAGAATTGGCGTTTCCAGGGCTTTTCCCATATCCGCGAGCTATCCTCTCTTGGTCTATCTTCTTGCAGCACTTTTTCTCAATGAGCCGGTCATTCCAACTAGAGTCTTGGGTGCGATCATGGTAGTAGTGGGTATTGGACTGATAACTCGGGACCAGCACAAACAAGCGAGAAACTCGACTGAGGACCAGGAAAAGATAATTATTGGAGTTGGCCTTGCCCTCGTCACGTTCGTTGCATGGGCCTTGAGTGATCTGACGCTTCAGGTTGGTCTTATTGATGTCGACCCGTTAGATGCGAATTTCATAAGAATCATCATTGGAGTTATAGTGTTCCTTCCACTAGTGCCATATTCGGGAAAAAAAAGTGCCATTCGTACTGATAGAAAGCTGTTGGGAATAGTTTTGGCAACAGGATTTGTTGGGTTTAGCGTCACGCTCGTTCTATTGACTTTCGCAGTGGCATATATTGGTGCGACGGTGAACTCGGTCATTTTGGCAGCGTCTCCTCTTGTGAGTACACCAATTTCCATTGTCATTCTTGATGAAAAGGCAACAGGGCAAGTCATTGTGGGCACAATTCTTGCCTTTCTCGGAGTAGCATTGGTGGTGCTAGTATTCTAGAAGACAACTGGAGTCGGGCTCCTGTTCTTCGGCAGAGAGGACTTTCGTGGTTCATTAAAATCAGGTTGAAGAGCTTCAATTGTGGCTTAGAGGAGAATAACCTGAGAAAAACCATGCCACTTATCACTGGAGGCTCACTACTATGATTCGAGCCGTGTTGGATAGTATTGCTTCAATTGCAGACTAGTTGACTGTACACATCAGAACACTACGATGAGTGCCGACCAGAAATGACAGATCCCATTACGAAACTGAGCATTCGGATATCCGATGATCAAATGCTGAGCTATGCCCTTGCCTTGGTCGTAGGAATCGTTGCATTTCTGATACTTCTTTACCTCACGGATTGGGATATTAGATTGCTAGTCAGCATAATGATAACAAACGAGCTTCTTCTTGTTTCAGGATCTGTGATGAAATTTCTAAGCGGCACAGGCATCATGTTGACCTATGCGTTCTTGTGTGTTCTTGTTTTCAGTGGATTGTCGGGTTGGGTAAAAGGAAATCAGGGAAAAGCAGGCATACTGAAAGCTGCTGTGACGGTTCCAATAATCGGTGTATTAGCTTACGCTGGAACAGTCTTTATCCGGTCTCTAATCTATTCAGAGTCTCTCACTCAGATCGAAATACTGACATCACTGGCAGGGGTATGGTTGTTATTCATCTTTGTCTATTTGCTTCCGCTAATCGAAGGGAAGTATGACCCTAGCTGGCGTGAAACTGACAGTGCAAGAGTAAGAAAGACCTTTGATAGATGGAGATTCATAGCATGGAGAGGATATCAGTCATACTTCAGACGTGATTATGGAAGGATCTATGCTCAGGAGTTTGAAAGATACAGAATACAACTTGACTCAATTCGTGCATTTCTTAGCGGCATGATTCTCCTCCCATTGGCAATGTTCTTCCTGCCTTTCCCTCCACTTGCTCTCGTGACCTTTGTCTTGTGGATTCGAATGTTCTCACTTGATAGAGTAGGATTCGGCGTCATTGAAAGGATATTCTTGATAATCATCGCCATGGTTGTACCATTGCTCTTCACCTATATGTTCTTGTTAGTTGATCTATCAGGTTTGATGCCTTACTTTGACGTTGCATACGGTGTTGGCATTCTTGTTAGTATTGCCGCTCTAGGCATAATCATGCTAAGGGCATGATTCATTTCTGGAAAGAGGAAACCTCTGCTGGCGGCTGCAGGTAGCAAAATGAATCTCAGAGCGTTCCATCCCAAGAGGGAAACCGTATCTCGTGAAGGAGAAGTATCATTTAACAAGAGGACTAACGAAGAGCTAAGAACACAAACCTGTCAGCCAACCCTATTCATCAGAACTTCCGCTCTGACCGATGAAATATCGAAGAGACCCATCAATGTATTGACGAGGATGATGATGCCTGAGTTCAAATAAAGAACACCTGAAAGGAAACTAAAATCCCAATCTAACTATTGACTAAGATTCGATTCTTGATGGTCGAGCAATATTATTTCACAGGAATCTCGCAGAACAGGCATGAATCATCAACTTCAATGACCTGACATCTTACTCCAAGCCTAGCGGCCAGCTCTTTGAAATCCTTTGCTCTGTAAGTAGTGGCTCTAAATCCATCTTCACAGACAATAATGCCATTACGCGTTTCTTCCCAATTGATTGGTCCAATAAGACCCTGTTCGGATTGAAGCCTGAACCACTCAAGACGATGCCCCCAGAATTTCTCCGAGTAACTAGAGAACAGGCACAAACCTCCTGAACGTGTTACTCTCATGCTCTCTTTCACCAGACTCAAGGAATCGAGCTTGAATGCTGATATGCCATTTTGAACGCAAAGAACAAAATCAAACTGTTCATTGGCAAATGGAAGCGTGTCTGCATTCACCTGTAATAGATTCCTCCCTAGTATCGGCTGAAGTTCGTTTAGACCCAGAGCCAAGCTTTCAAGGGAAATATCAATCCCTGTGATTTTCGTGCAGAACGGAACAAGACGTCTTAATATCCGCCCATAGCCGCATCCAAGTTCCAAAACTGAATCCTGCTGGTCAATCTTACTGAGAATATACGAGATTTCAGCCTCCAAGTATTGTCTTGTGCGTTTAGGAGCAATATCATAGCATTTCTTGAGTCGCCAGGCAGACAGACAGTCTGAGTAGTATTCGCCCATTTTAGTCCCGTACTACTTGGAGGTCTCCAGAGTATGAGTCTTTCGCACCAAGAATTCGCCCATCGTGAAACAAAATGAACGTCCTGTATGCCGGAATCTAGTTTTTGGGAATGACCTACTATTCTTCTCCGTTGCATACGGCCTCAAGTTGTCTGTTCAGGTACCGCATCAAATTCAGCGGACCTACCATCCTCTAGTATTTCATTCTCGGGCGTGTAGAGAAACTGCTGAAGAAATCCTCTTGTAGTG
Organism: Candidatus Thorarchaeota archaeon; assembly: GCA_011364985.1. Taxonomy (GTDB): domain Archaea; phylum Asgardarchaeota; class Thorarchaeia; order Thorarchaeales; family Thorarchaeaceae; genus SMTZ1-83. The sequence continues at coordinate 24,782 of RDOC01000007.1, read as the reverse complement.
GGTCCAATGAGTGCAGTGATTATAGAGCCAACTGTGACTTGAATCCAGTTTAGTGTGAGTAATTCGGCTAAAGCGGCCGCATATCCAAACAGGAAAACTTCAGCAACGAAATATCCGAGTAACATGATAAGAGACGATAGAATTAGTCCTGCAACATCATACAAGGTAAGAGTCTTAGAGGTTCGCACTCTAATGCTGAGCAGACCAACTATCAGCCCCTCGCATCCTTTCACAACAAGAGTTATCGGTGCGAAGTGGATATAGCCCAGAGCGACATCGCCCATTGCGGATCCAATGCCTCCAGCAAGAAATCCCCCAATAGGACCTAGCAGTAAACCGCTGAGCATCACTAGTACGTCGCCAAAATTCAGATACCCAGTACTCGTTGGAAATGGAATGGCAATTATGATCGTCGCCACAGTTGTTAAGGCTGTTAGTACTGCCAACAAGGACAGGTATACTGAATAGCTGCGTGTTTTGGGTTTGAAGTATTCCATCAATATTCATCCTCTTGTGGGTGCCACCATCTTGAACAAATCTGCTCTGGAGAGAAGGATATATAACCTTGAGCCTATATATAAGTATGAAAGAATATGTTTCTCCAAACTGGTTTCACATGTACGGTATGTGGGTCAGTCTATGACTCGGAAACCCATCGAAGTTCCTGCGTACAATGTGGAGGAGCCTTGGAGGTAGTCTATGATCTTGAGAGAGCGAAGAGTCATTTCACATCAAGGAGATTAAGAGGTCGTAGACCCGGTGTTTGGAAGTATCTCGATCTGCTTCCAGTCCGAAGCGAGACCAACATTATATCTCTAGGAGAAGGAGGGACGTACCTTCATAAGTGCGATGGACTCGCAAAGGACCTTGAACTTGACGAACTGTTCCTCAAGGATGAGACCACCAATCCAACTGGAGCCTTTATTGACCGAGGAACAGCAGTAGAGATCTCTGCAGCCAAAGAACACAGAATTGCTTCTGTCTGTTGTGGGTCCACGGGAAATCTTGCCGCATCTCTTGTTGCCTATGCTGCCCGTGCAGGTCTTAAGAGCAAGGTGTTCATAGGGCAGACGGGAAATGTGGACATAGGCAAGTTCTATCAGATTCTAGCCTATGCCGCTGATGTAGAGATTGTCAAGGACCATGATGAGGCCTTAGCAAGAGCTCGACAAGAAGGCAAGATGAGCCACTGCGTCGCCTCCTCCAATCCGCATTTTATGGAGGGAGAAAAGACAACAGTCTATGAGATATGTGAACAGCTAGACTGGACTTCCCCAGACTGGATTATTGCCCCTATGGGAAATGGAGGACACATATCGATGATTTGGAAAGGATTGATCGAACTACAAACCATTGGGATGATAGACGTTTGTCATACCAGAATCGTAGGCGCACAGGCTAGCGGTTGTGCTCCCATCGTTGAGGCCTTCGAGAAAGGAGAAAGAACGGTTTCTCCTGCAACATCCGAATCGACAATAGCTTATGATATCAGTGTGAAGAGCCCTCTCTGTGGGCACACTGCGCTAAGAGCAATCGCAGAATCAAATGGACTAGCAATTTCTGTGTCTGATAGGGAGATTCTGGATGCGGTCAAACAACTAGCTAGACGGGAAGGGGTCTTTGCCGAACCAGCTTCAGCTACGACAATCGCGGCTCTGAAAAGGCTAGTTCTTTTGGGGAAGATTAGTCAAGACCAGAGTGTCGTATGTGCAATAACTGGAATGGGGCTCAAATATCCCGACATTGCTAGGACGTTTGTTAAAGGCAGAAGAGAGCTGGAACGTCTTCTTAGTAGAGTAGAGGGCAGGAGAGTCACTACCAAACTGGGTCAAACTAAAATGCGAATTCTTGAAGTTCTCTCTGAGGGCGAATCTTATGGGTACGGAATTTGGAGAGAACTAATGGATGAGTACAGAATATGCATCAAAATTCCAAGTGTATACCAGCATCTTTCTGAACTGACTAGTAGCGGGCTAATCAAGAGCACTCGGATAGAGCAAACATATCAGAGGCGACAAAGAAGCTACTACGCATTGACCGAGAGGGGCTTGTGGACCCTGAAACAACTTGAGAAGCTGAACCGATAACCAAAGAAACTACCTTTGTAGTGCATTCGTGTACGAATCTTCATTAGGCTGAATCTATCTGTCAAAGGGCTGTTAAGTCCCGATAATGGAGCCTGAGGGCAATGAGCCAAGAGCCCGTGTCTGAATTGTCATCTGAAGAAACAGAGAAGGCTCTCTCAAAGATGGTGGGCCAAGGAGCCGCCGTTCAGATAAGAACCACACTTACAGAGAGTGTGTTTCTGGTGGCTTTTGCGATTCTACTGGGTGCACCGAATAGTGTGATTGGGATACTTGCAGCAATTCCCTCGTTAACGCAGTTCTTGCAAATGCCAGCAGTGATTCTGATTCAGAAATATAGAAACCGACGGAATCTTAATCTCCTTACTCAGCTTGGAAACAGATTGGGCGTGCTTCTACTAGCTCTCATTCCCTTCATTTCGACTTCCGAGATTGGACTTGTCCTGCTGCTCGGTTCGATTACCATTCAATCAATCTTCACTGCTCTAGGAGCGCCCAGCTGGAACTCATGGCTTAGAGACTTGGTTCCCCAAGATAGACTTGGAAGCTTCTTTGCTAAAAGAATGGCAATCATGGGGATTGTGGGAATTCTCGCATCCCTTCTTGGAGGATTCTTTATTGGCGTATGGTCCTCTGCAAACCCAGATGATATTGTAAGTGGGTATTCAATCATCTTCTTTCTTGCATTCATCGCAGGAATGACTGCACTATACTACACATCCACTACCCCTGAGCCACCGTTGCATACAACACAGGAGAAGCTAGGCTATTCAGATCTCATGGCCAAACCATTTCAGAACACAAACTACAGGAACCTGATGTGGTTTACAGCAATTTGGGGATTCAGTACAGGACTAGCCGCTCCATTCTTCACAGTTTACCTATTGCTTCGATTGGGCCTCGCAGTCCCCTTAGTCGCAGCGTTAGCGGCTCTGACCCAGCTAACTAGTGTGATCTTCTTTAGATTTTGGGGAAGGCTCTCAGACAGATTCAGCAACAAGTCCATCCTGCAAGTCACGGTTCCAGTCTTCATGTTAGGAACACTTCTTTGGACGTTTTCCTCCATAGCAGTGGACTATGGCTTTGTTGTCCATTTGCTTGTGATGATCCACATTCTCACAGGCTTCTCGGCTGCTGGTGTGAATCTCAGCTCAAACAACATTGGACTGAAAATCGCACCAAGAGGGGAGTCTTCGGTGTATCTTGCGGCAAAGGGGGTGGTCGCGGCGTTTACAGGAACAATCGCACCCATTCTTGCAGGAACCTTAGCGGATGTCTTCAACTTATACGAGCTTTCATTCTCCATAACTTGGACTGGACCGCACGGTGTGACGATAATTGACACATATCGACTGATGGGCCTTGACTTCATTTTCATCTTCTCTGTTCTATTGGGACTTCTTGCACTCTATAGGCTGGCATATATCAAGGAGGAAGGAGAGGTGGAAGAAAAGGTCGTGTTGGAGGCAATAATAGCTGAAACAAGACGAAATGTGAGAACAATATCAACAATTGATGGACTTCGTCATACTTTTCAGACTCCAATGAAACTAACCAAGAAAGCTGTTAAAAGGAAAAGGAGAGCGAAGCAACTCAGTGATGGGGCCGAACCTACGACTTCAAAAGAACATCAAAAGCAGGGGAACAGGAAAGGAGAACCCAGTTAGCCTCAAAATCATTGACTGCTGAATCTCAATAAAAGAGAATTAGGAAGACCAGAAACTTGGAAGACCGAAGCGAGCCTAACAACGGGAATATGGAAAATCCAGAAATGGACGGAAACATCTGGACAGTATTGAATCTCTCACTGGTGACATTCTTAGTGCTGCTGGGCTTGAATATGGTAGCACCAATTCTTCCTGATTACGCAGAGAGCTTCCAAGTTTCGTACACGTTGGTCGGTTTTGTCATCTCTGCCTTTGCCGTTACAAGAATGGTTCTTGATGTGCCAGCAGGTCTTCTCTCAAGGAAGTTCAACAAGAAGAAGATCATGATTACCGGTTTGACACTGATTCTATTATCGTCTATACTGGCCGGTATTGCTCCCAATTACAGCGTCTTAGTCATTGCCCGAATGATAGAGGGAGTAGGGTCCGCTATGTATGTTACTGCTGCCACAGTGTTTCTGGCCCAAATCTCTGGAAAAGAAAAGCGTGGGCAATGGATGAGCTTATACATGGGTATGCTTCTCCTCGGAAGCATCTTCGGACCCACATTTGGCGGTCTGATTGCTGGTATCTATGACATCCACGCTCCATTCTTTGCCTATGCGCTGGTTTCGGGATTCGGAGTCGTTCCAACTCTAGTATTACCCAACATAACAAGCTCCGAGTATGTTTCTTTAGACTTCAAGCCAAAATCAATCTTCAGTGATGTGTGGCAGATTCTATCTGCCCCTTCATTTCTTCTTGCGACATTCGCAACATTCACTCTATTCTTCATCAGGACCGGAGTACGAAGTACCCTTGTCCCACTCTATGCTGGCAATAATCTAAGTTTGGACTCAACTAGGATAGGTATAATCCTTACAGTTGCAGGGGTAACAACGGCTATCACAATGATTCCTATGGGGACTATCTCAGATAGAATCGGAAGGAGAAATCCTCTGATACTCTGCCTGCTTGCGATTGCTGCTGTTACAACACTCATTCCGTTCTCGATGGACATGTTCGGTTTCACAGCAGTAATGGCGATGTACGGAGCAGCAACAGGACTATCAGGACCAATAGCTGCATACGTAACGGATGTGTCGCCACAAGACAAACTTGAGGTGTCAATGGGCCTCTATCGTATGATTAGTGACATGGGATTTGTTACTGGTCCAATCTTGCTCGGTTTCTTGGCAGACCTTACTGCGACGCCAGTTGAAGGCGTTTCTCATTCAGGTCTCATTGGTGCGCTTCCTTTTGTATTGGCTGCAGCCTTGCTCATTGCAGCAGGTTTTGCCTTGATGAGAGCAAGGGACCCTGTGATAGAGGAAAAGAAGAGAGCACTGAGTACTTGGAATATGATACTAAAAGAACCTACTAACGAGACCTGCAGATGAGATACCGTTCCAGTTTTGAACGAAAATTCGTGAAAAAAGATTCTGTTTGTATTCCATATATTTGTATTCGATGCAAATGATGGTGTCTGGAGGTCTTCAGCGTTCTGATAAGATTGGGTTTATCAAAGAGAGCCTGTCAATGGCTGGGCAGTTAAGTCAGTGGAATCTTAGTACTTGACTCGTGCTCAATTTTATTGATAGAATCTCAACATGCCGTCGAATGTAGTATGATATGTTGCTATAAGTAAAGAGATGGTTGTCAGATTGAAGCACTTGCGCTTAACTGGGACATATTATGAAATTGGAAGGAGATTTGGAGAATCGATCAGGGGAGTCATTGAATACTCGGCGCCGAAAGATGACGTGCTCAGAAGGGCCCGGAACTGCGAAATAGAGGTCGGAAGTCATTCACCAGGTCTTCTGGAAGAACTCAAGAGATTCGCCGAAGGAATTGATGTGGATTATGAGTAGGTGATAGCGACGCATCTTGTTCCTCAAAAGACATTGGAGTGTAACCTCTTCTTTGTAAGTGGAGAACATACGAAATCCGGTTATTCTCTTTTCATTCGTTACATGGATTGGATCGAGGAAGATCTGCAATATGGCATAATGCTTGAAACAAAGCCAACTGGGAAACACACTGCAATTGGTTTCAATTTCTCAGATGTTGGCTGCTATGATGGCTTTAATGAAGCCGGATTGACGGTTGGTACAGCCTCAGTCCCATTCTATGACGGAAAAACGGGTGTAGGTCTCAGAGATAGCTTCGCCACGAGATGGATTCTGGACAATTTCTCAACAACGGAAGAAGCTGTGGAGTATCTTGAAAACATTCCTCATGCGGAGGCGATTGGTTTTTTGGTTGCAGATTCGAGAGGAATATCAGCACGCGTCGAATGTACGCCAAGAGGAGTATCATCTTTCGAATCACAAGATGGCCTAAATACGGTTTGCAATTTCTTCATGTTGGAGGGTACTCGACATTTTGATAAGATGCCCAGAGATGATCGTTCAAGAGTCTACTATCGAAGAATCAATGACTGGTTTGATCAGCATCGAGGAAAAATATCACTAGGCAAAGCGGAGGATTTCTGTAGGGACCACGAAAATGGCATTTGCGAGCATCTCAAGGACCCACTAGGAGGCACGATATGGTCTTGGATTGCGGAGCTTGGAACTGGCAAAATATACCTCGCCTCTGGGTACCCATGCCAAAACCGGTACAGAAGCTATCAGATATCTAGCTAGTCTTGAGATCTGCTTTGATGCCTTTGTGTATTCCCATATCTTATAAAGAACATTCAATATAGTTAACAGCGTGCCTGAAAGAGTGGAAAACGAGGAAGGACAATGAGAACATGGCGTATTGCCTCAGAGGAAGAAATACTCTCGGGCAAGACAACAGACACCTATTTCGAAAACACCCTGAAGGTTCTTCAAGAGGAAGGCATTGACCCAATAGTTCACGCAGAAGTCACCGTTTCAGGAATGCCCGAGGATACTACTTGGGCTGTAGTTGCCGGAGTTAATGACGCCCTTAAGCTCCTTGAAAACAAGAGAGTTAGCGTTTATGGACTATCAGAGGGGACCTTATTCTTCCCGCATGGGAAGAATGGAGTAAAGATACCTGTTCTATCAATAGAAGGCCCCTACTCTGAGTTTGCTGTCTTGGAAACACCGATGCTGGGCTTCATTTGTCATACATCAGGCATGGCAACACGGGCGGCATATATTAGAAAGGCAGCCGGAGATAGAACTCTCCTCTCATTTGGAGCAAGAAGAACCCATCCAGCAATCACACCGCAAGTTGAATACGCAGCATACATCGGTGGTTGTGATGGCATTTCATGCGTTCTTGGAGCGGAGCTTCTTAACATATCCCCATCTGGAACAATGCCGCATGCATTGGTCATCGCTTTTGGAAACCAAACCAAGGCATGGAAAGCCTTTGATAGACACATTCCGAAGGGCGTTCCGAGGATTGCGATAGCTGACACCTATTTTGATGAGGTGGTCGAGTCCCTGAACGCAGCCGAAAATGTAGAGGGCCTCTTAGGAGTGAGGCTTGACACTCCAAGTAGCAGACGAGGGAATTTTCGCAGAATTACTGAGGAAGTCCGATGGGAGCTAGATATCCGCGGATTCGGCAGTACCAAGATCTATGTCAGCGGAGGGCTTGACAGGAAGAAGATCAAAGAATTGCAGAATGCCCCTGTTGATGGATACGGAGTTGGAGGAGCGATAAGTAATTCGCCTTCTATTGATTTTGCTATGGATATAGTCGCGCTAAATGAGAATGGGAAATGGAAACCGATTGCAAAGAGAGGAAAGTTCTCTGGACGCAAAATTGTATGGCGATGTCCAATTTGTGGAAACACAGGTGCAATAGAGCATGGGAGCGCTGCGCCGAAATGCTCATGCTGCGAGAAGAAAACCATGATTGTGACAGTATCACTTATTGAAGATGGTAGACTGGTATACAAACCAGAACGGCCAGCAGACACGAGAGAGAAGATACTTGCGCAGTTGGCAATAATGGAGGAGGAATAAGTGAAGCTGGACCCTAAGAAGACCGCCATCATTGTAGTGGATATGTTGAATGACTTTGTGAGAGAGAAGGGGAGATTGGTGGTACCTAAGGCAACGGACTTACTGTTCAATCAGTCCAGACTGCTTGAGATGGCTCGTCACTTGGGATTGAGAGTGATGTATCTCGCGGACAACCATGAGCCAGATGATGACGAGTTCGGAAAATGGCCGGCACATGCAGTAGTAGGCACTTGGGGATCGGAGATTGTTGATGAGTTAAAGCCAGAACAGAGTAGTGAGGTCATCCCAAAGAGAAGGTACTCAGGCTTCTTTGGAACTGACTTGGACCTCCGCCTCAGAGAGAAAGGCATCGTAACTATGATTCTTGTCGGTGTGCTCACTGACATCTGTGTCATGTACACATCAGCAGACGCATCTGCAAGGGGCTACAATGTAATTGTAATTACAGATGCAACAGCAAGCACATCTGAAGAGAACCATCTCTTTGCCCTAGAACATATGAGGAGCGTACACGGCACCACTCTGTTAACAACCGAAGAGGCTATAGAAGCACTTGAATAGACGATGAAATCAAGGTGAAAGGAAAACAGAGCTATCCGGACATCTTTTCATTCCGAAAGCGATTGCGCGAGCTTCAAGGTGTTGAGTGCTGGTTTTAGAACTTGACCAACATAGTCGATTGTGCCAATCAGATCTCTTGCCACAGATTCCACCTTGGTGTCCGATCCAGCAGGCATTTCATCAATGAGTGCCTCCAGAACATCTCTGAGGACTGAATTCGTATTTAGCCATTTTAGCAGTCCTGATAGGATTAGTCCCTTTGGGCTTTCGCTCACGAGTGAGAAGAGCATCTCTCTCGACCCGGGTTTTCGCCTCCATTCAATAACTCCTCTATCAATGAGACGACGTAGGGCTCTTGAGATTGTGGATTGGCTGCGCCCGACTGCTGCTGCAATGTCGCGTTGAGTTCTTGGTTGAGAATGCAACAGCAATGTTCCTAGTATCGAACCTTCAACTGCGTTGAAACCTCGGGCTGCAGCAATATTCGCTAGGATTGTTTGCAACTTCTTCTCTGGTTCAGAAGGCATGTTGTTTGCTATGAACGATAATCATATTTACTTTTGCGCTACGGCGCAATTTGCAAGATATTGCAAAATAGGTGAATTAATATGCCAAATACTGCTATGTCAGATGCTAAAGCAATTGTCTTGAATCCTACGGGATTCTTCCAGAGTCTTGTGTCTCAACAGGAGGATGAGCTGACTGGTAGATTTACTAGACGCCCAGTTCTATTTCTAGCAACATTCCTAGTCATTTATTCCGCGACCATTCCAATCTGGATTGCCCTTAACGATTGGATTCTGGGAATCTGTGCCACTCCTATACTGGATTTTCATTATGGAAATCAAGTATTTCTGTCCATTCACAAGGATTGGTACCCGTTGTTCTATTCCTACACGGGAAGCATCGTAATCTCTTGGCTCCTGTGTATTCCAGTAGTGTATCTTGACACAATTGTCACTGCGCTCTTCTTTGCGCTCTTCCTACACATGGCGTACAAGTATGTACTTGGTGGACAGGGCCAGTATGGACATGCTGTAGCAGGAGTATGTTATGGAGACCTGCCTTCGCTTCTCTTCGGGTTTTTGCCCTTTTCAGCAGCCATAGGACTCCTATGGACAGGGTTCCTACAATTCAGTGCAACCGCTCATTATCTGTATGGTCTATCATGGAATAGGGCACTCATCCCCTTAGTATTGTTCGGTTTCACACTAGTCATTGGATGGTCTTTGTTTGGAACTGTCAGCCCGCCAGGACTACTCGAACTCATGCCTTATGGGCCATATGGCTACCCCTGAAAAGGCGGATTGTCATCGCTTTCAGCTAATGGACTCCATTTCCAAGATTAAGCACGCCATTGTGGAGTCTACTTAATGCCAATTCGTCCCATTATTTTTTCTACTTTTTCCATTCCTTGTAGAAGTTCTCCTCTTCCGGATCAAGATGATAAAGAAGTTTCAGAAATTCACCAGCGTGAACTCGCTCTTTGTCAGCAATGTCAACCAATACCTCTTTTGCCAGTTTGCTGTCTGTTGATTCTGCAGGTTGCATATAGAACCGAATCGCTTCACATTCAGTAGATATCATCAGCCTGATTGAACGGACTAACTCAGCACCTGTTAGTTTCCATTCATTTGCTGTTACATCAAAGGGATGCTCAAAATGCAGTATGTATAATCAATTCATGCTATAAATGGCGCCACTTAATTCTTCTTCCATACAAAGCACCTATTATACTCCTCATATGAATTACAAAGCCCCATGATTTGAGTAAAGATGCAATAATTGCATGGATAATCTGACGGGGCTGGGCCTTGATATCTTCATCCTTGCTCAGCTGATTTATATTGTGTGATGGAGTCGATGACCAACTCAATAGAAGACTAGGAGAACGGACAATGCATTCCCAAGCGTATGTCATTGAAACAGACAACTTAACCAAGAGATATGGTGATGTACTTGCACTGAACCAGCTGAATCTCAAGGTTCCCAAGAATTCGATTTTCGCCTTCTTAGGGCCAAATGGAGCTGGGAAGACAACGACCATCAAACTTCTGCTCGGTCTCACACATCCTACAGCCGGTGGTGCAAACGTCCTTGGTCGAAGTGTGATTGGTGACAATGATGAGGTCAGAAGAAGGATTGGATATCTTGCGCAACATCCCAGATTCTACAAGGAGCTGAGTGCCCGTGAAACCATGAGGTTCGCTGCGCGCCTATTCTTTAAAGGACCGGAGGACAAGATTGAGGAAAGAATTGAGCATCTCCTGCGAATCGTTGACTTGGAGGACAAGGCAGACCGACCAATCGAAGGATTTTCCGGCGGCGAGATGCAACGGTTGGGGATTGCGCAGGCACAGATCAATTTTCCCGAGTTGCTGATTCTGGATGAGCCAGCTGCAGGACTAGACCCCGAAGGACGAGAGAAAGTGCTGAAGATAATGGAATCCCTTCGGTCGGAATCGACCATATTCTACAGCACCCACATCCTTGACGATGTACAGCGAGTGAGTGACAGAGTGGCGATTTTGAACAAGGGTAACCTAATTGCTCAGGCCCCTATTGAAGAACTCCTTGCGGGAAGCGAAGGAATGGCCTATATCCTCGTACTTGAGGGCGATACTCAAGAGGCTTACAAGAAACTTTCAGCTGAACCATGGGTCACGGGCATCTCGGAGAGAGAAGAACGAAACCGAACTCATTGGGTCGTAGACGTCAATGATGACTCTATGGCAAGAAAACAACTTCTCAGAACGGTGCTAGCCGATGAAGAGGTTGATGTTCTTGACTTTGGTCTCAAGCAGTATGAGCTTGAAGAAATTTTCATGAAACTTGTGGAGGACCATAGCAATGATTGCTAAAGATTCATTCGAGCCAACCACAGAGAGAGGATGGAGAATGGGATTCACTGTTCTGATGAAGAAGGAACTAAAGGCATGGTTTGGTTCTCCGTTCTGGTGGCAGCAAGGCCTACTATGGAGCCTTATACTGGGAATGTTTGGCTCTGTGGGAATCTCTGATCCAGACACAGGTCTGGCCATATTCTATATGATGGCTACGATTTTTCCATCAATTGCCACCATAATCATCTCGCATGAAACGATTCTTGAGGAGAAACGGTCGGGATCCGCGGCATGGGTACTCTCAAAACCAGTATCGAGAGAGGCATTCATAATCCCTAAGTTCTTGGGGCTTTCTCTGGGTGTTTCGTTCTCAATGGTATTGTTTCCGGGGCTCGCTGTCTACCTAGAAACCCTTCTACTTGGCCTCCCACCGAATTTCCTGATTTATCTTCTCTCTCTGGTGCCAATGGCACTCTGGCAGATGTTCCTCGTTTTTTTGACACTGTGTGCGGGAACGTTCTTTGATGATCCAGGTCCGGTCATGGCTGTACCGTTTCTATTCATCTTCATAGGAATCAACCTTGGTCAACATCCAGATCTTGGTCAATTCGGCCCTTGGGGCCTTTTACAAGTATCGCTTAGCTTGGTCGGAGAAGACATCTATTCAATCACCCCAGTGGTCACATCACTGCTTGTGCTAGCTGTACTAATGTTGCTTGCAATCTGGCGATTCCGTAGGCATGAGTTCTAGGATGCAAGACCTTCGAGCGCTTTGGTTAGCCATTGGCTTGAAACCAATCGTGAGTGTGCAATGAACCCAAGATACAATCAAAGAGAAAGATAATAGGGATTGCTGACCACATGAGCAAAGGAAAAGAACTACTGGGAAAAGGACTGTGACCTAGACAATGGCCGCCTTAGAAACAAAGCGTTTGGTAACAGACAACGGGACTATAGTATACCATGTTTATCGAAACCCGGACCAGACAATGGTCAATCTCTATGTTCATGGATTGGGAGACAATCGCAAGTGGTTCCCAAAGCACTTCAGCACCTATGCCTTGGACAGATTCTCGTGGATTGTTCCAGACCTGTTGGGTCATGGGGACTCAACGAAGAGTGATGAAGCTGAGGCATATACTATGGACCAGCAAGCAGACTACTTAGCAGCTATATTAGAGAAGGAAGACATAAAGCGCCTCTCCATTCTAGCCCATTCCATGGGAGGAGCAATTGCAGCTTCCTTGATTGAACTTCTGGCTCATCAGGAAACGCTGAAAGCCAGACCCAGTCTATTGTTCTATCTAGAAGGAAATCTTGACGCTGGCGATGCCTTCTTTTCATCACAAATTGCGAAGATGACATTCTCGGAATTTGAAGGCCAATTCGATTCTTGGTGTGATAAGATACTTGGCGATTCCAAGGAAGAGCCCATGCTCAATTTCGTGACAGCGTTTCGCAAAGCGGGACCATTCACCATATGGGCATCGTCCAAGAGTTTGGCTCCGATTTCTATGAAAGGTGACCTTCTCGGCAGACTGCTAGCGCATCAAGGTATCTCAATGTATTTCATCTTCGGAGAGAAGAACAAAGGAGTGTTTTCCTCTGAATCTCTTGTAAGAAAGGCAAATCTTCCACTTCTCTTCATACCTGAAGCTGGACATGGACTTCATACTGAGAATCCTCCTGTCTTCTGGAAAATTGTATGCGAGCTGATTCAGCAAGAAAGCAATCAAATCCAAGAATGAGGTGTTGATCACAATTGGGAGTTCTTGGGACATCTCAATCGTCAATGTTTCACCGCGTAGACAAGCCCATTCTGATTAATCAACTCGGCCTGATTTCTGCTCTCAAGGATACTAAGCAGATCACGACTCTCAGCCAAGGCTAGGGCAAGTGAATTCGCATCATATTCTCCATAGACAGCCCTTGATATTCTATAGATTGTCTGAGGAGTAGATGTAAGTGCATCAGCAGCCTTCTGGAGTTTACTATCATATTCAGCGCGCAGTGTTTCGACTCTCGATTCTATGTCAAAAATCGGTTCTCTATGTCCGGGCAACGCAATATAGTTCTCTTTCGATGATATGCGGCTCAAAGACTCGAGGTAGGTTATCATGCCTATCCTTTCAGAGCTGTCAAACGATATGCTTGGGTTTGAACTGATATCTCCCAAGATGTGATCTCCACTAAAGACAACCTGTTTCTCATCACAAACGAAGCATGTTGAACCTGGTGAGTGACCTGGAACCCAAAGAGCAGTGAGTTCGCCGATGCCTGTTTTGAAAGAGGTTCCATCCTCGAAGCCTTGAGCTGTCAGAACCGGCTCCCCAAAGGACTTGAAGTGCTCAATGTAATCTTCTAGCATGACTATTGGTACCTCGTCCGTGGGGATACCACATGCTGCAATGAGCTGAGTAATTGACTTGGCATAAAGTTCCATGTAGCGATCATAATCGACCAATGCGTCAGCATCACTTTGATGAATCCATACCATTGATGAATCGTCATGAACTCGTTTGCGTTCTCTCACAAATTCTGCTGTAAGCCCAATGTGGTCAATATGGTTGTGCGTCAGGAGTATTTGTTCAATATCTGACAAATCATATTGGATGTTTCTCATCTCTTGTGTTATCGTTGCTAGACTGCGGGAGGTTCTCGGACCAGTGTCAATCAGAGTGAGTGGAGTGCCTTCTATTAGATAGCAATTAACACTGCCTACCGGAAATGGAGTGGGTATCTCGATTCGCACGACCCCATCGATTATCGCTGTCATGAATAATAAGACCATTCTGGTAAGGATGGCATCGTCAATTTAAGGGAAACTATTCAAATCGGTACTCGTAGTAGGAATGCTCCTTATTCATTTGAGCTTTGAATACAGGCATCTATGTTGTGACTGCGTAGGAGCTCGATCTTCGTATACGTCCATTACAAATATTGGGATTCGATGGCAAACGTGCAGGATATGAAAAGTCTACTGAGTTTCATAGAAAAGAAAAGTCCATTAGCAGCATACCTGAAATGCATGCAGTAAATGGCTGGCAGTGAACAGAATTCTGATTTAGGCTTGAGTGAGGAACATGCGGAAAGATTGTGGAATTGAGCTCCCTACAACGGAGGGAAGTGTATGGTAAGGGCTTGGGCTATTATTGCGAAAACTGAGTTCCGTGTCACAACCGCGAGGTTCAGAAAGAAAAGATTGCATGTTTTGCTACTATTATTCATAATTGGGCTAGCATGGGCTTTCTTCATAGCACCTCGGATAATGAGTGGATTTCTAGACTTATTCTCAACCCAAATTCAACAAGTCCTGCAAGCGACCTATCCCGGAGTAATGAGAGCTGTCATTCTTATCTTATGGACTATGGTGCTGATTTATCCGATCTCCTATTCTCTGCAAGAGGTAAGAATAGGTCAGTGGGAGATTATACTAAGCAACAACGTAAGAACCCGTGACATGCTATTCGGGATATTCCTAGCAAAGATTCCATCTTACAGCCTGCTCGTCCTCTTTATGGCGCCCCTTTTGATTTCACCATTCATTATCTTCTATGAAGTATCCATCCTTGGACAAATAACTGCCTACGTGATCATTGCAGTCTTTGTTCTGACCACGCTCTTACTCTCAACCGTCATCAGTACTGCAATTCAGGCAAGACTTGGAGATTCTCCACGTGGAAATGATATTGCAAAAGCAATGGGCATCATTATTGTACTTGTATTCTTATTACCCCTCTATGGCCTCTTGTACTTCGCAGAAACGTTTGCTCAGCTATTGGGACTCAATGGCTTCCTGTTGTTGCCATCTACATGGGCAGCAGATTCAATTACGTGGATAACCATCTATTTCAATGGAGTAAATCTGCCATCTGAGGCTGTTACTGTTTTTGAGGGGATTCTTGAACTTGGGATTGAGTCAGACCTCGTTTTGATCGGCCTTTTTGCCGCGGTGGTCTTGATTCTTGGAGTAGTGACTCCAGATAGGATTTTCAGCTTTGAGGCAGGAGTTCGAACAGAAACAGTCACCACGGTAGGAGAAGAGAATTTAGTTCTTCGTGCAATCAGGCGGGCCGCGCCGGGTTCTCTCGGAGCCCTTATTGTCACGATGCTGAAAGACTTTGGCAGAAAGGCGCAGAACACTTCGAAAATAATCTATGGCACATCTCTGTCAATTATAGTGCCGGTTATGGGAAGCTACTCAGGTCTCACGAGCATTCAGGACCCAATTCAGATACTCATGTACACATCATTTTTCGTTGGTATGATACTTGGAATTACAGGAGGAGTAACATTTGGGGGAGTTGGTTTCCTGGAATCAAAGGATCATCTTTGGATTATCAAGTGTGCACCCCGAGGAATATCAAGATTCTTAGCAGCCAGAATCATTGGTGCGTTCTTCTTTGCAATCCCGATGGCAATAAGTCCTGCTCTCATTCTTGCTATGGTCCTCTCGCTGCCCATTGTTGATGGCGGTATTATGGTATTACATGCATATCTCGTTCTATGCAACACAATACTCATTGGAATTGGGCTCACAGCCATGAACCCAGCATACGAAGACATAAAGAGCTCAGCATTCCACACAAATACCATTGCTACACTAGTTATATCCCTGTTTGCAATTATACTCGGTTTTGTAATCGAATTTAGAACTGACATCTTCTTCAAGAATGTCATTCTTGGAATGCTCGTTGCCATCGCACCCATTTTGGTTGTCGGACCCTTGGTCCTTCTTGCCGGAGCACTGAAGATCTCCAGAATAGACAACTAGCAAGGCAGAAGAGATCCGTCTTCCCTCCGGGTGAACAGGAATACTATTGTGGTGCTCGAGCCATCAACATCGAAATTCAGAGGAAAATACCTATGAAGATTGCAAGAAGCAGAAATATGATGAGGCATTGAAGCTCCTTTCCAAAGTATCTAGTGGGAACTTCTTTCATATACGATTCATTCATGGGGAATCTGCCCAGCTACCGAAAAGGGAAATGGGTGCTCTGCAATATGAGAAACGTATTTCCCCAGCACTCCGTCTCATCGACAGCTCCACTTCTCAGCACCCATTTAATTGACGTTCTTCTTCATGGAACGAATTGCTCCTTCGACTGAATCAAGAAGAGGCCTGGAAACTTCCCTATGCCCCCGATCTCTTGCAGCCCGGTTGTATAATTGAAAGAATCTGAATGGCTCCCTCACAAGATCGATGATTTCTTCACGTGAAACTGCTGGTGATTCATCCATTATTTGAATCATCCTACCTGAAAGAAAATGGCCCTTGGGCAAGTAGTGGGTTTTCATGTCAAGTGAGAACTCCTCATATTGTTCGGTTATTTCGGGATTGCTATGCCCAATAATCTGTTCAAGGATGGTTTCCAGCGAATACAAGATCTCATTGAATTGTGAGTCGTATTCTCTGATGATCTTGTTGTGTTTTCGATTTTGTTCATCGTCATGTTCAGTTTGGCTCAACATGGCTGGAGAACAGAATGCGTTAGCAAGGCCTTCACTGACCATATAATGGTACAAACGCAACAACCAAGCCTCTCGTGAGGCCTTTTCTTGCCCAAATTTCTTGACGACAGGGTTCCGTTCCCACCAATATCCCAATCCAATATGATGAAATTCATGTGTGAAATACTGAGGGCTCATGGTATCCGGACCTATGATCGTTAGAGAGAGAAACATATTGTCATCATGGAACATACCTCCATTAAAGCCATCAATTGTCATTATTACGTGAGCATTAAGGGGGGTGTCTTTGGGGAGGAATTGAAGGGTGTTTGATGCAGCCAGCCCCCAGTCATAGCGCGTCAGATGGTTCAATGCTTGCTCAAGCTCGTCAAGCCTGGATAGGGAATTTCTCAGTCCTTGATTGATATGTTGTCCCCATTTACTCAAGTCATTCATGGAATCTTTGTGCAATGAACAAAGAATATCTCTAAATTCGGATTTAGATCCCTTCATCCATTCATCATAGACTGAAATCCAGAGATAAATATCCGGTTGTTCTAGTATATCATTGATCTCCCGCTCCGATAGAGGGCTCCCGTCATGCACTCTTCGTAAATGTGATATGAGAACCTTGGCTCCCATAGGATGGAACTCAATTGGCATGACAATGTCACTGCTTGGTCTATTTTCAGTCTTCTCATCCAAGTATCTGACTGTGAATAAAACGAAAATGCGATTAGTTAGAAAGATTAGCCATTTCATCCATTGCAGGCCATTCGAGATGGTCTAATGAAAGATGAGAGGACGCTCAGAAATGTGGGAGGACTAGTTCCCCGAGTGCTCTATCTCACCGCCGTCTCTACTTCTCTCGCTTCTTGGTTTGCGTGTCAGAAAGCAAAGAACGAGTTCATAATCAGGAAAGCTACTAGAATTGTGGTATAGCCAATACCAGCTGCCCTTGACAATCGATTCTGAGAGAGATTCACTGCCAATAACACCAGCGCAAAGAGAGAAAGAATTGAGCTCAGCAACATTACTATCTCAAATCTGAATTGAACTAGCAACAGGCTGCAGAGTCCAAAGATCAAGGTGGTATTCCAGAGTATCTTGCCAACCTGCGCACTCACACCCAATGCAACATGGCCCTTTTGAATTGATTTGACAACCAACCAGAATTCCTCAACATTTGTCACAGCCGCCATAATAATCAATCCAAAGAAAGATTCATTCAATCCCGTTAGAAGAACAAGTTCCTCGGCACTGGTCACCAAGACTTCAGCAGCCAAGAATACGACAAGGAGTGCCAACAGCAGTTTGGATCCCGCCCACGTACGATCATGCTTGGTCGCTTGGGCATCTATTTCACTGTCCAAGTCAGATTTTGGCGTGTCTATTACAGTATGCACCCTTGTTGATTGAAACGCCCTTTGTGTTCGATATGTGTACGCCAGATGAGCAGCAAAGAGGATGATGCTCAAAAGGCCAAAGACAAACAGATAATCTGTTAGAATCATTGAAATCAGGACAAATATCCCGGCAACGATTAGCTCAGCATAGTAGAATCGCGGGAGCTGGTCGATCTCTGCCTTGAGATAGAGCGCAGGCAATCCAAATGCAATCCCAATCGCTATCACTGTGTTTCCAATGAGATTACCCAATGACAAGTAAGCAAGACCGTCAACTGCTGCGATTAATGAAACAATGCTTTCTTCCAAGTCAATTCCGAGAAGAAGCAGTCCCAATACTATGGGAGCTATGCAAAAGGATTCGCTAATATCCCCCAAAGTATCAATTATGAAATCAGCCAGAGAGTAGATTGCAATATAACTTGCTATAAAGAGAACAAGCCAAATCACAGGGTCGGGTAGCATTTCGATGCGGAGTGAAAGAATCCTACTAAAAAGGATGATGGAACAGCTGATGGTGCATTTCCAATTGAATCAAATCTGAGGTCAAATCTCAAAGACAAAAGGGGCTCTCAGCAAGATGACCTTGTAATGAATTGAATGCGTCCTCAAACATCTATGCAAGAATATAAAGAAAGAGAGACTTGACCATTTCCCAATTTCTTGGTTGCTAATAAAAGAGAAAGCGGTCTTGTAGACTCCTTGAACCATGAGAAATTGTATACTAGCAGAATCAGGTGACAGAATTCTCTTCTCATACTCTGATATGAGAGGAGAGAAGAGATAATATCGATGATTACCTAGCAGTAATGGGTGGTAGTAATGACTACAAGGAATCAATCTGAGAAGGATCTGCTACTAAGACTTCGTGATATTTGGGAGGAAGCAGTTGCATTTAGAGTCACAGTTGTCGATGAGGGAAATTGTCGTGCCAACCATAGAGTGGGGCAGGAATTTGAATTCAGTTGGAGATCTCCAGAAGGCATTTGCACAGAGAGTCTTATTGGAATGTATCCTATATTGCACTCCATGCGAGCCCTTGGAGATATGAGAGAACTGGGCAGTTCAAAGCGCAATGTGAAGGTGTACAGTTGTCCATCTCAAGAAATCAAGTTCAGAATCGAAGCTCTTTACAGATGCAATATATGTGGAAATAAGTTGCAGTTTGACCATGATGGAGTTCAATCTCCTCAACTACAATGTACAAGACCAGAGTTTCCCTTACGTGTGTGTGACACCTGCTATACCAATTACAAGGATAGGAGAATTGAATGGTAGTATCATCGCGAGTACAAACGTTGAAAATGAAGAGAACCATCAGACAATCCTTTTCGAGTCCGATAATGATTTACCTCATGTACTCATCATGCAATCCATTGCAGATGAATCGGCTTATAGGACAAAACTCAAAGTCACCGAGAGAGAACTGATGGGAGGCGTCAGAAAAGACCTGAATGATCTAAACTCATTAGCACAGGTCAGATATGATCCGTCAAATTAGTTCCTTTTGCACCGCCACTCCAGCTGCCTCCATTTCGAGCTATCTCTTGACAGAGAAAGCAGCTAAGCTCAATCTTGTCGGTATACTTCGAAGTCTTCCACTTGCCTTGAATCCGATTCAACCTAGGCATTGCATGTGTATCCAAAGCACTCCACCCTTGGCATGAATCCATCTCTTCTCAGTAGTTCTTTAAGATTGATTCCTTTTGGGTTTTATATCACTAAACCAGTACCCTTAGTTTAGGTAGGAGCACAAGTACAGGTATCGTCAAGGCATACATCCATCTCAAGACCAAGCTTTCGCACTGAATCAATCTGAAAGCTCTTCGGCATACGAATCCAGATAATTGCATCTGTTTCTCGTGTTTCCTTCTTCAGATTATCCGTTTCATTATCCCATACGCTAGGCTCAATCGAAGAAAGCATACCGGTAGACGTTGTAATAGCTAGTTGTTGGATCATGACGCTTCTTGTCTTCCTCAGAAAGCCGTAGCTCGAACTCGATAGGTCCCTTAAAGCGCCTATGGCCAATAATCCTCTGTACTGATGACTTCAGGTCTTCGGTCTTCACATTCTCACCTAGTACTTCAATAATATTCTCTTTCTTCACTTTTCCCATATTATTCACTCATCCATTCACTCATTGTCTATTGGACATCTCGCAAATGTCCAATTAGAGCATTGAAGATATGCGAAAACAGCATCCGCCGTCCGTAACAGTAGTAGTCAGGATCTTCAATCCTATTTCTTCCCATGAAAGCTGTCACCATGCATCCGGTATTGCAGATTTCAACAAACTCGCAATCAGAACACCCAGAAACTGTCAAAGGACTCCTCGATGAAAGTCTCTTGAAAAGACTGGATTCAAACATAGCCTCGAAATCCGAATTAATATTGATATCCCCTAACTTGAAGTTCTCCAGACCAGCAAACCTTCCGCACGGATATAATCCGCCGTCAGGGTTGACCGAAATGATGCTTAACAGGCAGGTTCCATGATAATCGCAACCCCATACAGTTGGTCCTATTAAGTTGCCAACTATTGTTTCGAGTGGTTCTATTTGAATAGGGCCGTCTTCTTCGAACCAAAGATCAAAAAGCTTGCACATTGCTTCGCCGTACTCCTTGGGTGTAATAGATAGCTCGTTGTATGCTCTTGTTGCCCGCCCCGATTTCACTATGGGATTGATTCGGAAGTTAATGTCATTGTCCCTGAAGAACTTGTACATCCGTTCGATGTGATGAAGATTCTGCTGGTGAAGTACGGTAACACAGCCAACTGGAAGACCAACATTTCGAATCATTGCCACTGCATCCATTACCTGGTAGAATGTTCCGCGACCTCCTTTGTCTTTCCGCATGAGGTCATGGATATCTTTTGGTCCGTCTATGCTGAGGCTTATCAGAATGTGTCTATTCACGCATAACTCCAAGAATTCCTCATTCAAGAGAGTACCATTTGTCTGAATGGAATTCTCGATTCTGTTCTCAACATACTCGTCGCACACATCAGCAATGTGTTTAAAGAAAGGTAATCCTGCTAGCAACGGCTCGCCACCATGCCAGATAAAGTTCACTTGCCTGTTAGGACCAACATATTCAAGAATCGTTCTAATTGCAATCTCAGCTGTTTCTTTTGTCATTATGGGAACCGTTGAGTGTGGTTCAACATAGCAGTAGGTACAGGAATTATTACATGTGTCAGCAGATTTCATTATAGCTGCATATGGACGCTGTTGGGGATTCCTGTTTCTTTCCCCAATTCGCCTTCTTATTTCGTCGTGAGTGACAGTCACAAGCATTTTCCCACCTCATCGTGCGAATGCTGATTCCATCATATATTACCTGATACTTTTATTTAAATTTATAATATTACGAGATTTGTAAGACTGATAGACAAAAGAAATCCACCATCTCAGCAATACGAGGAGGATAAGCCCCCCAAATACCCTCTCTCCACCGCCCTTACTCCTACTTAGACAGGGGATAGATGCGTTTATCTTGAACCGCGGCAGAATCTAGGAAGTGAAAGTCTGTCTCATATTCCCTGCTCCAGATTATATCAACTCCAGATTCGCAACTCCAACATTCAGTCCTCCGCTTGGTCTTCTCTATATAGCATCTTCGTTGCGCGAAGCTGGAGTTGAAGTCACGCTCATTGATCAAATTGGAGAACATCTGTCAGACGAACGGTTATTGAAAAGAGTAGAGAGGTACTCACCCGGTGTAGTTGGTTTATCAATGATGACATGGCAAGCATCAAAGGCAGCAGAGCTGGCCGCCATGATAAGGAAACGGCTTCCTGATACTCATATCGTGTTTGGAGGAGTGCATGCCACACTCAACGTGGAACGTATGATGAAAAAGTACACCCAAATCGATTCCACCATAACGGGCGAAGGTGAGTTATCCATGATTGAGCTTGTTAGAGCACTAGAGAGCGGGGGACATATTAAGGCTGTAAGCGGTATCTACCATCGGGAGAATGGGATTGTGAAGAGAGGCGCCCCTAGAAGATTCATAACCGATTTAGACGCTTTGCCACCTCCTGCAATGGACTTGGTCAAGACTGAGTGGTATGGGCAGGTTGAAGGACTGCGATGGCCCAATTTGGCGTCTATGGTTTCTTCTAGGGGTTGTCCATTTTCATGTACATTCTGTAGTTGCAGTCTATTTGCAGGTAGAAAGTGGCGTTCTAGAAGTCCTGAGAATGTAGTGGATGAGATTGAGAACCTCTTAGTAGAGGGCTTCAAGACCATCTTCTTTGTCGATGATTGTTTCACCATGAACAGGAAGCGCATACTAAAGATTTGTGACCTAATAAGGGAACGTAAACTTGAGTTCAGTTGGCTTTGCGAAGGACGAGTGGACCAGGTTGATAGCCATACGATCAGATCAATGGTCAAAAGTGGTTGTAGACTCATGTATCTTGGGTTTGAAAGCGCAAATCAGAGAATCCTTGATTTATATGGCAAGAGAATAACTCCACAGATGAGCATACAGGCGGCAGAAACGTGTCGTAAGGCAGGTGTAGACATCATTCTAGGCACATTCATTGTTGGAGCACCTGGTGAAACAGTGAAAGAAGTAAAGAATACTATTGATTTCTCCATGAAACTCGACATTGACTTCATTCAACTGAACATGCTGGGAGCAGTCACCGGGACTGATATCTGGAATCAGCTTGTCAATCAAGGATATTTGGACCCAGAGGCATACTGGGAAACAGGAGTCCTCGTATCAGACATCCATCCTGATTCAGTGCAGACTGGCATACTGGAAAGATTGATTTCAGATGCATATGAGAAGTTCGTCTATAGGAAGCGTTACCTCTCAAGAGAGATACTTCTGACTTTGAAGAGCAGGTATAGAATGGGACTTTTCATAAGAAACGTGAGGCAGCGGGGGCAACTGCTGTCCTATGCAAGAGGAGAACTCGACGATGACAAGAAAAGGCAATTGGAGAAGAATGATGGGAGAAGTAGTTGCCTTTAGTCAGTAATTGGCTTCAGAATGAGGATGCTTAGCAAAATGAAAAGGGTATTTCCCCAATACTTCATCTCACCGCCGCCTAATACTTCTCTCTACCTTAGAAGGCATATGCCACGGATGTTTGTGCAAGAACAGAAAGGTGCTTTTGCCCATATCAGTAGTGAATATTGAGGCGTTGAAGATGTAGCGTGAATCAGCTAAAACAGACTCCTCTTTGAACTATATCAGAGATTTGCGGTGGAGGAAAGAAATCATCCGGTTGTCAAATGGGCCTTCTAGATATTTCTGATGATTGTAGTTTTCATTGAAGTTGGGGGATATACTGGAGTGGTTCCGCTTTCCCTGCACCCGGCTTTTCTATACATCTTGGTTTCCCTACCTGTCATCTTGGGGATTCTCTCTATTATAGGCGTCTTCAAGTCCTTTGATGGATCAGCATGGATGGCTCTTCTGGCAGTATTGTCTTCTCTCTATTGATAAGAATCCTCTCTATTGTGTTAATCTGATAGAGCCGCAAAAAACCTGTGGTGAGCTGAGAGAATTAACTGGACGTAATTGAAAACAGAAAATGCACAAGAAGGGAGTTATCTGTTCAAAATGAGAGTGTGCTCAGCAATGAGCTATGGGCAACTTGACAAATATGCATATTTTCAGTGTCTGAAGCCTTTCTATATCTTCTATTGATTAAAGGAAAAAGCAAAATGAACTCAATCCATTTAGAAAGCGGGTGGTATAGTGTCACAAGAAACAAGTCCTTCTCCACATGGAACAGCAAGATATGTTGCAGTAGTCAACTCTGCGCGGCACTACCTTCGATATCGCGACTTCTTGACTTATGCCTCTCAATTGGTTCCTGAACCAATCGGTTCAGAAACTTGGTCTCTTGCCTGGGCGTACATGCGACGCTTTGATGATATGCTAGACTCTCCTGCTCTAAACAGGAATGACGCTGTAAGCCTCTTGGAGCACGAACGTGAAATAGTGGAACCGGGCTTCGCTGGCAATCTTAGGGTGACACACTCTGTTCCTATACGCCACCAATGGCTGGCTCAATTCTTTGACAACGAGCGCAGGTATTTCGCCGGGGCTGCCTTGCCGGTCGTAAAAGATTTGTACGAGAGTGCTTGGGAGGATGCCAAAAGGAAGGGTAGGGTTCTCTCTCAAAAGGACATGGATTTACTTCTATATAAGAAAGCCCGCAGCTTTTTCAAGCTATACTTCATTTTGGGAAACTTTGACCTCGGAAATCATATTGATGATTTTTCCTATCTCTTAGGAATGGGTCTTGGCATGCTGGATGATATCTTAGATTTGGCATTGGACTACAAGTCAGGCTATGTGAATATCACTCACGAAGAGATGATGGCCTTGGGTATCGATCTTGAACCAGAGGATAAAGGTTTCTTGCAACATGTCATAGGGTCAGGCTACTTGACGTACAGAGCAAAGAAGATAATGTCGGTCCTACTCAGGGCAAGGAAATTGACGCATCACATCCGTGTTCCACTTGTCCGCAGACTCCTCCTTCGCTTGACAGAGATCTTTGCAGCTCCGATACTAGAGAATAGATTTATACCTAGCCAACGTTACTTCTTTAAGGGAGGTCACCTAGCAGATCGTCTTTTGCCCAAGAATGAATCCATAGCCTATCGGATTGGACACAAACTCATCGGGTTCTTTCTTATGTATCCTCAGGTGATATCTGTCTTATTCAAGCGAACCCCTGACATGTCAGATACCATTCTTTGATTTCGATGCCTTGAAAAATGGTGCCTTCATAAGTGGATGGAAGAACAACTAAACTCCTTGAAAGTAGTACAAGATGATGAGTGTGTTCAGCAGTATGGGC
>RDOC01000006.1 GCA_011364985.1 Candidatus Thorarchaeota archaeon | reverse complement strand
GCCTGCCATTGCTTCTAATTGTTGGCTCAAATCTCCCACAAAGAGGATGAGCTGAAGCAACTCTATATCGACGTGCAGCTGGAGAATTACAACAGATTTCCAAGCACTAGACATAAGTATCCTTCTATATATAGAACTGCATTGGATCAATGAAGTTCATCTTCTTCACAATCTTGGTTTGACAAACAGCAGATTACCTTTCTGAGGTAGCTTTGGTGGCAAAATTTCTGGGTCAAGGATAAGCTTATTCTGAATAACAGCTTCCTTTGCCAGAAGCTCGCAGGGTGATAAAACATCACCCGCAGGTAAATGGCTGGTACTGGGAACTGAGTCAAGAATTAAAGCTGGGTCAGTGGTTAGAAGAATCCCAACTTTGTTGTTGTGCAAATCCATTCGGCTCTCTCCCAGATTATTAGTGGAGTATTGCTCATGAGCCCATGTCCATAACCATGCATCTTCAGGCGGTATGCTCTTGGCAAGAATACAACTCCAAAAGGCGTGTCGAAAGGCGTCTGGCTCCCAGTAGCTGTCCTTGTTGACAGATTCGTAGTTTCCTGAAGCCGCCCACGCTGTATCCTGACACCAGTTAACAATTCCAAGTTGCCAGAATCTTATGAAGCATAATTCCAGCTCAGCACGGGTGAACTTCCTCCCGAATATCTCTATTCGGTCATCCACGCGTGGAGTAACAGAAGGTTTGGTCTGAGTCTGCACTTGCACCGGACTTGAAAGAGCAATAAAAGACTGGCCTGCCCACTGACGTCGTTCCTTTTCATCTGCAAAGAAGAGGTAGGCATTGTATACATTCCCAAACTGTTCCACAAGCTCTTCGGGAGTTCTGACATCCAATACATAAAGTGTGGCCACTAGTGAGAGGTCAGAAAAGCCATACTCCTTTGCTAGTGGCAATTCTGCCGCCTTCCTGTAATCTGTGATTCCTTCCTGAACGAGTTTTGATGCAAGGTCTGGCCATGTGCCAATTCTTCGCCTATCAAAGTCCTGATCGCCCTTAACGCATTCAGATAATGTAGTTTCATCAGCTCTTGATAGCTCCTCAAGAGTTGAGATGTTACATTCTTCTACTAGTATTCGCGCGATTTTCGACGGCAGAGTCTTTATTAGCATCAGAAGAACCTGAGACTTCACAGGTGACAACTGCTGTACCATTCGAGGTGGTTGATCAGGTGTTACAAGCTTGGTTTCCTCAGTAATATCAATCATGCTTCGGAATCCCTGTGTGTATAAATATAGACCAAGGTCAAGACCTACTCCCCATGTGAGCCATGCAATAGGAAATGTCCGTTCTGTTGCCCCTTCTACAAGCTTAGGCTTTGACTTCTTGGCGATTTCCCTTGATATCTTCAATTCTCCGATAGGACGGTTAGCTAGTTCTGCAACATACTCTGTGTCCATTCTTCGAATATCTTCAATTCTGGTGATATCATGCTTGGCAAGGATGTTTGCCAACCGTTCACTTATTCCCCATAGTTTGCTTAGAGTCTTTTTTGAATCAATCATTACAAAACCCTATTAAATCAAGCATTAGCTTGACAAAAGGCTTTCGTTATAATTTTATCATAGATTCCGAGATTTTTGTGAGTTACATTTGTAGTCGTTATTCTTCGTTCTTCCAACTGTGTTTCTCCATAGCCTTCCTGAAAATCCTCAACTCTCGCATCACCAGTCTTGCCATTTGAATGAGCCTGTTCTATCTCTCCCGAATGCACTCGTCGCAGTGATACCCTTCAAGTTTCATCTACACGCCGTAACCATCGGGGCCATAGTCCTCACTCCAGTGTGCCATGTGAGCAATGGTGAACAGATAATAGTTTGAGCTGGGATAGTCTGCAATGAACACAACATAGGAATTCTGAAGTTCCCTGCTAGGGATGAGGTTGTAACAGGCGGGGCCTCCATCCTTTGGAGGTCAACCAATTTGTAGTCTTTTGGATAGGATTCTTTCATTCCACTGGCTTACGCTTTTCCCAAGTTCTCTCCTGAAATAGCTCAGAGTTTTGTTCTAGGGTTCTACTTAGGCTGTCTGTAAAGACGTTCTTATTCCAGCTTTTCGTTTTATTGGTCCAAATCCAATTTTTAGCCAGACTAACAACTCGTTGAACCCAAGTGACATTGTAGGGAACATCGCAACTGTCCAAGAGATATTTCAGATTAGAATAACCATCATACTCATTTACCGGCAAATCATAGAATAGTCTTAGAAACTCCTCTAGTTCTAGAGTTGTTAGCAATTCGGTTCCCCCTTCAAGGACTCCGATTGTGGTAAGAAGCATCATTGAAGTTGCTCTGTATGCCCAATCAGCATGCAATAGTTTCTGTCTAGCGATCTTAATCGCCTCTACTCCTATCATCATGGCACATTGAGCTGCATAATAAAAGACCCAATCTGCAGCCTCATCAGGATCTGTCACATCCGTTGATTTATACCAGTTTCGTCTGAAAAGGTCAGCACCCAAGTCAATCAAAGGTATAACCGCATCCGGACTCTGAAAGTGGCTAAAGTAATAAGCAGCACCATTCCGAACGCGTCTGTTCTTGTTTTGCAGGCATTTGACTATGCTATCTTCCTTATCTCTAAGGTTGAATCTCTGAACGCACTCATTCTCCTCCTAGCTGTATCTGCAATAAAGAAGACCAACAAGTGCGATATCGAGAGCCTTTGCGTGGCCCTCTTCAAACAAATACTCTACTATAGGCCAAATGGTTTCGATATAGAAAGAGTCGAATCCGTCATGGAACTTATCTGCCACATGTTCTCCGCTTCTCCCGCCAATGCATTTCAGCATCTGCAGTACCACACGCCCATAATCTGTGTTCAAGTAGTTTAGGAGTATCGGAACAGCCTCTTCTCCAATGCTTGTAATGGCGTCAAACACTCGGTCATCATAATAGTCCCTTTCAGTAACACATTCGAATTTTGCATGGCTCCATATTATATGATTCATAAGCTCGTCAACGGCATGAGTCCCCAATGCTTTTGCAAAGCCTTTGACAGCCCACTCCCCAACTGTTCTTCTATGATAGAATGCATCCTCCCATGAAAGTGTGTCAAAGAATTTCCTATAGATTGGGAGCATCGCTTCAGGTTCAATTCTCAACACGATTCTCTCTGCGATTTCAAGAGTAGCCAATGAAGTCCATCTGAGATAAACTTGAGATTTGCAGCCTTCATGCACAGTAGCGTCCCACTCGATTTCATGCAGGTACTTGAGAACCGAATTAACGATGGATATGTTGTCAATACTCTCTAGTGCTAGTAAGCATCTCCTATGGATAGAATCAGGACTTTGGTCGCTTTCGCTATTGTTCCAAAGTAAATCAAATGGAATCAATCCAATCAGAATCTGTCCAAGGCAATCAATTGCAATCTGATCTCTACGAGTTCCTAAATCATTTATCGCGGAAATCAGTATCTTCGCCTGAGGAGTTCCTCTACGCTCTATCGCTAGTTGTTCCTTTGATATAAGTAATTCCTCAAGCCACTAACATATTCCGACACACTGATTGAGCCCTCAATATAGGCGTTCTCAATTCCGTCCACAAGTGTCGAAGTCATATTCAATACACAATCCTGCCCACTTTGTAAACAGCTCACGTTCTGATTACACATTTATTCCTGAAATCTGCTGATAAATCTCTCAGTTCTGCTTCCGAGCTGTTCCATTCTCAACAGACGTGCTGTGATTGAGTTGCGACCGTATCCATGAATATACCCCCCTTCTTTGAGGAAACGGAGGATATCTATGTAACGAGGATAGCGCCTCAGTATGTCCCTATCATGTGCATCAATTCTTTTGTTTGAACGGCGTGAGAAATACGCGACAAGAACGACGAAGTATGCCATTGAAGGTGCTATACCATAGAGAATGAACGATATGAAGAAATCATCCTGAAAGCCCTTAAGCAGAGAATACACCAAAGAGAATAGGAACCAGGCCGCGCCTGGGAGCATTAAGCCACAGTCCTTCTTCATGTTCCAATGGAGCATATCGTAATACTCCCTTTCGTAAATGACATGCAATGCGATGAGTTCTGGTTCTTTCAGAATCCCTCGAACCCTTGATTCGACAATTCCAGCCACACTGGCTAACGAATAATCCTCGCCACAGAAAATAAGAAGCGATTTGGGCTCGTTTTCAGTCCTTAGTTCTGCTACCGTGCACCTAGAATACTTCTCTTCGAGTCTGAGAAGTAGTTCTACCTCATCTGTGAATTCTGTTTGTTGGAATTCGCCAATTGGCCGATTTTCGAACAATAGTACCTCCTTTATGGAATCAGACCCACCAAAAACCCTCGTCTTGATGTCTCTGAGTGTATCGCCATATATCTCCTCAACTTCAGAATCAATATCCGTGATCCGATCTCGTCCTTCAATAACTGCGGCAATCAACAATAGAACAATGGGGGCAAGCATCCAGATTCTAAAATCATGGGCGATTGGCAAATCGGGCATGAATTCATTTAGATAGATAAATAGACCGCTAGCAATTCCCAAGATGAAAAATGAAGTTGATTTTGCAATTCGTATCAAAGGATTTCTTTTCTTCATTAGAATTAGTTTCTCTGCGAAGATAGCTTCACATTCCCTTGGCATCTGCTGCATATCATAAATTGCAGAATCTGAGAGAAGAATTGCATTGAAGAGAAGAGTAGCGTTTCCCATGATTATCATCTTCTCAGTTTTTCTGGACCAAAGACGAACTCTCTTTCCATAGTCTATGCGCAGAGCTGCATCCTCAAGGCAACGCCGCAAGGTCCGATTACCTGTTGGGTTCCGATATCTACGAAAAAGAAATACGTTCCAGACGAGATAGGAAATTTGAATAATTAGCACGCTCAGAATCAGCCATTCAAGAAAGACATCAGGCAAGTCCAAAACATCGTGCGAGAAACTGAACCATGCCCCACCTGCAATAAACCAAGTGAATCCTAGGTCATAACGAAAAAGCAACGCCGAATCTTCCTGAGTTGGAAAATAACCACCCCTAACTGATGTCATCCCCATATCACGCCTACTTGTGCCATCATTACATTTGAAGATAATTAACTGCTATTAGCGCCTGAAACATACCGTTAAAAAGTCTGACCCGCGGCGTACCTAGAGTTGTCAAGGGTTGAATGCTGTAACAGACGAAGCTTCCATTCTTTGTGGGTCAACCGACTCACTTCTTACTTCTGGCTAAAAACTAGTTTCCTTCATTCTCAGGAATGCAATGACACAATCTGCAGCGATTAGAATTGCAAATACTAAACCTGGACTAATTAGTCTCAGAATTGCCTCGGGTGTCATAGACCACTTGTAGCTAGGCGGATAACTTGGGTCTCTAAGCGTTGTGAGATACATTGTATACAGTACTACCAAAAGAGCTGTAACTGCAAGGGCCCCTAAACGCGCCTGCAATGCCCTAAGAAGTGGTTTGCATCTCTTCATTTGAACATACCATATGAAAAGGACAAATAGAATCACCCAATAGTATACAATCCCCGTAACAATCATCATTGCTTTTGATGATATAAGACTAAAGCTTGCAGATTAATCTAATCTTAGATTAGTGCCTGCATCCTTTGTTATTTCTCTAAATTATGAAATCAGATATCACACCATTAGTCCCTCTTGCTATCTGATATGCAGGTTGCAGCATTTCAGCAGAACTCTTCTTGGTAAACCGAAACGGAGCCTTTGTCTGTGTTATCAAACCCCTTTCTACCAGCTCACGAAGATCAACATGCAGTCATATCTCACTGAAATGCGTCTTCAGATTATCATGAATAATCTCTCCCTTCTGTTCCAAGAGTCGTAGAACTGGCTGCGCAATTTCATCCAGCCTCTCCAGCAGATATCGCTCCATCATCATCAGGACATATTCCACTGTTTCTCTGTCCTTCGCTGATTCTGTCACCATCTCTGCAAAGACCACATCGAAGAAGTCGCTGATTCTGCTCCCCACTAGCAGCTGTTTCGCATGATACGAATACCAGCTGTAGCGGTATTTCATATTCTGAAGATCTTCCTAGTAGAAATACAGATCGGCAGTTCAACGTGATAGTGTACTGAGAAAGAGAAAACACAACTGTTCCCTTCTATTGCTACTTTCAGATGACCATGCATGCTGATGGTGCTGTCTACTGGACAAGTCCTAGCTACGAAGAAGCATGAGATCTCTGCTATGTCCTTCTTCTGGGTGGTATCGTAGCATGCGTTCTATTGGTATTCATTCTAGCTAGAAGAGAATGATTACAGTGTAATTAAGAAACAAGAACGAGTTCATACAATTCAATATCAAGTCCGTACAAGTGTCTTCTCAAATACCCACATTTCACAAAGCCAAGCTTCTCATAGAGGGCTTTTGCCTCTTTCATGATTGGGATGGTGTCCAACCAGACCTTGAAGGAGTTGTTCTCTCTTGCGAAATCTATCGCAGTCCTAGCTAAAGCGGTGCCAATGCCCTTCCCTCGGCAAGGTCTATCAACAACCATATGGACCAACTGACATGCTGAATGCAATATTCGACATCCAACAACTCCAACTGTCTCTCTTTCGACCTCGGCAATGAAATAGGTTTCTTTGGTCATCCAGCTCTTCATTTCCTCCTCAGAAGGCTGCCTAGATTCTTTCAGTTTTTTTGGAAATAGACTCTCAAACTCATCCCACACTCGCTTGTACAAGAGGGATATTTGCAAAGCATCAGTCACATTTCCCCTTCTCACTGCATAGCCTGTTTCAGATGGCATCTCCACTCTTGAGTCCATAACCTTGGCTACTCATGCTCTGACTATAATGTTATGATTTGAGCATTAGTAGAGCAAGAAGCCTCATTCGTATTGCTTCATTACTCAGCATGTCGCTTGCCATTAATCAATTGATGAAATGCCCACGAGTCGTTTTGATGCTAACGACAAATCCAAGCACATATCGAAAATCCATGCGCTGCCCTTTCTTGTTGCTCTACTCGCTTCTCACACTCTGGAAACTACACGATATTCTTACTATCCTGACGGAGGGTACACAAGATATACACTGATTGCAGCACTGTGGTCTACATCCTATGAAACTGGCAGCACAATCACTGGCCCGCATACCACAGTAGGGCTTGTTTTCCCCATTGATACTGTATCACTCTGGGCAGTTGTTATTCTCCCACTCAGTCTCTACATTATTTGTACTGAGAGGCAATTCATGAGAGAAGAGGCACCTAAGACGACTGTGCTCTATGCCATTCTGGCTCTTCTGCTTTGCAAGTGATTCCCATGAATTTCTTGTTCTATGAACTAGACCGGTGGTCAATCATCTGGATCTACCCAGTTTCAATCTTCCAGCTGGTCAGTGTTCTTGTAGTGATCCTCGTCGAGAGGCACAAAGTGTCACTAACCCGATGACCAATGAATACCTTCGATTCTTCCATTTTGCGGTGGGCGGTAACCGTTTGGAAATTGGCTTTCTTTGGCTGGAATCCCAAACGTGAAGCTTGCCCATGTGAACAGCACAACTAATGCAGTAGTAGGAAGTCACACGACGTGCCTGAATGCAGCTTCCTTGTTCTCTAAGCTCTCTGGCAATCTGGAGTTCAATAACTGACATACTTCGATTGAATTTCTTCGCCTTGTCTGCTGGTACCATTTGCTCACAATTTGAGCAGTGGACAAGTCCTGTAGAAACCAAAGAAAAATAAATGTGGGCGGGAAGATTCACTTCCCGCTCAGCTGCACGGTTCTAAGATTAAACCTGGAGTGCAGAACACCCGTCGGTCACTTCTTTTTGCCCTTGCCCTTAGCAGGGGCCTTTTCAGTCTTGGCCTTTGTCTTGGCCTTGCCTTTGCCCTTACTCATCTGTTCTCACTTCTGATCAGATGTTGCCTCCTTGTGTAAACAGCTAGTTGTGGCAGGGCCTGCAAGACGCGGCTGTGCCGACGGGCCTGGCTGTTTACACATGAGGTCCTAATTACGGGTGGTTCTTTAAATATGAATATACCTTGACTGTGTTCTCGCAACGGTTTCGTGGTATCAGATGGCTAAGGTATCTCTCCGACTGTCTATGATTTCGCTAATGGGATGAGTCCAGCAGCGAGTAATAGGAACGGTCCTATGTACAAGCCTGCCCACAAAAAGGGCGCAATAACTGCAATGAATAGCATCTTTGTCTTCAGTCTGCTCTTTTGTCCCAACTCTCTGCTCGTACTACTGGTGCAATCAGGAGGACCAATAGCAGATAGTAAACTCTATCTAGAAATTCCCAAACAGAAAGAACAAATGACACGGATGGTTGTTGCCAGCTTCGTGGTTGGGTTTCTACTGATGTGCGTCGGGTTGGTACTCCCATATCTCTGGAATCCATCGGAATCTCATATTATTGACCCCGGACCGACCCTCCTGCAACTAATCCCTGACGGGCTCGTTTTTGCTGGTCTGAACATACTCATCATCTCAGGCATATTCTTCCTAAGGGACATTATCCGCTCTAACAAGGAGGAAACGGGTTTATTCCCAATCATCTGATTTCTGAATATCTCGCCAATTGGTTTTGAGACATTGACAATTGCTCAAGGATTTCACCTACAAGCGGACGACATGACCTTCACTGAGTATCCTTGCATGCTCAAGTTCGCGAAGTGACTCCTTGGCCGCCCTATTGCACCGTATCGCACGAAGATCTGGGTGCTCAGTAGCCAATTCCATTCGTTTTCCACGAAATGACTTGACTTGCTCAAGGACCTTTTCGACGGTTGGATTTGTTCTTGCTTCAGGCATTGACTACACACTTCAAAGGATGGTATATCGGCAGTATTTCCTGCTCAAGAGCACAGATGCCTCTTGGGTGTGGAGAGAAGATATGCTCTTGGGTGATGGCAGTAAACCTACCAATGTTCCGAATGAACGCCACTCATTCTCAGTTCTTGTATAACGAATATGGTCTCGGCATCATATAGCCTTCCTGAATGCTATATTATATCATTATGGATAAAGATTCAGGCCGATGAATGAGAGCTTGACGTTGGAGAGAATCTTCTGCTCCTGCAAAGCAATCCGGAATGACAGAACGAAGAAGGACTCGAAGAATGGGTCTTAAGACCATTCCTGTGCAGAATTCAACGGAAATCGAGCCATAGAAATTGCGTACCTTCAAGTAACAGCTACTGGTCTCAATTGGGAATTGAAGCGAGACAAGGGGGATCTATATATTCTGTCTACTCTCTGAGGGTTTCAGAGTCCTCAACATTAATCTCGA
Organism: Candidatus Thorarchaeota archaeon; assembly: GCA_011364985.1. Taxonomy (GTDB): domain Archaea; phylum Asgardarchaeota; class Thorarchaeia; order Thorarchaeales; family Thorarchaeaceae; genus SMTZ1-83. The sequence continues at coordinate 60,833 of RDOC01000006.1, read as the reverse complement.
ATATCAGAGTGCTAAAGCTACACTCTTTCTTCTGACATTCTTTGAAGGCAACTCCCTCCACTTCGACAACAGCAGGATCTACACTATGTCTTGCGTTCACAGTGAATTGGATATAATCGTCATATAACCAGAGGTCACTATCCAGTACCTTGATGCTTCCGAACTCATTCCAGATTGACTGAAGTACTTCAGCAGCCCTTTCACTGGCCCTTTTCAGTGTTGAATCTGTGCTCTGCTTTTTCCTGCAGTCATGAGTAAGGTGCATAGCATTCAGTCCTTCTGTTACGATTTATGCTCATGCAAGTCCATTTCACCACGGATTGCTCTTCTCCAGTACGGCTATATCCAGCTGTTCAGTTCAATGGATGAAGTGATCATGAAGTGAAATCAAGGGTACCTACAGAACATGACATGAAGCGGTTCATGGCGGAGGCTATCGTTGAAGCAAGAACGGGGCTATCGGAAGGAGGGATTCCCATTGGTTCGGTCTTAGTATTGGACGGATCTATTGTTGGCAAGGGCCATAACCAACGTATTCAGAAGGGAAGCGCCATCCTTCATGCTGAGATGGATGCTCTGGAGAACGCAGGAAGACTGAAAGCTGCAGACTACAGAAGATCGGTGCTTTACTCCACACACTCTCCTTGTGACATGTGCAGTGGTGCAATCCTTTTGTACAGAATCCCTGTTGTAGTAGTTGGAGAAAACCGCACTTTCAAAGGCCCAGAGGACTATGTAAGGAGTCGAGGTGTGACAGTCCATGTTATGCAAGACCGGAAATGCATCGAAATCATGACGGATTTCATCAAGTCCCACCCTGATGTTTGGAACGAGGATATTGGTGAGTACTACTAGATTCCGATTAACAATGTGATTCCGCTCTTTCATATCTCTCCATAAGGCCGACGCTTCAAGAAGGTGCCATAGCCAACTTCGCCAACGAATTTGCCTTCCCTAGCAACAATCTTCCCTCTTGAAATCGTGATTGAGGGGTATCCAACCAGCTCCCATCCCTCAAATGGACTCCAATCGCAATTTGTCTGCAAATTCCTGGCATGAATTGTGATTTCTCTTTTAGGGTCAAAGACTAGCAGATCTGCATCACTTCCAATGGCAATGGTTCCTTTATCAGGATACATACCGAACAACTTGGCGGGGTTCGTGCTAACGAGAGTGACAAGCTGATTGATTGAGAATCCGCGCTTTCCGACCCCCTCAGTGTACATGAGAGGTATCATGGTTTCAACACCGGGCAATCCGAACGGTATCTTCCTGAAGTCTCCATTCCATGCAGCCTTCTGCTCCGTTGTAAATGTACAGGTGTCTGTTGCCAACACCTGCACATCTCCATTTTGAAGACCTTTCCAAAGTCGCTCACTGTCATGTGGTTTCTTAATTTGTGGACACGTGGCATATAGGTGGCCGTTCTCTCTTTTGAAGACCTCGTCGTCAAGTAACAGATACTGCGGGCAAGTTTCTGCGAATACCCGAACGCCTCTCTGCTTTGCAGCATGAACAGCATCTGCCCCCTCGCCTGTCGACATATGTACAATGTATAGCTTGCCTCCAGTGGCCTCAGCCCACTGGATTGCTCGGATAATTGCCTCGGACTCAGTATAGCAGGGGCGCGATAGTGTGTGTCCATATGCCCCCCATTTCTCCTTCTCCTCTGCGTAACGCTCAATCAGCATGTTAAGAACATCGACACTCTCCGCATGGACTCCTATGTGCCCACCGAGTTTGGCCGTCATCTCAAGAGCATTGAAAAGCATACCATCATCTGCCATCCAACCTTCGTTCTTGTATATCATGAACATTTTAAACGAGGGAATTCCATAATCAATAATTTTGGCAATTTCTGCCTGCGTATCGGCGTTCCAGTCAGTAATGGCAGCATGCAGCCCATAGTCAACGCAGACTTTGGAATCAGCCTCTGCTCTTCGTGCTTCTATTGCCTCCATAATTGAACGACCTTTCGTCTGAATGGCAAAGTCAAGTACAGTTGTAACGCCACCGCAGGCTGCAGCCTTTGTTCCATTCTCAAAGTCATCAGCAGACACAGTTCCCGAGAATGGAAGTTGGAAGTGCACATGAACATCTATTCCCCCAGGGAATACATACATACCCTTTGCATCAATCACCTTGGTATCCGCGGCTGCTTCCAAGTTCTGTGAGATGGCAACTACTTTCTCATCTTTCACACCGACATCTGCCTTATAGCTGTCAGAAGCTGTGACAACAGTCCCGTTTCTCACAATGAGATCAAATTCAATCATAGGAACGCCTCCTTGATTCATTGGGCCGCATCCCATAAATCGCTTTAGGAAATGCCTATTAAGCGTATCAATAACATGGAGATTTGACCTACGAGCTGGAGCGATGAAGATGCGAAACGTGCGTGTTGGCCTTGTTCAGGCAAAATGGGAAGGTGAAGTATCTGATGATTCGATGATCGAAGAAAACATCGAGAAGATGATTCAGAAGCATGAGAATTTCGGGAAGCTCGCAGGAAGACAGGGAGTTCAAATTCTCTGTTTTCAGGAACTATTCTTTGGTCCTTACTTCTGCGCTGAACAAGATCGACGTTGGTATAAGTATGCAGAACCAATTCCTGGGCCTCTATCCAATCGAATGTGTGAACTAGCAAAGGAAAACAACTTTGTTCTAGTCGCTCCGATGTATGAAGAAGGATCAGTTGGTGTGTACTATAACACCGCCATTGTAATTGATTCTGATGGAAGTCTTCTGGGCAAATTCAGGAAGATGCATATCCCACATTTGGACCCTGGTTTTTGGGAGAAGTTCTATTTCAGACCTGGCAATCTCGGCTATCCGATATTCGATACTTCCATTGCGAAAGTTGGAGTGTATCTCTGCTATGACCGCCATTTCCCTGAAGGAGCAAGAGCCCTCGGATTGAATGGTGCAGAAATAGTGTTCAATCCATCAGCTACTGTTGCGGGTCTATCTGAGCATCTATGGAGTCTAGAACAACCCGCTCATGCAGTTGCCAATGGATACTTCATGGGGGCAATTAACCGTGTTGGGGAAGAACCTTGGAAGATAGGTATGTTCTACGGTAGTTCTTACATTGCAGACCCAAGAGGGCAAATCATTGTAAAGGGTTCGCGTGAAGAGGAAGAGCTAGTAGTCGGCGAAATAGATCTCGATATGATTCGTGAGGTTCGCAACACATGGCAGTTCTACAGAGACCGCAGGCCAGATAGCTATGACAGCCTGACGAAGGGTTAAGGGCGTATCTCAAAGCTCTCTCTCAACTTCAGTAAGAGCAGCGTCAAGTATTGTACAGGATTCATCGAACTGCGACTCCGTGAGTTCAAGCGGAGGCTGTATCCTTATCACATTGCTGTCAAGTCCGCCTTTGCCAACAAGGAGACCCTTGTCTTTGCATCTTTCCATTATCTTCACTATTTCTAGAGTAGCCGGTTCCTTGGTGTTTCTGTCACGGACTAGTTCTAGCCCAATCATCATTCCTTGTCCTCGCACATCTCCAATCAGTCTATGGTCTTCTTGAAGTTCCTCCAACTTACGCTTCATCATGGTTCCAAGAATGGCAGCTTTTTCTAGGTAGTTGCTCTCTTCCACAATCTCGATTACAGCCACTGCAGCTGCACAAGATAGCGGATTTCCTCCAAAGGTTGCAAATGCATCCGTCATAGTATAATCAGCGGCGATATCTGGATGTGCAATGAATCCACCGATTGGGATCCCGCTGCCAAAACCCTTTGCCATGGTGACTATGTCAGGATCCACCTTCGAGTGTTGGATTCCCCACCACTTCTTTCCTGTTCTGCCAAAACCCGTCTGGACCTCGTCGGAGATATAGATACCTCCATATTCCTTCACGATTTCATGGACTATTCTGAAGTACTCTGAGGGAGGCTTAATGATTCCTCCTACACCTTGAATCGGTTCGGCTATGAATGCAGCTAATGCATTATTGGTTTGAGTACGAATGACTTCGCGCAGATAGCGTGCGCACTCAATATCACAGTCAGGATATTCCTTTCCAAAGGGACACCTGTAGCAGTAGCCGTAAGGAGTAAAACGAACGCCAGGAGGATGCGCCTCTGGACATGTTCTCCACCCGGCTGCTGACATCTCTCTAGTCAGCATGGTACGACCATGATAGGCACGCTGACAAACAACAACATAGGGATTCCTAGTAAACTTCTTGGACATGAAGAGTGCAGCTTCGTTGGCCTCCGAGCCGCTGTTCACAATAAATGAACGTGTAAGTCCCTTTGGTGCAATTTCTGCCAGTTTCTCTACTAGGACTGCATAGGGGATTGTGGCATAGAGCGAGCTTGTATAGACTAGGCGCTCTGCTTGCCATTTTATCGTGGAAACATACTTGGGATGTCCATATCCTGTGATTGTCGTACAGATTCCTGCAAAGAGGTCGATGTATCGATTTCCTTTTACATCCTCAAGAATAGCTCCTTCTCCTCCTACAAATAACACAGGATCTCTGTAGTAGTGAGTGACTGCAGGTGCCATGTACCTTTTCTCAATCTCACTGATTTCTTTCTCTGTATACTTCCTTCGAAGGCTTTTGGGTACAAGCTCGTCAGTCATCAAAATCATCCTTCTTTCTAAGACTGATCCTGTTACAATCACTTTCCTAAAGACTTTAGGGGCGGCCTTCATAATGACTCTAGGTTAGAGGAGAGTGGATTGTTGACACAGAACCGTCTGGCGATAGAATTTGCGGGGATTTCTTTCAAGAATCCATTAATACTCTCATCGGCGCCTCCAACAATGGATGCTCGTCATATTCTAAGAGCAGCTCGACTTGGCTGGGGCGGGGCTACGATGAAGACTGTCACACATGAACCTACCGTTGATCCGCGTACACGCTTAGGTGTGCTTCGAATGAACGGTAAAGCCATTGGAATGAACAATATCGAGCTTCTTACTAGGACGCCCCTGTCTACATGGACCAAAGACTGGCTACCCAAGATTAAGAAAGAGGCGCCTGAAGACTTCGTGCTAATCGCGAGTATTATGAGTGGTCCTTCACCTGAAGGCTGGACGGAACTAGCTGAAACAATGTCTCGGACCGGAGTCGATGCAATCGAGATAAATGTCTCGTGCCCGCATGGCTCTCCAGAGGAACATATGGGCGCCTTCATCGGACAGGATCCCTCTCTCGTGGAGATGGTAACACGTGCAGCCAAGAAGGGAACTGACCTTCCTATTCTGGTGAAACTGACTCCGAACGTGACGGACATTGTTCCGATTGCTAAAGCCGCAGCCAAGGGGGGTGCTGATGCGATTTCTGCAATCAACACGTTGGAATCACTGGTCGGAATTGATATTGAAACAGCGACCCCTCTTCCTATTGCGTATGGAGGAAATCGTAGTGAACAGCTCAGTACTTATGGAGGATTCTGCGGCCCTGCTATTAGACCAGTAGGCCTTCGTTTTGTGTCCCAGATTGCCAAGGCACTTCCCGAAATGCTGATCTCTGGTATAGGTGGTATTGAGGACTGGAAAAGCGCCATTGAGTACATCATGGTTGGTGCTAGAACTCTTCAGGTCTGCACCGCAGTGATGTGGCATGGATTTGGTATTATCAAACCCATCACGGAGGGCTTGATTCAATTCATGGATAGAAAGGGGTATGAATCACTTGAATCAATGGTTGGAAAGGCTCTCCCCAAAATAACAAGTTGGGCCGCCTTAGCTAAGTTGCCTCCCATTGCTGCGAGAATCATCAGGGAGAATTGTACTGGCTGCAAGAAATGCGTAACCGCCTGTGTCGATGGAGGGTTCACAGCAATTCAGATGCGAGAGAAGGTTGCGATAGTCAATCCTGACAAGTGTGATGGCTGTGGTCTTTGTGCTGTAGTCTGTGAAGATAATGCCGTAGAGTTCATTCATCTCGATTGAAGCTAGGGCACAAGAATCATATAGACAACAGGGTGATAGCAACTTTCCGACATGGAAGTGAGCGCCTTGGCCGTGGATGTTGTCAAGAACTACATTAATGGACGTTGGGTAGAATCCAAAGCGAAGGAAACACGTGACGTGATCAATCCTGCAACCAGTGAGGTCATAGCTAAAACTCCAATGAGCACAGCGGAGGAGGCCAACAAAGCCATTGAAGCTGCAAAAGCAGCCTTTAGGCGGTGGCGTACAACACCTGTTTTTACAAGGATTCGGTATCTCAATCGAATTAGAGATGCCTTTGAGGACAATTATGAAGAACTATGCAAAATCCTCACGATGGAACAAGGTAAGGCCATTGACGAATCCCGTGGAGAATATCGTCGTACAATAGAGAATCTTGAATGTGCAACAAGCATTCCCTCTCTGCAAATGGGTTATAATACAGAGGATATTGCAGCAGGCATTGATGAAATGGTCATTAAACAGCCACTTGGAGTGTTCTTCTGTGTTGCACCGTTCAACTTCCCTGGCATGGTCCCCACTTGGTTTTGGCCCTTTGCTGTTGGCGCCGGAAACACCTACATCGTTAAGCCATCAGAACAAGTCCCGATGAGCCAAGTGCGCCAATTCGAGATTATCGACAAGGTTGGTCTTCCAAAGGGTGTTCTAAATATGGTCCACGGAGATGCAGAAGTAGTAAATGCATTTCTGGAAAGTCCTGATACCATAGGCATGTCTTTTGTAGGATCAACACGCGTTGGAAAGCTTCTTTACAAGAAGGCAGGTGAATATAGTAAACGAGCCCAGGTTCAAGGAGGTGCCAAGAACTTCCTCACCGTGATGCCCGATGCTGACTTGGAGAGGACGGTTCCGGCACTCATTACATCTTTCTATGGGTGCACAGGACAACGCTGCCTAGCTGGTGGTGTGCTGCTGGCTGTTGGCGATGCCTATGAACCCTTGAAAGAAGCGATTGTTGAGGCTTCTAGGACAGTCAGTGTAGGATATGGACTTGAAGAGGGAGTCCAAATGGGCCCTCTCGCCTCTAAGCAAGGAATGGACAGAGTATTGAGCTACATTGAGAAGGGTCTTGAGGAGGGGGCAGAGCTTTTACTGGATGGGCGAGGTATTAAAATCAAGGACTATGAAAATGGTTACTTCGTTGGACCTACTGTTTTTGACAAAGTCAAACCAGATATGGCCATTGCGCAGGAGGAGATCTTCGGCCCAGTCATTCCAATCATACATGTGAAGGATCTTGATGAGGCAATTGAGATCATCCATGCCAATCGATATGGGAATGCCTCATCTGTTTTCACCTCAAGTGGAAGTGTTGCTAGGGAGTATCAGTATCGCGTGAGGGCCGGAAACATTGGCATAAATATTGGAATTGCCGCACCAATTGCTACCTTCCCATTTTCAGGAATGAAAGACTCCTTTATGGGCGACCTTCATGGACAGGGAAAAGATGCAGTTGATTTCTTCACGGAGAACAAAGTTGTCATTACACGTTGGTTCTAAATGAGTGTCTATTGGTGGTTAGATATGGAACTGAGAACCTTTGGTGCAATTCTCAAATTTGCAATGGAGCTGGAACAATTGACAATCTCCTTCTATGAAACGGCCCGTGAAATCGTCGTGAACACCTTGCTTCCCTCTCAGTTTGAGGCCTTAGTTCAAAGAGGAAGGCAACGACTAAAGACCTTGGAACAAGTGCGTAGAGAAAACACAACAGAGATGATTCTTGAGCCAATTGTCGGATTAGATTCTGATAGCTACCTTCTGAACATATCTATTCCTAGCAATTCAGATGAAAAGTACATCCTGAGAATAGCTATTGGCCTTGAGAGGAAAATGCATGAATTCTATTCGGAAGCGGCAGCTAAGGTGGAGTTTCTAGTTGAGGCAGCTTATTCGCTCGAGGCATTGGCCGATGAGAATGAAGAAGCTGTTGATAGCTTATCGAGGCACCACATATGAACCCATGCGGATCTGGATCGACCTCACCGTCACACCTCGTCAGAATTCGGCCTTTAGATAAGAGCAATTCAAGCTCTAGAGAATGGAGTTACCATGCCAGTGGTGTTGTATCCAGATGAGTAGTGGTACCAGTTCAAGTACCAATGAACACGTTCCACAAACCTTTACGATCCTAAAAGCTCATGAAACTCCTTCATCTCCAAATCCGCTGTTAGCGCCACGATCTTTGCAGCCACAGTCCTTCATGCAACAGGTTGTTATGATTACGATGAACACTAAAGCAAATAGAGATACCAAACATGAACTGGAGATCTGCGTCACATGATTCCACCTGCCCTTCGTTCTTCGAGTCGAAGGGTCAGGTGGTCTGGTCTGCACAATCTGACACTCATTAGTCCCCAGAATAACCTAAGAAACGTAATTGTGTGTCTTGATTGTTAGTTGGTGCAGATGCTCTCAGGTTCATTTCTAGGAGATGAACATGGCTACTAGAGTATCCAATCTCTCTCCTCATAGATTTCTTGATTTATTGGTGTTGGATCGTTCTTAGTGGATCTCTTGATGCTCTGCCTTATTGCACATATCTTGCCGGTCTCCATCGAAACATGGCGTTTGACACAGGTCATCATTTTAGTATGGGATTTCATCTTAGTTGTTTCCTGATTTCGGTTTGTATGCTACAATTCTCGTATTAAAAGCCTGTTTCCAAGCCACCTTATCAACGATCTCCACGTCTACAAAACCTGCGTTTCTTATGTGTTGGAGATACTCCTCTTCTAAGATTGCACCTGCGATGCATCCTGCATAGCACGATATATCCTGACGTATATCCTCAGACAGTTCTGTTTCCAGAATCATATCAGAAACCATCATTCTTCCGCCTGGTCGAAGAACTCTAAAGGCCTCTTGGAAGACTTTGGCTTTATTGGGAGCCAAATTGATGACGCAGTTGCTTATTATCACATCAATGCTCTCATCTTCCACTGGAATCTCTTCGATATCCCCCAAGCGAAATTCTACGTTATCAAGACCAAGTTTCTCAGCTCCATCTCTAGCATTGTCGATCATCGCCTGTGTCATATCGACTCCAACAACTCGACCAGTGCTACCGACCTTCCTTGCAGCATGAAACATATCGAGTCCAGCACCGCTTCCAAGATCGAGAACCACTTCTCCCTCCTTAAGATCTGCAATTGCGACGGGATTTGCGTATTCAGTAAATGACTCGGTGCCAGAATCTGGCATCTTTACAACTTCATATCCAAGTTCCTCTACATGATTTGTTCTCGAATTCAGTTCTGCAGATTCGGGATTACAACAGCTTGAGGTGCCGTGATTCCTCTCGGTTTCGGAAGCAGATGCTGAACAGCAATCATCTCTTGTGGATTGCGCAGCTCGTTCATAGCTTTTTCTAACTGCTTCCTTAATCTCAGCAGATGACATTTCGCTGACTTTTTTCGTTCCTGTCATTACGTTCGCCTCTTATCGGGTGTCCAATAAATTATGTATTGGGCGTCCTACATATATACTTAAATCTATCGGGTATCCTATATTCTCTTATGAGTGAAGAGCCGGAGCCTGATTTGTGCTGCCCACCTGACTGTTGTGATATGCGAGGCTTTCTTACATTCCAAATTCTCTGGGAACTTAGCAGGGATTCACTCAATGGACAGCAGATTGCAGAGAGGATTGCAGAACGACGAGGCACAAAACCCACACCAGGTACCATATACCCTGCTCTCAAGGAACTTAAGGACAGAGGGCTAATTGTGGGTACAAGAGATGGACGAGAAATTGAGTACAGTCTGACTGACCTTGGCCGAGAAGGGCTTGATGATGCAGCGCGCTATTTCTACCAGCTCTTTGGTGACATCCTTGAAGAATGCAAAGAAATTGTGTTTCAAATAGGCGAGTGCAACAAGTGCTAAAATCGTGGGCCATAAGGTTCCTATTATTCTTCGATGAGTGACAACAGGTATAAGCTGCAGGCTCTTCTGCCAACTGCACAATTCTACAGGAGATTCTTTTCTGCAACAGAAATCGACAATTAATGCAGTCGCTCTGGACCAATGAATAAGTTTGTTCCGTGGTGGATGCAGGTGAGCTGGTTGTTTGGAGAAAGGATGAGCTTGAGAAACAAAGGACAATCGCTATTTCCATTCAAAGTCTTCTGAGTATAGCTTTAGGTCCAAAACACATCTTTGTTGGAGGATCCTATGATGAAACCTTCATTGCAGCTGTAGATCGAAGCAGCTTCCAGAAATCCTTCATTCTGAAGGAGCATTCAGGTTCAGTTTTCTCACTATACCATCATAATGATAAACTGATATCGGGTTCCGCTGATGATATAGTGTTTGTTTAGGGCATCTCCAATCGAAGTAAGTAAAAATCATTTCCTGCTAGACAGCATATTGTACAAGCCATTGTATGTGATGATGCCCATATCTACGTTGGCAGAATTGACAATTATGTTGGCATATACAGACATTCGGATTTCGAAAGAATTACGACGCTCTTGGGGCATAATGTCGATGTATTTTCTCTCGCTATTGATGATGAATTCGTCTATTCCGACTCTGGAGAGGTCTGGTGGGGTGATATCGGCTCTTCGCATTCTTCTTCCTTTGAAACCACGATCAGAGTATGGAAGAAGACATGGGAATGTATGTCTGTGCTTGAAGGCCATTCCGATAATGCGAACTCCATCTCAGTGAATGACAAAGCTGTGTATTCTACATCTGATAATGGTACTATCAGAGCGATTTTCAAAGCTGACTGGACCTTTGCTGGAGTCGTTGATTTGGGGGTTGGACCGTTGAAGTGTATTGCCATCGACCGTAAGGATTTGTACACTTGTGACAAATCAGAGGAAGTATACCGAGTGCCCAAAGCCTCATTCGGATGGGGAGTTTCTAATAGACAGTGTTATCTTTGAATCCCTTATCTCGGAAGAACTAGCTGCTGACTGCAGGTGTCGCCATGAGTAAGAGTGTCATGAATATCTTCTCTCAAATATTCTCGACTTATGAATCAATTAATCACATCTTGACCTTCGGTTTAGATATGTATTGGAGGCGCAAAGCTGTTCAGTTCGCTGCGAGAAGAGGGAACGAAAAATGGCTTGAGGTCTGCACTGGTACTGGTGAAACCTCGTTACAACTGCTAAAGCATGCTGATCAAGATACCTTGCTTGTGGCTGCTGACTTTTCATTTCCTATGATCAAGGAGGCAGCACGAAAATCTGATTTGAAGAAGCCTGCTCTTCTTCTGGCTGAATCTGGTGCATTGCCATTTCCCGACGAAACATTCGATTTGGTGATGGTCACATTCGCAACACGAAACCTCAACTCCACGGTAGTCGGCCTATTTGAATTCTTTAGAGAGTTCAGCCGTGTCTTAAAGCCTGGCGGGATATTCATCAACGTTGAAACTAGCCAGCCTCAATATCGCCTTATTAGATGGTTCTATCATGTGTATGTGCTCCTTGCAGTGAAACCGATTGGAAGGCTCATATCCGGCTCCAAATCGGGATATTTCTATCTATCACAAACAATCCGCCAATTTCATTCTCCCATATCATTAGCGAATGCACTTCTAGAATCAGGCTTTGCAAGAGTTCGCTGGACCCACCTGTCCTTGGGAGTTGTTGCTATTCATGAAGCGGTAAAATGACTCAGACGACATTTTTTCACGTATGTATGCGCATGGGATTCACTTGTGCCTATGACATTACCAAAACCGTTTTCAACGAATCCTCCTCTTTATGCATTCCTTTGGCATTGAATTCGAGTGATTCATAATGGCGCATCAAGGAATAACTGGAAAGCACGTCATGGCAATGCTTCTTCTTTCGACCATTCTTATTTCACTCCCGGTGTTGAACGTTACATCGTATGAGCCAGAAATGGATCTGGGTGTTGGGGTGAGCATTATCCTGATGATTGGTGACGGAATGGGCTACGAACATATTAAGATGGCAAGATGGGTCGAGGTGGGTCCTGGTCAGAACTTAACGATGGACACTTTCTCTTACAATTGGTCTGCTACTACTTACAGTGCCGACGCCGCAATCACCGATTCTGCAGCGGCGGGTACTGCAATTGCTACTGGCAATAAGACAAACAACGGTATGGTTGGCATGACGCCCACAAATCCTGACCTCCTAACTATCTTAGAGATTGCTGAGTCTATGGGTAAGGCAACAGGGTTGATATCAACAACCAGATTCAACCATGCAACACCAGCAGCATTTTACGCAAATGTCGAGGATCGAGGATATTATACTGAAATCACTCGCCAACTAGTCGAAGAGAAAGACATAGAAATCGTTCTTAGTGGCGGCTATACTCAGATGAGCTCGGCACAGAAGTCAACAATGCAATCCAATGGATATACCATTGTTCGGAATCGAGCTGAGCTTGACGCAGTCACGAGTGGCAAGGTTCTTGGTCTATTTGCTGATAGCTACATGACTGAAGAATTGCTCCGTCCTCTTTCCACAGAACCATCCCTGGAAGAGATGACGAATAAATCCTTGCAGATTCTGTCACAGGACAGTGATGGTTTCTTTCTCATGGTTGAAGGTGGCCAGATTGATTGGGCCGGCCATGACAACGATCAAGTGGGCGTTGCTCTTGAAACAATTGCCTTCGATAAGGCAGTTAACATCTCTCTTCAGTACGTGCAAGAGCACAGTGATACAATTCTCATTGTCACATCTGACCATGAAACAGGTGGTCTTACCGTGGTCAGTAATATCCTCAATGATGAACTCCCGTCTGAATCGAATACTGAAGCTGATAATCGTGCACTGAGAGAAGAACGTGCTGAAAATGTCACCGTGACTTGGACCAGTAATGATCATACAGCCACGCCTGTACCTGTCTTCCTTTACGGCAATGCATTCAATGATTTGCCAGAAAGCTACTCCATTGACAATACTCACATCTTCACCATGATGAGAAGCTACATACTTGGAAATCCAATAAACGTAACTGACTTCACAACCCCGACAACTACAACCACGACTACTACCACAACCACTACTACTACAACGACAACTACAACCACAACTTCGACAAGCACAACAACCACGTCGACAACCATCACCACAACTACAACTCAGACATTACCTGATCCCACTCTTGGCTATCTCCTAATTGGTAGTTTGGGAGCAGTTGTACTTATCATTGTGATTTTGATGGTCCTCCGCAAGCGATGACGAGGGGACCAGTTTTCTCTTTTTCTTAGAGTACGCTCATAAGGAACCCTGAATGACTGATAATTATGAGAAATCCATCGCTACGCGGCTATCATGTTGTATACGATGAGAGCATTCAGGACGCCCTAGAATATGCCTACAGGAATGATTGGACAGTAATAGTACCTGATTTGAGCGTACCAACATTCTTTCCAAATCAATTCTCAGAGTCGAGCCGCAGGAAACTTAAGGAGTTTTCAAAGGACCTCTCTGTAGAGATTTCTCTGCATGCGCCTGGCGATGATATTAGTCTATTCACAGCTTATCCTTCGATAAGAAACGCGATAATTCAGCATTTAAAAGAGATAATTCAGTTCGCCCGAGATATCAGCTTTGGGCCAACAAATGTGGTTGTGCACACGGGAAGACCTCCTTCCTTCAGACTATCCGGAGAGAAGTCAGGCACATTTGTGAAACACTGGCATGATTTCTATGTGAATACCCTTAGGGATAATTTGTGGGATTTGATGGAGTTTGGCGGGACCGATGTTAGTATCGTATTGGAGAATCATCTGTGGACATCTCTGGTTCATGAGGTCATTGATGAATTAGTGCCACGTGGACTGCAGCTCTGTCTTGATATTCCGAAGATGTTTTTCCCTGAAACAAATGCAAGCGATTTAGATGTGTTCAGTCGCCATAAGGATGCAATCAGCGTCATTCATGTTCATGATCAGGATGAGGTGACTGGTTCGCATCAGGTTGTCGGAGAAGGTACAGTTAATTTTGAACCGGCCATTCGATTTCTTTCTAATCTTTCTAGAAAGGCAGTCTATGTATTCGAGGTTCGCCCGCGAGAAAGAGCCCATGAGAGTTTGGAGAGATTCTCGCAAATGCTGAGCAAGTACAATGTTTTCCTCTGATTGGAGCCCTAGGTTGGGCAGGAGAGAAAACGAATTCCCTCAAACTGCGGTGTGTACTAGTTTTTCGTTTTGTTTGGCATCAGGAAAAGATCGAAGTCGTGGACTGAGTCAAGTGTGGTCCATATCCTGACAAGACGAGGACAAGTTCCCAAGCTTTTCCTACTAGCCTAGAAGGTGCAAGTAGTTCAGCAGGAGAACAAAGAACAATATCAGTGCTATTGCCAGAATAACGATATTCACAAGCAGTCTTCCAGCGCTCATTGGTTTCCACCTTTGCTTTCTTTTAGTACATCTCGCAACTCTTGGAATGCTCGTAGAGTTTGTCTTGTGAATATTTTTCCTTCGGTTCCTCGTTTAAGCTCTCTATCTCCAAAGGATCGTAGTTCCTTTAGAATGAACTGCTTGAGTTCTTCATAGAATGCTATTCCCTCTATACTCTCCTCAGAGCTCTGACTGAATAACCTTGAGAGAATTAGGGTAAGAATCCCGGTGGGCTGTATTCCTCCACTCTTTCCTGCCGTTTCAATCTTCAAGGTACCAATTCCAAACAAACGATCGAAGACACCAACTCTACTTTTTACATGAGTTATATTCTTGAAAGGGACGAACTTCTTGGTAATGGTGATAATGCCTTTCTTTTGGTATATTTCTGGCATGGCATCCCCTTCCCAACCAACCACAGAGTACTCTATGTTTTTCACATAGAAGTGAGCCCAGATTAGAACTGGGATGAGCCAGAATGGAGTAAGTCCCCAATAGACCAGACTCCCTACGAACCAGCCCTCCTTAACAAAGAAGAGGTTGAACGGGATGAACTCGAAAACAAGAATAGTGATTAACGGTGGTCCGAAGAAGGAGAAGAGAAAGACTGCGTATAATGCAACAGATGTGAGTATAGACTTCAGCCATTTCTTGTGGCGTAGTGTGGAGAGCGGCCTGAATACTCTTCCAGCCTCAAATTCCTCTACGGGCGGCTTGATGATTCGTTCAGACCCCTCGGCCATCTTGTTCTCACTCTAGATGCGGTCTCTTAGAAGTTCACGAATCTCGTACAGTACTCTGAGGACTTCTTCCTCGATCGATCCACCAACTCTGATGACTGTTTCATCTTCTGGCTGAAGAACCTCAGTCCCTGTAACATACGGTCCTCTGAACCGTCGCATCTCTCTAATGATGAAATCGCGGAGTTCCTCGTAGAACTCTATGCCCTCAAGTCGCTCTTCTGCAGCTCCTCCTGTTTCGATTCCTGATGCCCCTGCAGTTTCCACCTCGACCGTTCCAATCTTGAAAGCACGGTCAAAGGGACCTGCAACAGATTTTACATGTGTCACGTTTCGCACTGGTACATGCTTCTTGGTGACGTTGATGATTCCTTTCTTCACGTATATCTCTGGCATTGCCTCTCCGGACTTGCCAATCACCGAGTATTCGATACTATTGATATATATCGGGACCCAGATGATTCCTGGAATAAGCCAGATTGCTGTGATGAGCCAGTACCACGTATTGAGAAGGGTCCACCATCCATTATAGAAGGCCCAGAAGGATGACCATCCGCCCACACCCACTACCACAAAGACCAGATATCCTGTCAGTGCAAAGGTGCCAAGAATGAGCATCCAGAGGGCTATGGCAATGAATATTCCCAGGAACCACATCTTGTTTCTGAAAGCTCTGGATGGTCGAAAGGTTCTTCCGGCGAGTACATCCTCTAATGGCGGCTTTATCACTTTTCCATCACTATTCATCATATTCACTCCCTGTCCAGTTTCCTTTCCAGCTTTGTGAGTACATCCCTAATCTGGCGAAGAGTGATTAGCATCTCGCTGTCAGCTTGATTGGGGCTCACCTTTTCAGCAATGTCTGCAGGGGCTAAGACCTCTGTCCCCGTCACATAGGTGCCCGTGAACCTTCGCAGTTCCTGCAGGATGAAGTCACGGAGCTCCTCGTAGAAGATCAAACCCTCAAGCCGCTCCTCGGGTGTGTTGCCACCGGCCTGCGTGCCACCTGAGAATCCGGCAGTGTGAATCTCCACATTGCCAATACCAAACAACCTGTCTAGGGGTCCTGCTCTGGAGGCTAGATTTGTTATCGTCCTGAAGGGGACGTGTTTCTCAGTAATATTCAGAAGTCCCTTGCGAACGAAGATCTCAGGCATTGGGTCTCCCTTTTCAGACCTCAAGCTGTATCTTATCCTCTTGACGTACAGCCACAGGCCAATCATGATCACAGCATATACTGGAAGCATGACTGCCCAGTAGAACATTGTTCCCAAGGGCCACCAGAACCAGATGTACTCCAGCCAAACCACAAATGCCCAGCCATCGTCAAGTACAAACATCAAGTAGGACAAGCCCGTCCAAAACAGAGAACCAACAGTCCATAGAAAGGCGAAAAAAAGCCCAAATGCGGTCCACCCCTTGAATATCATTCTTCTATGCGGATTGAACTCTCTTCCGCTTGCTATTTTCTCTATTGGTGGTCTGATGATTTTTCCATTTCCTATTTCCTTGGTCATTCTTCTTCCTCCTTCTCCTTTAGTAATCTTAGAATCTCATGTAGTGGTGCCATATTGTCCCTGATTTGACGTAGGGTCAAGAGAATCTCATCGTCCAGACTTCCCTCCAAGGATGGGATTGGACTCTCCTCCCGATGTACCACCTCGGTGCCTGTTACGTATGGGACTCTAAACTTCCTGAGTTCCTGCAGGATATAATCACGAAGCTCCTCGTAAAATACAATGCCTTCGATCTTCTCCTCTGGCCCTGGTTGGCCCGTTCCTCTTACTGAAGTCCCTGCGGTCTCAATCTCGACACTTCCTATCCCAAGCAGTCTGTCCAAAATCCCTGCGCGGCTGGAAATATTCGTGATTGTTCTGAATGGTACATGTCGTTCTGTAACATCGATGATTCCCTTTCGGGTGAAGATCTCTGGCATAGCATCACCCTTCTTCGAAAGCACAGAGTAAGAGAAGGATCTGAAGTAAATTGGAACAAGAATGGCACCCGGGATGATCCAGATGATTAGAAAGATGACCCACCACCAGAAGGTGACCGGCCACAGCCAGTCTGCAGCGTACTGTACAAATCCGGCCAAGGGGTCTGCGGACTCGAAAAAGATGGCCAAGAAGGCTGTTCCCAACCAGCCAGCAATTGCAAACACGTACAGGGCTAAAGGTCCCATGACCATATTTAGCCACATCTTGTACTTGAATCGCACGTCAGGGCGGAATATCTTCCCACTAGCAATATCTTCCATTGGGGGTTTGATAACTGTTTCAATTACTTCTTTTGGCACTGATTATCCCTCCGATCTCTTGTACCTGGGGTCCTCTTTGGCTGCAAGTTTGTTGAAGATGGCAGTTGACTGTTGTGTCATGAAAAGATCCTGCTCATCGGACCGAAGCACAATATCATACTCCTGCATGACAGTGTCAAGGGTTTCTCTACACTCCTCATACTTGGGACATTCCGGGCACAGCTTCCCAGCATAGGAGTCATGCTTATACCACACCACCACACCAAGCTTCATAGTATACACTATGAATACCTGTGAGTTAGCTTGGTAATCAAAGCCAATGAGTAAGCCTTTCGATTCAAGAACACTCTCGACATCAAGTCTGTGGCTCTTCGACTGATTCCTGAGAGCCTTGTCTATTTTGCTTCGCGCCCTATTGATCACCCGTGATACATATTGGGTATCTTTGAGTTGAATTGATTCTGCTCCTTCTCTCTCTGACTGCTTTCCGGATTGAGCAAAGAGATTGAACACATATTGTGGCGCTGTCTTTGGGTCTTCGTACTCACTAGCAATCTCTCCAGTGGGCTTTCCGTGTTGATATTCCCACCAGACAACTGCTTCGTGAACTGAAAGTAGCATCATCGTAGTCCTCGTGTCTTACAGTCCTTAGTTACGTACGAACCCAGCTATAAAGGTTGGGTTTTGGTTAACTTTTACCAAGATTGATACTATGATCTTCCTTATAATGGCGTTGGTCATGGCGACTATTTGCCTTCATCGTCACTGATATTTGACACCAAACTAGTAATTGCTGTTCAAAACGACAAGCTTCCGTCTGTGAAACCAAGACTGCTAGGAGTCTATGGACTGTCTATCTTCATCAGGCCAATGTTAATACACAGGAGATTACTTATCCTCTCCCATAGTACCTCTTCACGAATAGTTGAATCACTTTATCTCTATCCGTTTCAACGAAGCTCTTGCAGCATCTTTCACTTGTGCTGAGAACGTCATAGTCAGCATTAGCAGAGTCCACAGTCTTCCAGTAACAGATACCGTACACGTGAGGATTACATCCGTCTTAAGGGGGAATCTCCGGTCATAGTATATCTATGGTGCTGTGTCCGCTGCAGTCATTTTAGTGTGCTAACGAAATCCTTTACAAAGAAGGAATTGTTACCGAGAGTAATGCATGGAATGACTGCTGGCAGGTGTAAAGATGTGTGCTAATATCCTTGAAACAACTGACCTTCGAGTTGAAGTGAATGGCTTGCCGATTCTAAGCGGAGTTGAAATCGAGTTCGAATCCGGTAAGGTAAGTGCCATATTAGGTCCCAATGCGTCTGGAAAATCAACACTGGCTAAGACCATTATGGGTCTACCTGAGTACGATGTTGTCGATGGCGACATTCTCCTTGATGGCAAATCCATATTGGATAAGTCGATCTCTGAACGCGCTCGTTTGGGTATTGCATATGCATTCCAGACACCTCCAATAATCTCTGGAGTAAAACTCGCTGATTTCATTTGCCGCATATGTCCTGATTACCAGTGCAAAGCAGAATCCGATTACTTCATGGGGGAGAGCTGTTCATGCAAGAGCGAGCTTTACGAGGACTTTGATAGACTGGGTATAGGAAATCTTGCCAAACGCGATCTTAACGATGGCTTCTCTGGTGGGGAAACGAAACGGAGCGAGCTCTTCCAAGTCCTCTCAATGCGTCCGCGAATTATGCTCCTTGATGAACCTGATAGTGGACTAGACTACGATTCGCTTAGGATTGTTGGCAAGGAATTGAAAGCAATTCGAGAAAAGGGTGATACAACGTTGGTAATCATCAGTCATCATCGATATGTACTGGAATATCTTGAAGTTGACCGTATTTACATCCTGCAGAATGGACGGCTTGCCTACACCGGAGATATGAGGGATATCCCAGTTCTTGAAGAGAAAGGGTATGATCGATTTCTGGCCGATGTAATGCGCTAACGCTTGGAGGATGTGAATGAATGAATTCTGATGATCTTCGAAAACGTGCAATCAAGGCAAAGGAAAAGAAGGCTGAGTACGGAGCTGATTTGGATCTGGAGGAGTATTCGTACTCCTCCGCCCCAGGCCAAATTGAGTCACTTGACGAGATATCAGAGAGTGACCGTGACCTAGTCAAGGATGTTGGTTTTAATCCCTCTCAGGATGGAGTATCTGGTTCCTTCCTTCAATTTGACAATGAGGGCATCTTTGCTGATGTTCTCTTGAAGCAAGAAGGCCTTGAGATTCTCCCCATCACTGAAGCCCTGTCAAAGTACGATTGGTTACAGGACTATCTGTGGAATGCTGTTTCAGTTGATACAGACAAGTACACAGCTCGGAGCGAGATTACTGACTACAACGGCTATTTCATCCGGGCCAAGGCAGGTGCTTGCATTCAGATGCCTGTCCAAAGCTGTCTGGTAATGAAAAGGAATCAATCCGTTCAAAACGTTCACAACATTGTGATTGCTGAAGAGGGTTCTGAGCTTCACATCATTACAGGTTGTGCTACCCCATCTGGTGTGGAACAATCATTACATCTTGGCATCTCGGAGTTCTATGTGAAGAAGAAGGCTCGGATGACTTTCACCATGGTCCATCGTTGGAGTGAGATGATGGATGTCCGACCTCGGTCGGCTACTGTGGTTGAAGAAGGGGGTACACACATATCGAGTTATGCTATCCTCAGTCCTGTCAAATCCATTCAGACCTACCCTGAGGTTCACCTAGTGGGTATGAACGCTAAGGCTGACCACTATTCAGTTGTCTATGGTAGCCAGAGTTCGTCATATGACATAGGAAGCCTGCTTTTCCTTGAGGCACCTAGGACCCATGGCAAAGTGGTTTCACGTTCAATCGCGACAGATGCCTCGGAAGTCATTACGAGAGGTGATCTTGTGGGGTTGTCAGGTGAAACAAAAGCACGACTTGAGTGTGATGGCCTACTCATCAGCAATGAGGCTTCGATACGCGCCATTCCAATGCTCCATGCCAAAGCTGAAGGTGCTGAGTTAAGTCATGAAGCCACGGTGGGTAAGGTTGGAGCTGACCAATTGACCTATCTGATGAGCAGAGGTCTTAATGAAGAAGAGGCAGCATCTCTTATCATCAGAGGTTTTGTCAAACTCAAGGTGCCAGATCTTCCACCTGCTTTGCAGAGCTCCATTGATGAGGCAATAAAGATGAGTCTCGAAGGAGGTATGTGATTCTAGATTCTGGGCACAATCTCCTTCATCCCGGAAGGCAGGTACTTGCGTAGAGCCATTGGAATTTTAACACTGCCATCCTCTCTCTGATAGTTCTCCAGAATGACGACCATCATGACGTATTTTTTGCTAGGGTCCTGTCAAGGAACTCGAAGACCTTTTTAGACGGATAACTGGAGGATCTCATGATAGGAGGATTCAACTTTGGAAGAGGAATGGAAGCACTACTATCATGCTCAGGAAGGATTCAAGCGCCAGAGTGAGATTGCTCGATATTTCATTCAGGGACTTCCATTCGCCCTTGTTTCAGTCGGATTCATTGGGCTACTTGATATTGTAATGCTCATCTCATCCCCAGTTGACTTTGAAGGTTTCATTGTAATCATGTTTGGGCTATCGATTCTCGTCATCACCATATTGGGAGCCTTGAACAGCGTACTCGCAGCTGTATTATGGGATATACAACCTAGACAAACATGCACAAGCTTTGCGGGCCAAGGTGCAGCATTTGCGATCATGACCTATGTCGTTGATCCGATCCTTCTAATTGTCCTAGTTTCAATATCGCTGACATTCCTTTCAGATATCGCACTCTATGGAATCGCATTCATCATTCTGTCACTAGTGAGTGGATATCTTGGCAAGCATATTGCTGCCGAGTTCGAAGAAGAACGCAAGGGGACCGAGGAACTTGCATCTATCCATGACCGACATATGACTTGTCCTCATTGCGGCAGGCATACCTTCGCAAATCTTTCTACTACGGATGCCCACCACGGCACTCTCTGTCCTGCATGTGGCAGATGGTTTGGTGTTGATGAAGAAGGACCTGGTCTGGAATAGCACATTCACTCCGACAACTGCCCAACTCTTATTAGGAGGATTGCAATTCCACTATGTGGAGGGTAAGTAATTGGACGTTACTCCAGAGAAATCAGGATATCACAATTATATCGTACAACAGAAAATAATGGCTATGAGACCAGTTTATGAGATTTTTGATGAAGCAAACGGGCAACAGGTTGGCGTCGCACGTCAGACTTGGCTCAGTTTCCTTAGGTCCACCGTCAACTTGGAGGATATGCAGGGGAACAGAATTCTGACAGCCAAGGGTGGATTTTTCGATAAGACCTTCTGGATTCTGGACAGAGATGGTAACAAGACTGTCAAGCTAACTAGGCCATGGATAGCCGTGAGGAAGAACTTCAAGCTATTCTACAGAGATGAAGAGATCAAGGCTCAGGGTGGTTTGCTGGCTTGGGGATTTGAGGCATTTAGCAGTAGCGGACTCTTCGCTTTCAGACTCAACAAGAAGATTCTCGCCATTCGCGACCGATTTCTTGTTGAAGTCGGCGACTATATGGATTGGGCCCACGCAGTGACATCTGCCATCGTGGTTGATCGTATCTTCTTCAAGGGCACCAGCTGCGGATGCAGATTGCTCTGTTGCATCGGATTGATCATTGTCCTTTTCGCTATGGTGATATTGCTGAGCCTACTATAGACTAGTTATTCGCCGAACTCCTTGCTCCTATTCCTTGTTGCGATAGATAAGCAGATGTAGAGCATCCCACCTTGATATTCTCCTATTGAGTGGATGGTCCAGAGAGGGAGACTAGTTATGCTCCAGCATCAGGGATGACTCTTTATGATCTTTCATAGCCTTGGTGTGGTTCATGTACGAACGATACTAGTCGACTAGCCTGTTCACTTAGGCTATACAGACACAATCATGAAACTTGAATTCATTGTCATCAGAGGGCTGACGAGAGAATGTGGTTAATGTTTACTTCATACGCAAATTATATAAGATTTTATCGGTAAATGTTTACCAGAAATTATACACATGTCCTTGCATTAACTTAGGGCGTCCAGAAGACAATTGGTGAATGACTTTGGCTAGAAATGGCGTATCAATTCGTACAGAACGGCTGAACAAGGCCTTTGGTCCAGTTCAGGCCATCAGAAATCTAGACTTGGAAGTGTTGTCAGGAAATCGTTTCGGATTTCTAGGCCCCAACGGTGCAGGCAAGACGACTACAGTTCGAATACTATCAGGTCTATTGCGGCAGACAAGTGGTTATGCTGAAGTCTGTGGCATTGATGTCAGCAGAGACCGTGACTCGATCAAGGCGATCACAGGCTTACTTCCTGAAACACCCGGCCTTTACTCAAAGCTCTCTGCTGTTGAATTCCTGGAGTTCATAGGAGCTCTCAATGGTCAGAGTGATGAAAAACTTCATAGACGTATAGACAGTTTACTTGGTGTGCTTGGGCTCGAAGGACGACAGGATGACCTATTAGAGTCCTACTCCTCTGGAATGAAACAGAAGGTTCTAGTTGCCTCAACTCTTCTACACAATCCCAAGCTCGTGTTCCTTGATGAACCTACATCAAGGCTTGATCCGAGTGCCAGTGCCGTCGTGAAGGACTTGATTCTCGTCCTCTCCGAGGAAACAGACACGACCTTCTTCATTTGTACACACATGACAGGATTTGCTGAAGATGTGTGTGATGTCATAGGCATTCTGAATCAGGGTGGGGTAGTCGCTCGTGGTTCACCTCAAGAAATTGTTGACTCAGCTGGTGCCGGAGACCTAGAAGACGCCTACTTGAGAATCGTTGGTGGAAAGGTCGACCGCGAGGCACTCCTTGCTTGGAGGTGAAGTGATGACAGGTTCTTGGTATCATATAGCTAAAGCAGAGTTCTATGTTATGACTTCAGGTTTCAGAAAGCATCGGGCTATTGGAACTGTGTTGCTCTACACGCTTGCAACAGTGTGGGCTTCATATCTGGCCCCAATGATAATTGTTGGCATTCTTGAGATTATAATGCCAATGGATGTGATGCGAACCCTACTAATGGTTATGTTCCCAGGTTTAATGAGAACGGTCATTCTCTTTCTATGGGCACTCCTTTTGCTATACCCCCTGTCTTATAGTCTACAGGAGATCAAGATTGGCCAGTGGGAGATATATCTCTCCAACGATGTAAAAACAAAGGACATCTTGGCTGGTACCTTTCTGGGTAAAATGCCCTTGTATGGCCTTATCGTGATTCTGGTTGCTCCTGTTTTGATATCTCCCTTTATGGCGGCATTCGAAGTTCCATTATTGGGTCAGATGCTTGTTTATGCAAGCTTGGCCTTCATGGTTATTTCTACTCTATGGCTTGCAAATTTCCTAACTTCTATTATTCAGGCCAGACTTGGAGACTCTTCACGAGGCAATGACATTGCAAAGGCCCTTTCCTTTGTGATTGCTTTGGTAGTGATCATTCCAATGTATGGACTGATGTTTTTCATGCCGCAGTTGTCAGAGCTACTTGGCATGGATGCTTTTCTTATCATGCCCTTTACTTGGCCAGCTGATCTGGTTAGTTGGATTGCCATAACCTTCAACGGGATTGGACTAACTGGAGGGCAGATTATAGGTTTCGCATCTATACTCAAATTTGATATTATTCAGAGCGCCATATTGACAGTCACATTTGGTTTTCTATGGGTTCCCATTGCTATTGCTGCCGCTGACAGAATATTCACAATAGGTGCGGGAGCGCGGACCGAATCTGTCACCACTGTCGGTCGTGACAATATCATTCTCAGAGGCATTCGCAGGGTGGCTAAGGGTCCATTTGGAGCTCTCACTATTGTGAGTCTGAAGGACTTCGGAAGAAAGGCCCAGAACCTATCAAAGATCTTCTACGGAGTTGTATTGGCGATTATTCTGCCAATCATCATCCGTCAAATGAGCATCATAGAAGGCGAAATATTCGTAGTCGATGAGATCCTACCAATGATTAGCATAATGATAGGAATAGTTGGTGTCTTTCCATTTGCTGGTACTGGCTTCTTGGAGAGCAAAGACCAGCTTTGGATAATTCGGTCTGCTCCAAAAGGAGCTTCTCGATTCATGAGAGCTCGGTTGGCCACTGGATTCCTAATGGCGGTTCCACTTAGTGGTGCTCCTACGATCGCGATGATCATAATGTTCGCTCTGCCACCATTACTCGCGGCACAGATCTTCATCTCTGCTTACATAGTTGTCTGTGGTGCCGTCATGATCGCCATGGGTGCAACCGCTCAGAACCCAGACTATGAGGATACCAAGTCGCCTGCGCATCAGACTGTTCTAATGACATCGATGCTGTTGACGGAGTTCACTCTGCTAGGGCCACTATTCCTTGACCTTTTCTTGACCCTTGGTCTTGGTATTGATGTCCTTGCGGTAATCGAGAGTGTGCTCCATGTCGATGGTTTGTGGTTCATGATAACCATTGTAGGCCCCAGCACATTGCTGTTTGTTGGCTTAGCAATGATGACTCTTGGCATTCGAAGCCTCGGTAAGGTGGAGGTGTAGCTAAAGTGACATCTCGAAACAATGGTATCTCCATTAAGACCCATTTGCTAAGCAAGACCTTTGGTCCAGTTCATGCCGTGAGAAACGTGGACTTGGAAGTGGCCTCAGGCAGCCGATTTGGCTTCTTGGGCCCCAATGGAGCAGGCAAGACAACGACAGTTCGCATGCTCTCAGGACTGATGAAGCCTACCTCAGGTACTGCTGAAGTTCTGGGCATGGATATCTTGTCTCAAGCTAGTGATGTGCGAAAGTCAACGGGACTTCTTCCGGAGTCTCCTGGTCTTTATTCCAAGCTATCAGCGACAGAGTTTCTCGAATTCATTGGTACGTTGAACAGCCTCAAGGGTGAAGTCCTTCACAAGAGAATTGATAGGCTTCTCTCACTGCTCGGATTGGAGGGACGACAAGATGACCTATTGGAGACCTACTCCAGTGGAATGAAGCAAAAGGTCCTTGTGGCTTCCGCTTTGCTTCATGAGCCACGCGTGGTCTTTTTGGACGAACCCACCTCAAGGCTTGATCCCAGTGCCGGTGCACTTGTCAAAGACCTGATTCACGCACTGGCCGAAGAGATGGAAACTACCTTCTTCATCTGTACACACCAGACCTCCTTCGCAGAGGACGTCTGTGACATTGTCGGGATAATCAACGATGGGGCTCTAGTGGTAGTGGGCTCACCTGCTGAAATTGTCACCTCAACTGGAGTTGATGATTTGGAGGATGCCTATCTGCAGATCATTGGAGGTAAGATTGATCGAACTTCTCTGCTGTCATGGAGGTAACCGTGCTGAGAATCACTGAGAATCACAAGATGATGATGGTCGCTACAGCACTATTGTTTCTTCTGAGTCAAATCCCTCAACCAAGTTACTCTCCTCAGAATGTAGCGATTGAGAGTCCACGTTCTACTGCAACTGAAGGATATGGACATGTATCTGAGATAAAATATCAATGGCAAGAGATCAGTGGATTCTGTCATTGGGCTTCATCAACAATGGCGCTTCGTTCTGCTGGAGTAGATATGAACCTACATGAGTTGTTTGCCATTTCAGGAATCGGGTTCTCTGCTGCATATGTAAGGTATGAAGATGTCATGACCATTCTCCCAGGAGCAGGGTATAGGCAGATGGTCCCCCTCGATTTCATTAGTGAAATCTATGGGCTGAATTACTCACTGTACATTGACAGACACTCTGATTTTGCAGAACTCTACGCTCAGGCAATGGGAATATGGGGTCTGGATTATACGGCCTTCGACGGTCCAAACGAAGCGTTGAACCTGATGCGGAACTCTATTGACGAAGGGTATCCTCTAGTAATTGCAACTGATCTTTACTACCTTCCACCAAAGGACTATGACATCGTTCGCGAACTGGGCGTCACCTTCGACCTGTCAGGTGCTGGGCATTCTGTAGTGGTTGTTGGCTATAACGACACATCACAAACTGCTTGGATTGTAGATCCTGGAGTTGGCTCTTTCGGAGAATACTTCGGCTATCCATCTGATGGTCGCTGGTACTATGAGGTCAGCTATACAAATCTAAGCATTGCATGGAGTGCCTTGGGTTATTTGACAGTCCTAGTTCGACCTGAATCCAATCCGGTTTCAGATATACAATCTAGACTGATTGATTTCATTTGCGACCGTCTTGAAGGGAATAGAACTTCATACGCACCATCGCAGGAAGACCTATTCTTCCTGATATTCGGTGCGGATGCATTCCGTGCTTTGAGCCTTGATCTTAATCTTCAAGGCCTTTCGCTTTTGTTAGATGAATTTGACAATCATCAAAGCCGAGTAGCAGCGATTTGGCACCTCGGGTATATGACCGAGTTCACCTGCACACTGCAGTATCTCTCCTTTCGAACGGCACTTCAGGAATTGCCTGGTTTATTTCCTAGCTTTGATTTGACAAATGCAATCTCTATTGGTACGGAAGCGCTTCCCCACTTGGCAGCACTCAGTAATAATACAACTCTAATATGTACTAACCCCAGCGAGTTGGGAGGCTCCCTTGTTTGGGACACAATCATTGGTCTTTCAGAAGAATACAACATACAATGCGATCTGGAAACTGCGATAGCTCCCTACTTGGATAATGTGACAATAATTGGGGATCATCTCGAAGTTATAGCTGACTCATGGGACTCATTTGCAGCTGCACTCCGGCAAGTTCTTTCTGGAAGTGCCTTATATCCTACGATATTGCTGGTTGTCGGTAGTGCGAGCTTGTTTGTCATTATGGTGGTTGTAGTCATTCGTCGGACGAGGTGATGATGCTGGAAAAAGGATTGCCCCACAGTCTTTTCGCAGTGCTTCGGAGTATTGCGCGAGCAGGACCCCTTGCTCCTAAGGAGATTAGCAGGCAATCTAAGGTGCCTGAACGAACGGTGACTTATGCTCTGCGTCGGCTGCTGCAACAGAAGCTCATAGTAAAGATACCTAATCTACAAGACATGCGTCAGTGTCTCTATGCTCCGAATCTAGAGAAAGCCCGAGAGATTATCAACATACATGGTCACGATTCATTGATGGCTTCTCAGCTGAATCTGATTCTTTTGGGAAATAGCGCTTAAAAAAAGATCGACGTCCTGTCAAGCCCCTCATTGTTCGGCAGGACGTTTTTGTGTTAGGCTATAGAGTTGTTCGGTTATTTCCGCATCTTAAGTACAATGGCTATGACAACTAGGACGATTACTGCACCACCTACTATCAATAGGGTTTCAGTGGGTATGGGTAGTACTTCCTCGGACAAAATGCCCAATGTTGGGTCATAGTCCAACGAATTGTTGCCGAAGTACTCGAATGCTATATAAACCGCATTGCCGATAGAGCCCTGCCCACCAGAGCCGTGAGATGCCTTAACCTGAACCTGGCTCTGATGTGTACCATTCTCTGCATACGCGAAGTTGGCACATTCCATCCAAGCCTCACCAAAAGTGAACTTGTAGCCTGATTCATCTTCTGCAAAATCAGTGGGCGCACCAGTGCCTTGATTTGCACCGTGTTCACTATCTGAAATAGCAAACTGGAATACCAAGATTGAGCCCTCATACATCCATTCCCATCCGTCCAGAGCAAGGTCAAACTTCATCCTGTCTATGTATGTTGCATTAATGTGCACACGAATCTCGATCTCTAGATCCATGGTGCTGGGTGCATCTGCAAGCATGTATGGGGCTGTCGGTGTTGGGGTGAATGTGTCTTCATTAGTGAAGTTGAAATGCACAGCAATTACATCGTCCCCATCATACTCCTCCTGAAAGCCACTGAAGGACCAGTCGCTTGTAGGCAGTGTGAAAGGATCACCGTATCTGTGATCGACTTCAGGGTCATAGACTCCATCTCCATCTGTGTCATTAGCTTCGAATAGGTTGATGAAGGTCACATGATAGTCCGTCCCAGGAGTTGTATCATTCTCATCCCATATTGTGAAATGGGGCACTTGGTTGAAAGCAGTGACTTTGACACCTATGGCATCAGTTGTAACCGTGACAACACTATTGGCGTGCTGATACTGAATACCTCCTTCTTGAGCAGCCACAAATGGCACAGAAGTCAGAAGGGCCACTAAGACCATTGAAAACATCAGTTTAGTTCGGGTTGTGATCATCGAATCACCACATTATGTTCTCTAAGATATGTATATAATCATTCCATTCGATGTCTATGGAAATATAATTTCGAGTCTTCTCGAAGTAGTTTCGAGAGCCTCGGTCCTCATTCAAAAGCCTTGAAAGGGCGGACTACACGATGGGGGCATTAACGAAATCGGAGGATAACGCTGATGGACATGGGTATAAGAGGCAGGCATGTTTTGATTACTGGAGCTTCTGGAGGAATCGGTTTCGAGTGTACTAGAGCTTTCTTACAAGAAGGTGCTAGAGTCAGTGCTACATACTGCACTTCCAAGAAACAACTTACGGAACTCGAATCGTCTTGGGGTGAACAGCTAGCTGTTATCAGAGTAGACATCTGTGATGAATCACAAGTTAGTGCTCTGTTCCATAGCGCCGTGGAACGCTTTGGGCGTGTTGATATTCTCGTGGCCAATGCTGGAATTGCGCATCATGAAGGAAAGGCGATACAAGACCTAGGGCTTGACCAATGGCAAGAAACAATCTCTGTTAATCTTACTGGCGCATTTCTTTCTGCCAAGTACTTCTTTCTTAATCTTGAAGAAAAAAGTGGTGATAATGCATCTCTAATTCTAATTGGCTCGACGGCTGGATACTTTGGAGAGGCTTGGTATTGTGACTATTCAGCCTCAAAGGCCGGTATGCACGGTCTCTTAATGAGCTTGAAAAATGAGATAGTCCATGTGGCTAGAAAGGGTCGCGTAAATCTTGTGAATCCTGGTTGGACTCGTACACCAATGGCTGAAGGCGCATTGAATGACACTGATATGATGAAACGGATTCTTCAAACAGTTCCATTGAGAAAGGTTGCGCAGCCTTCAGACATAGCAAATACAATCCTCTACCTATCGTCTGACCAGCTCTCAGGTCACGTATCAGGTGCGACCATCAATGTTGCGGGTGGAATGGAAGGTCGTGTGCTTTTCTTGCCTGAGGAATTGAACGCACCAAGGACTTAGAGGCTGAATTGCCCTGTTTCTCGACGAAATTGCATTGGCCTACGACAACTCAATAGACTGGGAAGGGAGACTTGCCCGGGAGATCCCCTTCATTTCGTCTTTTCTGCCAGTGAAAGGTCGGGTTCTTGATATGGCTTGTGGAAGCGGTCGTCATTCAACCTATCTTTCGGCAAGAGGCCATGACGTGATCGGCTTTGATTCGAGTGAAGGAATGATTCGTCAAGCGAAGAAGATCGCGTCAAGACAACGGCGTTCGCCTGAGTTTATTGTTGGCGATATGCGTCATCTTGAGGCTCTTGCAGATCCGGGTTTTGACTTGATCATCTGTCTTGGGAATTCTCTGGCTCTGCTTCCAGATACGAACGACTTGAAGAATGTGTTTACATCGGTCAGTAGACTCCTCAAAAAGGAAGGATACTTCATACTTCAGCTTCTAAACTTCGAAGAGATTCTGTCCCATGGCTTTAGATACTTCCCAATTAAGGGCGAGATGCTACCCCAAGGAAATGTAGTACTCTTCACCAGATTCTTCCAACATAAACCTGAGGCCAACTATAGCATGCTTGTTGCTTCCTCCTTTCTCAAGAAGGGCAACTACTGGTTGACAGACATTTTCACACAAAGGGTACAGCACTTCAGCGAGAAGCTACTTCAGGAAACTCTTGCAGCAACTGGTTTTACTTCCCTGGAGTTCTTCTCAGACTACGAGTATTCATCTTTTCTGAGTTCGAGGGACCGAAACATGGTAGTCCGAGCCGGCCGTGGTACGAAGTAGTTCCAGTTTCATTCTTCTTTTCTTTGCAATAGGGCAACAACTACAATCACCACAGAAACCCCTACTGATACCAGAAGCAGCCTGTCTGTACCAAGCAGGGTTGTGGTTGTCTGAGTGGTACTTGGAATGCTCGATGCCTGGACTAATCCAATCAAGGTATCACATACAAGCACATTATTTCCGAAGTAGGGAACACAAAGCAGAATCTGTTCTCCTTCTCCCTGAGATACTGCGCCTCCCAAGCTGACATTCAATTCTGCCTGATTCTGACCATAGAACACTGGTGAATCAAATGCGAAGAATCCATTTTCAAAAGTGATGTTCTTGGGCTGATGAGTAATCTCTGGCCTTCGCATCTGCTGTCCTCGGTCTCCTGTACCTAAGGCCATGACAATTGCTAGATTGGTATCCTCTCTTGCCCAATTCCACCCATCTACGACAAAGCCAAATCTCAATGCGTTTTGATTATGTATTTGGATCTGATTCTGAAGTACCACTCTTAGCTCAGTCTGGTGTGGAGCAAATCCCCCAACACTACTCAGGTTGAACTGAAGTCCCACAGCAACCCCTTCGTCTTCCTGTGTCAGAAATCCTCCAAAGCTCCAACTTGCTGTTTGAAAGCTAATTGAAGGATTGACCACGGAATCGTTCTCAGCATTGTACAATCCATCCTGATTATCATCTACATACTCAAAAGCTCTGAGAAGCATCACATGATGTTCGGTTTCATTCTCGACTCTGTCATAGAAATTATAGTGCGGCCCAGTTTCATCTGTCAGACTAAGTGCGAATACACCCGCTGTGACCTCGAAGCCCTGGGGACCAAGAGAATACTCAATGCCGTCTGGAGTACCACTAGCACCCTGCACTGACAACATAAGCATTAGAACAGCAAGAACAGTTGGCTCTCTTCGACGTCGCATCATTATTTTCGGCAGTAGAATGGAGACGGATAAGTGTTTATATTAGACTCAGCCTAATATACAAACCGGACACAAGGGGGCTAAATCTGCTGGACAACGATGCTGTGATGGATAAAGTGCTCAATGCAGTGTCACACAAGATCAGAAGGCAGATTATTCACATGATTGGAAATCAGGGAGCTGTTTCCTATACCGATTTGACTGAACTTGGCCTCGAACCAGGTACGCTCTACTTCCATCTAGATATCCTATCGAAATCAGATGATCCTCTTATAGCTCGTCCTGGAAAGAAACTATATTCCTTAACCGAGTTGGGTCAAGCTGCTTACGAAATCATCCTTCAAAGCGAGGATATTCTTGCATGGCTTTCCAAAGATCAGGAACGCCCCAACAAAGGCATTCCTCTGGTTCAGAATCTTCTCTCTCTGCGTCCAATTATACAACGTATCCAAAACGATCCGTGGAGATTCTTCTTTGAGATAGTATTATTCCTCGGTCTCTATGGATATTTGGCATCAGAAGTTGGACTAGTTCCCATCTTTCTGTTTTTCTTGGAGGGTACGTTCAATGCTGGCATCACTATATTGGCTGCCTTTGGAGCTTGGATTACAACCTATTTTATTGTTGAGATACTTTCATATCCGATTCTCAAGAAGGCAGGCTTCTCTCTAGGGCTATTTGCAACAATCCCAATCGCTTTCTTTCCGCATGTCCTTCTGGAACTAATGTGGTACTTCCTTCCACAGATTACGCTTATTAGTGGCTGGCCTCTGACGATTCTTCTGACCTTTGTAATTGCATGGAGTACTTACATTCTCACTACGGCTGTTTCGCGTGCTAGAGCTGTTAGGTTTTCACGTGCTGCAATTGTCACACTTCTCGTTACTAACGCAAATCTGTTGCTTCTTGCTCTGCTGAACTCTTCAATTCCCTTATGATTAATTGAGTAATGAATTCGAGGTTCATCGAAGTAATATTTCCGTAGATATCGAATAGAACTATTATATACCTATTTGATTTATCCTATTACGGATGACCATACGTGAGTAAACTACATCTTCTCTTCGCAATATCACTAGTGATAGCTCTGGCAACACTGCCTGCCGTTTCTGCTCAATGGAGTGGAATTCAGTATCAATTTGCGAATGGGGTTGTGGTTCTCACCAACGACGAGATAGGAATCAGAGTGAGTGCAATCAATCAAGTGCCTCATTTCCAGTGGTGGAATCTCACAGCACCTGGAGATGACTATCACGTGCAGTTCGTGAGGATATTTGAGGCAAATGACTCTAACAGTGATACGGTCTTTTCGGCAAATGAGGATCACATCATCGGGCAATCCTTTGCACTTCATTCCCCAAACTGGGAATTCAGTGGTTTCTATGAAGAGCATCAGAATGATATCATTACGGCGGTGCATTTCAATTTCACAAATACCGAAACTTTTACTTTTCAGGGTCCGCCATCCACACCAGCCACGGAATCCGCTTCCGATGCCTTTGAGATTCAGATTCGTGTGCACTTCTATCTGGCAACACCACAGCAGTTCAAGTTCGACCTTTATTTGTCTGGGTGGAATTGGGCAGAAGACATCTCGGTCTTGGTCTTTCAATTTAATGTCGCACAGAGTGCTCATGAACAGAATGATGATACTGAGCAGCCTTCTGAGGTAATCCACTCTGAAAACAGGTTCACATTTGGTCACGCATATATGGAATACACTCAAAATGCCTTTGCTACAAATGGAACGCATCAGGTCCAGGTCAAGGGCTCATATGGGCAAGATACGTGTGATGAGGAATATAGTGCCATCTATTTGACCTTTGCACATTTTGAGGGGAACCTTGACTATGACCCCACACTTGGAATTTCTGGATCTTCGGCCGTCTCAATATGGGATGATTTGAGCATAGATTATGACCAACTTCTGTTTCTAGCTGGGGGCCTAAGCATTGTGGCACTTGTTATCATAGGTATTAGGTCAAAACAATAGAATAATCGGATCCCCAGTAACTCTTGGACACACAACCGGACCCGGAGGAATCAAGCCCATCTTGTTTCTATTTCTGGACAATCATGTTTCCTCAGGGATTTTCCAGAGTATTCTGTGGAATCTCTCGACCAGTACGTCGGGCCAGCTTCCTACCGACTTTAGAGTAAGATCTGCCAACAATGAAGTACGTTCATCCAATTTCATTTCAACGAGATTGTTGCAGTGAAAAAGTGGCGAGATATCCAAGTGACGGATCTGGTTATGATTCAGTGTGATTTCCTGGAGCTTGGCACAGCTTTCCAGAGGCGCCAGGTTCAAAGATTGCAGTAGATTGTTATTGAGTCTTAGAGCCTTGAGTTCTTTGCATTTGCTTAGAGAGGATAAATCAATCTCTTTGAGCTGGTTACTTCTCAAACTTAGTTCTTCCAATTTTGAGCACCATATAACTGGTTGAAGGTCTATTGACATAATGTCATGCAGGTCCAAGTTTATGCTCGTTTCTTCAGGATTCGTCTTCAAGCTTTTCTCAAGCCCAGTTGCAGTTGTATACCATACATAGACGTCCGACATCAATGAAGGCTCTCCGAAGTTATACGACAAATTCAACACGGGCCTTCAATTCACTTAAGACTTGCTTTGAAATCATACAGCAATAGCAAACTACTGAATCATCATTCATCAAGGTGAAAGAAAAGGTGACTTGCCAGTGATTTTCCCAATCCTATCCACCTTTTCAGTGGTGGCTCGTGACCCTGAGAACGGCGATCTAGGAATCATAGTTCAATCGAAGTTTCCAGCAGTAGGTTCAATTGTTCCTTGGGCTCGAGCAGAAATCGGTGCTGTGGCCACGCAGGCTTGGGCCAATGCATCATATGGTCCAGTTGGTCTGGATCTTTTAGAAAAGGGGATGTCTGCACCAGAGGTTCTAAAATCGCTGTTGGAGGCTGACGAGATGGCTGAGCATCGACAAGTTGGAATAGTTGACTCATCTGGCCGAGTGGCAGCTCATACCGGAGACCTATGCATGGATTGGGCCGGCCATATTGCTGGAAAGGGCTACATCTGTCAAGGCAATATTCTTGCTGGTGAATCTGTTATTGCTGACATGGTGAGCGCATACGAATTCACGCAGGGCGATTTAGTAGCCCGACTTTTTGCTGCCTTAAAGGCAGGTCAGGCAGCTGGTGGAGATAGAAGAGGAATGCAATCGGCCGCCATTTTGGTTGTTCGGAAGAAGGGTGGATATGAAGGAAGAAATGATCGGTATGTTGACGTCAGAGTCGATGACCATCCAGCTCCAATCGATGAACTCGAACGAGTATTTCGTCTTTATGATATGACACTTCTATCCCGCGAGGATCCGAGTCAGCTGCTCACCATTGATGGCGACATAGGGTGGATGATTCAGAATGCTCTTTTCAAATTGGGATATATTGAGGATGTGTCTAGTGATTCTTTCCCAAGCTCTGCTAAGGATGCGCTTCAAGAATGGATTAACATCAACAATTTCGAGAATAAATGGCGTGATGATGGAACTATCTGGCGAAGTATACTGAACTACCTCCTTAATGACGCGGAAGGACACTAGCATCTAGCTTCAGAAATACACTCAATAGAATCTCCTGTAGCTCTTATGATGTGCCAATTGATAATAATTTCAGAAATGACTGGAGAATCGTTTCAAAGCATGAAGGCCATTCAGTATGGCGAAGTGAAACAGGCAAAGATGAGATTCATGGAATGGCTGTTGGGGTTCTTATCGAATCCTGCATCGGATGCATGAAGTGCATTAGCGCATGTCCTACAGATGTCTTTGTGCCGTGGAAGACACCCCAGGGTGTGCAGGTTGTTGACCCATTAAATGAGAATGAATGCATCATTTGTTTGCTCTGCGAGATTGTTTGTCCAGTTGAGGCCATACATGTCCACCGTCAGGATGGTTCTCAAGAAACCTTAGATTCTTTATTGGGCGATGTATAGGAATTTCAATAGAGGTCTGAACATTGTTTGATGTGCTACTTACCAAGAATGAGATTAATCTTCGCGAGGAGGTACGCGCTTTTGTTCGGGACAAAGTTGACAGTAGTCTGATAATTGCAATGGACTCACGCGAAAAGGAATATCCATACGAATTCATTCGAGCCGCAGGGAAGGCCAAACTTCTGGGCCTTCGATTTCCTAAGGAATTTGGTGGAAGAAATCTTGGCTGGGTTTCTGAAATGCTTGCCGTTGAAGAAATGGGCGTATTGGGAATTGCGTTGGGATGTGCCTATTCCCTGCCTAGCATAATCGGTGAAGGAATCAACAGATTCGGTTCGGCTGAACAGAAGAAGAAGTACTTGCTGCCTACACTGAAGGGTAAAATGATCTGTGGAGAGGGTCTGTCAGAGCCAAGAGGGGGTTCTGACTTCTTCGGCACGAACACAACAGCAGTTGAGCAGGATGACGACTTCATCCTTAATGGTGAGAAGCGGTTCGTAGCAGGCGGCGTTGGGGCTGACTATTTTCTTGTATATGCTAAGACGGATTTTCAGGCAGCTCCCCACAAATCACTCAGCGCTTTCATTGTGGAAAGGGACGACGGTGTCAAAGTAGAAGAAGAGTATGAGCTCATGGGCTGCAGAGGAATGGGCGCAGCACGCATAGTAATGAGAAACACAGAAGTCTCGAAGGATCGCCTTGTGGGTGATCTTAACGATGGGAACGCTGTGTTTAATGCAATGATGGTTCCTGAACGATTGACTTCAGCTGCAGGGCCCATTGGCATGGGTCAAATTGCTCTGGAGATTGCTGCTCGATATGCTGACAAGCGTGAGGCATTTGGGCGCCAGATACGGAGGTTCGAAGCTATTAGTTTCAAGGTAGCCGACTGCATGACCCAACTAGATGCTGCAAGAGGGCTTGTTTATCGTGCTGCTAAGGTCGCCGATACAGGGGCTTGGTGCCGAAAAGAGGTATCTCAAGCGAAGGTTTTTGCCACCGAAGCCGGCTTTCAGGCGGTTCATGAAGCAATGCAGATTCTGGGTGGAATTGGTTACACAGATGTGTATCCTATTGAGCGGTTATACCGCGATGCAAGATTAGCTACAATTTGGACTGGAAGTAATGAAGTACAGCGGCTTATAATCCAGAATGAGGTTTTTAGAGAGATTCTTTCTCTGGATAAAGGACAAAGACGAGATATTGAACTCGACACGCCAGGAGCTAACAAAACATCCGAGAAAGTATTCAGCGAGGACTCAAGGAAGTACCACCCTATTGGTTCTTGATGTCAGAAGTAAAGGTTTATAGCCGATAATTTCACTATTGTTAAGCCAAGAATTCACAAGAGGATATCATAATGGCCAAACTAGTATGTGTTAAATGTGGAGAAGAAGTCACAGTACCTGTTCACTGCGGCCGCGAAATGCATCAAGAGGGTGATCAACTGGTGTGTTGGATGGGTGCTGCTTGTGGACACCAGAGCCTGCCATCACATTGTGGGCACGTGATGGAATACAAGCCGTGATCTACCACTTATCCAAGTGGACAATCTCAGATAGTGGCTTCCTAGAGAAGCCCATCTTCTCCTTTTCTTTGGTTCTCTCATCTAGCTTGTCAAGATCGTCTTCGTACCCGATGAATATGACAGTGCCAATTCGATACTCCTCAGGAATTCCCGTGATTTCCTTGAGTCTCTCTTCATCCCATCCTGCCGTTGGGTGCGCCATAAGTCCAAGATGAACTGACTGAAGGAGTATGTTCTCTGTGGCTAGGCCAATATCCATCATGAAATACGGCAGTCCATGTGCCCCGCATCCCGCATTTTCCTTTGCTGCGACAATGACCATAATTGGGGCCCGTTTTCCCCATGCATTTCCTCTTGACAATGCTTCATGAGCCTTTTCGAGTACATCTGGTGATTTCAGAACAATGAAGTTCCAAGCCTGAGTGTTTGCGCAAGATGGTGCTCTTCTTCCTGCTTGAAGAATAGAACCAAGCATCTCGTCAGATATTGGCTTTTGAGAGAACGCACGTCCACTCCGACGTTTCACAATCTCATGCAATATCATGTTCGTTTCTTCGCCCATTTTGCTCACAAGGGATCTCTACAATCTTCAATGGTAAAACTGTTTTGACAGAGGAAGATGGCAAGGATTATCTATGCTCTGAGAGTACCATGAATATACCACAAAGAGGTAGAGTCAGTTGCAGCCATTTACTCCCTATGACCGATTCTTATTCGGTGCACCCGGCTTGTTGATCGGATTTATAGTTGGCTATGCCATAGGTGGAGCTAAGCGGCTGACCCTTCGTGATCGAGCCCTAATTGGACTATCTTTCACTTTGCTTGGAGGTACCATCATTATTCTTGCACTAGGATCAATCATAGATGTTGGCACTTTTGAAGCAGTACTGAGTATTCTTTCTACAGGGGCTGGTTTTGGGCTGGGTTTGGCATCAAATTGGGAGCTGCCAGATCAGCCTATTTCAAGACCTAAGGTTGTCTTCGATCCAGAAGAAGCAGACAAAGAATTCGATAAACAACTCAATGAGGCTCTTGGACTTGATAAAGAGGACTCGTAAATATCTCTCAATAGTATAAAAGCACCAGATATCATAAAAGAGAGAATCCACTATCCAAGAGGGGTATTCAGATTAATGAGGTCTCCAAGAATTGCGAACGACACTGTCAGACCTGGCGCTTCTCGTACTGGTTGCTATTCTTCTATGCTCATCTGCTGTGCAGCCCACTGCTGCCCAACCAACCGGATGGAGCGGCAATAATGAATTGGCGTTTCTCCTTGAAGTTGATGGAGTTTCCGCAGCTGATTCGGATATATCAAGTCCAATTCCAGTCAACCTTTCGGAGGACTTGCCTATTACTTTGGATATTCAAACAGGCAAGAATCTCACCATTCATTCGGGGCTATTTACAATGGAATACATGGGCGTTCCTTTTGTGAACAATCCGTTTCCCCTGGAGATTTCCCTTCCATCAGGACACTGTGCAAATCTTCTAAACGGGACAATTCCACTTTCTGAACTTTTCGGCTCAAGTGGCTTAGATTTCCTGTCAGGCACAATCACGGGTAGATTCACTTTCACATATTCGCTTCTGTCCACCCCCACAGTAAATGACACAGTATCAGACCATTTTGTGCTACAGATAGGACCCCAAGGTGCGGCTGCTTTGATGTCTGTGAATGGACTGATTACGGTCGGGTTTGCTGTCATGGCCATCTTCTCCCTCCTGTTGGCTCTGGACGAGTTCCAACGGGGTATTCTAGCAGCAAGGAAGATGAAACAAGGCACGGATATATTCCCTTCTGCAGTTGTTCTCAGACGGAAGTCAAAGAGGTCTGGCGAGAAAATTGGCAAAGATGAACTTGTGAACATGGTAATGAGAGAAGGTGTATCCGAAGACATAGCTAAGAGAGCTCCAAAAGCCATGGACATCGTCAAGCCGAAGAGCAAGGTGCCCGTAGGCAAGCTATCAAGGGCGCTGAAGCTGAAACGCGATGATGGTGGTACACTTGCAGCTGCGATGACAAAGATTGGTGCCTTTCAGACCAAGAGTGTGAAGGTCCCATTAAAGAAAGTCGCTTTCTCCGGACTCACCCTTTCTAGTGTCTACTGGAGCATTGTTCAGCTCATGAGTGGAGCTGTTCCGACTTGGGTTGATGTTCTTCTCTTTGCCACTGCGGGTCTAGTAGTGTCTGTCCTAATAGGGTATCTCATGAACCTCTTGGCTCGAGTACCTGCAATGGGTTACGACTAACTTCAAGTGCAATTGAGGGGTGAAATCGTTTCATCCCTCAAGGTCTCGATTCATTCCTTTCAGATGGTGAAAAAGCTGAGTGCAATTACAGGTCCTTTCCAGTGGGAGAATGAGGAAGTGACAGTTCATATTCCTTATAGCGCTGCAGGAGTGAGCACTATAATAGTTGTCATTTCAAAGGCAACTGAAAGAATCATGTTGTTAGATGTGGGAGACGGCGCCACAAGAGACCTTCTCTCCAAAGGTGAGAGAAGCTTCATTGAAGCCATTGACCTTCTTGCGATTTCCCACGGCCATTTTGACCATATGGGTGGCCTTCATACCCTTCTCGGATTCCTAAGAATGATGAAAAGAAGTCGCCCTTTGCATATCCTGCTTCCGAAAGGCTGTATTGAAGCAATCACCGTCATTACCCACTTCAGGAAAATCTACAGCGAAACACTGCCATATTCAATTGAATTCCATGAAATGCTTGATGGGGCCGTTTTCGGCACAGCTTCCTTCAAGGTGAAGGCTCATCAAGTAGAACATTTTGGAATGGAGAATATAGATGAAGAGAACGAGATATTGATGCCTGCCGTAGGTTATACAGTAAGAGTTGGCAAGACTCTTCTTGCATATACAGGTGACACACGTTCATGCAAAGCCGTCGAGAATCTAGTTTGCGGTTCAGATTTGGCAATAATCGAGGCAACTAGAAGAGAAACTCCCAGATCAAAGAGGAGAGTCCATCTCTCCGAAGATGAGGCTAGAGCACTTGGCTCTCAAGCGAAGGACTTCTTACTCATCCATAGGATTCCCATCGTCAGACACGAAAGAATCAAGAAGAGGCTTAGAAGATAGGTGCGATCATCCAGAGAACCGCCACTCCCAAAATGGCCGATACTGGAACAGTGACGATCCAAGATATCAGTATCTCTTTCACTTGTTGCATCTGGACAGGAGTATCAGCAACCCATCCTACCGCAATAAGAGCCGCAACAAGCAGATGAGTCCCACTAAGTGGTAACCCAATAAGTGTTCCAAGAAGCAGAATCACAGCAACTGAGATGGTTGCTGAGAGTGCCGAAGATGGAGAGAGAGAAACAACTTCTGTTGCAAGAGTCTTGATTACTTTTCGACCGATGACAATAAGGCCCAAAGCCATTCCGCAACCGCCAACAAGAAGCGGGATCAATGTGGCCGAGAAAACAAATGGCCCCAATTGAGTAGTTCCTAGAAACTCTGGCAGCACAATAACCGGTGCAATTGCATTGGCAACGTCATTACCACCCCTACTTAAGGAGGTTATTATAAGAAAGACCGCAAGCCCGTATGCTGCAATTTGCTCTTGCCTCTCAAGAGCAGTAAAACCTTGGGCCCGTTTCTGAAGTCTTCTCACGACTGCGAACACGGCTGCGGCAATCAGGAACCCGATAATTGGGGAGATAATCCATCCAGCAAAGACCTCTAGAACAACAAACCAGTCGATTGCCTCCATGCCCCATCCATCATATCCTACAAAAGGAGCAAAACCAGCAACCCCTATAATCGAACCAACAATGCACTGAGTTGTACTAATTGGAAGCCCTTTAGTTGATGAGGCTATAATCAGCCATATTGCTATCGATATAAGAACAGAAAAGACCATCTCTGTTGATACAGTCTTTCCCCCTACCAAGTCAGACCCTACTTTCTCTGAAACATTGCTACCCAAGGAAACGGCTCCGACTATGGTGATGAATCCTCCAATGAGTACTGCAGTTCTGACTGTGAACACATTTGCTCCGACTGCCGGCGCCATGGCTTCATCATTACTTCCAATTGCAAAAGCAACAAGAAAACTGATGACGAGCAAGGCGCCTAGAAGCAAGGGCTCCAATTCCATCGGCTCCTCTGGCTATGAGTATTTTACGGCAAGGGTCCTGATGAAATCAGCAGTCTGTTCAGACATTATTGCCACCTTGAGAATTCTTTCGGAGATTGCACGAAAGAGTGTCACCTCTTTCGGACTCCATTTCTCTTTGTTGAAAAGGTCGTCCAACAATTCGAATTGTATGTCCCTAGCCTCTTCTCTCACTCTGTCTATCTTTATTGTACATTCGATGGCCTTTCCAAAATCCTCAAAGAGATACTTGATGGCGTCTTGCAGATGGTCAGTACAAATCCAGCATTTTTCTGCAATCTTATGGATTTTCGAGGGTGGTTTGTACTTGCGCCCAACAAGCATCACTCGGACAGCTTCTTCAACAGCGTCGATGACGCTGTCCGTGTGCA
Organism: Candidatus Thorarchaeota archaeon; assembly: GCA_011364985.1. Classification (GTDB taxonomy): domain Archaea; phylum Asgardarchaeota; class Thorarchaeia; order Thorarchaeales; family Thorarchaeaceae; genus SMTZ1-83. The sequence continues at coordinate 19,672 of RDOC01000006.1, read as the reverse complement.
CCACAAGCTGATGCCTTTCCTGCGTTTGCTGTGGGAGATATGCCCGCTTTGAGAATATCTTCTCGAAGAGCTCGTCTTTAATTCTGTCCGCCTCCCTCTCCAGAGTAATGATCTCCTCTTCTAACTCATTGAGATGCTCTTGCTTTCCTTCGCACCAATCTTCTGCACACACGTTCAACTTGGCACTAGCTGATTGCAGAGCCTTACTCAGGTCTAGTAGGAGTTCATCTGCTTGTCCTTGCAGTTTCTTATCTCCTAGACCGAATATTCGGGAAAATGTACCCAACACAGCTCACCTCGATTTTTCATAGTTCTCTCTCTTCTGCCTCCACAGTTGCGAAGCAATACGGGCATTGACATTCTAGGGGTCCAACCCATTCAACGCTTTCGGTACTAAGTGGAGCGCCACAGGAAGGACACATAGGAGGTACCTGAAACACCACTTTTCTTCGGGGAGAATATGATCTTCTTCTATCCGCATACATCGCATCGCCTGTGGTACTTATAGAATATCCGGAACCCACACCAACAGGTTCAGCCGTTCTAGAACTACTCGTCAGAACTCCAATACAAAGTATGAAACCAAAGATTGCCATGCCAATTGGAATCAGGGAGAACGGGAAGGGCATTGAAGGAATGGCAAATACACCAAAGCCAAGAACTGTTCCAATCCATATCGTGAAAAAACATAGCACTGCGCATTTCCCTGCTGCTACCTTGGGTCCTGTCCTTCTCTGCATCTATTTACCGCACCTATTGATAGCATCTGCAGTCAAACAAATAGACCTTACGTTTAGCATCATGCATTGCAAATTATCGCACGTACCCGTACTACATTGGCTCCTATCTTCCTCTGCTTCGTTATCTTGAAACCTCGTAGAACTCCTGTTCGTTCAACATGCGGTCCTCCACAGAGTTCCATGCTAAAGTCGCCAACTGAATAGACGGAGACCTCCTCGCCATACGTCTCTTTGAAGAATGCCAGAGCGCCCTTACCAATCGCTTCATCATAACTCATGAAACTACGTTCGACTGGAAGGTCCTGCTGAATCACTTCGTTTACAAGCTTCTCAACTTCTGCGATTTCCTCTGGAGTCATTTTACGAGAGAAGGAGAAATCGAATCTTAGGCGTTCTTTCGTTATATTACTGCCCATCTGGTGCACTCCATCACCAAGGACCTTTCGCAAAGCAGCCTGTAAAAGATGAGTAGCTGTATGCATCCTAGTTATTTCTTCGCTATAGTCAGCTAAGCCTCCCTTGAACTTCCCTTCAGTTGCAGTCCTTGACATCTCTCTGTGCTCTTCGAATTGTCTTCTGAACTCATCAATGTCTATCCAAATTCCTTTCTCTTGGGCAAGTTCTCTTGTCATCTCAAGTGGCAATCCAAAGCTTGTAAAGAGAAGAAAGGCATCAGAGCCGGTTATTGTGCCCGTTTCATTGAGGATGCGATCAAACCTCCGAAGAGCCTTTTTCAGTGTGTTTCTGAACTTGGTGTCCTCTGCCCTGAGATTATCTATGACGAACTGACAATTCCTCCTGACCTCATCATAGATATCTTCGTACATATCGATAACAATCTCTGCCAGATTTTGCAGAAACCCCTTGCCAATTCCCAAATTGTCCGCGCAAAGAATGGCTTTTCTGATTAATCTTCGTGCAATATACCCGTGCTCAACATTAGAGGGTGCAATTTGGGCATCGTCGGCCATTATCATTACGGCAGCCTTCACATGATCTGCAATTATCCTAGCAAGTCTCATCTCTTCCGCAATCAGCTCGTCCTTCCTAGCCAAATCCTTGATGCGATTAATCATGGGGACAAACGCTTCTGTTTCATAAACCGTTGATACTCCTTGCAGCATCGCTGCTGTTCGTTCGACTCCCATACCAGTGTCAATATTCCTTCTCTTGAGTTTCTCGTACGAACCATCATCCTTCCGATTATACTCCATGAAAACATCATTCCAGACCTCAACGAAATGTCCACAATGACAACCCGGCCTACACTTAGGGCTGCATTTAGGAATATCATCGGTTTCAATGAACATTTCAGAGCAGGGACCACATGGGCCTACAACGCCCGGCGGTCCCCACCAATTCTCGCTCTTAGGGAGCGGATAGATTTGTTTCTCTGGAATGCCCACGCTTTTCCAAATCTCAATTGCTTCTGTGTCTTTGGGGGCATCATCATCACCCTCAAAAACAGTAACAAACAACTTCTCCTTGTTGAACCCAAGCCATTCGGGCGAAGTCAGAAACTCGAAACTCCAAGTGATGGCCTCCTTCTTCCAATAGTCTCCCAAGCTCCAATTGCCAAGCATTTCAAAGAATGTAAGATGTGTCGTGTCTCCCACTTCATCAATATCGGTCATTCGGATGCATTTCTGTACGTTTACAAGCCTGGTACCTTGCGGATGTGGCTGTCCAAGAAGAAATGGCATGAGCGGGTGCATTCCTGCCATGGTGAATAGAGCTGTTGCATCGTGCTCAGGTAGAAGAGATGATGAACGGATGGTTTTATGTTCTCGCTCCTTGAAGAACCTAAGGTAAATCTGTCTGAGTTCGTTTATGCGCATCTTCTGTCACCATCCTCGTTTAACACTTCAAAGCGCCATTCGTTGAACGATTTTAACGCTTTTGATGGGTTCTGACTAGAATCAATCCTGTTGGTGTCATTCTGTATCTTTTCAATCTAGAAACTATCCAAGGGTATCTCTCGGTCCAGTCTAGGAATCTATCATTGCTGACAATGTTCGCGTCCTTCTCTCTAGCTCTCTCAATAATTGTGAGGTCATCATTTGTTCCTCTGGGAGCCTCAACAACCATGCCTCTGTCTATCAACTCTCGCAAACTATCTGGCCTGTCTATCTTATGCGCCAAGGCGGAAGATACCACAATCAAGGGTTTGAAGCCCGAACTCAGAAGGCTCCGATAGGCAAGCAGTAAATTCGCGACTCTGGGCTTGCCTCTGGGGGCAAGGTGATATGCAACATTGTTCCCGTCTACAATCAAAATCCTTCGTTTCAAAATTCTGGCGTCCGAAGAGGTGGTGTGTGACTGTTTCTTACACTTTCGTATGTGTTCATCCAATATGTCTCTGTTGAACAAACGGTCACAATACGGACATCGAGATCGTTTCGGCATACAGGCTTCACCACTACCAAGCGACTATGGAAATCGGTATCATATGCCACCATCAGCATCTGTCTAATAAGAATGGGTATTTTGTAAAAGCACTTCTGTCGTTGCAAAACAGCTAATAGGTTTCGGGAGTAAGCATGCTTTAGCATCCTGCTTCCGTTGAATTTGTCTTCCCGACTAATTGACGTGTGTAGGGCGCCGTCTCAATCCTAGACAAAAATGCTTAGGAGCAAAAGCCATCCCGTTCCGACGCCTAGCATAAGAATCGCCATCGGTGTGGCAATCTTTGCGAAGTCGAGTAGACTAATTGGCTGGTGCTCCTTTTCAGCAAAGGCTATTGCTAGTATGTTGGCCGGGGCTCCAATTGGCAAAAGGAAACCACCCGTATTCACAGCAAAGAGAAGCGCTATCGGAAGAAGTGGCATAGTGGAGAATTGTGTGGCAATAGGTGCAAGGACAGCCGAGATTGGAATATTATCAATTACAGCTGAAAGGATAGCAGGAACCCATGTCATGAATATAATCCCAATCATCTCATTGTCTTGAATCAGCCCACCTATAATAAATCCCAGTGCTTCAACAATGTGAGTGATTCTTAGAGCAGCCACTAGTCCAAAGAGGCCTATAAGGAAAAAGACTGTGCCCCAGTTTACGCGTTTAAGTATCTCATCGACCCGTTCCCGACATAGCAATAGAAGACCGGCAGCAACTGTGATTGCTATCATCGAGGCTTCAAATCCTGCGCTGGGGCCTATCATGAAACCGAGTACTAACATGGACATCGCAATCAGAGAGAGATAGAAGTCTCTACGAGATCTGATCATGTACTGGGGGTCAATCAACATCATCTCAGATATGAGATGGTCCTCAGATCGGACAAGTTTCTCTTCGAAAACCTTCAGAAAGACTGGTATTGATATAATAAAGAGAATAATCGATAGCGGCATTAGACTCTCGAACAATAATCCTGGGGAAATCTGTGCCTCATCTGCGATTACGAGATTTGGTACTGCACCTACAATGGAAGGTATTGATGCGAAATTGCATGTAATCGCTTCAGCTATTAGAAACGGGCGGAAATCAATCTCTAGGGCTTTGCAGAGTTCAATGGTGACTGGTGCCATGACCAGAATTGTAGAAGTCGTGTCAAAGAAGAGCGAGATGACAAATACAAATGCCAACAGGTAGACGAACAGACGCCTCGTGTCTCCTTGAGTCGGGCGGGTTAGTTCAATAGCCATGTATTGAAACATTCCTGAAGAAGCAGCAATAGTCACAATAATCATCATGCTTGTTACGAAGAGCACAGTATTCCACTCGATGTGTTCTACGACCATCTGGAAATCAGTTCCTGCTGTCCAGAGCACAATCCCAACCACTCCCATGCCAAGAAGCGCCGTCGCTGTTCTATTGACTTTCTCGGAGGATATTGCTAAGTATGTGCCAACAAAGACTAGGAGAACAATCCCTGCAATAGGGTCCAGCTGTACTTGCATGATTTTCATTACCAACTTTTGTTTACTACGACAAATCGGTTCCTACTCTGACTTCGTAGACCGACACGTATTAGAGACATGCAAGGGTCTATTTAACCTGCTTCCTATCATTCCCGTCAAACAGACGCTTCAATGCCTCACATGCCCATAATAAACATAATGAAGAGCAGATAGCCGCTGCCGATCATCAAATGGACCATTCCGAGAATTGTGCCGATTTTTACAAAATCCATGAAGGGTATCGGATCATGTTCAGCTTCAGATAGGCCAATTGCCACCATGTTGGCTGGAGATCCAAGTGGAGTGAAGATATACCCCCCAATGTTCACTGCAAACACAAGAGCCAATGGCAAGACTGGACTGACACCTAGTTCCATGAGGTTCAGTGCGATGGGTGCGAGAACTGCTGAAACCGGTAGGTTGTCCAAGAATGCAGACAGCATTGCAGGAATCCAAACAAGGAAGACAGTGGCAAATACAGCATTATCACCTACTATATCGCCAATGAGAGTGCCAAGTGCATCTATTAACCCTGTTAGCTCCAATGCAACAACTAATCCAAATAGCCCTACAAGAAAGAAGACGGTTGGCCATCCGACCCGGTTGAGAAACTCATTCGCTTTCTCATGAGCTAGAAGAAGCATAAACGAAGCCACCAAGAGAGCTACCATTGGTGGTACAACTCCGAAGGCTGGACCAAAGGCAAAACCCACCACAAGAAGAACAATAGCAACCACTGAAACATTGAAGTCCCATCGATTCTTGATTAGTGTCGTGGGGTCTATGCTGAGCACTGCATCAGCTCTATATTCATCCGTCTTTCCCGAGAGTGAAGCGTCGTACCACTTCAATAGAATTCTCCAGCTGATTAAGAAGAGGATTATCATGAGTGGCATGAATGTAATGAATAGAAAACCCACATCGAGTTTTGTGACCCCTGCAATAACAAGATTCGGCACAGCTCCTACAATAGATGGGATAGATGCGAAGTTGGAGACTATCGCTTCTGATACCAAGAATGGCTTGAAATCGATTTCAAGTGCCTTACAAATCTCTATGGTGAGTGGAGCGATTATTAGCATTGTTGAAACGGTGTCGAAAAACAAGCTTATTCCGGCCACAAAAACTAGGAAAGTCGTGAATAGCCTTTTGTGGTTGCCTCCCGATGGAGCTGCTATCCGTAGCGCAATATACTGAAATAGCCCCGAAGAAGCAGCAACAGAAACAATCACACTCATAGCAATGACGAAAATGATTGTTGTCCATTCAATGTGTGTTATCAGGTCTTCGAACTCGGCTCCACCTGAAAGGCCAATGACAAAGCCAGCCCAGATGACAATGCCAGCAATTGCCAATCCGAGGAGTGACATTGCCGTTCTGTTTATCCTTTCTGTACTTATGAGAGCATAGGTTCCAATGAACACAATGAGGACTGCTATCCCTAATTCTCGAAATACAGCTGTGAGAACTAGGGCAACAATTGCCATTATTGTAACAACAATCGCCGCAAAGACTTCATCTCCCGGTCGCCTCATCCTCTGTTTCGCACCCTTTTATTTTGGCCTAACAAACCAAGGCGTTTGTAGGGCACTGCTGTCCGACTCATTAATCTGCCGTAGAATGTCTTCGATTGTGTCGATTCAGAACTGACGTTGGAAGATTTGGTGATAGCTGTATAGAAATGGGACAAAGTTAGACATCTACTTGAACTATGACCATGTTCTATATATCATAGGCTGCTCGGAGACTGGATGTATGCACTAGGACCATCCGACGTTGAGAGTCTCAGGAACACATCCACTGTCTCAGAACACTCGGTAACCATCGTGGATATCCCACTCTGAAGTGAATCGACTCTTTGGCCGCTTCCATCGAGAGATCATCGAACATCCTGATGTGAATGCTGCACGGAATATCATGCGCATTCCAACTAGGGCTACTGCCGTAGGTGAACGGATTTCTTCGCCATGATGCCCAAGTTTGTCCAATTAACAATCATCGGTCCTTGATCCAGCGAACATACCAAATCTTTGATATAAACCTCCCCCTCTCTTATGCCTAATACACCCAAGAGGCAAAGATGAATGACCCCTCGTATCGAAGCAAGAGCACCGAATCCCGCAGATATTGGAAACATGAAAGTAGTATCTGACCAAGACGTCATCAACGATACCTATGCTCTCTATCTGGATGATGAGAGTCATTCTTTTGATGGGACTGCTGAAAAGCTTGTGTTTCCCGAAACCACCGACCAAGTTGCGGCTATTCTCAAAGAAGCATCCGATGCAGGAACACCGGTCACCATTCAAGGCGGCCGCACAGGCCTCACTGGCGGCTCAGTACCCTTGGGAGGAACTGCATTGAATCTTGAGAAAATGACAGATCTTCTCTACATAAACTACCATGAGAAGAGTGGCCACTATTCCATTGCCGCACAGTCTGGAGTTCTTCTTGAGGACTTGGTAAAAGCTGTCATGACCAAGGATATTAATCAACTCCAAGGAAAGGGAACGTCAGAACAGCAGAAGGCACTGGAGAGATTTCGCGCAGAGGTCGATGATTTCTCATTCCCTGTTGACCCTACCGAAACAAGTGCTTGGCTGGGCGGTATCGTTGCTTGCAATGCATCTGGCGCCAAGACATTCAAGTATGGAGCAGTCCGTAATTGGGTTTACAGAATAGAAGTCGTTCTTATGAATGGAGATATCCTTGACATTGAACGAGGGCGATTCTTTGCTAAAGATGGCAAATTCGAGATTGTCCTGAGCGATGGCAACATTTTGGAATTGGCTATTCCTACCTACTCTATGCCAAAGACGAAGAACGCTGCTGGTCTCTTTTGTGGGTCAGATATGGACTTGATTGATCTATTCATCGGTTCTGAAGGAATTCTCGGTGTTATTACTGAGGTTGAGCTTGGTCTGGAGCAACTCCCTAGGAATATCATGACTGTCATGGCATTCTTTAAGAGCGAAGATGATGCGATTGGTTTTGTTTATGATATTCGGTCTGCTGACTCCCCAGTACAGATGGACTTTCTAGAATACTTTGGACCAAATGCTCTGGAGATGATAAAAGAGAAGGCCGCATCATCTGGGATAACCGTTCCTGCTCTGTCCAATGACACAGAGGCAATCGTATTCTTTGAGTTCGATTATACTGATGAAACAATGGAAGAAAAGGTCATGGGTCTGGAGACTGTGTTGAACAAATACAACAGCTCCTCCGAATCCAGCTGGGCTGGAATGGATCGAGCAGAACTCCAGAAGATGAAGACCGTCCGTCATTTCGTTCCCGAAACCGTTAACGGACTCATTGCGCAACGCAAGGCACAGTACCACGACGTACACAAGATTGGTACAGACATGGCCGTACCAGACGAGGCTCTCAGAGAATACCTCAAGTTCTATCGCGAAACGCTTGATGCACAGGGCATGGAGTATGTGATTTTTGGTCATATCGGTGACAATCATCTCCATGTGAATATGCTGCCTCGCAATAATGAGGAGGTTAAACAGGGAATGGACAATTACATGACCTTTGCGAAGAAAGCTGTCGAACTGGGCGGTTCTGTGGCTGCAGAACATGGCATTGGAAAGCTAAAGAAGGATTTCCTATTTGTCATGTACGGCAAAGAAGGCATTGCCCAAATACAGGCCGTAAAGAAAGCCCTAGATCCAAAATGGCTTTTGAACAGAGATAACATGATTGCTATTCCTGAATCATTTAGGTAAGCTGAGAAAGAGTTTGTTGTTCAATTTCGGACATCTTTTCACACAGGCCGGGTTCTTCCACGTACAATAGACTTCGACTCCTTATGCCAAATTTCTTCCAGTAGTCACTTAGTAGGTCCTGAATGCTAGTTTCCCCCCTTCCGTCATGACTGTTGATGTATTGAAGAATATCTTGCGCAATGGAATCAACTGTTTCTTTTCTCATCCGTACTCTAGCCCAAAAGTCGCACAGATTACCACGGCAAGGACCATGAACTAAGACACAATAAGCCAAAGCAAGACACCTCTGGATTGAGATCTGCGGAATGGAAAGCTATCTTAAGACTTGTCTTGCGGTCATTTTGTTAGCAAGGAATTTAAGTAACCTTGTGAAAGAGATTTCAATTCGCTGATGTCCTGTACTATTGCACTAATGATGGTTCTGACCGGATGGAGTAAAGCAAATTGACACGACCTGAAGATGATGAGATGGGTACAGACAATGCCCCCGAAGATGAGGAATCAGACACAAAAGATGCCGCTTATGATGAGGAATCGGGTCATGAAGCCCTGCCCGAAGATGAAGAGACGCCCACGAAGCTTGAGGAATTTGAGCAGAGAATGGAGGGTTGGGAGCATAGAGCCGACAGTCCAAGGGCCATGAAGCAGAAGGGAATGGTCTCTGCAATCTTGGCTATTGCATGGATAGGGTTTGTTATTGTTTGGCTTTTCCTTTTTGCCATCGAATATACTTTGTTTGAGAATGTGGGAATCATACTTGCCTCCCTATTTATCCTGTTAGGGATGACAAATGCTGTTATGTGGGGCCCTCCTGAATGGCGTGTGCGTTTATCAAGCATACTAGGCATAGGCTGGGTGACTTTCATCGTTCTATGGCTTCCGTTCTATAGGAACTTTGGAATTCCACTCTATCAGGGTTATGCCATTCTGGTTCTGTCGTTTGTAGTTCTTTCGGCGATTCTGGGTGGTTCTTGGCTTACTATTGCTCCAGAGAGTGGTTGGAAACCAAGTAAACACAGAGTTGGCATGGCGATTACCATTCTCTATGGATGGTTGGGCTTTCTAACGCTTTGGCTCTGGTTCCATGCATCCCCCTACACGCCGTATCAGAATGGAGCTGTCCTGCTCATTTCGACGCTAATTGCGTTCCTTCTAATCATGGCAGCTGTTTCATCAGAGATTCCAAGTGGTTCTACTCATCAATGGACGGGTACAGGGATAGCTGTTGCTTGGTTTGTAGTAATGAGTCTCTGGCTTTGGTTCTTTGCGGGCGCATTTGAAGCAACTCAGAACTTGGCGGTAGTGCTATTGATTACACTTGTACTCGGTGCCCTTGGAAGTTATCATGGCCGAACTTGGATTAGTGAACTGGATAACTTCGACTGGAAAGACTAGCTATTTCAGCTCGAAAGCTGTCTTTCAAGGCCAATGAGTAGCAGTCCACATTAGCATCTGAGGGCCGATCACGTTAGTGAGTGTGCCCTTGCAACTGTTTCTACTTTGAAGATGCTATATCAATAGGGATTATTGTCTCAGGTCTTCTCGCGAGGTGACCAAAGCGAGCTCTATCAAAGAAAGGTGCTTGCCTATTCATACAAACGACTACCCCACATCTGGAACATACGAAGCGAAGTGTAGCATCAAGAGTAGGTGACTCTCCAAGTTCGCTGATAAGGTCCTCGTATTCAACAGGAAATAGTAATGGCTTTGTTGCAGCTACTGATTTGAAGACGAGAGAATGAATAAGAAGCGCAAGTCTAGAGTTCTGGTCTTCATTCGTGAATATATGTAGTATCAAACGCATTACAGGGAAGATTGCACATGAGATCTCATAGTCCTTTACATTGAAGTGATTTTCAAAGCCTTCCTCAACTCTGCCTGTTTCCCACATGGCGAATTGCTCAAGACCCTTAGTCTTCTCAGAAGGGAGAATGTTTTCGACAACTCTACCCCTCTTTTTCTGCCTTCCAAACCAAATTGATACACCCTGTGGGATATGTGGAGAACGGGTACAAAAAGCATACCACCCATCGATGGGTTTTGTCATGAGAAGGCCAGATGACTTGACCAACTTATCTATGAGATGAGCTGGAACCCAAACTGTATGGTCCTCACACCTGAGTTCCCCACATAGACTGCAGAAATGAACCTTCTTCCCCTTGGAAGAGCGTCCTTTGCGATTACATTCCTCGCATCTCATGATACCTTTCTCATCAATAACAGCCAATCAGGCAAATGTTTTCTCAAACATACCTTGATGTCCAGCATTCAGCATAGATAATTGAATTATATCTTAGTACATACTGAGGTTTTTATTCACCTACTCGCTAGGCAGGGATTGTTTGGCTCTGTTACTCATCTTCTTACATTTGGTTGACTACTCATCGAACAAGAAGTGTTACTGTGTGGTCACAGTAACGCATACTTAAGTTGATTTTTGCGATTCTATTTAATTAGAAGATGTTTAGAATTGACAGTTATTGGACATTTCACAGGAGAGAATGAGATAAGGCTGACAAAAAGCCAGTCAATCGTTCTGGATCTCCTTCGAAAACATGGGAAAAGAGGTGCCACCCCTAAACAACTCATGGAAGAGATCTCCTTTGCACCTCGAACGGTCAGATATGCGCTTAGGAAACTTCTGAGAAAGAAGATGATCAAACGTATTCCTTGCTTGGACGACATGCGTCAGTGGATATATTTGCCTGCCTAGCTTGCTCCAGTTGTTTCTCTAGGCGGCTCGAATCTCTATTTTGCCAACCACGTTATCCTTTCCTGCAAAAAGGACTTTGCCATGAGCCTTCACGAGTTCAGAATAGATATCAATTGGGTTGTCCAAATTGGCCAAGGAGTTGGAGTTGTATGCACAGATAGCAATTATGGGAATATCAAGAATCGTATGAAGTGCCTTCTCGTATTCGACCAGCTCATCTACCAGCGCGTGCTCTATGAAGCAGTTCATCTCCCCAGTCACTCTCAATCCAGCAAATCCATTATCAATTGCCTCTTGATAGTATTTCTCCCATGAGTTCATCACGTCCACAATACTGAATTTGCCATTTCGGATGTAGAGCTCGCTGTAGTCCAGAATGGAGAGTGCACCTGTTTCCTCGTATCTTGGAACGTCAATGCCAAAGTCAACCATTGATTGTCGTACCTCCTCAGGCGTTTCCTCTGCGCATACATACTTGGCTGCTTCTCCTCTTCGGAGACCCTGTTCAATATAGTAAAAGAGAGTCCTTCTTTTGGCCTCAGTCGAGTCATAGACCAGAATTGCATGGTCTCTTGGTTTCAATCGATTGATGATGCGATTCATCTTCTGAGAAGAAGAGAGCTTGAACTCCTTCCAGTCCAAGGATTCACCGAGCAATTCCTCAAAATCACGATTGATCAGACCTACCATGCTGGTCTCATCTGTCCAAAGGTATTTGCTCTCGGTCATCGTTCCTTCTGCAGACGTAGTTATCATCACTTCGCTTCCATCAAATAGAATATAGCGACTTCGGATTTGTTCAACATATCTTAGAACAAAGGAGTTATTCGGTACATGCTTCGACAAAGCATCAGGAACTTTCTTCTCGTCATCGGGGCACTCGGTGATTAGTCGAATTCTTACATCTCTGTCAGCAGACTCACAAAGAGCATTAGAGTATTTCATCACAAAACGAATGATATCGTCACTTGAGGCCACCACATCAATATCAGATTCACTGCTTTGTATCAGGGAATTGACTCTCGCAGTCACTGCTTCCCTTTCAGCTAGGAGTGTGAAGTGCGACTCTCGCTCTTCGACTTCTGGAGCCGAAACAGAATTGAAATTGATGATGAGTTCTTCTTTCTTTACTTTAAGCCGGTCCAACTCCTTTTTTGATTCCTCCTCTTTTCTTCTAATGAGCATTGAAAGTCCCTCTTCAAGTGGAATTGCCCTGACCTTGACTGGTCGTCCAAGAACTCGATCAATCAGTCCTGCCTTCTCCAATTTTGGAAGGGTTCTATAAACCTCTTCACGTCGAATTGAGGCGATCTTCGATATTCTGCCCGCTGAAGCTGTGCCAAGCTTTACTGCAGTAAGATAGACTCTTGCTTCGTAAGGTGTGAGACCGAACTCACATAGCCTTCTCGCATCTTCTTCTATCCGGCTCAAACCTACTACCTCCTTAATCTCCCCTTGTACTATGGGTACTCTTGCATTTTACAGTTTTGGAATATAGGAGAATTTTCTTGCAGATTGCAGGCCCGAAAATTCAATATAGTTAATTTTATAAAGCAAAGGGGAAAAGAATCATTGAGGGTTATAGATGAGTTCCAATAACAATCGTTCTGTTATGCAATGGCTGAATCTAGTTGCCATCCTTGCAATGATTCTGGTAAATATCCTTGCCAATGCATTGCCAATAAATGGTAGGTTTACCTATGAGATTTCAGATTCCTATCCTAATCTGTTCACACCACCAGGATTTGTGTTTTCAATCTGGTTTGTGATTTACGTGCTACTGATAACATTCGCTTTCTATCAGTTCCGTATTAGTGAACGTGACAAGGACTACCTAAAGCAGATTGGTCCTCTCTACGTGATTGGCTGCCTGATTAACATATTCTGGATCTTCATTTTCCATTATTCCTATGGAAATTCCGGCTTATTCATTGTCACAGAGCTATTGATAGCGGGTCTCCTAATTGTTTTGCTCTTGAAATATGTCCGTCTTGGCATAGGAATCAGGGAAGTGCCGCGAAGCGAGAAGCTAGGCGTTCACCTTCCTGTGAGTGTCTATCTTGGATGGATTTCACTTGCCACAATTGCCAGCACAGCATCTGTTCTCAATCTGCTAATACCTAGTATTCCTCTGGATGTCCAGCAGTTTTGGACGGCTGCGGTGATTGTCATAGCGCTGCTGATTACTATCTTGATGATTGTCCTATGTCATGACTTTGGCTTTGCACTTGTTGTGATATGGGCATCATATGGCATTGCAAGTGCGAACTCTGCAGTTCCTATTATCTTCTTTGCAGCTGCTGGAGCTGTGGTGGTTGTTGCGCTTTTACTGCTTCTTTATCCACTTCTTAGAAAGACAGGATATGCGGAGTACTATAAGCTCAAATTAAGTGAGTGATTGGCTCTCCTATAGGAGGCAGTAGCAGAATCGCTGCTGTCCTTCATTTCCTCTTTCTATCTGCTAATTGAGACAAAAACGTGGGTGATAATATGGAAATTGCTACTCTCGGAGGCGGCTGCTTCTGGTGCTTTGAGGCAGTCTATCAAGAAATCAAAGGCGTGCTTTCGGTTGTTTCTGGATATGCCGGAGGTCATGTTGAGAATCCAACCTACAAGCAGGTAACGACAGGTACTACTGGACATGCCGAAGTTGTTCAGATTGAGTATAATCCAGAAGTAATCTCGTATGAGGAGATTCTTGAGGTCTTTTTTGGCACACATGACCCTACAACAAAGAATCGTCAGGGCAATGATGTTGGCCCGCAGTATCGATCAATAATTCTCTATCATGATGACAAGCAGAGAGAAGTTGCCGAAGATGTTAAGGCAAGACTTGACGCAAGCGGTAAGTGGAGGAATCCCATCGTCACTGAAGTTGTGCCATTTACGGAGTTCTACCCTGCCGAAGACTATCACCAAAACTACTACTGCAACAATCGAAATCAAGGTTATTGTCGGTATATCATCAGTCCCAAGCTGGACAAACTAAGGCGAGATTTCGCGTTGAAGCTGAATATGTAGAAGTCATTCCTTTTTCTCTTTCTTCCCACTGGACATTACTGCTTGGAATGCAAGATGTTTGGCCGCTTCTCTCTTTGAGGCAATTGCCTTTGCTTGAGCTAGGATTTCCTCAAACATTTCTTCTCGTTCAGCAATGACTTGTTGAAGAAAAGTGGCAATCGCTTCAGACTTGCTTTTGAAGATTTCAAGCTCGACGAGCGCGTCCATTATTGCCACAGTTTTTGCATTCAGTCTGCACATGACGGAAACTTCTCTCTTCTTCAGGCCAAAATCTTCTGTTGCAAATCTGCCAACCAGCTCGGTCTTGATTCGTTCCATGTCAAATTCCTTTTCGGGTGGTAAGCTATTCATAGCAATCTTGTCCACTGTATTATTCCTTCGTATGGATTCGGATCCAAAAGAACTGCCTCATTATATATGTAATTTCATATTCAACACTCTTGTATTGTTAAAAGTATATGTAATAGTATTACTTTCATGAGAGGAATTGAAGAGGAAGACATGCTTCTTTCTGTTGGTTGACTTGAGCACGACTTAGCCTAGCACCATTCTAATAGCTGTTCGTTTCATAATTCAGTAACATGATTCACGAGGAGCGGATACAGCAATTAAATCCCAATTCAATTCAAGGTGGGGATTATGTCCTATATTGGATGCAGGCATCTCAGCGAACGGACAATAACCATGCCCTTGAATATGCTATTCAGATGGCAAACAGATACGAACTGCCTCTAGTTGTGTACTTCGGGTTAACTGATGAGTATCCCGAAGCCAACGAACGGAGCTACTTGTTTCTCTTGGAAGGTCTTGTTGATGTAGAAGTCAGTCTTATCGAGAGGAATATTCCTTTTGTAGTCCGTCAAGAAAATCCACAATCTGGAGCAATCGAGCTGGCAAAAGACTGCAGCCTCTTAATTGTGGACCGAGGCTACCAACGTCTCCAACGATTCTGGCGATCTCACGTAGCCGCTTCAGTCCAGTGTCCAGTGATTCAGGTGGAATCAAATGTTATCGTTCCAGTTGAAGTTGCTTCTCCCAAGGAGGAATACTCCGCTGGGACATTCCGTCCCAAGATTCATCAAGAACTAGATAGATACCTGCAGCCCCTTGTTCAGAGTACTCTTGCTGCGTATGACACGGAAGTCACTTCACTTAATATCGAGGATCCAAAGAAAGTGGTAAACAGTCTTTCAATTGACGGGTCTGTAAAAGGAGTTGACTGGCTCAAGGGAGGCACAAGAAATGCAAGGGAACATCTCTCCAAGTTCATTTCCAAGAAGCTGGACCATTTTGATACATTCCGAAATGACCCATCAGATGACTATCTTTCATGGATGAGTCCTTACCTCCATTTTGGTCAAATCTCTCCCTTGGAGATTGCACTCAGAGTCACAGAAACAGCTAGCGAGGGAGCTGAACCATATCTTGAGGAGCTCATTGTACGACGAGAGCTTAGCATGAACTTCGTATACTACAATTCACAATACGACTCCATCGAATGTCTTCCTGATTGGGCAAAAACAACCCTTTGCCGACATACCTCCGACAAACGTGAGTACCTCTACTCGCAGGAAGAGTTCGAGTTCGGAGAAACTCACGACACCTACTGGAATGCAGCTCAGATCGAGATGACTAAGACAGGAAAGATGCATGGGTATATGCGAATGTACTGGGGAAAGAAGATTCTAGAGTGGAGTGAAAGTCCTTCGGAAGCATACCGCATCGCTCTGTATCTTAACAACAAGTATGAGCTAGACGGTCGGGATCCAAATGGCTACACTGGCGTAGCTTGGTGCTTCGGAAAGCATGACCGTGCATGGAGAGAACGACCAGTGTTTGGTAAGGTGCGCTACATGAATGCTAGAGGGTTGGAGCGGAAATTCGATATTGAAGCCTACGTTAGGCGTGTTAGCTAAGGTTTCTCCTCGTGAGAAGCAGCTTTGACAAGATTGGAATTGGAGATGCCGTCTTATGGCTTTCAATACTTCTCTCTTGGAGATTCAGATCAGACAAGCTTTTGAAACCGATTTGCAGAAATGGCCTTATTGGGGTTTGTACATTAGAACTCAAGCCATTGGGGGTTTTTGAAGTGAGCAATGGGAGCCCGTCTGCACAAGAGAAACGCTGGCGCCGACTAGAAGAATTGCCTCCAGACATCTTTAGTACTTGGACGAAGAGCGGTGGCAAGCTGAACCCAAGTTCCGTTGTAGCAACCGTTGACGAAGATGGTTCTCCAAGGACCGCTCCATTTGGAAGTCTACGAGCAGTTAATCCGAAACTTCTCCGATTCTTGGTTCATCGGTACCACAATACACTGGCAAACTGCCTCAGAGACCCACGAGTAATGGTTGCTTTGATCTCAACTCCCAACATTGCTGTAAGCGTTCGTGGACGGGCACGTGTGGTCCTGAATCCGTGGCCGCCTGATGAGCGATACGCACTAGTCGAGATAGACATCGAAGAGGTGAAGAATGATATGCCTGTTCAGATAGATATCCACACTGATATCTCGATAGTGCCTGATGGGCCATTCCAAGACTGGTGGGACTCTGTTTGGAAACATCTGGATGAGATGTAATCGCCAGAATTACAAGCCAAATCCATAGCCTGAGTACATCCCTCGCTCAATGAAAACGTGTATTTGCGTATCATTTGTCTTAAGGTTGGCGCTTTGATCATGATGACTGGTAGAACCATCGTAAGAGAAGGACTCCATGCCTTCCTGATGTTCTTGGCAACTCTCCCTTTCTATCTGTATGGCGGGAATGTCCTGTATGGAAATCGCCTGCTTGAAGATGCCATGGAAGTATGGCTATTCACGATAAGAGCCGGAATCACAGTAGTCGTTGTTGAGATACTCTTGGACTGGATTCCGTATTATGGTTTCAAGTTGGCAACATGGCGGGAGAAATACTACTCCACATTCATCTCTGGAATACTGTTTGGAATGCTGTCATACTTCGTGATAACTCCTAGATTCTTCGAGGGCGAAGCTGTCTCAGGAATGGCCGCCTTATGGATAGTGTTTGGAACACTATTCCAGATTGTTCCTAGAAGGAGGAATCAATTTCTTGAGAACTCCGTTATACGAATACGCGACTATGCAACCGAACTCTCGACATTGAGAAGAATGTGAAAAGAGATGGGCGCAGTATGCCTTGCTATTTGTTCTCCTCAAAGCGTCTTTCCTAAGATTATTAATGTGGTTGAATTCCAATGAGAGGTGTCTAGCACACAAATGCTGAGATAACAAATGAAGTAGAGGAAGCTAATCGTTGACTGATTTCCATGACTATCTTGAGAGCCTGATGCGAACTGGTATTCATGAGGCCGAAAGCGTTCTAATGGCAGACCGAGAGGACTTCACCTTTCCCACGGCGAAGCCTCAATGGGCTCCATCTCGAAATTATGACATTGAGCATCTGCTGATGGATTGGAAAATGCATCTGCAAGATGAAAGAGTTGAAGCAGTTGCAAAGATTAGAATCAAGTCCGTTACATCTGATTTGAGCGATGTTCTACTTCATTCTGTAGAGCTAGACATCAAGGAAGTCCTTGATAGCCAAAAGAAGAAGCTCATCTGGGAGAATAGATCAGAAGATGAGGCCATTATCATCCATCTTATCGAACCCCTGAAGAGAGGCGACACAACGGAGTTGGAAATCGCCTACACCATTGACAAGCCAAGGGCAGGGCTGTACTTTACCAAGCCTACTCCTGAGTTCCCAGATGTAGAAATCAGTGCGTGGACGCAGTTGCAGGATGACTACGCAAGATACGTCGTTCCCATTTATGATAACCCAAGTCACAAATTCCCGGTGGAAACTATCGTAACAGTTCCAAAGGGATACTATGCAATGGGCTGTGGATCTTTGAAGGCCAGAACTGAAAATGGTGATGGGACTGAAACTTTCCATTGGCTGAATGAAGAACCGATGCCAGCCTACATCATCACCGTTGCAGTGTCTGAGTATGTTGAATACAAGGAGAACTTGGATGAATTGGAGGTGAGCTACTATGCCCACAAGAAGTGGGACAAAGATACGGTCTACAGATCCTTTGGGAAGACTCCAGTGATGATCAAGTTCTTCGTAGAGAAACTGGGTGTCGAATACCCTTGGGCGAAGTATGCCCAAGTCACTGCGGCGAATTTCATCTTTGGCGGAATGGAGAATGTCAGTGCGACCACACAGACTGATGCCACGCTCCATGATGAGAAGGCACATCTTGATTTCGATTCAGATGGACTTGTCTCTCATGAGCTTGCCCACATGTGGGGAGGAGATCTAGTGACCTGCCGTACATGGAGCCATGGATGGCTCAATGAGGGGTGGGCTACTCAGATGCAAAATGAATGGAAGCGCTATGACAAGGGATTTGATGAATATCTCTATGAGCAGTATGATAAACAGCAGTCTTACTTTGACGAGGACAAGAGAAACTACCGCCGGCCAATTGTTAAGAATGAGTGGGAACGAGGAGGTGATGTCTTCGATAGGCACCTCTATCCCGGAGGCGCCTGGAGATATTACATGCTTAAGCATCTCGTAGGTGAAGACAAATGGTGGGAAATCCTTGGAGAGTGGCTTCGACGCTATTCCTTCAAGTCTGTCTATACGCATGATTTAGAGGCCCTTTTCACTGAGATGACTGGCGAAGACTACGGATGGTTTTTCGAGCAGTGGCTGTACAAGGCAGGTTATCCTGAGTGTAAGATCAAGGTATCACACGACGATAAGCTAGGTCATGTCTTAGTGAAGATTGAACAGACTCAGAAGTATGATGATGGAATGACTCCTGAGGTGTTTCGTTTTCCTCTTACTGTTGAGCTAGTTGATGACAAAGATGTACGAACTAGGTACACAGTTAATGTGACCGAGCGCATACACTCCTTCTACTATCCTATAAGCAAGAAGCCGAAACAAGTCATTATCGACCCTGACTATGCTGTCCTGATGGATTCCGAAATCGAGAAGCCCGAGGCAATGTGGATAGAACAGCTTCACCATGGTGAAAATGTGATTCAGCGGTTGAAGTCCGCTCACGCTCTATCGAAGAAGATCTCTCCAAAGGGGCTTGCCGCACTTGGAAATGCTCTTTTGAGTGAGGAGTTCTGGGGTGTTCAAGCTGAGATTGCTAAGGCATTGGGCTCTCTGAAGACAGAGTCAGCTTTGGACTATCTCTTGAAGGGATTGAGTCTGGCCAATACAAAGGCAAGAACGGCCGTTGCACGGGCTCTTGGACAGTTCTACAAGAACAATCGGGCCTTCGAGGCCTTGAAGAGCCTACTTGAGGACAAGGAGAGCTACTTCGTAGCATCTGCAGCAGCAATATCCATCGGAAAAACTCAGCACGACGAGGCCTTTGAAATACTGAGTGAGGGCATCACGACAGCACAACCCAGCTGGCAGCACATTGTGCAGCGGGGATACCTCAATGGACTTGCCGAAATCGAACGTGAAGAAGTCATTGATATTGCAAAGCAGTTCATGAATCCTGGTGCTCCTGACGAATTGCGCCGCATAGTGCCTAGTGTCCTTTCACGGCTTGGAAAGCGATACAAGA
>RDOC01000005.1 GCA_011364985.1 Candidatus Thorarchaeota archaeon | reverse complement strand
ACCTCTCCAGACACGACCCCAACCACCCCGGCGAGGAGCAAATCTATGATGGGACGACGAAAGGAATTGCAACAGAAGCCAATCTTCAACAATGCGACAATGATCTATGTACGGCTGCTCAGGAACTGGTCAGATTCGACTTGACCGGACCGTGGCCCCTCTTTCATCTGATAGTATTAGATCCAACAAGCACGTTTTCCTGTATTGTCCATATCACAATCGACTTGCTTAGAAATATCAACATCGTAGACCTATTTCTTATCACATGGGCTCTACAGCTATTTGGAATTACGGAGGAGCAATGGGAGATCGTGATGGCTGCACTCATGCTCGGATTGGATGCGGTAGTTGCTACAGCTATTTCCAAGGGATTCAATGCAGCGCTTTATTCTTTCATGGTGGTCGATTCGAGCTTTTCACTCGGGGTATTAAGTATAGGAATCTTGTGTGCAGCTGTAACTCTTGCTGGAGCATGGTGGTTAGGCGAGAGGTTGCGAGAACAGTTCGGAATTTCCGTAGCATTTGTGTTTTGGTTGGGCATAGGCGCGATGGTGTTTGACGCCCTTAATCAGCGGGGCAAGAAAAACTTCAATAATGAAGTCCAACAGAAAGCGTCAGACATGTTCCGATTTGCTCAAGACCGTTTGGGATACAGCCCAGGAACGAAGATAGGTGTTTCGTTTGGAGGATTCACTGCATTCTTTATTGGTACTATGATCGCGGCGTCCCTGGTAGCTATGATGTATTATTGGAATCTGGCAGGATCATGATCTGTGAGGTGAGCACATGCAGGATTTATTGGGATTCTTGACATACCTGTGGTCAGTTGGAGGGACAGGTATATTGGTCTTCGTTCTCGGGACTATATTACAGGAGATTAGCGAAGCACTGGAAAGACCGGTTATACAGGGAATTAAGAATGAGTGGATATCTCAACGCGGTCACCAAGAAGGAGTATTGGAGCTGACAGGCGTTAGGAAAAGCATCTATGAACGGTACAAGCATGATCCTGAGGCTTGGAATCGAATCATCAACATACTCTATATCTCAGGAGGGGGTGTCATCATCATCAGTGGCTTTGTGTTGGTGACCTTCATTGGATTCATCATGTTCTTCATGATGAAGTACCCTCTTCTTAGAAGTCGATTTAAACGTCCAGATGTGAAGGATAGGTTGAAGGACTTCGTGGAGAGCGGAATAGTGAAGTTGGAATACCCTATGGATGAGGAGGAATAGCAGTAGAAGCTAGTCATCAGAGGATTTTGCAAAACCTTAAAGTTCACTAGATTAGTGGTATTGCTACTGATGGCGATATTCGGAATGGCAGCATACCATCACTATGAATGCTATTATGGGGGCATCTAGATGCAGGAGCTAGGCACACAGGTTGAACAGTTCTTGGGCTTTGGCCTCATTGTTCTTTCTGCCGCGCTTCTCTGGTGGTCAGACAGAGCATTCGACAAAGCAACGACGTTCAGAATGGAGTTTCCAGATGATCCAGAAGTGTATGAGGCCATGATTCAATCACGCCGTTCAAGGACGAACGAATATGCGAAGCGATGGTGGGCGAGTACGTTGGCGCAGCTAGCTTTAGTCACTTTGAGTGGATACCTGATATTTCGTGTGTATGGAGCCATTGTACTCTTTGCCCTGTTTGCCATGACAAGAGTTCTGCCGGGGTTCTTTCATATGAGAGCAGATGTAGACCCATTGAAGACCTTTGAAGGCTATCTTCAGGCCAGAGCGAAGATGGTGCCTTTCTCAGAAGCAATTCTCAACCTTGAGATAGAAAGATGTATCCATGATAGGAGATTGCTGAAAGCAGATTATGGGAGACTGATACGCTACTTGAGTGATAGAGATGATGCCATAGGCGAGGCCGCAAGGTCAATTCTTGGTAAGAGTTCCATTTGAATTGATTATCAAGAATGCAAGAGGCATGAACTGCCTTTACAGTAGATACACCCAACTGTATATTCGCCTCCACGACATCCTGCTGGAGGTGGACCTCTCCAGACACGACCCCAATCACCCTGACGACCCGCCGCTCAGCGGAGACCCCGAGGAGGGCAATGACTTCGATGGAACAGAACAAGGATTCTCACCAAGAACGCAGGCCGAGGTGGACACCCATCTATCAGATGCTACGGAAGAGGTTGAGACTGAATGGACAGGTCCGTGGCCGTTACTGCACTTCTTGGTAGTTACTCAGACCATCTTTCACATGGCTGTGGACCTCTTGGGCGACACAGTGGTGTATGAATCAGACTCAATGGGACTCAATGAGGACGACTTCATTAACGCAATGTGGATAGGGGCATTCATGGCCGGGATTTACGGATGGATTTACGCATTGATATTAGCATGCGCTATAGCTGAGAAGATTCCGACAGGTTGGGGTGAAATTGCAGTTGTGGTGGGTGTCATGGCTATCACACTCGGGTTGGCATGGTGGAATGCACATTTGTTAGTGGATAATGGCATATGGGCAGCAGGAGCAGCTGCTTGGTTCTTTCTCACCTTAGGAATATCTTGTTTATGCATCGCAGCAGGATTAAAAACCATAGGGGGCATTGGAGCCACAGCGATTCTAAAGACCCTTGCCTGGGCCATGAAGACGACATTCGAAGCGATCAAGGCTGCCATCCAATTCACAAAATGGAGCAGGTTTGTCTTTGTACTGCTGTTTGTCGTTTTTGTGACCATATACGCACCGCACTTCTATAATTATGGAGCTTGATTATAAAATGAACCTCATTATTCAGTCGGTACTTATCGCGGGCGTTTTGATCGCCTTTCTCGGAAACGAGATTGTTGATCAGACAGTGGAGGAATCTGAGAAACAAATGAAGGGCAGTGATACAAAGAAGTCCGCCTTTGGTTTCGCCAGAGGAGTTTACAGGCTCTATCGTGAAGACATAAAGAAGTGGTGGGCTATTTGGTTGAGTCTATTCATTTGGGGGTGGGTTTTGATTGAATTCGGAATTCTCGCCTCATTCTCCATGCTACTGGAATTGGAACCATCTCTGACACCAATTACTCCATTTACTGTATTATTCTGTTTCGCTGCACCTATTCTGCTTACCTGGGCGAAAGTACGAGAGATTTCCTCTATCACAAAAGGCAGGACCAAGGGTGAACTTCCGAAGCCTCCGACACCAGAATTCTCTGCCTCGGCTCTTAAGAGCGTCAGGCTGTATATGATTGCTGTGATCATTCTGTGCAGCTTCGTGATGCTGCTGATGGTATTCATGCCTGCCTTGTGTCTGACCTATTCCCTGCTTATTGGTTTCTTGGTTCCAGTCATCATTTGTGTAGGCGGAGGGTACCTGCTCATCATTTCACAAAATGCGTCAGAACAAAGCACTTCTGTTTCTAATAATGATGTGGAATTAGACTAGGTGAATTCTCAAGGAATTCATGGTATCACCCTCCTCACGGACCTCTCCAGACAGGACCCAACCATCCTGACGACCCACAGCCAGGTGGGGAGCCCGAGAACGGCTATGGAGAGCACATGTCAATCGTGCAGTCGGACTCGTCGTTGTATTCCTGAAGTATTACGATTTCAAGAAGGTCATAATATATAGGATTTCTCTGAGAATAAGCTATTGATGCAATGAAGTAGCTTCAAACCGACAGAAGATGATTGGCTTGCTTTCTGAGCTTTCGAATTAGAGAAAAACAGCCGAAACTGCTTATCCCTTTATTCGAGGACCATAGTACTTCTTGTGAGACCAACTATATTGACGAATTTTGGCTGAGGCACCGTATCCGCAGGCTGCACACTGCTTGTGTCTCACATGGTAAGACCTACGACCGCATCTTCTGCATCTAATGTGATGTGGATTGTTCTTCTTACCCTTTGATGGCGTGCCTTTACCCATTTATCGCCTACTCCTTCTTGCTCTTTTTCGGGGGTGGCGAAACTATGACAACATTATCGCCTCGAACAACGACGTTCTCAATGTGTGTCACAATTTCTTCTTCAGTTTCAGGATTCATGTAGATTTCATCTGCGCCCTCGAGGACGAGATTCAAGTGCTGGTCGAATCCGAGCAAGCGTCCCTTGATCTTTCTTCTTCCTTTGAGCTCCACAAGCACTTGAGCCCCTATCGATTTCTGGAGTAGCTCCATTGGCCGACCTGCATTCACGAATTTCACCAACACAGAAGTATCGTCCCGGACCTTGAATCCGGGCACTCGGGCTCTCTTTCGACTGTGGCTTAAAAACATGACGATGCAGTTACACACATATCCATAGCTTTCAAAAGGGATAACGATAGCTTCACCATAGGATGCCAAAGATTGAAAGACTAAAAAAGCGTCATCTTCTAAAGAAGAGGGACAGACGGGCTCGTTTGAAGCAGATAGAGGATGACCTTGGAGTTTCTGTAGAGAATCTTGACGACAAGACCAACCTTGAGGAGGGATTATTGGATGAAGGTACTACAGTGCTCCTTCTTGATGGGTCAATAATCTTCTTTGAGTTAGAAAAACGACTTATTCCGACCCTATACGCCCTCCTAGAAGGTTATGTTCAGATTCCTCACATCACAGTGGATATGGGGGCTGTGAAGTATGTTGTTAATGGTGCTGACATTATGCGTCCCGGAGTGACCAAGATTGATAATAGCATTGCAGAAGGATCTATTGTAGCAGTTGTGGACGAGCGACATGGAAAACCCTTAGCAGTGGGCGTTTCTCTGATGTCATCCGAAGATATGCGTTCTGCATCGGGGGGGAAGGTAGTCCTTTCAAAGCATCATGTAAATGATGCAGTATGGGATTTTGGTAAAGCCTAAATGTGTCTCCTCAAGACAACTGTGCCTTCACGTGGTCCATGGCCGCACGGTATACTCTTTTCGCAAATGTGTTCTCGAAACCACAGTTGGCAGCGAATCTATCTCGTGCAAACCCGCTCTTTTCTCGGTCGATATCCTTCCTCACAACATCGGATATGGAACGATATCCTCTGTCGTATAACGTCCGTATCTCAGATCTGGTAAGCATCCGCTCAGGGAAACCATCTTCTGCCAGAAGTACTAGGTCAAAAAGATCTGTAGAGGCAAGATCGTTTCTTACCCCATGAAGCAGCTGCACACTCATGATCTTCAAACGCTTCGCCGCATCCCTCCTCTTTATCTTCTCATAGAAGCTGCTCATGCTTAGGGCAATATCGCTGCATATGCCAACCAGCATTTGAACATCTCCTTCCCCAAAATCACTGCCCACTGGCGGAGTTCCACCTTTCGTCGTTTGCTTAGTTTCATTCAAGGCATGACCTATGATGGTTGAAATATCCTGTTCATCTACCCAGCCACCAAGCACAAGTTTCTTGAACTCGTCACGCTTTTGCTTGAAGCTATGGTATCTCTCTGAGGGCGGTTCAAAGCCAGCGAGCCTTATTTCGATGTCTTCTGGGATTAGCGCTCTCGGTCTCACAGCTTGAGGAACACTGAACCGAAGTAGTAGATCGATAATCTGGATATCATTTGTACCTCTGTCAACGGCATATAGGTCCTTTCTTAACGTCACATAGTTGATGGGATCTAGACCTGCGGCGATTACAGCACGTCCTTCTCTTGTCAACTTGAACTCCTTCTCCCTTGACTCCATGAGCCCTGCCTTAACGAGCCATAAGAAGAGCTCCGTGAAGAGCCCTTCCATGTCCTCCGAGTATCTTTCATCGACAGAGCCACGAAAAGTTCCTGTAACGAATCTCATGAACTCGTTCTTGGCTTTGGCCATTGAGAATTCACGCCGAGTGGCTGCATTCTTCATTACTATGCTAGCAGCCAATGATGGATAGATTTGGCCGGGCGTAAGAGGTGATAGAGGCTTATGAAGCAACATTTCTTCTAGCTTCTCAGCATCGGGAAATTGCCTTGTAGGGCTTTCAAAAACAAGATATACACTTCCTCCCTTGCGTGCCAAATAATACTCTCCGATTCTTCCTGCAATCTGAAGGTATTTCGACCTGCTAATGAAGAAGAACAGCCCAAAGCCAATCAGAATGATTACAGAATCAAAGGGAAAGCTCATGCCTGAAGTTATCCCCGTTGTGGACACTACGGTCTTGACAGCTCCTTCTTTGATACTTCTCTCAAGTCGTTCACGTACCTCTGGGTCAAGACCAGAGTGGTGGAACGCTACACCTTTGGTCAGACAATCTTTCAGCCGCATTGTGACTGGTAATTCACCTTCTTGACCAATAATCGTTGATATTGTTTCTTCACCCACATGGCGAGGATGCGACTTGATTAGTTCCTGAGCCATGAACTCGGCACCAAGTCTTGAGCCTGCAACCACCAAGACGGCCTTTTCCTGATAGTCCCCCATGTGTTCCAAAACACAGCCGACCATGTCCTGGCTCTTGAATCGAGCGCAATGTGTTCCATCTGCGCTGCCTATCTCTACTCCGACATCTCCCATGGTGACTATGTATTCATCTGGTGTAAGACGTACACTTGGTCTAAATACATCGGCCTCCAGCCAATCACTGGCCTCCTCAGTTTCGCCGAATCTGGATGACAAAGCAATCAACTGAGCTTTCTGTTTAAGGTGGGTCACAAGAACATCCAGTTTCGTACTCCTGTCAGTTCCGATGCTTTGCGCATCAAATTCGATGATTTGGGAGTCCATCTCAGCAAACTCATCAATGACGATGAGATCAATCTTTTGCATCCATTTCTCATTGCCCATAGCTGCTGTTAGCACTGACTCGATGATACTGACAACTAGGTCTGCCCTTTCAAGTTTCTCTGATGTAGACCTGTGGCGTCCATCATGTCTTGCCACTGTATAACCTAGGCTTTGGAAAAGCTTTTCGTATTCCTCTATCACCTGACTATTCAATGACGTGTACGGACTGAAGTACAGGCATCTAATGCCCCTTTGGAGTCGTATCAAGATCGTAATCATTGCTAAGAAGGTCTTTCCTGATCCTGGTGGCATCTGTATTATCAGGTTCCTGTCCACGACGCCAATTTCGTCCAAGAATTTCTTCTGTGCAGGCAGTAAGGTCGTAAAGTTCTTATGGCGAAGCAAAACCTGAGCGGCTTCTCGTACCTCCGTATTCGGAATGATAGGTCCTCTCATTCCTGTGATTGCAGATAGGGCTAGTCTTCCAGCGTAAGTGATTCTGAACTGACGGTTCTTTCGTCCTCTTGCTCCCTCAGCGCTTACGAATCCCACATTGATTAGTTTATTCATTGTTTCATAGAGAGTCCCTCCAGAAACGAACTTCCGCCTAAACTTCTGATAGCGAGCCTCTTCTTGTGTTCTTCTTTCCCCGTTTCTATCAGCTGGTTTCTCGATACCCTGAAGCTGCAGTATACCATCAATGATCCCATCCCAGCCGAGGCTTGGAATGATTTCTCCCATGTGTGGATTCAGAATCTCCAACATCTCCACTGCATACCGATTTCCCAAGGCCTTTAGCTGATTCTGCAACTCTCGCATAGTACGTCCCCACTAGTCTTAGGAATGACTACATTCTCTCGTGATTGCTGAGAGGCGGTATAAAACTTAGCTTTAAGAGAGAGTCCATGATAATACTCGCTCTTTTCTTCTTCTACGATTCTTTTGAGGACAAGTCAGAGGTGTATCTGAATGAAATTCCTATCTCGACTGAGAGGCAAAGAAGAAGGTGCTGAAGGCCATTCGCCTGAGAGCCAAAAGCGCTCTGGTCTGGGGGTTTTTTCGCCGGCAACAGGATTGACTGAACCTGATCCAATGAGGGATTGCAGAAGGCTTGTGGAGCTGGATTCCATCTTTATTCGCTCGAAGCGTCTTGAATCACTAGAGGACGTACATTACATTGTAGACCAGATTCGGGAGGGGAATATCGTTCTTCTTGATATCTCATCTCTCAATGATGGTCAGGAACAAAGATACTTGGAGCTAAAAAGAATTGTTGAACGAATCCGTGGTGCAACAAGAGGATATCAGGCTGACATTGCTTTGGTCAATGACGGTTGCATCATTGTTACACCCTCCTTCGTACGGTTCTAGATGCAGCTGCCATCCTATCGCAGCTTGATGGTTTCCGTGACTTGAAGGGCCTTTGTATCAATATTCAATGATTTGTGAATAGTCGAAGCCAAGTTCATGCATTTTGAGGCCTCGCCGTGGCATGTGAGTACTCGTTCTGGGACCGGATTCACACGTTTCACAAAGTTCAGGATTTGTTTTCTGTCAGAGTGACCAGAGAATCCTTCAACAGTCTCAACCTCCATGTTGACAGGCACGACAGTGGTTTGTCCTTCCCGATTCCTCATCTGTACCTCTTTCCATCCCTTCTGTATTCGCCGACCCAGTGTTTGTTCTCCCTGATATGAAACGAACACAAGTGTGTTCTTCTCATCCGGAGCAAGGAGTCTAAAGTACTCTACACTGGGTCCTCCTGCAAGCATTCCGGAAGTGGCCATAATTACGCATGGCTCGCCCTCAACAATCTCTTCTCGTTGATCTGGATTATCGACTGCATTGAAAATCTCATTTAGGAAGGGATTCACGCCTTGATGGAACACCATCTCACGAATCTTTTTGCTAAGAAAATCCGGATGAGTTGTGTGTATTGCTGTAGCCTGAGCAATCATCCCTTCAATATAGACTGGAATCTTTGGAATGCGTTTCTTTGTCACCAAGTCCTCCAGTACTAACATAATCTCCTGTGCGCGTCCTACTGCGAGTACTGGGATTAGCACTTTCCCTCCACGTTCAATGGTACGTTTAATAATGGAGGCAAACTTACGTTCAACCTCTTGCCTTGGAGGCATCTTATCCGTTGGATGTCCATACGTGCTCTCTACAATCAATGTTTCAAGCCTTGGAAAGGTGAACGTAGCAGGCTCAAGCAATCGGGTTCTGCCAAACTTGAAATCCCCAGTGTATGCAAGATTGTATTGCCCATCTCCAATATGTAGATGAACAATAGCGGACCCTAGAATGTGTCCTGCATTATGCAGGGTAAGTCTCACATCAGGAGCAATATCCGTCACTTCGCCATAGTTTAGCGTAACTGTATGAAGAATTGATTCTTTCACGTCTCGGTCACGATATGGTCTGAGCTTCCCTTCTCTTTCTGCAACATCAAGATAATCGAGCTGAAGAAGGGTCGATAGATTTAGGGTCGGCGCAGTCATGTAGATTGGCCCACGGTACCCGTATTTGTAGAGGAATGGCACCATCCCGCAGTGGTCAAGGTGAGCGTGAGTGATGATAACAGCATCAACTTCGTTGAGGTTGAACTCGGGCATATCCAGACGAGGATAAGCTCTGGAAGGTGCCCCTACATTGACACCGCATTCTATCAGGACATTGCTCTCAGAGGTTTGAAGGAACATACATTGACGTCCTACTTCCTTAAAGCCTCCAAAAGCTGTCAACCTAATCCATCCATTGTTCAAAAGTGCGGGTCTGTGTATCCTCTGTCCTATGTCACGGAACATTCTATTGCGATTGGCTGCTTCAGATTGAACGATGTATCTAATCTGCTTGATAAGTTTGCTTTCGATAGGAGGTGTGCGCATCACATTGGGGCGCCAGAAGGTCTGCCGCGTGATTTCACGAAGAGTAGATCCACTACGGCCAATAACCAAGCCTGGTTTTTGCGCCTCAATAACAACTTCTCCTCGTGACTCATCAAAATCGATAGAAGTGATCTCAGCCTCTTCTGGCACTAGTTGCCTTACTGTCTTTTCGGCTTCCTCATGTGGCAGTCTAACTTCAGGTGCGGATCTAACAACAAGACGTTTTCTCATTTTTCGAGCTAATGCCTTTATCTTATCCCCATCATCAAGCAGTATCTTGGGTGCCTTGGAATAGATGGCGATCTCTGGCCCCTCGTATTCCACGGTAGTAACGGCTGCAGACCGGGGAAGTGCTTTTAGCACTGCTTCTCGGATATCGACATATTCATCGTTGTTAGAAGACATATAGAATCACTTCACGTATATTGCGCTAGACCTTCATTTCAGACCACATTGTGGTTTGCCTTCGAAAGCGGAATTCTGCGTAGTATCTAGCCCGTAACTACGGGGCAGAACAGACTCAATCACTGTTTCTTCCAGATCTTCAGGATTTTATCCTTGGGCAATTCTGTATAACCATCTTTGTCAATTACACTGACAAGAATAGAGTTACCTGAAGCGGCATCACGCTCCATTGCGGCTGCAACTGCACGTATTGCCAACTCGATGGCCTTTGCTTTTGGCAGGTCTTCCTGATACTCTGCTTCCAATACACCAAGGGCTACTGGTGACCCTGATCCGGAGGATGTGTATTTGTCAGAGAGAACGGAACCTATGTAGTCAGTATAGAATACCTGGGGACCATCTTCGTCGTACCCACCTACGAGACACCCAAGCATGTAGAGTCCTCTTCCTTGGAACATGATATTGCTAAGAAGCCGTGTCAGAGCCTTTACGCTCATGGGTCGACCGCGCTGAATTTCAAAGAGTTTCGCTTCTGCCTTCAGCAAGTCCATTATTGCTTGGGCATCGGCTACGGATCCGGCAATTGTCGCCCCAATGCGATCTGTGATCTTATAGATCTTCTTTGCCTTCTTGTTGGCGATCAATAGTCCCATCGTAGCCCTCTGGTCGCTCGCTAGAACAACAGAGTCTTTTGCAGTCAATGCTACGGTGGTGGTTCCCGTCTTCAGTTCAGCCGGTGGCTGCATTCCATGTTCCATATCTTGAAAACTCCCTATCAGTGAATTGTAGGAAGAAGAACTAGTGACAGAAAGACCTCCCAGGGGTTTCTATTAAAACCTTTCTTTGTGGTGTATTCTGCCACTAAGTCACTATACTTCCGTTTCAGGCTTCTTTGGCCTCTCGTATGTAATGACTATGTCAACCTTTTTTGCTTCTGGAATCACTTTCAATGTATCCATCGCTACACCGATCTCTGCATACTGAATTCCCTCGATGTATCTTGATTCCATTGGCATATCAATGGTCACAGATTTGGATTTGACGGACACACTGTATTTGTCTCTCGGAATCGCAGGTATTCTTCTCTTAAGTACCGCAAACACCTTCTCATCAGGTTCGCTCACAATCCCTTTGACAGTTACATCGAAAGTCAAGGTCTTTCCTGCCATCGGGGGATTGAAGTCAACCCTAGCTGTGCGTCCAAGAATCTGAGTGATTACTCCCTGTTCCCGTCCAAAGGTTATCTTCTCGCCAATAGCAATCCTTACCCCTTGCTTCTCAAGCTTGGCTTTTGCGATCATCTTGATGAGTGATGGGTCTCTCTTTCCCGCTCCACGTTCTGGAGGTATCTCGATAGTCTTTGTCTGGTCGATCTTCATTCCAACGAGTTCTTCTTCAATTGCTTCCAGTAACCAGTTCGAACCAACAGAAACCAGGATTGGTTCATATCTATCATCCTCTCTGAATAAGCCCTCCTTCTTGGCCACCTCTTCAATGGTGAGATCGAAGACCTTCCCATCTCCTTTTGTTCTGCCAATGTAATCAACGTAGATTAGACTACCTTCCTTCACCACATCTTCTGCTTTCTTTGCTACTGTCTTTTTCTTGATCGTAGCCTTGGCAGGTTTCTCTGTGGTCTTCTTTGATTTCTTTGTAGTCTTCTTCTCGTCCTTCTTGTCGGACATCTCTTTAATCCTCCAGCAATCAGCTCTCAGGTCTCTGCGGCTGTGAGCGTGGCTATCATAAAACGGTTTCCGTCTAACCTTCGACGGATATTCCTTCCAGTACTTCGAGTACTTCAAAGAAGATTCGTGTCGAAGCTGCAGTTCTAACCCTGAAGCCGCACTTCCGCATGGCCTTCCGTATTCTGCCAATGTCTGATTGTGAGGACACTACAACATATAGCCTCCCATTAGGTTTGAGAAGAAACACTGCTTGTTCAAGAAAACGTTCTGTGACCTCGATACCCAATGGTCCTCCAACTAGAGCATGATCCATCTCCGTAATATGATTATCACTTGGAAGGTAAGGAGGATTGAATGCAATAACTGAGAAGCGAGGTTTCGATGACAGGCCTGCAAGAAGGTCCATTTGAATGACGTCGCTCTTGTGTCGTACCTTATTCAGCTCAAGATTCT
Organism: Candidatus Thorarchaeota archaeon; assembly: GCA_011364985.1. Classification (GTDB taxonomy): domain Archaea; phylum Asgardarchaeota; class Thorarchaeia; order Thorarchaeales; family Thorarchaeaceae; genus SMTZ1-83. Next base: position 93,972 of record RDOC01000005.1, on the reverse strand, counting down.
GTTTGGTGTTTCGAATGGCATAGAGTGAGATGTCTGATGCGACCACAAGCTTTGCGTGCCGTGCCGCAATCACCGAGATGAGCCCCGAACCGCTTCCTACTTCAAGAAACACGTCTTCACTGGTAATGTCGATTGCTTCTAAAAGAAGGTAGGTGTCTTCCGCGGGCGGATATACATCAGGACAAAAATGCAATTCGATTTCATCGTGCTGCATTCTCTGTACCATCCGGAAAGTGAAGAACCCCCTCTTGAGTCAACTCCAAAATAGCATCTGCCAAAGAAATCAATTCCTTCTGCGATAGTGTACGAAGACGCTCCTTGCCTGTAACTACTCCATCAGTCTTGGAAATTATAGAACTCACCATTTCCTTCTCTTTACCCAAGTTGCGACACCAGATCCGCAGGGCTCTATGGAGCAGCTTATTGGGGTATGAGTAGATACCATGAATCATCCAAAAGAACACATCAGGATCCTCGGCAAAGGGCCCGTTCTTGCGAACACGCATTCTAATGACCGTGGAATCTACTGCCGGCACCGGGTAAAACTTGGTGGAGGGAACCTCAAGGACAGGCTCCACTTCTGCCAAGTATTGTATCCCAATGGAGAACCTAGAGTATTCAGGCGAGCCTGGAGATGCCATCATACGATCAACTAGTTCCTTCTGATACATCAAAACAGCAAGGTCCATTCGTAACTCCCTAAGTAGTCTAAAGGTGATAGGCGATGATATCTTGTAGGGTAAATTCGAAACGACCTTGTTGGCTGAAGGCAATTCTGAGGCCAATGCATCTCCGTCAATAATCGTTACATTGTCTTTCTCATCAAGAAGGTCATTTAGTGCTCTTACAAGTCCTTTCTCTATTTCGAAGACATAGACTTGCTTTGCCTGCTTTGCAAGCAGCTCAGTTAGGCAGCCAAATCCACCGCCAATCTCCAGAACGGTATCTTCCTTTGTGATGTATGCAAATTCAATGATTTCACCTGCTACTTGTTTATCAATAAGGAAACTTTGTCCGAGCTTCCTTGTTGGTCTGACTGAGTATTTTCTGAGTAGAAGCTTGATGTCTTCTTCTGACAGCTCAGATCACCTAGGCCGTTCTCTCTCCTCGTCCCGTCGAGGCGGTCTCACGAACAACCATCGCTTCACTTCTTCTCTGAGCTCGTCCATGATTCTGGCTGAAATGACCTTTTTGGGATTCTGAAGCTTGGTTCTAGATGCAATGTCTTCAAAGCTCTTGAAGGGTTCTCTCTTTCTCTCTTCGAGAATTGCCCACATCAAGGTCTGACCAATCCCCGGAAGTAATTGTAGTGAGTGCTGACGAGTTGTTATAGGAGGTGCTTCATTGAAGAATTGTACAAATTTCCGTTCATGCTTCGTAACAATTATCTCAATGACGAAAGGAAGTTCTGCCGCGCTTTCTGGTGCCAAATCCTCGTAGAAAATGCGACGTTTCACATGGTCAATCTTGCTTTTAGCATTTTTCTCAATTGAGAGTCGTTCCTGAGGATGAAGTGTTGCTCCATGTTGTGGAACCACTTCTAATAGTGTGAAGTATGATTCTCCTACACACTGTGCAGTAGTTTCTCCCCGCGGTCTGGAGTCACGCAGATACGCCTTTGGTGGAATGACTGCCAGAACATATGCATGTGTTTCAAACATCTTGTCTGGGGGTCCTTCCATCTTCCTTTTCTCCTTCTATGGGGCTGCATTGTAGATGAGATAGTATGGTACGGATAAAAAGTAATCGTCCTATGAAGGGAATCTAGTACTATGAAACTGCTTTTTCAATAATCTCGACGATTTCTTGTATCTGTTCACCAGTCAGGTCCGTCGAACGCACATCCAATATGGTTCTCATCTCCTCTGCCGTTGTGGGTGCTATATTAATGACTTGGACTGCTAGCGCGCGAGAAATATCATAGTTCTTCATCAGCCTTTCGGTAAGCTTATCTGCCACAGCAGGTGCCATTTTGGAGAAGGCTGAAGCATGCTCCAAGGTGATTGTCTGCTGGAAGGAAAGCTCGCCTTCCTTTGCACGCTGGGAGAGTAGTTTCTTGACTCTCGGTATGGGAACTTCCTCTTCACTTAGTATTTCTTTTGGCATCTCTTTTCTCAGCCTCTACTAGGTTGAAGATGATCGGGGCGTACAATCAAGGTCTTTGTTGCTCTTCCAAGCTTGACCTCTACGACAACGCCGCGTCCTCTCATATCGGTCACAATACCCGTTCGACCGTGATATCTGCGATGGGGCATTCCCTTGTGAACGCTTGGGTTTATGACTATGTCTACTCTCTGACCGATCTCGTAGTCAACAAGAAGCTGACTAAGTGAACTCATTCCTCGTTCTCTAATTCTCTTGCTCATCAAACTACGGGTTCGGGCACGGTACCCATGACTCTTCTTAACCATGGGGCATCAACTTACTGCTTCTGAACTGAACCTCAACTCTTCTAGACATAATTGGTGCTTGAGGTCCAGCATCACCTCCTGGGTCACCACTTAAGGATTATGGTGTGTGGCTGTTGCAAATCCTAACAACATCAAGCTCATCACACTGACAAGACGTTCCAAGCTGCTCCGAGAGAGAGGGTGTGGTCCGTCCGTCATCGCCCGAAATCAGTTCTTTGATATACGTCCCACCTTGAACCCTAAAAAATGCCTTAATTCTCCTATCCCTTCGTGGAGTCAATTCGACTTTGTGTATTTGCTTTTCTCTCACAAGGTCACTTCTTCGATGAGATACTCGCTCCGGTGTTTGTTGCATGATAGTTGCACCACTTAGTTTCTCGGCGGTTTCTTGAAGAGCCCTCTGTGTAACAGGTTCGGATGTTCGGATGATCGCTTCGTATTCCTTGACATTATTCGATGCATCTTCTTTGTACTTTTGGGCAACGGATCTGCTAGACAACCGAAGGTCCATCACTTCTACCTTCTTTCTCGACAATCTGTTGATCTTCTTCTCTATCTTCCCCAAGTCCAGACTTCGAATCTTTGGTTCTGATACTTCAACGACAAAGGGTCGGCCTGTTCCCAACATCAGAACATCAATATCCTCTCTTCCTGCACCATGAAACTTGTATTTGGTCCCTTGAACCGCTAACAAGATTGGCTCTCCAATATACTCGGATATTGAGTCGGGGTACATTCGCCCCGTCTGCCGACAGCTAGCACATCCCTTTCCTCTGCATTTGCTGCATTCCCATCTGCTTTGCGGAATTCCTCTCTTCAATTTTCTATATTTGCCCTCGATAAAGATAGGATTCAATCTTATGTCCAATTTGTCCTCCAACATATCATATACAAGGACAACATCAGGCTGTCCAAAGTTAGTGTCTTGTGGAAGAAGGCGACTCAGATGCTTCCCGAGTTCACGATTGAAATCAGCCTTTAACGTCTCTCCATGAAGAAGACCCATTTCCGCTCTGATTTCATCTTCACGTTCCATCATTTCCGAAATGGGTTTGCATCCTACCAAGAAGCTTGAGAACTCAATTTCCTGAACGTCCGTCATAAATCGCTGAGCAATGGATGGAATGATATCGAAGATGCTCCTTCCTTGATGAGTGCATAATGCACATTTTTTTTTGGGGTCAATTTCAATCGAATATCTGGATGCAATTTCTATGGCTGGATGAAAACTACCTATTGAAGCTAGCAATTTCAATAGGCGGATTCCTTCTTCTCTCTTCCCTGATTTCATATTTTCATCCGCTATCATTGATATAAGGAGCTTGATTGATCGTCCGCGCTCGCGATTGGAGGTTTCTGTGCTCAGCCATGCAAACTGTCTTCCAAGACATTGATCACAGACGGGTAGTTTCTCCAATATCCCTATGGCCTTAGAGAGAATCCGACCTTCGTTCGATGAGTCCATCAATTGACGCTCCTGCTGATGGACTCGCTATATTGCTCATAAAGGTGTGCCATTGGCCTATGGAATTGAACAGAAGTACCTGATTGCCTTCAGACCAGCGAGCAGGGCTATCGGTTGAGTCAGCAGTCTTCCAATGACTCGTCCCTGCATGTCCATATTTCCTTCCTTTCTTATAGTGGATATTAGGTCGAGGTCGCGGATGTCCCTAAACAAAGAATTCAGTCCCTTATCGGCTAATGATGAGAGAATTCTATGTGTAAAATTCATTGAGCGAAGGTCATTAATTAGAAGGCTCCGCCATCCACTGTCATACTTCTGAAGCATCTCTGTGGAGTAGTCGTTCTTCTTCAAGGCCTCATTCACTATTCTTCCTGCTACACGAGATGCAACGCCTCCAAAGATTACTCCGCCTCCAGTTGTCGGCTTAACAATCCCCGCAGCGTCACCGACAGCCAGTGCTCTTTCTGCGTAGGTTGGACTTACTGGCATCCCTAATAACACCACACCACCAAAACCTCTGGAAATGGTTGCATTTTGCAGTTTGTCCTTGAGGCCTTTGTGAAAACGCATAATTCCTTCAAGGCGTTTCCTTGGTTGGTCTTTTGCAGCCAATCCAATTCGTGCCTTTCCATTTCCAAGTGGTATCAGCCACGCGAAAAAACCTGGAGCGACCTGTCTGCCAAAATACATCTCCACAAAGTCATCCTCCACATCTGCGTCCTCAACTTCGAACTGATACGCCGGAAACTTCGACTTCCGAGGAACCGTTGGAATTCCCAGCTTGGTTGACAGAATGCCACGATGACCTTCAGCGTTCACAATAATTGAAGAAGAAATTCTGGTAGATTCAGTTGCTCTTCTGAGGCTTAGCATTCGATTACCGCTTTCGTCCTTACCAACATCAACAACTTTGACGCTCGTTTCAATGGTTGCACCTGCGCCCTTTGCTAACTCCCCCAGCCATGAATCGAATCTTGGACGATGAATAACCAGCGCTTCTCGTTTTCCTCTCTCTATCGTAATATGGTCACCAGATGGAGAGAACAACCGTGCTCCAAGAACATGATTTTGAATCATACCTTTTGGTGGACTTAATTCTAGAGCCTGAAGACCAGAGGTACTTAGCAGCCCAGCACAATGGTCGGGTTCTCCAATCCTTTGATGTTCCTCGAAAACAACCACGCTATTGCCTTCACTGGCGATTTTCTCAGCAGCAATCAATCCTGCTGGACCGGCGCCAACCACTGAGACATCGTAATGTGATTGTTTCATCTCATCTGCATAGTCAAAACGACCCTTTTTTATTTCTCCTCTTGCATCTCAAATCAACTGGAAGGCATCAAGATGACTGCAAGAGAATTCAAGTACAAACAGATAATTGCCGTGAGAACCGACCTAGCAATGAGCAAAGGAAAGACAGCCGTCCAAGTGGCTCATGGATCTGTCACCGCAGCTGAACATGTTCGTGCTTGTTCTAAAGACATCTGGAAAGCTTGGTTTAAGGAAGGACAGAAGAAGGTAGTTGTTAAGGTCTCTTCTGAGGAGGAACTACTAGAGCTTCGCAATGTTGCTATTGACCTCAAGATGCCCTTTGCTGTGATACAAGATGCTGGTATGACAGAGCTGCCTCCTGGTACTACAACAGTCATTGGAATTGGGCCTGGTAAGGCTGAGGAGATTGACAGGATTACAGGAAATCTCAAGCTATTGTGAGGATTTTCAAATGGAATCAATTGCCGAGTTCGAAAAATCAATGGGGATGGAATCGTATAGCATCTCTGGTTCAGGAATCGGAGGCAAACTGAAGACTCGTTTCGAAGACTTCGTAGTGGAAGAAATTCGACCTAATGGAGAAATTCTTGAAGTCATAGACTGGAACACTGAGCAAGCAAATTTGCCCCCTTTGGGGAAGAAGAAGAAGTTTGTGAGTTTCACGGTTCAGAAGATGGGCCTGTCTACAATGGACGTTTCTGAAATCATTGCGTCTGAGCTTGGGATTCCACAACATCTTGTCACCTATGCCGGACTAAAAGACAAACGTGCTATTACCACACAGATCATGTCTATCCCACGTGGTGCTTCGAGGCGGCTTGACCAAGTAAATCTAGTCCATATTCTCATGCGAAACCCTGTATATACGAGTCGTCCGGTTCAGGTCGGGGATCTATGGGGGAACCGATTCACGATTCTTCTCGCAAATATAGAAACGTCTTGCGAGGCGGCTTATTCAGTCGTAGAGAAGATCAAGAATCATCCTCTGCTCAATTATTTTGGTGTGCAGAGATTTGGGGTTACAAGGCCAGTGACCCACCTAGTAGGAAAGTGGCTTGTGAAGAAAGACTATGAGCAGGCTGCTCGTGTACTCCTTACCCAAACAAGTCCCTACGAACCAGAAGGCCTGACCGAAGCTCGAACTGACCTTGCCGATTCCCTTGTTCCAAGCCCATCTACTATTGATGAGTTCCCAGAGGATTTAAGGTACGAGCGTGATATGCTTCACTATCTTGCCAAGAACCCCAATGATTATCAAGCGGCCTTCTCTAAGGTCCCTTCTCGCGTTCTTACGTTCTTCATCCATTCCTTTCAGTCCTATTTGTTCAACAGACTAATCAGTATGCGGGCTAGGAAAGGTCTCGACCTCGAAATGCCCCAGCTTGGAGACTTCATAATACAGCTCGATGAAACGCATTCTGGGCGGGATTCATGGCTATATACGACCCAGAAGAATCTGGCTTCCCGAGTTGAGAGTGTTGCAGCAGGATGCTTTGGGCTTGCAGCACCTCTTCCCGGCTATGCAACGAAAACACCTTCTTCAGTCCAAACGGAAATGCTGTTACAGATTCTCAAAGAGGAAGGAATTCATCTATTGGATTTCAAGAATCGCGAGATGCGGGCGTTGGACTCCTCTGGAGGGTTCCATTTGGTTTCAATTCGTCCACAAGCACTTGAAGCATCTTGCTCGGGCTCGGAATTACGACTGAGATTTAGACTTCGAAAGGGCTCCTATGCCACGGTAATCCTACGTGAAATTATGAAGAATCATCCCATCAATCGTGTCTGAGTCACCGTCGTTTTTGACGAAACGAGAACTCCTTCATTTTTTCATCAAAGGAATCCTTCGTGTCATCGACCTTCTCAACACGATCATCTTGATATTGAAAGAGTACTGGTTCTCCAAGCACAGCGGATGCGATATCTCTAAGGCTCTCCTTTGAGAAAAGGATCTTCTCTTTGTCGTCGTTTCTCAACATTACAATACTCTCACGAGTTCCATCCGGTAGGTACAGGCTATTGACACCCACCTCCATTGCTGGGTCTATAAGCTGTCTGACGACCCTACGGAGTTTTAGCGGTTGCTCAAAAATCAAGAGTTCTCCGAAAGTCTGTTGCATCTCTGCAACCAACGGCTCCAATGATTCGAGAATATGCGCGTTTTTCTTCTTAGTCACAAGAATCAAGTGATTGGCTGTTTTGATGGCTCTCTGCAGGCTCAAGTCTTCTAAGGGTGGGTATTTCCTCAGGCGATCCAATAGCCATTTGGAGAAGTCAATGTCGAATCTAGTTATCTCGCCCCGATCAAGTCGGTCCTGGCAGTTTGAACACAGCATATCGGATTCTATGTCAAAGATACATACAGGTAGCTTCATTGATTGTTCCTCACCGCTTCGAATGCCAGCAACGGCTTGGCCTTGGGTGAGAAACGACTTCACACTAGTTATACTATTTGGAGAGAGTTATATCAATCGTTGATACATTTAGGTCGCTGCCCTTGTCTGTCTGCACAGTTGTGGTTCCAATTTCAATGCTCTTGACTACCAACTCGGAGATGAATCTATTTCTTGTAATCTCTGCGACATCTACCGCACGACTGATTAGCCTGCCTCGAGCCTTAATTACAACCTCTTTCGCTCCTTTGTTGAATAGTGTTACGCATGCTAGGACGTAGGACATGACATTCTTATTCCCAACAAGAATCACTGAATTGCCGCCATTGACAGTCTTAGGCTTTTCCTTGTTCTTATCGTCTGTCACCCTTAGCCTCTCCACGTGCTGTCAAATACTATGACAATAAGCATCAGCTGATTACAACTGATATAGATTTCGCTTTTTATCGAGAATGCAGAGGCTCCATTTTCCGCCCGATTCATGGTATTCTGTTCTTTTTGAAAATCCTGAAATTGATGTCGCAATTCGGAAGGCTTTTCTTACATATGAAAGGCGACCTCCTAGGAAGTTTCTATTAATGGCGCAATTGACATTTCTCGGTTCATGCAGAGAAATTGGACGATCGGGGTTCTTCTTGGAACACCATGATGAAAGTGTAATGATCGATTACGGTGTGAAATTCACCGATCCCCCAAGTTTTCCTGATATGGTCTCTCTTGATGATATGCAGGGAGTAGCACTCACTCACGCTCATCTTGATCATTCAGGTGGTATTCCGCGGATTCTTTCCAACACAGAGGCCTCTCTATACTGCACTCCGGCTACCCGCGACCTGAGTGTGTTGCTTCTTAGAGACCTCCATAATATCTCAAGAGGTCGCCTTCCTTACACACGAAAGGATATTGCTTTGGTGAAAAGGCAGTGCGATGCCACCGCATATGAAGAAACGGTTCCTCTTGGTCGTCATTTTGAACTGACACTATTCAATGCTGGACATATTCCTGGTAGCGCTATGGTTTCTATCCGCGTGAACGGCAAACGTGTGCTTTTCACCGGAGATTTCAATGCAACCGAGTCCAAGCTAAATTTGGGAGCAAGAAAGAATCTTCCAAAGCACGATGTTGTAATCACGGAGAGCACCTATGCACGTCGAATAAATCCGGACCGAGCCGAGATAACACAGGCTTTGATTGAAACTGTGCTTGAAACAGTGGAACGGGGCGGAACTGTCCTAATTCCTGCCTTTGCCGTGGGAAGAAGTCAGGAGATTATGTGTATCCTTGAACAGAGTGAAATCTCCCGAAAATTCCCAGTCTATATTGATGGAATGGCACGCCAAGTCAATGATATTCTGGTCAGACATCCCGAGTATCTTCAAAGCCCTCAATCCTTTACTAGAGCAGTAAGTCGCACGAGAATTGTTCATGACAATCGAGACCGGAAGAAAGCAGCAGAAAGTGGTGGGATAATCGTTTCACCAGCTGGAATGTTGAAGGGGGGAGCATCTCACCTCTACTTCAAGCTCCTTCATGATAACCCTAAGAATTCAATCATCTTTGTGAGTTTTCAGATTCCAGGCACGCCGGGAGCAGAGCTTCTGGCAACGAAGAAGGTCAGTGTTGGAAGCCGCGAATTCGAGGTCAAAGCAGAAGTGAGAATGCATCATCTCTCTTCTCACTCGGACTCGGTTGGACTGGTTGACCTATTGGAACGCATTCCTGGCAATCCTAAGTTCCACATAGTTCATGGAGAATCGGAGTCTTGTGATGCATTAGCAGATATATTGAAGAAAAAGGGCAGAAGAGCAAATATCCCGGATATCAATGACGTGATTGAAATCTAGTCTTCTTTGATCTTTGGTCTGGCCTCAACTATCTGGCACTTCACATTCTGCAGAACAGACTCTGCTTCTTGAGGCTCAAGGATTATTGTGTAGAGGTATCTCTTTGTGCGTAGTTTCAGCTTAACGTGGTCTGAACCTCTCTTCACTCTGCATTCGATAGCGTCCTCTGTCATCCCGAGAAACTTATTGACATCGGTCATTTGTTTTGGCATTTTTGAGCCTCTCAGTACAATTCATGCTTATGGTGGGCAGGAGGGGAGTTTCAACACGCAGGTAAATCCTGCAGGTTTTCGAACCCCTGACCTTCGCCGTGTGAAGGCGACGTCATAGCCAGCTAGACCACCCGCCCTCATTCTCGCCACGGGCGCAAGTAGACTATCTCTTTGACCGCCTCTTTGGCCTGAGGTCCTTGTTCTTACATTTCCTGCACTTCTTAGCCTTAAGTGGATTAGTCGCTCCACAGTATCTGCATATTGACTTGTAGAGCAGGTAGTGTTGTGCTAGTCTGCGCTTTTCGATATCAGCAACTGGCATATCTCGGACCTCTTTCCATTAGCTGCGGACATAGTCTCTAGTGAGCCCGCTCTGGTTTCCTGCTGGATTCTGTTTTAAAAGCTTGTGCTCTTTCCACAGATTTCTACTCTGCTTCAGAGTATCTCTTCAAGCAGCCTAGCCACATCACTTGGCTTGTCACCAACGGGAATTCCTGCATCCTTGAATGCTGCAATCTTCGCTGCTGCGGTCCCGGTACTCCCACTGATGATGGCACCAGCGTGCCCCATTCGTTTTCCTGGCGGTGCAGTTCTTCCTGCAATGAATGCCACAGCAGGCTTGTCAACATGGTCTTTCATGTATGCAGCAGCCTTTTCCTCAGCATCACCGCCGATCTCACCAACGAGCACCATCGCCTTTGTGTCCTTGTCTTCACTAAACATCTTGACGGCTTCTATCGTTGTCAGTCCAACACAGGGGTCTCCTCCAAGACCAATCGCTGTGGAAATGCCGATATTTGCATTCGTCATGCCCGCAGCTATCTCATAGGTGAGAGTACCGCTCCTTGACATAAGGCCCACCTTCCCATCGGCAAATACATGACCTGGCATTATTCCGACTTTCTGCTTTGCTCCAGGTGTGATAATACCTGGCGTATTTGGACCAATCATGCTGATTCCCTTGGCTCTTGCAACATGAATGACTCGCATCTCATCTTGTACAGGAACATGTTCAGTGATTACAACTACAGGATTCAAGTCTGCTGCAATCGCCTCAAGAGCGGCATCTCCTGCGAAGGGTGCAGGAACAAAGATGATAGAGGCCGTGACATCCATTTCCCTTTTGGCTTGCTTAACGCTGTCGTAAACGGGAACACCGTATACCTCTTCTCCCAGTTTGCCTGGTGTCATTCCAGCCACGATATTGGTGCCATAGTCCAGCATTGCCTTTGTATGGAAAGTCCCCTGTGAACCCGTGATACCCTGAACAAGGACCCTTGAATTCTTGTCTATCAATACTGCCATCTATGCATCCTCTCCCTCGGCAAGAGTAACAACTTTCTGAGCTGCCTCCTCCATTGTCTGGAGAAACGGGATTCCAGCTTCGTTCAGAATTCTCTGTCCCTCTTCTTCATTTGTTCCTACCATTCGTATCACTAGTGGTACAGTAATATCCCCATCCTGTTTTGCTGACACAATTCCATTTGCAACGTCATCACAACGGGTGATTCCTCCCATGATATTCACCAAGATGGCTTTCACCTTGTCATATTTCATTGCTATCTCAACGCCTTTCTCTACTCTCTCAGCGTCGGCGCCTCCTCCTAGATCAAGGAACGTGCTAGCCTTTCCTCCATATATCGAAACTGCATCAAGTGTCGCCATTGTAAGTCCAGCGCCATTGCATATGCATGCGATGTCCCCGTCCAGTTCCACATAGGCCATTCCTTCTGCGGTGGCCAGCTTCTCTCTCTCGTTTTGTTCCACCGTATCACGCTTCATGTTCTCAATGAGTTTCTTATGCCGGAACAACGCATTATCATCAATATTCAGACGTGCATCTGCGGCGAGGAATCTACCATCGGTCGTGAGTATTAAGGGGTTAATCTCTGTTAGTTCAACATCATACTCCTCAACAATACTCCATAGCTTGAGAAACAATCCTGCAAGGCTATTGATTTGCTTTCCTTTGAACCCCATGTCTATTGCAATCTCACGGGCTTCGTATGCTTGGAGGTCTCCTAAGGGGTCTACATGTCTTTTGATTATTTTTCCCGGACTTGTCTCGGCTAGCTCTTCAATAGACATTCCCCCAGCTGCACTGCCAATGACCACATACTTGCGCTCATTTCTATCAACAGTTATTCCAGCGTAGATCTCTTGTTGAATGCTCAGTTTCTCTTCAACAAGAATCGATTTCACAGGCAAGTCATTGATACGCATGGCAAGGATGTCCTTGGCTAGGGCTTCTGCTTCCTCCGGCGTATTAGCAAATCTCACCCCGCCTGCTTTTCCTCTTTTGCCAGTGAGTGCTTGTGCCTTCACGGCAACTGGTTTTCCTACTTCTATCGCTCTGGTTCTTGCCTCTTCGGGGGTATAGGCAACTCCTCCAAGCGGAAGAGGCATTCCAAAGGTTCGGAAGATCTCTTTCGCCTCGTGTTCGAAAAGCTTCATGAATACATCACCGCAGAAAGGGACATGCAAGATGTCCTGAACATAGGCCTCGACCATTAGATGCCCGTAAAAAGCTTACCTGCTGGACTCAATAAGCATAGCAAGATTCCTACCCAAGTCTTGAGCCTCTCTCCGAATTTGTCCGTGCCTCTTGTTTTCTGTAAGTTTGAGAATGATAGCAATAACATAATCAATCTCTTCAAGGCAATTCTCAACAATTCCCGGCAAGTCATCGCGATGACCGATGAGTACGTTCATGCTTTTCGTAGGTAGTCTTTCCAAGACTCGTGATATTAGGCTCTTGGGTATTCCTGACCGCGCTGCAGTGGCTCTAAGCAGCACAGCTTTGAGATCTCCTTTTCCACTTTCAATCTCCTTGATGATGCTTCGGGCGTCTCGAACGGGAACGCCAAGGTATGTCACATCTCTGCCTAGGTCTGTACAAAACACTTCTTTGCCCGCTCTACGAATCAGGCCTTCAGATTCCAGATCTCCCAGAAGCTCAAGACTTCTTAAGGACTGAGTGACAACTCCAGCCGCATACTGTCTTGTCTTCTTGTCGCGAAGTGAGTATCTGGCGAACTTCACAAGATGTTTACAAAGCCGATGTCTTCGTATTCCTTGATACTTCCAAGATTCGCATGAGCAGGCTACTCCGTCTGTTGACTTCAGTGAAACATAATGCCATATTTCACGACTGCCGCTGCGAACAAGTCCTTCTATCTTTACAGGGCTGACCGATACTAGCCTAACACTCTCATCAGGTATCTCTTCTGCTCTATTCTCTGTCGACTTTGTCGTCCTCATTGAAATGTAGCTATCAACCAGTGATTCATCGACCTTTCCCGCATTTTCTTTTGAAACATCTACAACCCGATGGGCTGATGCCCAAAAAGTACGATTGACAATTGAAAAGGGGTCTTGATTCTCTTCCGAGCCTCCGCAAAGACGCCCGAGCACAAGATCTTGGATATTATCAGGATTGTCCATGACGCTGTCGACTTCACTCAGACGAGGTCTAATGTTTCGATCTGTATCTTGGGAAAAGTACTTTGCCAAGACCCTTTCTCGTTCGGATTCCTTATCAACAACCACGATTCCGAAACCCTCATTGTCTAAGCCACGCCTTCCTGCTGAATGAAGCACCTCACAAAGCTGCCACTCAGATAACATCGTTACTCCATCCTCCCCTGATAATTCCTCTCCGAACTCCTGCATGAACACCCCAATAAGTAAAACAACTGTCGCTCTGAATCCACTGGCAATTGTGAAACGAGTGGGCATTACAATCACTGGCAACAGCTCTTTCTCCCAAGCATCCGAGAGCTGCCTTCTCTGTGACTTGGAAACGCCTTCGTGGAAGAATGCTATTCCTCTTAATACAAGCCTAGCAAGCAACTTGGTCTGCTCACAATCCGGATAGAATTTGACTATCTCTCTAGACAAATCCCGCAAATCATCACGATGTTCTGGGCTCAGTCTGAGATCAAGTGAAGTGCTCTCTTTTGTTTCAGACAGGCCCGCGAGTTGAAAAGCAAGAGATTCAGCGCTTTCGTTATTCCCACAGAGTATCATCACCTGACCGCGTCTATAATGCACAAACTCTGTCAGCTCGGTGAGTGATTCAGAGGCTGTATCGAAGGCCTTGACGCTGAATATTCTCTTCACATCTGCCTTCTTGTCCTCAATGATTTGAGCCCCGAGCCAGATTCCAAGGTCTTCAATGTCTGCTACGGGCGGACATATCGCTGTGTACTGTACTGCCCTATCTTCTCCCATTAACGCAACTAATACCGATTCCAGCCTTCCTCCAAGGCGTGGCTGGCCTATAAGGTCGAGTCGATCGATTAGAACGAATTCAACGCCTTCAACAATATCCGGATTTGTTCTCAAAGCGATGTCAAGAGATCTATAGGTAGCAATAGTGACCCGTCCTGTTTTCAGGCTTTCTCTGGTGGCTATGCTTCTTCTTGTAATCAGAGTGACATCTATTCCCAGTTTCCTACACTTCTGCCCTAGCGAATAATGTGCTCTTTCTGCTTGATGTGGATTTGGACAGAGCACTATAGCTCGGGTCCTGAAGTCAGAAGACACCCGATTCAGTAGCGCAATCTCAGCAATCTGATATGCTTCACCATAGTCATAGGTGACCAGAATCTGGCTCTTTCCTCTCATCAGGTCGGCCGCAATTGCATTGGACTGGAACTCTGTGAGTCTTGCAAGCCCCTGCCGCCTAAGTATCTCAAGCAGCCGCGGAGACACCTGTGCATACTCCAGTTCCTTAAGTGTGCTCATTCCAATCCCCACCTATTGAATGCGCATAACCAATGAACAGCTATCGTATCCTATTAGGTTTTCCTATTATTGGATTATTCGTTCAGAATTGCAAGCAAGCTCTCTTTATTCGAAAAAGCCTTTCTTTTTCTGTCATGCTTGGCATTTCCTTACTTGTGGTGCAACGAGGGACTGTCTCTAGCTTATCTTATGCAAACACATACTATATTGATGGATGGTCCTCATTAGGCTCTCTACACATCCAATCATTGTCATAGGATCATTCGATGTCCTTTCCCTAAGTCACTTCGGAAGACATGATTTACTCCTACTCCTGTGTTCCTAGCAGATGTCTGATATTGATAAGTGTCTGTAATGTTCTAGCAAAGCAATTTCATACCCCTCACATATTCTTCGTTGGATATTGCATGTTTACTTGCTCTGCGACATCACAATCCCATGGAATACGAGAGGTGGTGACACTGGCAGCAGATGATCGGAACATGGAGGTTTCTTGCTCTTGTGATTCACAAGAAGTGAGTTATACATAGAGTAAAAAGCAATCTGCCCTCTGCACGAGTAACAGATACCGTACAATATTGTCGATTTGTTGACAGTTGAGGTATGAACTAATGGCATTTGTTGCAACTCGAGATTCAACATTCGAAGTGATTCTAAAGGGAGGATTCAAGGTTCCTCCTAGCTCAACATTCGTTTGCGGATTTCATGGTCTTGGTGAAGTGGGCTTCCTTAGTACAGCTCATCTTGCCAGAGCTCTTGAGGCAGATAGAATAGGCTTCATCAAGAGCGATATGTTGCCGCTTTTTGTTTCCATGGAGAATGATCGACTTGTTCTACCCTTTGAGCTGTACTGGTACAAGAAGCAAAGGATGGTATTCCTCGTACCAAGATTCCAACCCCACAGTTCTGAACAATGGGGCTGGATTGACAGACTTGCGGAATGGATTGTAGAGAACAAATTCGAAGAGGCGCTTCTGCTCGGCGGCCTTGATGCAAGCTTCAAGGAAGACGATGATGAAATGCGTTGTGTGCCCACCACTGCATATAGACAGATTCTGGACAAGTGGTCCGTCCCTATTCTTGAAGAGGGCCTCTTCGTTGCAGGGCCTCTCGCTCTGCTTCTCGCTGAGCTTGAGATGCGTGATGCAGCGGCAATCGGTCTTCTTACATACGCAGCTCGTGGGCGACCTGATCCAAAGTCTGCTGCAACAATGCTTGAGAAAATCAATGAGGTCTATGGCCTAGAGGCCAATGTTGACCAGCTGCTTGAGGAGTCTCGTGAGATTGAGCGTCTGGAGAAGATGCGGCAATCAATCGAGTCTTCTGACAGATCGACTGACATGTTCGTCTAGGCACCTCTTACGTACGCCCCTACGTCAGTGATGTTCTTAACAACCAGCTTGTCCTTTGAAAGGCGGCCAAGTTTATTGGAATCTATAGTTAATGACCCAACACCAAGACAGTCGCCTTCTTCACTAATCACAAGAACTCTGCTCCCTTTTTCAAGACCACGCTGTAGATTCAGAACGGACTCCTTGAGTATGCTTCTTCCGTATGTAAAGGCTTCAGCCCCTTTCCTTGAAACGGTGACCTTGTGGTCTGTGGTCTTTGCAATGATATCAAGAGCTTGGAGACTAAATCGAAATCTCTCTTTCACCAATTCTCCCATTTTCAATCCTAGAGAACTGATTTCGAATTGGTCAATCTTTTCTAGTAATTTCATCCAATTTGCAGGTACAAGAAAGAACTGACGCTTACCATTCTTCTGCAGTGTTATTGGAACACGTTTTCCTAGCAGTTTCTTTGTGACACCCTCCCCAAATTCGCCATCAATCAGTTTACTGATCTCAGACCATTCTACGGAGTCTACCATCTCAATAGGCATGACTGTCAGCTTCAATAACATAGCGGAATTGTATCTTAAGGACATGTCGGAAGTCATGCCTCTAGCTGGGACGGACGCAATGTGTCAGTAACAACAGCAAACAGCCCGATTATTGGTAATGTGTCTCAGACTATTATCGATAACAGACCAAAGATACCGACTTCTATTGCAGTGACTACCGATCATATCACAGGTATCATTTTTCTGAAGGAGCGGAATCTGGTAGTCTGAACCATGAACTCGGCTTTGCCACGGCAAGTCATTTCCTAGCCACACTATTTCCTCCAGCTTAGGAGTGATTCTCTGTCAACCTCTCCTCCAACAATCTTTAGGTATGCTTCTTCAAGGTCCTTTGCCTGTGCATCATCTATAATCCCCTGTGGTGCTCCAAGTGCTGTCAGAATGCCCTCATTCAGAATACCGATAATCTCGCAGACATCTTCTGCAAAATCAGTCATGTGCGTACAGATGAAGAAGGTGGTTTCAGTTTCTTTTGCCATGGCTAGAATGAGTTCTTTCACAAGCGCACTTGCTGCAGGGTCAAGTCTGGAAGTAGGCTCATCAAGAAACACAAGCCTAGGTTCATGGAGTATTGTCGATGCAACTAGGACTTTCTGCTTCATACCCGAGCTGTAGCTCTCCAGTAAATCATCCTGCCTCCCTTCCAGACCGAGAATCCCCATTAGGCGGTCTATTCTGTTCTTGAGAGTACTGCCTGAGAGATCATTCAGAGCACCTATGAACTCTAGGAATTCCACAGCTGATAGCTTTGAGTACAATCCTGGAGCCTCCGGTAGCAATCCCGTGACAGCCTTTATCTCATCCCTCTGGGAGTTCACATTAAAACCACACACTGTTGCATTGCCACTGCTTGCTTTCAAAAGCCCAGACAGTATTCGTACAGTCGTTGTTTTTCCTGCACCGTTTGGCCCAAGGTATCCAAAGATGCTCCCCTTATTCACTTCAAGATTGAGGTCTTTCAACGCTACAATGCTACCAAAGGACTTCGATAGCCCTTTTGTATTGATATCTACGATCCTGGTGGTCAACTACTTGGCACTCCGTTTCACTCTTTATATAAGATTCACCATTGTTTCCATTTAAGGGAAATACTTCATTCATTAAATCACTCAGTTAAGTATCCTTTCTTAGCCTGCAAATGAAGAATCCCTCGAAATCATGCAGATGCGGCAGAAATCTTCTTGCTAGCGATAAGGACTTGTCAAGATGAACGCCATAAGGTTCAGTATATCCAGAGATTCCAAAGTCAAGATCCGTTGGAACTATATTAATCTCTGAATATCTTCGCAGGATATCATCCACAACATATTCATTCTCTTCAGGAGCTATGGAACACGTTGAATAGACCATTGTTCCACCAGGGGCTAATGACCTGACTGCAGCATCAAGCATGTTTCCTTCTCGGGTTGCACAAAAACGAATGTCAGCCATCGACTTGCTGGTTTTTCTGTTAGAGTCTAAGGGAATAAGGCCTTCGCCTGAACAGGGCGCATCAAGCATGATTTTATCCGGTTCAATGCGCAATTCATCCAGCTTCTTGGCATCTCCTCTCATTACAATCGTATTGGTTACACCGCATCTCTGAATATTGGCCTCTAGGCTAGCAATTCTATTTCTGTCATACTCAATGGCAAAGATCATACCAGTGTTCTCCATTAGTTGTGCAAGATGAGTGGTCTTCCCGCCTGGCGCGGCTGCAAGGTCAACGACGGTTTCTCCCGGCTTGGGGTCAAGCACTGCACTAGCTGTCATCGATGGTACATTCTGCACGTAGTAGAATCCAAGCATATGTTCGAAGAACGCGCCTGGAGATCCATTTCGAAAATCAGCCCAAAGGCTCTCTCTCATCCAAGGGACACCTTCCAATGAAACGTTTTTCTTCTCCAGTCTTTCCTTCAGTTCCTGTACGGTTATCTTGAGCGTATTTGTCCTTATTGATGTCCTAATTGGCCGTTCACATGCCTTGAGGAACTCCAGTGTTTCATCTTGACCCCAGAGTGCTAGATATCTCTCAATCATGTACGGCAAGTATCCGTATTCCTTGGCGAGATCTTTCGCCTTCTGTCTATGTTCCTTGATGGACATTCGATCACCTGTCTATCAGGTCTTTAGGGCTTTCCTCAGTTCCTCAACATTAGGACTAATCAGTTTCACTGAGGGTGTAAGTCTGTCCGGAGTTGAAAGGTCTTTGAATCCTATTCCCGTTATCGGTACCACAACGCTGTCCGACCTGTCAATCATTCCTTCATCCAAGAGCTGCCTTAGACCAGCCAAGGCTGCTACACCGCTTGGTTCTGCAAACACTCCTTCCAGCTTTCCTAGAAGGACCAGATGCCGTTCGATTTCAGCGTCCGGTACAGAAACAGCGTGGCCATGGGACAATCGAAGATACTTCAACGATGCGTCGCCATCCCACGGGAACGGATCCGCTAGACCTCCTGCAACGGTTTCATTCGAGTCCCAAGGTTGAATATCTAACGGGTCGTGGCCTTCCTTGAAAGCCCTTACAATTGGGGAGCAACCATCAGGTTGAACAACCACTCCCTTCGGAAGACTATCTATAAGACCCATCTCCCGGAACTCCCACAACCCCTTCATGGAGCCTGCCATAAGCCCTCCGCTACCAGTGGGAAAGAGGATCCAGTTGGGGACACTCCAGTTCCTCTGCTCTGCTATCTCATAGCCAAGTGATTTTGTACCTTCAAACTGGAAGCAGTTGAATGGGCCGAAAGATGGTGTGGGTGTCCATCCGAGCTTTTCACAGGCTGCTTGTAGCAGGGTTGTAGTGGAGTCAATACCCCTAGTGGCTTTCTTAATCCTAAATACCTCTGCTCCAAGTGTCCTTAGATGAATTAGCTTTTCCGACGGAGCATCGTCAGGAACGAACACCACAGCTCTCAAACCAGCTCTTGCTGCGTAGGTCGACATCGAAGCTGCTGCATTTCCTGAAGAAGCTGCTACAACGGTTTTTGCACCATCTTCACTCGCTCGACTAACGCCCACACAAATTGGACGGTCTTTGAAAGAGCCGGATGGGCACATGGTCTCTAACTTCAAGTATAAGTCCTTCAGACCCATCTCTTGACCGAGGGCTGCGGTCTTGATTAAGGGCGTGTTTCCTTCTCCAAGAGTCACAATGTTGCGGCGACGTCTGAGGGGCATCAACTCGAAGTACTTCCAGAGGCCTCCCCTGCTTCTCTCTAGGCTTTCTCTGCTGAAGTGCTCCTTGGCAACCTCCAAGTCAAACTCGATATCAATCCGCCCTCCACATCCATCATTTGGTGGTACAGTATCCTCAGTATATTCGTTTTGGCATTTTGCACATTTGAAAGACTTTACTCGTGACACCTTGACGCACACTGTACCAATGAATTGCTAGCTGTTATGTGAATTGTGGCTCTTCAAAATCCTTCGGAAATAAAGAAAAGACCTAACTTGAACGTTGTATTGACGATAACTTAGGGGCGCTACTCAGATGAGCCAACTACCTGTTGAAGTAGAAGTGAAAATAGCTATTGATGACCCTGAGAAAATCAGACTCGCCTTGGCTGATATTGGTGCTCGGAAGACCAACGTGGAGAGGCAAATAGACACCTACTATGACCATCCCTGCAAGTCTTTTTCGGAAACAGATGAAGCGCTTCGAATAAGGGTCAGAACACCGCATTCGAATGCTCATGTTGAGATGCCTTACTTTGGACCGCTTAAAGAGATGACCTACAAGGGTTCCAAGCTCGATTTAATCTCCAAGACAAGAACTGAGATCTCTATTGGACTTGAAGATGAGAACAATGCCGAACTACTACTTGGACACTTGGGATTCAAGGAGGTGGCAAGAATCATCAAGAATCGATCTTTCTACAAGATCAATGATATTTCAATTAGCATTGATGATGTGATTGATGTTGGTACATTTCTGGAGCTGGAACGACTCGTCTTTGACGAATCTAAGATAGAATCAGCTCGAGATGATATCTTTGCGATCTTAAAGAGACTTGGGCTTGATGGTTCACCATCCATTCGGAAGTCGTATCTTGAACTACTCATGGAAAGAAATCCGTGATGCTTGCTTCAATTCATTTCTGAGTTCTTTTACAAAACTGGCGATAATGGCGTGTCTTCTTTCTGCCAGTTCTTTGGCCTCTTCAGTATGCATCAACTCATGAAGCTTAAGCAGTTTCTCATCTGAATGCTTCAGGAATCCCTCAATACCTGATTTACATACAGTTGCTTGGGCAATTCCTCTGAATATCCCAATGGCACCCAATGCATCAAGCTTGTCTGCATCACTGAGAATCTCTCCTTCTAGTGATGTGGGATGAAGGTCCTCACTATACCTATGAGTTCTAATCACTGTCTTTACGCGCGCTATCTCATCATCGTCATATCCCACGTTACGAAGTATCTCTTCACTCATCTCACCTGAAAGGATTGAATGAGAAATTCCGTACTTCTCCTCCTTTGACCTTCCTATGTCATGTAAGAGGGCAGCAGCACTCAATATTTTGAGATCTGCACCAATCTTGTTTCCAATGCTCATCGCGATACCATATACTCGTTTAACGTGCTCAAATTCGTGGGCACTTCTGGTCTCACTGATCATATGACGCTCAGCAAAATAAGCAATCTTTTTCACCACTTCCAAGTTGTCAAATCTCCATACTGCTTCATCTGTCTGTTGCTGTTGTGCGTTTTGGTACTGATTTGGATGCTTCAGATTGTACCACACTGGGCATTTGCAGCAGTTTACTGCCTCATAAGCATAATCAATGCCTCTCCATCGAGGACGACATTCAGATTCTGGTTTGTACATATAGTCTTCAAAGTCACCTGCTGCTTTTCATCATTCAAAGCAATGATTTCTACTCGAGCAGTGATTGTGTCCCCAATCCGTACTGGATAAAGGAATTTCATGCTCTGGCTAAGATATATCGTACCGGGACCCGGCAGTTTCATCCCAATTGCAGCACTGATATAGGCTGCGGTCAATATGCCATGGGCGATTCTTCCCTTGAACATCGTTGTCCGCGCCCAATTCTCATTGAAGTGCAAGGGGTTGTAATCTCCACTCAGGTCCCCGAATACCTTGATGTCTTCCTCAGTTACTGTGTGAACTACTTCAGCATACTGCCCAATTGACAGGTCAAAGTATCTTGTCATTTCTGTTTTTTTCATTCTCCCATAGTTCCCCATCTTATTGTCATAGCATTCCATGACCAGCCAATTCCTGCGGCAGTGAGCACAACAACATCCCCACCTCTTATCTTACCACTCTTCAGACCTTCTTCAAGAGAGATAATTGAGTCGTTCTGGCCCATATGGCCCCATTCCTCAAAGTAGGTGGACTGATGATAGGGATGAACCCCAAGTTCGTTCGCCACATATTCAAACGCACTTCTTTTCATCCTAATAAGACCAAGATAGTCAATATTCTCTCTCTTGAAACCGCTTCTCTCTAGGGAGTCGTCTATCACTTTGAGGAAATTGGTCATCGAGAGTTCATCTAGTCGCTCTTTTAGTCTCACTGGATCAGTTACGTCAAGGTACTGTAATTTTCTCTCTATTGCTTCACATGAAATCGGCATGACAGTTCCACCCGCGGGAACGTATACATCCTCTGAGAATCTGCCATCTGAGATGACACTACCCTCAAGAACTACATTCTGCGGGTAATCATTTCGAAGAATCATGGCAACGCCACTTGCTGCCAAGTCATACATGAATCTTGTACGAACATTCGAGTAGTCGATTAGGTCACAGTTTCTATATCCACTACCAATCAACACACGCTTGTATCCCTGTGTTTGCATCAAGGACTTCGCGAGAATCATTGCCACTACAACAGTGCCGCATCGTTGATTGACATCGAAGGCCCACGCCTTTTCGGCTCCGACTTCGTTCTGAAACTTGATTGCATAGGTTTGCATCGGGTGCTCCGCATACACTTCTCCAGCCCAAATCACTAGGTCAATATCCGTAGTCGGATCAATACCAGCTCTCTCAACTGCGATTTTTGCCGCTTTTACTCCCATAGCTACAGTGTGGTCATCAGGCCCAGGTACTGATTTACTTAACATTCCCATCTTTGTCTTAATGATATTCACAGGAGTTCCAGACTGCTCAGAGATATACTCAGCTGTGTGTCTCTCTGAAGGTATGTAGGTTCCAATTGCTTCTATTCCAATCAGTGTCATGACTTCCCCTCCAATTCCCTTTTCAGAATCTTGCCAGCAGCACTCTTCGGTAAGTCTTCGCGAAACTCGTAGTACTTGGGTGTCTTATATCGTGCTATCTTTCCATCCAAGTACTTCCGAATTTCATCTTCTGTCATTGACTCACCGCTTCTTAATACAATGAATGCTTTCCCAACTTCGCCCCATTTATCGTCGGGAACTCCTATTACTGCTGCTTCCGAAACCTTGGCGTGTTTGAAAAGTATCTCTTCGATTTCTGTTGGGAAGATATTTTCGCCGCCACTGATGAACATGTCTTTCTTGCGACCGACAATATAGTAGAACCCCTCTTTGTCTCGAATCGCTAGGTCTCCAGTGTGAACCCATCCATTCTTTTCTATCACTTTGGCTGTTTCTTCAGGTTCTTCCCAGTATTCACTGAATGTATGTGGTCCTCTCAGCAATAACTCACCTACCTCTCCGTCTTCAACCGCATTATTATCATCATCAACTATCGTCATATCGCAATGGAAAACGGGAAAACCCACTGATGTGGGTCTTTCCTTAACGGCTTCTTCGGGCAAGCAGAAGTTGTTAGGTCCCACTTCGGTGAGTCCGTACCCCATTTTCAGAATTTTGCCACGCTCCCAGTATTTCTCCATTATCGCAACAGGACATGGAGCCCCTCCACTCATCAGTATTCGTACATGCTCAAAGCTTGTCTGCTTGAAACTTGGCGATTGTGACATCATGTTGTACATAGTGGGGACACCAATCACGATTGTGCATTTTTCCTTCTCGATTACTCGTAATGTTTCTTCAGGGTCAAAGTCTCCCATGATGATACTCAATGCTCCAAGATGATAGAATGGTATGAGCAGCACATTGATCCCTCCTGTATGAAAGAGGGGGTAGAGCAATGGCTGTATATCATCCGCTTGTAGTCCCCATGATACAATCGTGTTAACGG
Organism: Candidatus Thorarchaeota archaeon; assembly: GCA_011364985.1. Lineage (GTDB taxonomy): Archaea > Asgardarchaeota > Thorarchaeia > Thorarchaeales > Thorarchaeaceae > SMTZ1-83. The sequence continues at coordinate 70,577 of RDOC01000005.1, read as the reverse complement.
AGTTCCAAAACACCAGACCGTGTGATAGAACCGCTCCTTTGGGCAATCCTGTAGTTCCTCCAGTGAAGACAATCAAGTATGGGTCGTTCATTGTGATTGTTGGGTGTTCCACTGTACCAGCAGCTCTTTTGGTCATGAGTGAGTAAATATCCGGATCGCCATCAACTGTCTTGTTACCCATAACCACTATACGCTCCTTTTCGAATAGAGGGCGGAGCTCCCCAAACTGCCTTTCCAAATTGGGATCGTAAAATAGCATGGAAGGGCCCGTTTTCTTTAGAAGATATTCAATCTCGGTTTTGGTAAGTCGAACGTTGAATGGAGTCAGGATGGCTCCTATCTTGCCGCAAGCAAACAGGATGTCAAGAAAGTCGAACCTATTCTTTGAATAGACTCCCACGCGATCTCCCTTTCGTACCTCTGAGTCAAGTAGCACTCTCGCTGCTTGATTCGCCCGTTTATTCATTTCTTCGAATGTATATTTCTTATGCTGAATATTGTCGAGTATTGCCACTCTTTTTGGAGTCAGCAATGCTCTTCTTTCAGTCCAATCACCTATCCATGACCAATCCTTGAGTTGCATTACAGGGCCTCTTTTTCCTTATATTGAGAACATGGTACAGTATTAGTTTTACCGAAGAAGTTGTATGGTCCCAAAGTATGCTTTCATCGACTCGGTCATCCTATCTCCGGTGATGAAACGATTTCTACCCTTTCGATTTATGAGAGAGACAGCAGGTCTGAGAAATCCTTTAATTGCTTGACATGGACGAATCAAGGCAAGGAAGTCACCATCTTCGATGAGACTCTCTCGTATGTCAAGGGAGGGGCTCTACTTACGAGGTTTAGACCATTGTGTGCCGCAATAACCAGCGACCGTCGAAAGATGGGCGCTATGACAATCATTAGCTCCCTTGTTCTAGTTGCAATGATTGTCTGGGGCAGCTATACTTTCCTCCTTGTTCAGTTTAATCAAGTACGCCAGTACAATCCACACTATGAGTACGACGAAGTGATCAATTGGCCTTATAACATCAATTGGACTGGTGGTCGTACAAATTGGTTCCAAAATGTCAACTACACTAATTTTAACTTGAATGATTTCCTACCTGAGGACCTGTTGAATCAGTTAAATGGCACCGTCTTCTTTGTTTCTCCTGAAGATCCACCCCAGCTCTGGAGAAGCACGTCATACGATTCTTATGACGGTTCAGGTTGGTCAAAAACCTCTTTTTCTCTCTACACCACACTTGACCAGATTCTGATAACAGATACTGAAGCCCAAGCTCTCAATACTACTGTCTACCGTGTTTATCTAAACGTGACAGCAGGACCTGGTGTCGGTAGCATAGAACTTCCTACACTGTTCCCTGAAATATTCATTATCGAGGACTCTTTCGAAACAGGCGAGTTCCTTGATGGTTCGTATATATCACATGACCCCTCTCGCCTCATTAGCTACGATCTAGAATATGATGACTATGGTTCTGTTCTCTTTAGCCCCCTCATAGAGGGTGTGCCAAACAGCACAATAATCGTTAGCTATGAAGTAACCTACAGCGTTCAAGATCTATTAGAAGTCGCAAATCGTGCTCTTGATGGGTTTCTCGCACCCCCTTCCGTTTCTCCATTCTTCACGGACCTTTCTGCTGTTCTCCCCTTAAGCGACAGTGTTCGACAGAATATCACCCCTTTCGTTGGCACGGGAAACGCCTATGAGCTTGCATTTGATGTGGAATCTTACTTCAGAACCACCTTCGAGCTTATGATTGAGAACTACAATGATCGCCCCTCCTCAGATCAAGAAGTGACCGACTGGTTTCTGGAGCGGGGCGGCGGCCTTCCCATGGATTTCGTCACTGCCTATTGCGTGTTCATGAGATACTTGGGAGTTCCAGCAAGACCTGCTCTTGGTTATTCCGTAGGTACAGCCATGGGTGGATATCGTGCCATCCAAGTGCGACACATGATGTTCTGGGCAGAGGTCTTTATACCAATGTTAGGTCATTCCGAAGGAGGCGAATGGATTCAGGTCATTCCTATTCCTCTGCCGGGTGAGTTAGGCGGTGGAGAAATCCCTGAGAACACGGGTGCCCAGAATGCTGAGCTGCTGATTGCACCTCTGCTAGCTGAACCTTGGGCACTAATTGGAGATCCCTTCGATCTTGTTGCTACGCTTTTCATTGATTTCCAGCAGGTAACAACTCCTGAAATAATCAACTTCTATGACGAGGGAGTCTATATTGGGAGTAAAACAATTGACGCGTCGGGATTTGCCACCTTCACCTATGCTTTTCCATCCGGATCCACTCTGGGAGTTCATAACATATCCGCAACTTGGAGTCTCTCGACATTTACGGTGATGAACTATACGTACGTGTCTGCCGTGGATAGTCCAAATCCCATGATGGTCAGTGCGCCTAGTGAGCCAATTCAAACGCAAGCTGAGATAATTGAGTTAGACATCCGACTTGGTCTTGACAATTATACTGTGCATTGGAACGATACAGTACGTGTGCACGGGAGAATGACCGATAGCCAAGGACAGCCGATAGATGGTACGACCCTCATTAATGACCAGATGGAGATAATTTGGGATGGTGTTAATCTCGGAAATGCAACAATCCAATTTAATGGCACCTATTCTTATGACGCATATGTTGATCCCTTCGATGCGGTTTTGATGTCACCAGGCCCTCATGAGGTCTGGTCGTACTATGGCGGTGAAATAGACCCTGATACTGGTTTCTACAAGTACTTCCCTAATCGCTCAGAGGAGAACTCAACAGTCACGATCATTGGATTAGCTTTGCTTAACCTGTATATATCCCCCACTCCTGCCTATCGGGGGGCGATGCTTCATTATGAGGGCTACCTTGAGCTGATGAATGGCACACCATTGCCCTTTGAATCAGTCAACTTGTACCTAAATAATAGTCATCTTGGTTCAAGGATCACCAACTCCACTGCTCACTTCGAGTTTGATTATCTCGTTCCAAGCAGCTATCCCCTTGGACAGGTGGAAGCAAATGTAACATGGCTATCAACTGTTTCAGGAATCTCTGATTGCTCAGAAGCCCTGAATGTCACTATTGGTATGCGGCCAGTTGACCTGACAATGTTTTCAATCCCCGAGTATCCAGACCCAGTTCATCTTCTCGATGACATCATAATTTATGGCTGGCTCACAGATGGAGTCAATGGTACTGGGCTCATGGGTAGAACAGTGGATATCTGGTGGGATAACGGACTTACCTTGATTAACATCGGTTCCAATGCCACGGTGGTGGGTGGCTACTACGAGTTCGTCTATAATGTACCCCTTGGCTACGAGGGCTTAGTTTCCTATTGGAGTAACTATACCTCTCCTGATACTGTCTATGAGGATAAAAAATCAACAGGGCGAAGCATCAAAGTCAAATTATGGGATTCAACGCTAACAATTCAGGCAGATCCGGATCCTGTCTATGTCTTGGGAACTTTTACTATCCAGGGAAACCTCTTTCTACCAGAATGGCAGCCAGCTCCGCTCCCATTAGCAGGTGAGACCGTAGATATCTGGTGGCACAACTCCACAGGAATCTACAAAATCCAATCTATTACAACAAATGTCACAGGTGGATATCTTTGCTACTTTGAAGTGCCATTGAATCACGAACATGGTAATGCCACACTTTTTGCCAACTGTTCGATCTCCTCCGCCAATGTGAGGGATGCAGAGTCCAATCATCTCTACCCGGTTGTTGATTCCCACCCCACAACACTCACAGTCTATTCAGGCAGCTCAATCTACCATCTGAACGAAACCGCCTACATATATGGCAGACTACTCAATTCAACAGAACCTCTTTCATCTCAGACAATCTACATTTATTGGCGGAATAGCACGCACACACTAGTCTTCACCAGTGTCACAAATGTCTCCGGCTACTATACCTTCTACTATCCTCTCTCTCTCACAGATGGTCCTGATACTGTAAATGTCTATGTCAACTTCACCTCTCCAAGTCATGCATATAGCAACGCTTCCGCCACATTGGTTCCTTCCCTCACTCTTCAGTTGTATCAGCTCAATCTCACTGTGAATCCTATTAGTGCCGAATATCACTTGAATGAAACCCTCTCTGTTTCAGGAACTCTATCCTTCCAGCTTAACGGGAATCCTATTCCAGGAGCCACGATTGCCGTTCACTACTATTGGCAGAACGGGACTGAGCTTGTTGACTATGCGATGACAAATGGTTTTGGGGTCTTCAATTCTCAATACGATTTTACATTGACTGACGCTTTGGGTGCCATCTACGTATGGACCGAATATACAGCGTCAAACTCGCTCTGGGAGAATGCAACTTCTGGAACTCAACAGGCCAATGTAGTTCTATATACATTGGAAATCAATGCATCTGTTCCGTCCGCTGTATATCTCGACCAAGGAGTGTTAATCGATGGTTTTTTGACCTTCTTAGGTGGCTCTCCCCCGTTATCTAGCGAAACGGTCAATGTATATATCGCTTCGTCTGCAACCGGCCAATGGGCACTCATTGCAAGTCCATCTACTGACGGTACAGGTTATTTCTACCACACACACTTCTTCACAGTGCCGGGGGACACTGAGGGCACCTACTACTTCAAGTGCAACTACACAAGTACTGATCCTTTGAACGCTAACGCAACGACTAGCGCACTTCCAGTGGTTGCTCAGAGGTACGCAGTGACTCTAGTTGTCGCAGCCAATCCGAACCCAGTATATCAAAACGAAACCTTGGCAATCCACATTCACCTATACTACACAATTGGTGGCTTGCCTATTGATGGTGTCTTCGTTGACCTCTTCTGGTATAATGGGACCGAGTGGCCACTTGACACAGTGGTTACCAACACAACCGGTGAATTCACGTTTTACTACTCAGAAATGGATTATGATACCCTGCGCACAGGTATTGAAATCTACGGGCGATATGCAGGCAATCTTACTCTAGACTCAACCGAGTCTGTTCATGACTCTCTAACCCTGCTACAATGGCAGACAGAAATCAATGGATTCTCGGTAGGGTCCACAAGCTATTACATCCTACAGACGCTTTCTATATCGGGTTCACTTTTATACTCAATCAATTTGGCACCTGTCGCCAGTGGTACAATAGAGCTTCTCTTTGATGGCTCTCCAGTTGCTTATGGTATTACTTCGGCTGATGGGTCTTTCTCTATCACATGGCAAATTCCAGAATCAACAACTCCGAGCACTCATTCGGTTTCCGCGAGATACACGCCTCTTATTCACTGGATCAGTGGGAACACGGCTACATCCATTGATGTTGATATCATGCAATATGTTGTGAATCTTACTGCGGATGTTGATACAAGCATGGTCTACCGAGGTGGCTCCGTCATCATTTCAGGAACGCTTCAGTTTGATGATGGAACACCCATGGTCGGTTATGATGTAGAAATTCATTGGGACAATGGAACTGACACAATCCTCCAGACAATTACTATTGTTGATACTGTTTCAGGCAATTTCTCTCATGTACACGCCATTGACTGGAGTCATCCTGTTGGAATCAGCCAGTACTATGTAGTATTTGTCCGGCCAAGTCTGGCATTTGAGGAAGCAGCGACTCCTCCTGCTGATATAGAAGTTTGGGATCTTGTTGCACTTGAGCTCGACACTCAGACTATCTTTATGGCCGACCGTGGAGATACTATCACAATATCTGGTATCGTATGGCATGGAGGATTTCCGGCTCATACTGTTTCAATCAATATCCTTGAGAATGGCAATCCAATTGACTCAATCGTTACCGGGACTGATGGGCGCTTCAGTGTTGATTTGCTTGTCCCTGATGATGCAGCTCCTGGTTCCTACAATATTACAATCGATGTGCCAGCTGGTAGCTTCTTTGAGCGTTCAGGGGTCCCAACTCCTTGGTTCATTACAGTGAGTATTGACACAGTACTATTCGTGAGCTTTCCACGAAGTGTTGAGATCCAACCCGGCGAGAACTTCACGCTAGTTCTTCGATTGCAGGACGCAGATGGCCACGCCATTCATGATGCTGAGTTGGATGTTTACCTGAATGATACTTTTCTCCTGACTCTCCTAATGGCAGCAGCTGACTGGGCTGATGTTGAAATAACAGTACCACTTTCTTGGGCAGCAAGCGGTCGATATGTAGTAAGTGTTGAATATGATGGCGACACCGAACTGTATCTCAGAGGTACGACTGCGGAAACGCCTGATTCGATGCACATTTTCTGTCAGGTTGTGTTTGATTTCGGAAGAACTCCTCGACGAGTCAGCCCTGGTCTGGAGTTCACCGTTTCTGCAGAACTAACCGATGACCAAGGTATAGCTATTGCTAACCGGAGAGTTGAATTCAATCTAAACGGAACAGATACCGTAATTCGGCAGACGGACACCTCAGGCATTGCCACATTCCCTGTTGCCGCGATTCAAAACCCGGCAGACTTTACATTCTCTGTCACATTACTCTCACAGTATGTCGAGAACATCTCATCAATAGAATTCACGGTTCAGATTAGAGAGCCTGAAGGTGGCTTTCTCGATACACTTGACTTCCTCGTTCCTTTCGCACTTCTTGGTGCTGCGATAGTTGTCATTTTTATCTACATTTACTTCATGAAAGGATATGGAAGGGGTAAGTCAAGTCTTGAAGATGGGAGTATATCGCAGCGCCTGCGTAACATCAAGAAACTCGCAGATGCTGGCAAATTCAGTGCCGCGATAAATCTCGCGTACCATACCTTTGAGGCGTTATGCGGCACTAAGATAGGCTCCGAGCGCCGTCTTTCTGAGACAGCTCGGGATTTTGTGACTCGTACGTTGGAGCAAATCCCGCTGGACCTTGCTTCTGTTAGCGAGTTGCTTGAAGCCTACGAAGAGGCGCGCTTCTCGGACCATGAGGTTTCGCGTTCGCGCTACGAAAACACGATGCGTGTTCTTACCGACCTCTATCCACGAATCGAGGCGGTTGTTGTAATTACAGAATAGAAGGTGATGATATGGGCTTAATGGACTCCCTCAGAGGCAGATTCTCTCGGACGCCGAGAGAGGAGAGTGTGGACATTCCTTCAAAGCTTAGGAACATCAAGAAGCTGGCTGATGCTGGCAAATATGATGCAGCGATAACGCTTGCCTATCGCACTTTTGAACAGATGTGCGGTCGGAAGACAGGAACTGAAAGGATGCACTCTGAAACTGCGCACGAATTCTTGGATCGTGTTTCGAAATCATTGCTTCTTGATAGCGTAATCGTAGACGAGTTTGTTGACATCTATTTGGAGGCTCGTTTCTCCAACCACGTGATATCACGGGAACGCTATGAAGTGGTCATCAAGACTTTCAGTGATTTGTATCCAAGAATAGAAGGTAAAACGCTGTCGGCGTAAGAAAGGTGTGACTAATGGGCTGGAAAGAAACAGTTCAAGTGATTCTATTTATTCTAAGCTGGGCTCCGATAGGTCTCCTTGCTGGCACCACTGTTGTAGGAATTACGGAGGTGTATACACATGATTTCAGTATATACAATGAAGGATGGAACGGATACAGCGAGTTTAGCACGGCCATCAATGAGTCCGGTTATGATGTTAAGTCCATCCAGTCCTCCATGAGTGTCCTTGGCAGATACCAAGGGTCTGCAGTGCTAGTCATTGCTGGTCCGGTCATAGACTTCTCTACGGACATGGTACTTGTGATATTCCAGCATCTATCAACAGGCGGCGGTGTGCTCATAGCTGATGATTTTGGGACTGCCAACGATTCCTTGGGCTTATTCAATGATTTTCTCTTCAGAGATATTTCCTCACCAATTACTGGAACGAACTTCACCGGTTTACTAACCTTCACCGAAGGAGTTCTTCTGGATATAGATTCTTATGACAAGGACCCACGGCTTCCAGTAATCAAAAGCTTTGTGCCTCATCCTATAACTCAAGGGATTAGCGAACTCCATCTGAATTGGGCATCGACACTCAACCCATATTCTCTCCTCGGAAATCTTGGAATAGCATGGACAACTAATCGAGCATGGGTTGAAGTCAATGTTACTGACAAATATCCTTGGCCCAAAAACGATACAATGGCGGGTGTACTACCAGTTGTTGGAGCAATTGATTTCTCCACATTCATCCCAGGCGGCGGTAGATTAGTAGCTCTAAGCGATCCCAGTGTATTCACCAATGACATGTGGGATCGCTTTCCTGACAACCAAAGATTCGGTTCAAACATTATCAACTGGTTATCCCAGGGTCAGAGAAACTACACAATCGCATTTAGCGAGAATCTCCTTGCTGTTCCATGGAACTCCCCAGAGTTCATCTTTGGTCTTTATCTTGGGAGAGCATTATGGCTGTCAGCCATTCCTTTGCTAGCCCCTCTCTATCCTCTAAGCACAGTGTTGGGTATTCGCAAGTATCTTCCTGACCCTAAGAAGCCTGAGGTAAAGAGTGTGTCAGAAGTATTCCTGCGACGTGGTCAGACCTACTTCAGCGAACGGATGGTCTATTACAGAAAAGAGGGTAACTATGGTCGGGTTGTCAAGATGCTTTACAGACGACTAAGAAGAGACCTTACTCGGAAAAACCGATGGACGGAGTTTAGCATCCAAAAGCTCTGGGAGCTCATACAATATAAGGACTCAAAGATGAAGCAAGAGGAGTTCTTTCGGGCCATCAGGAGAATAGAAGAGATATCCTCAAACCCAAGGATGAAAGTTAAGGAGAATGAGATGATGGATCTCTTCTTTTTCATGCGTAATATTCAATCATTACTAATCGATACAAAGTCAAAGTGAGGTAGAAATAAAATTGACAACAGAAGAACAGACAGAAACTGAAGTTGCCGGTCTACCGACGATGACCATTGATGAGGTAAAGGCCTCCAGCCAGGAGATACTTCATGAGTGTGCTCGTCGTGTTGTAGGGCAAACGGAGATAATGCGTGATGTGCTGATTGCTTTCCTGTCTGATGGTCATGTTGTTTTGGAAGGCGTTCCAGGACTGGCAAAGACCTATATGGCACGGACCTTTGCATCCATTCTTGGTTGCGCATTCAAACGCATTCAGCTTACTGTTGACACACTTCCTGCAGATTTGCTCGGAAGCAATGTCTTCAACCAACGGACAGGGGAATTCTGGTTCAGAAAAGGACCAGTCTTCTCAAACTTGGTCTTGGCCGACGAAATTAACCGATGTCCTCCGAAATCGCAAAGCGCACTTCTTGAGGTCATGGAAGAACGCCAAGTGTCCATTGAAGGAGTAACCCGGAAACTGCCCAAGCCATTCCTGATAATCGCCACGCAAAATCCTGTGGAACAGGAAGGTACCTATCCGCTTCCTGAGGCGCAACTTGACCGATTCATGTTTAGGTTGATTCTTGATTACCCAACAACCAATGAAGAGGCTGAGGTCATTCGTAGGAAACATGTTGGCGAAGTCATGGACCTGCGTGTACTGGCTGACCCGGCAACAATTGTGAGAATGCAGAATGCCTGCCGAACAGTGTTCCTTGAGGAGGATATCATAAACTACATTCGTGATATAATCATCAGAACACGAAACGACCCCCAGGTACTCTTGGGCGGATCGCCAAGAGCTTCACTAGTGCTAATGAATGCATCAAAGACAAGGGCGGCAATGCATGGTCGTGACTATGTCATTCCTGAGGATGTCCGGAGACTGACCGTTCAAACTCTCAATCACAGGCTGATTCTGAAGCCAGAGGCAGAGCTGGAAGGATTGACTGTTGAGCGTGTTGTGTCCCGAATTCTGGGCGAAGTGGATATTCCACGATAAATGCTCCTGACCTGTGATTATCACGGAGAAGATGTGATGTGATTACTCAAAGAGGCTTTGCGGTAGTATTCTCCGGAGTACTTCTAGTAACAAGTGGCTTTGTGTGGGCGAATTTCTACCTCACAACCCTTGGCGTTTATCTAATCATAGGCCTAGTTGTAACACTGCCTCTTTTCGCACTCACAGCTAATATCGCAGGAATACAGATTGACAGAGAGATTGACAAAGTCAAGGTCTTCTCCGGAGATTTCGTACGTGTGCGTGTTACTGTTCATAACACGTCACGAAGGCACTTCGATTTCATCGAGATCTGGGACCAGTATCCTGAAACTTGGATACTGGCAATCGGAGAGAATTTCATTGCTAGTCGGATCGAGCCCGGAAGCAGCATCACTTTTTCTTATATTTTACAGGCACGAATGCGCGGGCGGTACAATCTTGGACCTACAGACGTGGTCATGCGTGATCGACTAGGGCTACACTATTATAAGCGAACTCTGGAAGCTGAAACGGAAATTCTGGTATATCCGACTTGGAAAGATGTACGTCGAATGGAGGCCCTTGGAAAGCAGCGACAACTTGGACTGATGTTTGGTGCGCATCGTACCAAGATTGTTGGAATGGGTACGGATTTTGCAGGATTTCGTGAGTATGTGCCTGGTGACCCGTTCAGGCTGATAGACTGGAAGACAAGTGCAAAACGTGGGGACCTTGTTGTAAGACAATTCGAACAGGAGAAGAACATTCAAGTCGTCTGCATGGTTGATACAAGCGGGAGTATGGGTAATGGATATCCTGAGAACACAAAGCTGGAATATGCCATCCGAGCGGCTGTGCTCCTGACACATCTTGGACTTGAGAGGAAGGATCTGGTTGGAACTTGTGTCTTCAGCGAGATTGTTCACTCCTATGTGCCCCCAGCTACATCTCCTAATCACATGTATAACGTTCTGGAGTCGTTGGCAATGGCCAGTCCTTCGGGATGGGGCGACTATGAGTCAGCGGTTTCCTACGTGGTGGAACAGACTCGAAAGCGATCTCTCTTCATATTCTTCACAGATATGGAGGAAAGTCCTGCTCCATTGCTAAACGCCATGAAAACGATTGTGGCAAATGGACACCGTGCGCAAGTCATTAGTCCGTTTGGCCCATGGTTTGAGGCACCTGTCGGACAATTTGGTCCTGTAGAAAAAGTGCTTTCGGAAGCAGTATCTGAAGAGCTATGGGAGAGAAGAAGGAAGATCTCGCGGGCTTTGGCCAAATTCAACATCTCTGTTGTCAATGTTGGGCCTGAGGACTTTCTTCCAACAATCATAAAGACCTACGAGGAAGCAAAACAAAGGGGAGTGGCAATGTTTTGAGGATCGTGACTTGGATTCTCAGATTCGCCTCCATTGTCACCTTTGCCGCAATGGCATTCCTCGTTTACAGTGCAATGGACGTAAATGACGTCTGGCATTGGGCTGCTCCATACGAGTTTGTGGTCACAGTATTCCGCCTTCTTTCATTGATATTCTTCTTTGCTTCAATAGTTCTCCTATCCGCCCTTGTTATTGTATTCACAGGAGCAAACCCTGGGACCCTGGTCACTGGTTTGTACAATACGCTTGTTCTCAGAATGTGGTATATGCAGCCCTATGGTGTGAGAGGTCCACTTACAAACATCAACCAGGTGATGGCTCAATTTCAAGGCGATCTCGAAAGAATTCTTCTTAGTCTATGGGACAACGCTTTCCTCTTTCTCTATTTCTTATGTGCAGGAGTCAGTATTGCCCTGTTTCTTCAAAGCCTGTTCAGAATGGAACACAAGTACGCTAGTGGTGCATTCGTGTCGATGCAGCTCATTTTGATCTTGGCAGCTTTCCGTGGACATCTCATCCCCAATTTTGAAGTATTCCCTGCTGACTTCCTGGTGTTTCTCTTCCATCCAGTGCAGATACTTGCATTGATTTCCTTTGCCTATCTTGAAACCAGCTACCAGATGATTTACAGCCACTCGGTGGGCAAGCCAGTCGAAGAGCGAGAAGAAACCTTGCGAAAGCAGCTACTGGCGCTCAGACAAGCCACGCGCAAGGTTGATGCTATTGAGCGCGGTGACAAAGTGAGTTTGACAGCCATGAGCAGGTCTTCAGGAGCCACAGCTTTCTCCTTCCTCCGAGAAGCTATTGAACGGAAAGTTGTTGGAAGTAAAGATGCGCTTGAAAACTTAGATGCCATATCAGACGTTCGGAGATTACAGAACTACGTTGATGACATTCTTACCTCAGATTCGAGGGCAAGGGATGAGCTAACTGCAAAGGCTGCTTCTCCCTCTTCTGGATACATCATTGGTTCAACGATAATGGGGTCTGCAATTAGATTTCTAAGTGTGGTCGCTGTATCATTCCTGCTCATCAGTCCATCAGTCCTTACAACTATACTGAATCTGCCAATTGGAATCCAGAATAGTGTTGAGATTCTTCAACCCGAGATGACGCTTCTCCTTCTCGTTCCTATTGCTCTATTATTCCCCTTTGCAGCTATGGTGATTACTTGGTTCTCTAAGCGAGAAGTCGTGGAAGAACCCAAACTCTCCAAAGAAGAAGAAGAGGAGCAAAAGCGACATAAAAGAAGAATTGAACAACTCAAGAAGGAAGCCAAAGAGAAGCGCAGGGCACGTGAGAAGGCTCGCAAGGAGGCTCAAAAACGGCGAGAACATGGCGAAGAAAAGGATGAATGGGATAAAGCTCTTGAAGAAACCTACCGATAAAGTCGCATACTAGGATGGTTTTGAAATGGTGAATGTAGTACTAACTCATGGAGACCTTGATGGAATAACTTCAGGTGCCATCGCACTTCTCGCATTTCCTAGAGCTGATCTTTACTTCACAAAACCTTCTCAGATTCATCAAGACCTGTACCGTGTGGCAAAGGACCAATCCGATGTGGTTCATATCAGTGACATAGCAATAAATAGCAAGCGATTCGATGATATTCTAAGGGCTCTTGATAAATTCTCTGATTCAACAAGAATCCACTGGACTGACCATCATCCCTTGACAGCAAGACAAAAGAAGAAACTGTCCGATCGAGTTGACCTATTCCATGAAGTCGGACCCTGCGCAGCTGAGCTTGTATTCAGAAAGTTTGCCGAAGAGCTCCCAGAGCATGCTCTCCGTTTAGCCCTTTATGGCGCCATAGGTGACTACTGCGATGATACTCCCTTCTGCAAGAAGCACTTCGACGATTATGACAAAAGGACTCTGTACCTTGAAGCTGGGATTCTTGTTCAGGCCCTTCAGGAGATTGATTATCGAAGAGAGTCGAAGGACCTAGTTCGCCAGTTGACAATGGGAATTGAGCCAAGCTCAATGAATGATATAGTGGATTTGGCACTGAAGGCAACCCGAATTGAGCATGAGGTGTTCCGATATGTCCAGAAGAATGCTAGGAAAATGAACCTAATTGGCTACGTCCTCGATATGCCTGTCAATGGCTATCGTGGGAAAAGCGCAAAGTTCGCAGCCTATTTGACAAACTCGATGATTGGTATCAGCGCACGGTCTTCAGGGGACGATATGGACTGCAGTATCCGCAGGCGTCAATGCAACATCGATCTTAACAAGGCCATGAACGCAATACTTCCTTCCATCGACGGAGGTCAGGGTGGTGGTCATCCTGCCGCAGCGGGAGCATCGATGAGCAAGAATGACTTTCCCCGATTTCTTCAGAGCCTTGCTGAGTATCTTGACCAGGGAGCCTAGATAATCATTGCGAAGGCAGCCAATACAACAACAAACACGGTGACAATAGCCTCTCCAGCTACAACTCCACTCAGGACTTGGCTCGTCTTCTCCACAGACTTCTCGCAAGCTGCAATCGCTTCGGAGTTAAGAGCCTCTGCCCTCTTCTTTCTGTCGACCCAGTAGTGCAAGGCTCCACCAATTAGCAATGTGACTGATGTAGTTGGCGGTATCAGCAAGCCCACAGCCAAGCTAATTGCGCTAAACCCTCTTCGATTGAGTTCTCTTCCAGCAATATATCCAATTATAGCGAAAGTCATGAGATATGCAAATGCGAGGTAGATGGGCATACCGGGCAGCTGGTCCGCTCCTGGTAGTTGGAAATTGCCAATATGTGTGATACTAGTGACCAGAAAACCGAACAGCTGTGAAACAGGGGCAGGGAATTCAGCTCCGCCGAAACCATAAGTTCGGTACAAGAGATAGGTTATCATGGAGCCAATCGACGTTCCTAGCGCCATTCCAATTGCAACTGCCTTCACAATGCTTCTCGCCTTCACTCCAGTGATTCTGCCCAGCTTTAGATGCACTAACAGGGCTATTGCAGCATCTTGAAGACCCCCAAGCATCGCCATGAATGTCGTTATCGATTGGAATGTCGTTCGGAACAACAGAATGGCAGGGATGGCAATGATATCTGAGATATACCCGGCGAGCATACCCGTTTCGCTGATAGCTCTGGCGGTGAAATAGGCCGAGACCATTGCTAATGGTGCTCCAATCAAGAATAATAGCCACGGAATACTGATGTTCAGAAAAGGTCTGAGAGCTGAGAAGACAACTATGCCCACAACTACGAAGAGAGCTAGTGACGTGAAAGCGACCCAAGGTGGCAATCTCCCTCTCTTGCTTCTCATGTAACCTCTAGGATCTTTTACCATCCATCGGATCTCTTCCATCAGAGCTTCTATGCTGAAGAGTTCCGTTCTTACTCGGAGTAGCTCCTGAATCTCTTCTGCCTTATGCGGCTTATCGATTAGATGCATCTCTTGGCTCTTCCCATTCAGAGTATTCTTGTGGTTTCTTGCCTGCTTCTCAAATTCCTCGGGTGTCAGGTCCTTTGCCCTACTAGAAACTATATCATTGAGAATGACTGCCACGAAGACTCCTAGAACCAAGTAGATTATCTCGGGACGATGCAGGTGTTCCCCGTACTCGATTGGTGTTGCACCTTCTACAAGCACCCAGATTAGCACCGTCACTAGAGTGCCGAGGGCTATCGTGAGTGTCCTTTTCCATCCAACGAAGTATCCGACTCCTGCAAGCAATGGGGAATTCGTCACTCCAATCCAATTTGGCACATTTCCTGCTGCAGGGATAATAGGTGCCAATGCTTGGGGGAGTGAAGACAGATTTGAGGCTGTGATGCTCTCTAAGAACCGTGTGGTCCCCATCCAAGACGCACTTGTCACCATTCCTCCAACTACATTCTCCTTTGAGTTGGGATCTGCAGCGAGGGATACAATGCAGTTAGCTTGAGGAACAACTTGGGGCCATGGATCTTTTTCAAATTGCTCTCTGAATGGAAACAAGAGAATCAACCCAAAGAGTGCGCTAAGGCCTGTGACGATGACTATGAAGGGATATGTGATTACTGCGTCTGCGTAACTGGGTGGAGTGAAGATTGCAATTGCAGGAAAGGCGACTAGGACGCCCACAGAGATGTATGCTGAGCTGTTTGCTATGGAAACAACAATTGTATTCTCCTCTGGAGTATATCTGCCATATGCACCAAGAAGCAAGGCACCAAGTAGCTCAGCTCCGATGAAATAGACCACACCGATTTTTAGCGCGAGATAGATCCCCAAGAAAGTCATGATTACACCAATGATAATTCCAGAAGTCACCGCTCTCTTGGTTAAGGGGAATCTTGGCCTGCTCATAACAGCAGGATAGATGATCAGTCCAGCTGACGCCATTATCGTGATCTCAGTGAGGATTCCGAGAAGAGCTGAGAAGATTGGCAGGAGCAGGGCTGCCAATAAGAATGTGAGAATTTCAGGGATTTCGGGTGCTTTTCTATACAATGATCCATAGAGCAATCCACACTCAACAAGAATTGCAATAAGTACACTTGGATCGTCCCATTTCCCCTGAAAAGCTACAAGTGCAGCATAGAAGGCGCCAGCTCCAAAGATGCCCAAGAGAAGTGCTTTCGTTGTTCTTGGGGTCTGGTCCACTAGTTATCCTCCTAGCTAAGCGAGCATACATCTGTTGCATGAAGCAGATACGATGCAATACAGGGGAACTCCTGTGAAGGAAATCTCAGGCTTGCGATTATTTATCGTTTGTGACCAGCTTGACAACTTGTTCTTTCTGAATCCCGATTACTTTGATGGTCTTCTCTCGGGATTTATGACCTGATATTATCTCTATGTTGGCTGTTGACACGTGAAGGAGTTTCGCCAATTGTTTCAGGAGTTCGATATTTGCCTTTCCTTCTCTTGCTGGAGCTCTGATATTGATGGCCAAATACTCGTCAGTGAGCTCAGAAATGACAGCTCGCTCTTTCGAGCGCGGCCTAACCAGTATCTTTATGATGACCCCATCGTTGTTCTCCCAGATCGGTCCGTGGCTCATGATTCCCAATATGTGTTCGGAACATATGAGTGTGACCCCAGTATGATGAGATTTCTCAAAATATGTTAGGCAACTGCCGACTAAGATACTTTTAGAAGGCTATCAAGAATTCCTTTTTATGGTAACACTGTTTCTTTCTTTCCAGAAACCGTGTATAACATGGGGTGAATAATATTGTCAGATCCAGTTATGGATGCATACACACAAGCCTACAATGACAGCGGAAACATGGTTCAAGCCTTTGGAGTAATCACTACCTCCGGCCAGGTCCTTTGGCAGTCAAACAACTGGGACCTCACAGCCGATGCAGCTCAGCTTGGCAAGGCAGTTGGCAGTGGTGCTGCAAGTGTCATGCAGAATCAGGTGAAATACAGCACAATTCGGACAACTCCCGATAGTCTCGTAGCCAGAAATGTTCAAGGAAGCGGCATTTTGGTTTTAGCCAAAATCGAGGGCGACAAGTTCGTTGTTGCTTGGGCTGCGGCAGAAGCTGCTCCAGACGGAATCTATGTCGATGTTGATCGTGCTGCAAAATCACTGAAAGGCAAAATCTAAGAAGGCAGTCTGAGATGGGCTGTCTATCTGGCCAATGCAATCCGTCCGACCCATCTTGTGAGTTCTAGGTGTCCAAGAATATAGCTGCATTCTGGTGAAATCAAAATGGACATGACTATCGATAATGAGTGGAAACTTCTGTATTCCCATAATCCGAAGATTCAGGCTTTCGCGATTATGAAGAACGGTGAGATCATTTGGGTTACCAGAAACTGGAATAACCTTGTCGATGCCACAGAATCCTTAGCCACTGCATCATCGTCAGGAGCCTCCTCTATTTCGGTAGGTGGTGTGACCTACAGATTGGTAGCTGCCGATGACGAATCGTACATAGCAACTGCGGACAAGGACCAAGGTCATCTCCTAATGGCTCTTGTAGAAGATGACACTTGGGCAATTGCTTGGGCCACTCCTGACTCCGTACCAGAGCTCACCATTGTTGATTTGGCGAAGACTGCAATTCAACTAATGAGGCGGCTTTAGCACATTCAATAGCACTCACAGATTCATCACTACTGCGCAGCCAATTAGTAAAGGATAAGTGCAGATCGTATCGTCCAAAAGAAACACCTGCGAGGTCAATCCAATGACAATCACAGCTTATATCATGATCAAGATAGAAGGGATGTCCAATCGGCATGTTCTGGACAAAATCATCGCACTTGACGAAACGAAAGAAGCATTCATAATATTCGGCGCTTTTGACATCATTGTCAAGGCAGAATTCAAGTCTAACGATGACATGAGTATCTACGTTGTGGAAAAACTCAAGGCGATTGAGGGTGTAGGTGAGACTCAGACGAATGTATGTGCGACCTGTTGAATTTTTCCCATTTCGATGATATCGACTAATGGTTATTTGTTTGGAAGGAGAATTTCCCGTATCCTTCTATGAATTTGTAACCAGTTCTCATCACCAAGGGCATATAGCATAACCAAATCCTCGTACATCGATAGTATCTCCTTATCGGCGACGTCCCCCTTCACGAGCTTGGCGATTTCCGATACGCCTTTCTTCTCTATCTTGGCTGCTTCAAACAGCAGGCCCACTAGTTCCTTCTTCTGGGCCTCTGAAAGAGTAATATCAAAGATTGAGAACTTCTCGACATGACTTTCTGCTTTCCTCTTCATTAACGCTTCATTCATAGTCGATTGGCTCGTAGCAAGAACAAAGCCCTTTGCCGTTCTTCGGTAGTAATCCGTTGTTCTTTTTCCAGTTACAACGGTTCCATATTTGACTACAAAGCCCGCTTCAATGAGTTTTGGCAGGTGGTGATAAACTTGATTTTTGGTCACATTGTCAATGTCGTTATACCTCTTTGCCATTCTGACAATCTCCACAACCGACATTGCATATCGCTTTATTTCTCTCTGAATCCTAATAGTTCCCCCTGTACTTGGGTCCTTGGTTTCAGTCGTCAGCATATCGTCAATTCCGCGCTTCAGGATTTGGATGATGAAATGTCTTACTTGGTCGTCTATGATTTCCCCACGTTCTTTATCGTGAATGAACACGATGTCGCGCATTTCCTGTTTGCCCTCTTCCGTGAGTTCAATTCCCTCAAGGGCGTCAGTCACTTCATATTTCGTCAATCTATCATCCCAATTCGTTCTTTGTTCTTTGTATTTTATGCGCAATCCATTTTAAAAGGTTTATCGTAGGAACCATGTAAGACAAAAAAAGTACGTATTAAAATGGTTTTAGTTACAAATGGTTTGGTTTACAAACCTTTATATATGTAGACTTTGTATGGAAACATGCGAACTCAACTGGTTCACACAAGGATTGGTGAGCAAGATTGGTCCAAGAAACAAGTAATCGAAGTGAAGAACTCCAATATGCATCAACTTCGAACTATCACTGGAATGAGGCACTCTACTACTCATACGCATCACGAGGTAAGTAAAAATGGCAATTGAGAAGAATGCCCTATTCAGAAGTGGAACAAGGAATTCGAAAATGGCAAAGGTTGTTTCGACCGATGCTATTGGGTACGCGCTTGCATACAGGAGGTAAGCTCGATGTTTCCAGTTAAGAAAGAATATGATCGACGTGTCAAGCAGCATGTTTCGACCAAGGCGCTTGCACATTCATATCTTTACAAAGAGGTATAGTCCGCTATGAATGACCAAAAGGAATTCATTCGAACTACTCATCATCCCAGTCGCAACGAGAAAGCCGATCATCGTTGTGCCACATGCGAACAAGTGCTCTTGTGGGAAGCCACATGAGCACAGACTATTTTCTATTAACAGACTCATCTATTTTCTGAATACAACCTCATAGAACGTCCCATTCATGATATAGTTCATTTCAACATCCTTTACCTTCTCAGGCAAGTATGCGATGGGTGGCCTTGCTGCAAATAAACTATTGGTCCTTATAATCTCCTTCCCTTTCTCGCTTTCACGCATGTCTGGAGACAACCCCTCATCAACAACTACAACAATTCCACCGGACCGTACAACTCTGAGCATCTCGTTCAATGCTAGGCCAATATCTGAGAATGTATTGATACCCCCACTATGATAGACGATGTTGAACGAGTTGTTCTTGTATGGAATATTGAATACGTTCCCGTGAACGAGACTGATGTCCAAGCTTCTTTTCTCTATCTTCTGTTTCGCCACCTTGAGCATGCCAAGAGAGAGATCGAGCCCATGAAGATTGAAACGTTCCATCTGTTTTCCTTGGAATGCATTGTACAAAGCAATAAAGGTGGCTGCAGTTCCAATGCTTACATCCAGTATCTTTACAGGTGCCTCTATCGGAACGAAACGAACAATTCTCTCTCGTTCTTTCATCATATCTATGCCAAGCCAATCATCGTACTGCTTGACAAGATCATCGTAGCTCTCGGCCATTTCTTCATATTGGGCAATCCATTTTGCATCCTTGGAACTAACGGACGGAAACACAAGAGAAGGAATTCCATCCTCTACCTTCCAAATGTGACCCTTCTCGCACGCTAAGGTCGTTTCGTGAATTTCATTTAGATTCGCATTATTCTCAGATATGAATAGGCTCCTCTGGCATTTTGGACACCTAAGAACCTTGAGAAGCGGTTTCTTCAATCCTCTTTTTCCTCCAATCAGGAGCAGCAAGAAAGAATGGCCTCTTTCAAATATGAACTTACTCTCAGCAGGTACTAGGATAAGTTATCCTATAACTGCTCATTTGGCGCTTCCTTCAAGAAATCGTACTATCTGGGCGAGGACGGCTGATATCACATGTTTTTGCAAGATAACAATCATCGGAACGCGAACGGTCAATGCCCATGGCTTGGATTGGTTTCTATGGCTGCCAAAGAATGCGATACTCTCTGTGTTATCCGCAATAACAATTCCCATCTGTGTTGGATTCCATCCTGCATCGATAACTGAATCGTCCTGTAGAACTGCACTCATCTGCTCCATAATCCCAGGCGGGCTTACGTCTGCCAGATCTGTCATGTTTACATAGTGCTTGAACTCGGGCCATTCTTCGATGAAGTTGCGTGATGTGACAAGACTGATTTCTATACCCTGCTTCTTTGCATTTGCTAAGGCTGGCCTTGCAAGACTGAGTATGGCAGGGTTCAGAGTCGAAATAAACACCTGTTTCTTTGCATTGTTGATTAAGCTTCGAACTTCAATTCTAATCTGATCATTCCCCTCTATTGTGTACACTAACTCTCTACCCTCAATGCCTCTCTCGTTCTCCAAGCTCTCCAACGTTCTCTGTACAAGCTTACCTGACTGCTGGATTTTCTCAAGAAGAAGGGGAATCGCCTCTTTCGGAGGATATGGTCTAAATTCTGTTGGTTCGCTTCCAAGGATTCTTCGAACAAGTCCCTTGTTCTCAAGTGAGTACAGTACGTCATACACCTTGCTCCTAGGAATCCCAGAACTGGAAGCAACATCTCGAGCTGTACTCTGTCCGATGGTAACAAGAGCCTTGTATGCTTTTGCTTCGTTTAGGTGCAATCCAAGACTCATCATTTGCGAAACGATTTCATCATCTGACATTGCCATACCAACTAGAGATAGCTTTGCATCCTTTTCAAGACCTTGTCACTCTTGGGGTAACGCTCCAGACTGGTCAACATCCTCTGAAGCGAGCATCTCTTCTGTTTCAAGGAGCCGATCGACTATGAGCTGGCCCTTATAGGTCAGTGACAGATACGGGCTGCCTTGTCCTCCCTTCAATTGTAAAATCAGTCCGTTCTTCAATAGCTCATTCCTAATATCGGCCAGACTCTCAGGTCCACCTGATATCTCAGAAATCTTCTGTTGGAGATCACTCTCAAATCGGTCTCCCCAGTTTAATTCTTTCAAAACAACCAAAACTCGTGGCTGCAAAATATATTCCAGTGTCAATATCCTTCCTCATTGAGATGACCCTCTCTGGATATGAATCTCTCGTTGTTACCTCTGGAGTGACACGAATTTCATATTCTCGATTGCTGAAGGATATGTTGGTGGTTAGTTGCCTTCGATGATAGAAATTTCAAACCTTACCCATATCTATGGTGAGCAAAGAAAAGCCTTGGATGACCTCTCATTCTCAGTTGAGCAGGGTGAAATAGTTGGCCTCCTTGGTCCCAATGGTGCAGGAAAATCAACAACTGTCAAACTGATTACAGGAATTCTCAAGCCCAGTTCTGGAAGTGTCAAGATTCATAGTTACGAAGTATCAAAGAACCTCTCCAAGATTCGTCAGTTGATTGGCTTCATGCCACAGGAAACCGCATTATATCAAGACCTCACCGCACAAGAATCTCTGGTATACCATGCACACCTATATGGAGTGCCTGAAACCGAAGTTGATTCACGTGTTGCATCAATGCTTGAGATCGCTGGACTTACCAATCGTAAAGATGACTTGGTGAAGACCTATTCCGGAGGTATGAAGCGTCGTCTTGCTCTAGTCCGGTCGATTTTACATGACTCCAAGCTTGTCATTCTTGACGAGATGTCTCTTGGTGTCGATGTTCAAAGCCGAAATCTGATTTGGAATCAGGTCCGGAAGATGCGGGATGAAGGGCGTACCGTTCTTTTTTGTACAAATTACATGGATGAGAGCGAAGCATTAGCCGATCGAGTAATAATAATTGATAATGGGAAACTGGTGGCTGAAGGCACACCAAACGACCTGAAGCGCGAATATGTGGGTGAGTATCTCATTGAGGTCCTAGTCGAGAACATGGACTCTGCTCTTGGTGCCGAGTGGCTCGCTGGGGAGCTAAAACTGGAGGTTGAGAAAGTAAGTGCGCCTCTTGATGGAGGCCCCCGAACGGCATGGATTCGGAGTCAGTCAGGTCATTCTGATCTTCCAATAGTAATCGAACGACTCACAAAGCGCAACCTGAGGGTTAAGCAGGCCTCCCTGAGAGAGCCCTCTCTGGGTGATGTGTTTCTGACGATAACAGGATCAAAGTTGAGGGATTAGAGTTGCTAAGGGAGATTGCCGCCATAGTAAGGAAGGACCTGAAGCAAGCAAAAAGAGACCCAAGATTCGTTGCCCCCAGCCTGATAGTTCCATTTGTGCTCGCATTGGTCTATGCAATCATGTGGGCTCAAGTTGGAGGAGGTGAATCCTTTGTCTGTGGACTTGTTGTCGAAGACTCATCAACACAAGCAGAAGATATGGCCCTCATCCTAGAGAATATGGTTTCTACTACGAATCATACTTGGTTCAAAATGAGCCGGTATGATTCTGCGACTGCAATGGACTTATTTCAAAGCGGCGAACTTATTGCATATGTTCTAATCCCTGAAGGGTTTGGAGTAAACATAACTGCGGGCATTAAAGCGGTAGTTGTCATCTACATAGTCAATCTGAATGATGATGTTGTCAAGAATTATGTGCATAGAATTGAGGCTGCAGTTCTTCTCTATAATCAGGGTGCAATCTATCCAGAATACGATCAATCTGATGCACGGGTTGCTCTCAATGAAACTCTGAATCTAGACGTAACTCCGTCAAACCTCGCCTATATGTATGCAGTAGCAGTAGTTCTATCTGTCATTGTCTGCTCTGTCACTGGGCAAGCCCTTGCTACCGCATCTGATTTTGAAACAAAGGCAGTTTATGATACATTGAACTCGCCAACGAGTAGAATTGCCATAGTGGTTGCCCACACGATTGCTGCAATTCCCCGCTCTCTTTTTGTGCTCTTGATTACTGTGCCAGTTATCCTGCTTGGCACCGGAACACTTCCTGCTGGCAATCCGGTAATACTTGGACTAATCCTCTTGCTCTCTATCTTGGTCCTTGTACCTATAGGCGATATTATTGGTCTTCGGTCTAAAAAGAGGGAAACTGCAATCCTTTTCTCGGTTCTATTCAGCGTTGTTTGTTTTCTTGCTGGAGGTGGCCTTGCCCCAATTGGTTTGATGCCAAGAGAGCTCAGAGCTCTGGTGATGATGCTTCCAACGACTCATTCTATAAGCATGTGGGCTCGTGTGTTCTTCTATGATACTATGTCTGGGCTTCTATTTGGCATGGTTGCTCTACTGACAATGTGGATAGTGTTCACACTTCTTTCCACGAAGCTAATGGCACAGGAGGTTGAGCGTTCATGAGTGATCGGTCCAGAGTACTTCGTGCATCATTTGTGAAAGAGATCAAGACTTGGCTCAGAAACAAGGAGCGGCTGGGATTTGTCATACTCTTTCCTCTACTATACTACTCCGCTTTCGTGCTGCTAATGGGCGGAGTATATGCCGGACCGGGTGTTGATACTGCTCTTGTGGTTGAGGAACAGAATCCCGAATTCTACACAAATGGATTGATTGAGATTCTGGGAACGCATGATCCAATTCCTCCCAGCTTGAGGCTAGTTGAGCTGGATAGCGATACTGCGAACCGCCTATTTGAAACTGGTGAGATTCTGCTTGTGATTACGATCCCTGAAGGATTTGAAGAAGCTCTTCAAAATAACCAATCAACTAGTATCCACATTATGGTTAACAATGCCCACGAGGACATGACAAAGAACCTACGTATGCCTGTCATCAGGAAGCTTGACATCTTCTATCAGACCTATCTCACTGAGGATGCGAAAGTCGATTTCAATGTAGAACTGTTGAATGAGTATACTCCTCCAAGGTTGGCGTATATGGCATGGACAGTTATGGTATACGGCATATCTTTTGGAGGAATGTTCCTTGCAGCATCAGCGACAGCACAAGAGTATGAACAGAGCACAATCGAGGAACTCACACTCTCCAATCGGTCTCCATATGCGATCTATGCTGGAAAAATGTTGAGTGGAGCAGTTCTAAGCTACATTTCCATTCCAGCGGTGTTGTTTCTGGGATGGGGATTATATGGTGTTCTACCTAGAGGTGACATACTCACGTTCCTTGCGATGACGCTACCATTGGCTATCTTTACTGCAGGCGTGGGAACAATATTAGGGTCGATGGCAAGAAACTCGGTGTATGTTGTTCCACTTTGCGCACTGGTTGCTCTCTTTTACTGGATCACTGGAGGTGGGATCGCACCACTATCTTTGACCGGAATGGGCTTCACAGTTCTCAACGAGTATGTGCCCTTCTCCAATGCATATCGCACTATGATTGAGATGTTTGTTCAGGGAACCTATAGCCATGCAACAATCGATATCTCCGTAGTCTGGCTCCTTGCTGTTGCCCTAATAGCTGCGTCACCATTTGTGGCGAATCGTATTAGTGAGGTTAACTTAGGGGCTAGGATTGAGAGAATGAGGTCACGACGAAAGAAAATGGTCATCCACGCATAGCGGACCCTATTGCATATACTGCGTTTGACGGTTGCATATCTCTCGGCAAAGCGCCAAGGACCATTCGAACAGAATAGCTCTTCTGATAGAACGCGTGGGCCTTCATGACTTTTACAGCATGAGTATTAGATTCGAGAACTCCTAGCTTGATCTGCTTTCCTTCTACACGTACTGCAAAATCGCGTAGCATCTCATTGGCAAGCTCAGGGCACTCCGAGATTATCCATGGTGCCAGCCTAACAAACCCATGCCGCTTACTTCCCATTATGTAACCAACTATTCTGCCTCCCACTTCAATAACACGGGCCAAATCTGGGTCCCTGGACAAACTGCTCCCAAGGAAAAGAAATCTATTGGCTCCGAAGTGCTTCCTGTCAATCCCTAGAATGTGCATCATATCCTTGTCTTCCATATCCCGAGAATTGCTGGAAGTCTCTGGCTCAACGCGTCCCTCGTACCTAAGTGAGTTGCACATCTCTTTGAAACCTAGCTTCTTGTATAAAGGTACTGCTTTCTGTACTGCATCAAGCATTACAGTATCTGTTCCTTTCCCTTTGAGATACGCGATGGCATGACTCATCAGAGTTGTTCCATAGCCGCTCTTTCGATATTCTGATCGGACTATCAGGTTTCCAATGAATCCAAAGGACCCATAGGAAATTGCGCATACCATTCCGATTGGTTCGCCATTCATTTCTGCAATAAAGGATCCATTTGGGTCGAAAAGCAGGAGTTCCTGAAAATCCTCTCTAATACTACCCCATTTCTCCTGTTCTGTTAGGCTTATAGCAAAGCCAAGGTCGTTTGTATTCATATTTCGAATTCTCATCTGTGTCATACATCCTCGTGAACTGGAAATGATGAACTGATTCTGGACTGCTCTCGAAACACTACGAGAAGAACCTTCCCCGTTTCTAAGATCTTCCTATTGGTTTCCTTGCCATCATTCATATATCCGATTGTGCACTCAAGATTTCCTGAAAGCGCTTGTTAATCAGCTTTCTTTCGGAAGGAGCGGTACAAGTTGACATACGAGGATGAAAATGAATCCGTTGCAGACGATGAAGTCGGTGAAACCAATGC
This sequence comes from Candidatus Thorarchaeota archaeon, assembly GCA_011364985.1. Lineage (GTDB taxonomy): Archaea > Asgardarchaeota > Thorarchaeia > Thorarchaeales > Thorarchaeaceae > SMTZ1-83. The sequence continues at coordinate 45,016 of RDOC01000005.1, read as the reverse complement.
AAATGAGGCACCAAAGATGCGGTGGCTCTATGTTCTTGCTATTGGCCTTGGCTTTTTCACTACAGGTGTAAGCTGGAGCGTTTACAACAGCTACCTCCCTGCAGACTTCCTCCCGGCTTTCATCTCAGGCGATTTTGAGAACACCATTATCGGTGCGATAATGGTGTTGGATAATATTCTTGCCTTGTTTCTCCAACCATACATAGGTGCCCGTTCAGACAAGACACGCACGAGATGGGGTAGAAGAATGCCCTATATTCTGATTGGAACACCAATTGCTGCAATTTACTTCTCGCTAATTGCGTACGGTTGGGCAGCTTCTATGTTCTGGGTTATGTTTGGAATGATTACCGTATTCAATGTGGCTATGGCCTTCTATCGTGCGCCAGTAGTAGCTCTCATGCCCGACCTAGTGCCTTCAGAGCACCGGTCAAAAGCCAATGGGGTTATCAATCTCATGGGCGGTATCGGAGCCATCTATGCTTATGCTGTTGCATCCCAAATATACAAGATTCGAGACACGAACTTGGCCAGTATATTTCATGTTCAAATTTGGCAAATCGGACCAGTACTGGCCTTTGTAACCACTTCTCTAATCATGATTATTGCAGTAATTGTGCTTTTCCTAGTCATAAAGGAAACAGATTCTCCTAAACGAGAAGAAGAAGAAGAGCAAGAGGAAATTGGAATACTCGAAGCTATGCGGCAGGTGTCCTTCTCAGATGATAAATCTGCCATAGCTATCCTTGGTGCTATCTTCTTCTGGTTCCTTGGCTATAACGCCATAGAAACTTGGTTCACAAAGTATGGGAAAGAAGTCCTAGGTTTCGCAACAGCAGATGCTTCCTTCCTTCTCAATGGCATTGCGTTGGCCTTTGTTATATTTGCAGTTCCAGCAGGATTCATTGCAGGCAGAATTGGAAGAAAGAAAACAATTCTTGGTGGCCTAGTCATAATGCTTGCTGCTCTAGTGGCTCTTTGGGTTGTGAGCGACTATTACACTATTCTGGGTATTCTTGTAGTCGCTGGAGTTGGTTGGGCAATGGTGAATGTGAACAGCATAGTCATAGTTTGGCAGTTGCTTGGACAAAAACGGCTCGGTGCAGGAACCGGTTTGTACTACTTTGCAAGCATGAGTGCTGCAATCTTTGGACCCTTTGCGACCGGCGTGATTTTTGATATAACAAGCATAACTCTGATGTATCCTGTTTCCATCGCCTTCTTTGTTGTGGCCCTGATACTTACTCTGGCGATTAGAACCGGCGAGGTTGGAGACCAAGCGATAGGGGCCTCTTAGAGATACGAGAGGGGTTCTTTCCCCTCTTTGTTTCTCTTGAACTAGACTGCCGACTCTACAGATGATATCTCCTTCCTGTTATCTTCTGCTCTTCTAAAGTAGCTTGCAATGAAAGCTGGTGCGGCATATGCACCAACAAGGATTCTCATAAAGAACTCGTTGTATTCAAATGCTCTCTTGCTGGTATAGGAACGTAAGTAAAGCAGACAGCAGTGCAGCGCTGGCCATGACTTGGATCATTTCGATCTTCAAAAGAGTGGCTGAATGTCAGATACAATCGACACGACTATTCAATGATGCGGTAAGACTCACTACGGCATTTCGTTGCCCTTTTCACAAACCCTTTTCTGCTAAGGAATCAATGTAAACCTGAGAGCAATGGTATCAGCAAAAGTCAAATTCATAGTGATAACGATAGATGAACTTATTCTAGTCCCAATAGCAATTGTCCTTGTATACTATTTCATACCCGATCTTGTCGTCTATGCTACTATTGCCCTGATTATTGGGGCTGCTATTTTTGTCGCAGTGAAGTACTACTTGGTGTACCCATCCCTCCAAGATGGCAGCTACATGCTCTACAACCTCGAAGGAATGATGGGGAAGGTCATAGAACCCGTAACACAGCGTTCGGGGAAGATTAAGGTTGGAGCTGAGATTTGGGATGCTAGATGTGATGAAGGTGAAATACCGACCGGAGTAGATGTAAAGGTGGTCAGCAGAGACCATATGCGAGTTCGCGTGATACCACTAGAATCTTGTGACTAATGCAATTCCCTTGAAACAGCCAAGAACTCAAGAAGCAATCTGATGGCATTTGCTACATCCTCTAGCATTATTGTCTAAGCTACTATGCGAATATCTACAAGGAAACCCAATAGCTGAACCCGTGTGGCCCCGTGCTGCCATTTGCATTCCGTCTGCCATGTAATTGTCATAGACCGCTCTTTGAAAGAGAATCTCATCTCTTTCTGCGACAGATGCCAGCAATTGCTTCTGTTTATGAGACTAATGCAGTTGTGTATTCTTGATAACAATAACTGGACTCTGTCTTAGCGATATTCCTGCCTCCGCGGAAGTACCAGGGTAGCTCAAAGATGCTCTCGATCATGAGGAGTTAGTTTCAATCTTTTCTCTAGTACACCTAAGCAATACCCATAACTGAATGGTATGGTTTTCGGAACGCTTTAGTGCTGGTTTGGAATCCAAAATGTCCTCAAGTGTGATATCCAATGATTGTTACTGTTACAACAGTGGTGGTTCTTGTCATTGGTGTATTGTCATTAGCACTTGCGCTATATGGTGGCTATGTGTCATCAGAGATTCTGGAAAAAACAACCGGGAACAACGAACAGCAGCTAGCTGCCGAACAACGTTACTATCTTCTAGGTATGATTGGAATAATCGTACTTGCTGCTCGTCTACTCAATGTTCCAGTGTTTTTCTGGATGCTGCAGTCGCTGGTTCCCTACTGTCCAGGGGCAATGTGTTCCTATGGTGTTATTAACGTTGGAAATCCTTGGTCCACAATTGCTCTAGTTTTAAAGCTCTTACTCCCTTTCGCATATGGCAGCTGGCTCGTTCTAGAAGTTGCAAATCGTCGTAACCCAAATCTAGTCTTTATGCGTGATCTTGTGCGCACCTTCCTGATTCTACTTGTACCCTTGATCCTCTTGGACAGCACAATGGATCTCTTCTTGGTGGCTTCTATCAGACCAGTCTATGCACCTTGTTGTTCGAGTGTCTATGACGTTGATCCCCCTTTCTCTCCATCAGCAATTCTTGGTCCGGAGGTTGGTTGGATTATAATGGAAGCTACCATAATACTGACTCTTCTTCTTATCTTTATCCAGTGGATCGAAGTGAGATTCCGATCTTTTAGAGAAGTTGTCATTTTCTTAGCTGCTGCTGTTTCAGTATTGTATCTGGTTGCTCTTCACGATACATATGCTCCGCTTATTCTTGGACTCACAAGTCATCATTGTCCTTACTGTCTCTTCCAGGAGTTTCCCGACACAGCATTATTTGCCGGCCTCTTCTGGGTCGGGGTGGCAAGTACCGGTTGGCGAGTTCTTCTGGAATCTCTCTGGATGAGAAAGAACCCTTCCAAACAAAGCATCACTAGCATAGTTAATCTGTTGCGAAAGTTGTCATCAGTGGCACTTCTATTCAGCATGGTTTCGATGGTTTCGCATCTGTTGTTAGTGCTATAATCATCCAAAACCGGTTCTTCGATTCCACCAGACTATTACGGCTCCAACTATTGCAGCCGCTCCGCCGATTATTGCCACCAATCTTGCCATTCGCACAATCAACAGCTCCTCTCCATCTGTTGTCGCTGTTGTGGTTACAGACGTTTGTGTAGAAGTCGTTGTTTTGGTCGAGTTTGTTTCAGTATGATCTGGGTAGTTAGGTACACCATGCGCATAGTAAATGTCCAGAGCTCCTTTTCGGCCGTCAGTCCAGACCACATGAGGAATATCATTGCTGTCAAGTTTTATGCAGAAATATTCCCCAGGTCTAGTAAATGACAAGTCGGTCCCAGCTGATGCGATGGGCATCTCTTCACCAAACTCGGGTACGTCTCGCGATGGTCCCGTGAAGCTGACAGCCTTGTAAAAGGACCTATAGCCACCAATCAGTCTATCCTCATAGTATACAATGTGAAGTCTTCCAGTTGAATCGATTGCAAACTCTGGATTCCACTGATTGCCTTCTGTAAGCTTGTTTATTCGCAACCGGGGACTCCAAGTCCGTCCATAATCATCCGAATACCTCAGGAAGACATCGAACGTATCATGAACACCTTCGTACATATCTGCCCATAGGACATAGAGCCGATCGTTCTGGTCGAAACGAATTACTGGTAATGTCACCTTTGCAGGGTTTCCATCTGCGGTGGTCCAAGCAGAGAAATTACCATCTTGGTTGACGAATCTCTCCTCGCCAAAGGTTTCTCCATCATTGAGGCTCCTGTCTAGAAATATGTTTCCTCCGAATTCATCGAACCATGACCATGCACAGTATACATCGCCAGACGAGCTCAACGCCAAATACGGACCAACATGGCCGTCTGATTTCTCCCCTATTGTTCCTGCGCCTCTGAAGAGTTTTCCTCCATCAGTAGACTTCGACAGCTCTACAGTCACACCGTCTTCTTCCACATCATCATATGCTACATATATTGTTCCATCGTCTGCTACCATCATGGTTTCCTTATCTGCAAATCCTCTGCCAAACGAGGCTTTGACTGGAGACCAGGAGTTTCCATAATCTGTGCTCTTCGCCACAGTTATCTGTGTGAAGTCTTCCTCCGAAAACTCCAGGTAAGCATAATACAGTGCTCCGGCATGCCACGCCATCCATGGGTCTGATTGTCTGGTGGAACTCAGGTCTCCAAACATCGGCATGTCATAGGGCCAACTCCATGTCGTGCCGAAATCTGTTGACTTGACAAAACTCACTCGAGTTCCCTCACCATTGTGAGTTTCGGAGTTCTTCCATCCTACAAACATAATGTCATTCTCTGCTATGGCCATGGTGACTTCAACGTGGTGTGGGTAAACCATATCGTTAGTTGAAAGAAGGATATTCTCTGAGAAGTATCTAATTGGCAATACGTTTTCTTGATATGCAGTAGAATCAGACTCGACTTGCACCGGATTCTGGAACATGCTCCCATTATTGGCTAGGCCACACATGCTCAGTATGACTAACAGGGCTAATATCGCAGAACACATGTTCTCTGTGCGAGCCATTCTCAAGCGTTCTCCTTTGGTATAGAGCTATGAAAACAGATCAGAACTGATACTATTAGCGTTTCCGTCCATGTAGGCTTCTTCACTATCCAGTTTCTTCCAGTATTTTCCCCGAACGCATTTGGTAGACCTTGTCGGCCCAGTTTAGTACTACGGGGTCATGCGATGCCACAATTATCGTGAGTTTCTCCTCTTTCACCATCTTGCGAAGCTGCGAAAGGAGATCCTTCGTAAGTGCTTCATCTATGGATGAGCTTGGTTCATCTGCAATCAGAATTTCTGGCGAGTTCATCATCGATCTGGCAATACTGACCCGTTGAGCTTCACCACCGCTCAATTCTGCAACCCGAAAATCAAGTCTGTGTTCCATTCCAAGCTCAATGAGTCTTTTTCGTGCGAGGGCTTCTGCATCCCGCGGAGAGGTATCAGTACACATACTAGGTAGGACGACATTCTCAACGGCTGTCAGCTGGGGTATCAGGTACTGCGCTTGGAATACAAAACCAATGCGTTCCCTTCGAATCTTTGTCCTATACACTTCAGATACAGTTGATAGCTCCTCATGCTCATGAAAGAGCTGCCCTCTGGTTGGCTTTGTGAGCAATCCTATCATACTCAACATAGTTGTTTTCCCAGATCCTGATGGGCCACCAAAGGCGGTTACTTTTCCACTTTCAATCTCAACGCTGGCTTCTTTTACAGCATCGACTTGCCTCGGCCCCCCAATACCGTAGCTTTTCCATAACCCTTCTGTTCTTATTGCACACCCCATGCTCATACGCCTCGCAAAACGATGTCCGGTTCAGTGATCGCATTTCTCCAAGCCGGTACAACGGTTCCTACCAAGATAGGTACAATCGCCACCGCATAGAGAATGAAGATGGTGGGTCCTGAAATTGCCAGGGGCAAGCCTGCATTTAGCAGTAAGATACTCCAGCCTAGCATATAGCCTGAAAGAATAGGCGCTCCTAGATAAAAATCAAAGATGATGGCAAAGGACATTCCGAAGCTGGCTCCGAGAAGACTAAGTATCAGGCTTTCAATCATTCGAATCTCCAAAACATCCACGGTGTCGAATCCCAGTGCTTTCAGGAGGCCTACTTCTCTACGAGCCTCGTCGGAGCCTGCACTAGAAACTGTAAATGTCAATAGCACCACAGTCATCAGAACAACCACCCAAATCAAAGCGATAATCCCAGCGCGGCCACCGTAAGTCTTCATCATTATGTCGTCCATAGCATCTCGTGTCAATACTCTGGTTTCCGGCATCTGCGTATCGATACGAAAGGCTACGTCATTGAGGTTGGCACCATAATCAGTCCAGATTGCGAAGTCAGTGTAGGCTTCATCTTCCAATCCAAGCACTTCTTGTGCGCTCTTCAAGTCGGTTACTATCATATCATAGCTGTAGATCTTGGCATCTGTATCAAAGATTCCTACAACCTCAAACTCGATGAGTGAGCCATTTTGGGCTATAATCGACAAGATCGAGCCAGCAGAGATTGACACTCTGGCGGTGCTCATCAGGTCAATAATACCTTGTCCCACAACAATTCTGTATCTGTCAGTTTGTTCGAGAAATCTTCCGCCTGGTAGGATTTCTGTGCCAGTCGCACCTACAATATTCCCATAATCTGTCGCATTGATTCCCATTATCGTTAGGAGGTTACCAGTTCCAATATCGAAGTAGCCCCATGCTCGTGGTGTGGCAATTCTAACGCCTGTTATTGAACTCAGGTTCTCTCTCCATGAACTGTGAACTTCCACTTGTCTGCCACCAACAAGCCGCTGAACGACAATATCTGGACCTTCATCAACCGAAGCGGCAATATCCATCATTACGCCTTCTCTAAGAAACTCTGCTGATCCGAGAAGAAATGTGGAGAAGATAAGGGCTACAATCATCGCGGTACTCCGTGTGCGATACTTGAGAATGTTCCCAATTGCATAGCTAGCCAAGTTACTGTGTTTTTGCAGACCCAAAGCTTTTCCTCCCAAGTACGAGAATTACCAGAAGCGGAATAAGCGAAATGAGCAGTGCTGTTAGAAGCATTTCGATGTTTTCAGTCAATAAATTCCATGCTCCAAAGTCACATGAAGGGATCCATGGCGACAGAGTCTCTGGTGGGTTTGACTGAAGAGGGCAACCCACATATAGTGGGTACCCTCCCGGAATATCTCCAATCATTCCAAATGGAGATTCAAGCGCAGGTGCACGATTGCTATACGAATCCTGCATCAAGGCAGGTCCCAAATCTGAAAATGACCATGATGAAGGGGTATGGGTCACCGAGTTTTGAAAGGCGATGAACGCAGCGTTGAAGCTCAATGAGACTGCCAGTGCAACTAGAATCAAATGGATCTTTTTTGCCAAATCATCCTAGACCCCCATGCCATACAAAGGGATTGTCAATTATGCTACCACCGTATTCTGCAAGGAAGTGTCCTTCACACATCTCTGTTTCGTGATAGTTTTCACATAATGGAACGATAGTCGGCTCCTTGGTTGTTGGATTGAGATACTCTGTTGAATAGACCCAGACTATCATCTCGTCATCCCAATCCATCAGCATTCCGCACATTGGACATCGAACCTGAATATTCGCGAGCTCAGTAATTGAATCGGTTCCCATTAGCCTCTCAAATGCAAGAAGTGATACATTAACACAGCAATAGTATTCTATGCTCCCGTTATGGTAAATGAAGCTTACTTCATGCCCGATTCGGTCCTGGATTATTAGGCCTGTCCATTCACATGTGTGATTAACGGGAAGGGCAGTAGTATACGTATAGATTGTAAAGCAGCCGATGATGACAAGAACCATCTCAATCAGTCGACGCTGCTCCGAATTCATGTTGGATTCACCATTTCTTCTATATCATTGCCCAAGGCTACGGTATGCTCCAACAAAACCAAGAATGGCGATGGCGACACCAAGGATTGTTTCCATATCCCGTGTAAACCAACATCGCATCTCAGTAACACAGACGGGAGCGAATGTATGAGGTGCAATAGCGACAATGATGCCAAGGATTAGTATGAGGAGGTTAAGTATTAGTTCAAGTTTCATTCTCTTTCACTCATCTACTCTAGATTTCTACCGAGAAGACCTGACTATCAGCCTCGTTCTGATATGGAGAATTATCAGTGGCTGTCACAAAGAACTGCGCTTGATCTCCTTCTCCCATTGGGCCGAAATTGGCCACCCATCTGCCACCTGCTATGCATAAGCACGCGAAGAAATTCATATCCGTGCTCTTCCACTCTGCACCATTGATCATCCATGAGAGTCTTGCTCCGGAGACTCCAGAAGGGTCAATACAATATATTATGACGCTAATGTAGTCTCCTGGTTGTGGGGAGATGGGAAGTACATCAATTTGATAAATGAGAGGACCATCAACATCGTCAAACACTGCCATAATGATGATTCCAGATAGCAAAATCATAAAGACTACCCCAATGCAGATTAGTTTGGTCTGAGCCTTCATTCTATCCAAACCATCCCGAGTGTCTTCTCAGCTGGAAATCATTTGTGCAGGGCGCACTAATATTCTTTCCCTAGAACTGCAAATAGAAGAAGCCGCATCATCTGTGGCCATAGCGGATCTTCAATATAGAACTCACATTCAGCTTGATGTTTTTGCTATACCTAGACAATACTCTGCAATTACCTGAGCATATATTGCAGATTCAGCTAAGAAGTGTATGGCTTTTGAAGAATTGGCCCTTGGCCTCTCTATTGGTCTGCTCATTGCACTATTCGTGTATTTTGCAATGAACTGGCGTGTAAAACATCGTATCTCAATGGTGGAAGCTGAGTTTCGCAGAATGTGGGCTGAGCAGGAAGGCGATATTAGAAAGGATGCAGCACAACGAAGCCGCTATGTACTGAAGGGAAAGATTGCCGAACATATGGTTCCGATGTTTCCTGATATGTTTAAGTTCAATCCTGCTGATGCACGATTCATTGGTTCTCCCATTGACTATCTCATTTTCGACGGGTATACCTCTGCCAAAGATGAACAATCAGAGGCTCCGATAACGGTTGTATTGGCTGATATCAAGACTGGTGATGCAAGGCTCAATCGGACGGAGCGAATGATAAAGGAAGCTGTTGAAACTGGCCGAGTGCGGTGGGAAACCATTCGCGTGGAGTTGTAGAACCATGCCATAATGCTTATCCGTACATTGCGATTCTCCACTCATATCCATTCTGAGTGCTTTTTGGCAGATGGGCGAGGTGGTTGGCAATTACAGTAGATCTCTTTGAATTCAAGCGCGGCGAGCTCTTTGGTTCCGCCTTACCTAGCTCGGCAGAGGACCTTGAGGAACTCGAAGAAGCTGGAATTGATTTCGTTATCTCCTTGGAATTGATTTCTGAACTTCCCGATTTCTCAGAACTCGAAATAGAACATGTCACCATCCCTATTCCCGATTTTAGTTCTCCCTCTGATGAGAACGTAATCGAGTTCATCCGTGCTGTCGATCGTGCCCTGAAGAAGAGAAAGACCATTTTGGTTCATTGTCTGGGAGGCTGTGGACGAACAGGAACAATGTTGGCACTTGCTGAGATCTATATCTATGGAGAAAGAGACGGTCAGACAGTCATCAATAAAGTCCGGTCAGTTCGACCATGCGCCATAGAGACTGAAGGTCAAGAGAGGACAGTCATGAATCATGCCAAGAATCCTCTGAAAAGACTGGCTGGCATAAACAAAAGATAGTCATCTCTAATACCTTGGGTCCTCGCAGAAGCAATCCATCATAAGTGCCCTTAGGACCGCATCGGTGATTTCCTTCTCATCAGGCAATCCCTCAAGTTTGACGTTGCATATTCTGATTGTCGGAAGTCTTGTGATTCCGTCATTACAGCCGCAACCGTCTTCTGAGTCAACGTCGACTTGGCAAATTGCAGCATCTGATACTCCATAGTGCGCTATTGCTTCGCCAAGCATCTCTTTTGCTGCGTCGCAGAAAAGGCAATAATCTCCAGTATAGACGATTATGCAGCTGCATCTGCCGCATGGGGTTTTGCCAAGTCCATTTGACATTTCTACGACCTTCGTCATCTAACATCCGCCTCCAAATATTCATGCTTAGTTCCTATTATTACTTATTCTGGTAGGTATATCCGCGGGAATTTCGTCAATTCGCAGGAGTCATATTGAGCATATATCGCAATATATGCATGGAATACGTGTATCTTAAGGTTCCAAAGGATGAGATTTCCAGTAGAATTCAGAGACTTGAAGTTAGCCTCAGAGAGGCAAATCTGGATGGCGCAATCCTTCTCTCCACCACAGAGCTGTACTACTACTCAGGTATTGGAATCCCGGGCGCAGTCTATGTTCCTGCTGATGGTGAAGCCATGAGGCTTGCCGAACGCAATGAAAATCTTGTCAGCGCATACTCAGGAATATCAGATGTCCGACCAATGGGCAGACAATCCAAGCTCTTTGAGACTCTTGGCATCTCGAAGGGCTCGCGTATAGCAATGGAATCAGACATCATTCCTTACTCCCTCATGACCTTTCTCAAATCCCGAGTTAAGGGCATTGATCTTGTAGACGGCAGTTCGATCTTCAGGACAATCAGATCAAGGAAATCAGAATTCGAAATTACCCTCATAGAGAAAGCGGCAGATTTGGTTGATGAGTCTCTTGTCCACTGTTGCGAAATTGTGACGCCCGACATGACAGAAATCGAGCTATCGATGCATCTGGATTCATGGCTTGTGGAGCATGGTCATGCAGGATATATCACGACACGTGCTTTCAATTCATCAATGCTGATATACTCATATGTTGTATCGAGTAGCTCGTCTTCTCTCAACACATTCTTCACTCCTATATCTGGTCAAGGGCTCTCTCTCAAACATCCCTTTGGTCCAACTCGACGGAAACTTGGTCGCAATCGACCCTTCTTGGTTGATAGTTGTGGAAACATCAATGGGTATATCTCTGATACCACTAGAACGCTGGTCTGCGGCAAATTCGAAAAGGATGCAAGAAGAAAACTCACGATACTTCAAGAAATAAAGGAGTTCATCACCAATAGAATGCGGCCTGGCGTTAGCCTCGGGAGTCTATATACTGAAGTAATCGAGCTTAGTAAGGAATTGGATGTGAATGACCAGTTCATGGGATACCAGACAGACAAAGTTGCATTCATCGGACATGGTGTGGGACTTGAGCTTGATGAGTTGCCTATCTTCTATTCTAGGGGTCCACCTCTTGAAGAAGGCAATATCTTGGCGTCTGAACCAAAACTGATTCTCCCTGGGCATGAAGTTCTTGGAATTGAAGATACATATGCCATTACCGAAAGGGACTGCAGAGTCTTGTCCAGATCAGAGGATTGGCTTGAAATTGCCTAGTACACATGAGAGGTTAAGGACAGACCGTCCTCCAATAGCTTTCTTTGAATCGGTTTTTTCCAGCTACGCAAGACAGATGCATGGATCAGAAGCCGAATCTATGAGGAAGCAGCCCTCATCCTCCAAGAATACTAACAATGATTGCAATTGCTCAGGCGGCTGGGAATCGTCCAAATATGAATGTAATCCCGCAAGTACAAAATCTGTAAGAAGAAACACTAGGCATATTACAATCACAAGGATGCTCTCTTTCTTAATCATTGAATCTTCTCTTGACGCATTGTACAATGTTGATCATTTCTCCTGTGAATTAGTACCATACCAGACAAGATGAGGGGAAACATTCGTTTCTTCTGTTCCTTACCGGTCTCTGTATTCCCACAGATGCTCTCATAGATAACGCTGGCTTTTTAATCCTGAATCTCCAATACGATGATGTCTTTACGCTTTAGTGACTGCGTCGCCAAAGGTCTCTCTCTACAACTACACTTGGAATGCGAGTAGCATTACTCTGTTGGAAAACGATATATAGACCAGCCTTTGGTTGTATCTTGATTGAGCTATTTGACTTCTAGTGAATACTACAAGAAGCAGTATGTTTCAGGAGGTCTCACAATGTTTCGAGAATCTGCACAATGTGATGCGTAGGACCAACCTGAAACCGAATCAGGCATTTGCTGACCAATGCTTGTTCACTGCACCTTCTACTGAACATGAATGTGCTAATAGAAAGGCAAACGTCTGATTCCATGAGCTATGGACGATTAAGCAGTGTCAAGGCCTTTGAGAGTCATCGTCCAGTAATGCGAATCTTGCTGAAGCAAGCATGAAATCCATAGAGGTGGAGATCATAACCCTAAACTCATCGAAAGCAGAACAGGAACATCCTGAATCCAATAAGAGCGTGAGTTCCAAAGCCAACGTCATAGATCCCCCTCCTTCGAAGAAGAAGGAAGAGCAAAAATCAGAGAGGGGTATCGATGACTCAGAGCTTGAATACAATAGACGGTGGTATATTGTCTAGATTCAGAATTGGCTGGGTATCACCCGTTCTAACAGTAACTAGGCGCCTTCCTCAGAAGGCGTCTGCCTCTTCTCTTTCTCTACTTGACAAGGGATACTCGCCTTTGGCCTTCATCGGATAATCATTCAAAAACCTTCAATGCTACTTCTTGATTTACGCACGTCCTTGTCAATAGTGAAACGAACCGGGGTTCTCAACGAATGAGTCCTTCTGCCAGTAAAGAAGCAATGATACTCTATCGCAAGGGAGAAAGGTACAGACAATTCGGAGAACTGAGTGCGGCAGAGGAAGCGCTAGTTGCTGCTGTTGAAGAAGACAGTGCTTTCGCTGAAGCATGGAACCTCCTTGGATTGGTATATCAGCAGGCTTGGGATCTTGAGAAGGCAAGAAGAAGCTTCATCAAGGCTGCTAATCTCAAGCCACAATGGATTGAACCGCTTCTTCATCTAGGAATGCTAGAATTCTCGATGGGGCTGTATGACGAGGCATTTGATACTCTGCAAAAGTACTCAAACGTTGGAGGAGAGGATCTCGAGGCATTGCTTACATTTGCTAAGGCCGCGAGCCACCTAGGTAAGTGCAAGGCGGTATTGAAGATCACCTCAAGAGTTCTTGATATTGATGATGATATCTATGAAGCATGGGAGCTACGAGGCATATGTCAGGCAAAGACTTCTCGCTACAACGCCGCTTGCATCAGTCTGAATATGGCCATTGAACTACATCCGGGTTCCCTCATCGCATTAAATATGGTTGGCAGCCTCTGCTATGAAGCTGGTAACTATGAGCGAGCTTGTGATTTCTACAGATCGAGCCTAGACTACGACGAGAACCAACCAGAAATCATATTCCGGTATGGAACTTCACTTTGGTTCGTTGAGCGATGGATTGATGCTGTTCCCTATCTAGAAACCTACACAATCTCAACACCTGAGGACCCGCGGGGTTGGAACAATCTTGGAGTTGTGCTGAGAGAGAAGGGAGAGGTAAAACGTGCGATGGAATGTTATAATCGTGCCCTTGTTCTTGACCCCGGCCTAGAAATCACTCTTAGAAACATGGGCACAGCAAAGGCTATGCAAATGCTACTCTGAATTACTCTCACAGTCCTGAAAAGACTAGAACTCTTTCATCTTGACAGTTTCTCTTCACGCCACCGAATAGACAGACTGGAGCCACCCGCGTAAGTGAAATCATAAGAGTGCTGAACTCCTGTATGTCTGGGTCGGTAATCACGGAACGGTTCGATACCACAGACTACTCTTCTTGGTTGGTGCGTTCTGAAATTGCAGCCTTGCGATTATCTTTGGGATACTTTCATTTGCTATCCCAAATGCGTTTTCTTTCTTTGGACTACAGACACCTATATCACTACTCTGGTTCGATATCTTCTTGGCTTTCATCTTCTCGCTAGGATTGGGTTTCTACTTTGTTAGCCTGAATGTACACAAGAAACATGGACTGATTCAAATGGCTGTCTTCTGGAAGGTGGTAGTCTTTTCCGTTGATGTTCTTCGCACAATTGCTGGCGACTGCTCTGTTTGAGTTCTTCTTATTGTGGCAATAGACCTTCTTTTTGGGTTTCTGTTTGCTGAACAGCTGCCGACCATAAGAAATAGGCAATAGTGATTGGTTAGATTGCTTCAAAGGTATGAATTACGAACTTCTATCTCGTTTCTTCAGTGCTTCATAAAGATGCTCAAATAGTACATCTCTTCTTTAATCGAAATTACTATGCCTTCTTTTGTGCATACAGTTTCTTTGCTGCTACTTTCATAAGAGGAGATGGAATAATGAATCGAGAGGTCTTCTTTGAGACAATCGCTCGCTATATTCAAGCCAGGGAGAGCGTATACCAAGATATCAAGGATAAAAGCAATATTACGGAACATCTGATTACGTCCACCTTGGCTACTGTGCTTTTTGGACTGCTTTACGGTATGGTAATGGGTACTTATGCAGGAGGAATCCAGATCTTCTATGATGCCATAAAAATCCCTTTACTATTGCTTGTCGCAGTTTATGTTTCTTTGCCGACTTTTTTTGTATTGAACGGAATCCTGGGTGGCGAGCTCAGCTTCCGACAAATGGCGGCACTCTTTGCAGTATCAATCACTGCTATGGCGACCTTGCTGATTTCCTTTCTTCCAGTAACTCTCTTCTTCATGTTCACTACGCCTGAACGAACTTTTTCGTCTTATGCTTTCACAGTTCTTCTGAACGTGTTCTTCTTCACAATTTCTGGATTTACGGCCGTTGCATACCTTCTGCAAGGCTTCAACCGACTTCATGGCGAGAATAAGAAATGGATTCCTGCAATGGTGATAGGCACAGGTGTACTGGCCTTTGTTGGAACACAATTGGCTTGGGTTCTTCGTCCATATTTCCATCTTTCACTTGACTTCATTGCTCCACCAAGTGGGAATTTCTACATCGCTCTCTTCGGATTGATTGCAAGACTACTATTCGGAGGGTAAGATCAAAGGGGAAACTGCTCCTTGAATTCATCACAACAGAAAAAGCAGTACTCCAGACATGATGAACCCCTCCCCTTCTCCATCGCATAATAGTGTAATTCAAAGGCCTTACACGTGGCAATTGGGTCAATCATGAACATTCTATATTAATGGTCCCTGTTGTGAGGTCAGATATTATCGATGTTACTTGGATTAGCTGCTAACAGTAGATCGTGCTCAACGGCACAAGCATTTCGTCCTTTGATACGCCACCATGATGCCCAGGAAAAGCTGCTCCTTCCTGACCCGGAAAGGAATTCATGAAGCAATATCCATTCTTCGCGAGCAGGATGTAGTCACCAACCCTCTCCTGAAGTCTTGGATTTGGTTCAAAGTTCCCAAACCACCCTTCTCTAATCATTGCCGTGCTGGAGCGAATCTGGCAGACGTGACTCAGCTTGTTCGAAACATACTTCTCAAAGGCATCAGTCATCGAAGGGCGTACATAGCAGTAGGCTGCTCGCGTATCTCCGCCGAATGGCAGGATGAGGCAATCCATTAAGTCCGAATGGTTGGCTGCGTGAACAATATTGTCTTCAGAAACATCTTGAAATCCATGGTCACTTGTAACGACAATCATAGTATCAGTTCCTTCCATTTTCTCGCTGAATTGCTTAAGTGCATCATCAAACTCCCATAGTTGTTGCTGTGCCTCCTGACTATTAGATCCAAGTGTGTGGCTAACACTATCGTAAACCCCCCAGTATGCATACAAGAAACAGCCCTCTAGGCTATTCGACACTGTGTTTTGTGCTTTTTGAAAAAGGTCGGCTAGTTCATTGTATCCTATGATACGTGCGTCTCCCCTCAAATTGATGGTGAATTTTGAATTGCTGATATTGTGGGGTGTAAGGATGATGTGATTGCGATCTATCTTATCGAATATTGGACGGGTATTCACTACATCAGAAATCGAAGCTTCAATTACATTCCAGTCAATGCATGTTGAGAAAGGCAGGATTCTAGACATTATTCCATACTCTTTCAGATAAACGAACCATCCAGTCACTGCGTGTTGCTGCGGTGCCAAACCAGTCATGAACGAAGTAATTGCAGAGCCAGTTGATGGCGGGAATACTGATGTTATTGGCCGTCTGAGTGATTTGTGGAACAGGGTTTTCTTTCCCCGATTTTGCAGATAATTGAAACCTACGCCATCTACAATCAGAAGTACTATGTTGCTTATTTCATCAAAATCAGAGAATCCCATGTCCAGTGGTGCGTACGGACTCTCAACTCCAAGCGCCCCTGCGATTGAACTCATAAGATTGACAATGCTATCATCATAATTTGGCTTCACAGGCATGCTAACATTCCTCGACATTGTACTACGAATACTGGTCTATTATTCTCATACACTTATCAATAGGAATGTCCCATCGGTTCTTTTCTTCATTGAAGAAATCAAAGACATTGGCATATGTCGACTCGATAATATCAGGCAAATGAAACTGAAAGGCATAGTGTTCCAGATTGCTTGTCAACAGCCTGAATCCCTCTAAAAACGCGCTGAGCTCTGAGGCTGTGAATCCAAAGCTTACGCAATAGCTGGTTTCACTCTCCATCATGATGACACCTGGGTGCGGTAGTGCGTAGAACATGTTCAATACCCCAGGAATGTTTTCTCGAATCTTAATGAAACACGAGAACCATATCGCATCTTCAGCAAAACCGTAGGCACGACGATATCCTTTTACGATACCTTTCTTCCTCAGACGCTGTACCTTTTCTCTGACACTGGAAACTGGAATACCCGTTGTTGATGCAAGTGCTGTCATAGAGGTCTCCACTCCGAGTTTGAGTTCCTTCAGAATTCTGATATCATTTGCATCGCATTCGATGATCTCGTCCTCCAAGCTCATGTTATGTGGCGTTCTTACTCCCTCAGGAAAGCCCTTTTCTATCTCCTTCTTCCAGAGCTCTGCATCCCAGAGCCATTTACCACGAGGCCCATACTCAGAGAAGTCTATTCTCTTTGAATCAGTGTCAAGAATATCAAAAGAATAGTAATCTTGGATGAGACCTGTATTCTTCAGCTTATCGACAATTTTCGTCAGCTTCTCAGGTTCTCTCACGTCGTATACAGAATGAATCAAGTATCCATCATGCTTTCCGTAGGTTGGAATGTACCAGTAGAATATTGGTATCTTGCTTATGCACCTCTGCAGATCATCACCTTTTTCGGGTTCCTCTTGAACTACCAGAATCTTCTCACCGAGTCCAACTCTTCTCTCTCTCGTCTGGTAGTACGATGGTAATAGCATTCCTCTTTCCATCATCACTGAGAGTCTGTATCTTACTGTTCTGGCCGGAATACTCAGAGCGTCACCTATCTCTTGTGCTGATGCACTTCCCCCCATCCTGTCAATCGCAGCGAGTATGCGTCGGGCAGTCTTATCAAGTGTGGATCGTTTCTTCAGACTCTCACTTCCTTGTTATTGATGTTCTATTGCATCTCTTCCATGAAGTCCTGCACATATGCCTCTCGATTGCCGACGGCAAAATAAACTTAAGTGATTTGCCGCATATGTATGGCAATGTTGCGGCAATATTAGTGCCGATAATTTGCCGATGGAACGGAGGAATAATTAAACACAGAAGCATCAAGGAGCTTGGCAGGATGGCTGAATTGACTCCAACAGCATTGGTTGTACTCCAAGAGCTGGCAGCAAAGGGACCAATGACACCGTTGGAGATTCGCGAGCAAATGGGCCTCCCGTCAAGGACGGTATCGACTGCCTTGCGAAGGCTTACGGAAAAGAAGCTCTGCTTAAAGATTCCCAATCTGCTTGATATGCGCCAATCACTTTACGCTGTGGACCCAGTACGGATGAAAGAAATGCAGATAGACTTCTACGTCAATCGTACGGCAATCGGAACGAGGATGAAGGTTCTTTAGCTATTGGTGGAAAACGCGAACTAAATCCGCACAGCATCCATTATCGGGCTGCCGCTCCTTTCCATTCTTGAATGAGCTAGTGAATTGGTGGCTTATTGTGTGTATCACGAGAAGAACATAACATCTCAAGTTCTTTGTAGCTATCTGATTTCCCTGTGAAATAGAGGTACTCCTCTTGTGAGGGTGACTATATGTGATGAGATGTGGCGCTTGCGGATCAACAAGGAACGTTCATGCAGTATACAATGAGTTCTCCGAAGGAAATGAGTGGCGATGTACATCCTGCGTTAACAAACACTTTCTCCCTGGAACCAGAGTTGTGAAATTTACTGACACTGAACATCCGCTTCATCCTGCCTTCTATATGACTCTCGAAACCGAGGACGACCTTGATTTGGTCCTGAGTGTGGGGGAGAAAGCGCAAAAGATGCATGCAAAAGGGTTCAAGGTGTTCTTCTATACTGCTCACGCAAAAGGGTTGCACATCAACTCTGGTGCGCTATCCTTGGGCCATGCTGATAGCATCATTCAGCTCCGAAGTCAAGTTGACAAAATGCGTATGTGGATGGAAACTTCCCGAGTCATACCAACCGCCAAAAAGTGCCCCGTAGATGCCAACGATGAAGAGGATGTATCTCCTCTGTTCTCTCCAATCAATCGGCCTCTTATTCCGAACAGTGTGTCGAAGTAGCACTCAACGATATTTCCTGTTTCTGCCTGACTACTCCCTTTCCTTCCATGCATAACACACAAGTCCCCATTCTCTCTTGAGTCCAAGACTTTTGTACAAGTGATATGCCGGAAAATTGCTGACATCAACGTTCAGACTAAGTGTTGTGAATCCAAGCTCAATCAGCTTCTCGAAAATCCTCTTCAGAAGGCCTTTCGCTAGTCCTTTGCGGCGGTGTTCAGGATGAACTCCAAATTGCCAAAGATGCGCATTCTCTCTTCCATGAGTAGATCTGATCAGAGCAAAGGCAATGAGAGTTTTTTCAGCAATAATGGCTAAGGAGGCCTTATCCACCCACTCCTTTGTGAGGTCGAATCCTTCCTCAAAGAATACTCTTCTCTCCTTCTCATTACGACTAAGGATGCTGCGATCTTCGCCGGTGGTGAAGGTTTTGTACCAGCAATCGAAAAGCTGCGCCCTATCAATATCGGATAGTCTAACAACATTGCCTTCGATTGGAATATCCGGTGTAGAAACTACAAGTTCGGTAAGAGGGCTACGGAGATGTTCTATCTCTTCAATCAGCTCCATATCGTGAGCTTTGAACATGGTCTTGATTTGCTCGGAATGCACATCATGAGGAAAGAGGGCCTCAACTCTGGTCACACCAATACGCATAGCCGATTGAAGCGCCTTGGTCAATAATGTAGACGCAAGTTCGTTCCCATTCTTGGCGCTGGGTGAAACAATGGGTAAACCACCAAGGAACCAAGGATTGATTTCCGCCGTGTTATCGTCATTCACTTTCAACAGAATCGACCCTTTAATTTGACCGTCCTCTTCTATCGAAATCAGCTTGACATTCAATCCCTCAAAGTCACGTGAGAGAATTTCCTCAACACGACTGATTTCCATGCTGGAATCCCAATATCCAGC
Source organism: Candidatus Thorarchaeota archaeon (assembly GCA_011364985.1). Classification (GTDB taxonomy): domain Archaea; phylum Asgardarchaeota; class Thorarchaeia; order Thorarchaeales; family Thorarchaeaceae; genus SMTZ1-83. The sequence goes on along the minus strand of RDOC01000005.1, from coordinate 25,536 downwards.
TGCTTGCCTTGCATGAAGTATCAACTTAGCTATTCTTTGTCGATCCGCTTCTTCGAATCGGATTTCTTCTACTTTCATTCAGCATTCAACCGCTAGTAGCCTTGCTAATTACGTACTGGTAAATAAGGTTCCCACAGGTGTTCATGGGTAACTACTTAATCGACGCCCTGTAGAGTTGAGGAATGAAGGAAACCGGTATAGAACCAGCATTAATGATTGTATCATGGAAGAGCTTGAGATTAAACTCAGGACCAAACTCCTCCTCCAGGTTTCTTCGCGCCTCCATTATTAGGTGTCTACCAAGTAGATATGAGAGTGGATATCCGGGGGTCATGGTATATCTCGAAACTTCGGCTTTTGCACGGTTCTCATCCATACCAGCTTCAGCCATTAGCATTTGGACCGCTTCGTCAAATGTCATCTCTCCACGCGAGAGTTTGATGTCTATGATAATGCGAGCTGCCCTCCATATTAAGGCCAAGGTCTGTGAGAAACGGGCCTCAGAAGTATCATTGAATCCCAGATCTATTGTTGCTTGTTCGCAGTAGAATGCCCATCCCTCCACCAATGTGAGTTCAGAATGCAGCAGGCGAGATAATGGCGCATTCGCTTTGCCAATGTTTTGAAGAAAATGTCCTGGGTACGCTTCATGGACACATGTCCGTGGGATACCAGCCATGTAGTGTCTTCTCAAATTCTCTTCATCATCCAAATTGGTGACGATATACTCCCCAAACTTGGTTTCATCAAATATACTGGGAAGAATCAGAGCTGCCGTAGGGATAAGCGGCTTGAGATAACCCGGAGTTTCTACCACTCGTAATTCTCCGTCCAAGACAGTGGCAAAATCGTTGTCAATGACCCACCGTTGAGCTTTCGCAACCCACTGTCTATAGGTTTCAAGGACCTCATCAAAGGTACTTGGGTGGTTATCCTGTAATTGCTCACGGATCTGTTCAGTAGACGAACCGGGAGATATTATCTCCGTCAGCTCCGCAAGCTCTTGTTTGAATTTCCGAAGATAGCTCTCACCAAGTTCGAGAATCTCACTGGATTTGAGAGGTATCTTTCGCAGCTGAAGCAATTGCTCGAATCTCTCCGGACCTAGAGCCCATTCATCATGTGCAGTGAGCAATAATTCCTCAAGCCACACCTTTGTTTCTTCCAAAGTCTTTGTAGCTACTGCTCCTGCCTTCTTCAAACGCTCATGGAGCTCTTTACTGACCTGAGCTTCAGACACTGAGATTATTAGTTGTATAAGACCTGGAATACCTTGTACCGACTGAATAGCTAACTGGGTCCAGAGCTTGACAGGATGAGTAACTAACGATTTGAATTGCTCAAATGCTCTTGGCACCTGTTCAAGCCTAGATGCAATACACCGCATTCGTTCTTCTATCGGTGCAAAATCCCGCATGAATAACGGAAAGAGGGCGCCGCCAACAAAGCCACCAAAATCCGGATTCTTCTCTTGGTCGACCATCTCCTCCAGTTGGAAGAGAAATAGATCAATGCTTGATCTGAACACCTCACGATCAATCAAGCCGATTTCTGAGTGTCCCGATTTCTCTATCTTATCAAGCTCTTCCTGCGTGTCCTTTAGTAGTTGTATCATTTCCTCAAGGAATTCAGGACTCATGTCGTCAAGTTTGTCATCATATTCGTGTGCACCTAGCTGCGTAGCAAATGCTGGATTCCTGCTAAGGAACTCGTCGATCGATTTCTTGACTAGGTCATCGAGCTTCTCATCGCTGTTCATTTACATCGCCGATCTGGATTGGTTTGCCACCACTATTTCACTTTAATGAACCTAGCACGCAGGACTTACAAATGCAGATACTGCGATTTGGAGAGCATAGTAATGTGGCCTTTTGATGATGAAGTGCCAACTGAGATGCAGATAATCCCAAATACATGGGAGTGTTGTCAAGAGAACTGGCCATTCAGATGCTAAGAGAATAGGGCTTCAATGAGGCAGACGAGTTCCTTTGTGCATAGGACACAGCTTAAGACTTCATGACTCATTGGAAGAATGGGCTAGGTGTTTGGTGTTACGGTCTTCTATGGCAATATGAAAAGACTGAGAAGTGCAAGAAGTGGCATGAAGAAGTTGTGGAAAAATCTGCTGAAATGGAGGCATTTCGGTATCGAACGACAGAGAAACACGGCATTGCCCATTGCATCTATGCCTATCTTGAAAGACTTGCTGATTAGCGGCAGGAGAATCTGGGGAAACTCAAGTCACAGAGAGGGACGATGAGTGAGCAGGACTCTCTTCTCAAGAAGATGACCATCAAGTTCAGTGATGAGGACTGAATGAAACAGTGAAACGAGGTCGTTGAGACGGTTCACTCGTTGGATTTTGATGGTGTCATAGACCTTCAGAATCTCTTTTTTGGAAGACATTAGTCTCTCTTGCCGAAGTCAGTAATTCTTGAATGTAATAAGAAAAATGTTTGATAATCCTTATTTTCAAATAGGGAGTGATTAGGTATCCCTAAAACTATTTTAGAGGCACGTAAGCGCTGCTTTTTGTCGCGCCTATACCAGGGCTGCCATGCTTGACTTGTCGAGTCGGTATCGAGAGCGATCCCAATACTTCCCCAATCATCTGCGGCAGTATCTTAACCTTGACAAACTCCTTGCCATTGTGGACTCCGATCGTGAGGTCGACCATCTCCGGAAGAATGACCATGTCGCGGCAATGTGTCTTGACAATGATGTCTTTTCCCTTCTTCTTGGCCTTGCGAGCCGCTCTGAGTTTCATGAGGAGTTTCTTCTGACGCTGTGGAAGGCCTCGCCTGAGAGTCCTTCTCCTACGTGAGGGAAGCAGCTCAATCAGTGTATCCATGTTCATCTGGACCAAATCAGAGAGCTTGTAGCCGCGATACATGGGTTCGCTCTTTGAGGACATGTAATCACCTGAGATGGTATATAACGTGGCCAATGACCACACTAAGCTATGTTGTGTCGAGGTAGATGTCATTTAAACCTTGTGAAGTGTGTTACACGTTTCTAGACCCAGTTTCGCCAGTCTACTATCTTTTCGTCCTTCCAAGGAACGTCGCCGACATTTCCATCTTCGTCAAGATATCCTGCCTTTCTCATTGCTGTTGGCACCCAATTCAGGGACGCTTCGAGAGCAGGGTCTCGAATTAAGGCAAGACGCGCTAGCATCACTGCGTTCTCCCATCTTTCCAGCTCATAGTTTATTTCAGCCATATGTAGAATTGCAGGGGAAAAACGTTCTTGGAGGGCCAGGGCAGACTGGAAGCATTCAAGGGCTTCCTCTAGCATTCCTAAGCTTCGAAGACATACTCCCTTGTTGAATCGTGGGACTGGATCCTTTGGTTTCATCTCAGTAGCCTTGTCCAGCAGTGCCAACGCTTCGATTGTTTCTGGAGCGTCTATCTTAGGTTGTTTTTGTGCTTGTATTAGAGCAACAGCAAGAGTTACCATCGCGTTGGTGTGCTTGTGGTTTTCTTCTCGAAACTTGCGAAGACGGGTGATTGCATCCTGATTATATCCCTCTGCCAGCATCTTGGCAATTGTCTGGTATTCCTTGTCTTTCTGCCCGAAGATCGGCATATCTACACCCATTCCAATCTGGTAGTCAATACTCTTAAGTCGATATCTATCACACGCGCAGCGAGTGAAGATCAATGGGACACCTCTTCGGTACAAATGGAGTACGCGGGACTATCAATAAAGACCTATCCGTAGAGATGGTTCTAAATATCTCACGGGCTGCATGTACAATCCTTGGACCTGGTCGAGTTGTTGTTTCGCGTGACTCGCGAAGGGGTGGAATGATGTTCCTAAACGCTGCTGTATCTGGAATACTGTCTACTGGATGCCATACGATTGATATCGGACCGGCCCCCACTCCTACACTGCAGTTCATGGTCCCTCGACTCAATGCTGCCGCAGGAATCATGATCACTGCTTCCCACAATCCCGGAGAGTTCAATGGTATCAAGGTCATGGGTGCCAATGGAATCGAGGTTTCACGCCAAGTCGAACTGCAGATTGAAGGCTGCTACTTCAACAGAGAATTCAAGATTTGCACATGGGATAAGGTGGGCAAGAACCAGAGATATGAAACAGCCCTCCGGGAGTATATTGCCGGAATCAAACGGCATGTGAATGAAGGCGAAATCCACAAGGCTCAGCTAGTAGTTGTTGTAGACAGTGCCAACAGCGTTGGCGCTTTGGCCACACCTGAACTAATGCGTGACCTTGGTTGCAAGGTCATTTCCCTTAATTCTCAGCTGGACGGTGCATTTCCGGGACGGCCTCCAGAGCCAACTGCACAGAACCTTTCCGAGCTAAGTGAAACAGTCAAGGCAGTAAATGCAGATATTGGAATTGCCCATGACGGAGATGCTGATCGCGCAACATTTGTGGACGAGAATGGTGCAGTGCTCTGGGGCGACCAGTCTTTCGCCATTATTGCTTCTCGTGTGTTACGGAGAAGGCTAAACTCTACTCTCGTAACACCCATTAGTAGCGGGCGTCTTATTGAAGATGTCGCGAAAGATGCGGGCGCAAAGATTGAGTGGACCGTTGTTGGTAGTGTCGTTGTTTCTCACAAACTGGAGGAGCTGAGAGCAGATCTCGGTGGCGAGGAAAACGGAGGCGTGTTCTATCCTCCGCATCAATCCGTGCGTGATGGGCCAATGACAGCAGCACAAATTGTTGAAGTAATGGCTGTTGAGCGAAAGACTCTTTCCCAACTTGTTGCCGAGCTTCCGACCTACTTCAGTAACAAAACAAAGGTCCAAGTTCCGTCTGAGAAGAAGAGCAAGATTCTCGATATACTACTACAGCTTACAGAGGATCAGAACCGTATTACTCTGGATGGCGTAAAGCTAGTATTTGATGAAGGTTGGGTCTTAATGAGACCCTCTGGAACAGAACCCCTCTGGAGATGCTTTGCAGAAGGCAAGACACAGGCAGAGGCTAAGCGTCTTGTCAAGCTGGGTGCGGATTTCATCCACCAAGCCATTGACTTGGCATAGTTTGCTCTGTTCGGATGTTTATTTTATGAGGAATGTTCTAGATATCCCATGCTCAAACCCTCTCTAGAACATTCTCCTGAAGAAGATATTTCATCTGAGCGTCGCAACTACTTCGCGATTGATGCTCTGAAGGCATTTGCCATCGCTTTGGTTGTTCTGGACCATAGTCTTACTTGGGACCTAAAACACGCTATTGGAGGACCATTATGGGAACGAATATCTATTCCCTTCTTTCTGATAGTTATGGGATTCAATATGGGGCTATCATTTCGAAGGAGTGGAGGCACGACCCTGCGTGAGCTATACTCATGGAGCTATTTCAAAAAGAAGTTCATAAGATATGTCGCGCCTTTCATTGTTCTATATGCGGCTTTGTGGCTTCTAGGTCTTTACTTCAATTCTATATACTTCAGCGAGTATTCCCTTCTTCTACTACCGCCTTTCTCAGGACCGGGTGACTGGTTTATCCCGGTGCTCTTCACATCTATTCTTGTTTTTCCCTTGGTGTACAAGGGATATACTATCCGTCCAAAGCTCACGGTGAGTCTTTGCTTCATCAGCGAGCTTCTCCTTGGCGTCTTTCTATTCTTCAATGCTCCACAGGTTTGGAATGGTGTCGCCTATACCTACACAAGCTCCACGGTAGCGTTTATGGTTAGCGCCATCAGACTCAATATTCTCTTCTATCTGCCTGCTGTTGGATTGGGTCTCTGGTTCTCAAGTGATTTTGATATCAAAAGCAAACATAATCTATTCATGTGGATTGCTTTCCCTCTTAGTCTGGCATACACCTTTGCCTACCAGTTTCTCGACTATCGCGTTCTTGTTGCCGATGCAACTACTATTCGTCGACTTATCTGGGGTGACTACACTTTCTTGATGTATCCATATGTTGCTCTATTTTTCCTATTAGCAATGAAGTACTTACCTGCTGATGTCACAGGCAGAGTTTCAAGGCATATTGCTATGATAGGGAAGGCATCATACCATATTCTTCTTTTCCAAATCTTCTACTTCTCCATCTGGTATCATTTCTTCGATATACAGAGTATTGGTTTTCCTACTCCCCTTCATCATTTGGCGTTCTACTCTCTTAATCTGCCAGTCTGCCTTGCAGGAGGACTCGGCTGGTATCATCTGGAACGAAGAGCGACCACAGAAACCAGATCTTGGTGGGACCATCCCTGGATGATGAGAGGCCGGTATTTTGGCTTGGCAGGTTTATCTCTGTTTATGATGACCGTTGTGGTCGAGATTGCAAGTTTCTTTACTGGTCTTACGAATTGGGCTGAAAACAACATACCCTATTTTGTGTTGAATGAAGACACCGGCCCAGGAGTGATGCTGAACATCTCAATCATCATTATCTTCTTAGGTCTTTGCATGTACTTCATCTACAAGGCATTTGAATCTGGAGAGGAGCCAATTCCTGTTTGAAGAGCAGGATATAACGCAATCTAGTTCATCTTGAATTGGCTATTGTGATAAAGTTAGGAAGAAGGGCCCGTAGGGCCCAGCTCTGTTGATTTGAATTTGGGTGTTTCGCCCTTTACTCCTCTGGCTTTGTCTCTGAAACTTCTTCCTCATCAAAGTCAAAGTCTTCAAGTGGCTCTGGAGCTGGAGTGGTTAGCATGGTCCAACCGATCCACATTGCAATAACCATGATTAGCACAGCAGCTGCCCAGATTGGCAGAATGATTAGGAACATTCTGTCGGGAAGCAAGATATCATGCCATAGTCCCTCAGTTCCAACCAGCGATTCCACCCAGGCAGCTAGTCCAGGGCCGGTTAAGCCATTCTCAAGTAGAACCAGTGCCCATGTGTAGTATATAAGCACCAACAATGCGAAGATGAATATCAATGCACCAAGTATTTTTTCCTTGCCCATCGAAAACTACCTCTAGCGGTGTTTTATGGTACTAATTCGTTTAGCACATGCCCTCTCATAAAAGGATTGTGCAGAGGCAATTTGTACCTGTAACCAATTCAATCTTCTATTCAATATGAATCTTTTCCAAATCCTCAGGCACGAGAAAGCTCTGTTCAACCAAGGGACAGAGGACTATCTTGAAACCTGGGCATCTACTCCATCGCATTTTGTGCTTGCATCCCTTACAGACCTTTTCGATTTGAGTTATTCTTCGAATCGCCATTACGAATACTAGGAGCAGATAGAGCGAGAGTATTACTGCAGCTTTAATTTCAATATACGCCTCAAAACCGTCTGCAATGATTATTGCCCAGGTCATGAATGCAAATGATGAACCAAGAATCAACTTGGAAAGAATCTTCAATGACTTATTGTCGGTTGGGTTCAGGCTGCTCATGGCAAAGGAAATCGTCACTAAGGTAACTGCTCCCCAAAAGAGGCTGAATCTGTTCATGGCAAAGGAAGCAGCAAGCCATCCAAATACAAGAAGTCCAAGCACTGTGAAGAATGAGAGAGTGTTAAAGAAGCAGCCAATACACCATTGCCTTCGTCTGAACGTGAAGACGTGCCCTTCGTATTCTGTGCAATATGGATGATGCGCGGTCAAGAGGGGGCCCAGAATCCTTAGGAACAGAATTGGATGTCTAAGTATATGTCCGCTGTTGAAGAGCAGCTTCCCTCTTCTCTCATCGAGGAGTATTTCTTCACAGGGAATTCTGTCTTCCTCATTATCCTCGTGCATTCTATCCCTCACTACGCTCTTAGGCGTGCAATCACTCTACGGGAGGAATGGTATTAGTGCAGATATCGCTGTCAAACCACCCAAGAACAGGAATGCAACTACAATATAGGCTGCAATAGCTATGATCCCTGCAAGTAGTACAGCAATGATTGCCTTTCCCCAGCTAATATTGTGGCGAAGCTTGAGTAGGTACAGAGCAATTATGCAGCCCAAACATGGAATGAATACGACCAGAATGACCATCAGTATCGCCGAGATTGATGATGAAAAGAAGCCGGTGTTCTTTCCACCGACATAATTCAAAGCATAACCCAATGACATTATGCTTACTATCATGAAAATAACTGTGAATATCAAAACAAACTCGATTGCTGCCTGAATATACGAGATGATCCAATCAAGCTGCATCATTTCCTCTCCTTCTTCGGGACTTACATCCAATTGCATAGCCCAAGTTAAAAGCATAACGTAGGGCTTAGAGCTGTCTCATTGAAGAAGAAAAATCAGGATTTGATGCGAGCACCATTCTGAATTCTTTCATGAGAGATTTCTGCAGTCCGGTGTACAGTGGTTCACAATTGTGCATAGGTCATGGTTCCCTTTTATTTCGTGCGTAATCCACACTTAATATCCCGTTCTTGGAGAAATAATCTAATTCCAGAACGCTGCTTCCTAGGTTAGCTAATCTATCACTCAATGAGCTATGAGAAAGATGAATGATGTCTCTGCTGAACTTAGGGATGAAGAGAGAAGGGTTCAGATGCCCAAGGCAGTTTTTGGCGTTGCAATCGCAATTGTGAGCATCTTGCTGGCAATTATGGGGTTTGGCTAGTTCTCCGTTATTTTACTGTGTCTCTCCTGTGTTCACTATCACTCAAAGGAACTATTCCGTGTGCGTATGCCTTATAACGAGCTCAGTTTACAAGCCGGCTACGTAATCCCCACGACCTGAGGTGCTTACATGAAAATCATAGTTCCAGTGAAACAGGTTCCTGAGGTTGCAGAAGTCAAGGTCAATGAGGAGACTGGGACGCTAATACGTGATGGTGTTCCCAGCATTCTAAACCCCTTTGACGAATATGCTGTTGAGGAAGCAATCAAGCTTAGGGATCATTATGGAGGCGAAGTTGTAGTTATGACCATGGGTCCGCCACAGGCCAAGGAAGCTCTCTGGAAAGCCTTGGCTATGGGCGGCGACCGGGCAATACATCTGACAGATAGAATTTTCGCAGGCGCTGATACATGGGCAACAGCCTATACTCTTGCACGACAAATCAAGAAGATGGAATACGACTTGGTGATCTGCGGCAAACAAGCAATTGACGGCGACACTGCACAGGTCGGTCCGGAGATTGCAGAACTGCTTGGAATTCCCCAGATATGCTATGTGCGCCATCTTGAGATTGACGAAGACGGAAAGCATGTTATTGCTCATCGAGAAACTGATGATGGATATGATGTCATCAAAGCCAAAATGCCAGTGCTTCTTACTGCAACGAAAGGCCTCAATGAACCAAGACTCCCAAATATTATGGGTATAATGAAGGCGAAGAAGAAGCCACTTGAAGAGATAGATGCAGCCACACTTGGCGTACCTGAAGACGATTTGGGTCTGAAGGGCTCTCCTACCACCGTTCGAAAAGTGTTTCCTCCTGAGAGGAAGAGCGGAGGCATTAAGCTTCAGGATGTTGATGCAAAGGAGGCCGCCAGGCAGCTGGTTGAATTCCTTGCAAAGAAAGGGGCGATCTAAGAAATGGGCCTAATCTATGATAAAGAGAAATGTACAGGCTGTATGCTTTGTCCAAAAGTCTGCAATTTTGGAGCCATTGAGAAGGACGGTGACAAGGTCAAATTCGATCTTGACAAGTGTGTTCTATGCGGTTCCTGTGAGGAGATCTGTCCCGAGGACGCAATCGGAATCGAACGCAAGACCGTTGACAAGGAGAAGATTGCTGAATACAAGGACGTTTGGGTCTGGTGCGAAACCGCTGAGGGCAAACTAAGGGGTGTTGCCTTCGAGCTGGTGACAAAGGCTCGAGAGCTTGCCGATAAACTCGGAGAAAACGTGATTGCAGTTTTAATTGGACATGAAGTAGAACATTTAGCTGAGTTTCTGATTCATCAGGGGGCAGACAGGGTTCTACTTGTAGACGATAAGATATTCGCCGACTATACGACTGATGCCTACACCATTGCCATGGTCACCTTGATAGCTCCGCGGAAGCCATCAATTGTCCTCTATGGAGCAACAAACAATGGTCGGGACCTAGCACCTCGAGTTGCTGCTAGAATGGCCTTGGGCCTCACAGCCGATTGCACAGGTCTCGACATTGACGATGAGCGACAGCTGGTACAGACAAGACCGGCGTTTGGAGGCAACATCATGGCAGAGATTCTCTGCCCGTACACGCGACCCCAGATGGCAACTGTCCGGCCGAATGTATTCAAACCCAGTGACCGTGATACATCATGCACCGGCGATATAGAGAAGGTTGAGGTCAAGATCGGAGCTAACCAAGTCAGGACTAGAGTGCTTGAACATGTCAAGGAAGTTGTTGAAGGAATGAAATCCGTTGAGGAGGCAGATATTGTCGTCTGCAGCGGCCGCGGGATAAAGGACCCCTCCAATCTTACTCTTCCACAAGAGCTTGCAGATTTACTCAATGCTGCTGTTGGCGGGTCTCGGCCTATTGTCGATGCCGGATGGCTTCCGCCCACTCAACAGGTGGGTCAATCCGGTCGAACCATCTCTCCAAGTCTTTATTTCGCACTTGGAATCTCTGGCGCCATTCAACATTGTAGCGGCATGAGCAGCAGTGAAATCATCATAGCCATCAATAAAGACCCTGAAGCTCCAATCTTTGAGATTGCAGACTTCGGAATTGTTGGTGACATCTTCGAGGTTGTACCTGCAATCATAGAGGAGATTAAGAAACTCCAGTCTGATAGATAGAGTTCTAGCTTGCCTAGGTCGACAATTCAGGCAGGCCTTTTCCCTTTATTCAATGCCTAGTTTCCTTGTTCTGCGCTTTACGGTATAGTATGGCTAGGTATATCCAAACAGGTCGAAGAGTTCCTCAGCTATCTTTCCCCAGGACTTCCCCTGTCCTCTCATTTCTTTGACAATAGCAATCTCAGCTGATCTCAGCTCTCTCGAGTTGTCGTATGTTCTCATCATGCTATCCAGTTTGATAAGATTCTCCTTTCTGCCAGTTGCATACCTGAATATTCCTATTTCAGCAGCTCTTTTCATTGACTCATGTGAGGTAATTGCTACTGCTCCGTCACCTTCATGTGATTTGATATTCATGGACTCGAGCAAATCCTGAAAGAATTCTGTGTTTGCAGAAGTTCCTATACTGAGGTATTGTGATGCGACTGATGCACAACCGTCGCCATCACAAACACCTTGGAGAAATGGTATCTTCCACGATTCCGGAGCTTCAAGAATCCAACTAGCTCTTATTGAGTCGTAGGTCTTCAATTCACTAGGCTTAAGCCCAAGTGCATGATTTCTCATCCAATTGATTAGTGGGCTGTATTGGCTTTGCCAACGATGCTTACCTGATGATTCTATTAAACTCGATGAAACCTTTGGAGGTTCTCCTCTGATACGTCCAGCACGTATTCCAATCATTCCAAGAGCTAGGCATGTGGCATCTCCATAATTCTCGCTCCATGTGTAGCTCTTTCCCAAACCAATATTTAGTCTGGATGAAGAAAGTGTGGAATCATTGGCTTGTTGGCTAGTACCATCAGAAACAAGAGAACCTAGTGCATACATGAACGCCTCAGTTTGAGTTAGATTTCCAAGACGTTTCTTCAGTTCTCTGATTTGGTTGTCGTTAAGGGGTTTGAGTTGGTTGATGACTTTCTCAACGTCCTTATAGCTGTCAACATTCAATGGAACTTCGATGAATTCTCGGGGATTTAATTTCGAGCCAGTTTCTGTGGGCATCCACTTCCAGCCCTTTTCCGGGGCATATGAAGGAACCGAGGCTTTTTTTCGCGATGGGATGGCTCTATGACAAGGAAGAAGTGGAGAAAATGGCATTATGCTTCTACTTGAGCCGCATATATCCGTCCATTTAAGGAACAAACTTGTGCAGCCCTTTGCGTGAGGGAATGACCTTGAAAACCATCAGCAACGGATGCAAAATATCAGAGAGAACGACGAACTATTGTTAACAATAATGTTGCCAATCTATTTGGTTCTTGGAACTGGCGTAGTCATCCTCTCTTTCTACCTCTATAGCAGGCGTATAGAAAGCAGTCATAGAGGCAGTGCTAATCGCATTCCCTATCGGATATGGATATTTGGAGGGCATCTCTTCTGGATTACAACCCTGAATCAGCGAAATATGTCTTTGGACTTGGGAAAGCGACTACTGCAGAACGCAATCTTACTCGGCTATCATCTGACACTCCGTTCTACGTCCACAAAGAGAATGATTAGATCTTACATTAGTCTTCGATTCATTCATCATCTGCTAGGTCCATGATCTCGTCTTTGAATGGTATCCCATGGTAATGAAACTGAAAGAGAGGCCTACCTCTGAAATCCAGCCCACAGCTAAGAATAGGTAGAATCACAACGGCTAACATCAGTAATGCCCAAGGCAAAGCTTCTAGTCCTGTATACGTTAGGGGATAGAGAATCAAGAAGCATATTGGTAACAAACTTGCCAATACGCATACATAGTAACCAGCTGGATGCTCCTCACCGTTATGTTCAAGCTTCATAACAACCAGTGAAGTACTATGCTTTTGTGTCTCTATAATACTACTCTTCTGCGCATAATATCTCGGAAAAAAGAACTGCATCGAAACGAAAAATCAGAGAGCTGGTGGGGCAACCAAGGGCTGCCCCCCAGTTGATACTACTGCTCGAATGCTCACAGATCGTAAGCCTTCAAGGTTTTCCTCTTGTTCTCTTTGCATCTTACCGCAGCAGCTTCCAACATCTTGCCAATCTGCACGTTGATTGCATCATAGGCATCGGAGCCAACCATCATATCGTTCTGCTTGGCAAACTCCTTCACTGCTGACTTTACAAAAAAGGTTGGGTAACTTTTCTTCGCTTTAGCCAATTCTTCACACATCCCTTCAAAGCTGCCTAGAACGCACCTATGGCGCGTCTAGTACACACCTCCTTAAAGGTGGCTTAAATGCGCCTAAGTTGCTTAAAAGGCTATGCTGCGTGACCTGCACGAAATACCTATTTCGCGCCCGTTCTTGCAGTCCCTCGACATTTTGATAGACGATTACCTACAACAGACTCATCCGAATGTACTTCGACCGAATAGTTTTTAACTAAAACTGTACATTATTACAGTTGATGAATCAAAGATGCCAGAAGATATCGACAAAATCAAGGAAGAGCTCAAGGAGATTCAAAGAATAAGAGTTGACCTTCAAAAGGAGCTCGAAGATCTCCGTCAAGAGAAAAAAACACTGAGAAGTCATGAGCGGCAATCGAGATCTGCCAAACCTGTTCGACCTTTGCGATCTCCAAGAGCGAGACGGACAGCAAGTATTGACCTTGATCCTCTCATGGAAAGTTTGGATGTGATGATGGATGACTTGGGCGAACAAATACGTTTCTCACTAAGTGGCATCGAAGATATAGGTAGTGAAATCGGAGAAAGATTCTCTAAGTCTTTAGGAAAGAAGATTCGCATAAGCCCCAGAACTGCTCGACGGAGAACAAAACGAGACAAGGAAGTTGAGGCAATATCTCCGGAACGAGTGGCTCGAATAGTAAATCCCCTTGGAAGTGAGGAACGCCTTCGTATTCTTGATTTCTTGAGAGAAGGCGGCAAGACCTTCAATGAATTGGAGAACCATACAGGTAAGACTGGCAGTTCACTCACACATCATCTGAACTCCCTTCTTGAAGCTGGCTATGTGATAAAAGGTGAAGTGCGAGGTACTTACTATGTCACCGTGGAAGGTCGCTTAGCCTACCGCCTTGCTCAGTGGCTCACAAGTCAGGTCGAGCGAGAACGTTCTAAGTCCGGCGAGAACGGGGAGAGCAGAATTGTTCGGGTGGTAAGGGACAAGGAGGAAGACCTTCCTAAGTCCGAAGTTGACATTGATGATGACACCAATGGTTTTGGAATCAATGTGGAAGAACTTGATTTTTCGGATGAGGAGGATGAATGGTAATGAAGAAACTTGAAGTTGATGGACCAGTGATGATGCTGAGGAATACACACGAATTGATCTCGCATAAGAAAGCAATCCTCACTCTTGAAAGAGGTTGCATCTTTGTATACCTCAAGCATGATGGAAACAGGGTTGGAATTGCCTTTGACGGGCCATCCCAACTCGTAGTGGATGCGATTGCGGAAACTGAATATGGTGCTGTTGGCGAATCTGTCAAGCCTTGCCTTAAGGGAATTCAGCTCTATCTGGGCGTTACGAGGCTCGAGAACAAATCCGAATCAGCTAGCGAAAATGATGCTAGGGCTCTCGGTTATGGCAGCAATGACGCATTCGTTAAGGCGTCCATGAACAAGATTCAAGATCAAGTCAATGGTGATCATAGAACTAGTATCGAAACTGGAAAGGGGAGTATCCTCCTAGGCAAAGATAGCGATGAAAAGTCAATTATTCTGGTGGCCAAGGATGACAAGGAACTGGTCTTCATACATGGCAAGAATGTTTTTGCAGTAGGTGATGATAATATAGTTTCAGTTGACAAGTCCGGTGTTAGGATCCGAGGAAAACATGGAAGGGATATCGCTGTCACCAAGGATGGAATTGTAGGACTTGAAGGTCTTGCTGAGATTGGTCCAGCTATTGGCCGAGCAGTAGGTGAGGCAATGAGGGGTCTTTCAAGCCTTGGTTCATGGACTTCCCTTAAGTCCGTGAAGAATGCTCAGTATGCTTATGACAATGTTGATGACTTTGACTGGGATGATTAGTCCACTACTAAGAATGGTGTATTGACTAGGTCTCTGCCCCTCGGTGGAGACTGCCATCCTTCTTTATTCTCTGTCTTTGGATGGTACTTTCATTGCTCTAGGATGAATCTGCAATTCATAAAGTGAATAGTACTTGCCTTTTAGGGCCATTAGTTCTGAATGCTTACCAGCCTCAACTATTTCCCCATTTTCTAGGACCACAATTCGGTCTGCATTAACAATGGTCGAAAGGCGATGGGCAATCACTATGGATGTTCTATTCTTGAGAAGTCTTTTCATTCCTCGTTGTATAGCATACTCAGTATAGATATCAACGGAACTTGTCGCCTCGTCAAGAATCAGAATGCTCGGATCTGCAAGGAGTGCACGTGCAAAGCTGACAAGCTGACGCTCTCCCTCAGAGAGTCTCGCTCCTCGCTCACCAACCTCAGTCTCAAGGCCATTCTCAAGGTTGCTCAGAACCCTACTAGCACCAATGGCTTCAACTGCATCAAGCAACTCCTCCTCTGATGCATCATGTTTTCCATACCTAATATTGTCTCGAACAGTTCCCATGAAGAGGAAGGGGCTCTGAAGCACGACTCCTATCCGAGATCGAAGCGACTCAAGTGTTAAATCTCTTACGTCAAATCCATCAACGCGCACCGATCCACTCCAAACGTCATAGAACCTGTTGAGTAGGTTGATGACAGTGGTCTTTCCTGCGCCTGTGTCGCCAACGAGTGCAATTGTCTCTCCAGCTTGAATCTCAAGTTCGAAGTCCTTGAGAACTGGTATGTCTTCAAGATATCCAAAGTGCACATGGTCAAAAGTGATGTTTCCCTTAATGGGCGGTAGTGGAATTGCGTCGGGCTTGTCCCTTACAGTTGGCTCGGTATCGAGCACCGTGAAGACTCGTTCTGCGCCTGCAAATGCGCTTTGTACTGAGGTGTAGAAGTTTGCAATCGTTAGAATTGGACGGAAGAATCGATCACTAAACTGAATGAACATAACAACCGTTCCCAACGTGATTGTTCCCTGAATTAGTCGACTGCCTCCAACTAGAAGAATGAGAAACACACCCAATCCGCTGATAAATCGGATTGAGGGGAAGAAGGTTGCATTTGCCTTGCCAGCATCCACGTTGGACTGGTAATCCTTTCTGTTCACTTCGGTAAAGCGATCCATGCTTTTCTTCTCTCTTGTGAAGCTCTTAGTCTCCTTCGCTCCTGAAATGCTCTCAGCAAAGTTGGAGGTGACACTTGAAATGGTTTTGCGGGTTCGCCGGTATGCCTCTCTTAGATATCTCCTGAAGTAGATTGTTGTGACCAACAGAACAGGGACAACTCCAAGAGTAATGAGTGCGAGCTGGATGTCAACGGTGAAGATGACAGTTCCTATGGCTAATACTATGAAAATCTGAGCGAATGAACTGAACAAGCCCTCGCTAAGGAGCTCGCTCATCCTTTCTACATCATTAATCAGACGCGAGATTATTCTTCCGGATGAGGATTTATCGTAGAAATCCTGCGACATTCCTTGAAGATGATCATACAACTCTTGTCGCATAGTGTATATTGCATGCTGACCCATAGTTGCCATAATGTATTCGTAAGCAAAGGTTGTCAACCATGCTGCAATCTGCAGCACAATATAGAGCAGAGAGGTGAAGAGCAGAGCCTGAGCATTTCCACTTCCGAAATCAACGTCGATAGCTTGGCGAAGAACAAAAGGAATCCATATATCGACCCCGATGCTAAGAGCCACGAGAACTGACACTGCTGCGAATCTTCGCCTGTAGGCTAGAAGATATCTTATCATTCTTTTCAACAGGTCTCCATCAGAGTAGGCATAGGTCCTCTCTTCCTCATCAGCAACCATATGTCCACTCATTCTCCGAAATCTCCCCCCTCGGTCTTAGTGCCGACATACGAGGCCGCTAATTCCATCTCGGTAAGGGTATGAAAGATGGATGAGTATAGGCCCTCTTGGCTGATGAGATATTCGTGAGACCCCATTTCCACTATTTGTCCCTTTTCCATCATTACAATAAGGTCTGCATTTCTTATCGTACTTAGTCGATGTGTGATAATGAACGTCGTTCGTCCAGCCATCAGGTTCTCTAATGCCTTCTGAATCATCATCTCCGTCTTTGCGTCAACTGAGCTTGTAGAGTCATCTAGAATCAATATCTTTGGATTTGCGAGAAGTGCCCTAGCTATTGCTACTCTTTGTTTTTGCCCTCCAGACAAGGTTATTCCCCGTTCGCCTATGACCGTATCATAGCCTTTCTCTAGAGTCATAACAAAGTCATGAATCATTGCTGCTTCTGCCGCAGATTGCACTTCCTCAAGTGTGGCTTCCGGCCTTGCAAAGGCAATGTTTTCACGAATAGAATCAGTGAAAAGGAATGGGTCTTGGTGAACAATCCCAATGTGTCTTCGAATGTCTTCAATTCTGTAGGACCTGACATCCACGCCATCTACCAATACCCTTCCAGGCTTTCTGATGGCTATCTTCTGACAGTCTATTTCTAGTTCTTCATCCACGACCATCAGTTTCTTTTCTCCAATCTCAACGCAATTCTTGTCATTGAGTCTGTACGCTTTTCCCTCATAGACGAAAGCCCTCTGGTCATCCACATCGTAGAATCTCGGAATGAGGTTAATCAAGCTCGTCTTTCCTGAGCCTGTCCCTCCAAGCAAAGCCACTACTTGACCGGGTTTGACATGCAAGTCAACGCCTTGTAGAATGAAGTTATTGCCTCGATAGCTGAAGTATACATTTTCAAAATCCACAGCCCCCTTTATCTCGTCAACACAAACTGGTTCAGCTGGATCCATTAGCTCATCCCGAACATCCAATATGTAGAATGCTCTTTCTGCCGACGCAGATGCTCTCTGATACATTCCCACTCCCCAACTGAGAAATCTCCCTGGCAATACAAGCATACTCACAAGTGTCACAAAGCCAACGAATTGACCAAATGACAAGCCCCCTGCATCATAACCTGTTCCTCCGAAGTAGATTAGTGCTCCGACAGCAATTCCGAATATTGTTGGCAAGATAGGTCTATAGAATGACAAAAGACGAAGCGCTTCGACTCTAAGCTTCAGGAAACCTCTGTTCTCTTCATCCACTCTTGCGTATTCTCTATCTGCTGTTGCAAAAGACTGGACAACTCTCATTCCTACTACATTCTCGGCAAGAACAGAACTGAGAACGCCATACTGACTTCTTGCAGCATAGAGTACAGGCCTCACCTTCTTTGCAAAGACGATTACAAAAGTGAAGATGAACGGCACTAGTGTCAACATGATGAGAGTTAGTTCTGGGCTGACTGTCCACATGACGATATAGGTTCCTATTAGCGTCACAATGCCAATGAAAATGACACGATACCCCCAGAAGAGAAACTCGCGCATTGTTGTAACATCCGTTGTCACGCGAGCTAGGATTTGTCCCGTTTCGTTTTGGTCATAGAATGCCAAATCCTTTTCCATTAATGAGTCATACAGTTCGCTACGAAGGTCGTAAATCACATGCTGCGCCATTAAAGCAGCTACATATCTCCCAGTAGTGTCAAAAATCATATAAAACGCAGTCAAGGCCAAATAAAGCAGTGTATAGGTCACAAGGAGTCCATAATCGCCCAATACAATTACAGAATCAATAATCTCTACTAACACCAATGGTGATATGACATTGAATACTGTGCCAATACCTGCGGCTGTAAGGAAGCCGAAGAAATGGCCTCTGTATTTCAAGGCATACTGCGTTAGCCGACTTATGTATCCCATTTTCAGAACACATTCTTGGTGCTCTTGAACCCAAATGATAAGAGTTGCGCAGAGTGCACTGGTGTGTTCATATCATCTACAACTGCTTGCATTCTTCTGCAAGAGTCCTACCCAAGGTCCGGCATTTCTCAAGGTCGTCCTCTCTAGGAAAGTCCTTTACCCGAAGCGGCTGGTCTCGGACCATCTTAGCTCCCTTTTTCTCCAGTTGCTGAGATATGAAATCAGGCGCTTCTCCGCTCCACCCATAGGAGCCAAATCCTGCTGCTGGCATATTCTCGACACCCTTCAATTCATCAAGTATTTGTCTTGTTCTCGGAAGAGTTCTCTTCATTCGAGTTGAACTGCCAATTGCCAGTGCACACGCATCGCCTATGTCTGTGAAGTCTGAAGCTGAAACGAGGCTGCATTCTACTCCAGCATTCCTTATTCCTTCACATATCGCCTCAGCCATTGCCTTCGTTCTTCCTCTTGTGCTTTCGTAGACAACAACCGCGCTCATTCTGAATCCCTTAGGAAGTATCGTATTTCAAACAAAAGCCTTTGGGATTGATACAATAGGCTCCTCAAGTGATGCCTTCATATATGACACCATCTATTCCTGTGTGTGTATCTCTTTGAGTCAAGAACAGAAAGAGCTAAGGAAAAAAGCAAAGTCGATTTGCTGCTTGCTTGTCAAGGAATACGGTTCTGTAGTGGCCGAGAGGGTAATGGATCCAATTGATGAACTAATTCTTACCATTCTCTCTCAAAACACGGCTGATGTGAACACAGAACGTGCCTTTAGAGCACTCAAATCCGCCTACTCATCTTGGGAAGAGGTTCTTGGTGCTCCAGAAGACGAATTAGCTCCGATTATTCGTTCTTCTGGCCCCTTCAGAGTAAAAGCCAAGAGAATTAAGGCAGCGCTTGGAGAAATCATGAACCGAGTGGGTGCACTGCAGCTTGATCTGTTAGCAAACATGAATCCAAATGATGCCATGGATTGGCTCGTTTCTCTTCATGGAGTAGGTCCTAAGACTGCATCCATTGTATTGCTCTTCTGTTTCGATATGCCTGTGCTTCCAGTTGATACTCATGTATGGCGGATCACCAAACGACTTGGTCTTATACCAAGTAACATAACAAGGGAGAAAGCTCAGAAACTCCTAATGGATATTATTCCGAGCAGCTGTGTAAAATCGATGAATCACAACCTGGTCAAACATGGTAGAAATATCTGCAAATCGCAAAACCCGTTATGCGTCAGCTGTTTCCTAAGAATACATTGTATCTACCACTCAGCAAAAAAGGAAACTCAGTCGTCATAAGATGGTAAAATTACTTCTTTGCATAACTTACATTCCAGTAGATACAAAAGGATGGTACGTGGTTTCTTTGCTACTGACCGAAATTAGTAGAATGCAGGGTGATATACCATCATGCAAGCTTCGTTTGATCCGACAGTATTGTTTCTCATTGGTGCAGCACTTGTCCTTGCAGCTGTTGGTGCTGCCATAATGAAGAAACTTGGGGTTCCTCAAATACTTGGATTCATGCTTGCAGGTCTTTTTCTTGGTTCTACTGGTTTCGTCAGTGATGCTACAAGAGTCGCGCTATACCCACTTGTTGATTTTGCCCTTGGGCTGATCGGCTACAACATTGGGTTAGAGCTCCGGAAAGAGGTTTTTGGTGGTCAGACTAAGCGCATGTCTGTGATTCTCATTGCCGAATCAATGCTGACTTTTGCAGTTGTTACCGTCTTTGCATATATCGTACTGAATCAACCCCATATTGCGGTGGTCTTTGGTGCTCTGGCTAGTGCTACTGACCCGGCATCTACAGTGATGGTCATTTGGGAACGAAAGTGCAAGGGTAACTTGACAGACACTTTAATGTTTGTCCTGGCGATGGATGATGTTATTGCTATTCTATTGGCGAACTTCTCGATTTCTATCGCGGTTCTTTTCTATTCCTCGCCTGGTGCTATCACTCTTATCAACGCTCTTCTCATGCCCGTCTATGAAATAATTGCCTCATCCCTCGCAGGAGCAGCATTTGGGTTTGCCATGGTTCATATCATTAACCGCGAAAGCGACCGACGGCAGCTCCTTGAGCTAGAGCTTGGTGTGATAATACTCCTCGTTGGTATGATGGCTCTTCTGAGTTTAAGCTCTATTCTAGCGTGTATGGTATTCGGTTTTGTTGTTGGCAACTATGTCAATCCAGAAAAGGATCCAGTAAGCCATACTCTGAATGTCGTCATGTCTCCAATTGTTATGATCTTCTTTGTTATAGTTGGAGCATCAATTGATTTCTCAGTAATTATGGAAACAACCGTTATTCTCCTCGCCGGTTTATATGTGGTAGGTCGAACATTATCGAAATACTTCGGAGCATTTACAGGTGCGAGGGTAACAAACACACCTCCATTGACTAGGAAGTACCTAGGATTGTGTCTTATGTCGCAAGCAGGTGTTGCTGTTGGCTTGTCTTTAGTTGTGGAGCAGAATCTAATCGCGATTGGGACCCCAGAAGCAGTGTACTATGGAACTCTGATACTTAATGTCCTAGTACTGACGACAATGATACTTCAGGTATTTGGACCGCTTGCCGCTGATGAAGGTCTGAAACGAGCAAAGGAATTTCCGGCCGATGCTTATGAAACTCACAAGGAAGGCCTCTTTGCAGCTGAATTGCGTGATATCTGTGAAGACGACAAGAATGTAAATGAGTTTTCTGAATACCCTCCCTTATCAGAAGACGAAGAACAACTGGAATGATGCTTATTAGACCTGCTGGTAGGATCTTCCTCATTGATCCAGGAACATGTATTCAAGATGAACACTCGAGCATTCTCTGTCGAGTTCGAAGTTAAAGAGAGCACTGCATAGGACACCTAGAAGATGATGAGATACTATTTGCTGATAATGATGTTAAGGAAGAAATGCTGATGGTTCCAATCCCTTGATTTTCGAACTCAAGAGAATGGAGCATAGGTGCCGAACTATCGCTCGTCAGCAGGAATATCGCCAAAAGCATCTACGATCTCATCTCTGTATGATGGGAATGCTTCCTTCATGTCTTGCAGAACATCATTGGCGTCTGGACGGTTAGTCATCATTGGGGCAATCCTGCCATACCAACCACAGTCTAGACAGTAATAGGCTGGTTGGAAGCTACCAAGAAATCCAAGATCGTGATAAGATGTCAGGTCGATTACCCTATGACTCTTGCAGACAGGACACACAACGATGTCAGCATCAATCCCTCTTCTCTTGAATTCGTCAAGTGCCTCTTTCACAATTCTAAGTCTTCTGAGCTCTACAAGTTCTTTCTTGGAGAGCTGCCCTACTGCCCATTGCGTCAAAATAATTGCCTCTTTCCTCTTTAGCTATAAGCTAACAATATACTTCTTTTGATATCGATCTACTTGTACTATTGCTTGAAGGATTGCGTTCGATTTCTTAGCACGATAGAAACATGACTTGCCTAGGAATCGTTTCTTCTTACTGCAGCTTGTTTGTGTATTCACTTCCTTGTCTTTATTCTCATTGTAGTTCTGTTTTGCTTTCTCCGTCCAAGATAGCTGGTTTCACTCAGTGCATTATTTCAGGTTCAGCTTGGACCGATCCATGTTTGCTTCTGATTGTAATCTAGGAATCCGACAAGGAGATCATTTGAACGTGCAATACCAAAACCGCCCAAATAGGATACACGGTTTTCGTCTGTTGTATCAATGTCTAGGAATACCTTCCTTGCCGCCATTACAACTAGGTCATGTGTGATGTGTATATGTAGACTCTCTTCAGGGGCACCCATTATTCTTCCAATTGTTCTGACCACCAGTTTCTGAGTGAAGTCTCCAATTGGTTCAATGATTTCGATGGGTATCCGGTCTCTTGCCCACGAATCAAAGAAGGGCACAAGTCCCATCTCCTTCAACATCGTCATATATTTCGGTGCATCCCATCCCGGTCCGAGAAGCGTTCGATTGGGGCCTCTGAGATGAACGAGTCTTCCCTTTTCCATAAGTCCGCGTACAATGCCCTCTGCAGTCTGCTGTGCCCCCATGTGATGACTGTGCCAGATCGATACTACTTTATCGCAATCTAGCCTTCTACCAAACTCCTCCGCCATCTGGATGCCTAGTGAGGTGAGGGGTTCCTCCAGTATCTTCTCGGCTTCCCTCGGTTCTAGTCTTTGCGAGTGTCTGATTAGCAGTAAGGCAGGTCCCTTTTCCAAGCCATTTGCCCATTTGAGTAAGGCTATAGGATTCGTTAACCAGTCCTCGGACTCCCACATCATCTTTGCATCTCGGCAGGCTATCTCTATCAAAGGACATTGTGCTAATTAGCAGTTCTGGTAAACCCAACAGTGTTTTCACAAAGATAATTAGCTTGAGCTGAGCCTTCATTTTACGGGAGATTTGAATATGCCACGACTTGACACCGCCTCGGCAGCCCTGGTACTGATTCTGTTTATGCCTTTGCTCTCGGCTCCCTTGAGCCAATCTGGGTCATCGAAGATGAAGTTCTTCCTGCCGCAAGGTCTGGCGGTCTAGTCATTGACCACACATGCATAGATTTGAGTTCCGTCCCAGATAAGTGGATTGATGCAGCACAGACCAGTGTCAAGATTCACTAAGACAAGGCCATCTTTGATTTTGCAGACTTGGATGCTTGGAGTGACGGCGATTATAGTACATACGATCATGTAGATGGATCTGTAATCTATCACGTTCCTATGGAGCATTCTGACTTTAATGGTGATGAGGCTGGGTATACAACATTCACAAGTTGCGAACAAAAGGGTTGGGCATTCTGGTGGATGGTGGCAATGCTGGCCGGCTGGAATGCACAGACACCTACGACAACAATGGCAATAACAAGCTCTACCGGAGCGGCATCCATCACAACAACTAGCAGGAATCTCGACATGAATCTGATTCCAATCTCTATTGGTGGAATCGTGACAATTATGATTGTTTCTGCGATTCTATGACGATGTGCCAAGTAGTCTCTCAAAAAATCAATAAGCGTTGTAGACGATCTAGTACTCAGGAGAAAAAGAGATGCCGCAGAGCCGAGATCAGGATGAGCAATTGGGCCTTGTAATCCCAATCCTCGTACTGGGAATCGTCATGTTGATAACACGTGTTGGATGGCTGGTTATCCCCCTTGCCGTATTGATTTGTGTTCTCTTTGGCAATGTGAGAGAAGAGACACAGATAAGAAAACGAGAAGAAAAGATTGACTATTGGAGGACATCAGAACCTGGTACCTATACTTCTGGATACGTGTCCGACCCAATTGAAGCTGATAGAAAACCTATCTATGACCTGAAGAAACAGAAGCAGCAGGGAACGGACTTTGGGCTCGTTCTGCCCATTCTCATCATCGCTGCTGTGTGGCTATTTACAGGTGTTGTCTGGATGACAATCCCTCTTTTCGTCTTATTGCTAGTATGTGTGTTCAGCTATTCTGGTAGGTCAAGAACCAGTTCAAGGGTTCGTACACAGTTGTATCAGGATGATGTTGAGTCAGTTCAGGATATTGCAGATAGAACCGGAGTGCCTGAAGATGAGGTGCGGCAGTATATAGTCGACCAGAAAAGAAGCGGTGAGTCTGGCATCTGGTTCGACTCCTCCACAGGTACCAAGATATCTTCTCCAGTTAAGGAGCCTCTCTCTGAGAAGACCGGACACGGGTGTCTCTACTGCGGTTTCGCTCTGAGAAATGCAGATCGTTTCTGTCCATTCTGTGGTGCTCCTATAAGAGCTGGAACCTAGATCACATCAGGATTAACAATCTTCCACCATTATCGATGACACACCTTGTCAGGGATTCCAAACATCATTCTGTTTTTTTTTGGGGGGGGGGGTTAGATTCATGAAAGAGTCTTGGAACGAATATAGACACACTTTGTCTGTAATCCTCATATTCCCAGCCAAACTCCCTCATCAATTTTATCTCTTCTTTTCTTGAAATCGCGTAATTGGCAAGCATTACCACAGGAGAGAGCAACAATGCATATCCTGACGAGAGCAAGAATACTATACCAAAATAGGATAACACACCGCCCAGATATTGTGGGTGCCGCACAATCGAATATACTCTGTCCGTTATCACTGCACTGGTTCTGTGCGTTTACACCATCTTGAGGTCAGTCTTGCGTACGCCAGCTATCCCTAGCCAGACCCCAGGTAGAAGGAAGAGCAAGGAGAGCATGAGATGAACAATAGGAGTAGAGATTGCAGTGAGCTGCAGGATAGGAATCACAACCAGAACCTGTTCGAACAACGGAATCGTGAATCTCTCCTGCGGCGCAAACCAGATGCCTATCCAAGAACCGAAGAATCCCCAACCCGAGATCACTCCGAGGACTTCTCCTATCTATCTTCCTTTCTTTCTTCCATATCTGTTCTCCAGCTGACGGTGTTCTACAGAAAGAAAATGGAATGGAATTACCAAGAGAAATCCAATGACTGATAGAATGAACCAGAAACTCACTACAAATCCGATTACAAATTCGGCTTATGAGTCTGATACCATATAGCAAGAAAGATATCATAGAACAAACATTGGTTTGCCCAAAAAAAAGGATGTGACATAATGTCGACAGAAGAAATGATGCTTGAAGAGCTGAAAGAGATACGTAGACTACTAACACCACCCCCAAAACCAGCACCTCCTGAGGGTCTGATTAACGAGTTTGTTGATTTCATCTCAAAATACAAGGTTCTGGGTCTGGCAGTGGCTTTTATCCTTGGTATCTATGTGGGTCAAGTCGTACAGGCTTTGGTTAATAGCTTCATCATGCCTCTGGTACAGATTGTGTATCCTGGTGTCGGTGGAGGAGAGATCACCTATGTCCTCGCTGCTGGACCTATTCTAGACAGCCTCATCACTTTCGTAGTAGTAGCATTTGTTGTGTTCATCATTGTCAAAATCGCTACTAGAATCGGAATAGAATAACCACTGGAAAGATACAGCAAATGAAGTGGATCAGCTTGTCAGAGATTGATCAGCTTTCCAAGGTGCCAATAAGACGCGGTCCAGTTTCATCCAAAAGCTGAATCTCAACTATTGATTCTGGACCTCAATTCAAGGTCCTTCCGCATGGACAAAAGACAACAGTTTCAAGCAACGATGTACAT
>RDOC01000004.1:216227-216483 GCA_011364985.1 Candidatus Thorarchaeota archaeon | reverse complement strand
TATCGTGCTGACGGAATGGTGTGCGCATCTGTGAGTACAGACAAGCTCCATGCTGTCGCTGGCAAGTATGTGGGAAAGGACGATCCTGTGGCGATTGTTCGTGCCCATTCAGGTCTTCCTGCCATGGGCGAGGTACTTGAGGCGTTCAGTATTCCTCATCTTGTCGCAGGCTGGATGCGCGGTTCTCATGCCGGGCCTCTACTTCCGGTTGGTCTCAAAGACTCCAAATGTACTCGCTTCGATGGTCCCCCAAGAG
>RDOC01000004.1:0-216217 GCA_011364985.1 Candidatus Thorarchaeota archaeon | reverse complement strand
TTTCAAGTGTCAAACGGCAAGCTGGTAGGGCCTGTCGATTTGTTCGATGATATTGCCTTTGACATTACACGACAACGTGGAATGGAAATAGCTGACTATCTACGGCGTTTAGGGCCTTTTGAGTTTCATCGCCTCTCATCTGACAGAATGGAATACAGCACACTTCCGAAAGTTCTTACCAAATGTGCGAATCGTTTTGTTGAAGAAGAGATTATTCCTAAAGGAAAGGAAAAAGAGACCTCCGATTCCGCTGAATAAAATTCACTCATGATGTGAGAGTCCAGCATCCCGCATCACTCCTTTCATAGGAGCAATTACTAGACTCTCTACATGCATCGTGAAGTATCTCGTTCACACTGCTATCCGGTTCGCTTGATGATATGATAGCCAAATTCGGTCTTCACAGGATTTGTGGTCATTGCACCGACATTCAGGGCAAAAGCCGCTTGTTCGAACTCTGCGACCATTTGTCCTCTTCCGAATTCCGAATTGCCCAAGATCACCACCTCTTTTTTTGGAAGAACAGGAGCTATGTTGCTTGGCCATAGCAGCGAAGTCTGCTCCTTCCTGAATCTTGCTTATTATCTCTAGGGCTTG
Source organism: Candidatus Thorarchaeota archaeon (assembly GCA_011364985.1). GTDB lineage: Archaea > Asgardarchaeota > Thorarchaeia > Thorarchaeales > Thorarchaeaceae > SMTZ1-83. The sequence continues at coordinate 215,620 of RDOC01000004.1, read as the reverse complement.
GCTGTGTTTCTTGACTAGGATATGGCTTACTCGGATTCTTCCGCCGCCATCACTCTTCTTGCTTTTCTTTCCCATCTTTTTCACCTTTACACCAGAGATCTGCACAGACCTTTAGTAGATTTCGTAGTAGTATTGATTACAATGATATCCAGACTAGAAACTACTGCCACTTCACAGCATTTTACTTCATTGACCTGTGCTGTCGAGTATGCGACGAGAGTCAACATGAGGGCAGCTTTCGGCGAATATGGACCTTCTGATGTTCTCAAATGTGCTAGATGAACATCTTGAAGCCTCTGCTAGAACGAGTCTTTGTTGATGTCAAGGCGGTGACACTCAATCATCTCAACCTTTTCGTGTGAGCCGGAATTCCGGGTTTCAATCTCAAGATGCCATATAATCTTGGTAACGATATTTCGGCATAGTTGCACAAACAAGCCAAAGCACACTCAATGATTTGGAAATTGGAACCCCTGCGATGATTGATCCTGATGTATCTCGTGGAACTTGCGAGTCTTGTATTCAGGGCGAAGAATTGCTTTGTCAAACCTATGAAATCCTAGATGAGCACTATCCGGAAGGATATGCAAAGGGTATTGCGATTGATACATCAAAATGACTCCCATTCCTGAGAGGCGCCCTCTGCTCGTGTGCTTCTTGAAGTGGGCCAGCAGCCTGGGGAAATCAATCCAGCTCCATAAGTCAATGGAGCACACAGAATTCGTACCTAGAGTGAATAATACCTACATTGACATCTGGAAATGACACGCTTTCATTAGCACGTTTCCTCTGTTTCAGAGTGGTCAACAATGAAAGTTGTAACGATATGTCTTCCTGAATCCTATGTTGATGGCCTTGACGAGCTTATTGAACAGAGCAGATACCCAAATCGTTCAGAAGTCATTAGGATTGCAATCCGAGACCTTCTTGTTGACGAATTATGGGGAGGGCAGAGACAGGCAAAAGTAATGCCTCTTATTGCCCAGCTAGAAGACTTGAAATTGTCTGCCATTGAACCTACCAAGGGTGTATAATCAAGCTATCTTTTTTTGGAAGCACGCAGAAGAGAACCAAGCAATGAATGGGACCAATTGAATGAGTTCTTGTGTGACCTAAGGCAAGAAGTCCTATTTGTGATCAAGGAGACCGTGCAAAATGGAAAAGATAAGGAAATTCTTTGGGAAGGAAGATGAAGATAAACTAGATGAGACCGAAGAGACAGAGCAAGAAGATGTAGCTGAGGCAGAATCAGCGCCAGCCGTCGAAGAAGAGGATTCTTCGGAATCGGCAGCCGAGTCAGACGTCCAAGAGCATGCCGAGGAAGCCGTGACTGTGGTCAAACAAGCCTCTGCTGCTCGTGGTTCTACGATACCTTATCACGCTGAATTAACCGAGCGGCTCAGATTCATGTTCCATGATCCCACAATCTCAGGGAGTATCGAAGGCACCGACGAGTTCGTTCTTGAATTCATGGCAATGGGTGAGCGATTCAACGTTAAGAAACAAGCTCTTGGTGACGTTGTCTTTGGTACTGGGACTGCTCCCAACGAAGATGCATTCATCCGGATTTCCAATGATGTCGTTTCAGAACTACTCAGTGCCTCAACATTCGATGAATTTGCGAACATCTACATGAAGTATCACAAGAATCCTGATGGAGGCAAGTTCGTGAAAATAGAACTCCGAAAAGATATCGGTGGTCTTAACCGAAGGGGATATGCTCGGGTTCCGCTACTCAAGCTCTTGGTCGGACAGATCCGCTGAATATACAAGATGCACCATCATAGCAACTTATTAGCAGGCTCTCGGCTACTTCAGCCGATGCTGCAGTGAATTGCAGCTTGGTGGGAATAAGCACAATGGATAAGATAAGTCTGCCAGTTATTGCAGTGAACTTCAAAACGTATCCACAAGCAACAGGTGAGAAAGCTGTACTTCTTGCTCAAGCTTGTGAGAAAGTCGCCAATGAGTATGATTTTTCAGTCGTCGTTGCTCCGCAGATTGCTGACGTCTATCGTGTGAGCAAAGCTGTAGATATTCCGGTATTCTCGCAGCATATGGATTCAGGAGAACCAGGACGCTTCACGGGTCATGTCCTTGGTGAAGCACTTGTTGAGGCAGGGTGCTCGGGAACTCTTCTGAACCACTCAGAGAACCGAATGCAATTGGCAGATATTGAGATGTCACTTAGAAAGGCTGAGAAGCTTGGACTATACACAATCGTTTGTACAAACAATCCCCTTGTGAGCGTTGCTGCTGCATCGCTCAATCCATCCGCGGTGGCAGTAGAGCCCCCTGAGTTAATCGGGTCCGGTATCTCAGTCTCTCAGAGTCAGCCTGAGATCATCACTGGTACGGTTGATAAGATACGTGCAGTAAACAAGGATGTAGTGATTCTTTGTGGAGCAGGCATTAGTACCGGGGAAGACGTGAAGGCTGCCATAGAACTAGGATCACAAGGTGTACTGCTCGCTTCAGCAGTGGCCAAATCTGATAAACCAGAGGCTATCCTACGAGATCTTGCAGACCCCATTCGGAAATAGCATCTTCCGTATGCTTTAACACCAACAACTGCCCGGCGGAATTAGGCGAGCTACATTGAAGGTCACACTCCATTGTGCACACTGTCTTCTTGAGCGTGCAATAAACCAGGTTAAACTAGCAACAGATGACAAGGATCTCCAGATGAAGGTCGTTTCTGAAATGCTTGATTTCTTGTCCAAGAACTTCACCAATGAATCGGTTCCTAGTCACATTGGCACAGATAGAGACTTGCTTGTACAACGGATGACGGGCCGAGACCCCTACGAAGAGCTCAAGCATGAATCAAACATAATGGCTCTTGGAATACTCAAGGAACTAACAGACTTGATCGATGAGGTTCGAACGCCTGAGGGCAGATTCAGAAGAGCTGCATTGATTGCCGCGGCAGCCAATGCTATCGAGTTCGATGTCTCAGGTCGTGACTTCAGCCTAAATGAGCTTAGATCCATCATAAACAAAGTGGAGGCCGATCTAGGAATTGACCAAGTGGATGAATTTCGAGATCTCTGCCGAAATGCATCCGAAGTGCTCTATCTTATGGACAATGCGGGTGAAGTTGTCTTGGATATGATTCTGATATCAGAAATACGCAATCTGGGCGCCAGAGTAGTTGCTGTTGTGAAAGGCGGCCCAGTTCTCAACGATGCAACAATGGTGGATGCTGACGAGGTCGGATTGCATGAGTACGCAGACGCAGTGATTGATACCGGTGCTCCTGCCATTGGAGTAAACCCTGAGCGAAACTCAGATGAATTCATGAATGCTCTGGCTGAGGCAGACCTTGTCGTAGCAAAAGGCATGGGAAATTATGAATCGATGACAGAAATAGACTCCCGTTGCCCTGTCGTTCATATTCTGAGAACGAAGTGTCCACCTGTGTCTCGACACGTTGGAGCCGATTTAAATCGGAATGTTGTTGTTATTCGAAGACCCAATTATGCATAGCTCCATATTAGCAAGAAAGGCTCTTGGACAAGGGTGCAGACTCGGTAAACTCAACTCGCAGCTCAGGGAACTCAAGGCTAATCTGATGTCTGAGTCGTTTCATTCCTGGTTCTTCTCCTGCAAACTGCCCTAACTCAAGAACGTTCATTCCGTCTTCAGCAGCCATTAATCTGACTTCTGGGGAAAGTTCTCCTGTAATCAGGGTCCGAATGTCCTGCTTCTTCGCCATTACCACCTCGGGCATATCGACATAGTGTCCAGGAAGCAGGAGTGTGTTTCCAACTTCCTCATCAAGGTCTCCAGTGAAGAGGACTGTATCCAAGGAAAGCTTGGCTGCCACATAGTTAGCGAGTTTTGAATGGTTCATTAGTCCGGGATACTGACAAACGCGGCCAGCCGGTACAAGGTCATTATAGTCTCCTGCAATCATAAACTCACTTACGCGAGTGAACCCAAGAGTCTCTGATAGGGCGTCTACAATTCCATCCCTTGCTGCAATCCACGAGGTCCCGAGGGATAGCGAGGAGATGTAGTTCTTTGTAAGCAGTCTGACTCTAATCAGATCCAATCCATAGATTCTGTCAAGGGCAAATGGAAAAAGTGGCCTGTGACTGATGAGAAGGTTAGCCTTTTCTTGAGAGGCTTTTGTGACAACTTTCCCTGAGGGATAGGTTGCGACAATGACTCGATTCACCGTTGTCTTTTCCTGTATAGCCTCGGTCTGTGGTCCAATCTCAACCTTAGTGTCCATTCCTGCAAAGGTGAATCTTGAAGGAGAGATTTCTTCAAGGTATTTTATCATTGTCAGTAGTGTGACCATTATTCTCACCAAAGAATCTCTGATGGTGAGATTGAAGAAGCAAGGTTCGTCTTATTCTTTCCCATAGACTTGGCCTACTCTTCTTCCTCGTCTTCAGGCTCATCATCATCAGCATAGAGCTTTTCGAGTTCCTCATCAATCTCTAGGTCCTCGTCGGACACCTCGGTCTCATCTTCGATTACTTCGAACTCCGGTTCGCTCCCTTCCTCATTTTCAACTATTTCTAGCTCTGGCTCTTTTTCCTTTTTCTTCTTGACCTTCTTCTCGGGCTTAGCAGCTGCTTTTTTCACTGCACCGGGGATGGTCTTCAGCGCCCAGTACTCTGTTCGGGCCTTGCGCAACTTCCTCATTCTTCTGTAATCGATCTGTTGGGGATTCTGCGTCTTCCTCAGTCGGATCAATTCCCGTTTCAGAGCCTTCTCTTTGTTAACCATTTGAGAGCCACCGTGGCGTATTTTCTGCGACCTCCTAGTGAGTATTGTTATAACTGTGTCGGATGCAGAAGTTTCTGTGAATAGAAGGCTTTTTGTCGAAGGTTGCTGCATTTTGGAAATAGGGTGTTCTCTAGAATGTCGCCATCTTCGAAAAAGAGGTCTGTTAGCATTCGTCTCCGATTGGAACCTGACCTGCTTGAGCGAATCGACAAGCTTGCTGGTGAACGAGGGCGCCAGCATTTCATCGAGGAGTCTGTTCTTTGGCGACTCGATCAAGAACTACCTCCCTTCATCATGGAGCTAATTGAAGATGTGAATGAGTTGAAGGAACGAGTTGCTCATCTGGAGAATATACAATCTACTAGTGTTTTTCTTGACGAGTTAAACACCGTGGCCAAGACACAGATTTGTCGGGACCAACTGGACCGCAGCATACTCGAGTACTTCCTCAAGAATGACGGCGCAACGACTCCCGAACTAGCAAAGGACTTGTCCTCAAATCGAAGAACAATCCTAGACCGAATTGCAAAACTGAATGAGCGAGCAAAGAACCTCATTGGGGTCGAGGTCCTGAAGTACGAGAAGGGCTTTTCGAAGGGAAAACGTGGCGCTTGGTGGCTTGAACATCATTCAAAGATCGTTTCTTGATATAACCTGTTTCTTACAAGTCATGATGAGTGAATCACACCACAACCGGATGTTTAGAAGATCGATATATCCAACAGCTAGTATACTAACAGACCTCGATTCATCATCACATCTGGATTAAGTCTCTTGACTACCATACAAGAAAGAATTGGCGGGCGTGTCAGGATTTGAACCTGAGGAATCTTGCTCCGGAGGCAAGCGCCTTATCCATGCTAGACTACACGCCCAGTCGCACCCCTTCCCGTTTCGCCTTTAAGCGCTTCTATTAGGGTTGAATTTATTCATCCCTCAAGGAAAGACCAGATTATTCATCGTCAGCCTTTTCAAGATGTTAAACCTCAGTTTACCATTACATTTTGATTCGTTACTGCAGAGGTAAATCAAATGCTCACTCACTCTCGGTCTACGTGAAATAGGATTGGAGCTATTACTGGATGAGAGTATGTTGATGAGCAGGATGATGCCAAACTCTGCGAAACATATGCGTTTTCGCCACTTAGATTCTGATTCAACTCTGGAATTATCATCTCTGCATCCAAATTATGAATTGGAGCCTGGTAATGGATTTGGTCAGCTCAAAGAATACGTTCTTGACAATATCCAACCTTGATAGAGTGTCTAAGTTGTATTTCTTCAACACACTAGCGAACCTACTTCCCTTGCAATGAGTCGTGCTGCTGGACCATAGGTCTTGAACCATCCTGAGCCCCTGTAAAATATCTTGAGTATCAGCCTTATCAATGGATTGCGAGTCTAAATACATCTCCAACAACTTGATGGATTTCATATCATTCAGTCCCTGAACTGATGTTCCAATCAGACGCTTCAGTAGAGCTACGTTTAATGAGTCTGAAGTCATTATTGCAAGAGACTGTATTTGCTCTTCAAACTCATTCCATTCTTCATTAAGGGCATTCGCAGAGAGGAGTACCTATGAGCGTCACCCTTAGTACAAGAAGACAGGTTCACGTACTTCTTCATCGATGCATCTTGAATGATTTCGAAGTGTTTCTTGAATTGATACACAGGATCATCAATCAGTTCTACAAGGTCATTTGAGGAAGTTTCGCTGAAATCTCTCTCATGCTGTCCCTCCTTGAGGGGCAACATTGAATATACTCCAATATAGCTGCTCATTGTATGGAATACGTCCTAGATCCCCTAAGTATGCTTGAACAAGGCCTTCAGAGTTTTCATCGATTTCAAGCCCCCACTTTGTAAGACATGATACATACCTTTTGCCAACGTGATAGCGCGATGGTTTTCGGTAATATTTCATGAGTATCCTTCTTGAATAACAACCATATCACAACTTGATAAATGCTCTTTCACAATTGCAAAGGCAAATCGCTTTTCTAACGTATTGGACTGCTTGAAATTCCTTTCTCGTTAAATCCTTTTGTTAGTGTATCGAATCTTGAATAGAGGTTATTGTAGTCTTTGAAATCAACTAGAGATTAAAATTCGCATATCCGTTTTATCTACTTCAGAATGGCAGTTTTATCAATCCCTCCAATACCACAGAGTCTCATTACCAAAGATTCGTTTTCTGGACTATCACAGGTTTCAAGCCTATCTAAGATGCGCTTGATGACGTCGATACGCCCGATAAAGTACTGAGTCATATCTGACATGGATTATCTAAGCTCCTTATCAGCAAAAGCCCTTCTTTATGATAGACCACAGTTTCGGTTGCTGCAGGATGTGTTTGTACATTAGTTTTCCTATCTTCTGTGCTGGGTATTGGTCCTAGTTAGGTCGGTTCCTTCCACTTAGAACCTGTTTAAGGCAGAACTGGTGGGATGAAGGATGAGAGCACAATGATAAGCGGTATGGTGCAGATTTTGCGCTGACGGCTGGACCTATTCATTCATTAGCCTATTCCGAAGAAAACAAGGACTGAGTAAAGCGATATCTGTCCTAGAATCCATCCAAGAATGAGCTCAGTCCAGTTTATTGGAGGATCAGGCGGCAGGATTTCGTCATCGGACGGGTAGAGGAAGTGATTCTTATTTGGCCAAATACGTTCTCCATTTGTCGATAGAATCTCCGATTCGACTAAATGATTAATGCGCCAGTCTAAATGACCTATATCGACTTTCAGGTCCTTTGCAAGAGATGTCATGGTTGTTCCTTCATCTGATGCTTGAACCTTCTGAATTATCCTTAGCCAGATACTTGTTAGATTATCTGACCTGTTCAATCCAGAACCTCCTTAAGCTCAATTCGAGCTTCAATCGCTTTTCGGATTTTGGAGATTCTTTTAGATTCGTCTTCAGAGGGCGATCTTAGATAGTGAAGCACATCAAGATCATCAATATCAATACCGACTACTATCTCAGATCTTGCAGTAAGGTATTCCATTGATGTCATATAGTTTACCAGTTTGCTCTTCTTCTTTAAGTCTACTAGCTCGCCTTCTTGAGTGGGGATGATCACAGCACTGCTCTCCCTGGTTTTTGGATCAGGAAGAATATCGACTATCACTGAACCATCTTTAAGACTGACAGCTTGTGCTAGCTCCTCTTCGAATTCTAGCAATCTTTGTGGGTTCTGATTCATCAAAGCGATTTCCTTCCGTGAATCAGATGTCAGATAGTCATACCTCCAACAAAGCTCAGGAATTACATAATAGGGACGACACTCAATGATCTTTCTTGCAATATGACATGCAATCCCTTTTTCATCGGTTTCAGCTAATGCGGTTAGCAATTCATTGTCTGTTTTAAGCCAGATGTCCTCTAGAGGAGATCCCAATGACTTCTGTTCTTTGTAAAGAGCACGTGCAATCATTGCTTGAGATATACGATTGATTCGATTGTGATATACTTGCGTATACATAAAATCTCTAGATGTTACCAGACTTTCCAATGAAGGAATTCCTCGTTCATAAAATGCCAAAACACAATCTTCAGAATCTCTTATCTCCCTGACGGCCATGTTCTCTATTATGCCTCCAAAGTCATACTGACCACCAGGAATTGTATGATACGCATCACGAAGTAAGTAGTCCATCCTATCTGCATCGATAGCTCCAGAGATTAGATTAGCAATAAACAGCTTCTTTGGATTATGGTGAAATCCGTTGATTATTTTAGCAATATCTTTAGGTTCGAAAAGATCCCCATACTGAGGGTCTTTCTTAAGGCTTTCTAATATGTCAGCTGCACAAGGAACAGAATGATGTTGTATTCCTATTTTTCCCTCTAAGAGCATTTTTGATACGTTTTTATCACGAAGTTTGTTATTCTTTATTAGATGAGCAAATTTCTCTAAGCCATGCCCCAGTGCGCTATGACCGATATCATGTAGTATTGCAGCGACAGATGCCTGAAGCACATCATGAAGTGCTATCTGAACACCTTCTCCAGATTGATAAAGCAGCCTTCTTAGAATAACCTTAACTAGGTGCGTAGTACCCAAAACATGTTCATATCTGGTGTGATTCGCATTTGGATATGGAATGTAAACCGTTGAAAGCTGCTTAATATGACGGAGCCTTTGAACCTCTGCACAGTGAATCAGCCTACTTTCTATTGTTTCAAACCCCCTTCCTGTGCCATGTATGGGATCGTGATACATCGGTCTCAGAAATCTATTCGTATAATCCCCTCCTTAGACAGAAAAATCAGATGATTGGTGGATGTTGAGCTATTAGGCACCTACATCAAATCTTCTCCCGAGAAGATCGTTCAAAGAAGTATATGCTTTATCGAATAATGAGTCAATACTCATCTCTAATAAAGGAACGATTATTTTACTTATTCTCTCCTGTTCCTCGTTCCTTTGTCTTTCGTCTCTTACGGATTCGGCGTACAAGTCCTCAATAAAGGGAACAACGGGATCATATATTCGGCTCCCCTCCAATACATTAACTCCACCAAGAATCCCAAGTAAATCCAAATCCTTTTGTAGCTCATCACTATATGTCCCCTTTATATAGGGGCGATAGCTGTATCCTTGATCGTCTTCGATTGATGAGCTATCTTCAATATCGTCCTGCAATAGGGAAATCGCAGAATGGAGTTGATACTGCTCAGGTGTTATCCCTTTGCGACCAGCTGCAATAAGCGAGCCCAACAATACTTTCTTCAAGTAAACTCCTCCATACAAAATGATAAATTGCGATTCTGTGAGGACAACAACTTATATATAAATTGTCATTATAAACCCAACTAATTCCACGCTATTCTAAGAAACGAGTCCACAAATTAATCAGAATTACTATTTTCATCCTATGTCCTATTCCAATACTTGCATATCTCCTGCAAAGTTGGTTTTTCCCAGTTCGAATCCGGCCGGTCCCGCCACTTTTTGTTAAAAGCCTCTCTTGCTTCAGCAAATCGGAGTTTAAAAGCCCTCAGAAGGCACATAATTCCGATTCGAGGTCTCCAACAATGAGTCATAGTAAAGAATTCGGAGCACCACAAGAACGAGTTGTAGATCGGTTCGCTCGCTATCTAAATGGGCCTATGGGCCGCACGGTCTTGGAAACTCTCGATGAAGGCGAGAGTTTCATCCTACAAACCACAGACCATACTTTTCGTGTTACAAAACAACACGGACGGGCGGTTGTAGAACTTCTTCAAGTTCCATTGGCATAATCTTATTGACTTTTCACAGCGAAGAATCTATAAGTTGTGTCGATGCATCATCGCTGGGACCGTAGTCTAGCATGGATAAGGCACCAGCCTCCGGATAATCCGTATCTTTCAAATCATGGTGAGTGAACCTCAACTGAAAGAAACTTCTGTGTTACACCCTTCTCCTGCCAATGTCATCACCTTGCAAATCCTTATGGAATTTGCAATTAGCAAGAGCTTTGTCAACATTCATCGGGATGGGATTCCTCCTGAAGACCTGGCTTCCTTCTCCTCTATTGATATTGGAGCATCACTTCCAATGACAGAGAGACTTTCCACAGTTATTACCACGGCAGGGTCATTATCACTCTTCGCAGTTTCGTCACCAAAACTGAGAAAACTCGTCTGAGCATAGTGAACGGCCGCGGACTCTCCAAGATCTGATGAATGAACCTTAGAAGAGAGTGAGGGTTTCCGTTTGGAAGAAGACTTCCTCCCGGCCTTCGGGGCTGGAGCTCTCTCAGGGACAGCCCAACTCCCTAACCCTGTATCATTCCGTAGTGAAGGAATGAGCTTGATTAAACGACGTGCGATGTTTAGAGATCCATTCCGGTCTGCATTTGTCCTGAAACCACAGCTACAGACGAACATTGCCTATCGAGGTCAATACCTCCTTCTTCCACACTTCCAACACATGATGGAAGTCTAGGCTTCAGAAATAGCTTGAAATCGAGGATCCTTTCCATCGACCTTCCAGCACTGTTGAGCAAGTCCATGCCTTAGACTTTCTGTGATCCTGGCAAATGCCCAAGAGTGTATCATCCTTCTATATTGTCGTCCTTTGTAGTTTCCCCTTCTCGCACGTGTTCGTATGTTTTTAAGGCGACCGATGGCAACGTAGAGTATGTACTTCTTGGATAGTTCGGAGATGTAATCGAGAATCCGTCGGACAAGAACACGGTCATAATCCTTGGCAATATTCTCTCGCTTGGAACGTATATGACGGAGTTTCTCTGTAATCCTATCAGATGGTAATCCCTTGGCTCTCCCAATGTGCATCTCTCTCTGCAAGTCTACAACAAGGATATCGTACTTCTTGACAGAACAGAATTCTCTAATCTATGATAGCTGCACTGCAGCGTTGTACCATGTTTCATCATCCAAATCACAGTTAAATTGTACATAATCATCAGCATTCATGTTTTTGAAGCCTGATTCTGAGTCAGAAACACCAAACCAGTCAGTATGACAACTCCTAGACCAACCATAGGAATGTGTTTCTATGGCAGAACTCATATAGTCGTCGTAGAGGATATAGTTAACGATGATATAGGCATATCCGTACCAAGGTGCAGTCGTTTCTATTTTGTAGGATAATGCCCACGCTGCAGCGAATCTAAATGCTTGGTAACTCTCTGTCTGGAAGCGCATTATAACCTCCATCGCGCAACATTCATCCCCTGCAGGGAGACTATGGTCGTCACAGATTTCTAAAGTGCCATCGTCATCATCAACATCTTTATCATTAGTAGCACGCTGGTGGATTATTCACAACTCGCGCATCTGAATAGCCTAAGGAATCAGTCTGAAAACAGGAAAACGATACACTGGCATCTGTTGCAAATGTAAGAATAAGCATTAGTGCAAAAGGAATGACCGATCTTATCTTCTTACTCATTTTCTATTACATCTCGCTCGTGAAATGAGCGAATATCCAGCAGCTGAATGGCATATATGCACGATGCAACGGAGTGGTTAAGAATCAAACATTTTTTCCAACGATGACTAAATCCTTACATACTTCACAACTCTCTTTTTCGATATATAAAACTACCAAGACCTAGGACTTCTGAAACAACGAAGAGGAAAAAGGGAGCTGGATATGGAGTGACCTCTGCAATATGGATGTGCAAAGAGGTTTCTCCAAACGATGAATTAACAAAGCAGAATGTAACCACAATGCCATACCAATCCCGTTCGGGTAAATTGATGACATCTGAGAAGTGCAGTATATTCTCTTTCATGAATATTGGAGTTGTATTCTCTAGGGAGTCCTCTTGAATCAAAACGAGAGTGTCGTCATAGCTAAGCACGTACAGTGAGATGTTCCTATCTTCCACACCAGATGCTTCTACAAAGAGATTCCCCGCCCCTCTGACCAAAAAGCATTCGTAGTGATTTCTATCTACAACAATACTCTCGTAGTTTGCAGAACGGCTTGGAAGAAAGGATGCCAACAAAAAGGCAATGCCGAGAATAATAAAGAACTTGGTTATTCGCATCGAAATCCCCTCTTAAATTTCCATTGCCTCGAATCTCTTCAGTGTGATGATTAGAAGGAGAGCACTAATTCCCAAACTTATGATAATGCCAGCTAACACCGACTGTAGAGTGTATACAGAATATTCATCAAATATGTATCTCATGATTGCTGATGCAGGGTTTATTATTGCCACAAGTAATGTATCCATTGATTGAAAAATAAGAGGGCTAATTACGCTACCAAACGAAAGAGCCCCTCCGCCAAACAGTGACGCTGAAAGGCTCTTGGAAGTGATGGCGATGAGAATGGTTGCCAGCGAAACAAACAATGTGGGTGTCCATAGTGTTGCAAGACACAAAAGAAGCGGGAATGATACCTCCAGATTTGGAGCCAAACTTAGAAGTCCAATGAGAAAAGAGATACTTGTGGTGCCGGATACTATTGCAAGTATCAGAGCTTCTTTTGCAAAAAAGAGATGTCGTCTGCTTATAGGATAGGAAAGGTAGGTCCGGAATGTACCTGCATCAATATCCCTTCCAAAGCTAAGGGCAGCAAGCATTGGAGTAAAGAATGCAAGAATAAAGGAGTAATCCCAGATTGCACTAGCTAGAGTGCGAAATGAATGAGATGAAGTCCATTGTTCGTAAATGACTATAATCTGGGATTCGGTATATGGAATACTGGGGGGGATTTCAAAATATAGAGAAAAAGCTCCATTGGAATATATAAGATAGAACGATAACATCATCATTATTGCTACTAGAATTTCTGCAAGCGGAAAGGAGTAATGGGTACTTAGGTCCAATACCATAATTGATTTGAGTCTGTTAAGTCTGTTATTCATTTGACATAACCACCAAGTATGTGTCCTCTAGTGTGCTTGTCTTGAAAACAGCAAGAACCCTAATGCCACGATGCAAGGCAGCATCCTGTATCTCATGTTCGAGCTTACTGGAAGGTTCTAGGTTGGAACTGAGTGTCAGAGAATTTATACCAGTTACTCGGACACTCGCTACACCGGGGATTTTCTCTAGTAAAGGAGCAAGTTGTCGAGGTTCGTTGGTAGTTACTCGATACCTGTTTGTGGTATAGCGCCTGATTAGATCAAGAGTCTTACCTTTCTCTACGATTACACCATCACAAATGAACGCAACACTATCACAGATACGCTCTAGCTCTGAGAGGACATGAGATGCTACAACAAAAGAAACTCCCAATTCATCATGCAGATTGATTATCAACTGGGTGACTTCTTCCTTTCCTACGACATCAAGATTGCTTGTTGGTTCATCAAGGAACACAAGTTCTGGTTGGCTTACTAAGGCTTGAGCAATGCCAAGCCGCTGGGTCATACCTGCAGACAGGTTGCCAATCTTACGATGAGCGGCCGAGGACAAGCCAACAAGCTTGAGGATCTCCTCTGGGTCACTTCCCTTCCCGTAGGTGCTGCGAACCCAATGCAAGAACCCTACTGGTGTGAGTCCTTTGGGGTATGTTGGCCGCTCATGCAGCACACCTACTCTTTCTCGTATCTGAATTGATTCGTTTTGAACATCTAACCCAAGAACCTCAGCTGTTCCTCCGTCACCTTGAATGAGCCCAAGGAGTATTCGGAGCAGTGTCGTCTTGCCTGCACCATTTGGGCCTATTAGGCCAAAAACGCCGCGTCCAATATCAAGCGATAGTCCATCTAGTGCTCGTAAAGTCCCAAAGTTCTTGATAAGCTTCTCTACTTGAACAATAGGCTCCACCATGTTCGTTTCCAGCTCCTACTCTTACTTGGCCCCCAAATCTTTTCATTATCTCAAGTTGCTAATGAGATAACAGACTCATTGAAGTATGACGCACCAATTTGCGATACCATGCTCTTAGATGTTTCTTAACTGCATAGTTAAAAAACAGATATTGTGGCATTGATGGAATATTTAACTATTACTTTGAGTGATGCAGTGATTGTATGGCGCTCTACAGGTTTTCAAGAATCAATGAACTGGAGCTACGTAGAAAGCAGTATTTCATGATGATTGAAGAGCTAATCATCTCAGCACTATCCCGATTTCTGACATTGTCAATGAAATGAAGAGCATTATTGAAAGATCTACACATTAAATGACTGAACAGGAGTTTATGCCTTCTGGTAAATTCTGGTACAAATGAAAATCTATTACGAAACAAAGAGAGTGTACTGTTAAATTCTTCACAAAAGGCACTCATATTCCTGCCTCGAATTTGGATTTCAAAACATTATGTTGGGTTCAGCCATACCATTTCGTTCTGTTACTTGTTATGCATGTTCTGAGGTCAGGGAATAAAACCCTCTACATCATCTAGGTTTGCCAAGCTAGTCTTCCCTATAGATCATTCAGATATCTAGTGAACAAAAAACTGCATAATGGCAGACCTCGATTCAGTATCCCATCAAGTTACTGTCCTTTGAACAACAGTCAAAAAAGAGAATTGGCGGGCGTGTCAGGATTTGAACCTGAGGAATCTTGCTCCGCAGGCAAGCGCCTTATCCAATCTAGACTACACGCCCATTTGCACTCATTCATTCCTGTTTCGCCTTTAAGCCCTTCTGTTATAGTTGAATCTGCTCACACTCCAAGAGAGAATCGGAGGATGCATTACGAACCTTATTCTATGGGCTTGGACAACTGAAGCACAAAACCACTACGAATGAAAACTCCGTGAATGAATTTGATATTTTCCATTTACGGAACTAGCTCTGCAGTTACCAGGAACAACTAGTTTTCCAGCCTGCGGACTCGTTTTTTCCCAGTTCGAATCTGATCGGTCCGGCCACATTCATTCTTCGAGAGTCTCTATTGTTCTGGAGCTGAATTGTCCTTCTGCGTGAACCTTAAATTGGCACCCACTTCGACAGAACTGGGCATCGAAGACAAGCTTCATCGGAAGCTCCTCTTCTTGGCTTAGGACAACTTGCAATGCGGTTTACACCACAGCGACTTGAACGAATTAACCGTTCTCTTCAGAAAGAGAACATAAGTGCACTAGTGGCAACTCGTAGGCAGGATGTGCAATACCTTAGTGGTTATCATAATCCTACTGACCTACTTCCTATTGGATGCGTTCTGGTTCGAGGAGAGCAGCCTTTTGTTATAATGTCTGAACTGCAATCTGAACATGCCAAGCAAGAGGCAATGATGGCACGAATTAGAACCATTAATCCTGGCCATGATGAGATTGCAACATATTCTCGTGGGGCGGAATTCTGGTCTACGGTCCAAGATATCATCCACGACGCCGGTGTTCAAAATGATATTATCGGTGTGCAGCAAGATCGCCTTCCGGTTAGCGAGTTCGAACATCTGAAACATGTCCTTCCTTATGCAGGATTCAAGGATGCAGCATCTCTTCTCTGGAGATTACGTCAAGTAAAGGATGATGCTGAGATTGAGTCCATACGAAATGCAGCACTGGTTGCTGAAATCGGAATTCGAACTGCTTTCGAGCTGGTGGTTCCCGGTGTTGCCGAGGACACTGCATCTGTTGAAATCGAGGCCGCAATGAGAGCGGCCGGAGGACAGGTACAAGGAATCCGTGCAGCAGTCTTGTCCGGAGGAAATGCAAGATTTCTACATGCTCAACCTATGCCAAGAAGGATAGGAACTGATGACTTGGTTGTAGTCGATATCACAGTAAGTGATTCAGGATATTTCGCGGAAGTTGCCAGAACATTGCATACTGGAAAACCCAGCAAAGAGCAGAGCAGAGCGCATGAGGCGATGCTGCGAATGTGTTCAATTGCTGAAGAAAAACTTGCTTCTGGCTCTAGTATTGCTGATGTGACCAATTCCATGATAAAGAGCATTAAGAAGCAGCCCTGTCAAACCGGTTTGATTTGGCCTATTGGTAATTCAATTGGCCTAGACCTTCAAGAGCCTCCAAGTCTGTTTCCAGAGAACAAACTCGTACTTCGAGAAGGAATGGTTTTCTCCATCCATCCTGCATGCTATATTGAAGACTTGGGCTGTATCAAAATGGCTGATGTTCTGCTTGTGACTAGGGATGCATCAGAAACTATCACATCGTTGACAAGAGAAACAATGTAGGGTCCAGTCATTGCCAGTGCCTGAGTTTCTGGAAGACATACGCAATGGTTTCTGCCCTTGTCCCATGCTTCTCCACCTCTTCACGCGAAAGCTCCCTGATTTGCGAAGCAGGAACTCCGGAGTTCAAGCTTCGAGGCGGGATAACCACGTTTGCTGGCACTATGCTTCCCGGAGTCAGCATTACACCTTCGCCCAAAGTGGCACCATCGAAGATGACACACCCTTCTCCAATATTGGCGAAATCTCCCACGTAAACGCCGTGAATCACTGATGCAGTTCCAATCACAGTGAGGTCTCCTATGATAGCAGGGTTGTCCTCGGAATGGGCATGAATCACAACACTATCTTGCACTGCAGATCTTCTTCCAATTCTAACACTTGCATAGTCTCCGCGTACCACTGCGCCTGGCCATATACTCACCCCCTCGCTAATCTCGACATCACCAATTATCGTTGCTTGGGGGCTTACAAAGGCTTTTTTGTCTATTTTCGGATTCTTATCACCAAACGGAAAAATGGGCATGATCTACACCTCTAGTTGGTCAATAGTTGGTCGATACGGAGGAGCTTCAGGAATTCATCGTTATAAAACATCATGTGACGATTAGCTAAGCATATTCTGTGGAAAGAGCTGCCTAATTACCGCCTCGTAGGCTTGAGGGCCTCTTCTTCCCAATAGTCGATCGGTCTTTTTCAGGTTGCCATCAGGGTCCTCAATCTCTTTCAGTCTACCATCAAAGTATATGAGAACACACGGAATCACTCTGATTTTGTATTGCCGCATGAACCCTCGATGTTCATCGACATTGATTTTGAAGAAGGCGATATCATCATTGTCTTTGTATTTTTCATCAAGCTCAGAAAGTACAGGTGCCAAGTCTCTACACGGCTTACACCATGGAGCCCAACAATCCAAGAACGCCAGTTTCGTCTTTGAGACCAAGCAGTCGACCTCTTCCGCTAAAATATTCTCTACCAAAGATTCGTCTCCGTTAAGCGGTGGAGTCTGGGCCTACCTAATAATGTTATGTGAAACTGTATTGTTATCGAGAGGTGGAGGGGAATTCCCCTGTCAAGAACAGGAGACTCCATTGTTATGCTTCTGCGAGAAGCTCTTCGATGATTTGAGTGTAGACCTCTTCGGGCATGACGCCGACCAGCCTGTCAACCTTATTGCCTCGGCCATCGTCGAAGACAACACGTTTGCCTTCACTGAAGACAAACACACTTGGTACACCAGTAACGCGGTTTTCACTGCTGAACTCCCGGTTCTGATCCACATCCAGTTTTACAACTTTGAATCCTTTATCACCGTACTTGCTGTCAAGTTCTTCAAGAAGAGGCGACAACGTCCTGCACGGTCCGCACCATATTGCATGGCAATCCAAGAATACCACTCTATTCTTCAACACTATCTCATCAAGATCACCTGAGGATATTTCTTCAACCATCATCTATCGTCTCCCAATCATAATCCGACTGCAACTGTGCAAGCTGCTTGCACAGTCGTTAAAAACGTTATGATGTATCTCTTCCCCCCCACTCATCTCAAGTATACCCGACATTCGTGAAGAAGCGTTATTAGTACACTGCCAAACTTTGATAAGAATCAATCAAGCTGTTGGAGCGAAGGTGTGATTTGTGCCTGTGTTGCATTGCCCAAAATGTGGTTCTAAACTTGATATAAGGAAAGGCGGCCACATTTGGACAGTGCGTTGCTTTGGCTGTGATGCTCAGTTGCTTATTGATGGCACTCGCAAGGATCTGTTTGACGCTTATGATGAGTTCTCCAAGGCCATAAAGAATGGGCAGCTATCCTCCCTCTCTGAGGGTGGTGCAGCAGAGCCAAAGAAAAGAGGAAGGTCAAAGGCGGGCGAGGATGCGTCGGGATACCGCAAAAGGGCACGAGGAAGGACCACGAGAGTACAGTCTGAGAGGGAGATTCGCCTCCTCATAGAGGATGGTGGTGCGTCGGTCGAGGAGCTTCCGGATACAGTCAAGTCGCTCATTTCTATTGGCCGTGATCGGCTTGTTAAATACAAGTATATGCCTGCCACAGATACAGTGTATGGATGCGATTTGTCTGAGGTTAAGCTTCCGAATCGGCTCATCGAATACCTTAGGAAGAAAGGGTTCTCTCGTCTTTACGCTTTTCAGGAGCAGTCCTTCAATGCCATACTCGAAGACAAGAACGTAGTAATTGCAGCTCCGACAGCTCAAGGGAAGACTGAGGCCTTTATTCTGCCAATTATCAGAAGGCTGTTGCTTTCAGTACAGGAGTCCTTCATGAATCCTGGAATCAGGGCGCTTCTAGTATACCCTACCAAGGCACTTGCCCGGGACCAATATGAGAAGATAACACAGATGTGTGAAGCATCTGGTCTTGTGGCAGGCATCTTTGATGGCGATGTGTCTCAAGCTCAGCGCGCCAAGCTCTATGAGCGGCCTCCTGATATTCTCATCACTAATCCTGATGTTCTTCACTATCATCTTGGCTGGGATCGTTCTAGGCTCGTGCCATTGCTTAACACGGTTGAATATGTCGTCTTGGACGAGATACATCTTTACACAGGTTCAACGGGAGCCAATTTGTACTACATCCTCAAACGCTTGGAACTTGAGGCCGGCTCTTTCCAAAAGATTGGTGCGTCCGCCACGATTGCAAATCCTAAGGAATTTGCCGAGCAGGTTTTCGACACCAATGTTGAACTTATAGTGTCAGAAAGTGCAAAACGGGGCCCGATTCATTTTCTAATGTTCTATCCTGACGAAAGAAGCAAGTACAGCATGATTGTGGATCTTGTAAAACGCCTTCAGTCGGGAGGCTTCAAGACTCTGGTCTTCGGTAACACCCATTCTGAGGCTGAAGTCCTCAATATGCTACTGAAAGATACAGGTCTCAAATCAATGGTTCATCGTGCTGGGCTGTCCAGGAAGTACAGGAATCAAGTAGAGCTCCAATTCAAGACTGGCAACTTACCTATACTGGTGTCTACTCCTACCTTAGAACTGGGAATCGACATTGGCGACTTGGATAGTGTAGTAAGCATGATTGTGTCCATAACCAGGCTTACTCAAAGAATTGGACGTGCGGGAAGGAAGGGACAAGAGAGTATTGCAGTTCTGGCCTTGAGAGAAAACGACCCAATCTCCTCTTTCTATAGACATCAGCCTGATAAGTACTTCACAGATATAGATTCAGCCTATATGGAGCCAGGAAATGAAGTTGTGGGTCGGTTTCAATTCATCGCGGCAGCGATGAGTGGTAAACTGAATGAGTCATTCCTCCCAAAGCAGAGCGGTATTTTGGACTCCTTGGTGAAGGACGGACTTCTCAAGGTAATGCCAGATGGGAATGTGCGGGTTGTTGACTTCGAGACCGCCATGAGCGAATGGAGAGGCTATAGTATCCGGGGTATTGGTGACACAGTCGAGATAAAGCTGGGAGAAATCAGTCTGGGTGAACGTTCCATGCCAATGGCTGCGCAGGAGCTACATCCTGGTGCAATCTATCTGCATGGTGGGAAGAACTTCATGTCTATTGACTTCAGGTACCGTCCTGGATTCGGTAGCGCAACCGTTGTACCCCTCGATGACCGGAGTGTTCACACAAAACCAATCTACTCAACAATGCCTCGGATTATGAATGTGCTTGAGGAAACCACCGCCCTTGGTCTCAATGTTGTCTATTGCTCACTTGAGATGACACAGACGGTCTACGGATATGTGAAGCGTCTGACACGTACTGGAGCTGTTGTAAGCCGTTCGGACCTTGCAGCACCTCTTGAGTATCGGTATGTAACAAGGGGATTTGCATTCACTGCACCGTGCCCTGTGAATGTCGTTAACGATTACATAGAAGGAAAGCTAAAGCAAGTAAAGGGCCCCCAGATGACGCCTGGGACTTTGTTTGGAGGAGCGTTCCATGCACTGGAACATGTAATAATCGAATCAAGTGATATGCTAACCGGGGGCAGTACGCGTGAGATTGGAGGCGTGTCAATGGGTGATTCTGGCATTATTTTTGTCTATGATGGAAGCCCTGGAGGCAATGGTGCGTCCAAGCTTCTCTTCACCAGATTGGAAGAGGCCTTCAACAGGTGCAAGACGATTCTTGAGAAGTGTGACTGCAACACCATCGATGGATGCCCTCTCTGCACATATTCCTATCAATGCGGAAACAATAACAGTCCCTTGTTCAAGCTAGGTGCGTTGGCCAGCATCGACCTCGTCCTGAAGAAGGCAAAAACGGAAGTTGATACGAAGGGGTATGCATCTTATGAGCCCTTGGTTTAATTGGAGTTGTGAGGAAGTTGACTACGTTTTGGATTGACCGGGGTCATGATGGTCCTGCACGAACCGGACACCTTCGGATTGGTGATTCTGAGATTCGCACCCCCTCTCTTATTTCTCCCTTGGAAACTGAACATGGCATAACCTATTATGGTTCTCTTGGTCATGATGAAACAGCAGCAAAGCCGTCTTTCATTGCCCTATCCAGAAGATGGGAACAACCTCGTTCTCTACTCCACGACGAGAACCTGATTCTTCTTCCTTCCATGATCTCTGGAGGTATTCTCTCTGCCTCAGTAGGCTCAATTCTTCTTTCGAAACAGCTAGAATTTCTCAAAGACAACAGCGACACTCTGAATCCTACCCGCGCCATAGTCCGCATTGACTCATTCACAGACCCTGACAGCATTGCTTCATATCTAGACTCATTTGGCTCTCTGGGCGTCAGAATTGCCGCATTTGCCTTTGATGGTGTTCTTGCGCCATCAGATTATAGGAATGTGATTCTTAGAAGTCAGCTTCCACGGAACTGGGCCGCTTTGGCGCTTGGGAGAATCGAACCACCTCTTGTTGCTCCCCTCCATTATTTCGGTTTTGACCTCTTCGACATAGGAAGAGCTTTCGAGGCTGCCGCTCAGAGGAAGCGCCTCATGTTCTTGGATACCGAGAGAATAACTCCAGACGTGGCGCCGCGATACTGCTCTTGTTCTGCCTGTTCAGCACATCCTTCATTACTTGGCCTAGCGTTCGATTCGCTTCAAGATACATTGATTCAGCACAACATTGGGGTGTATAGAATGGCTCTCTCAGAGAGTGTGCAGCTTCAACAAGAGAATCGGCTCCGTTGGAAGATTGAGTCAACGACGCATTCAAGTCCCGCAATGGCGTCGTTCATGCGTAAAATCGATAGGGCTGCCTATTCCTATCTTGAGGAATACACACCAAACAACTGCAGGCATACAATGGTCCTCATTGGTCCTGAATCGTACCATGCCCCTACAATACGCCGTTTCCGGGAAAATATAGTTGAACGATTCAGCCCGCCCACCCACAAGCAGCTGGTTCTGCTCTTGCCTTGTTCCGCAAGAAAGCCCTATTCATCATCTAAATCACACAGACGCTTCATCCGAACTATCGAGTCAACAATCGGTTCTGTAAGGCATCGTGTTGCGGAAACAATCCTCACATCTCCTCTTGGAGTGATTCCGCGGGAGCTCGAACGAGTGTTCCCAGCAGCACACTACGATATTCCAGTGACCGGTGATTGGGACTCGGAAGAGATTGAGATAGCAGCAACCGCACTTGAGCATCACATGAACAAGTTTGGCGATGATGTCGTCATAGTCGCTCATGTAAATGGTGGCTATCTCGATATTGTTCGAAGTGCTGAGGACAGAATCCGTCAGAGCATCATCTACACGTCCCCAGAGCAGCCCGTTACAAGAAGGGAATCTCTTGCTGCATTGGCAGATGTCCTTCTGGATATGACAGAGATTCTCGCAATTGATGACGAAAAGCGAACAGAATTGGACGACCATCTGCGTGCAATCGCTGATTTCCAGTTTGGGCTCGGCGCTGGTCAACTTCTCATTCCCGATGAAGCTAGATTGGGCGGCAAGCTATACCATACTGTCACATGTAGAGTGAATAAGGAGCAAGTCTGTGCCTTTGTCGCTTCAATTGGATCGATATCTCTTACTCTTGCTGGCGGACAACTCCTAGCTCCACTCAATCGATACTGGGTGCGCTTTGCAGGTCGTGAGCTGAAGGGAAGTTCCATCTTTGCTGTAGGAATTGAAGATGCAGACCCGGGAGTCCGGCCCGGTGATGAGGTCATTGTCCTAAGTCAGGACGATGTCGTGGTTGGAGTGGGTCGAAGCGAGATGTCCGGACAGGAAATGTGCGAATTCGAAAAAGGGCATGCGGTATCACTCCGACATAAATCGGAGGTGAATAAGTAGATGTCCACGATTCCAAATTCCTTCAAAGACATTATCATGCAGGAAAGCAAGGCTGCTAGAGGTCGGTCTCTAAGTAAGATTCGAAAACGAGATCTCAAAAGACCTGCGGCCAAATGGGTGACTGTCAATAGAATCGGGGGCAAGGTTGGAAATGCGCTGTCTCTGGTGATGCTGACGCAAGGATGTGCCCATGCTCGCGGAAATGAGGGAGGATGCACGATGTGCAGCTATCTCCTTGATGGTTCGCCAAAGCCGGCCTCAGCTGATGAACTATTGGCACAATTCGACAAGGCAATGGCTACTTTAGACAATATGCCCTCACCACTTGCCATCAAGATATACACAAGCGGCAGCTTTCTGGATCCAGAGGAAATTCCATTGGAAGCAAGGAGTGGAATTCTATCCAAGATAGCTAAAGACGCAAGAATAGAAGAAGTCGTGATAGAATCCCGACCTGAATACGTCAATGGAACATCTCTCAAGCAAATCCGTGAAATCCTTGGAACGCGTAAGATCGAGATTGGTATTGGCCTTGAAAGTGGCAATGATACTGTGCGTTCTATCTGTATCAACAAAGGTTTTACGAGGTCCGATTTCACTGCTGCAGTAGAAGCTGCAAAGGAGGAGAAAATTGGGACTCGTGCCTATGTTCTGGTCAAACCGCCCTTTCTAACTGAACGTGATGCGCTTCTGGACTGTGTACAGACTATCGTGGATGCGGCGCAGATTGGTGCAACAACTATCTCCATTAATCCGGTGAACGTTCAGAAACACACACTGGTTGAACGACTCTGGTCCAAAGGCCATTACCGTCCACCATGGCTTTGGACAGTGGTAGATGCTCTATGGAGAGCTCGTTTGGAAGTAGATTCGAGAATAGATATTATCTGTGATCCAGTGGCCTCCGGCCGGCAAAGAGGGCCTCATAATTGCGGTCGATGTGATTCCACAGTCACGAAGGCAATTCGCGACTTCTCTCTAAGTCAAGATGTTCAGGTTTTTGCAGACCTTCATTGTGAGTGTAAGAGCTTGTGGAATCATGTTCTGATACATGAGGACGTCTCCCTCCTTGTTCACTCGAGTGAAGCATAGCTATCATTGGAAAAGGCTTAAGACCTACCGGGCGGCGGTCCGTCCAGTTGGAATGAACGAGGTGCAACTGAGTGCCAAGCTATGTGACCAGAGTATCCATTCTATTCAACAGTGAAGGGGCTTCTCCCTCTATGGTAATCAAGAAGCTACTTGAGCTAGGATTTATGCCCGTAAGGGGGGCTTACGATTTCGCATATGAACATGAGCAAGAAGACATGAGTAATGCAGATCTCATGAGCGCCATAATTGAAATCTCTGATGCTCTGCACAAGACTCTTGCAGGATTCAATGTAATGTATACTCTTGACACACGGGAACAGGATGATGTGGACCTATCACATTTGAAGGATATTGATGAAGAGCTTGAGTCTCTTCAGAAAGAATTAGATGAATTAGAAAAAGAAGAAAAGGAATAGGCAAGGGAAATATCCTTCGCCTATACCCGTGGGGAGGGTTTGGGTGAGTTCCTAGTCAGAGGTTACCTGTGGCTCTCGGCGCTCGTATTCCCC
This sequence comes from Candidatus Thorarchaeota archaeon, assembly GCA_011364985.1. Taxonomy (GTDB): domain Archaea; phylum Asgardarchaeota; class Thorarchaeia; order Thorarchaeales; family Thorarchaeaceae; genus SMTZ1-83. The sequence continues at coordinate 191,455 of RDOC01000004.1, read as the reverse complement.
GGCACCTTCACCAGCTTGCACAGTGACACTGATCTTCCTCTTATCGCCCGGATTCATTCGGGTGTACTTCCAGACGAGATTGGTTCCCTCACTTGTTGGTTGTTCGGATGGAGACTCCTCTTCAGGCTCTGTTCGTACATAGTTGAATCCAGTTGGTATCCAATCAGTGACTTCGACATTCTCTGCGGTCACTTCACCTTTATTCTCAATGACAAGCACAACTATGTACTCACCAGAGTTGGAACCCTTGTTGATGCCCTTCTTCACTGAAATGCTTCGTTTCTTGTAAATGACTCCAAGCTTGTGACCGTCATCTGCGCTAAAGGCCTCAGCCGGAAGACCCTTGGGATATGCATAAGCCTTGCAGTGAATTGGTGAGGGGTACTCCTTTTCTGGTCTGTTCCTCCAAGCCATAATGGCGTAGTTAATCTTGAATGACTCGCCTGGTTCTAGCTCACCAACTGATTCCTTAAGGTCGTCAACCATGAAAATGATTCTATGTGGGGCCTCAGGATTCTGATCGTCTGGTTCGATCGTTACCTGTGACGGTCCGGAATATTCCACACCACGTATCCACATCGTAACATGCTCAGGCTTAGGTGGCATTATATCATCAGGTATAGAGTCCTGCACGATCACTTTGTTTAGCTTGGCAGTTCCTATGTTTCTCACTTCAATTGTCACTTCGACAGGTGTCTTATCGAAACTATGCACATCAGGAGGATCAAACTTCTTTACATAATCGATATGGCTGACAGGAATTATCTGGGATTTCTTCTCGATTGTTCCTAGCACACGCTTTGAGATGACTCTGATTGGTGTGTAAACCACTTCTTGCGTGCATTTCGGCGGAGTCTTACTTGACACCTCAAACTTGGCTGTCCATTCATCGTTAGGAGCCATCTCAAAGGCCGGGGCTTCGTCAATCATCTTCTGTGAATCGCCACCTCCCTCAGGCGTATAGTAGACTTCTGCCTTGTCAAGACGGACCATGAGATCGCTTTCATTGGAACACTCCAAAGTGCATTGCCATTGGTTCGGTTCTGTTTCAGCAGTTTCTATCCCAGTCAGGAATTCGGTCAGGGCGGATAAATCTGGATTTAGATTCGACCTTTGTTGGCTCTCGCCTCGATACGTGACAATGATTTCTCCAGCACTCTTTGTTTCCACATCCTCGACATTCCCAGTTGCAGAGATGATAATAGTTGCTGACTCCTTCGGGTAGACTAGGAAATCCTTCCAGATCACTGTTCGAGTTCCCTCGTCAAATTCCGCTGTGCCTGAGCTCAGGCTTTCTACGTTGACGCCCGAAAACTCAAGTGGAATGGTCTTATTGAGGACCATATTGTCCAATTGACCATCCGTTTCATTCTTCAGCACAATTGTAATCCTCACTGGATTCTCTTTTCCGTGGACATAAGCCCAATGTGATTCCTCGCTTTCTTCAGTGCTACAAGTGTCAAAGGTTTCAGTGAGAGTTAGAATCGGTTCGGATATATCGATACCATAGTTGCTCTCCCACTTCGAGCCTGCGTCAACTTCGCCTGCCGAGAGATCGTTCTCTGATATTGTTGTTCCTATTCTCCCCTCTTTGAGGAGAACACGGACGTTCCAAATCCTTGAACGCTCTGAAACATTGTTGACGCTCAAAACACCTGAAGCACTGGCACTTTCTAGTTCGCTATGTTCACCTAGAGTAACCTTCTCGGTTTCCTCAAGGTCGATTGTGACAGTCTTGTGCTCACTCAATATACTCACCCATTTGCTAAGTATTCACCCTCCCGGGTGATTTTCCTGACGGTGACATGGCGCAATTCAAGAGAGCTCGAAACGGAATTCATTACCTGCAGCCCATTGGACCTCCATTCTTTGCCCTATTTCCATAGTGACTGGTGCTATACCATGACCAAACTGATCGATATACTTCGAGTATTTCTTGGTCTGCTCATCGGAACTCCATCTCATTGGGACAGCAATTTGAGGCTTGACATCCAGAGTCAACGATACCGCATCCTTAATGTCGAAGACCCCATCTCCGCCAATAGGCACTATTAGGATATTGGATTCCATTTGGCCGAAGGGTCCTCGAATTGAGGCGTCTCCAAGGTAGGTAGCTTTCATTGAGCCCATTTCTACATAGATGCCAAGATTCTCGATCACTTCGCTAGACTCAGGTCTTCCTTTCTTCAAGGGAAAGGGTGTAACCTTCATCCCAGGAATCTCGTATGGAATCTCGGGCTGTAGCACATGTAAGAGCCATGGTTTACCTCCTTGTTCACGAGCTTTCTCGATGGTTGGCTCATTGCCCAGAATCCATGCCTTTGAGTTGGCTGCAATTTCAACTGAGTTGCCCATTGCATCATCGTCATGATTGGTTGCGATAATCATTTGGCAAGCTTGGTCATCAGAGACGATTGGAGTTCCTTCCCAAATACCCGGGTTGATTAGCACAGAAGCCTCTTTTGATTCAAGCATAAACGATGTCTTACCAAAGTATGTGATTGTGAGCAATGAATCACTTCCCTATTTTCCGCTGGTCGTCGCTAGGTCAGGATACTTGCGGCAAAGAATCGTTAATGTGGTTCCTTAAAAGGAAATTTGCGCGGGACGACGAAAACCCGTCAAAGGGAAACATCTTCTGTCTAGAACAGTGATCTCTCCCGAATATCGAGTGTTACCTTTTTATGATTTCAGCAACAACGACTTTCGAAGAGGATACATTCTGTATACCATCTGTCTTGACGAGAGGGGTCATATGTTAGAAAGAATCCTTACGACAAAGTTCCGAGATACTCTCAAGCTGCTCTTTGCTGATATAACCAATCAGCAGGATCGTATGGACGAGGAGAAGTTCTCAGAGGATGAAGTAAGAATAAAGGAGCGACTGCTTGACACAATTGATCTCTATCCTCCTGACGTCTTACTTGATGATGACTTCCTAGTTGCTGCTATTGATGGTTCTGGCACTGACAATTTCATGATGTTAGACGATATTCGCGTTCATCTGCTGAGTACTGCGACGGTAGTACTTGATTCTAAGTCACGCGATGGTTGCTTCTTTGAACCCCTCTCTACAATAACTATAATGCAACAGCTAGGTTCTCAACCACATCTTGACGCTCACTGGCATTCTGGAGTGCGTAATGATGCCCGGAATAAACTGGCGGAAACCCTGGAGAACATCTATCCTTTGAAAGATGTTGTGGATATAGTCATGCCCTTTTTCAGAGATCATACAGACGGTATCGTCTCTTCGAAGTCAGATTTCACAGGGACTATATATGAGGAGTACGTTCCGGAACTCACTGATATGGAAACCCTAATCACCAGGGCTCAGATGCTGACAAACCCTGTCGTTCATGATGAGCTACGAAAAGTGTCCGAATATGCAGCTGCACGCAACGTCCTGACCAGCGATTTGAGACCCAAGTATCTTCTCCTTGATGGAGCATTGTCGGTCTTCATGCACTTTGCCAGAAAATACCCTTCTATGCCAAGTGGATTCATGCTTCGTGACTTGGCGGAACTGGCCAGAAGAGAGGGTGTGATACTGTGTGCAGTGAGCAAGAACCACACAATTCCTTTTGCACATCGCATTGCAAAGACGGCACAAGACCTCTTTGGAGAAGATGCGAAGTGGTTCTGCCATCTTCCCTGCGAGGATGATCCTGGCGGCGGACTGCACATTATCGAGGACCGCACCTATATTCCTCCCGAATTGGCTGTTCCCTACCTTTTCAGCTTCTCCCAAGAGAATAGACCATCACGAATTGACTTTGATCGAATCTGGTGGCTAGAGAACGTCTTTGTCCCAAATGATCCAATAGCAACACGACAGAATGAGAAAGCTCTTTTCAGGGACCTCGAATTCATGTCAAGAGATGCAAGATGGTATGGCTACCCGGTGGCTCTCGCACTTGCACATGAGTCTTGTAAGCTAAGTTATGAAGACCTTCGACTTGCCCGAGATATCAGCAAAGATGTCCGAAGAGAATTGGGGCTGGTTGACAGAAAGATAGAACCAATGAGAGTCGATTATAATCTATAGTCCGGAGATGGAAACGATGGTACTTGACCGTGATAAATTAGGTGAGCTTTACGGAAAGGTTGGCATGGGAAATCAGACAATGCTTGGTATCATGGGCCGCAACCGTGACATCAGCGTTGGTGAAATCTTTGTGATTTACTCCCAGCGGGACGGAACGGAACGAGTGTTCTTCTTCCGTGTCCTTGGCCTAGAGAATTACCTCCGCCATGTCGACGACATCGGGGGAGTAGCTGGAACTCTCATGGTTGAAGGTGATGCCTACCTTTCAGGTATTGAGCGAAACATGCTCCTCTCCGTGAATGGCAAGATGTTGGGGTACGCCCAGCAAACGAATGGGAAATGGACGTTCATGTCTCCTAGACGTCTTCCTGACCATCTTGCGTCTGTTTATCGTCCCATGCCTGGCATCTCTGATGAACAGATCAGGACCATGCTTGCCACCCAGACTGATGGTCACATCTACATTGGAGACCTCCAAGTCGGTGAAGATACCTTGGATGTACCTGTATTGATACCTTCAGAATTTCTACCCATGCACGTAGGCATATTCGGGTCCACTGGATCGGGAAAGAGCAATCTGATGATGGTCCTGATAAAATCAATTATCGACTCAAACATGGGCCTCACAGGCGTATCCGATGACAAGCGTCTTACTTTGTCTGCCTTTTGTATTGACCCACATGATGAGTTTGCGAAAGGCGTGGACAAGTATGGAATCCAATCAATAGTAGAAACCATGGACGATAAAACACGTAAAGAGGTCGTGGGTGATTTCTACTATTTGACAACTCATAAGAAGGCCACTCCACGCGAAGTTAAAAGATATGCTAGGGAGATTCGTGTTCAATGGAATGAAATCCAACCACGTGATTTGTATTCGATTATGGAATTTACACCACAGATGTCGTCCTTCATCGATACTCAGTATAGTCAGCATCGAGAGGACTGGATTGAGAATATACTGGATATGACAGATGACCCAGCAGGAACACCTAGCGGCACTCTAAATGCAGTCAAGCGGAGACTCGGCTTGCTAGAGCGATCACCCATCTTCGAGAAGAGGTGCAGCTCTATCTTGGATGACATCTTTCACGCCATGGAATCAGGACGAATTCTTGTAGTCAATACCAGTCTCATGAGTGACATGGAGCAATTCCTACTGACAACCATCGTCACCCGAACCCTGTCAGATATGAGGCGCGCGTTGAAGAGCAGCGGAACTCTGGGCGATTTTGAGAGACAGGGGTATATGCGACTCCCAAGTCAATTCTTTAGCCGAGTCAAGACACAGGCCAAGTCCTTCTATGGCATTGGCGGCATTACAGACGACCTGCCTGTTCGTGACCCCCGAAATCTACCAGTGATCCTCGTCACTGTAGAGGAGGCTCCATCAATCCTCAATCCCGAATTAATGAGAGGCCAGTCGGTCTTCAAAGACATCTCTAGGCAAGGTCGAAAGTTCAATATTGGCTTGCTAGTAGTAAGCCAGCAGGTTAGTGTCCTAGATAATGTGATTCTTAGTCAGATGAACACCGAAATCAATCTTCGCCTTGGTAATGAGCGAGAGATTAGAGCTTGCATAGAAAACGCAAGTGTGAACATCTCGGGATTTGAGAATGAATTCCGAGTCATGTCAAGAGGCGAATGTATTGTCACAGCATCCTACCGAGAGCTCCCTCTCTCGGTCAGAATTCCTCTCTTTGACAGCGTCTTTGAAAAGGACATGAACGACTACAAGGGTAAAAAGACTGGAAGTACCAAAAAGCACGAGCTATGAGGAATTAGTAATGCCAACAAGAATTGCTCACATTTCCGATACGCACTTGGGTGCAAGACCTAGACGTGGTGTAAAACAGAACGTCTGGGGCGAGGAGATGCGGAGCCATCTTCTTGAGCATGATTTCTATGAGCGATTTGAGGAGATCTTTGCCACAATTGCAGAGCTTGAACCGGCGGTTGACTTGGTAGTTCACTCAGGAGACCTTTATGATTCTCCTTGGGAGAACAACCCTCAGCAGCCTCCCGTGGTGGCTCAGGAAACTGCCTGGAGAGTCATCCATGACTTCATCAAGCACACTGGAATTCCTGTTCTCATTATTGAGGGAAATCATGGACTCTATCGGAATAGAGACGTGTCACTGCTTGATTATCTGAGAATGACGATACCCGAACTTCGCGTGGCAACGCAAGTTGACCTGAAACGGTCGTTTGCCAACAAGGAGCCCCTCATTTTTGAGTTTGATGATTTCGATGTCTTCTGCTTTCCCTTCATGGACTATCATGTGTTAGAATCATCCGATCTTGTTACTGATTTCAATGACTGGATCTCCACAGCACAAAATCCCACACCAAAGAGGACCTCGATTGCTGTAGCCCATGGCATGGACCTAGATAGGTCTCTTCCCACTCCTATCTTTAGCATGGGGTACGACTACATTGCCTTAGGACACGACCACCATCAGCACAAACTGAGTGACCATGCGTGGTATGCCGGGTCTCCTGAGAGATGGCGATTTGATGAACAGAAGCACAAGAAGGGCTTCCTCTTGGTGGAAGTAGAAGTCGGAAAAAAACCTAAGATACAACCATTCCACTTGGAATTCTCAAGGCCGGTTTACAGTGATAAGATTGAGGTTGTCCAAGATGACACCGTAGAATCACTCATCGGAAAGGTTGAGAAGTATATCGGTGATAAGTCGTTGAAGATTCCCTGGAATCCGTCAACGGCGGCCAGAATCCGTCTGACTTTTCAAGGACAGTCTTCGCGAATCGGAGGAATTGAGTTGGCTGTTGCATTGGAAGGATTGAGAATTAGCCTGCTCGGTCGTGACTCAGACTATAACATTTCCCAGTTTGTTTGGGCAATGCATCAAAAGGAGGTGGATCTCGACGCGGCTGCCTATCCTGAGATTGAGTCAGAATATCTAATTGAAGATCCTGAAAATGACTTTAGAGAATACTTGGACTCTGTTGCAATAGATGAGAAATTTGACACTGAGCTGCTTACCAAAGTTGCAGTGAGGGCATTGAAGCTTGCAGTTGGTGGGCCTGATGAGAAGCTCACCATAGACAGCTTTTTGGAGGGCGATTCATGAAGCTCTTGCGCATAGAACTCAAGAACTTCAAGCCGTTTCGAGACCTAAATCTTCCCAGCAATGATGAGGACTTGCCCAATGGGTTAATCCTTATCCGCGGTCCGAATTCGACAGGGAAGTCTTCATTGTTCGAGGCCATTCTTTGGGCATTATGGGGTGCAAACGCCGTAGGACTGACAAATGATGAACTGATTAGCTTTGCCTCATCATTTTGTAGGGTTGTTTTGGAATTTGAGGTGGCTGGAACAAGGTACAAGATTGACCGGTCATATGACCCTGCAAACAAGATGGCAGTTATCCTGTATGTGGAAAAGGGCAATACTTGGAAGAGAATGGCTGACAAGAGTAAGACGGTTGATACCGCACTTGAAGGGATATTGAATTTAGAATTAGGACAAGCATTGAACACACTCCTAGTTAGACAGGGTGAAGTGGCAAGAATCGCGCATGCATCGCCATCTGATTTGAGAAATCAGTTGGTGACAGTCTACAATATTGACCTACTTGATAAAATGGGTGGCCATCTTCAGGCTCTTGAATCTGAGCTCTCTGCCAAGATTTCCAGTCTTGATCAGGAATTCATTAAACCTTATGTCCTAAGCGAACTTGTGGCCGCGGGGAAAGCTCGAGTGGCAGAGTTGGAAGCAGAATTGGAAGAGAAAGAGAAGGAGATTTCCAAAGCAGAAGGCCTTTTGGTTTCACTGCCCAACCCTGATGATCTAAAGGCCGCTTACGACCTTCTTCAAAAAATCACATCTTTCGAAAGGGATCATACTCTTAGTGTCGAACGACGCGACAAAGAAATCCATGATGCCGGTCTGGTAGATGCTGATGAGCGAATAATAAGGGCAAAACTGCAGTCGCTGCAGAAAGAGGATAAGAAACTCGAAAGCGAGCGTGAGGTGGCAAGGAGCAGTGCCTCGAAAATAGACAGAGCAGCAGGCCAGCTTTTGAGCCAGATTGAAGAAGCAGAGGCAAACCGAGCCTCTGTGCAGGATGAAAGCATTTGCCCTGTTTGCTTCAGGGAGTTGAATCCTGAGGACATGCAAAAAATGCTTACTGAATATGATGCAGTAATCCAGGAAAAGAGCACAGAACTAGAAGAACTCAGAAAAGGACGTAATAACATTCCTGCACAAATCAAGGCGATAGAAGAACGACAGCGACTTATTGCAAGAACCATTGATGCCATTGGACGGGTGGCAGAGCACCAAAAGGAAGTTAGCCAGGCAAAGAAGCGGCTTGAGGAGGCTGCAAGCCGCCTATCAGATGTGTTAGCCAAGATGGAGGTCGCGGATATTGAAAAGCTGCTCAAGAAACACAAGGCTGATGATTTGAATGAGCTGCGAAACTCAATACTGGTTCAGCAGAATAATCTCAAGTCCTCTAAGAGCGAATGTGACCGTCTGCGTCAGGAAATTGATGATGCCAATGAGCAGATTGTCAAGAACGAAGGCAAGGAAACGCAGATGAAAAGGATGGAGGCCGAAATTTCCTCTCTGAAGGCCATAGATGAACATACGAAATACGTGCGTCGAAAGATTGTCAGCGGTTTCATCGCTGATTATGTATTCCAGAAGCGCCTCATTGGCATCATTCGGACTGCTTCGAACAAGTATGTCCGCTCCTTCACCAATAACCAGTACACAGCCATAGATCTTGAACCGACCCCGGCAAGAGGCCGGGCGGGGCCTGGACTTGTTCTAAAGATTTGGGACGATCGCGACAAGGCAAACAAGAAAACCAACCAGTTAAGCTTCGGTGACAGAACAGCTATTAGTCTTGGTCTTCGTTTAGGTATAAGCCGCACGATGAGCAGTATACGCCCACTAAAGGACAGCCCTGCTATTTCTCCACGCGTACGTTGTGTTCTTCTTGACGAACCATTGGGTGGGCTCGACAAGAATAGAAGGACGGCTGTGGTTCAGAATTTGGTTGATGATCAGAGCTTCGAACAAATCTTCCTAATCACGCATACTGATGTACAGGGCTGGGAAGGAGTACCAGTTATAGAAGTCACAAAAGCAGGTTCAACAAGTAATGCAGCAATTTCTGGAAATGGCTAGAAGCTCTGATTGCTGATAACACTCATGAGGACACATATTAAGGGGTATGTCAAGAATTCGCACAGCATGGACCAAGCAGAGCTGAAACGGCGCGTTGTTAGATTTCTGTACGAGTACATCATCCTAATCATAGTGCTAATAATCGGCGCCATAGTGTGGGCGAATGTATTTCAGTCTGCTCTTGTTGACTACCTTGCGACGGATCGGTGGAATAGTAGGGCTGTTTGGCTTGGGGGCGCTGGGACTGGAGGACTAAGCCCGGCCACCTTTGAAATCTTCGGATTCACGATTCAGTATCAGTTTGAAGGCTATAGCGATTACAGCTTCTTCTACGTTCATTGGGGACACAACATACTGAATGGAGTGTTGCCATATAGCACAGAGTTTGGTCACCTCGAGATGGATGGCATTACCAACAATAATGGGCTCTACATCTTTCCACCTCTGACGGCGATATTCTATGCAATTGGTATCCTCATTCCTGTGGATAACTGGGGCATTGGGCTTCTAATTGCTTCATTCGGTTATTTCACTGCTCTTCCAGTCTACGGCATCGGGCATGAGCTATCTAGCAATCGTCACGTTGGTGAGGCTGCTGCCTTGACCTATCTTCTTGCACCAAACGTGTTATATCACACCACGTTCCTTTGGACCAATCCTGCTCCGTTCATCTTCTTCTTTTTCTCAGGCTTCTATATGCTCACAAAGGGGAAAAGACATACAGGCACATTGCTTATTGTTACCGCAGCGCTATTCAAACAGACTGCATGGTTCTTGGGCATACCACTCGTGGTCTTCCTGCTTATGAGGTCAAGGGATAGCGAAGAAGGTTCCGCCCAGTCCAAAGATATGCCAAGACTTCAAGCGCTTCGAAAGGCAGTAGGAAGATATCTTGATCTGTGGCAATTTATCATTAGTGTCATTATTGTGATAATATTCGCCGGTGTGATCATGTTTCCTTTCATCATTGCCCAACCCGTTGAAATATGGATAAATCTGCGGCTAGCGATGGGAGGATTTCCTCTTGAGTCATTTACTAATCCACCTCCTTACTCAAGTCCCATGCGCTTTCAGGTTCTTCTAGTGATGGCTAGTCTGCCCACTCTTGCAGAGCTTATTGACAGTCTCATCTTCTCTGGATTTCTACTCGTTCTTGGCGTCATTGTGCTTGCTGGCTTAATGTTCTTGGAACCGAAGCGCGAGGGTGAAACCAAAGTCTATCTTCGTCGACTTCTCTTTCTGACAATGCTGATGATGCTCTGGGTGAATCTGATGGGCCCGCGAGGCGTATACAAGTATTATTTCACACTGATGGCGCCCTTCTTCTCAATTTTCTCATCTGCAAGCATGGCTTCTAGTATGGAAAGTGATATTGGCTTCTCAGTATCAATGATATGGGCCCCTATTCTGTTTAGTCTGATGATTCTGATACCCGTTAGGAATGTATATCTAGCCTATGTGCTTCTGATCTTTCTTATCTATGTCTTTGTCAATCAAGTAGGTGACTTCTGGTATTACTTGACCGCTCCGGGACGATGGATCAGGAAACGTACTTCTATGTTTGCGCCTCTCACTTCGAGGTTCTTGAGTTTACATGAACGACTTACTGCATTCATCTATCCTGAGGAGTTCTCACAGGAAATGACGATTGTTGATGAACATCGAGAAACGGAATCATAAGAGGTGACCAGATGAAACGTTATCCTTTGAATAGCGTTAAGAATACAATCAAAGGAAATGGTCTGTTCATCGTAGTTCTACTAGCTGCAGCAGCTGTCTGGGCTTGGGTGTTCAATGAAGCTGCTATTGACTTTGTCTCTGGTGGAGCTCGTCCTTTCAGAGCGGTGTGGAACGGATATGGCGAGTTTGATATCTTCGGCTATACAATTCATCTGAACTTGGAAGGTTGGGCTGATCATGACTACTTCTATCATAACTGGGCTGAACAGTTCCTCGGTGGCGAGCTTCCGTATACCCCCGAATTTGATACCATCATCGTTAATTCAGACTCGTTCAATGTCCCCTATTTCTTTCCTCCATTATACCTTTACATATGCGTAATCGGCAAGCTTCTCCACCCTGATTTTGGCATTGGATTCATCATCACGCTCTTCGGATTCCTGACGGTCTTCCCGATATACGGGATAGCGGAGTACCTCTCTGAGAACCGCAGAGTTGGCGAGGCCGCCGCCGCTACCTATCTCTTCAGTCCGATTGTTCTCTATTATACAGTCTTTGAATGGTTAAATCCTGCGCCTTTCGTCTTTTTCGCTATGCTCTCCTTCTATCTGCTGATGAAGGATTATAGGATTGCAGGGGCAATCTCCATGACAATGTCCGCTCTTTTCAAACAGACGGCATTCTTCTTCGCACTTCCCCTCTTCGCGTATTTGTTTCGACGGCCTCCTAGGATGATCGAGCAAAGCAATGAAGTATCTGAAGAAGAAAACCACAAGGCTGATGATAATCTGGATCTCGTAGAATTTGCAAAGATTGCGATTATCGTGATTATCTATGCAGGCATTGCATCGATGCCATACATTCTAGATCCTGCCAATTACTTGTATAACATTCTGCAAAGAGCAGGAGCTACACATCTAGCAAGCTTCACAAAGCTCCCTCCTTCTAATTCCCCTATCACAATTGCTGTTTTATTCGTTGTTGCGGGTATACAAGCTGAGACCACTCAGCTCGAAGCCCTTGTGCCGATGCTACAATGGCTAGCCGAAATCCTTGACCTTCTGAACTTATACTCCATTTTGCTACTGATTGGTGTCATTCCAGTCTTTCTGCTTCTACTTATCGAAGTCAAGGATGATCGCAACCTTCGTGGGTACTGGCGGAGAATATTCTATCTGACCTTTCTCTTGATGTTAAGTGTACACCTCTTCTCTCCCCGCGGCATCTACAAGTACTATACAGTGGTATTTGCTCCTTTCTTCTCAATTCTCTCAGTATCTGCAATATGCAACAGGGATTTGGATAAGTTGCAGGTCTCTTTGCCCATGCTTGTTAACCCGTTCATTCTTGCTATTGCCATTATGATTCCTGACAGGAACCTATACCTTCTCTATCTAATTCTGATATTCCTTGCCTACATTCTCAAAAGTGCTTTCTCTGATATATACAACCTCCTAACAAGACCCGCTAGAGCAGGACTACGACTGATTCTTTCAAAGGCAAAGTATCACGTTTATGACCAGACAGAGAATACGAGCAGAGCAGATGGCTATTAGGATATTCAAGAGACCAAGTCGGCGAGTTCCATCTCTCTCTTTGCCAGTTTCTCCTCAAGACTTTTCATTCGTGTATCAAGTTTCTTTGCCTGCTCCTCATAGGTTTCTTTGGGCATTGCTGCAGCAGAGTGGCGTTCCTCAATATGGTTTCGAAGCTGTTGAACCGAGTCAATTTCCTTCCTCAGCGCCTTGATATCTCCTTCAAGCTCCGCCATGCGGTTTTCTTCTTCCGTCTTGAATTGTTTTGCAGGAATCATTACTCCAAGTTGCGATTGTGTCTTTTCTGCAAAATCCTGAAACTGGTTCCTGAGCTTTTCAATATTCTTTTCAATCTTCTCTGTTTCTTTTGTAACCTTTGATATATCCTTCTGAAGGTCGAATACTGCATTAACAAGCCTACGAAGTGTTGCTTCAATCTCCGGGGAAGTTTCCATCTTTGTACCTTTAGGAGTCTTGGATTCCTTGTCCGAATCTTTTCTCTGGGATTCAGCAACCTTGCTTGGTTTGGCGACCGTGACTTCTCCGCTTAGCCACTTGAAGGCATTTACAGCAAGAACCTTGTTGCCTTGGTGCTTTAGACCTCCACCTCTTCTGAAGATCTCATAGCTTCCTGAGCAAAGCACTCTGCCTTTTCCACTTTCTGCGATGGCTATTACTGGCTTATTGGATGGTTCCGCCGTTTCCGAAGTCGTTGCAATAGCCTTTGCATTTTCGCTCACCGAGAGTGTGCAAGCCGATGGCACCAAAATGTCGTTTACATCAACCGTTGTTGGGTGTGGGGCTATGTTTGAAATCAGGGGCATTGTAGGTAAGCCTGCGTTACTTCTTTCATCCTTTACCGCGGTATTCTCAAAGCTAATGCCAAAGCCTTTTGAGATTTGGCTCATGTTGTTCATTAGGCCTCGGTCTCCTCCCGAGAGCGAAAGCAGCATCAAGCCCCCTCCCTTTTGAACGAATCTCTTCAGCACATCAATTTCTGCTGGTCTTAGCTTCGAGCTATTTGGGCATCCGAAGACCAGCACATCTGCGTTACTCAAATTCTTTGCTAGAAGCATGAACTCAGTATAAGGCTCTACATCGAAATCATTATCTCTGAGAAGTTCTCCCAAGTCGGAATAGGTCGTATCTAACCTTCCACGTTCGTTCTGCGTTTGGTCAAAGAGGACAAGCTTTCTTCTACCGCTCAATGCCACCACCGTCTGAAGAGTCTAATTCCTTCACCGGAGAGACTAACTAATGAGACTTGTGCAGCTCTCCTATTTATCTATGCAACACTTTATCTCGTAGTATTACCGTTTCTTCTCCATGTCTGGCCAAAGTGATTGTACATTCTGCAAGATAATACGAGGCGAAATTCCATCAACAAGAGTCTTTGAAGATGACATTTGCATCGCCTTCATGGATATATTCCCAGTGCGGAACGGACACTGTCTGCTAATTCCAAAGATGCATTATGAGAATCTCTTTGATGTCGATCTGAGTGTCTTAGCACATATGAGCAAGCGACTTGCAGAACTTGTCCGAAGGGTCAAAAGTGCTCTAAACCCTGATGGAGTACTCACAGCCGCAGCCAATGGTGCTGGTGCGGGACAGGAAGTCCCACACCTTCATTTCCATGTGATACCCCGCAATAAGGGGGATGCGTTTGGGTTCCGATTTCCCGATGATTATAGAGAGAAGATGGCAGATAAGAAGGAACTAGAGTTCACTGCAAGACTAATTGCATCAGTTGATATCTAGTTTGGAAGTTCCTGAGTATTTCAAAGGTCTAACAGATTCAAACCTGTGTGCGAGTCTGTTGCCCTAGTCATGTCAATATCCATTTCTTGGATAATCATCTCGATTGTGACTGATACCTCACATCCCTTCATCAAGTGTCCCCCGTAGCAATTCCCAGTTTCACTTGATACTATCATGTGTGCATGAATGACAGGACTTCCATCCTCCAGTCTTGAGATATTCCCCATGCAGGAAACGACTTCCAAGTCTTCATTGAGGAGGAAGCTCTTGTATTCATTTGCTCTTCTATCGAAATATCCAAGTTGCACCCTCGATGTTGCACCAATCAGGTTGATGGTTCCTGAGCGAATACCTTTTGTTTCCACAACTTTTTCGATTGTGTCAAGAATATCCTCTCCAGGTTCCATACGGGCAACGATCACACGCATCGGTCTTGTTTCAATCGAACGAACCATGTCCATCTAAAGTACTGTTGTTCTTAAGAACTCTGTTTATCATGGGAAGTGCTTATCAGGTCAAATAAATTGACAGAAAGTGTGAATGGAATTGTCCAATGACAGGCAAGATGACGAAGACACACAATCCAACTTAGAGGACTTCTTTGGTCAAACCGACGACAAACAGCCAAAAGTGCCTCCAAGAAAACCGCTATCACCTGACGCCAAAGCACACACATCTAGCAAGAACACCGAATTAAACGACAATTCCACGGATGAAAATGAGGTGGAGGAGGAAGAAGAGGAAGAAATTGTAGCTCCACTGAAAGCACAGGAACAAGATAGGCCAACGGATCTTCCACCATCATATCTTCTTTCTGTTGACTATTCCGGCTCCGAAAATTGTGCATTTGCGAGACTCTATGAACCCAAATCAAAGAGAATCCATTTCTGGTTTGATAATCGTGGTCACAAACCGTATTGCTACACCGACTATCCAGTGCAAGTTGTGGAAGAAAAGACTGGCTCTCATAGAGGCTTTGTTCGGGTTGAGGAGGTGCCATTGACTGATCTCTTGCGTGATACAACGGTGAAAATGACAAAGGTCATTGGAACTGATCCTCTTGCAATTGGCGGTTCTGCGGGTGCCATTAGAGACCGTCTTGTGGACAGAAGTGGCCCTGAGCCTATTAGTCACGCTTGGGAGGCAAACATCCGATACCGGAATTGTTACACCTATGATCAGAACATTGTGAGTGGACTGCTCTACAAGATTGAGAAGGGTAACTTGGTACCGTGTCCTCCACAATTGGATGAATCCTTACTTAATGAGTTCAAACAAGTGATTGGTGATGAGAAAGGTCTGGATGACATAATCTCATCATATTCTCCAATGTTTTTCACAGAGGTTCCTGACATTAGAAGAATCGCTGTTGACATAGAGGTGTACACTCCCGTTAGGAATAGGGTTCCTGATGCTGCGACGGCACCCAATGAGGTAACGGCTATTGGTTTCTCTGATAACGAAACCTTCCAGAAGTGTTTTGTTCTAAAGAGAAAAGGTATAGTTGAAGGTCCAAAGCAACCAAACTTCCCGAAGGAGCTTGACATTGTCTATTACGAGGATGAGCGGAAAATGCTCCTTGATGCCTTCCAACTCATGGATGACTATCCCATTGTTCTGACTTTTGTTGGCGATGCTTTTGATCTTCAATACTTGTACAATAGAGCGAAGAAGCTTAATGTCGACATGGATACTGATTGCCCAATCTATCTGGCAAGAGATCTGGCTCTTTTGCGCAAAGGAATTCACGTTGATCTCTATAGGTTTCTCAAGAACCCATCCATTCGACTCTATGCTCTTTCCGGTGCGTATGAGCAATCAAACTTAGACTCCATTGCACATGGACTCCTAGGAATCGGGAAACTGGAGCTTAGTACTGATATCTCTGCCTTGCCGTACAACGAACTAGCTCACTATTGTTGGCTTGATGCCAATATTACTCAAAGAATTACCTCTTATGATGACAATCTCTTATTGCGCCTAATTGTCCTATTGATGCGTATCTCGCGCCTTTCAATGGAAGACGTTACTCGTCTTGGCATATCCTCATGGATTCAGTCTCTCTTTAGACAGGAACATAGGTCTCGAGGATTCCTTATTCCAAGGCGAATTGATATTGACACGTTAAAGTCAGCCGAGGCTCACACTGAAGCAATGATTAAAGAAAAGCGGTTCAAAGGAGCTATCGTAATTGAACCTGAAGCTGGAGTTCACTTCAATACAACAGTCCTAGACTTTGCAAGTCTATATCCCACAATTATGAAGAAACATAACATCAGCTATGAAACTGTTGATTGTTCTCACGAAGAATGCAAGAATGCGACAGATAATCGTGTTCCTGAAACAGACCACTGGATATGCAAGAAACGAAAGGGTATGATTAGCCAGACTATTGGTTTCTTTCGAGACACGAGAGTAAAATGGTTCAAGTCGAGGAGCAAAGACAGGAGCCTTGACGATCAGGCGCGTAACTGGTACGGTGTGGTGGAAAAGGCGCTCAAGGTCTTTGTCAACGCGGCCTATGGCGTAACCGGAGCACAGCACTTTGAGCTCTTCTGTATGCCGGCTGCAGAGAGTGTTACTGCCTATGGAAGAAATGCAATCATGAAGACCAAGGAACAGGCGGAATCGATGGATGTTCGAGTCTTGTATGGTGATACAGACTCGGTATTCCTTGACAATCCCTCTCCCGAACAACAAGATGATCTGATCAAGTGGTCCCGAGAGGAGCTGGGGATTGACCTTGAGGTTGAAAAAACCTACAAGTATGTGGCCTTGTCAGAGAGAAAGAAGAACTACATTGGAGTCTACCCATCAGGCTATGTCGAGGTTAAGGGGCTCAGCGGAAAGAAGCGAAACACGCCAGACTTTGTTCAAAATGCTTTCCGTGAAATGCTACATGCATTGAGCAAAGTCGATAACCCTGAAGGATTTGAGACGGCAAAGGATGAGGTGCGAGAAATAGTCAATTGTGTCATCGACCGCCTTGAAGGAAAAGCAGATCCCTATGAGCCTGAGGAACTTGCTTTTCGTGTTCAAATGACCAAACCCCTCGATGCCTATGGAAAGACTACACCACAGCATGTCCGTGCTGCCTTGATGTTGAAGGATGCTGGATATGATGTTCCGCCTGGTACTATTGTTGAATACATTAAGATAAAGGGACCAGAGGACTTGCTTCCAGTGCAGCTTGCCGAAGGGTCGAGCTACTGGCTTGATAAAGACAAGTATATCGATACATTGCGGTCAGTTTTTGAGCAAGTCTTGGATTCAGTAGGCATCGATTTTGAAGAATTATTGGGATTCACTACATTGGACCAGTTCTTTTAAGAAGGTGTAGCAACGGGAAATGCTGCGAGTATCCCCAAGAAATTCTTATAGAGGACACATGGGAAAACGCTAAAGGGCAGATACAAGACCATTGACGTTGCCGGAGTCGGAAAAATGTCTAACTTCAGGGAATTCTTCATGCAAAAACTTCTCATCCTTCTGAAGCCCGGGGACATTGACATGTCCGCGAAGGATTTCGTATCAACCTACGCATCTTACATGGAATCGATAGGGATTGTTGGGAAAGGTCCCACTGGATATGTAAATTTTCCAAGTAAGATTGCACCAGTGCAGGAGCAGAATACTCAGCTTTTTCAGGAGCTGGTCGACTTAACACACACGTTAGACATTCATACTGTCGCCAGCATGGATTTCTACACTGATGGATGGTTTGCACGCGACCCGAAGTACCACACTGTTTCGCCCAGAGGTGAACCAATGCCTCACCAAATATGTCCTAACAGGGAGGAGTTTTGGGCATACGGTGCAGAAATAGTAAGTGAGCTCGGTGCTTTTCCCATAGATGAGATCCTTCTTTTTGGCGCTGGATTCATTCGTGACCACTTCTGTTTCTGTGACAGGTGCAGAAACGAGTTCGCACCAACTGTCGATCAGGAACCAGCTCGGCTCACATACGAGTATATTACTGAGAATCCTGACTACCATGCCAAGTGGCATGAGTGGAGGGCTGGCAAGGTCAATGAGGGTCTTAGGCGCCTGCAAGCAGCAGCAAGAGCATCAGATGAGAAAACCGGCAGAGAAACGCCTCTGAAGCTTTCAGTTGAAGTATTGCTTGACCCTGAAACCGGCTTCTCAGAGGGAGGGAAGGGTCAGTACGGTTATGACTACAATGGAATCCTTGACATTACAGGAAGTGTGATTATCAATCTCTATCCGTGGAGTCCGATTCTTCCGACCAGCGGTTCCGCAGAGTATAATGAGCTAATAGAGTCGCTTTATTTCACTAACGAGTTCACACGGCGTGGTGGTACAGCTTCGCTATTTCGATGGGGAGTAGTGTCCATGGAGCAACTTCAAGAATTGAAGGCATTGGGAAGGGATGCTAGCATTGAGCGGTTCATGACCACCTTTAGTTATCCCGCAGACTACTCAACTAGACGTGAGAGTGCTATTGGCAACTACTGAGTGACTCCACACCATGGACAGACCTTAGTGCCCTCTCTGAATGTTCTTCCGCACGAGAAACAGAAAGCACGTTCCTCACGATTGTCCCGATGATCACTACTGAATGGACTTAGTTCGCCCTGACTGAATAGCGAGCCAAGGCCTTCGATATTCTCATCACCACAAGTCTTGCATGCTCTTCCTGAAGATGGGATTTCGATGCCTGAGCCAGCATGTTCGCCGAAGAGCGATCCAAGGTCAGAGTACAGATCACTCCTTTCATGTTTATTATACTCAGAATGAGTCTGAGAACCACGAGTATCAGACTCGGAAGACCATGGTGAGCGTTGGCTATCTTGCTTTTGCTCTTCTCGTGAAAGAGCTCTGTCAAGGGAATCAAAGTCTCTTCTGTATTCATCCTGTCCGTAGCCGTAATCGTCTGCCGGTCGATTCGCTGTCCTGTATCCGAGAGGCTCATAGGAACGCGATTCGCGAGGATGTCCTTTGGCCAATTCTATAAACCTGAGATGCGCTTCACCTTTCATCTGTTCATAGTCGGCTGGGGTCAATCCCAGCATCTCAAGAGCCCTATTTCTCTCAGCGCACCGTTTCGAAAGAGGGCAGCAAAAGGCCAGACTTCCATGACAAAGTGCCGCCATTGCTCGTTCCTGTCTCGACTTGAAAATAGGTGTTATCTTTCTTCTTCCTAGAACAAGAGAGTCTCCCATGGATCTCAGCTCAGCATATCCACTCTGAGCCAAAGCCTCAACCAGTTCTCTTGCGGGGTAGGCCCTTCCCTCAATAATCACATGCCCTTCAGTTCTATCAAGTCGAACCGGTCTGGCTGCTGTATCTTCTCTTTCTTGGCTATGGTATGTAATAATATTCACCTCATAGGAGCCCTATTTGATATCCTATGCATCTGGAATAGAACCTGTGTATTACGAGCGTAACTTAACTAATTCTTGGAAAACTATATTATTCTCATCACCATCAATAAGGATTATTCGCAAAGAGAATACGTTCTCCCGATGGATGGTCAACATAATGGGTCTTAAGGCTGAAGGCGCTGCACAGGGATTCACAGTGTTAGGCGGATTAGTTCTCACCGTGATCGGGCTTCAGATGCTCGTGGGCGGAATCAATACTTTTCTAGGTGGAAGTGTGAATGCCCTGATTGATGTATTGATTGCTATTGCTCTCTTACTAATGGTTGCTTTGTCGTACGACGCATGCGGTTTCATAAACTGGAAAGTACGTAAGAGCGGTGGACTTCTGGCAATCTTTGGGCTTTCTTCAATATTCATTGTCCTGAGAAACGTGAGTTTTGATCTAGTAAGTTGGCTGCTGAATGCAGGCACTCTCGCTGGCTTCATGATTCTGATTGCTGGCATCTTACTTGTGGCCAGATCCTAGATAATCATACGAGCGCATTCAGCTTGCATCATCTTTTTTCTCAGCACATCCGCCGACATCACAAATTAAATAATGAGATGGCAAGGGCATCAAGGTTGTAGTCCATACAGGATGTGAGCTCAATGGATGACAAGCACATTCGACTTCTTCATGAACTTGGTTTTGATGATATAGATGAGAAGAAAATGACAAACGAGTATTGGAAGGCTAGAGCTGCTGATGCACTTGCCATAACAACTCAGGACCGTGATGTGTACGGCTGTCTGGACCACACCAAAGGCGAAGGCGTAAGAATCTTTGATATCGAAGGAACCGAATATCTTGACGTGACTGGTGGCGTAGCAGTCCGCGCTTTCGGTCTGAGATACAAGCCCTATCTGGATTTCGAGATGAGCATTGTTGACATCGTCCATGAATTGCCAGGCATGGATTTTGATGCGATTCCCCAGACTCTATTGGCTGAGAAGATATCTCGAATAACTCCTGGTACCCACAAGAAACGAGTTGTCTTCACGACCTCCGGAGGAAGGGCTGTGGAAGGTTGTATGAAGTCTGCAATTGACTTGTCCGGCAAGAAACGGTTTGTTGCCTTCCGTCCGGCTTTTCATGGCAGAACAGGATATGCTTTGGCTTTGACGGCTTCCAATTCAAGACACAAGTACGGATTTCCTCAAGGCGTTGATGTAATTCGAGTTGCTTATCCTTACTGCTACAGGTGTCCTTACGGGCAGAATGTTGAGGATTGTAATCTTGAGTGTGTGGAGTATCTTCGCTATGTACTACAAGTGGAGGGTGATGATATTGCTGCCGTTGTAATGGAAGGACTTGCTGGTGAGGGTGGTCTGATTGTGCCTCCGAGCAAGGCTGTACAGGGCTTCTACAAACTCGCCAAGGAATTTGGAGCTTATTTCATGGGCGATGAGGTCCAGGCTGGCATGGGACGCACAGGGAAGTGGACTTCTATGGAGAATCATGATGTTACTCCCGATTACATCTCTATGGGCAAAGCAATAGGTGGAGGATATCCAATGGGAGCGTCAATCGGACCTGTGCCCATGTTTACTGGGCCATCACGTCACTCGGAGACTTTCTCTGCCGAGCCCAAGATGGGGCTTCTCTCGCTATGGATTCTCAAACATATGGAAGATGGTGATTATCTCAGAAAGAATGCTGAGAATGGAGTATACTTTCTGAAGCTGCTGGATGAACTCAAGGAAAAACACGAAGTTATTGGCGATGTTCGTGGGATGGGCTTGATGATTGGTATTGAATTTGTGAAAGACAAGAAATCCAAGGAGAAAGCTCCCAAGCTTCGAGATACTATCATCAAGAATGCAGTGCAAAGACAAAAGCTATGGGTTCTTGGCGCCGGCCAAAACGTCATGAGATTAACTCCAAGCTACATTATTACGAAGGAGAACATAGACGAAGCTGTAAACCGTATTGATAGTGCAATCAAGGAATCGATATGAGTACTTCAACAAAAAGAAAGATGACTCATCTCCTGTAAAAGCAGGAGATGAGCATTACTTATCTATAGAAGGTATAGTATTGCGCCCACAATGCACAGAATGCCACCGATGTCGCTGGCGAACAGTATCATCAGGATGCCAACTATAAGAATCACGATGAACTTGTTCGTCTTACCAAAATCGAGGGCACTGATCTTCAGGAATCCGCAATTCACCAATGCGATCAGTGAGAATAGAATTGCAAGGATTCCCAATATCAATGGGTCAAGGAATCCTCCAAGGACGTTCACATAATTGAATGCCATATTAAAGATTAGCAGAATTCCTTGGACAAGGCCAATCAGGGCACCAAGGAGGACCAGTAGGTCTCCAATCTTCTTTAGGTCTGCCATTGCATGTAACTCCTTTGCGTAACTCCCATAGCTTCAAGTCATTTCGAATTCATGATAATTGGAGCGTGCGCCATCTGAAAGCAGTATGGCGCGTTTCTCTTTTCTTCCGGCCATCATGAACACGAAACTCTCAACTCAAAGAAAGGGATTGAGGTTTAAGGAATTCATTTCTCCTATTTAACATAACCGGCAAGCCGCGTTTCTTAATCGTCAAATGCCGTATTAGCTGAATTCCGTTGAATAATCACTTAAATGGCATGAGGATGTGTTGCTTCTTGAACGATTCAGGATGCAAACAGAGATGATGGAAGCTCCGGATGAACCGACCAAGGCGGATGCATCATCAGAAGATATGCCCATACTGGAGTTCTCTGGAACCATTGATCCTGTTGTGGATATCCCAAATGAGGCAGAGATCCTCATCTATAGTAAGGACCAGTCCTACCTAACCCATGGAATTCACAGATTTCCTGCCAAGTTTTTTCCAGAGCTACCAAGGTATCTTATAGAGAAGTACTCGGATTCAAGGCAAGTCGTACTTGACCCAATGTGTGGTAGTGGCACTGTTGCTCTTGAAGCCATGCTCATGGAGAGGCTTGCTGTTGGCATCGATATTGACCCCATAGCTCAGCTAATCACACGGGTGAAGACAACACCCATTGACCCGGAAATACTGATGCTTGCTAGTACTTGGCTTATCGAGACAATTCAAGAAAGGTACCTTACAGCCGGGTACGAGCCTGATATACCCAGATTCAACTACCAAGACAATTGGTTTCACAGCTTTGTCATCAAGGAGCTTGCCATTATCCGATCTACCATTTCTGACCTTCCGAATTCTCCTCTTGGGAATGCTATATCATCTGAAGAGCAAGTTGATATAACCAATTTTTTCAAGATCATTTTCTCGTCTATCATCCGAGATGTGTCAAATGCAGATCCTCATTGCACGCGTACCGTGATTAGGCAGAATCTTCAGCGTTCTATTCTTCCGGGAAACACAATTGGTAGATTCAGGGAGAATTTGGAGAAACAGATTGATTCGATGATTGAATTTGCCAAGGTATGCAGTCAACTGCAATTCAAAGAAGTACGACTTCCTCAATCAAGGGCAGAAGACACAGGTCTTGATTCAGATTCTATCGCCCTGGCTGTGACATCACCTCCCTACATTAATGCCGTTGATTACCCTCGAACGCATCAGCTTGAGATGTACTGGTTAGGACTGGCAGGCGATGAGCCTCTGTCAAAGATGAAACGAGAATACATTGGAACTGAGACTGTCTACAAGAAGGAGTACAGGTCTCTCAGGGTTTCAGGTCTCTCAGCACTTGATCCCCTCCTAGAAGCCATATTCGATAAAGACCCCCGTCGATCATTCATTGTCTTCAAGTTCTTTTGTGACATGAAGATGCAGCTACAAGAGATGATACGCGTTCTTCGCCCAGGAGCTCGTTACTGCCTAGCGATTGGAAATAACGTCATTCGGGGTGTTCCAATTCCGTCTCAGGAGGTTCTTGGCGAGCTTGCTACGTCAGATGAAGTTGGGTTCGAGCTGGAGAAGATCTTCTTCTCTGGGTTGATTAGGCATTTTATCAAGATACCTCGGAAAGAAAGAATGAGAGGCGAATGGGTTTTAATTCTAAGGAAGCCCCAGTGAGATACTCACTTATCCACCGGCCATAAGAAATTCCTAATACCATCTACTACTCTGAGAATGATATTAATGGAATCCTCTACATCCCCTGGCACTTCCATGCTGTGGTTCGCATTCTCAATCACCTGTGTCTTCCCTCTGGTCACTCTCTTGACTGTTTCAAGAATCTCATCATCGTAATGGGGATCTCGTGTACCTATAACAAATAGAGACCTCGGGTGATGTTTGTGGATTTGTCTTGTTAATTCCGCTTGCTTAAGGAGAGGTGTGTGCCAAATTGCGGTGGCTCTTCTTGCAGCCGTAAACCTGTCTAATAGGTATCCCATGGCCAGAGTACCTAGGGATTTGCCCACCATAATATCAATGTCTCTGTTCGTATAATCCACTAGAGCTTTGAATGCTTCTCCAACATCGTAAAAGAGCCATTTTCGTTTCTCTTCCCAGTCCAACGCTTCATATTCCTGATTGTTGAAGTACTGATAATCAACGGAAAGGACATTGATGCGATTCTTAAGAAGGAGGCTGATGGTATAGTGTAGGAGTGGCCCCTGTGAAGTGTACCCCCTTCCCGGGAACACAATGGCGGCTTTTTCATCGGTCTCTTCCAGTTTGAAGTATGTATTTGGGATTGCCGCACCATCATATCCAATGATATCGAGATTCTGAAGAGAATACATAACTTACATACGGCGCTTTCAACTGAAAAAGCCTATGCACAATGATGAAATGGGAATGCTTATTTTGACGAGCTGTACAATCAAACGAAAGCAAAAAGGAGGTCATAGATATTATGGCAACAACTTCACGGTGGGATCATGTTTGCCAGACGCTCGTTCTTAGCTTTACCTCCTTCCGCGAAATTCCTCTACGTGCTTCTTAAAGCAAGGCACCGGATGACCCGGCAAGACCTGCTTCAACGAACCTACTTACCTCCGCGGACTCTGAACTACGGACTCAGTAGGCTTAAGGATCTCGGTCTAATCCGAGAGCATACGCATGGAAGGGATAAGCGAAGGATGGTCTACGAGCTCATCGCTGCGCCGATGTAGAAACATCGTGATCCTATTATCTTGATGTTTCCGGAAGCATTCCGGAGGCATCTCCTCTTTGGATCTTGAGAACGATGTACGGAAGAATCCCAACTCCAAAAGCCTCATAATGCTAGCAGACTCGTCAGGATGATTAGGAATAAGAGATGAATTCTATGGATTTCTATGCGAAAGCCGGTGTCGAGCCTCTTGGAAAAGACAAACGAACTCATTTCAGTAGTGAGATTGGCCCTTCGCTTGCTGGTATCGAAGTCACTCTTCTTGGTTGGGTTCATATCCTTCGGGACAAGGGAAGAATCAAGTTTCTCATCCTCAGAGACGAACACGGACTAGTTCAGGTGACAATTCCTGAGAAGAAAGTCACTGGTGAGGTATTTGCAATTTCCGGCGAACTGAAACCAGAGTACGTAGTGCTTGTTTGTGGGGATGTTGTTGAAGCGAAACAGGTCGCGACTGGGGCTGAGGTGATTCCCAAGAAGATCAAAGTAATCAATACAGCAGAACGGCTTCCCATTGATGTGGTCGAAGGCAAAGTCGATATCGATTTAGACACTCGTTTGAATCATAGAATACTCGACCTCCGTAAGCCCGCAGTTAATGCAATATTCCGTATTCAACATTCACTAGTCCGGTTTGCTAGGGATTTCCTAGAGAGGAACGGATTTATCGAAATACACACACCAAAGATTGTCGCAGAAGCCACAGAAGGCGGAGCCAATCTTTTTGAGGTGAAGTACTTCGAGAAGAAAGCCTACCTTGCTCAAAGCCCGCAATTCTACAAGCAACTCATGTTATTGGCTGGGTTCGGACGAGTCTTTGAGATTGCCCCGGTCTTCCGTGCAGAAAAGCATAACACGCGGCGTCATATCAATGAGTACACATCTTTTGACTTTGAGATGGCATGGATTGGCGATGTCGACGATGTCATGAAAATGGAGGAGAAGATGCTCCGTCACGCATTCAAGAACACCGCACAAGCAGCAGCAGCAGAGCTTGAACTACTCGGAGTCAAGCTTGAGATTCCGAAACTACCCTTCAAGCGAATTAAGTACGCAAAAGTAATTGATTTGCTCAATCAAGAAGGGAAAGAGATGTCGATTACTGATGATGTCGACCCAGAAGGTGAGCGCTTGCTTGGCGAAATATTTCCTAGGAAATTCGGTACAGAAATGGTATTCATCACTCATTATCCGCTGGAGTTGAGACCTGCCTATACAATGCCAAGTCTTACAGACGAAGGGATGACAGAAAGCTTCGATCTGACCTACAAGGGCATGGAGATCACAACAGGTAGCCAACGAATTCATCTATATGACCTGCTGGTGGAACGGTTTCGAGTCAAAGGATTCAATCCTGCCGACTTCAGTTTCTACCTAGATCCTTTCAAATTCGGTGCGCCACCTCACGGTGGTCTGGGTTTGGGAGTGGAGCGTTTGACCATGCAGCTGCTAGACATTGAGAATATTCGTGAAGCAATTCTTCTACCAAGAGACCGAGACAGAATTACCCCCTAGTACTCTTCATCGTCCAAAGATACATTGCAGCTGGATGGGACTACTTCCTATTGAACCATAATCGGATAATACTCTCTCTTAAAGCACATTCTTGCTCATCCCTTGGTATGCCCAGTCTGGGTCAGCCATAGGAATGAAGGGATTCCAACCCATGCAAAGCCGACTACAAACCGAGTTCTACGCATCACTTGCTACTCTTGATCAGCTTAGGAAGATGTACGACATGGGTGTAGTTGACATTAGGTCCTTTCAACGAGAGTCCGAAGCACTTGTTATGGAACTCAAGTCAAGTATTGCTGAATTGCGACGGACTGGCATGAGCATTACAGCGTTCTTGGATACAGAACGCGTGTATGAGCGGTTTCCTGACGCTATTCGGATGCTAAATATGGACCGTAGGCAGGGAGTCCTTTTTCATCATGGATTGACGCAAGACGAGTATTATGATTTCATAGGACTTGCAATACTTGATGTTGCCACTGCAAATGCTTCAAAGGGGCTAATGGGGCTGGCTGACTTAATCGTGGAAGTTGTGAAACGATTGCCGGAGATAAAGGGTGTGAGCTACAGCGATGTGATCGAGGCTGTCAATCGGGTTTCCGATCATGGTCTAATCCCTGGAATTCGTGTTCTAAAAGGTGGCGTGAAAGTTGTCGAATTACGCCCTCTTGAGTTACGAGAAGATCAAAGCGATGTGGTTAATCTGGCGGCTTCCAAGGGCTATGTTTCAGTTGAAGAAGTCATGATCAAACTGAAATGGTCTGAGGATCATGCTCGAAGGGTCCTGTCTAGTCTTGTTGACGCAGGCATGGCTGTCGCAGATATCAAATTCTCCACTGGTGGGCGGTACTATTTCCCAGGCTTGAGGGCACGTGATAGCCAAGATGGTCATATTGCCAAATGACATAGCAGCATGCCACACAGCAATCTTCGGCTACTGCCGTTCAAAGTAGGATTTTGATAGCACCTTTCTTCTTGTCAATCCATTCCGCCAGTTGTTTCTCTACGAGGAGTGTCATGATGATATGGAGGTCTCTCTCTGGAAGATTCGAAAATGCTTGGGCCTCTTCTTGAATTACTATTGACTTCACATCAAGTCGAACTGTCCCGCTTTCCAGTGCCCATCGATAAACAGAATCTGCCCACTCTTCTAGAAATCTCCAATAGACTCGAAGCTGTCGTCGATTCTTATCCAGCCATTCGGCAATTTCCTTCTTTACAAGAACTTCACCGATGCATCGAAACGAATCTACCTTCCCAGCAATGTCTTTGAAAGGTGGCTCGCTGAGGAACAAGGAAACAGAAATCACGTGAATGTGTTTTTTCTTTGTCCACTCCAAGAGAAAGTCGCTCCATTCCTCTGCCCACATTGGTTTGTCTTTTTCTCTGTCCGGAATACTATACATCCATTCGCTTTGAGTGATGTCTCCCCAGTCTGGGAGTAGTATCTCTTCATCGATCTCCTCCACAACGGTTTCGGTGGGCAGTATTTCAAGCTGGCGCTGAGTGGCCTGGGTTGTTCTTTCCGTTAGTGCCATGATCGTACTGGATTGATCTCCTGTCTTCTCCTCCTTTTCTATGGTCTCTCCTTCGGTCTTTCTTGGTCGTTCTTCTTCTGCTGACTTTGTGTTTTTTCGCTCTCTACGTCGTTCCTTGACGTCCACAGCCTAGGACCCCTCCGCCCAATCGGTGTATCTTCTCAAGTCTTCTGGTGAGGTTGCTGGACGGATGTCTTCAATGGCCTCAAGAAAATCTTCTCTTGAAACAGGGCGCACCTCTAGTATTACCTCTCCGTCATCTAGTCTGCCTGTACGCTGCAGATCTCTTATGGGCTCCATTGCCGCCTCTCTACAGACGACGCTAATCTCGCGGCCGCTATAACCCTCGCTTAGGTCCGCCAATTCCTCATAATCGACTTCTGGAGCAATTTTGACCTCTTCCATATGTATTTCAAAGATGTGTGTCCTTGCCTCATTGTCCGGAAGTGGAACTTGAATCTTCTTCTCAAATCGAGACCGTAAGGCAAAGTCAAGTTCCCATGGCAGATTTGTAGCACCTATGACGGTTATTCTCTCCTCTGGATCGCTTTCAAGACCCTGGAGTTCCGTAAGCAGCTGAGTCTTCAGCCTTCTTTCTCCTCCTACATCATCTCCTGATCTTGATACTCCAACTGAATCGAGCTCATCCATGAAAATGATCGCCGGCTGGCTTCTTCTTGCCAAATCAAAGAGATTCATCACCAATTTCTCTGATTCTCCCAACCACTTGCTAACAATATTACCCGCTGATACATTGAAGAAAGTCGCATCAATTTCAGACGCAACAGCTTTAGCTATCAGGGTCTTTCCGCAACCTGCTGGCCCGTAAAATAAAATACCTCTCCATGGTTGTCTTGCCTTGCCCTTGAAGAGTTCAGGATGCTTCATAGGTGCTATAATTGCGTCATGAATTGCCTGTTTCGCCTTCTCAAGTCCAGCCACTTCACTCATCTTGATATTGGGCTTCTCCGAGATAATGGTATCAGATATCATCTCCTGAAGCCTACGAGTGTCTTCATCAACTTCCGCATCTGCCTGCGGAGCGTGCTCAGCAACTGCCTCGGATTCTGAATGTGGCATTGGGGATACTGGGGTCGTAAGCCCGTTTCTTAGCCCTCTAGCCTTCTTCTTTATGCCTGAGATGTAACGGACCCTATCAACGCACTCCTGCGCTCTATCAAGATAGTGCTTCTGTATAGACGGCAATGAAGCCGCGTTTGAGAGCTTGATCAAGATCTTGCTAGCCTTTAGATAGTATTGGGCAGCCTCCTTTGCCATTCCTCTTCTATCAAGATCAATTGCTTTGTTAAGGAGGTTCCTGAGTCCTTGGTCTAGTCTATCAGACATTCCTGTTCAGAATAATGAGATAAATCCATGTTAATAACTTCTCTTACCACTTTCTTCCCAATTTCATTCTGAGCGCGTAATGGTTCAATGATTACACAGTAACGCAAAGATGTACTTGCTTCCGCTGACCATCGTATCGGCTGCTAGTTATTCCCTCCACGCCATATTTGAGAATTCGATGGCATGCATCACTTTCTGGCTGAAATCCTCAGACTCGCACTCGAAGGTATACATGACAAAGCCATCGTATGCAAAGAAATGCATTCTTCGCACATGATAGATGATTTGCGGCTGTGCTATTTGCACCAGCTCTAGGAATTCGTTTCTCTCGAACTTGACTCGGTAGGAACTCGTATGTTGTGCCGCAATAGCTGCACTCTCTGCTCCATATGCCATGACTAATCACACTCTGTTATCAGTGATATCTTCGAAAAGCTTTCTAAACCTGTTCCTAGACGCCACAATCTGCGCTAATCTTAATATGCAAGGTGCAGATTCGTATAAGGAGGATAAGCAGCTCTACGAAGGTTTAAACGAGAAGCATTACTTCTAGTCTTGTTCGTCCAGTTCGGTATGTGGTGAAACTCTTGAGTTCGTTTAGAAAGGCCTTCTCCTGGGGGCGTAAAAAACCCGACGTTGGAGAAATCTCTAGTCAACTACGAATCTTGGCAAAGCAGCTTGCACGTGAACGAAACAAGCTTGAGAAAGAGGAGGGCGAGACAAGAGCTCGGGCCATAAGAGCCAGAAAGGCTGGTCAAGGTGAAGCGTTCAAAACCTATGCCACAGAGATGATTCGCTTCCGACGACTTGCCTTGTCCTTTGACAAATCTAGGCTCCAGATTCTTAAGATTCTTGCACATCTAAACCGTGCCCAAACATCAGCCAAAACGAATATTGCGCTTCAGGAAGTGGCAAAGCTGCTTGGGATGCTCGGTGACGCAACTGAAGCCACAAGATTAGTAGAGAATGCTGATGAGATTTCCCGGCGTCTTGAGGAGCTTGAAATTGAAAGCAGCATATCATCAGATGCCCTTGATGCGTCAATGGATGTTTCCTCAGAGGACCTCACCACGGCAATGCATGAGCTCGATGTTGAGGCAGGGCTGGCAGAAAGAACTGCCGAAATGACAGCTGACACAGATATAGGTACGCTTGAGGAAGATATTAAGGAACTAGAGAAAGAACTAGGTATATAACTACCAACCATATCCGTGTTTCGTTCTATCAATTCGTTCAATCTGCTTTTGGGTTTCGTATGAGTCTCTAACAAGTCCACGATATCTTCGAATGAAGTCCTCCGCAACAAGGTGACCGCTTCTCATCATACGGATGGTGTCGTGGATTGCATCTTGGATTTCTATGGCACTCCTCTTCAAAGAGTCAATGGAACTAGCATATTCATATTGAGATGCATCGCTGCCATTTCCTCCAAGGCCAAATCTTCTGTTCAGTTCTTCTTTCAGCACATCTTGGCGGCCATAATCACTTCCATAATGGCCACGTTCACCATGCCTGATGTCCGGACGATATTCAAATGAATCTATACGTCCTCCGTAGTATCCAGAATCCAAATCTCCTGTCAAAAGGGAGTAGACCAGACTCTCTATCTTCATTCTTACATCGCTGATATTGACGTTGGCTTGCTCAATCTTTCGGACTCTCTGCATATCTTTTTGCACGTACTTGTCGAATCTTTTTGCAATTGACACATAATCCGGAAGGACCTCCATAGTCTCCTCACTGCAGGATATTCGGATATATCCCTGCTTCATTCTTAGGACAAGCTTTTTTCTGAATCTCCCATCTTCTTCAAGACTGTTCAGGTAAATTAAGGGGAAGTCAAATACTGGTCCTGTGTTCTTCCAGAGAAGGCCTCTTTCTGCAATGAGTATCAACCGCTTATTTGTCATATAGAGCGTTCCAGATGCTTTGTCGTGTTTCAAAAAGTCACTACCGATAACCTTGACTTCGGGCAGTGCGCAAACAGGAAGCTCGCCCACAGATAGGTCTACATGTTCATAGAAGGCCGAGAATTCTGATCGATAGAAATTGAGGCCATCCAGCTGTTCGACAAGTTCCTTCAGCTTCGCCTTACAATCCTGAAATGCATCATCTGTATTCTGCTTGTACTGCCTTCCGATCTCTGATATTCTATTTGTAACCCCTTCAATGAAAGGGAACTGGTCAGGCGTCCATCGATTATAATCCATAAGTCCCTTTGTTTCTGCAGCCATTCGTTTCGCGATTATCTCTCCTTGATTGGTGATTCTATTCTTAATGGCTGGAAGTTCTTCTTGAATCTCCTCGAGCTTATCTTCGAGCCAATGATAATGCAGAAAATTTGCCATCCGCAATGATACGAGAGTTCTCTTTGCAGAATCAAGTCTATTCCCGAATTCCTTTAGTTTAGTAGGACCATAATGCAGTGTCATCACAGCATGGCGCATTTCTTGTGCAAGTGAACGCCTCTTTTCCTCCACTAATGTGATTTTACCAGAATGGCATTGAGGGCAGATATCCTCGGTTCTTCGCGCTTTAGTTAGATTTTTGGAACCACACTCGGGGCACTCTAGAATCTCTTCTCCTTGAGAAGAGTTATCAATTGGGTAGTGACAGTCCTTGCACATCATGTAATCGTTGTTTCTGCTTTCTATGCAGGTGTTGCAAAAAATGCTCCCGCAATCTTCACAGAGATGACTGGCTCTGTTCTGATTGCATTTTTGACAACACAGATGTGCAGAATCTAGGCTCACGTAGCTTCCTCCATTGTAATGATGACTGACATATCACAGAATAACGTGTGTATAACCTCGGTATTAGTACCTTTATGCCTTTCAGAATTCTTTCAGACATGCTGCTGGCAAAATTTCCCTGTCCGCATAAGTTATAATCGAATAGAAAGCCGCATTGTTCAACTTCAGAGGGGATTTTTCCATGGAAGACCTTGCTCAAGCTGCCATTGATGCTGCTCTTGATGTTGGAGCAACCTTCGCTGATGTACGAATCGAGAATACAGTGACAACAATCATCGAAATCACTGATGGCGTTTCGAAGGATTCTCTTGCGTCAAGGCTGAAAGGAGCTGGAATCCGCGCTTTCATTGATGGCGCATGGGCTTTTGCACAGACCACCGATCTAACTACTGGTGGTATGAGAGAAACGGGAGAATCTGTTGGCAAATTGGCCCTTGCAACAAAGACCAAGGTTGCTGAGAAGTTTGAGATGGAAGGTCCAGTCTTCAAAGACAGGGTTCGATTCAAGGTCAAGGTGCCCTTTGCGGATGTCACATTTGAAGAGAAGATGGCTTATGTTAAGATGATTAATGACCAAGCACGAAGCTTTGACAAAAGGATTGTGAACACGCGAACAGTCTATGGAGACTTATGGACTGAGAGATATACAGCAAACTCATTTGGGACAAGTGTTTGGATGGAGAACTCACTTCCAAGAGTGATATCAGTATCAACTGCCAAGGACGGTAGCAGTCGTCAAAGATCATTCAAGTCCTTCGGGATTCGTGGTGGTTTTGAAGTCTACAGCCTTGAGCGGCCTCAGAATCTAGGGGAAGAATCAGCAAGGAACGCCATTGACCTACTTTCTTCTGTTGCCGCAAAAGGTGGGACATATGATGTCATAGTGGACCCAGTTCTCAATGGAGTTATGGTTCATGAAGCGTTTGGGCATGCATGTGAAGCCGATAATTGGCCTGCACACACCACTGTTTTAGAAGACAAACTCGGGAAAATGGTCGGTCCCGGACATCTGAACCTCAGCGATGATCCCACAATGGAGGGACAGAGAGGCACTTATGAGTTCGACTGGGAGGGAACAAAGACTAAGAAACGTTTACTTGTCAAGGGCGGAATTCTTAGAGAATTACTACATACACTTGAAACCGCATCACGCTTGGGCATGGAGCCCAATGGTGCTGGAAGAGCCCAGTCGTTTATGTTCGAGCCCCTCCCAAGGATGTCAAACACGATGATGGAACCAGGCGATTGGGATGTTGATGAACTTATGCAGGACATGGGAACTGGTATGTTGCTATGCAATTTCAACTATGGTTATACAGAACCTTCCAAGGGCCAGTTTATGTTTCAGGCGAGTCATGGCTATCTAATTGAGAACGGCGAGATTGGACAAATGGTTCGGGATGTTTCTCTGGCTGGGCAGATTTTGGACATTTTGCCGAAGATCGATGCAGTAGCAAAGGATTTTGAAATGGAAGCCGGCACATGTAGAAAGGATGGTCAGATGGTACCGGACAATAGTGGTGGTCCACATGCAAGAATCCGTCAAGTACCAGTTGGGGGTATGTAAATGGAATCCCAATTACTTGACTTGGCTGAAAGTGCCATCAAGAAGGCAGAGGCTCTTGGTGCTGAGCAAGCAGAGGTCTATATTGGCTCTTCGAAGTCATTCTCCATCGATGTCCAAAACAACGCAATTAAGTCGGCACGAAACAAGAGGGATGCAGGTTGTGGAATCCGCTCTGTAATCGGAAAAGGAATTGGATTTGCCTACGTCACAACACTTCAAGATGAGGATATATCTGAAGCAGCAGAGAAGTCAGTCCGTCTAGCTCGCTCCTCAATAGAGGACCCTGACTTTGAAAGCCTGCCAAGATCTGGAGGGAGATACCCTACTGTGTCTGGGCTCTTTGATGAAAAGATCAACCAGCTCTCTTCTGAGGAAGCAGCATCCCTTATTCTTCGTGCAGTTGATGCTACAAAGAATGAGCTTTCGGAAATGAAGATGGCGATTGAAGCACGTCTTATTGCCTCATCAGATTTTAGAGCAATTGTAAACTCACTTGGGATAGCAGGATCTGCAAGAGGTACTACCCTTTGGCTCTACACCTATCCGACTGTAAAGGAAGGCACAGATCAGACTTCGAGCTACGAATTCCAGCTGACCAGAAATCTTTCTGAAATCGATCCTGAATGGATAGGATACACTTCTGCACACAACGCGATCGGAAATCTTGGCGGAAAAATCATCAAGAGTGATGACTTGCCTGTGATTCTTGCTCCGCTTGCTGTCGGCACCATCATTGGTCAGGGATTTGCCGGAGCAGTGAATGCTGAAGAGGTTCAATATGGCCGGTCATATATCGCCGATGCAATTGGCGAAGAGATCGCATCGGACAAGTTGGAAATCGTGGATGATGGTCTCCTTCCCGGTGGCCTAGGGACACGCGCCTTCGACTGCGAGGGTGTGTCATCACAAAGAACTGAAGTTCTTGTTGAAGGAGTTCTAAAGGGACTTCTTCACAACTCGTATACTGCAAACAAAGAGCATGTAGAAAATACGGCCAATGCTAGTAGACCCTCATATGCAGGCACACCCTCAATCTCCTCCTCCAACTTTGTAATATCTGAAGGAAAAGGAAGCCTTGACGATTTGGTTGAAGAAACAGAGAGGGGCATTATCTGCCGAAACACAGGTGACCGTCCGAATATGACTACTGGAGACCTAAGTGCTATGGTGATGGAGGGGCTCTATTTTGAGAATGGCGAGATTCAGCATTCTCTGAAGAACACGCTAATTGGCATCAACATGCGCGACGTCCTTTTGCGTGCAACAAGAATCGGTGGGGACACACGATCAATTGGCAGTGTGATTGCCCCGTCCATTGTCATTGAGAGCGCCAAGATCACGTCTGGTTAATCACATTCTTTCTACCACTGGAATTCCCAGAAGACGTAGGCAGTTGCTCATGGTTATTCTGAAAGCTTGTACAAGCTGAAGCCGTGCGGCTCTGAAATCTGGTTCGGACTTTAACACGGGGCATGAATCATAGAATCGACTGAACAAAGTTGCTAGATTATAGCAATATGCTGTCATTCTGTTGGTGCTGAAACTTGTTCCCCAAACCTGCTTTGTCATGCCCTGGATCACACCAAGGACTTCTTCAGGAAATCGTGCTATGGCTTTGACTAGAGCAAATTCCTCGTTGGTATTCAAGAGCGATAGGTCAGCTGATTCATCCTCAACAGCGCGTTCGAGTATTCTTGAGGCTCTCGCACAGGAGTACTGCAAATAGGGGGCTGCATCTCCATTGAAATCAAGGGCATCCTCCCATCTGAATGTTATTCTTCTGTCAGGCGAAGCATTCAGAAGGCGATATCTGACTGCTCCCGTGCCGATCTGTTCTGCAACATGGTTCTTGAAGGCATCACTCTCATCTGGATTCCTCTTGCTCACTTCTTTCTTGGCAAGCTCTCTTGCCTTGTCTAGTACATCGTCACAGGAATATCCTCTCCATGTTCCCTTTCGCCCTGAGAAATCAGCCTCTTCAAGACCAACAAACTCGTAGGCAACATGGTGTGAATTCTTAGCTTGTTCATGGTATCCCAACAGATCCATTATGGAATATACCAGTCTTTGAGGATGTGCCTGGCCAGACCCTATTACGTTGAAAACAAGATTGACCTTTCCAAGGTCGTGTTTCTTGCCCCCAAACTTTGTACGATAAACTGGTTTGTCATTCGGCTGTTCTTCAAAAAGGCTGTATGTGAATGGATCCTCTATTATTCCGAACTTCCACATCTGGAAGGCAACGTCAGCTCCCGTATAGGTCCGTGTCCCGTCCGACCTAAATAGAACCTTGTTGGGTTCTTTCATGTCCTTAAACTCGTCAATAGCAGTCAGGTCTGCTATTACACAATCTTTCTTATCGCCTTCATCCGGAATGAAAATGTTGTCACATTTGAGCATCATCTCTTTAGCCTGTTCGAGCAGTCCGCTGTAAGCAATCATGCTCTCCCATATATGGTAATCATGATAGATGTTCAATCGGTATGCTGTTTGACTTTGTGCCTCCACACAATCTGAAACCATCTTGTCGCTTCTTTTGGCCTCTTTCGACTTGAGATCCTCTAATCTGCGGCTGACTTCTCTAACTTGCTCCTCAACTCGTTCGTTTGACTCAAATGTCTCATTGACACCCACGTAGAGTCGACCCAAGTAATGGTCATATTTCTCATTGGATTCTGGTCCTTCCGCATCCTTCAACTTCCATACAAGCTGAGCAATCTGAAGGCCCAAGTCATTGATGTAATCCATTCGTAGCACAGCATATCCAACTGCCTCCAACATGTTTGCCAATGTATCTCCAATTACTGCGTTCCTTGCATGACCAATGTGCCAAGGCTTTGACGGATTCACAGCAGGTGATTCAATTAGTGCCCGGAGTCCCTTGTACTCATCCGAATTGCCGTATGCTGTTTCCATGGTCAGTACAGATTTCACTGTCAAATCTGCGAGCTCCCCGCGTGAGAGATAGAAATTGATATACGGCCCCTTCTGCTTCACCGCAGTCAGTAAGGCTTCGGTCTTGCTTAGCTCTGAAATCTCCTTTGCAATATCCTCCGCTATCTTTGCTGGGTTCTTCTTCTTCTCCTTAGCAAGTCCAAAGGCGAGAGTCGTAGCAAAATCACCAAGAGACGAATCAGGTGGAGTTTCAAGATTGTCTGCAATACTTTCACGATCAAGCTGTGTCACCTTCTCCAAAATGTCTACAACCTTGCTCCTTGCAAATTGCCAAGGATTGTCGATTCTGGATTTTGCATTGCTCATCGTTATTCACCTTGAATCATGTTGCGGACTTCTGACATGAGCCCTTGAATGACGTACAAAGAAGGTCTACATGTGCTGTTATAATACTATCCGGAGCTACGGCCACTTTGGTGCTTGACAAATCATATATTCTATGCTCCCTGGTATCCACGTCGTTTTCTGTTGTTCTTCCGAGCCGAAATTACTTTTCATTGCCCATTTGCACAAATAAATTGCAAGAATTTGCAAAGAGTTTATAATGCTTTTCCTTGTGCGCAGATGTGTTCTTCTTTCAGAAGAACTGCCCTCAGCATCCGCCGAAAGTAGCTTGTCTCTTCATGCGCCATGGAGGGACGTACTGCACTAATTCCGTAACTACTCTTGCAAAACCCCTAAAGGATGGGGCTTGCAGGGAGATGATCGCACTGGTCAGTAAACATGCCCAGACTAGAAAAACCAGGGATGCAAAGCTTGGTGCAGCTCGATACGTTTGTTCTACGTGTAGTTCTGATGAAGTCTATATCGATGTGACCCGTGGTGAGGTGATCTGCTCCAACTGTGGACTTGTTCTTTCTGATCATTCCATCGACATGGGCCCAGAGTGGCGTGCCTTCACTGCAGATGAGCAGAACGCAAGGCAACGAGTGGGTGGTCCCACTGATTGGAGTAAGTTCGATCAAGGCCTTACAACAATCATTGGTCGTCAGAATGTTGATGCCTCAGGACGAAAGCTTACGTCTACTAGACGAGCTCAGATACACCGACTACGTAAATGGCAAATACGTACCAAGGTTCATTCCTCTGACAAGCGTAATCTTGCAGTTGCAATGACAGAGCTCCACCGAATCAGTTCGCAATTGAGTATTCCGTACTCTATTCGAGAAACCTCGGCGGTGATCTATCGTAAGGCTCTTCGAAAGCGTCTTACTCGTGGACGCACAATTCTCGGGATGATTGCTGCCTCATTGTACCTCGCCTGTAGAGTCCATCAGGTTCCGAGACCGTTGGAAGAAGTGTGCGATCAGATACACATCACTCGTAAGGAATTGAGTCTATGTGTAAGACTCATTCTTCGATATCTGAATCTCAAAATTCCCCACAGCAACCCGGTCGAGTTTGTCCATCGCTTTGGCACAGAACTGGGACTACCAGGAGATGCTAAGAAGGCAGCGATTGACATCTTGGAGAAAGCTAGGGAGGAGAGGCTAACAATAGGCAAGGACCCCAAAGGAATGGCAGCAGCTGCGATCTATGTGGCGAGTATTCTCACCGGTCAGCGACGCACTCAGCTAGAAATTGCCCGAACTGCTCGAGTGACGGAAGTGACCGTGAGGAACCGCTACAAGGAAATGGTTGAACGACTTGGCATAACAACAACATAGACCGAGCAAGGGGAGTGGGCAATCCAGTCCTCTTGCTCCATCACTTTCTCTCTCCGAGTAATATTGGAATATATCCCTCTAACATCCGACAAACGCTTATTTTTCAGAGTATCAGATTCATGTCTAGGAGTAATGTATTGCAATGTCTGATCGACGATGTATTCACGGAGTCTGGCTTATTGAGCGAGGTAGCGGAAGGAATCTCGTGGCTCGTGCCTACTCTGGCATCGAGATCGACATGGATCTAATTGCACCATTTCTGAGCGCAACTCATACCTTTATTGATAAGGCATCTAATGAGAATCTTACAACGGTTGACACTGAAACGAATCGTTACATTTGGGAAGCAAATGACGACCTTCTATTTGTCATGGTGGTTTCAAAGGGTGCTAGAATAAGCCACATGCGTTTTCTTCTCCGATACGCATTGAATGAGTTCTCGAAACAAAAGGTTCCTGAGGGTCAGTTTCTAGCAAATGTCCTTGAGCACTGGAATGGAGAACCAGATACGTTCAAGGACTTCGGCGAATTTGTGGATGAAATTGTCAGCCAATATGAGGAAACTGATGATAGTCTAATGGCTGGAAAATCAATGGATGCTCTCTCAGTTTTCAGTCATTTGTACAGAGCGATTATGCGGGTGCAAGTCCCCAAGTCCACTCGACGAACACTGGTTGGACGTGTTAAGAAACTCATGGAACCTCTTAAAAAGGAATATGAATTCCTCGTAGATGTCCCTGTGGATGAGGCTGGAATTGAAGTACTTGGGATTGATGTCTATGCGGTCCCGTATAGAGCTTTGAAGGTGTGTCTTGAAGAGATTCTGCAAGTATTGACAAAAGCTGCTCGAGAAACCGTGCCTGAGAAGGCATACAAGGATATGATATTTGGTGAAGCAATGCCTTATGTCAAGTCAGACCTCCAGCGGCTTCAGACTTACGCAATCATTGATGATGTGATACGCCATCTGTTCTAGTATCTTCCAAGCATCACTACCCCTCGCTCCACTACTTGCCCTCTCTTTCTCTCTGGAAGTACGGGCCTATCAGGTGTAATCTTCAGTTGCTTGCTCTTGGGTATGGATGACTCAAATGCCTCCTTGGGAAGCATCATGAGAACGTGAAACTCCGTTCCGGCGGTCATTTCTTCAAGGTCTATGGAGAGTTGTCCGTCTTTTGAATTAATAACTGGAATAGTCATTCCTATTCTGCCCTCAGATCGCAGTATCTTACCTATCTTCAACAGAACCGTTCTGTAGAGCTGAGTCAGCTCCGAAATATGGCGTACTGCTTCTTCTTTCGTCGGTCTATCTTTATGCACTGGTCCTAATTCTGGTTCAGAAGCAACAGCATCGATCTTCTCGGTGATGAGTTCGTCAATCTGTTGAGAGTCACCCTTAACGATCTTGAAGCTCATTCTTTCTCCTAGGTCTCTACTGAGCCATCTCAGATTCTGCTTGGCTCCATTGGCGGCATTGGCATCAATGTCAACGCCCACGCACTTCATTCCTAGGAGTGCTGCTTCCATCAGTAGCGTTCCGGAACCGCAGAACGGGTCAAGAATAGTGTCTCCCGTTCGTGTTCCCGCGAAATTCAGCAGAGCTCTGCAGAGTTTGGGACTGGTACTAACCTCTTCTGAAATATACGGTCGTGATTCATCTCTGTATCTCTGAAGCTGGGCATCATAAACCCCAATCGTTTTTGCCACATAGACGGAAGACTCCGCAATAGCCATGATTATTTCAGCATTTGGAGGACTTAGGAGGCCATGTCTGGCAATAGATTTTGGCCATAGCGCTACATTAGGTCTCTTTGCTCCTCTCTTGTCAGGACCTTCATAAACATAGTAAATCACCTTTCTTGCTCCCATTCTGATTAGCTGCTGTTTTGTCCACTCATTGAATCCCATCGTGAGTTTGCGAAGGTCTATAGTGGTTTGTTTGGCATATGTTGAATATGTACTTACTGCAAATTTGACCTTCTTGTTCTTTACATTTTTCCAAGTCTTCTTTGCCCACGGAACTTGCTGAAGTAGTGCCCGTGCCTGCTTCTGAACCTTGCCCTTCGCTGGAAATGCTTCCTCCAGTAGTATTCTGTCATAGACAGAGACAACTCTGGCAATCTTGAATGATCCTCCCAACGCACCAAGGACGTCTATCAATTCCACATCCTTCAGGTCTTCTTGAATATCAACAATGGCCGTGGTTCTAGTGTAGTCAAGGACTTCCTTGGCAAGATTCCTATCTCGAAGGTAGACTATCAGTTCTGCAATTCCAAGCATCCAATTCTTTCCCAGAACAAACACGTATCTCGTCATTTGATTCTCTCCAGCTCGTGAAGCAGGAACTTGGCATAAAGAGCACCGGTTAGCGGAGGTGGTGTTTCAGATATGAACGTGGGCTTGTAGCCAATTTCTCTAACGATGTCCATTAGTGGCAAGATATCGGGTCCCCATCTTCCACCTAATGGTCTATGTTCCTTCTCTCCTCTCTCTGTGAACGTAATCCCACTCACATGGAAATGCATATTGTCTGTAAACTCTTTTCCGAGAGCCTTCTCGAAGGCTTCCAGAACTTGAAGGAACTGTGGTCTATCACATATTTTACCTTGGGATCTTGCATAGAGATGAGCCCAATCTATGGTAGGGAGCACGTGGTCTACCTCTTGAGACAGACTGATCAGTTCTTCCACAGACCCAAAGGCCCTGATTTTTCCAGCAATTTCTGGCATGAGGATTGCATCTCCTGATTCTCGTCCGGCAGTTTCCCAGACATCGATTAAGGCATCTCTTACAGCTGCATATGCTTCCTGCGGACTATGTCCGCTATAGCCTCCAGAATGGAAAACAATTCTCTTGACTTCCATTAAGGGAGCAAATCTGAGCGCCTTCACAAGCCTCTCTCTTGAACGTTTCCTTACAGCTAGGTCTTTTGAAACTAGACTGATATAATATGCTGCATGCATACTCATTGCAATCCCATACTTTCTTGCAAGTCTCCCAATCTCGTGGGCTTTTTTTTCACTCACTCTGAGGCCATACACTGCAGCATATTCCAAGGCGTTCAATTCGGCTTCTTTTAGAATTTCAAATACACGTTTTACATTCCCTTTTGCTTCTTCCGGATACCCAGCTGGTCCAAACCTAATAGAGTCCAGTTATTTCACTTCTCCAACGTGAACTCCCATGCACAATAATAGTCTGGGGGGTGAGGATCTGGAGGGCAGCTAATGCATCGTGTCCTAATGCGGGGATCTAAGGTCTTCGCAAACTCCTCATATTCGATCAGGCCCACTGACTTGCATGGGAAATCGGGAAGACCCTTCCTGTTCCTCGCCACCTGCACTCTGCACTCATGCATCTTGAAGATGAGCTTGTTCTCATCTACATATTCTGCTGACTGAGTGTTAAGTGCAGCATAAACTCTGAAGTTCAATGCTTTCTCTAATGCCTCGAGTCCTCCATTCTCCGGGATTCCGAACTCTCTCATGATTCTCTTTGCCTCAATAGGAGAGAAGATACGCCAGGCTTCTTCATCCATCTCTATTGCTACATTTATCCCATACTTCTTCTCAAGGGCAAGGAAGTATGCCCCATCCATTGCCTGCCAGGCCTTGGCGTAGGCATCAATCAATTTCAAAAGAGTTTCACGTGGTAAGTCTTCGAACATTGCAGCTCACATGATATGGTCGAGAATTGACTGAGATAAGAGTCATTGGGTTATTCCAATGTTTAACGGAAGTCTTTAATCGCAGCTGAGCGTGGGAACATAGTGGAGGAATGTTCTGCGATGACTGAGCCAAGGATACAGCCTGAGGAACCCCGTTTTGATGCAAAGGCGTTCCTGACAATTATCCGACCGCAAAACTGCTTCATCGGTGGTCTTACAGTAATAGCTGGAATCGCGATGGGATTCAAGCTATTCCCTCTAACCACAAGCCTATGGGATTTTCTTGATCTCTTCATATACTCCTATATCACATATTTCGCAGTTGCTGCTGGCGGCAATATTGTGAATGATATTTATGACATAGAGATTGACAGAATAAACAGACCCCATCGTGCCTTACCAAGCGGAAGAATGACGATTAAGCAGGCTTGGTATTATGTTACATTCTGGGTCATTATTGGTGTATTCTTCTCGTGGCTTGGTATTGCAGTCAATCTGACGCAAGGAAGATATGTTAGCCTGTTTGTAGTGATAGTGTTTGTAGCTATTGCTTACGCTTATGCTGCAAAAGTAAAATCACTTGGACTTGCAGGCAATATCATGGTTGCTTTTTCTTTTGC
Source organism: Candidatus Thorarchaeota archaeon (assembly GCA_011364985.1). GTDB lineage: Archaea > Asgardarchaeota > Thorarchaeia > Thorarchaeales > Thorarchaeaceae > SMTZ1-83. The sequence goes on along the minus strand of RDOC01000004.1, from coordinate 149,201 downwards.
CTTCGGGATAGTCTATGGCTCCGTAGTATATGGAGAAGTTGCCGGAGGCATTACCCGAGCATTTGTAATTCCTTTGCCAGTATGGCTGTTCTTTCTGACAGCTTTCATGATTCTTCAAGCCAGAGAGACAATCAAGGGTGCAGAGGATGTGAAGGGTGATGCTATTCGTGATGTGAGAACAATCGCTCGGGTTTATGGTCACGAAACAGCTGCTTTTATTGCGGCTCTCCTAAATGCCGTAGGCGTGATTTGCTTTGCTTCTGTGTGGTTGCTTGGATTTGCCAACTGGGTTCTTTGGCCCCTACTAATATCAGGTTGTGTCGTTGTCACAGGGGCTGGTATCGCCCCCTTGACAGGACCCACAGACGCAAAGCGACTTCTCATCGGCAGTACACTTGACAAGATTGGTGCTCTTATCGGTCTAGTTGCATTTGTTGCGATTCCTTTGTTTGACATAATCCTCGCAATCTAATGAACCTGCCAAAAGGTCCAGATGAGGACAATCATACATCCTAGTGCAACCAAGAACGCCCAGGACGTTGATGTATCATGCGCTTCTCTGATTCCAAATATCAAAAGGAATCCTGTCCAGAAGAAGGCCGCTACCGTTATGTAATCAATCATCATCCAAGTACTAGAAGAATACAATGAGGCGATGATTTCTGGGATGTTAGGGTCTCCAATACCTGATACCTGAATGGGTAGAGTTGCAACGAATACAAGAGCCAAGGCAATAAGCCGAAATAGAACCACGGGAATCATGCTATAACCAACAACAGAAAGCGTTTTCATCTTGCTCCCTGTTCCCCCTGTTATTCTGAAGGCCAAATGAGCAAAAGCACTGCCAACAAAGAGATAGAGCATACCTAGCATTATGTTTGGAAGAATCGATACGAGAGCTGCTATTAATACCGAAGAGCCACCGTCAAGGAAGATGATGCTGATGTCTGCATATGTGCCTGTGGTAGCATTTACAAGGACCCGGCTGTAAAACTTCGATGATAGCGCGAGAAACAACCCTGCAACAATTAGTGCATTAGCAAGTACTACCAAAAGCGGTCCTGCTGCATCTGGCCGCTGCCCGATGTCACGAAAGGCCGCCCCAGGTCTTCTAATCACATTCCATGTACGTTCAAGGATACCCATTTCTCGAACATCTGGCGCATCAGGCCTTTTCAAGAGCGGAAGAATGCGTTCTAGGGCCTCCTGAGCAATTTTCTCCTTGCAAACTGGACAGACAGTTGCATCTGCGGGAACTGGACTGTCACAATATTCGCATCTTCGCATTGTTTCTCATTCCAGATTGGGTCACCATACGGTGTGACGCATATAGCGGTTTCTAGGATTCCCTCTTCTCCGCGAGTACTTCTGCTGGAGATCTACCACATACCATAATTCCTGAATACTGGGGTTCGATGAACCACGATGAATGGAATCAAAGCATCCCAGAAGCTCTGAAGGGTGTTTAGAATGAGAGTATAGGTGATGATGAAACCCGCATCAGTCACACCCCATATGAAGGGAACAACGACAAGATTTACTGGAACCATCATTGAGATTCTGATCAAATAGGAGACCATCATCAAAGCACCAAAAACACGTTCCCCAGATAGAATGATTCCCCCTTGATGGGAGGGCTCCTTTCGTTGAGCAACCTTCGCAGCAACGGATAGAAGTCGACTATGCCTTTTATCTCCAGTCTTGCGAACTGCAAGCCATGGTAGTACTACCATCGGAAACGTTGCAAGGAACTTCAGAAGTGGCCCAAAAATGGGCGTTGGGTCGAAGAAGTTCAACATAATTGCTCCCGTTATCATGCTGACAAGTCCCACCCAAAATCCTCCAATCAGAAAGGCAATCATCCAGAAGAGCGAGATTGGGTCGAATATAGCAATTCCAAATCCTGGGATTCTGGGGATGCCTGCGGCGATTGGCGTTACCGCCACAGAAAGAGATGCCATAATGGCTGCTACAGCCACCTTTTTCACTTTCTCGCTGCTCTTGGATATGCCAAGCATCTCCATTTCCATTTCATTTTCATCATTCCCCTCACGAACCGTAGAGGGGGACACCTCGTTCTTATTCTGATGCTGCATGGGTCTTCCGCCCAAACACATCCTAATAAGTCTACTCATCTAATTCTAGCTACTCAATATTGAGTATACATCGTTATTATTCCCTGACCTCACCAATTTCCTCTGATTGATTCTTGCTAAGGAGCATCTTTTCGAATTTAGGTCTGGTCAGCATTTGCAGCAGCTTCCTTGTTGGTTTAAGCAAATCTGGATTTATCCTCCACTCTGCCCAGTCTGTACCTGCGGCTGAAGAGGTTCTGCTAAGAATCAGTCGCGAGGCCACCAAGTTGTTTAAACCGTTGAGAATCGTCCCAATAGAAACTGCACCTAGAATTGGTCTCTCCTTTCGTGCCTCTTTTAGAAGATCCGCAGTGGTGACCCAAGTACCATCTTCGATTAGGACTCTGAGAACCTTGGATCTGACTGCGTCAGTCTCAATAACCCCTTTCAATGGAGCCAGATTGACCGGTTGCAATGGTCTTTCTTCGCTTTCTGTTCTTTCCCAAGGATTTCTAGTCATCTCGTCTCTTAGAGCGCTGAAGTCCATTTAGATTTGCACCCATCCAGCTATTGACTTCATATCTTTTGAAGGCCAGTATTATGCCCATTCGAGTGTGCAAGCCATTGCACAACCCTTATCTGGCGAATCTTCTGGCTTTATATTTGGAATGACAACTAGAAGTGCCTTGGTGGGCTTGTTTGAGAAAGGGTTTGATAAACCATCGGATCTCCTTTGCTGTGCTTTTGGTCTTAGGAGTACTGAGATTGATGCTCTCTTTTCGCTTATGTCTGGGCCGCTGACGGTGAAAGAGATTGCATCAAAGGTCGGCCGAGATAGAAGTACTGTTCAACGTGTGCTGAAAAAGCTGTGCCAGAAAGGCCTTGTCGAACAGGAGGAAAGGACATTCGACCGTGGCGGCTATTACTACGTGTATAGCGCTGTGTCTTCCACAGAGGTCAGAGATCAAGTACTCGCTCAGCTTGAGGAGTGGTACAATCAAACCAGAAAGTTCTTGTTGGAGAGCTGGCCGGACAACTCAGAGTAAACTCAAGTGGAGCCTTTTGCGATGGTGGCGGTGCCAATTCGATTGAATACTGTGACAATAACCACTCTTGCTATGATTGCAGCAGTAGGCATTGTTGTTAGGTCCACTCTTTGGTTCATGCTTGTTCCTGATGTTGCTGAGCTGACCCCTGCGTTCACTTTCTCCCTTTTGGGTGGAGTTGTGGGTGGCGTTCCCGGAGGGATTTTCGTTGGGTTTATTGTAGGCCTTGGTGGTATCATTTCCGGAACTACCTATCCACTTGTGCCCTTCATCGGAAATATGGCATTGGGTGTCGGGACTGGCTATGCCGTTCATATGACCAGAGAGCGTGATAGCATGAAATACACTGCAATGGCAATCCTTGGTGGTGGAATTATTGGCGGTTTCTTGGCTGACCTAGTCATCCTGTCGATATTCCTCTTGCCTACGGAACTGATTCTCCTAGGGGCAGTTGTGGATATGGTACAGGCATTCGGTTGGGCAGCTCTCGCACTAGCCATTGAAAGGACCATCGTCCGACCAATCCTTGGCAACTACCTATATCCTGAAATGGTTTCCCTTCAACTTGAGGAACTTGAGAGCTGATTAACAATGCCAGAACGAACCGTTGAAATCGATATTAGGAAGGACCTCTTTGGTGCGAATGAAGAAGCTGCAGCCATGAATGCAGCTACATTCAAGGATCATGGAATCACAGCAATCGACATCATGGGCTCTGTTGGTACAGGAAAGACCCAAATCATCGAAGCTCTTTGTGACCGCCTTAAGGGCATGTATCGAATTCTTATGATTGCGGGTGACCTTGCTACTACTATTGATGCTGACCGTGTATCATCTCACGGAGTGGATACAGTTCAGATTAATACACGAACTGCCTGCCATTTAGATGCCCGAATGGTTCGTGTTGCACTAAATGATGTCGACCTATCGCTCTACGATCTCGTATTTATTGAAAATGTTGGCAATCTAATCTGTCCTGCAGGTTATTCTCTTGGTGTTGACAAGAAAGTTGTCGTAGTAAGCGTCACAGAGGGTCCTTACATGGTTAGAAAGCATCCTCTAACAATAAAGAGGTCGGATATGGTTGTCATAAACAAAATAGATCTTGCAGAGGCAATCGGAGTTGATGTTGATTCCTTGGTCAATGATGTACGAGAGGTTGATGCAAGAATTCCCGTGTATAGTGTAAGCGCCAAGAGTGACACTGGCATCGACAGACTGATCGAGGGACTCGGACTCTAGGATGCGCTTTGTTTTTCTAAAAGCTCCTTGAGTACTTTCTGAACGCCGTTGATATGCCCAGCTCCTAATACGACGACAATTCTCCCCTCAACGTCATCTAAGATCGTCACAAGAGCATTTGCCACATAGCGGTCTCGCTGATGAATAAGTGCTTCTGCGGTCAAAGGAAACTCGTTTTCAAAGTCCTTCATCAAGTCTGCAATTGCTCCTTCTTCCTTTAATATCCCAAAAATGTCCTTGGAATCCCCTTGAACGATCTCTTCATTTGCTTCTGGGACAAGACCCGTTAACCTGTAGATCTCATCTAAAGGCACAGACATCAGGGCCTGCACTGTGAGATGAAGTGGTCTGTCCACAAGAGCGATCTTGGCCCCAATTCTTCTTCCTTCCTCAATCGCGGCGATCATTTCCTCTCCCACACTTGACCCAGTTGTCTCCCCCAGTCTTTGTTCCAGTATCGCTAGGTTTTGCATAAGGCCTTGTACAGCGTCTTCTGCCATTTTTTGCGGTGTCGCATTCTTGCCGGCTTTTGCCTCTGTCAACTGATAGTACCGTTCTCTATCTAGTTCAACGGCTACCACGTCGGGTTTCACTGAATTCACTGTCTGAATCACCCTATCCACACTCTCTTTGTCCGTGTGGATTACCGGGATGAACACTATTCGGTTGATGTCTGTCTGCAATTGAAGTCAAAGCATTTCAGAGTAACTGTCTTTTCATTGTTTTGACATGACCTATCAGATACGATTTGAAATAGCAATTCATCTTTCGAGGTTACCTCTGAGTCAGTAAACGTTGCTCTACTCAGAATTCCGCAGTGTATCATTTCTGGTCGGTTTCTAATAACAAGAAGCTTTTTCATGGACTATGCGTTTACTGCTCCACGTAATCATGAAATCATCGGGGGCGCAAAACATTGAAGGATCAACTGGAATTGGCATTTGAGAAGATCAGGAATCCACGTATGAGTGCAGGACTGCTGCTGCTTCATAGTCTGCTGGCTCCCTTGAAAGGTCCGGTGATTTCTCCCACCAAAGTCCGAGAAACGGTAAACCGACCAATCAAGGAGAGGAAGTTGTCCAAGCAGTCTGTGACTAATGCTGCTCGGAGGCTAGAAGAGGCTGAATTGATAGAGCGAGAACAGGGATACTCAGTGAATCATGGTTATATCATTTCCATGCTACTAAATTCCGTTATCGCACTCTCTGAAAAGGTTGATGATTTGGAAGAGGAAATAGACAACTTGAAGGGCGTATTGAGTGGCCCTTCGTAATGCAGATATCAATCTAGCAATATTAGGATTCCCTTGTCGGATATTTCCACGGAGGTCTACCATTGGACAGAATTGACAAGAAGATCCTCTCCAATCTCTGCACGAATTGCCGAGTGAGTTATGAAAGCCTTGCAAGAGAAACAGGTCTAAGTCCAAATGCAGTTAAGAATAGAGTTGCAGGTCTGATTGATACAGGTGTTGTGGCCAAATTCTTCGTTGCTCTAGATAGGGAGGTAATAGGAGCTAACGACTTTCAGGCAATTGTTGTCACCGATGGTACTGAGAACATTGATGAGTTTGTTGATATCATGGGTAGAAATTCGATGATTGGTCATATCAGTCTCCTTGCAACTGTGGGCGGTGGTGCTTACTTGGTCTGGGGACAATACATTGGTACAGAGATGCTTCATGAGATTGGAGCCTTCCTAAGAGGTTTGAATGAAACGCTGAAGGTTGAGATGCATCCACTTTTGACTAATGACAGAGGCTTGAAGTTTAGGTTCAAGAAAGTGCATCTCAAGGTTCTCAAAGCTCTAATTGATGCCCCTCGAAGACTCATTGCCGATATTGCAAGGGAGTCTGGGTTGTCCTCAAAAACCGTACGCCGTGCCCTTGATGAAATTGCTGAAGAGGAGGCCGCTTGGTTTGCAGCTAGACCTGATCTTGCGGCAGGCGGTCTTGTAAACATCAATATCAGAATTGACTTAGACGAGAAGAAGGTCTCCATGAATGATATGATCGAATGGCTTCATAATGAGTATCCAGTTGAGTTTTGGAGTCCTTGGGTATCGGCAACAGATTCCATTCTGTTTGCAGAGTTTGTGGTTGATACTTTGTATGAGGCAGAGGCAATTGCAAAGAAAATCAGAGGACTGGACCATGTACGGTCAACCGCAACCTTGGTTTCGTACTCAAGCTTGAAGTACCCGTATCTGGGCGAGATTAAGCTCAGACAGATGTTGGAAAAGGCAGGGATATAGCAAATGGCATCATTCTTCTGAGTTTCTGGTCGTATCGCCTCCGCAATCCTGCTTGCGATTCCTGAAAGAAATTCTCTCGAAATATGCCTGTTTCTTCAGCTGCAATTGGCCAGCAAGTAATATTCGGTCAAGGTACGATTGTTTACAGATGAAGAAAAATGACGATTCAGATAATTCGCAATAGGAAGACCTCCTCAGATCATGTAGCTTGCCTCTCCTCCTCCTCTTATTATCCTCTAGTTGGGGAGGATGTAAGAGCTCCTCCTCTAACCCGATTCGACAGATAGATCTCTCATATCTTGAAGACCTGCGGAGGAGCGGATCTTCACCTAACACTCTATTTCTTTGCCGCTCTGTTGTATATCAGAAGCATTAGAAGGAAGAAGACAATGGCAAAGGAAGTCCCTAACAGAACCCATTTTGTGGTGGTCACAACGCTTGCCACTTCGATGACAGGCTCGGAGAGATTAGGATATGCTGCTATTTGAGATGCGATTAGTGTATTTTCAAGGTAGTCTGCAATTGCAGCCAAGAGCGGAAGAAGGCCAAGCTGCCGCAGATTTCGTCTATCAGGAAGAACAACTCTGAGTTCCATCAATATTCCAAACACCAATGAAAAGGAATAGGCTAGCGGAAGTAGTAGGTCAAGCAGATGGACTTGCGACCAAATCTGGAGTCCCTCTGGACCCAAGATGATGAAAGCGCTGAGTATCTCTCCATAGCTGTACCATAGCCTAGTATCGGGCATTGTCGTGTCGCCAAAGACGGTGTAAACGAGGGTCTCGGTAGCATAACCCATGATCGCAATAACAACAATGCAGACAACTATCGCTAGTGCCAAATTCCGTAATGTTGCATGCTTATCCAATGCATTTGTTAGTTTCTCCACTTCACTCACCCTATTACAATCTCCTCGCTTCCGATTGATGGAAGATGTTTTTGAATCATGCCATGCTTTTGTTTGGGATGCTTGTGGAGTTGCTAAACGGATAACCTAATAAGAAAAAACAAACGAGCTGGTCATCGCTGGCTTCTTAGTAAACAATGGCCCGAGTGGTGTAATGGTAACATAAAGGATTGTGGCTAATCTCTGCATGTATCTCACCTCGTTCTTCGCTCGTGTTTCCGTATGTTCAATATTAGCTTCCCACTGAAAATCCTTGAGAAAAAAACACTGCTTTTTTTCTTGACAAAGGGTAAGATGACTGCTTTAAAGACTAGGTCAGTCCTAAACACCGAGTAGGATGTCAAGGTCACCAGCATTCTTCTAGGGATCCTCAAGGACTATGGAGTGGGTGTTGAGATTCTCTATATACCAGAACAGCAGAGTCCACAGAAGGAGCTGGTTTCTGACATGATATCTCTCATCGCCTTCTTCTCATGAAGGGTCTACGAGTTGTGTGCTCATTAGTCTAAAAGGCCTGTTCATTAGAAAACCTGACTCCTTCCTCCTCCAACACTTTCCTGACAGCCGCCTTGATTCTTTCAAGCTCGCCCTTCTCAAACTCATAGTCTGCAAGACTCTCCTTCACCTCATCATCAACAGGTTCTGAGTGGATTGCACCTGCTGACCGAGATTCATTCACATACCTTTGGACATCCCTCACCACGTACACCTCTGCTTCTTCTTCGCCGGACACCAAGGAAACAACAACCACGGTGTTTCTTTTTATTCTCCTGAGTTTCATTCCGCTATACCTGAACGCTATTCTCTCCCATGGAGCGCCTATAGCAGCAGCTTTCTCCAGCTCATCTTCAGCTTTTCTCTCATCCGCGTCTTCCACACTGACAGTCCGAAGGTATTCACTATACCTCTCCTTGAGTGTCACCTTGTACGTTTCAAGCTCGTCATCCAGATTGCAGAGATGCTCTGGCTGAACAATGGCCGTGACCACCTCCTTGAAAGCCTCCAACTCCTTATCAGGCTCTCTTCCAAGAGTAAGGATATATGTGAATTCCCTGTTCATCCAAGGCAGTCCTGTTGTCTTCGACATGATGCACCATCTCAGTTCATTTCTCCAAAGCCTAATCTCTATGAACCATGTTTCTCTTGACCAGTTGAACTCGTTAACATCAGCGGCCTGAATCGCCTCAATTAGCCGGGGGTATTCATGAAGCTTGGGGAACCAGAGGTCCATGATAGCGTTGACATCTAGCACTAATGGGTGCCAAGTCCTGCTTCCGAGGTCAAAGAGTTCCTTGCACTCTGCAAGTAGGCCCAGTGCATGGATGTCCAGTTCCGCTATCTCCAGTTCTCTCAGAGCAGATTGGTCTGGGAGATCCTGAAACTTGACCCGGTATGTCGGTCCCTCTTGACTGATGACCATGATTATCTCATGTCCTTTGCTTGCGGTAAGGAGGTCCTTGCATGTCTTTGGATAATGATAGATATCGGGGTAGAACTTGCTCCGATGAATAAGAGGTCTGAGAAAAGAGAGTGAATCGCCATAATCGATATCTTTGCGATGGTCCCAAGTGAGAGTCTGTCCCTGCCACCGATACCCCACTCCCTCTCTGATTGGAGTTCTGAGAAATCGAACCGCTTCTCTGGTTCGTCTGAACTTACGTCGTTCTTCAATGCCTTCGCCCGTTAACTGAACTTCGTAGACCTCAAGCTCCTCATCTATACCAACGAGGAGCTTTACAGGAGTGATGCTGTGCTTGACCCGAATTATCTTCCGGAGAGTTTCGTCAATTTCGTCTGGGATCTCAGGTACGTGGCTGGGCGCTGCCAGAGATTCAGCAGGTTCTAGCTTTATCCATGGAATACTGTTTCGTCGTCCGCTGGGTCTACCATGCTTCAGAGAGAAGCAGCTCCAGACGAGTTCATCATCCTCGGTCAACGCAGGTATCAGGAGGACACTCAAATCTCTAACCGTGGTCGTGATAACAGGTGTCCTATCTGTGGATGTGAGAGCGTTCTGCACATGGTGTTTTAACTGCTGGGGAGTTGTCTTACAGGAGTGCCATTTTGCTGGAATCCATCTATTGTTTAGTCCCTCAATAATGCCAATTAGAAAGCCAGTATTATCATGAGATATTAGAAGAAGTGCATCATACCTGGCCTCAGACTCCATCCAAATGATCGCACCAACCTGCTCTTGTTCCAGAATCATCTCAGGGAGATTGAGATGCGAAAGAGTATTGATGCGCGCTCTCAGGTTGGAGAGAATTGCTCGAAAGCTATAGACTGTCTTTGTGATATCATTGTCACTGTTCATTCCTATCTGATATAATGTCCACCTAGCAACAGACTCCCAGAGAGGCTTTGCTAAAGACAAGTTGCTGTCCTTGAGAACAGAAACAATTGCTAGGACAAGATTATTGCCATAGAGCAGGAGAGCATCAGGTGTTTCCTTCATGACCTCCTCTAAGAATTGTCTGTTGTCTGAGTTCAGAACATCAAGTAGTTCTTGTCGAGATGAACGGAGTGTTTCCCAGATAGTTGCTCCTAGCGTGTCCTCTAGGATAATTGTTTCGACCTGTTTGAGTGCTTTAAAGAAGAAGTTACTGGTCTTCAGTGAGGGGTTGTCTTTAATGAGAGCAAATTGCTGATTGCAATGCCTCTCAATCCTCCTGCACATTTTCCTTAGTTTCTGTGAGAGGAAGGTCTGTTGCTTCAGGTATCTGGTTGCTGATTTGAGCCGTCCAAGCTCTCGTTCACGGGTTTCAATGGAGTCGATCTCTACTGCATCAGAGATCGTCAACTCTGGAGGGAATGTACACAGATAAGACTCATCTGCATCATCAGGAAATTGCTTGGGGGTCTGGTCATAGGACCAAGATCTTGTAATCCGCTCTCTTTTAGCATTGATGAGAACATCGATGTATCGGTCAGTTCCCCCTGGTCGTGGGGGTGGTCTTGTTACATCAATTCTCATCCTTTCTTCCATCGTAGAACCGCTTGCAGAGCTAGTCGTCTGGATAACAGATTGCCAGATAGCATCTTCAGAAATCTGGATTTCTTCACACTCTTCTTCTAGTCGGGGCATCCTCTCTCTCAGGGTACTGGGCACAAGAGTGAGCGCATCTTCTAGAAGGTCAGAGAGTTCATCCTCTGAGAGAATACCTGAAGATGGATGAATGCGACACAGGGTCACATCTCGTCCATACATAGGTTTCTTCCCTTCCAAATCCTGTGCTATTTCCTTAGGAGCAATGACTCTGTCCCGCTTGGCAAGACCTCTAAACTTCTCTGCAAGTCCCGAAAGTTGTGGAACGTAGATTGCCGTCTTCCAGGGGTTTTCTCTGGTCGGGGTGTCTTGCACAATGATTCGAATATCATCATGTTGTGGATTTGTCCACCAGAACCTAGGAGAGGGTATTGGCATATTGTAGATGAACTCATCAACATGAGTCTTGCGGAGGGAGTCATACCTAAGAGGACTGATGCACTGACGCTGGTAGTCTGGGTTCATCTTAGTATGGGGCACACCGTCATCAATCCAGATGATGTTAACATTTGATTGAGGGAGCGCATGAAGCAGTTTTCGCTCAAGGATACGAAGTAGGTGCTGTTGATGTCTTGGAATCATATCTTGCAGGTCTGTCCATCCATCAAGGATGATGATCTGTTCTCCATTCTCAGCTGGGATTGTAGCTGCAATATGGTTTAGTAGGCTGCTAAATGCCTGTGCGCCTTCGGTAAGAATCCCGTTCATGAATGGACTCAGGTCGAGAAACCTGATGGATTGAAGGATTGAGGTGAGTTCCCGAAAGGACTTCTTGGATATCATCTTCTCCTGTCTCAAGGAATGCAAGCCGAATCGTTTCTTGACAAGCTCATCGCTCTTGTAATCCCCCATAAGGTCTAGCCACACCACATCTTCTATGGAGGAGATTGTTTCAATACACTCCTGAATATGATGAAGGAGATGCCAGTTTCGAGAGAGTCTTGCTGCAGTCACTCCCGAGGAGGTTGGAGAAGGAATGGAAACATAGAGTGTTAGAAGTCGGTCGTCGCTCTCTCGGTCAGCAAAGGGATCGTCAATGGGTAGACTTGTGGGAGGCTCCATCTCGCCGAGTAATCCAGTAGGTCCCCTGGCTGGAGAAACTAGTAGAGAAACCCTGGGATCGTCCCCTTCTAAAGCTAGGGATTTTGGTGTAACAGCAATGAAGGAATCTCGATCAATCAGCTGCTGTAGGAGCCCAGTCTTCAGATCTTCAAGAAGAAACTGGACGGCTGGAAATATGTCCTCCGGACTCGCTTCAGCATCCAAGACAATGACTCCTTTCCAAAGCGAGGAGGGCGGAGCTGGGTCATGAGCGGCTAACTGTCTATACTCTGCAATAAGCTCCTGTTCATAGGCTCGAAGTTGATTAAGGGCATCTGGGTCGGGACTTGCATTGACAATGCTCTGCCACTCATTCCCAGTCATAGTGCGTTTCCATGCGTAGAAAGCAGGGGTGACAGCATGCTTTCTTTTTCGCTTGAGTTCAAATCCGTAGAGGTTGAAATCAAAGGTTGCCTTTGTCTTAATCTCAAGGATCATCACCGGAGTCCACAAGACCTCTCCTGCAATCTCTCTTCTGATGAAAATGGTCAGGTCCACTCGTCCGGAATGTCCTGCAACAGGGAGTTCCGCAACTATTAGGATTGATGAGAATGAAGTAAGCAGCTGATCCCCAGAAAAAATGACCTGACGAAGGGACTTCGGATGGTGGAGGTCTGAGAGCAGGACCCTGTGCCAAGTAGTACCCTCTCGTGAACTAAGAGCCAATATCTGACCTATTAGTTTCTCGATATCACGTCGTGCTACGACTCCTGATGCAGTATCGATATAGTTTAGGAATTTCTGTAACAGCTTTCTTTCCTTTGCATCAGTGGATTCTTCCAATTGTTTGATGCCCTTCTGGCGGATTTTCTCAAGAGAGAGGTCAATGGGTTTCTCGTTATGCTGCCCCGAGATACGTCTACTAGTCTTAGCACTTTTTCTATAGAGTGACCTTATCTCAAGGACCATCTTCCTAAGTTCATGGTCAGCATGAGGATTGAACCCAGAACGGCCCTCTTGTCCATTTGTGTAGATCCAGTCAAGGAAGGGCTTGAGTCGATGAATAAGGAGGCGTATGTATCGATGTGCCTCAGTCCTAGGGACGTGATAGATAAAACATTGTCGACAGAGCTCGACGCAATGTGTCCGTATCATGTCTACAAAATCCAGACTAGGCAAGGTTGGATGCGAGAGTAACACTCGAGGATTCTTGCCATTCCTCTCATACCCACTCCGCCAGTGGACTTTTACTGTACCATCCTTTGTAATCTCACTAGCTTCTGATTCAGTGAGAATCCTTCTAGTCCCGTTCGGCCATTCACGAATTTGGAACCTCTGAGGCTGTGGAAAAGGATATAGAACCATAGCAAGGTCTCGAAGGCAAGCTCCAGCATAGTTCAGAAGTGCATTGAGAGGTCCAACCGTTCCTTCCAACCAGCTATAGACGCGCTTGAACTCCTTGTTTCCATATCGTTTTGTGCTTGTCCAGACAAATTTTAGAAATTGTCCTCGCATGTTTGGTTCCGCATTTTTGATAGGCGAGAAGTCATTCTGTCTTAGGCCCTTTTGGACCTTGTAGTCTTCTCGGGCTGATGCCCACATCTTCTCGATACTTCGGTGGAACTTTCTAGTCTTCTTACTTGCTCTGTTTCTAGAGATTCGACACAGGGCGACCAGACCCATGTAGATTGCAGTACTCAGGATGCCACTTGGGCTGTTTATTCTTCCCTTTCTACCTCTCATGGGGATACCTTAGAAAACACTACGACATACATGTAATTAAATTTCGTTAGTAAACAAAATAACATATAATTCAATTATAAGCCTTTATATCCCTTTTTTAGAAAAAATAAGAGACAATAAATTAGTAATCTTGATAACTTTATAATACTCTGAGTTAATATTGCTGATGAAGAACAATGACTCAGGAACATATGATGAAGCAAGAAATCCAGCGCCATCACTGGAAGCAGAAATCTGGTTCTGTCACTCAAACTCAGAAGAAGCAAGAGAAAATTGATGGCAACTTTATAATACCCCCATCGAAATCCTATCTTGTCGAGTCGTTTGTTCTGAACTCTGTTGACAGAGTTATTGCAAAGAGGAGGAGAAATCGAAGACCTGACCCCTTCTTTTCTTCATCAAGAAAACCAAATCAAGAGATATTTACGCTGATACCCAAGCGCTCTGGGAAGAAAGCGGACGAGGTTGACTTGCAGCTTCTTGGTTCTCTCTTTGACAACTATGTCCAAGTAGTGAATCTCATGCTTGCAAGAATATACAAGGATAATGACCGTGTGCAGTCACTTGGTCAGCAACTATCCGAATACAGGGGGCGAGCTTATACCCTTCTCAGGAAGATGAGGGATTTGAATTACCAGCAGAACGAGGAAATTCAGGCATTATGCTTTGAGCGACTCTATCGCAATGCCCTTGAGCACGCTGGACGTACACTTCTGGCAGACTGGACACGAAGGCAGCTCTTCAATGCAGCGATCAAGGTGCTAAGCGAGTCTGCTGCTGATGCACTTCAACTTCTGAGAAGAAAGCATATTCCCTCCAATCTTATCCGCAGAGTGAGAGATGCATGCGATTCAGCAAAGAACGATGGGGCTGGTTTTCATCACTCCCTTGGAGTCCTAAGACAGCTCAGGCTAGCTCTGGATGACCACATTCTTGAGGAACAAGGAGTCAAGATACAATGGAGGGGAAGACAACGCAAGTATGTAGCATCCTTGCTTCAGGATTCTGTTTCTGAGAAAGAACGCATCCTCTTTCTTACTGCAAGGAAACTTGAGGTTTGGAAAGAGAATGGATACCTATTCTCTGTTCCATGCCTTCGGAGTCATAGTCTGGATTTCAGTGCAAGTACAGAGAACTCGCCTGGACAGGGGTACTGGTTTAGTGTCGACCCAGAGAGAAAGAATGAGATTCTCTTTCACATCAAGCTCCCTCCAGGAATTAATGGCACTCATCATGAGAGTTCTCCGTACAAGGGAAAGACCTTGGCTTTTCGATTTCTGGATTGGATGTCCAGTGCCACGATCAAAGACGGAGCCAAGGCTCAGAACGCAGAGGACAATGGAGATTGTCATCGTGCCCAGCGGTTGAGGTTTCGAGCGGCGATGTTCGAAGATATGCATCAACAGCTCATGAACACCATTGAGATACAGCATCTGACACACAGACTCTACAAAGTGAAACAGAAGAAGGGTAAGGATGGAGAAGAAACTACCAAACTTCAGAGTAAGATCACAGAACTCAGGAGTTCAAGGAGGAGCGCTCCTCCCCGACTTCTTCTGAGGGGGAATAGAATTTCATTGCAGATTCCTTTCTTGGCTCCTGATGATTTCTTGATACAGCAGGTTCTTGGAGAAAGAGAGTATGAAGCAAGGGCTGGTGTTGACAGAGGAATTAGAGTTCCCGTGGTGCTCTCGGTGATGAAGGGGAAGGAATACAGGGAACTCCTGTTGAGAGTGGACCAGCTTGTGAAGAAGAGAGAGTTCTTGAGAAAGCAGGCCTATGATCTGCAATCAGTTACAGACAGGAAGAGGAACAATTGGGGACGCAAACGATCAGGACTGTCATATCCAAAACACATCCTCAAGAAGGACAGGCATATCAAAGCCCTATGGAGAAAGATCCGTCGTCTTGACCGTGAGATCGCCCGAATCATTGCATCAAAGACCGTCTGGTTCTGTGAGGAGCATCGAGTCAAGAAGATTTTCTTCGAGGATCTCAGGAGCTTTCAGGCTCATGGTGGGTCAAAGGACCTGTCGTACAACCTAAGTTCGAATCTATGGGGGAAGATTATAGACACAGTGAGATATATGCGAGTGTCACTTGGACACTCACCATACAGTGTGTGGACAGTGAACCCAAGGTTCACTTCTCAGACCTGCCATGTATGTGGTGAGCGTGGTGTTCGTGTTGCAGATGAGCAGTCCACCGTCGAGAGAAGGGGTGGAGAATACTTCTATTGTTCATTGTGTGACGAACATTTCCATGCTGATGTGAATGCAGCCCGAAACATCATTCATGTTCAAGACAGAGTATCCAGTGCCGTTCCTGGAGGGACAGCCTGATGCAAAATCAGGTCCAATTGAAAATGAACGGCTGTGGCTCCTTTGCTATCGTTGGATTATTAATGTCATCTGGATAACAAAAGACATTATCTCAAAAAACTGCTACGCCTCGTGATGAGATGGAATATGGGGCCCGAGACGGGAATCGAACCCGTTTCAAGAGAGCCACAATCTCTTATGCTGCCAGTACACCACTCGGGCCATTGCTTCTCAAACGAAGAAGCTGATTTTCGCCAGCGGCTTATTAGCTTATCCATCTTATCCACCTGTCAGTTCTTTTCTCTGTGGTATCGAAATTGCCGAAACTACTCATTAAGAATCGTTGAAACGATATACTGACATTGTTACTTCAAAGAATCTACTTCTATCTAATTTCTTTGATGTAGGCGGGTTAATATTCTCAATTGGATTAATGATGATGACAAGGCTCGGAGGGTTGTCGCCTTTTCCGGGCATTTTGCAAATCCATAGTCCTGGGGTAGTCGTTTTTGCTTTTTCCCAATCCTTTCCGTTTTCCAAGATGTCCTTCAATTCCGCCTCCATTTTCTTATCATCATTTTAGTACATGTAAATATGATGATAAGTTTGTTTACAAGGAGAATCTAACTCAAGCTAATGGGAGTCTGATTCTCGATTCCCCCTTCGGGCCCCATTTCTCACCACCTATTGTAAACATCCTCTGCAGAGCCAAGAAACCGATTTACAGCCAGTTCTGTTCCATCATCCAGAATCCCCTTTCCTGTGAAGTGTTCAAACACTTGTTGCTGTTCTGATTTGATTAGTAGCAGATTTAACTTTCCATACTCTGAATCCGACGTAGACAAAGGCAACAATAAGGCCATTCAGCATCGCCATCTCGACTGTGAAGGGAATATATTCCATTTGGGCAAGCAGTCCTGCAGTGAAAGGAGTAAGGACAAAGGTCATCAGCATCCAAAGAATGGTCCGTTTTGTATAGAGACTTGGAGGACCGATGCCTTCATCATCAATGGACATAGCAATTCAATTCATGAAGCCCACCGAAGCAATAAGAACGGGACTTTCAGCGCAAGACCCTTTTGAAGTCCGCTGTTTATCAATGTTCATGGGGATCGGTAGACTCGTCAGGCAAGGGAAAGGTGAAGAGGCGAGTATATTCAACACCAGATAGCCCTTCAATCTGGTCAGCCATTCTCTGAATGCTTTCGCGCGATCCTTTGAGCGTTGTGACTTCAAGACAATACGACGGTGTTAGATGGACGTGTAATGTGGAAATGACATCTGCAATAGAATCGTGTTGCATTTTGATGAGACCCGCCATAATGCGCGGGTTGTGTTTGTAAACAATGCTAAGACTTGCGACATTCCCCACATCACTTTCTTCAAGCTCATGTTGTGATAGGAATAGGCGCATGGCATCTCGAAGTGCCTCAGACCTACCCATGTAC
The DNA here is from genome assembly GCA_011364985.1 of Candidatus Thorarchaeota archaeon. Lineage (GTDB taxonomy): Archaea > Asgardarchaeota > Thorarchaeia > Thorarchaeales > Thorarchaeaceae > SMTZ1-83. Next base: position 132,079 of record RDOC01000004.1, on the reverse strand, counting down.
CCCTTCTTCGCAACAAGCTCGTCAAAGCGCTTCAATATATCTTCTGGTACTGAGACACCGAATCTCTTCAAAACCATGACACGAATCACATCCTATAGTAACACGATTTCGCAAGAAGTGGCACATATTAATACTCTTGCATCGTCACCGCTTCTCTTCATTAGTGTCCTATCTCATATGACTCTGTCTGGGTTCATGGGAGCATTGAGAACCCTTCGAATTCCATGATCCATCTTGGGCTCGCTCTTAATCATGCTCAGATACATTCCCTTGTTCATTGAGGAACGACAGCGAATGCAAGATGCACAAAGCCTCCGTGGATTTGAGAGGGGTACCAGAACGGAGCATATTAAATCGCTGGGGTTTCTTATAGGCTCCAATATAGATCGTGCATTTGATTAGAGCATTGCTATCTACGAGTCAATGAAGATTCGTGGTTTTGATGGACAAATGGTGTTGCCTGACTCAGGCTTTAGACGAGCTGACACGCTTCTTGTCTTGTTGCTTCTTGGCCTATTGTGGGTCATCTTCGTGCTCATCCCATTTTCATTGGAGGTGCTATTTGCTTGACGTGCGCACTTGATATTACCAGACTGTACTTCAGTTATGATGACTTCTCTATCGAGGACGTGAGTTTCCAGCTACATCAAGGCGAGTAGAAAGCCTTGGTCGGGTTGAATGGCTCTGGAAAGACAACGCTCTTCAAACTGATTCTTGGTTTGCTTGAACCTGAGGCAGGTGAGATATATGTATTTGATAGAGCTCGTACCCGTAAAAATCTATGGCAGGTCCGACAGGAAATAGGATTCCTGTTTCAGAATCTAGATGACCAGCTCTTTGCTCTAACTGTATGGGAAGACGTTGCTTTTGGACCACGGAACCAAGGCCTCTCAGAAGACGAGGTCGAGGAAAGGATCAGAACGGAGTTGGGAATTGTCCAGATGTCTGATTTTAGAGACCGGCCAGTCAATCAGATGAGTCACGGTCAGGCTAAGCGTGTAGCTCTTGCCGGAGTTGTTGCTATGCGGCCACGGATTCTATTCCTCGATGAGCCCTTTACTGGTATTGATTTTCCAATGGTTCGCCGCCTGGTTAAGATTATCGAAGATCCCCGAAATGAAGACATGAGTGTATTGTATACCACCCACAACAGATTCTTTCTAGAGAACTGGGCAGATTCGGTGCTCGTCCTTAGAAACGGCAGTGTTCTTTACGATGGCTCTGTGAATGAAGCTCTCGCTAGAGAAGATGTCTTGAACCAGATTGGCAATTGGGAACACCTCAAGCAGGATATGATCGAATCGCGAAACAGGGTGCGTAATATAGGGTATCCAACATAGGTAATAACATTAGTCACACCGGCGGCAGGAAAAGCATTATATCACAACTGTGACTCACTGGGCTCTAGCAAAGCGGAGGTTGCCAAGCCTGGTCAAAGGCGTAGGGTTCAGATCCCTATCTCGTAGGAGTTCGCTGAGCGATTGCCACTCGGCGTCCGAATCGCGAGTTCAAATCTCGCCCTCCGCACCATTTCCCTACTTTTCCTGTGTTCAAGAATTAGAATATTACGAAAATGATGCATAGAGTATCTTGGCAAGTATCATGAGAATACAAAAGATGATAGGAATTCTTCTGTTGGTCTTTCTCATATTTGCCAATACTCCGGTCGTTGAAGTTGTGGCTCCGCCTAGCTTTATACCGTGCTATCCAAGCATAATCACATTAAATTCCGGAGCTAAGATGACCGATGTTGAAATCAATATGACCATTGAAACGATAGGAAACGTTCTGCTTACAGTAGAAGTGGAAGGCGCCTTGAAGCTAACCAATATGGATGGCGATAGCCAGAATGTATTATTACTCTACACACCAAACTGGTATTCAGTGCTTTGGCCTTCATTGATATCCAATTTTTCATCCAGAATTGTTGGGGAAATGGTCCATTTTGAACAGATTGATCTCACCAATCTGACAGAGCCCATCCATCTCCCGCCAAATTTTCCATCCTATGAAAGTAATCGTACCGACTACCACAACGCTTTGATCAACCTAACGCTTCCGGGAGAAACAGCCGTAGACGTATTCTTCGTTGACAACATACGAGTTACCTGTGACTATCCTGATCAATTCCAGATTGGATTCGGTTTTAATCGACACAATATTATCAATGCCTCTACAAGACTGGACTGTCGAATTTCAGTCCCAAAGGCCAGAAATGTCGAGTATTACTGCATATGGTTTGGTCCAGATGAGGGACGAAATATCACTGAAGACGATACTGGATATTTGACGGCGTGGAGCATTGCTCCCCCCTATTCTTCTGCTTTTCTAAGCAATTTCTATTGCGATCCAATAACTGCTGGGTTTCTTTGTGTCATTGTATTGAATGAGTATCATCCTCCTGGACCATCCACATGGACAACCACTACAACCCAGACAACTTCTACAACCACCACGCATAACGGGTCTACATTAACAAACAACACTGCCCCTCCATCCTTTCTCCAAAATGCTATGGGATTCGCCTTGCTCGGTTCTTTGATTGGAGGCTTTTTGTCAATGTTAGTTCTTATGGTTTGGTCTCGGGACACGGGAAAGAGAACGAGTTGAGTGTGTGGTTTGACAAGTTCACATCGCAGTCGTTTTGCAAGAATTAGAGGACAATCTAGTGTGGACTTGGCATTAAGAACATCGTTTCCACTTTTTGTATACCTCTAATCCGATCGAGCTTTTCGGTGATGAATTGTGAGAGCTCATTCATGTCTCGCACTCGAAGCAGGCAAACAAGGTTAGCAGGACCTGAGGTCCAGAATACCTGCAGAATTTCATCCTGTTCTATAAGCGTATTGTAAATCTCCTTTACCGAGCTACTCCATGATGAGATTAAGAGCAAGACCTGTATGTCATACCCCACTTTTCTCCAATCCACATCGAGCGTATATGATTTTATTACACCTATCTCCACCAAGCGCGCCATTCGATTCCGTACGGAGCTCGCACTCAGCTTCACTTTCTTGCCTATGTCTCTAAGCGAACTGCGTGCATCCTCCGACAGAAGCTCGATGATTTTGCGGTCATACTTGTCAATCTTCTCTGAAGGAGCCATTAAGCCAGCCTCATGAGGACTTATCTTCTATCCCGTTGATAAATAGATGGTATACCTGTTTGCAGCATACCATAAAGGCGCCAGAAGCACTAGGATTTTACACGCATGATTTTCTTGATGCCCATAACCTCCCAGATCTCAACCTCCACATTGAGTTGAATCTTGGAGGCAATCTCTTCATCAGTAGGACGCGGGATTTCGTAGGTTTCATAGGACTCGATATCCATCATGCTAAGGGATTCACCCATATCAGCTATTACGGTTGCACTCCTTTTGTCAATCACTGGAACATCAACCTGTCTGTCAGCAGGGTAGATCACATTTCGTTTTCTATCGTCGAAAAGCCCAATTGCCACAATGTTGGCCTTAGCAGCGCCGTGTTTTCCTGGCTTTGACTTCTCGATGGAAACGATTCGGCATGGTTCCTCGTCAATCATGAAGTAGCTACCAGGTTTCAGGGTCTTTACAACTTTCCTTTGAATGCTCACGACTATCACCACGTATTAAAGGCCAATCCACCGTTACCTTCTGTTCTATCTAAATACTTTACGGGAAGTCCCTATTCTCAGAATGACAAGAGTAAAAGGGGGATTTGGCGAGAACGTGAGCGGATGTGCAAGCGTTGATAGAAACAAATCCGCAAATTCTATCAGACCGTAGAGCTGTTGGCTTAGTTTGCAAACCGGGCCGACCAGAAATTGAACGCAATGCAGACCGAATTGCGGAGTTCCTCGTTGCTAATAAGATGGAAGTTCTGGTTGACAAAGGTTCGTGTCACGCGGCTCATCCACGTACCACCCCCACTCTGATTGAAGATATGGATGTCGATTTTGTCATTACAATTGGGGGAGATGGAACGATTCTCTATACTCTATCAAAGCTTGCGGACCGTGAAACGCCTTTGTTCTGTGTTAATCGCGGAAATGTCGGATTTATGACAGAAAGCAGCACAACCACGGCTATTGGCTTCTTGGAGAAGATTCTTCAAAACGAATGTGTAATCGAGAAGAATGTCAATATTGCGTCTGGCGTCGGTGATAGGCGATTTGAGGATGCGCTCAATGAGGTCTATGTTGTTTCAAGAATCCCCGGACGATTGCTGACTTTTCAGATACTTCTTGATGGCGTTCGAATTGATTATGGTCGTGCCGATGGAGCAATGGTTGCGACGCCGGTAGGATCTTCTGCCTATGCTCTTGCAGCAGGTGGGTCCATTCTCTCTCCGAATGTTCATGGGTTCATATTTGTTCCAGTATGTCCTCCCCGATTTGAACTCAAGTCTGTGGTCATTCCCGATGATATTACGATAGAACTTGAGCTAATCAAACCAGAGGCTCCTGGCCTTGCCGTTATTGACGGACAAACTCGCTGGGACATAGAACCTGAAGAGAAGGTATGGGTTCGTAAGTCTAAGGGTATCACTAGATTCATCAGACTGTACGACAACTATTGGGATAGAATAAACACGAGACTTGTTCCGCGAACGCTCTAGGTGGTTCGGTAGCTGAAAGTTCACGTTCTAGATACCAGTGCACTTCTTTCAACATGGGCGCAGCAGAATCCCGAATTGAAATTGATCACAACTCCCACTATACTGGACGAGCTTAGAAATAGACCTAGTAAACAGAGAGCTGATATGCTTCTTTCAACCGGTAGAATATTGGAAGAATCCCCTGATTCACATTTGACAACTCAAATCGAAGAAGCAGCAAGAAGAACTGGTGACCTCAATATCATGTCCGACACTGACATACAACTCCTAGCCTTGGCACTGACAAGAGAAGTAGCTGGAGACACTGTTGTCGTAGTTTCTTCTGATTTGGCTGTTCTTAACACGGCTGAGGAATTGGGATTGGCTTTCTTAGATCCACACAAAAGGATGAAAAATAAAATAATCTGGATGAGAAAGTGTCCTGCCTGTGGTCATGCCGAGAGAAAAATCTCTCAAGTTGAAGAGTGCCCAATTTGTGGCACCGTCATGATAAGAGTCCCGGCGAAGCGAAAACCTGTCCACTCAAGTGAGTAATACTTGGGTCATACTCCTAGTTTAATGGATTTGGGAACTGGCTCTCTTGAGGTACTAGAAATGACTGGGAGTTCTGCTCTTACAATAGACCGTGACCTTGAAGATGTTAAGGCACAAGTGCGGCGAGAACTTGATACGATTCGCGGCCTCGTTGATACGCTGGGCTACCGGAAGCCCGATCCTGCATGGAATACTCCATTTCAGATTCATCGGCTTCGTCGTTCTCTTAGAATCCACTATCTTGCATACAAAATTCGGGATTCGGAGCCTCTTCCCGCCGGTCTAAAGGACCTCGAGTGGGATCTTCCAGAGCCTGTTGACTTGTGATGCCTAGTCACCAAGCAACATGACTTCGACCTTTCTGCTGCGCGGTCTGTTATCGAAGTCACACAACACAATCTGCTGCCATGTGCCCAAAGTCAATCTGCCATCCACAAACGGTATTGCTATGCTTGGGCCCAGAATACTAGATCTGATATGCGAATGACCATTTCCATCTCTCCATCTAAGATGATGCTCATATACAATGTCCTCCGGCACTAGTCTGTCCATTGCATCGGGAAAATCCTTTAGCAGGCCATCTTCGTACTCTATTGTAGTAACTGATGCAGTTGAACCCGGCACAAATACTGTGCAGATTCCATTTCTGAATTTGCTCTTCTCAACAATTTCCTCCACCCTTTCAGTAATATCAATAATGTCGCAGTCGCCTCTTGTCTGAAAGCTGATTGATTGATGATGAGTTCCCAAATGAAATCACCCTAACTCTGAGGCAGGATTACTTCCCTTTTGCGTCTTTCTTCGTGGGGTACAAGAGACAATCTGCACCTATCTATATGCCCAATGAGTGCTGTCTTTTGTTTTGACATCTTCTGGCTTTCTAACAACCTTTGACTGCGATATAAGCGCTCTCAGTCGGTCATTTAAATCCAGAAGTTCCTCTTCTCGCTCTTGCAAAGCTAGTAGAGCAGCAGTGGGATTTCCGCTCTCAACAGCATGTATCACAGACATTATTGCTGCCATTCTCACATCGTCTGTCTTTCGAGAAGTATCATCCATTTCCATCAGTGTTTTGGAAATAGAATCACGGTCGTCAGGATAGTTGAGGAAGAGGGCTTCAAAGATTGCAAAGAGATCGTCAAAGGAATCCATCATCTCTTCAATCTCCTTGAAGCCTGCAGCTGATTGCTGCAAAAGGTCAATTCCTTTTCCAATGCGCTCATTATTCTCTGTTCTCAATGCTTCCAAGCCTGCTGTACGCTTCCAAATTGTTGATAGTTCCTTGACACCCATTTCCTCATAGTATTTGGCTGCAAGTTCTGCCTTGTCACTTGCTATTTCATGATAAGATAGACTCTGCTCTGTGTTCCCAAGACGCTTGGCGCATTCTGCGGCTTTGCTATAGAATTTGGAGCTTTCATCGTTTTGGTTCGTCGAGGAGAAATCGTTAGCTAGTTCAACATACAGGGCAAGAGCCCGTTCAAGCTGAACGACTGCTTCTGCTTTGTCACCTGATTCTTCTAGAACCTCCGCTACTGCTTCGAATGATATCGCCTGTTCCTCTTTCTCTCCTTCTTCTTCATGGATTTGTGCCTGATGAATGTAGTATTCAATGGCCTCACGGTAGACATCTTCTGCGTCTTCAAACCTTCCCCATTTTCGCAAGGACATGGCCTGAAACCTGAGGTATCTCATCTTGGATTCAATATCATCCTCTGCTGAGGCTTTCGCAGCGAGCTCACTAAAGAACTCACTAGCCCTCTTGAACGCCCATTTGGCCTTCATGTCCCGACCAAGTTCAAGAAACATGTTTCCACCTTTCACCAGAAGCGGGGCTATAGCCTCGGGAGTTCCTTCCATCTTCAGATATGCCTCAGCAGCTTTCGCCATGGCCTGTCGACGTGCCGTTGTAAGACGTTGGAGTGAATAGGCCTCTTGTGCGGCGTCATAGATATTGCCTGCCCTTTCGAAGTGGCCTGCCTCCTCGTACAGCTCTCCAGCTTCCATCATCATTCTCGTGGCTTCAGGAGCATCGCCTAGTGAGTGAGTTATTTGAGCAGCCTCAGCCATGGCGCTGCCTGCTGAGAAGTAGTTCTTGTTGCCCTTTGCATCCTTTGCCCATCGAAGTGCTATCTTGGCTGCTCGGTTACTGATTCTTTCACCAAGTTCGATGTCACCAACTGTGTAGTATAACCTTCCTACCTTCTTCAGTACAGCCACTGCTTCTTCCAGATTACCTCTCTCCTCGTGAGTATCAGCTACGTTCTCCAGACAGTCACCAGCTCTTGTCTGGAGGTGCCGTTTCTTCTCGTCATCCACCGCAAAATCTGCAGCTCGAAACAGAAAATTGGCGGCGCGTCGAAATTCGGTTGCACGGCACGCGATATCTGCTGCTTCTTCGTTAATTCTCACGATTTGATCATGAGTTTGAGAGGACGACGGTTGTCTGACCAACATCAGCGTGGCATTTTCAAAGGCCACAAAGCACTTCTCAGCTTGATATGTGTCACAGAAGAACTGTGCAGCTCTTTCGTAGAGTATGGTTGCAGTTTCATAGTCCCCTTCATCTGCGTAGATTGAGGCAGCTCTATTCATCAGTTCCGCTGCCTCATTTCTATTCCCCTCTTGAAGTGCACTCCTTGCATTTCTCACTAGGTCTTCTGCAGATGTCAAATCATTTGCTCCTTGCAGCTCTTCGGCTGTTGATTCTTATTAAATCTCATTGTACGCTCTAAAATGCAGTTGGCGTTCTCATAAGACTAAAATACGTGCTTGTGAAGAAACACTTGGTAGTTGAATTCCTTTGAACAAAGGACGAATCGGCGTGGGGCTGATTGGTACCGGCAATATTGGCCGGACACATCTTACTAGCCTGACTGCTCTTTTGGATGCAAGGCTGATTAACGCGGAAATTGCTGCCATCTGTGATATTGATCCTCAATCACTGCTGCAAGCCTCTGATTTATTCAGTGTACCACAAACCTATGAGGACTTTAATGACCTTGTTGCTGATGGGTCGGTTGACTTAGTCTATATCTGCGCGCCAACAAGTAAACACATCGATATGGTCAAGGCTGCCACAACTGCTGGAAAGAATATATTCTGCGAAAAGCCCCTCGCTCATAGTTGCGTTCAGGCTCAGGATATGTATGCAGTAGCATCAGATGCTGGTATCAAGGCCGGCGTTGGACTTGTAATGCGGTATAATCAATTTCTCATTCATGCCAAACGTCTAATTGGCATCCATGATTTTGGGCCGCCCAAGCTCGCCCACATTCGTGATGACCAACACTATCCCATAGACCATGGTTACTATTCTCGGTGGCGTGGTGACAAATCTGTTGCAGGTGGCGGCACACTAATTGAACATAGTATCCATGATATTGATATATTCAGGTGGTTTTTCGGCGAAGCCAAGAACGTGTTTGCAAAAATCGGCTTTTATTCAAGCCGCGAGATTGAGGACCATGCTTCTCTCATCATTACTCATGAGAATGGGGCTGTAAGCACGCTTGATTCCATATGGCACAATGTAGACCGCTCAAGTGAGCGCGTAATCGAGTTCTTCTTTGAGAGAGGGTATATTGGAGTAACTCTAGAATCGGGAAAGACATGGCTCGACTATCAATTGGAGGATCAAGTTCCAGTTAGGGTTCATGCTGAAACCGCCAATCTCTCTCTGCTAGAAGAACTGGGAGTACACGCTAAGAACATCGGTTCAGCAGCATATGACGCCCTTACGGCTGTGGGCATGGAGCGCTATTCTGCATTAAGCTATTCCCTGCTGAACTCCATAAGAAATGATGAACAGCCCAGCCCGAATTTTCTGGATGCGATTGAAGCACACAGGATTGTTGATGCGGCCTATGCATCATCTAATAGGAAACGCATTATAGACCTCCTGTAGAACTCCTTTGCCCCTCTTGAACATTCATTTCAGAATGCCATGCGGACACCCTTAAGTAGGTTTGATTTTCAGATGATTTTGAGCCAGACTATGCAAGAAATCACTATTAACCAAGTCGACCCCCATAATTATGATGTCATTATTGCAGGTGGAGGCGCTGGCAGTCTTCTAACTGCCTTGGCCTTGTCCAGCAAAGGTAAGAAGGTCCTCATTCTTGAGAAGCAAAATCGACTTGGAGGTGTGTGGCATGGCTACTGGGTTGATGGTTACAGGGTCGACCAAGGTCTTCATGTCATCACACGTGTAAAGCGTGGTGCTTTTGCGAGGTTCTTACGAAACTACTTAGACCCCGTACCAGAGTTCGTTCTACACGAAGGGTGGTTCTTCCGAGTGCATGACAAGGTTGGCACAATACCAACAAGCATCGGAGGGACTCTTCGTTGGCCCCTCACAGGCACCCGTGGACGCCTTGGCTTGGCAAAGATCGGAGCAAAAATCAAAACCATGAAGCTTGAAGAGATGCAGAAATACAAGGATATTACCTTTCTCAAGTTCATGCGTGCCCGTGGTGCCACCAATCAGGTCATGCTGGATGTCATGCAGAGTGCGATTTACATGGCAGCTGGTGTTCCCATTGACCGTGCCTCGGCATATGAGTCTCTTCGCACTCTTAGAGACACGGATAAGGAAAGCAGCAAACTAGATTCTGCCAAGAAACTGCTTTTCGGTTCGGATGAGTATGATGAAGGAATCGCTATCGGTGGAATGCAGCATCTAGTTGACAGAGTTGTAGATACCATCAGTGGTGATTATGTTCTGAATGCTGAAGTTGAGAAGATTACTGAACATAATGGATCTGTTCATAATTTGACTGCATCTGGAGTTGAACTGGTTCACTCCACAATTGTGAGTGATATTCCGCTCTGGTCAATGTCAAAGATAGTCACATCCGACAAACCGGAGGCGATCAGGTTCTTTCAAAACTGGGATCATATGCTGTTCACACGTGGTGTAACGCTCTGGCTTGGCCTTGATAAGATTGTGATTGGCGATAGGAAGTCAAGGGTGATAGTGCATCCACGACCTGAGACTTGGCTGATTTCCTTGTCTTCATTCGACCCATCCTGCGCTCCGGAAGGAAAGGAACTCCTTGGAATTGCGGCCATACTTCCAGAAGGTCGGACTCCACAGGAGATTGTTGAACAGATCAAGGCGAATGGGCTGAAGAAGTACTACCCAGAGGTATTAGAGCACACTGAGATGGAACACGTTCAATCCTCCTATGCTACGCGGGCAGCATTGATTCCCGGACAAACGGACCTTGACCGACCTGGACCAGAAACTCCAATCAAGGGACTCTATATAGTGGGCACTGATACTGCGGGAGCTGGCGTTGGGCTTCAACAGGCGGCAAATTCAGCTGAGGGAGTTCTGAAGGCGTTGGGATTTGCGAAATGAAATCGTCTTACTCCTTGGTTGCCTTTATTGAGAACATCAAGGGCATGCTATCCTGATGTGAAGGTAGTATCCACCTTCCGTCATCACGTTCTATCAAGAATGGCATTTGCTTCCACGTCGTTACGGAGAACTCATTGAAGAAATTGATTCTTAGTCCTGCGCCTATGAGAGCGTTAATTACGCCTGAGAGGCTGTAGGGCCATTCATATGAGGTCCTGATGGGTATCTTTCTTGAGGTGTCCACATAGGTCGAGTCGTTTTGAAAGACCATCGGTTCACCTCTGCAGAAATATGGATAGCGAAGCACAAGACTGTCATCTTCTCTCTCATCATCAAAGACAAGAGAGAAGGGGTGGAACTCCCGAATGTAAAAGAACCCGCCTCTCTTTACGTAACGTGCCGCTATTTCTCCCCATGTCTTAAGGTCTGGTAGCCAAGTCAATACTCCACCTGAAGTAAAGACTATATCAAATTCCTCCTCTAGCACATCTCCCAACTTGTAAATGTCTGATGTGATGAAACGTGCCTTGACTCCTATCTGGTCTGCAAGCTTTTCAGCTAATGCTATTGCCTTCTTTGAGAAGTCTACGCCGGTCACTTCTGCATCTAATCTTGCCCACGAGAGCGTATCCAATCCAAAGTGGCATTGGAGGTGCAATAGTGACTTTCCAGCGACATTGCCAACCTCTTCTAGCTCTATTGGGTCTAGAGTCTGTTTTCCTCGTAGAAAGCTCTCAACATCATAGAACTTACTATCCTTGTGAATGTCAAGTTGGTCTTCCCACATATCGCGGTTGGCTTTCACGAATTCCTCCATGTGCCTAACTCCTCTGGATAACAGGCATGAATGGCATTGCACATATAGTCTTAGCGAAAGTCCTTTATTTCCCCGATGTTCGCCCCAACTTGACTGCATGCACCAATAGGAGTCAAGAACCAATGCCTATGATAGAAATTCGCTGGCACGGAAGAGGCGGACAGGGCGGAGTGACCTCAGCAGAGCTCCTCGCCAAGGCTGCGTATATTGATGGATACGAGGGCGTACAGGCTTTTCCATACTTCGGGGCTGAGCGCCGCGGAGCTCCTGTGAAAGCCTTTACAAGAATGTCACATGAGCCGATAAATGTTCGAAGTCAGATCTACGAACCTGACATCGTTGCGGTTCTTGACCCTAGCATTATTGAACTCACTGATGTGACCGAGGGTCTCAAGGAGAACGGCATTGTAATAATCAATATCGACAAGAATCCCTCCGAAGTTGACCTCCCACGAGGACGGATATGTACCTATGATGGAACTGGTATTGCGCTAAAGCACAAACTCTTAGTCGCAGGGCTGCCAGTTGTGAACACTACAATGCTTGGCGCTTTTGCAAAGGCTACTGGTCTTGTCAAACTGGAAACCGTACAGAACGTCATACAAAGCAGGTGGTCCGGCGCTACTGGAGAAAGAAATGCTCTAGGTGCAAAGGAAGCCTATGATACCTGCGTTTGCAGCAAGTAGGCCTATGCATAGGCTGACTTCATTTTCAAGCGTCACATGCTTCATGCGTACATCCTTTCATAGGACCTGGATGGAATACTTGGCTGCTGTCGTCGAATACCCTCAACTTGATGTGCCATCTCCTCCATCTTCTGACGTATCTCCTCTGCGCTTTTCTCCAGCTCATTGACATCTACACCAACACCATAAAGACGGTTGAGTGCATTAAGCAGCTGTATTGCTCCTTCCGGGTCGGGCATGATTGGAATAGCAGGAGTCAAGAGAGCAAATCCTACCATGTCCCTGCATAGCGTTTCTGAGAGGATAGACCCGGCGATTCCTGTGATTATTCCTTTCTTCAGTATCTCCATGTCCTCATCCTCTTCAAGATCTGCAATCTTCTGCTCCTCAGCGGCGTAGAGCACCTTGCGGTCAGCTGGAATGCCTTGAACAGGAATCCCATCAAGAACCACGGTTTCCTGTACTCCCAATCCTGCTGCCCAGTCCAGTAGAGCAGAGCTGACAACATACATTCCCTCTTCCATAACTGGCAACTCTGTTGTCACAACAAGAAGATTCCGTTCCTTGTACCCGTAAATCCTGAATGGATGTCTTAACCTGCCGTCCAGAAAAACCGCCGCTGAGGGCATGTATCTGGATCTTACATGAGCTATTTCGTCCATCTTGAACTGATCTATGAGCGTATTTGCTGCAATTGTTCCAACAACTCCTGCAGACGGAAAGCAGCATACCAGAAGTGGTTTCTTCATCTTCATTTCCTTTGTCTGCACGACCTGGGCTTCTGGTGACCCCAGTACTTTGGCTTCACATTCTTCATTCATAGTCATAGTACCCATTTCTAGGACGCTGGAACACGATATTAAGCTTGAGTTGAATTAGTCGTCACCTATGCCAATATTGCTTTAACTCGTTCTTGCCACATGGAAATAGAAATACTGTTCCCTCTTCACGGTGATTTCAATGAGATTTCGTACAGAAGACATAATGTACCCGCCCATTGTCAAGCTTTCCGAAGCAGCTCAGAAGTATATTGGTTCATCCGAGTTCCTGAATCTGGGCCAAGGTCTCCCTGGCCACCTTCCTCCTGCTGGTGCGCTGAAGGCGTTGAGCGACCGAATCACGCACCCATCCGTGCATCGATATACTCCTGACCAAGGCCACCTTGAGCTTCGTGAAGAATTGTCTCTGTATTTATATCGCAACTGGAAAATCCGTGCAGACCCGATGAACGAGATTGCAATAACTGCCGGTGCAAATCAGGGATTTGCAGGTATGATTTTCACTATTTTGAATCCAGATGAAAACGTTGTAATGCCTTCTCCTTACTACTTCAATGCTGCTATGGCCATTCGGTTAGCAGGTGGCAATATTACAGAGGTCCCAGTAGCCAAAGGCTTTCAGCCTGAGTTTGAGCAAATCGAATCCGCAGTTGACGACAAGACCAAGGCTATCTACTTAGCTACTCCTAACAATCCAACTGGGGCGGTTTATGATGAGAACTTCATGGATGCTGTTCTTGGGCTCTGCATAGAGAGAGAATTACTACTGGTTTCTGATGAGACCTATGCCAGTCTGGTCTTTGACAACGCCAGTCATTATAGTCCCCGTTCCCGGAACGATGCTGCTGATCATGTAATAGTGCTTGGCAGTTTCAGCAAGTCCTTTGGAATGAGTGGCTGGCGAGTTGGCTATATTCTTGGTCCCGACAACTTCATGAGGGAGTTCATGAAAGTCCAAGACACCGTCACGATATGTGCTTCAACTCCAGGTCAAATTCTGGTCTACGAGATACTGAAGCGTTATTTGGAGTCAATTGAAACTGAGTATGAGCGTCTACGCCTCCTTAGAGATCTAGCCTACCTTCGAATCCGTGAGATTGAGTCTCTTGATGTCACTAGGACTGCTGGGACTTTCTACTTATTTCCCAAGGTTGCCAATTGCAGTGATTCTCGAGCACTTACACTTGACATCCTTCAATCCGTGAAGACCCTCGTGCTCCCTGGAAGCATATTCGGTGACGCTGGTGAGGGTTATATCCGATTATCTATTGGCCCATTGACACCAGAAGCTGTAGATGAGGCATTTGATAGATTATCTCGATTCTTCCGTAACCGCTAGTGGGAGTGATATTTCTTCCATTCCCACAATGTCACAATGCTGTTTGTGTACTCTCTCCACTCATCGCGCTTTATTCTGACATAAGTATCGACCATCTCTTTGCCCAGCGCCTTTCGGATGACTTCATCCTTCTTGAGTTCCTCCAAAGCCTCACCTAGGTTTGCAGGGAGGCTCTCAATGGCAAGCGACATGCGTTCTTCATCCGAAAGGGCAAAGATATCCTCGCTTCTTGGGTCTGGAGGACTGAGGTCGTTTTCTATGCCGTCCATACCAGCTGCGATGATTGCGGCAAAGAGAAGATAGGGGTTCGCCATCGAGTCCGGTGACCTGAGCTCTACCGCAGCTTTCTCTGGTTTTTCAAATAGCGGAACCCTGACCAGAACTGTCCGATTCATGAATCCCCATGTAATGTACACCGGAGCTTCATGATGAGGTACCAGACGTTTATACGAATTGACGGACGGATTGGCAATAGCAGTAATTGCCTTTGCGTGTTTTAGCAGGCCAGCGATGAACTTCCTTCCAATATCGGAGAGCCTGTTTCCATCGTTCCTGCCGAAGAGATTCGCATTTCCATCCCATAATTGGAGATGACAGTGAAGGCCATTTCCAGCTGCCCCTTCAAAGGGTTTTGGCATGAATGTCACATCCATCTCCTGACTTAATGCTAGTGTTTGTGCCAAGTTCTTGAAGGTAAGTATGAAATCTGCCATCCTTATCGAATCTACATAATCTATCTCGATCTCTTGCTGGGCTTCACCTGCCTCATGATGTATAACTCGTGGTTGCATTCCTATCTCTCTGACGGCGCTAGCGATTTCTAAAAGCACATCTCCACCATAATTCCTGGGATATGTGTCCGCATAGCCAGCGGTGTCAAAGACGTTCCTATCTGAGGTTATGAAATGAAATTCGGGTTCAATTTTCACTTTCAGCTGCATCTTGCCAGGAAGGTATTCTTCGCAAACTGTATGTAGAATTCCTCTCGTATCCCTCTGATACTTGAAACCGCTGTCTGGGTCATCTCCCTTTCTTTTTAGAAAGCACATTACCGCAGCCGTCCGGCGAGCGGCATACGGAAGTTCAAACAGGAAATTTGGATCCGGCACCAATCTTAGGTCTGAGAGCTCAACTGATGCAAGGCCAGTGACCGAACTGCCGTCAAGACTTGTGCCCTTTTTCAGAGCAGGGTCTTTTCGTAATTCTTCAATTGTATCTGCTCCCTTGCATGGAATTATCATCGCCTTTAGGCGCCCTAATATGTCCGAAAATCGAAGCTCGATGTACTCAATCTGCTCAGACATTACTTTATGCCCCTGACCTTGGTGGGGTTCTTTCCAATTCATTACGTTTTAAAAATGTTCCAGAGTCGCTTTATCCCCAGAGTTCCTTGTACCATGCCTCTGCATCGTATCCCAGTTCTAGCCTAATGGACCCAGTTGCAGTGCTAATGTTGCCACCCTCGTTGATTTCGAAATTCATAGCAGCGATACGTATTCCTTTTTTCTCAAGATGGACGTTTCCTATGTTACGAGCATGTAGCCGAACCTTTGTCTTACCTCCGTCAAGAACTAACATCAGGTCTTCGTATGTTGCATTGCCCTTCAGTTTCAGCTTAGACCCTTTGAAATCCCCCATGTGGATCTCCATATGCTCTAATTCCACCTTGACGTTGTCGGCTTGCATCATTTATTCACCGATCCTGAGTTGGTCAAGCTTCTTATGAATTTCTACTTTGTCGGAAGATAGAAACCAGTTTGCGGCACATTATTGTTGAGTAATGCGCAGAAAAATGGCATCTCGAAAGCCTAATAAGCGATACTCAGGCTCAAGTGGCCGGACAGGTGAGCTGTTACATGAGCTTCGATTATGTTCCTGAATCTGTTGTAAAATCTCCAAAGGGCTCAAGACTTCGTAGAGGGCGAGGATTCAGTCTTGGTGAAACCAAGGAAGCAGGATTGGCCGCAACAGAGGCGCGTCGAATGGGTGTTATTGTTGACAGAAGACGCAAGACGGCCTATCCAGAGAATACTGAGGTCCTGAAACAATACGTTAAAGACTTGGAGCAGTTTGCCGACGAAGTCTTAGCCGAAGCAGCAAAACCTGCAGCAAAGGAAGTGTCCTCCGATGACGCCATGGCAGAGCTGTCTTCAATTCGAGCAGTGAAGAAGGAAGAGGCTCAAGCACTGCTTGAAGCAGGTATCAAATCCCTCTCCGAGCTTGCCTACTGTGACATAGAGAAGACCGCCAAGAAGACTGGTATTGATGAAGATCGAATCACTCTAATGGTGAAGGCAGCACTGAAAAAGATCTAGAATGAATCAGCTAAGGGAGGTGTTGGAGCTGGATTACCCCCGGCTCATAGAGATCCTACAAACTCCTTTGGAAGTAGGGAAGCCGGTCATTCTTCCCGATTTTTTCATAGACCACTTTGTTGTGGCAGATACTCTCGAAGGAATGGTCGAAGGACTAGAGAATCTGGCCAAACAGGGTGGAGGTAACCTATTGGGCACTACACAGTTCATTCGCCGAGGAGGAAATGCTGCAAATCTGGCGGCGGCTCTGTTCTCGCTGGGGATAGATTCCTGCCTTGTTGCCACAACAGATGAATACGGCGCTTCGCTCCTCCGTGCGTTGATAGATCCTGATTTTGATCTCTCCCATATCCACACTGATGGCAGATTATCCTCAACTGTTTCAATTGAGCTTGAGTATGGGGGACGACAGGTGAATCTAATGGTGAGTGATAGTGGTTCGGCTGCAGATTTCACATTTTCCGAACTCACCGAACCCGACCTGCAGGCAATCCGCAAAAGCAGTCTTGTCGCGCTACTGAATATGAACCACAACAAGGATCCTGCGACCTTGGCGGATGAGTTGTTTGAATATGTAAAGGATGAGTCAAAAGCAACCACCTTCTTAGATATGGGAGATCCATCCAGCAATCCCAGCATTGTCGAACCTATAGCTGGCAGAGTTCTGTCCGCCGACAAGATTGACATCCTTAGCGTTAACGAAAATGAAGTTCTTTGGTTGGCTTGGGCTCTAGCAGGAAGAGACCTGAGCTGGAGAACAAACACATCTCGTCCATCCAGCTGGATAAAGGCTGCAAAATACTTGTCCAAAGAAACCAGCATACGTGTTGATCTTCATACGCCAGATTTTGCGGCAACAATCGTAGAGGACATTTCGGTTGTGCAACCCGCCTTTCAAGCCAAGCCCAAGATTTCCTGCGGAGCAGGCGACGCGTGGAATTCTGGAAGTATCTATGGTACCCTCGCTGAGATGAGTGCTAGAGACCGTCTAATTCTCTCCAATGCTGTTGCAGCCTTCTATATCGCTTCGCCAAAGGCAATTCACCCATCTATATCAGAAGTAATCAGCTTTCTCTTAGGGAAACCCTTACTGAAGGACATCGACGAAAAACTTCTTAGAGCCTGATATCCTGTAAACCTACTCCAAACAGGAAAGTGGGTGTGGAACCGCTATGGAACTAGAGCGCGTCCTTACAAAGCTGAAATTCGATGAAGCTGTTAGTGGATATGCGCTCATTACAAATGACGGTCATCCATTTCTCTCGTTCTCTCTACCAGATGAAGTTCTACCGCAGATTCAAGGTACATTGAAGATACATGCGGCGTCATTCAAGCTGATGAATGTCATGACAGGTAGAGGAATTGTAGTTCTCGCCAGAGTTGATGAGAATTGGGTTTTGGCTGTTCTATTCTCTGCAGACCTGCAACTTGGAGAGGCGCTTCAAAAGACAAAAAGCGTTGTTGATCTAATGGATGAAGTCGTTCTGCCGCCGCCTCCGAAACCATCTGAAACGACAACATCCGCAGCAGGGTTATCCTCCATTGGTCAGGCAGACGAGTCCAGTCAAGAACAGATGGAACCCTTTATGATTGAAGGCATACGCGCGGCTGATACAACTCCGACCGAAAAGGAGCCCAAACCAGTAGAGATCAGGCATGGCTGTCTTGTTCTTCGTGGTGAACGTTATTCTGAGGCAATGAGTCTTGAAACAGAATTGAACAAGAAGCTGAAGTCCAAGTTCTCTAATCTGGCAGTTGATGTCTTGTTGATGGCTGATGAGAAGCGAAGTGTATACAAGATTGCCGATGTCTTGAACAAGTCCGTGGAGCAAATCCTTGAGGTTATTAGATGGTGCTTTGCAGAAGAAATCGTGGATACAGAGTGCCCTGAAGAGCAAGAAGCAGGCTCCATTGAAATTGTTGAACTCCCACTCTTTGAAGGCGACATCAAAAAGACAAAAAAGGAACATAGACCTGTGCTCGCGTTGTGTAATGGTGGGCGTAGTTTACAGGAGATAGCGAAAGAACTCAATATCTCCTACTTCAAAGCCTTACAGAGCACAGTAGCCTATCGCGGAAAGACGCTTCGCTTTGTTAAACGAAGTAAGAGGTCTCAAGAATAACAAAAGAGGTAATGAATGATGGGAATCAAGGGGAAGATGGGATGGCATCTCAAAATCGATAAGGTTTCGAAGACGCTTTTCCAAGCAACCTATCGTGAGCTAATGAACAACTTAATGACTCAGAGCAGCAATGTTGATGAAGTTAATAGGGCTATGCAAAGCATTGGCTTCAAAGTTGGCGAGACACTACTGATGGACTATGCCGACAAGATACGTGAGCATGCTGGTGAATTCGTGGAATTTGCAAATACACTTCAGCTAGCCTACAAGGTCAACTCAGGTCAGGAATTTACTAGTATTTGGATAAGTGATGACCAACGTGTCATAAAATTCACAGATGCCAACTGCCCAATATGTGCTGGAGTCGAAATCACTGATATGCCTGGTCTTCAGTACTGCGCAATTCTCAGTGGGGTCTTCGATGCCGTAATGGAGCTGAGAGGCTTCAATGCCGAAGCCTACCAAGAATCCTGCAAGGCACTGGGCGATGCCGTCTGTACATGGATTCTCCGATTGAGATAGTGAACTACCCAGAGTTCAAACATATCCAATATGACTGGTTGCCTAAGCTTACAATGAGTATGCCAAGGATCCAGATCGGAAGAAGCCGTAGTGCATATGTTAAAATATGCCCAATCGGAAACAAACTAGAAGATACGGTTCAGATGGAGGTCATCCCTTGGGTCAAGGTGCAGGAACTATTGCTGGATTGATTGCCGCATTTGCAATTGCTTTTGTAATTCTGACCTTTGGAGGTTCCATGCCGGAAGATCTCATATCCAGCGCCATTGTAGACGACTTCTACCTGCATATGGATTTGGAGGCAAGACTTGCGGTGGTCGGAACTGTTCTCTATCCCTCAACTCTTGGATCCACAAGTCTTGGACAGATCTTAACCTATGGTGCTCAAAGCGCTACTGTCCTTATGGCATTGGCTTGGGGGGCCGGTGGACTGATTGCTGGTCTTCTAGCCAGAGACTTCTTGCAAGGAATCCTTGCTGCTGTGTTTGCTGTCATAATCGGTGCATTTCTGACTTGGCTTCTCTTCTTCTTTATTCAGTCTGGTGACATTGAGCTTTTGTTCGGTGGAGGCTCAATGCTCATCCTCCAAGCAGCACTTGAAGGGCTGCTCTATCCTGGAATTGCTGCGGTGATTGGTGGTCTTCTTGGTGGTGGCATAACCAGAGAACGCTAGTCTATTTCGTCTGCGGCCGTTGTTCGTTTTCCATCAAGGCACCACATTCCGAACATAAAATGGGTACTGACTTGAAGACTGCACCGCACGCGGAGCAGACCGATTCTATCTTCTCCGGAGGCGGTTTTTCTTGGTCCCTAAAGAGTCTTCTCTTAACCAGAATGATTGCAATGGCTGTCGGGATTGTCAGAAGGGATGTCACTATTGCACTGATGAAGATTAGTAGAAGTGCGAGGTTTCTATCTGGACTTGTCCAGAACTCTGGAGTGACAGAGAGAATGCTAATGACTGAAAGTAAACCAAGACAGGTGCCTATCCAAACGGCTGTACGCACAGTGTTCCAAGGTGAATTGGAAAACAGACCTGAAACAGATCCGAGAAGCAACCATGTAAGTACCAAGGGAAGCGTAAAGTCGGTTTCAAGAATCAGAGGGTAGGTCCGTCTCAGAATATCAGCGCCAATGAAAATTCCTCCTAGAATCAGTGACCCAATCAAGGCAGCAGCTGCTCCTCCGACAATGTTTCTCATTGTGCAAACTTCCTAGTAACTCGCTCTATGGTTGAGCTATCAAATCCTCTCTTAATGCTTTCTGCCATTTTGGATTCCTCACGTAGCAAACGCACCCAGACTGCAAATACGGCATTGCTGTGGGAACATATGCCACCAAAATGCTTTTCAGACCACCAAGAAAGAATAACATGTCCAGCAGGTCTTTCTCAATCCGCAGTGACAGTGAGGTACCCAAGTATGGCAACCGATTTGGAACGAGCTTTATCGAAGCTCCGATTTGATGATCAAGTTCTAGGCTATTCCTTGATGACAAAGACTGGTCGTCCCTTTGTCAGCTTTTCTTTTCCAGATGACCTCTTTCCCAGAGTCAAGGATAGTATTACCCTCTACAAAAGCGACTTGCGACTGATGACAATTGATACCGAAAAAGGACTTGTGGTTCTATCACCGGTTGACGAAAACTGGATTCTCACAGTGCTATATGTCCCAGAGCTTCAGCTGGGGCTTGCTATTGCAAAAACAAAGAATGTTCTCAGGTTATTAGAGGGAATCGAACTGCCTCCACCCCCAGATGATTTTGAAGAATCCGCGGAATCAAACCTTCAGGTCTTGGAGAGTATTGCTTTGGAAGCTGCATCGACAGCTTCGACTGAACCGGTTGTGGATGTAACGAATTCGATAGAGAACGCATCATATGAACCTGTTGCAGAGGTTGCGGATACACCAGCCGAGGCCAAGACCCCCGCCGACTATAACATTCTACCTGCAACGATACCCAAAAGAGGATCTACCTACTCAACGGCTTTGTCTCTTGACTCTCCCCTCTACAAGGAGATGAAGAGCATGTACCGAAACTTTGGATTTGATGTATTGATGCTTGTTGACGGCACAAAATCTGCCACTCAGATTGCTGATACTATGTTTCAACCAAACGAACGTGTAATCGAGCTTCTAAAGTGGGCGGCTGGGCAAAGCATTGTTGAAGTTCCAGAAGTTGTCGAAGTTTCCCAGACTGCAGATTCCAAAATAGGCAAGTTCGTAAAATGCCCTGAGTTCGAAGGCGATATCAGCAAAATCAGAGGACCAGACGCTGACATTATTCGTCACTGTGATGGCACGAAAACGACAGAAGAGATTGCTGAAGCAATGAATATCCCTCATGCTAAGGTCATTCAAGCGATAGCCAGAAACAAGAAGTATGGAATCAAGTTGATTGGTAAGACTGTTTAGGAGGTCCTTAGAAATGGCGAAAATCGAAAATCCGTTGCTCTTGAGTCTCTACGCGCAATGGGTCGATGGAATTCTTGCAGAAACAGACAATATTGAGGACGCAAATGAACGACTGCGGGAACTGGGGCGTGAAATGGGGTCCCACATTTATCTAAATACTGAGATTGCAGAAAAAACGAAAGATACCGTCATGACACGCGAGGATGTATCGAAGCTAGTTGAAACCATATACAAGGTGCTCTTCAACAAGAAGCCAACAGATATTGACATGAAGACTGCGCGAGGGTCTGTTCGTGTAACAGATGATGAGTGCGTATGGTGTCAAGATGTCACATTGGAAGGCATGCGTGGATTTGGATATTGTGAAGGCTTTAGTGGGATAGTTGAGGCTATTCTACGTTTCAAAGGGGTGGAGGCAGAAGTGTTCCAGGAATCGTGCAGAGCAACAGGAGCGGGCAGCTGCACATGGAATATTCGCTTATAGAGGGGAATCAACACAAAGCACTTAACTCCTCTCTGTATTTCGTTCTTCGGAGTCGATTAGATGTCTAAACCGGACGATATTATACCTTGGTGGCAAGGTCGCCTTAAGGAACGTGAATTAATGTCGGCGTTTTTCTCCAAGACTTGGAACAAGATTGGTTCGCGAATAGCAGTTATGTTTCCAGACCGTGTGAAAGATCTCTATTACAGCGCCGGTCGTCTTGCGGGTCTCGAAGCACAACGCGAGTACTTCAAGATTGGTAAGCAGAAGCCGCCCGGTGACTTCAAGGGAATCGTCGAGTTCATCAAGACAGCTCTAGGAACCCTAATCGTTCCATTTGGGGATGTGGAGATTGAGAACTTGTACAAGCTCTTCCTTGACGAAGAGGCTGTTATTAGAATCAAGGACAATCCGTATGCATCTGGTTATGAGAGTGAAGAACCCTCCTGCTATTTCTTGAGAGGTTTCATTGAAGCAGTTATGGAGTACCTAACTGACTTTAATAGAATTCAATATGAGAAACTAGTGGTTACCGAAGAAACATGCATGTCTGTCAAAGCTGATGCCTGCAGGTTCAAGATCACCTTGTCCTATCCACCCAGAGGATAGGATTCATTAGTACAACTGTTCTTCATACATATTGCTTAACTATGTACTCCACAAGAGTATCATAATGGAGAGAAGGCCATGCCATCTACAAGAGTACGAAAATCTCTAATTGCACTCTCATTCCTGTTTCTGTTCTCAGGTATGGCCAGTCTTGCAATGTCTGGCGTCGGCCAAGGAAGTGATCAGCTTCTTGTTCAGGATTTGTCGTGGTCAGATAGCTTTCTATCCCAGATAAGCTTGAATGGAACAACAAGTGCCGGTATGAGTGTGATTGGTGGAACGCTGGTTGTTCTGCCTATGGAATATAACATCAAACTATCTGCAGGTGCCATCTTTCTGGCTCTTGGCACGATTTCTCTGGAACGTCGTGAAGAAAAAGTCCTGAAGTTACGTGACCGTATTGTAGAAGAAATCTCCCAGAATCCAGGAATCCATCTGAGGGAACTTCATAGGCAGGTTGGATGTGCCATGGGTGCACTGCAGTATCATCTAAGAAATCTTGAACGAGATGGATCTGTACTATCAGTTAGAAATGGAAATGCCCGCCATCTCTTTATCAGGGGCTACTCCCCCGATGATCAAGTTCTGAAACTGGCATCAATGTTCACTAATCCTACAATCAAATCGATTCTTGATGCATGCATGGCAAATGGTAGAATCACTCAGGCTGAACTAAGCCGAACGCTCTCGATTGAAAAGAGCCTTGTGTCATACTATGTCGGTGGTCTGTTGGAGGAAGATGTCCTAAGAACCATCAAGGTCTTTGGAAGAGAAAAGCCGCTTGTATTGACCGATTGGGCAAAATCAGCTATTACTGTTAATGGATTACTAGTACAATGACTGCCTAACCTCTATCCTTATCTTGTTAGTGAACGCTGCCCAAAGCAGCGCCCTCCTTGAATAGGGACAGAATCAGATTTGCTGAGTTGATACTGACTATGGCCGGTGATGATTCTTGGGATGATGATATCCCCTACGACGAAGTTGAAGTCGACGATGACGAATCTGTGAATTTTGCAGTGCGGCTGGTCGATGTGTCAAGGAATTATACCATTGGCAACAGGGAGATTTCTGCACTAAGAAACGTGAATTTGGAAATCCGCCCTGGCGAATTTGTTGCAGTATCTGGGCCTTCAGGGTCTGGCAAGACCACTCTTTTGAATGTCATTGGTGCAATTGACTATGTCACATCTGGAACCGTCTTTGTCATGGATGTCACCATTGGCGACTATGATGAGTCTTTCAGGGCCACTTTCCGACTTGCGAATACCGGCTTCATCTTTCAAAACTATAATTTAGTTTCCACATTAACTGCTTTGGAGAATGTAATGTTCCCAATGCAGCTGACTGACCGTCCGATAAAGGAGCTTGAGGAAGATGCCCTTGCATTGCTTAAGCTTGTGAAACTGGATGAACGGGCAGATCATTTACCTTGGCAGCTGTCTGCAGGCGAACAGCAGCGGGTAGCCATTGCACGAGCCCTGGCAAACGACCCTCCTATAATACTAGCCGATGAGCCGACCGCCAATCTTGATGCTGTGAGTGCAGAGATGGTCCGAGATATTCTAAGAAAAGCACATCGAGATGGTAAGGCAGTCATAACAATGACTCATGACGAGAAGATTGTGAACACAAAGGGAGCCAAACAGTTCAGAATGGAGAATGGAGTGCTAACGCAAGATGTCTGAACAAGACTATGCTTCCAAGGACTTAAAGCGGAGGCCTTTCAGGAGCACCCTCATACTCCTCTCAATGGTTTCTGTTGTGGCAGCAACAACCTTCTTGTTCCTTTTCGGAAATGTACTTCTTGATGTTACATCATTTGTGACGTCAACGGGAACCACCACCTCTCTTGGTGTCTTCCTGGAAACCTTCATCTGGGCAACTTTAATCCTCGTCCTAATTCTTGGAGCTGTAGTTGTTTCAAGTACAATATCCTTGGAGATGGTTGCTCGGCGCAAGGATATTGGATTGATGAAGGCTGTAGGGACCTTAATGGACACCCTGTTTGACCATTTTATGGCTCAAGCAGTGATGCTCTTGGGAGCAAGCGTTATTCTGGGAATCGGAATAGGTACTGTGATTTACTTGGCCGGCCTTGTTTGGTTGGCGTCTGTTGTTCCTACTATAGCATTCACCTTTAATTTTCCAATTCTTCAGGTTGTGTTCCTTGCGGCAATCTTTTTGATAACCGGATTCTTCGCTGCGCAAAAGCCAATTTATGACACAGTACACGAATCTCCTATTGATGCCCTTAATCCTGAAGTTGGGTCGAAGGTACGCAGAGTTGGCTTCCTCGATTCATTTGGACTGCCCTTTAGAATTGCCACTAAGGCTTCTGGACGGAGAATCAAAGGCGCACGACGCACACTTCTTTCACTCTTTCTGAGTATTTCTCTTGCGTCAGTGCTTTGGATTGGTGGTGGAGTTGTTGAAGCCACCACAGATGCATACATTATCCGCTCTATGGGTTCTGATGTCATCGCCATTGGGAATGGCGATCTCCTCAAGCAATATTACAACGCATACTCACTTAGCGGGTCAAAGCTAAACAATAGTTTCGATTTCGCGTATGACTCTTATAGAATTCCCTCTTCTCTCATAGCAGATCTTGAGGAGCTGTCGAATGTCCAAGCAATAGAATCCCGTATTGTGACATATTCAGCAGTCACGGAAGGTGCCGGAATTCTATGGAATCCGACAATTGGTGATTGGGAATTGATCGGTGAAGAACGTTCGGGAAGCGCTCTTGTGGTTGGCATTAATTGGCAGAACACAATATCCGACTGGTATTATGAGGGCAATCGCGCAAATGCATCATATCATGCCTGGATTGGTGGAGAATTGGCTTCAAGGCTTTTTACTGATCCATTGATTCAGAGCATTGGAGTTGAGGGCTCAGCTTTTGATATCACGGCCATTGCTTTTGATGTCATTAACGGCGGAGATGTGGCTTTTATCAGCTATGGGAAAATGCAGGAGCTGTATCCTATCTCAGGACCAAATCTGCTCCTCTTGCAGCTCTATCAGAATGATAGGTCCTCTATCAGTACAATTGAATCACTAGCTTCTAGCTATGGACTGAGAATCTTCGAACAAGAGTCAGTCATCGAGGAGAACCTACAAGTTGTTGGCTCCTTTTGGGCGCTGCTACAGCCGTTGCCTCTTATCGCCCTGTTTGGTGCTTTCCTATCGCTAATGAACTACTTGCTTGTATCAGTTTTTGGCAGATTCCGCGATTATGTCATAATGCGTTCCATCGGAGCAAAGCCCGCTTTCATAGCAAGAACTATGATAGCAGAAGGAGTGAGTATCGGTCTTCAAGCAGGATTTCCCGGAGTTGTATTTGCGGCTATCTTCAGTATTTACTTCCTCGTCCCTGAAGCCGCGGTGCCATCACTTCTGTATCTTCCTTTCACCATGATGATAACCATTGTCGCTCTACTGCTTGTGGTGGTTCTTGCTGCAATTCCAGTCTATATCATTTTCAACAGCAGGACAGACCTTCGCGTATCCGAATTCTCTGTTTAGAGCAATCTTCTTTAGCATCCATTCGACAGGATGACCGGTGACCATTGCGTGTCAGATGAAGCCTCTGAGTTCGAATATAGCATTCACTGGATAAATGACCTACTTGAGCGTGTATTGGAACGTGAAGCTGATGAGTATATCGTTTCTACGGGTAAGAGCATAAGTGGCAGTATTCCCATCAGTTTCTACCGTGAGCTTATCATAGCCGATGTAATTAAGCGAAAACTCCTCGAAGCCGGCAAGAAGACACGCACACTTTTTGTTGCAGATGATTACGATCCAGTTCGTTCATTTCCTTCCAGTGTTTCACTCTCGCTCGACGAGTGGCTCGGAATCCCATACTCTAAGGTGCCAGACGAGTTTGGATGCTGTGAAAGTTTCGGAGCACATGCCACAAATGAGTTCATCAAAACATTTCCAGAATTTGGTGTCAGCCCTGAGGTGGTTTGGCAAAGCAAATTGTACGAATCAGGTAAGATGCAGGAAGCGACCCGAATCTGTCTGAGGAATACAGAAACCATTCGTGAGATACTCATCGAATATGTAGCGCGAGACTTCAATGATGCGCAGAAAGCTGACTATTTAGAATCTATGAAGAATTGGTTTCCAGCCTCTGTATTCTGTCCTTCTTGCGGACGTATTCAGGCAGGTGCAAAGGGCGAAATTGTTGTTAATAGAATCACAGGCTATGATCCTGTCACCGACAAGGTTTCCTTTTCATGCCCTTCCTGTGGCCACAGTGATGAAGTGTCTCTTAACGAACTCCAAGTGAAACTCTCTTGGCGTATTGATTGGCCTGCGAAGTGGTTCGTCCTGAATGTGACATGCGAGCCAGCAGGAAAGGACCACTCAGTAAAGGGTGGTTCATTTGACACTGGTCTAGAGATATCCCGACGTGTCTTTGGAATGGAAGGTCCAGTGAAAGTGCCCTTTGAATGGGTCCGCATTGGGGGCCGAGACATGTCAACATCAGAGGGAATTGTGTTCAGTCCAAAGGTATGGCTTTCAATTGCGCCTCCAGAGCTATATCGGTACTTAATGTTGACACCGCCTCTTGAGAGAGCTATTGATTTGCATCCAGAGCGAATACCTGACATGGTAGATGAATTTGATAGGTTTGAGAGAACGTTCTACGGTCTTGAGGACGCTCCAGAGGAAAAGATGGACCTAATTCGACTACTGTATCCTCTATGTCTGAATGGCGAGGTTTCGGAGAAATACGTTCCGAAACTGCCGTACAAGTTCGCAATCATAACCTCTCAAATGGAGGGCATTCTTGGCTTTACGACCATTCTTGAACGATGCGAGCAGGTTCTGAAGAAACAATTTGGGCTTAATGAGATTTCCACCGAAGCAAAGAAGCTTATTCCGATAAGGCTCAATAGAGCAAGGACTTGGGCTCAGGAGTTTGGATCTGATAGGGACAAGGTTGAGGTTCCGGATTCTGTGCGAGAAGAGATTATGGACACTATTACCGATAACGACCGCAAGTTTCTCACAAAATTTTGTGAAGTCCTAAAGGGAGAATCACTTGATGATGAGGAATTACAGAGCAAAGTCTTTGAAACGGCACGCGCCGTTGGAATGAAGGACAAGAGAGCTTTTGTTGTGTTATACCGTATTCTGATTTCTCGAAAGTCAGGTCCCAGACTGGGCGGATTTCTAAATCTTCTAGGAAATGAGTGGGTACTAAAACGCATCAATAGTGTGCTGTGACTGCTTCACAACACGTTTATTAGTGCACTGAATTTGGGCGAAGCCGACCCTGGGTCTTGGAAAAGTGAAGCTCATGCTTGGAAAACTGAGAGAACGTTACCAAAGGGCCATGAAACCCGTAGGAGAAATTCTGGCAAGGACAGGAATCACACCCAACATGATTACAGGACTCACAGTGGTTATTGCGATGATAACCGCATACATCTTTTTCCTTGGCGACCTTCTGCTTGGACTTGCTTTCATGATCCTTTCTGTTGTTCTGGATATGCTTGATGGTGCCGTGGCTAGAGCTGCAGGTCTGGCGACACCTTTTGGCGCTACCTTGGATCATACCCTTGACAGATATGCCGAGTATTTCTTCATGTTAGGTCTTATGCTTGGCCCAACAAGCATAATCCCTATTCTCTGGTGGCCTTACTCTCTCGGTGATAGCTATGTTCATTGGTTCTGGGGCTTCTTCGCACTCGTTGGTATGATTATGGCAAGCTTCACTCGCGCCAAGGCAGAATCAGTCGGCGGAATGGAAAGCTGCACAGTAGGTATTGCTGAGCGTCAAGAGAAGATGATTCTGACTATGATTGGCATTTTGCTGCTGGCATTGCCTCCTACGAATATCTGGTTGGACTTCCTAGCCATTATGCCAGCAGATGTGATGGATTTCTTTGTATTGCTGAATCTGACAAATATACTCGCAGTTTGCATCTTTCTCGTTGGTGTCTTATCTCACGTCACCGTGGCTCAACGCCTGCTCTATGCACGAAAAATCATCGGTGCAGTTCGATCAAATGAAGGCCAAAGCACATGAATCCGTTATGCTTGATAGATGTCCCATGTTGTTCGCAAGAGTGCAGGTCAAATAACACTACCTACTCTGTGAGATCAAACACTCTGTGGAGTGTTTCAGAGAGAAACTCTTTTGCGCTCTTCATGGCATCTCGTCCTTCCTCAGTAATCTCGTAGTATTTTCGGGGAGAGTCATCCTTTCTCTGCCCAGCAATTAGACCATCCTTAGTTAACCGATAGAGGATTGCATATCCACTAACCGTGGCCGGTGAGAATCCGAATCTTTCTGTTACCAATTCTTTGATCTCGTAACCGTAGTGCGGTCTCTCTTGCAGCAGTCGAAGAATATACATCCAAAGCATTTCCTTGGTTAGCTTGTTATGGAGCCTTAGCATCGCTTTTGGTGGTTCTCCTTGTGGGTTGTGCTCTGGATTCTGGGACATTGTTATTTCATCCTTTCAAACATAGAAATCATGGCGGCCACGCAGTGACTTCCAAGATAGCTGATTTCACCAAGTGAAATGCGATAAATGCTATGTTTTGCGAAAATTCTCTTTGCCTTTTTATCGTATCCCTTATGGTCCCCAATGATAATGTAGTTCTCCTGTGCAGGAATCAGGGCGCGAATGTCATCGAAAACAGTGCCGTTTTCATCCAATGCCCAAGTCTGTGAATTGCATGAGGAAATCATCTCCTCAATTAACGTTTCCAGTCCGATCTCTCTTCTCTGAATGAATGAAGGTGGATTTCCCTGTAGCGCACGTCTGATTTCCTTCGCCCACGCTGTTTCCCCGTCATGGACACCACAGGTTGGATTTGAAAATGTAAGAGTCACTTTGTCATCAATCACTGCCGCAAGCTCTAGGTTGTCCTTATTCCATGTTGAGGGCCCCCATCCAAAACAAGCTGATAATGCCCTGCACAAGATGTCGACTCTTTCCCCTGAACCGGGAAGATCCTTCAGGTTGAAATCTCCCTTAACAGATAACCGGGGAAGCAGGAAAACGAATCGAAGTAGACTTGGTTGACATGTCATGCGGACTACCGTCTATTCTGAGAGAACAGCCTCAAGCAGGATTCCGAGCGTGTTGACAAACATCTTGTGTTTGAATTGGCGATGGTCTCAATCTCGGCGGTCGGTAGCTTGCCGAATCTGGACTTTGCCTGAGTGAACTGCACAACTAATGCAGTAGTACTGGGTCACTCTCCGAGTTTGAATGTAGCTGCCTTGCTGCCGAAGTTCGCGAGCGAGCTGAGGGTCAACGGCCGAAATTCGCTTTGTGTATTTCTTGGCCTTGTCTGCTGGTACCAAGCGGCCGCACTTCGAGCATTGAACTGTTCCAGTCTTTCCAGATTTGCCCTTACTTCGGCCACCTGATTTTCTCTTTTTACCCAAGTCCGTTTTCCATCCTTTAGGGTTCTTACAACGCTCAGCTCGGCTTAACTTAAAACATTGTGCATCTCGTCTACTCAAGAAACGGCGATACTGTTTCCAGAACTCTTTCTATCACTTCTTCATTACCTTCTTCAAGTGCCTCGCAGATTTCCCTTTCTATTTGGTCTTGAAGTCTAGGCATTGATTCTCCCTTCAATCCGGAAAGACTACCATGAATTGAAGGACCGATCGTGAAGAGATTATACCCTCCCTCAAGAACCCAAAAGGATCCCTTCAATTTCAGTGAATCAACCAGGCTTCTTATCGTTGAGCCAATCTTCCAAAAGGTTCGTGAGTCGATGTCCATATTGCCCACAGGGTCGGCATAGTGCGGATCGTATCCCGCAGAGACTGCTATGATATCTGGGCGAAAACTCATGACAGCTTTCTTGACAATCTTATCAAGTGCCGCGGAATAACTAGAATCTGAGGTCGATTCCAAGAGTGGAATATTGATGTTTGTTCCTATGCCCTCTCCATACCCCACTTCTTCGTAGTGCCCGATTCCAAGACTGGTATAGTCATATTCGTGAAGAGATATGTATTGTACCGAGGGGTCGGCATAGAATATCTCTGCTGTTCCATTGCCGAAATGGTTATCGAAGTCAATGATTGAAACTCTTTTGATGCTTTCGTCTTGCATGGCATGTTTTACAGCAATTGCAACATTGTTAAAGTAGCACAGACCCCCGGGACTGGAGGTGGAAGCATGATGCCCTGGCGGACGAATCAGTGCGAATGCGTGTTTAGATCCTCCACTAAGAATCTCTCTTGATGCAGCCAGCGCACCTCCCACAGCACATAGTGAGGAAAATAAAAGGTCAGCACTAGCATACGCAGACTCCGCAAGGTAGCCGCATCCCAAGTCTGACATCAAGCGAACGGTGTCAATTAGATATGGTGAGTGCACCACAAATACGTCTTCCAAGGTCGCTTCCTTGCTTCGGATGCTCTTCAGTCCAGTAAGTGCTCCGGATTTCTCAAGATAATCCAGTGCCATTTCAATCCTAAGAGGTGTTTCCAAGGCTTCCAGATTCGGTTTTTGAAATGGTTGACAATGGTTTACATCTTGTTCCGTGGTGACGAATCCGATTTCGTATTCTGGCAATTCTCTTACTCCCTCATTTAGGTTTATTTCTAATACTATCGACGGGAAAGCCATGCTCAACAGGAAGCACGTGGTCCAGAATGACTCTGAGAAGCTTGGTTGAGGTTTCTCCTGGTTCCTTTCTGCTAAGTCCCTTAATACCATAGTGGTCAATGAGTGTTTCTGCAAGACTCCTAGCCGAAGTAAACTCGCGCTCCTTGGTCGTCCAGATATAGCCTGCTTTCTCAACGGTGTCTGCGTGCACTCTTCTGAAATCTTCAACCGCAGTAGACAAATTCAGGGGAGGTCCTTTGTAGGAATACACGTTCGAAATCATCATATTCTCCACTAGAAACGCTAGGCTGTATGATTCTGCTTCGAAATATACTTCAAAGAGTGTAGCCCCAAATCTTATTTCTCCGGTTTGCTCATGCTGAAGCTGCCCTGCGACCAATTTTCCTAGACTGTATAGCTTATCTCTGAATACAGAATAGTGGTATGATTTCTCCTCTTTGAACTCGAATACTATTGAATGCCGCACTATCCACGATGGCAAGGGACTTAGAGAAATTGGCTTCTCTATTACCATCTTCATTATTCTGTTAATATTTCCTTCTTCAAACTCTTCAAGAAGTTTTTCGGCTCGCATTCTAAGAAGCCTGACTGTTCTTTCATCAAAGCTCGACGAGACATTTCTATTTGGATCTATCGGATCAATAATGAATACAAAATCATCTCTGAAGGAAGGGTCTTCTTTGAGCTTGGCAAGGCTTCTACCTTCAGGATCCAATGGTGTCCTTTCAAGATCAATAATGTACTTTAGTGCTTGTTCAAGACCGCCGCCTCGAATGATTAGCAGTTCCAAAGCATACCCCGTGAATCCCATCCTGCCTACTGCACAAGTATCAGCGTATGCATAGCTTGCTCTGGCAAAGGATTTCAGTATTCTAACATCATCTCGGGTCTCTTGACAAAGATGAAGATTTACATATTCAGAGTGGTGAATAGTTCTGTCCATCGCACTAATTGGTCCCGAAGCCAGAAGTTCCTGTGGAGAGACTTCAAAGCATCCGACGATATCAACGTCAAAACCGTTCAGTTTGACACTGAGATACGGGTGTTGTGAGTATGTCTTTTGACAGCTGCTTGGTTTCAGCTTCCTCAAGGCTGGGATGAACCATTCGTCAACAACTGCTTCCATTATGCTATTAACTGCATTCATTCTTGCTCTTGGGTTCTTTGCGAGTACGTCTCCATAGTCTTCAGGATTCAATATCACAAAGATATCAAGATCGGACGCTCCTCTCAGCTGTGTCTGTTTCTTGCCTGTAGAACCCTCCGCCTGAATGCGTGTGTATTTCCATTCAGAATGCGCGAATTTCTTCAGACTCTCAGTAATTCTGGACACTTGCTTTTTCTGTTTCTTGATTTCCTCTTCCGTTGGGCGAATTTCCGCTAGTATGCTCTTCCTTATCTCTTCATCAAGAAATCTCGTCAACTTGCCAACCTTGTTGAAACTGCATTGCTGTCTGCTAATAATCTTCGTCTCTCAAATGGAATAAGCTTGTCCTTCCTCTAGCTTTAAAGGAATGAAGACGAAGAAACAGGGTGATTGTACACTAGATTATCTGGAGGAGCGAATCGATATGCCTAGTCTTGTACCAGTAGCGATAGCTATTCTACAGTGCGGAGGCAAGTTTCTGTTCATACGAAGGAGGAGTGCTCCTTATGAAGGATTATGGAGCTTGATTGGAGGGAAAATAGGTCTTGGAGAACACGTTCGTGATGCCACCATCCGAGAAATCATTGAGGAAACTGGCTGTGATTCAGTGGAAGATTATTCCTACCGCGGCTTCGTATCAGAACGGTTAGTTGGGCAAAATGGAACTCTGCTTTCTCACTTCCTGATATTTGTAAGCTATGCCAGAATAGCCAACTTCCAAGCAGATCATCGAGAGGGCCATCTTGCCTTGTTCGACTTGGATGAAGTGGGCGTCAAAAGAGACAATTTCCTCCCGTCTGACTTGTTCATGTTCAATGGCTTCATGAACCTAGTGGAGTTCCCCAAGCTGTACGAAGCAGAGCTTGTTCAGGCAGGTAGCAAATACAGACTGAATTACTACAGGACGGTTTCAGAATGAACATCGGGAGCATTTCCATTGAGCCCATTGCAGCAGAAAGCATGGGTGTGCGTTCACTATGTACGCTGATTCGGACACCTGATATAGCTATTCTCATGGATCCTTCTGCATCCCTATCAATGCGATATCAGCTGGAACCACATCCAATGGAATATCGTCGATTGCTGAAAGTCCTTGAAAGAATCTTCGTATCCGCAAGAACTGCTGATGTTCTCTCAATTTCGCACTACCATTTTGACCATGTACGCCCAGGCTTTACGGACTATCGATACACTCTGTCCTCAAGAGAGGAACTGCAGAGGCTCTGTCAGGGCAAAATAGTACTGGCAAAGGATTATCGTGACAAGATAAACGCTTCCCAGAGAAGGAGGGGGTTCTATTTCGAGAAAGATGTCAAAGACTTGGTGACGGAGATTCGTTGGAGCGACAGCAGAAGATATTCCTTTGGAAATACCGATCTCCTTTATTCTCCTGCACTTCCTCATGGTCCAAAGGACACAAGGCTTGGTTTTGTCCTTACAACTCTGATAGAATATGATGGTAAACGTGTCCTTTTCGCCCCAGACGTTCAAGGCCCGGTCGCACAGGAATCACTAGACTACATTCTGTCTCTCTCTCCAGATGCAGCAATAATCGGAGGGCCTCCCATCTACTTGAACAAGTTCGAAGATCATCACAAGACTGCTGCGTTACACTCGCTTCATGCCTTAGCTTCGAGAATTCCTATGCTGATTGTTGACCATCATCTTATGCGATCATCAAATTGCTCAGAATGGATTGCTTCTGCACTGGATTTTGCTCATTACCATAATCACAGTATACTATCCATGGCGGAAGTGGCAGGATTAGAGAATGAATGCTTGGAGGCAGACCGAAAAGAGCTATATCGGAAGTCACCCCCTTGTGAGGCTTTTGTAGGTTGGACCAAGGCCACTGACGAGTACAAGGCACACCATCTTCCTCCCCTCTGATTTTGACCTTTCCATGGATATTACTACATCACAGACATCTTTTAGGGCGTTTAAACCACAATCAGATGTATTACTATAATAGATATCTGAAAGGATACCTCATGAGGCTGGGAACAACGTGACTCTCGGATTGGTGCCTCCATAATCAGGCTGAAGAAGTCTTGAGGCACGCTCCCTGCAGCCCTTTATAAACCGGTGGTGCTTGTGACAGAAAGAGAAAGTGAACAAGTCGGTCGAGACGGATTCACAAAGATGCTCCTTGAGAGATTCTCTAAGGCGGTAAGTGATGCAGAGGATAGCCTGAACAATGAGCAGCACCAGAAGGCTATGGCATTGTACTATGATGCAAGTCAATCAGCTGACGAAATGTGCCAGCGATTTCTGACTCTTCTAATCAAGACTTCTCCGAGCGAGGCATACAAGACAATCCTGCTAGAGGTTCTCAGCTGGCGGTTGAGGTATTTCACCACGCAATATGACTATCATCTCGCAGTTGCACAGACTCTGACTGGCCTTCCCCGACAGGAGTGGATTGCCAGACTCGAAACGATACTGGTTCTCTCTCAGACACTGGTTGACAAACTGCTACCACATCTTCGCAATGCAGAGGACCCGGCTCTCTGCGGCCGGATTCGACCGTTGTTGCATGACTGGATTGCAGGAATCAGGAATCTTGTTGCTAAGCTACGAACTTGGAATATGGCAAGCGCTCAAGCATCACGAGTACTGGAGTGGGCAATCGATCAAGGTCTTGATTCATCACCTTGTTGAAAACTCGGTAGGAACCGCACTCACTCTTCTCTTGATTTACCTTCAAGATATGCAATGGCAATTTCGGTGTCTGCAAGCTGATGATGACTGTCGATGTAGCATATAAAGTGATGGTCCTGATGACTAATAACGACCGCAACTGGGAAGCGTTTAGCTCTCTTCAATGCCTCATTTGGAACTTCCCAGAATATTGTCTTCTTGCAGACGGGGCATTGCAGCCATTTCAGCCCTTCAGCCATCTGAATCACCCTTTATCTTGGCGCTGGCAAGTCACAGCTTCAGCAATCGTACTAAAAATACTATCGCTGAGCAATGTCTATTATGCTAGTCGGTTATGCTATGAAGTAGCTCGTTAATGGTTTTCAATGTTCCATGCATAGACTCAATGGCCGCTACTTAGGTCCTGAGTCATTCGTC
Source organism: Candidatus Thorarchaeota archaeon (assembly GCA_011364985.1). Taxonomy (GTDB): domain Archaea; phylum Asgardarchaeota; class Thorarchaeia; order Thorarchaeales; family Thorarchaeaceae; genus SMTZ1-83. The sequence goes on along the minus strand of RDOC01000004.1, from coordinate 96,642 downwards.
ATTCAAATCTAGATCCCATACACCTGGGTCCTCAAGATCCCTGCTTAGAATGGGCCCTTTCCGTAGCGACAACGTGTCTATGTCGTATCGGTCTGTGTCGACAACGAGCTCACCTGAATCGCTGTCGTGAAGGGCTGGAATGTGGCCCTCCTGAATTCCCTTTTCAACAAGCTCCACAAGCTTTGTCTTCTCAAGACCAGTGCTCTCAACAAGACTCTTTATTGTCACTGCAGCCTCTGATTCTAGAGTCGTTCTGACAAAGCCTGTGAAGATCAAGTAGAAGTATCTCTGGGCTTCATTCACAGTCTGCCCTGATACTTCGTCCCTCAACACCTCTTCAATGTACTTGTAGCCGTCACCGAATTGATATTCAGTCAGCATCAAGGCAAGAATCACCAGTTCCTTGAAGTGGCCCCGGGCGGTTTCTGCTGCGGCGTGGACCAGCTGCTTCGCAAGTTCTAGGTCACCCCCTGTTATGGCGCAAAAGGCACCCTTCACAAAGCAGTTGGGGTCTTTCTCTTTTTCAGCAGCAAGGATATACGCCTCCGCGGCAATTTGGTAGTCGATTTCAAGCCTATCATAATGACCTTCCTTAGTCCAAGCATTCCCCCCCTTTAGCATCACATCTGCAGCAGTCGCATAGTCTTGCTGCAGCATAGCGTGTTCGTATGCACGCTCATAGCATTTGGCGCTCTTTCCAAAGGATTCCCATCGCCTCCAGCACTCGGCTGCTCCAATAAACAAGTTCTTGGCTTCTTCGTTCTCACCCTTCTCACCGTGCTTCTCAGCACGGTCCTCATAGTCGTTGCAGTCAGAATGTGCCATCCCAGTGTGTACTCCTTGCTTCTGACTCAATGTGGTTTCTTGTTCCCTAAAGGTTTGCTTCTTGGAAAGAGGGAGCGGCATAATTCCATAGTCGGAGTTGCCTATCTAATGGCTCCATCTCTCATGTTCAAGACTTTGCCGGCGTATTTCGTTAGCTCGTCATTATGAGTGACCAACACCACTGTCATGTTCTTCTCCTTAGCAAGCTTGGAGATGAACTTCATAATGGTTTCACCAGTCTTGCTGTCAAGATTTCCCGTTGGTTCATCGCAGAATAGGACAGGAGGATTATTCACAAGAGCTCTTGCAATTGCTATTCTTTGTTGTTCTCCTCCCGACATCTGTCGAGGGAAGTGATCCCTTCGCTCCAGCATATCCACTTCACGCAAGACCTCCAGTGTCATTGCTTCTTGTTTCTCCTTCGTGTGGTCCACACTGGGCCAAAGAACCGCCTCCACGTTCTCGTAGGCCGTCAAGTCTTCGATTAGAAGAAAGGCTTGAAATACGAATCCAATCTTCTGAGCTCTCACCTTTGGCAAGTCTCTTTCACTGATTAGGGTCACATCCACTCCGTCCAATAGAACTCTGCCAGATGTTGGCTGTTCAAGTCCGGCCATCACATGAAGCAGAGTCGACTTCCCACATCCTGAGGGACCAACCACCGCGATGAATTCTCCCTTTCTTATCTCCAAATTGATATCTTTGAGGGCAGCTACTGTCTTCTTTCCTCTTCCGTATTCTTTGTTTACATCTTCAAGTTGGACAATTGCATTAGCCATAGTCTATTCCTCCCTTAGGGCTCTCATTGGAGCAATCAGCATTGCCCTGCGCTGTGCCAAGAATAAACCTGGCAACTGCAGAACGACGATTACGAACAAAGTGGTTAGGAGTGGTGTCACCTCTACGGCTAGACTTTCCTGAAGAAATTCCAGCAGCTCGACCCCAAACACATCTCTGAAATAGGCTACCAATCCCATGATCTCTACGCTCACCTGAAACACAAGTAGAAATGCGGCGAGGGATACGAGCACAACTTCTCCAACAAGTAACAGGAAAACATCCGAGTTATTCCACGAAACGCATTTGAGAATAGCAATGTCTTTGGACCTAGACTGCGCGATGAGTATGGCATATAGCGTTGCCAGTACAAACGCGGCAAGAATCCAAAGTAGTTCATCTCCTTGGAACATTAGTCCACGTGAAACCATCACTATCAGAAATGCGTAGATTAGAATGAACGTGATGACACGTTTCTTGGCGCGGAAAGCAAACCGGATGCTCTTGAATAAGACTCTGAAATTCAACGGCGTGTTAACCTCCCTTTTACGGGCCCTACGTAGGTTGAATGCGTCATCATATGTTAATGTGCCTTATGGAAATTGTGCTGTCAAACCCTAATACCTTTGCTCTGTTTCTTTCTCAATACTTAGCGGACTGCCTTCTGCTGGCCAAAGCTCCCTACGCAAGAGGTCTCTTATGGCAACCCTGATAGCCTCACTGCGCGACGGATACATCCCCAACTCAACCAGTCTATCGAGTCCGTTCACATAGATGTCACTCATTTTCACTGTAATTAGTCGCAAGACATTATCCTCCCGCTATCGTAACACCCCAGTGCTACTTGTTATAATCCCTTGCAACTGCAGGCTTCGGTCTTCCTGAAGGGCGCCATGATATAATCTCACGCGAAACAGCAGTCACTAAATGCCGAAAAAGGCTAAATAGGCTAGGGTAGCACTTGCCAAACGACGGACTGGGTAGTTAGTTTTTTCTCGGACAGGGAAAGCCAGCTACTACCCCTACATTCAGTATTTGATGTACGAGGGACCAAATTGGCAAGAACTGCGGAATTTGATTTCATGCGAAAGGTCGTTATGATTGGGGCCGGAGGTAGTGGGAAGACGGCTCTGGTCAACAGATTTCTTACGCAGAAGTTTTCTGAGCAGTATATTGTTACAATTGGCTCTCAGTTTGCTGTGAAGACCGTTGCGGTTGATGAAGCTGATGGTCGACAAGTCGTCGTGAAGCTTCTGGTCTGGGACCTTGCTGGACAACAGCGATTTGATTTCATTCGTGGAAGCTACTATCGCGGAAGCAAAGGTGCCCTGCTAGTTTTCGACACTACGCGTAAGTCCACGTATATGGAGCTTCCAAAGTGGATTGAAGAAACACAGAATGCACTGGGCGAACGCATCCCAATCATTCTTCTGGCAAATAAAGTAGATCTCGTAGATGAGCGTGTTATTACCACAGAGATGGGGATGGCATTTGCTGAAGAACATGGCCTGAATGGCTACCTAGAAACGAGTGCACTGACAGGCAAGAACGTGGAAGAAGCCTTTCGCCGACTGGCCGAATTCTCCATTTCTTAGATAGAAAAGCAGCCATTTGCGCTTCTACTGCATTGACCGAAACTACTATACATGGTGCTTCTTCTGCAGTCATCTGACAAATGCAGGCTGAAGTGAGGATTATGGCTGGAAAGGAGCTTGACATTGCCCTACTAGAGAAGCTCTGCAATGCATTTGGGCCTAGTGGACATGAACATGAGGCTCAAAAGATTGTCCGAGATCATGGGCAGAAGTATGCTGATGAAACTCTATATGATCGGATGGGATCGGTCGTGTTTCGAAAAGGAGACCAAGGCCCGAAGATAATGCTTGCAGGTCATGTAGATGAAATCGGCTTTGTAATAACCAACATTGAGAAGAATGGATGTCTTCGATTTCATCAACTCGGCGGTTGGTGGGATCAGACACTGCTAGCGCAGGAGGTTTTGATCAGTCCCTCATCGGGCAGTGAAAAAGTAGTTGGTGTGATTGGAGCACCACCTCCACATGTTCTAAGCCCTGAAGATCGGAATAAGGTCGTTACGAAGGAGAAGATGTTCTTCGATATCGGCTGTAGCTCCAAGAGGGAAGTTGAAGCGCTTGGCATCAGTGTCGGAGATCCTGCTGTACCTTTAGCTTCCTTTCGTACAATGCAGCGCAAGAGAAAGGAGAAGAAAGACGAGGAGATGAAGGACTCAGAAGAAGTTGTTCGTGACGTCACAATTGCTGTTGCCAAAGCCTTTGACGACCGAATTGGCGTATTCATTGCTCTTGAGGTTCTGCGTAGGCTTTCCGAAGAGAAAACAGATCACCCCAACACTATCTATACAGTCTCCACGACTCAAGAAGAGGTGGGTCTGCGCGGAGCCCGGACAGCAGCTCAGATGATTCTTCCTGACATTGGATTCGCTTTGGATGTTGACATTTCAGGTGATGTTCCTGGTGTTGATGGTCTTGTTCAAAAGATGGGCAGGGGTGTTTCTATCTCTGCAGGGGATGGTTCAATGATACCAAATCCACGCTTCCGCAGATTTGTCCTTGACATTGCAGAGGAGATGGGCATTAGACATCAGCCAGCTTTTCTAAAGGCTGGAAGCACTGATGCTGGTGCAATTCACCTCACCGGAATGGGTGTGCCATCTCTGTTCATCGGAATTCCTACTCGACATATCCATTCACATCATGCAATGCTCGACATGACTGATGTTGAGAGTGCCGTTAATCTCTTAGTTGAAGTGGTCAAGAGGCTGGATGAGGATACAGCGAGAAGCTTCACCGAACTCTAACAATGCCTCAAAGAATCTGGTCCGGCTGCTTGCTGGACCAAGACTCTCATTTTCTCTGGATTGGCTAACGTTCTCTTTTTCCCTCGATGAACTCATCTACTCTCTTTCTTGCTTCGAAGTCATCTATCTGGTATCGAGGATGCTTGAAGCTATATGAGCTAATGCTAGAGAGCTCTCCGCCAATGCCTCGATCCAGAGCTATCTTCACAGCTCTTGCTACGTCAATGATAACTCCACCACTATTCGGTGAGTCTTGGACTGAGAGCTTCAGGTCCAAATCAATTGGAAGGTCTCCGAATGCTTTTGATCTCATGCTGATATAACAGACCTTATTGTCTTGAAGAAATGGGACGTAATCGCTAGGCCCAATCTTGGTTGGCAATTCATAATCGACGCAACTGGTGACCGCCTCTGTCTTGCTGATTCTTTTCGAGCTCAGTCTGTTCTCTACTTGCATATTCTCGAAGTCTGTGTTACCTCCAATGTTCAGCTGGTATGTATTTTGAAGAATGAGTCCACGTTTGTCAAAGAGCTGAGCTAAGACTCGATGAAGAATTGTAGCTCCAAGCTGGCTTTTGATATCGTCTCCAGCTGCAGGCAGTCCTTTCTTCTGAAACTCCTGAGCAATAGGATCATTGGGATCTGACACAATGAATTCAGGAATGGCATTTATGAATCCAATCTCTGCCTCAAGCGCTGCTCCTGCGTACAGTCTTGCTGCCTTTGCACTTCCTACTGGTAGGTAGCTAACCAACATGTCTGCCTTGGCCTTCCTCAATTCCTCAGCCACATTCACAGGTTCGATTTCGCTCTCATTGTAAGCGAAAAATGGCTCTCTCATGTGAGGTGCGACACCATCAGACACTGGACCTGGCAGAACTTTAACTCCAGTCTTTGGAACATCAGGCGCAAATTTCCAGCAACAGTTTGGTTCAGCCCACATTGCGTCGGCAATATCTAGCCCAATCTTCCTGTTGTTAGCCTCAAAAGCTGCTACAAATTTCAGGTCCTTGGGGTAGTATCCACCAAAATCTACGTGCATTAGTCCTGGTACTTCTTCATCAGCCCTGGCATTTCGATAATAATGCGTTCCTTGAATAAGAGCTGATGCGCAGTTTCCAAGTCCTGCAATTGCTATTCGTACGTCGCTCATCTGGTTGACACCATCCGAGTAGTATTCTCTGGCCATAGAATAGTTACAGCTTTTAAAACTTGCGAGCTAAGCCTATTCTGTTTCCGATTCACTTTCAGGGGCTTCTTCCTTTCTTATCGGCGAATAATCCGAATAAAGGATCTTTCTTGCAGATTCAACAGTCTTGGGGCCAATCCCTGAAACCTTTGTCCATTCATCAGTTCGGCTCAGAACCTCAAAAGGTGTTCCGAATTTTTCCAGAAGGCTTCTTGCTCTAACAACATTGACACAAGGAAATCCTGCAACAAGGAATTCCTGTTCATCAAATACTGAATTCAGACCCTTCCGAGTTCTGATTACCGGCAGCCTCTTCTCTTTGGCATCATGGGAGAGTGTACCATCATCTCTTAGAACTCCATACAAAAGACCTGCAGAATGTAGAGCATTGAATCCTGAGAGTATCTCTATGCCTTGTTCTCTGATGCTGTCTATCAGAGCATCTAGGGCCGAAGGATGGATGTAACTTACTCTCTCCATAGTTACAACGTACGGTCTTCCTTTGGTCTGCTTTGTCTTGAAGGGAACGTATATGCAGCCCTTCATTGGATCCCGCCGTATCGCTAAGTAGTTCTCGATAAGGAGGTACGGCTTTTCATACTCCAAGAGAGCATTCATTTGTTTCGTAAATCGCGGGACTCCAGATGCACTGCCTTTCAGAGTATTGACTAGATCGTTGATGGTCTTTCTCTCAATCGCTATTCCGTTGGGACCCAGAACATCACCAATTGGGATTTTCTGTACAGTATAGTGGATTCTTTCCTTCTCCAGCATCGAAATGAGATGCTTTACCGAATTGATTCGTCTTCCTTTTGTTTCGTGAATGTCAATCACTATCTCGGGAACATTGCCGAAGAGATCCATTTGCATTGTGAACCCTCTCAAAAGAGTGTTAGAACTGCCGCCATCGAAACCTCTCTCGCAAGCCGCTCATCATCTGCAGAACCAATGACAATCACGTCCTTTTCCTCGGGTCTCAGACTACCCATTAATAGAAGGGCTTCCTCTTGATATTCTCGGAGCATGTGGAAATCATCCGGAGGCATTAACAATGCCCCATTCTTGATAATCAGAGTGGTAGCACCTGCCATTCCATAGCCTCCCTGAATGATGGCTTCGTCGCGTTGTCTAATCCCATCCTTTACCCTGTCAGCTCGTCCTTTCACCAGATTGGCAAATGCTGATTCATGAGTTACGGCTTTTCGGAGGTCGAGGAAGAAACCTCTTGGGATATCTTTTGAGATTGCATCAAACAGGGCTTGCCCGGCATGTGTCAATCTTTGGCCTTGTCTGCCTTCAGCAGTGATCAAACCAGCTTCTCCAAGTCGTTTTAGAAGAGTTCGCGCACTGCCTTCTCCGATAGACATCGCCGCACAAAGGTCATATCGTCCTAGAGGTTGCTCGCGGCCAATCATGACTAAGGCAACAGCAGCGTGATGTGGTTTAAACGCTGGTGCTACACGACCATCAGCTGGTTCTGCAAGATGCACAATCTCTTCTTTCCATGACAATCCGGAACACACTCACTACACCAGTATTCGTTTGTCTTTTTACTCTTCGCTCAGTAGTTCGTCTGTTTGCCAGATATATGGAGCAAACTGCTTTCCGATAATCGAACTAATCCTAGGTATTGCAGCTGCAAAGAGAATCATATTCGAAGTGACATGTATCAGTAAGAATGGCAACCCCAAAACAAGTGCTATCCAAAAAGGTACAGAAAACGCCCAGGAGTATCCTATGTTTGTTATAAGGTCAAAAAAGAGAGTAGCAATGAGACCCACAACTCCAAACTCGAATGGACTCCATCGATCTGTCAACCTTGTATCAAGATTCCTGCTCATGATTCCCCCGGAGAGAGCGATATAGATCCAACCAATGACTTGGGTAATCCATATCTGAGGAATAAGAGTTCCCCAAGGATTGATTGAGCCAAAAATCGCTGCCATTATTAGGGTGACCCAAATTCCCATCTTGAACCCAAAAATATACGACGTTATGAGCAGTATTGTTGATCCGAGCTCTACATTTGGAATTGCCACAAACGCATAATTCCCTACAAGTGCAAGGGCAGTCATCATTGATGCAATGGAAATCCATCGACTTGGACTAATCTTCTTCCTTGCACTTGAATCGTTCATTCTTATTCCCCCGTTTATCTCCGCTTGAGAAGAATCATCACAACAACTAGGGCAATGATTCCCGATATTCCTGCCAATAGTAGGATTGTAAACTGAGATGGTTCTTTAGCTATCGACGCAAGTTCCAAGGTCAATATGTATGGTGTTCCAAAGGAATAGCTTGTATTAGCTCTGACCAAGACTCCGGTGTCTAGGTCATAAGCAAGCTCCGTGATTTGGGGTTCACTAAAACCAGTTGGGTCTTGCTCATAATTGAATATGATACAATTGTATGTCGTTTCACCAATTATAACTTGGTTATATGATGACTCCATGGTTCCATTGAGGTAATTTCCGGATACTCTCTCTGCTGAAGCGTATGCTGTTTCATTTAATTTGTTCATGCTACTCTGGCCAGTTTCTACAACTAGGCCAGGAAAGAAGGGTGGTAGACCCCAGATTCCAAAGACGAGTTCTCTTGCAATGTCCGTATTATTCGCCAGTATCGAGAAATTGCCAAGAGTCAGCTGTCCTTCCACATCATCATGAATCCTCTGAACGAGAAATGAGACTTCTTCTCCTTCACCTATAATCCAAGAACCTTCTCCACTCCATCCCCACTCAACTGCAACAGAGGGGCTTTCAAGCACACTCCATGACAATCTTGTTCGCTCTGTTAATGTGGGAGATAGAGCTTCATAGTAGTTCGTAGATGCCACAGCCACAGATAGCGCCATGATCTGTAGTAAGAGGAATATGGTGAGTATTTTTCTGCATTTCAATTATTGTCTTCTCCTGTTTAGTATCATCAGAATTAGCAAGAAAGCAATTCCAAACGCTCCTACAATTACTATCCCTTCGATCAATCCATTACTTGGAGCAATGGATGTGGTTCCGGGATCTAGACGCTTCCATTCGATGAGGTCTCCATTATTCACTTGATACTTATTTGCAGCTACTGATCCAAGTTCATCATTGACCCAGTATTGCCACCATAGGCCTGCATCAGGATCATTAGATACCCCAGCAATGGATGTAACAAAGACCAAATCCCCATACCACTCAACCTCAACATCTGTAGCAGAATTCGTGACATTATAGACATCACTTCCATTCAGATTCTGAAAGCTGAGAACTGTTCCATTGCCAAAGTCTACCTTCAAGGTCAAGTTGTTGCTGGACAAGAAGTAAGACCCATCATTTTGGGTCACTGCCACTGTGGACACTGCCGAAACGCATTGAAGAATAATGGCAAGCATCAAGGTTATGCAAAGATATGTTCTCATCCACAACACCGTAGGATAGGTTATCCTATCCTATCTCCTATATAAAACTGATTGTCCGAATCTCATTGGATTGTAAGGTGTAAAGCGCACTGGGCGATAAGAGGATGACACGTGACTTGTGGATCGAGGGCATAAGAACTCTGCAAGGGGACCATCCCCCGCTTAAGGGGATCTTAAGAACGAACGCGGTTGGACGCAAGTCGCTATCGCAGTTGGTTACATGGGAGGGATGCCCAACCGATTTTCCACTTCACGTGCCCCAGTCTCACATAGACAATAGATCCCCTGGGTCCTCAATCTATCTTCTCTACAGAGACTAATAAGTATTGTATGGACAGGAATTGTCAGTATCCCGGTATTACCGTATTACCGATGAACCTATTACATTCATAGATTCGAAACTAGCTGCTCAATAATGCAGGAGTCAAATGTAGTTGAATTTCGACCTAGGTAGAACTGGTTATCTTTTTGTAGTAGAGGGCATTGATGGTTCGGGGAAGACTACGGTTTGCCTCATGGTTGTAGAAGCCCTGCGAAAAGAAGGTGTGCATGTGATCCACCTTAGAGAACCAACAAGCGAAAGCAAATGGGGTCAAGAGATTAGATTAAGGTCACCAAAAGGCGAGTTGACTCCGGACGAGGAACTGACTCTCTTCATCAAAGACAGGGAATGGAATGCCAAGAACCGAATATCTCCAGCTCTGGCCGAAGGCAAGGTCGTCATAATGGACAGATACTTCTTTGCGACAGGAGCCTATCAGACCACTAGTACCGGTATTCCATGGGAAGATATTCTGAAGCGAAATCGAGAGGAGATTCATGCGCCCGAACCTGATATGGTCTTCATCCTGGACGTTTCAGTTGAAATTGGACTAAGGCGGATTGGCGGAAGAGAGGAGGACCTGAACCAGCAGTTCGAGCAGTACGATCGTCTTTTGCGTGTTCGGCAGGCGTATCTTGAGATGGTTGAACGTGATACTGGAAATCTTGTCCTAGTGGATGCTTCAAGAGACCTTGAGGTTGTCTACTTTGATGTGTTACAACAAATCATAAGGTATATTGGCAATGAAAAACACCTCGAAAGAGGTAAGAACTGATGTGTTAAATGCCCTTTTCATTATTGTGCGAATCCCCTAGTGACAAGGTTTTTTAGTACGACAGCGCGAAACCTAATGAAACAGGGCTGCCTCAAGTAGGGATTGGAGAGAAGGAAAATGCCTGTCGCGATGCTCCTAATTGACTGGGATAGTAAGATCGGTGCTGTGTTAAAAGCAAAGGTTCCATCCGATTTTGCAGATTACTACAGGGAAGATCTTAACACGGAGATTATGCGTATCTTCACCTCTCATGCCATGGGTGATGCCACTGCTGGATTCTCATCGCTGAGCGTTAGAATTGGGGGTGAGGAGTACAATGTGGCCTCTTATTACACTGGAATCGTCAGAGAGGAAGAGCAATATTGCGTTTCTTTATTGCTTACACCGTCGGAAGATCCCAAGACCTATGAGGCTGCCATTACTTCTATCGTTTCCCCATTGACCAATGCTGTTGTTTCAATGACAGATGCCGAGTTTCAAACGGAACTTGATAATACATACCGAAGAATCATCCGTCTAGCTGGAATGACGGATGAGTCAAGATTGGCACGATTATTCTCTGACGAAATTTCCCGTGCAGTCTTTCCGAAACTCTGGAAGGGTGGAATCTCGAAAGAGGATTTGGAGGAGTGGCTCAAGATGGTAACCGGTCTTCCTAGTGTGAGCGTGGATTCCATTCTCTCCCCATTCGAAGAACTTGGACTCGTGAAAGCGGAATGGGTCGATGAGATTGGCCGAACCTGCATCTTTATGATCAAGGACATTGAGGTATTTCGTGCGCCTCCTCTGCTCGCAATGGAAGCTGCCAGCTCCATACTTGACCCCGAACTTGCTGCCGAATATAAATCTGAAGTCCTTGAATTTCTCACAGAATGGCAGAAAACGCCTGAGGACACCGTTTCAGTGGCTCAGATTCTTGCAGACCCAGACAGCTATGATGTACTCAGTGAGTTAAGAAGGCGCCCTGTAAACATCTCAGAGTTGGAGGCGACTCTTGGAATTCCGCCAAAGGAGCTTAAGGAGGCCATTCAGAACTTGAAGAAGTTCAGAGTAGTATCAGAAAGAAGACGAAAGGGGCCCTCTGGCGAATACGATAAATGGCTGTTCCTGCTTAATGATATCAGAGTACGGCTCTTCTTCCCAGAATACTTCCTTCAGACCCTTGTGACAGACTTGGAAAAGGATCCTGATGACCCGAGGGCCATGGAGATGGTCCACCATCATCTCAGATTACTCAGGGACAATTTCCCGAGGTAGCCTTGCTTTCTTTCGCAAGGCTAGGCCAAATGGTTCGACCCCTCTCCTTTTCACAAGACAAGAAACATTAGAGTCTTTTTTGGACTAGCCTTGCACTCTATGAAACGTCTTTTCGGAATATCGGGGACCAGAAATCTTCTTATGCTGTCTTTCCTTTGAACGAATGCCTTCAGCATAGGCTGAACGTGCAATTCCCCGTCATAAGAACTCGAATTCGCAACACACGGTCCCTATTCACGAGTTCTAGCATTGGACTCTCGGAGCTTTGCTTCCGAGGGGATGAATCCCCTTGCAAACGAGACTTGCACATAACTGAATTCTGTTGTGCGTTCGGCTTGAAGGCACGACGGATGCGGAGTGCTGCTCTGGCGGAACTCTGCGTCCCCCCTCATTTCTTGGCTGAAAATCTCTATCCGAATGTGTTATGCCGTCTTCATATTCTATAAGTGGAATAATGGACCTAACGGGTCTACCCTGAATATGTTTTAATCCATATTGGGACAAGAATAGGCTTGGGTCTGTATTCCACTTCTTGATAATGGCTGGTGAGAATCCCATGATCATAAACACATACCTCGTGCGACCTTCGACCGGTGCCATTATTGCGAAAACCAAATACTGGCCCATAGAAACTGAAGACAGCAAATTACAGGAGTTTCTGTCAACGAGGGAAGAAATCAAGTCGGCTTCGGGAGATGAATTCCAGGAGCTTCCACTGATTCTTGAGGATGATAAGTTTCTGGCAGCTGATGTGGTTGGGGATCTACTCCTGGTATTTGTCACCGACACCCGAGAAGATGAGCGTTCTACTACGGACAGATTGAGGAATGGAGCTGCTGCATTGAGGAAATACATCTCAGGGGAGGGTCTCAAGGCAGCAATTGACAGTTTTGCTGCAATTATCGAGTCATCAGTCACAACGAAATTAAAGATTGCACTTGTTGGAGAGGGCGGGGTTGGTAAAACAACTACACTTCACCTGCTACTTGGTGACACGCCCCCTACCCAATACGTGCCAACAATTGCACTGAATCTTGAAACCGTTGAAAACATCAAGTTTGGCAACTACTCCCTTGTGCTCTGGGACTTTGCTGGTCAGGAACGATTTCGAAAGCTCTGGCGCTTCTACTTCCATGGTGCAGACGTCATCTTCTTGGTCTGCGATTCATCACTACGGAATGTAATCATCAGCAAGGATATCTTGAAACTTATTCGTCGTGATGCGCCAAAGGTTCCTGTCTTTGCCATTGCGAACAAACAGGACAAGCCCAACGTCATGAAACCAGAAGTTGTCCAGAAGATCTTGGGTGTTCCAACATACAGCATGGTGGCTATTGACAAGAGCAGACGTGACGAGATGTTGAGAATTCTCATGGACGCTGCTGCTCACTATGTTGGTGTTACTCTTCCTGATCTCCCTGCGAAGCAGCTCCTTCGATTTGCCGACGAAGCAGCCGAGGAAGCCATTGCCGAAGTTGATGCCCGTGTACGACAACTAGAAGCGGAAGAGGAAGTAAGTTCAGAATTCGAAACCATTGAGGTCGTTGAAGAGGTTTTCGTTGACGAAAATGGCCATATCATTGAAGATTCAGATGAGTATGAGATTGTTGAAGAAGTGGTGGAAGAGATTGAAGATGTCTTTTCCGATTCTGATTTCGCTGAAGCGCTAGATTCCATCGAATCTCTAGGGACCATCAAAAAGCCTCCTTCCAAACCTGAGGAAGCACCAGTTACAGGTGAGGAAAGTCATTTGGCCATAGCCATCGATGAGGCACCAGAATTTCAGCTTAAGGTTGCTTCTGAAAGAGACAAAGACGCCTTTCAGTATGTTTCATCAGTGGAAATTGACTTTGGTGGATCTCAGAAAACAGGCGAGAAATCCATAATAGACTCAGCGGAAGAAGAAGCAGAAGCGGCTGTAATTGCAGTTGGTCCTGCAGAATCGGGGAATGATGAAGAGGCGGAAATCATGGAAGGTCAGGAAGAATCTGAAATCAAAGACGGAGAATTCAGCGCAGGTACAACCGAGATTTCTCGACCAGAAATGCCATCTATTCCCAATGAAAATGGTACAAAAATGGCCTTGGATTTAATAGCGGAGGCACTCGAAGCTGACGACTTAGTATCGGCGGCAATTGAGGAAGTATCGAAAGAGGACATAGGTACCGCTCTAGAGGCCTTTTCAAGCGAGGAAGTGCTCCCGCTTGAAGATGAGCCTGATACTACAAGCAGCATAGATGAAGAAACCAAGCGGGAGCTTACCTTGGCCCTCGGAGAACACGAAGATGATTCCCGGGAAAATGGATCCGAGGAAGCTGATAATAGACCACGTGACTTGGATACTGACACAATTACAGAACTGGACGCGATACTTGATCGAAAAGCCAAGGAAACGAAATCCGATTCGCAAGAATAATCCACTATCATCCGATTTCATGTTTGCAAAGGGGCAAGACTGATTTGCTAATGCTTCTCTAGCAAGGATGTCCATTCTGGTTCTAATACAGCGAGGTTACAAGAATGAAAATAAACGAAATTGAAGCCGGTACAAATGTCGATGAAGTAGTCGTTCGTGTTGTATCAGTTGCTCCACCTCGCATAGTCCAAACAAGAGGAGGTCGCAAGACACAACTGACCGAGGTACTAGTCGCTGATGATACTGGAACAGTCATTTTGAGTCTATGGGGGTTTGGAGAAGGATCCGATATATCCGCTGGCATGATTGCCAGAATCCGTGATGGCTGGGCAAAAGAGTGGCAAGGAAAAATACAGTTATCACTTGGTCGGTCAGGAAAGTTGGAGATAGTCGATGATGACGGGACATTGCCATCAATTTCAGAACTAAGTACTATGTCTCAGTCCTCCCAAACCGACGAATGAATGCTGGCACATCAGAAGTGAGAGGGGAGATTCAATGGTTCTTGCATATCTGTCTGGTCCGATAATAATTTCTGAGAATCGGAAAGATGCCTTCTACAAGACAGTAATTGAAGTTCTTCAATTGCGCAGTGTTGAGGTATTCGCTCCTCAGTTTCTTCCTCCAGCAGATGCGACAATCATTTACCGAAGGGATGTTGATGCCCTTCGAAAATCGAGTATGGTGATCGCAGAGATATCAGATCCTTCCCATGGTGTTGGCATGGAGATTATGTTAGCAATAGAATTGAAGAAGCCGCTTATCCTATTTCACCGTAAGGATGAATTGTACTTGTCCAAAATGGTAATTGGAGCCTCCGGTTCCGCCATTTTTGAATACGCGTCTGTGGATGAAGTGGCGGCGATTCTTCAATCTATGAACCTCAGTGAGCTAGTTCTCAAGAAATGCTCTGGATGCCCTTCCCATATTGCAGCGAGAGAGAATGACATATACTGGTGTGTCCGGTGCGGAAAAAGAATTTCTTGATGAGTGAGGATTGCGAATGGGCCCACTGCAGATTGACCAAACAACAAACCGATCGAAAGTACTACCCCTTCTTGTGCTCTCAGTATCAATGGTGTCCAGTGCGAGCGTTCTCATAAAATTCAGCGTTTCTCCACCTCTAGTCATTGTCTTCTGGCGAACTCTGCTTGGTGCAATTCTGATGGCCAGCGTGGGTGCAATTCGTGGTGATTTTGCTCGAACTCGGATTGCGCAAGTAAAAAGAACTTGGCCCTGGCTAGTGGCGATTGGTGCCGTGCTCTCATTTCATTTCTCAACATGGTTCACATCACTCTTCGAAACCACTGTGGCTGCCAGTGTTGTGCTTGTTAATACATCACCAATTTTCACTGCGATTATCTCAACCATGGTCTTAGGAGAGTCGTTACGAAGAGAATCTTGGGCTGGAGTTCTCATAGCCGTTTCAGGAGCATTGATTCTTGCGTGGGATGACCTTGTGACACAAGGTCTTGGAGCCGTTCATGGTGATATGCTGGCTCTTCTAAGTGCATTCACTCTTGCAGTGTATTTCATTGGGGGACGGAGGTATGCGCAGGGGATTCCAATAACTGTCTACACTTCTATCGTCTACTTTGTGGCGGCCTTGGTCAGTCTCCTTTTTGGAATTCCGATGGGTCTCAATTTCATTGTCCTTGAACCCAGCGAAATCGCGATTTTCTTGGCATTGGCAATCTTCCCAACAGCCTTGGGCCATTCGGTCAACAACTACCTATTGACTCTGGTTCCTGCCTATGTTGTGTCTTCGGCTGTCTTAGGAGAACCAATTGGCGCAACACTGCTAGCCATTATCTTCATTGGCCCTTCAGAGATTCCCCGGACATTAGCCTTCACTGGGTTCTGCGTAATACTTCTAGGAATCGCACTTGTTCTTGCGGATATTGTCCAACATGAGTGGAAGAAACAACTATCCCTTGATGACTCCAATGGGACGTAGTCTGACCGCTTTTGTGGCAATCCCAAGCACGTCAGAAACCTTCACTACTTCGTCAACATCTTTGTATGCACCGGGTGCTTCCTCCGCAATCACAACTGCAGAGGTTGACCTGACAATAATCCCTTCCTCTGCAAGGTTTCGCTGAACGTCTTTCCCGAAGAACTCCTTTTTTGCTTTGCTTCTGCTCATGAACCGTCCAGCGCCGTGTGCTGTTGATCCGAATGTGAGGTCCATCCCTCTCTGATTTCCCACCAGTATGTATGAGGCAGTTCCCATAGTGCCGGGGATCAACACAGGTTGACCAATTTCGGAATATGCTGCAGGCGTTTCGGGATGGCTCGGTGGAAATGCTCTTGTCGCTCCTTTTCTGTGTACAACCACTTTTCGTCTACGGCCCTCTATTTCGTGTTCCTCCACTTTTCCCATATTGTGGGCTACATCATAGACTAGATTCATATCTAGATCTTCGGGTGATTGCCCCATCACCTTTGAGAATGCCTCCCGTGTCCAATGCATCATGGCCTGCCTGTTTACCCATGCGAAGTTGGCAGCGGCACTCATTGCTCCCAAGTATGCTTGGCCCTCATCTGAGGTTGTTGGCACACTGCAGAGCTCTCGATCAGGAACTTCGATATTGTATTTTCTCATAGCATGAGTCATCGTTCTAATGTAATCGCCGCATACCTGGTGTCCAAGTCCTCTCGAACCACTATGAATCATGACTGTGACCTGCCCCTCTCGAGTGATTCCCATGGCTCTTGCAGCTCTTTCGTCATATATGTCGTCGACAAGCTGGATTTCAAGGAAATGATTGCCTGAGCCAAGGGTTCCGACTTGCTTCTGTCCACGCTTCTTTGCCTCTGGGGAAACCTTTGAGGCATCCGCAATATCGAGTGTGCCTCCTGCCTCTATGTGCTCTAGATCTTTCTCCCAGCCATAACCCTGTTCTACAGCCCATTTTGCTCCCTCGTCCAGAACTTCATCTACTCCTCTCTGAGAACCGAGCATGATCTTCCCTGTTTTTCCAACTCCGGTAGGCACCTCTGAAAAGAGACGGTCGATGAGCGTCCTTAGTTTTGGTCTGACATCCTCCTCATCAAGATTTGTGGTGAGAACTCTCACTCCACAGTTAATGTCATACCCAACTCCTCCCGGACTTATCACTCCATCTTCGTAATCCGTTGCAGCAACACCCCCAATTGGGAATCCGTAACCTTGATGCCCATCGGGGAGAATAATACTATGCGAGTAGATTCCGGGCAAGCATGCTACATTTACTCCTTGCGCAAATGTCTTGTCATGCTTCATCTTATCCAGAAGTGCCTTTGATGCATGTATTCTCACAGGCACTCTCATGCATGCTTGGGTGGTATCTGGTATTTCGTAAAGATTCTCATTTATCCTCTTGATTTCCATATGCTGCATCCCTTTGCTCGACATGTACTGACTCTTGCCATTGGCTATAAGGCTTGTGAAAAAGAAGGCAGATTCATCTTGAAATGGGGCTCTGCCGTTCAATTTCTAGCGAAGCTGGAAGCTGCTGGAGAACATCGTTCTCGTTTCGCTGAAAATATGAGACAATCTCGAAACGAGCTACTCATAGGGCAAGTTGACCTTAATTCGGAAGAGTACTGTCGTCGCGAGCAAGTGTTTTCATCCTCTTCTCGCGTGAATGACAAGATGTCATTCCTAATCCAGTATATGGTAAAGTCTGTCAATCAGTTCTGTAATTCCTTCCATGGACGAAAAGTCAATGTTTGGTTCTACAGACCTAATGAATTCAATATCCCCTGGTTCTGGCTCCTCGCGAAAGAGCCAGAATTCCTTCTCATGTGTTTTCTCAACCTGAGCCATTTGAGGTTCACTTCTAAACGAGCTTTCATATAGCAGTTCGTTAATTGCCGATATAAACCAATGGGTTTGAAACTATTTTTCATTCTACTCTACACCGCATAGGAATATTATTGGGATTCAGTACGACAAACCATTTAACGCGTGAAGCTCAACTCTGAATCCAGCACCAAGGTATGAAGAATGCAGGTGGAGTGCTATGAAGATCATAGTGACAGGACCATATGAATCAGGCAAGAGCAGAATAATCCATCATCTCACAAACGGTGCCTGCATCAATATTGAGAGAAGAGGGACAACGATTGCGATGGACCATGGACTGACAAATGTGGATGGAATGAGCGTATTCCTATTTGGTACTCCAGGTCTTCTGCGGTTTAGGACAATGAGGAAGATACTCAGCTCAGGTGCTGATGGGATTATTCTTGTGGTTGACTCTTCCGATCCTGAATCTGATGCACGTGCAAAGCTCTTCTTTAGGGAGATTGCATTCTTTCTTCCTGGTGTGCCCTGTGTCGTTGCTGCAAATAAACAGGACCTTGCAGAAGCGCGGCGAGTTGACCAATTGAGGGATCGAATGAAATTCTTGGTGGGTCAAGCAGTAATGCCTTGTTCCGCTGAAACCGGTGAGAATGTTGACCGGGTCTTGCGAACTCTATTGTTCTTGGCAATGATGCAATGGAGTAATGTGTTCACCAAATTTGCCCAGTATAGTGGATCTGAGAACGGACTAAAGCACTTGATGAAAGACCTCAATGTTTCTCGAGATCAGGCTGTTGGATACCTCCGGCGATTCGAGCTTCGAAAACTCTTGGAAGTGCAGGTCGGCGATGAGCGGTTCCAAGTGAATGAGAAGGTCAAGAAATTCTTGAAGAATCCCAATCTAATCATGAGCAAATAAGGGATTCAGAAAGGCTCAAAAGAGAGATAGTTTGCATCATTTCTCACTGGCTGAGGAATGCCTTATGAGCGACGAAGATGATTCCTTTGAGGACATGGATCCAGCAGAGCTACTTGATCAGGCTGACGAAGCTTTGGCTGCCGGGGACAAAGACACTGCGGCTAGAATTATGAATGCAGTTGGTAACGTATACATGTCCGTCGCAGAATACGATGAGGCATTGGGCTGTTTTGAACAGGCGCTAGGGATTTATGAGGACCTTAAGGATGAGACGGGCATTAGCGATGCCATGTACAATCTTGGAGTAGCTCAGATTAATCTTGAACGATGGGCCGATGCAGCCACGTCATGCGAGAAGGCTATGAATCTTTTCAAAGAGGTCAAGAATCCAGATGGCGAAGCGGACGCAATGTATGCCTTAGGCTTAGCAAAGCACGGCCTTGGTGAGTTTGATAAAGCGCTTGAGTACTTTAGACATGCGCAAAGCGCATACAAGTCCTCTGGAAATCATCAAGGTGTAGCAAGCACCGTTATGGATGTGGGCAATGCCTATGCAGACCGTGAAGATTGGGACTCGGCTGAAAAGGAGTTCAAAAAGGCACTAAAAATCTACCGTGATATTGATGACAAAGCTGGTATTGCTGATGCATTGTCTTTGCTTGGAGATATCGCAGAGATGAATGGGAATCAGAGAAAATCAGCAGAGCACTTTGTAGAGGCTGCGCAATACTATCTTGAGGCTGAAATCTATGATATTGCCAGAGAGGTGGTCGAGCGCGCCGAACAGAAAATGTGGGATGTCCCCAAGGCTACACGTCGTCGACTGAGGAAGATACTAGACGACCTGCAGGATGCATTACCCGAGGAAGAAGAAGTCGAGGAACAGGATGACGAGGAATTCGATGAGGAGTTTGATGAGGACTCCCTCGACTTTGAGGAGTAATCGCAGGTTCGATTATATGGGTTTCTTCATTACAAAAACATGCAGGGTCAGGTCTAATCTGCGAAAATGTCCTATCTCCATCTGAACTGACCTTAGGATTCTCCCAAGGAGTGCCCGTTGCTTGAACACTGACACAAAAAACCGAGTCGCTACCGCACTACTACTGGTTCTGCTTCTTACCTTGTCATTCACAGCAACTAGCTCCATTCGTTCTATGGATGATCAATCGCTTGGTCCAAGTGAAAACATCCATTCTCTCTCTGCTGGTCTTCCAGATGAGCCAACACCACTGCGGCGTGCAGCCTTTGTTTCATATGACCCCTCTTCCTACGTGGATGATTTTGCCTATATGGCTGCCGTTCCCACTTCTGTGTATCTATACAATGGGACTCAATATATATCTCCGCTAATCCATTCAGGAGGATCCGACTCAGAAGAATGGTTGATTTCAGATTGGGTCGATTACTTGGGGGTGTCCGAACCTGTTACACAGGCAATTAGCATAGGTGATTTTTCCGACTTTGAAATCAAGGCGATTCAGTATCAAATCGGAACCAGACTCTTTCCCCGCATCAAATCATCGGATTCTGCGGAAATCGCAGCGCAGCTTGCTCTGATGGATTGGACATCGTCCACCAATGTGGTAGTTGCGCTTTCAAAAGATGATTTTCAGGACTTGCTGGTGACTTCTGGTAGTGCCACCCATACCTTCGACAGTCCTTCCATAATCCCAATTGTCTCTAGCACATCAGTTACCTACGGGACAACGCAGAATGTGACCTTCACACCACCGACTTCAGCAGGCTGGATGGTTGGGACATTTGATTGGGAGGGCACAGAACTATTGACGCACACATTGTATGATCCGTTGGGCACCCCAGTAGATTATTCTGTATACACTCAAGTCTTCTTTGAAAGAAACACCGCTTATGTATCTGCTCTGGTGCCTCTTTACTTCTGGTATCCCTGCTCGACAGAAGGAGTATGGACAATGGCGCTTCAACGTCTATCACAAGGAAGCACACCAGTCAGCTATTCCATCAACTATCATCCTGGTTTATCGCAGTCTGTGACGGTGCCGAATAATGCAAAGTGGCTTAACGTTAGTGCGACTTGGGACAATAGCGGTACTGACTTGAATTTTGCATTGGTAAATCCTGAAGGGCGGCTTGTGACTTGGGCTCCGGCAGAAAGCCTTATCGCCGGTCCTCTCTCTAGCTCAATGAATGTTCCCTACCCTTCTCCGGGAGAATGGACAATCATCGGGGCATGGATGAACCCGGAGTCAGAGCAAAACAATGTGCAACTCTCCTGGTCCGTTTCTTCTCTCCCTAGTGATTTACAAGCATACCTAGAATCCGCCGCAAATGGTGCAGTACTTGCGTCGCTCTTGAATGCACCGCTACTCTATGTAGGTGCCGATGCGGTTCCGGAGATTACATCTTGGACGCTGTCACGCCTTGGCGCCACAGACATTCTGTTAGTTGATCCATTGGATATTCATTCAGCGCAATTGGAATCACAACTTTCCGGACTAGTTTCTTCTGTTCATTTACTCAACAACTACTCTGCCGTGACCCATGCCATACACTCAATCTCTGGCCAACATGACTTGGTGGTGGCTGTTCCGATTGGCACTGGAGACGAGTTGTTTGGATCTGCTGCATTCTCCGGCGCATATCATGGAGCACCAGTATTTTCGCTGACAGGTAGTGATAATCAAATGACTACCTTTGCCGAGGAAACTTGGGCCTCCTATTTCGTGGGACCTGAGATTGACATTTACGTACAGCAAAGATGGACAACGAGAACGGAGAATGGTTGGTATGATGAACGAATACCAAATAGATACACAATGAAATCCTGTGCTGACCGTTTTAGAACATTTGCCATTGAGCGGGGTGCGTATGTTAGCAATGTCTCCCAAGAAGTGCTTATCTTTTCTCCTACTTGCCTCCTAAAGGTCAGCTTCGATAGGGCTCTTCAAAGTCACTTCAGCCCGGGTCGAATTCCAGCGTCTGATTCTGCCTTGGCCAGTGTGTTTGTGAATCGTGCAGCACTGCATCGATTTCTATTCATGACGGCGGACAGTGCAGGTGAAGCCCTCCTCTCGCTCTATGCCTATACTGAGGGCATGCCCTTTGTTGACAACTTCTATAATGGCTATGAGATTAATCAGATTGAGGATAGTCTTACAGCCATTCAAGACGGTGGGTTCTCCGTTTCAACGCACGTTGGCTTTCAGGAGGTCTTTGATACACTCACATCACAAATAGCACTTTGGTCGTTCAGCACACATGGGACACTTACTGCAGCTCCTAGAGATCCTCCTGATAGACCCAACGGTCTTGGTATCTTTTCCTTGAGAGATGTTGACACCAACTATGGTTACGAGCACAGCGAATCCGTCCGCGACTATAACAATGACCACCTCGTAAATCCTGTCCAGTTTGAAACCGAGGCCATTCATCACATCACACGAACGACTGATGACTTGGAGGCTGTATTAGGCAACATTGGCTCGCCTATCGTCATCCTAACTGCCTGTCTGCTTGGTGGTTCTCGCTTACCAGTTGCGCTGATGGAGCATGGTGCAGTCGGCGTGACAGCCTCTCCACGAACAGTGTATTTCCAGCCAGCCGGAATGCTTTCAATTCTATTCACGCAGGCATTATGCGAGGGAAATGCCACTGGAGTTGCTCTTAGCAGAGCACTATCGCTCGTTTCATCGGACTTTACTGACCCACTTGAATCGCGGGATCCAAGGGACTATGCGAACCAACAGGTACTATTTGGGGACCCAAGCATAAAGCTGTACCTTCCAGATGATGCTCCTCGAATCCCTGCTTTGAATCCCACTTCTCTTGCCTTGGATGGCCATTCTCCTGCACGAGGTGTTCCTTCTGTATTGGCGTTTGGTGCAACTGACTATCTAACTGTGCCTCTAGTGAGTTTAGGTGCTGACTTCGAGTATTATGAGTCATCCAACTTCTCCACGTTCGAAATCCTATTCCCACTTGCCAGAACGGTTTTGGTTGAACCAGGAACGATTCAGGCATTTGCACTATCGCTGTCGGACTCCTCGCCGAGCATAAATCAATACGTGAGAGACGGAGGGACTTTCGTCATTTTGGGTGTTTCTGGAAACTTGAGCTGGTCTCCATGGCCTTTGGTTGTAGACACTTCTCAGTCTGGCTATTCAATAAGTCTCTCCGACGAAGGTCATCCTCTTGTATCAATTCCAAATCTACTGGAAGAGACTGCTAGCTATCAGGGCTACTTCTCATCGTATTGGCAGAACCTCACCGTTCTTGCTGAGGGCAGTGGCAATCCTGTCATGTTGGCTGGTGTTGTAGATTCTGGAAAAATCGCCATAACGACGATTGACCCGACTGGACAAACAAGGACCAATATGATAGAGAATGCGATCAACTGGGGTGCCGCGCCCTCACTCAGTCTAAATTCAATTCAGATGAATCAGTACATAATCTGGGAGGGCGACAGAGTAGTGATTACCATAGATATTACTGATCGTGTTGGAGTCGGAATACCTGATGTTTCTTTAGACATCCTAGTCGGCAATACCTCCGTTGAAGTTATTCCTCTGGGTTCGGGCCAATACTCAGTGACTCTGTCGGAGGATTGGACACAAGGTCAGGTAGGCACTTTCGACATAGTGATTCATGCCCAAAGGGACGGATATGATACGCTCTCTCTTGTCCTAGTTGGATTCATTACTATTCGTCCGTTTCCACTAGCTGCAATAGTGATTCTTGGTGGTGTCATCTTGGTTTCTACGGTAGGTTACTTCTATCTAAGGCGCCGTCGCGATGATACTGTTTCTTGGAGCAATAAACGGGACAAGAAAACCAAAGATGAGAGAGAGCGGCAAAGACAGGAGGATGAGCGATTCGATCCTAAGGAGTTCTTTGGTGTGTCCTGAATTGCGCAAAAATAGGAACATGAAGAGCATGTCTGACAACAACATTTTATAGAGTCCAATTATGATTCTCATCCGATTCGACCAAAGAGAGGCCTATCGATGTCAAGTCGTGTCGATACAATTAACCAAATCATTCGGGATTTCGAAACAGTTCCCGGAGTCGAAGGTGCAGCCTTGGTTTCACTTGATGGGCTGATGATTTCATCAGCGCTTCCAGAAAGTGAGCAAGAGCGTGTTGCTGCCATTAGCGCTGCAATGTTATCTCTTGGTGAGAAAGCCACAAGTGAACTCGACCGTGGTACTTTGTTGGAAATTTACGTTAAGGGGGACAAAGGATATACCCTCCTTACATCTGTTGGTGACAGTGCTCTTTTCCTAGTACTAGCCAAGGCGGATGCACAGCTTGGTCTCATCTTTGTGGATATGAAAAGAATGGCTGAATCGCTGCTTGAGATTCTGTAGAGCCGCGATTATTCAAGTTTCGATGCCACAACATCTAGAATTCTTCTTGCAGCCTCTCGCTTGGAAGTCAGACCGACTTTATCCACAATCCCTGTGGCATCTATAATCAGTATTTCGTTTGTATCGCCCCCAAAGGCAACACCACTTCTAGCAGCGTCATTAGCCACCATAAGATCACAGGTTCCCGCGTCTATCTTGGTGCGAGCTCGTCTCTCAAGTTCTTCATCTGTGACCTCTGATTCCACTTTAAAGCCGACTATGTACATCCCCTTGTTTTCTTTTCGCACTACCTCGATTATCTTTTGTGTAGGCAAAAACTCTACAACAAGCTTATCCCGTCCAGAAGGAGTTTTTTCTTCAAGTTTCTTCGGAGGCATATAGTCAAGTACGGCTGCGGATGAGATGAAGGCATCTGCCTTCACGTCTGCTAACGCGTTCCGCACGGCAGCCAACATATCGTCTGGCGTATCAACTCTTCTCATGATTGCTTCTTCAGGAGGCTGTTCAGCTGTTGGTCCCAATATGAGCTCCACAATGGCTCCTCTGGCAAGCGCCTCTCGTGCAAGTTCGATGCCCATCTTCCCAGAGGACGGATTTGTCACAAAGCGGACCCTATCAATCCAACCACGGGTCGGTCCAGCTGTAATTACGAGCCGTTTTCCTTCGAAGTCTCTTGAACCCAGTAATCCAATCACATGCTCAACAATCGATTCAGGGGTGGGAATCTTTGCCTTTGCTTCTTCCCTCCTTGGAGACATGACATGAATGCCCATCTCTTTTAGCTTCTCAATGTTCTCGATTACTGATGGGTGCTCATACATTGACTCGTGCATCGCAGGAACGATGACCAAGGGAATTCCTGCTCCAATTGCTGATGATGCTGTTGTTGTAACTGTTGTGTCATCGATTCCGTTCGCGATTTTCCCGATTGTATTTGCAGTTGAAGGTGCGATTAGAACCAAGTCAACACGATTCTTGTGCTTCCCCGCGAGAGTGACATGTTCGATTTGGCCAGTAAGCTCTGTAATGCATGGATTACCTGTGGCCCATTCCAGAAGGTATGGATGGATGATTTTGTGTGCCATCGGGCTCATCATGCAATATACCTCCGCTCCATGACGCATCAATAGCCTAGCGATCGCCACACATTCAACGGCGGCCACACTTCCTGTCACGCAGAGTGCTATCTTGCGGCCTTGAAGATTTTGACTTCGACTGCCAATGATGAGCTTCGATGTGTGTTCCATCTTCTTCACCTGTGTTTTCCAGTCATAATACGTTGATAAAGTGAACGAAACTTATGCCCTATTCATCAAAGATGGGGCCAAATCCTCTTGGACAACAGGTGGGTAAAGAATATATTAGCTGTTCTTAATGTCCGGTGGTGTCAATAACGAGACCAATATAGGTCTCTCTGCATTGAGTAACATAATCGCAAATTGGCCTAGACTCTATTCAAGAATAGGTTATCGACCCGTACATAACGATAATTGTAGGTGTGTATCCTTGACAGACTCTTCTCCCAATCCTGACAACCTCTTTAGTCAGTTTGATCCCGAGAAGAGGGCTCGTTTTCTCACGTACGATAGAGTGTTAAACTCCTTTGGAACTCCTACACAATCCCTTTTTGTTCTTGACAATGATAATGAAGTGGACACATTTCGGAACGATTTCAATGAGTTTCTTGCTAGCACCGGGCGAATGGAGGAAGGGTCAAGAAACCTGCCCTACCACATTGTTCGAATTGGCTATGATGGTGACATGCTAGACGATATGTTCAGGCTAGTCATTTCTGATTCGTCAAAGGATTTCGAACCGGCTGCTCTTGATCCCAGCATGCTCTACTCCAAGCAGTCTATCTTCCAGCAGCTGTACAACATAATTACGAAGGACAAGTTTGTTCTATTCCACATAACTGAATTTCCTTTAGCATACTACTTCGAAACCGCAGTTGTTGTAGATGTTGAGGAGCTCTCCGATGTGATGGACCCTGCCGTTCACGATGAAACGATCTCAAGGTACTTAAATGACCTGCGAGAACAAGGCACTGAGGAGCACAGAAAGACATACAGCTTCTTCTATCGAATTAGCACCTCTCTCTTGATGGAACTCTCAAACGTATTTCTCGTGGTTCCGACTGCTGGAATGAATCGTCATATGGTAGTCACAAGTTGGCGCACACAGACTCTGCTTCTTGGGTTCAGTCCTCTTACTTGGTCCTCTGGGAGCTTCAGAATCTACGACCTAAGTGGTCGTGATATTGACGCCCGCTGGGCGTATCCTGCGCCACGAAGCAATGACCCACGAGTGAAGCAATACACAAGTCTTGTCCCTCTCAGAAAGGAGTAGGGTTCCAGCCTTCTTGTATTCAACACAGATACATAATGTATATACACGTATATAGTGAATAAAGAAGAATATATGTTGCATTAGATTACTTTATACCTGCTTCTGCAGAGAGCCAATATCGGACAAGTTGACCTCACAAGGCGATTCCACATCGAAAGAAGCCTATGCTTTTGTGCCGGGGCACATAACGGGGATTTTCAGAATCCATGATGAAGCTGAGAATCTTCTTTTCCGTGGTTCCGTTGGCGCTGGGTTTTCTATTGCTGCTGGAACGCTCACAACTGTGAGAATCTCTGAAAGTAGTTCACTGAAAATGCGCATAGTGTACAACAATGAACTGATTGATGCCCCAGTAACATCAGCGGTGATCCTTAGATTGCTAGAAGATCATGATACGACATTCAACATCGAGATTGCCCATGAATCCCAACTTCCAATCGGTATTGGATTCGGTGCCTCTGGAGCAGGAGCTTTGGGAACCGCCCTTGCTCTCTCATCACTAATAGGCAACGATACTGGTGTCCAAACAACTGGCGTGCATGCTCATTATGCTGAGGTTGTGAATCATACTGGTCTGGGTGATGTGATTGCACAATGCCATGGAGGGTTCGAGATGAGGACAAAGCCTGGTGCTCCTGGCATTGGCGAAGTCGTGAAAATCCCTTACGATCACTCGAAGCAGGTTGTGCTGGCTGGCAGCCCTGGTCTGGAAACGAAGGAAATCCTGACTAATCCGGAAAAACGCGAGCGAATAAACCGTGTAGGGGATGATCTTCTGGAAGGACTACTGGCTAGCCCCGATTTTGACAACTTCATTATTGCCGCTAGGGAATTCTCCAGAAGAACTGGTCTAATGACTGAGCGCACGGAATCAGCGCTTCTTGAGCTTCAATCCTCTGGCTTCAAGGAATGCAGCATGGTGATGCTTGGTGATTCAGTCTTTTCGTTCTGCAGTGAATCGGAGAGCAGATCGGTAGTTGATATTTTGACTCACTTCTGGACACAGGATCAAATTCTAGTAACTTCGGTCACTTCAGACGGGGGGCGGTTGGTCTAGATGACTTCACTCCACGTGCCTGAGGATCATCCGAGAAAAGTGTCTCTAGATGTCCGAGAGAAGATCATAGATGGCCATCGAAAGCAAGTTGTAGCGATTGCAGGGCTTCTGGCTCACGGTCGCGGCGAAGCTTTTGATTATCTCATCGGTGAAGAAACCAATTCGCAGGCTAAGGCGGCATGCAGAGCAGCTGTTGCTGCAATGCTTACTGCCAAACATCCTATGATTAGTGTCAATGGCAACGCCTGTGCACTTGTTCCCAAAGAATTGGTCGCTCTTTCTGAGCTGACAGGTGCCCCTCTTGAAATTAACTTATTCTATTATCGGAAGGAGCGAGAAGCTGCCATTCTCTCAGTTCTAACAGATGCAGGCGCAAAGGAAGTATACGGAACCATGGAGCGGCCATCAGAAATAATCCCTGAATTGAGCAGCAATCGCCGTAAGGTGGACTCGGAGGGAATTGCCAAAGCCGACATTGTGCTTGTTCCCCTAGAAGATGGTGACCGCACTGAAGCCTTGAAAGCTATTGGAAAGAAGGTGATTACCATTGACCTTAACCCAATCTCAAGGACTGCTGTGCATTCCGATATCACTATTGTTGACAATATTGTGAGAGCACTACCATTGATGGTGAAGTGTGCTCATGAGATGAAGGGTATGCAAAGTGATCGGCTTCTGTCCATCGCTTCCAGCTTTGACAATAAGAAGAACTTGAGTAAAGCTATACGTCTAATGATGAAGCATCTGGAAACGAAAGCTAGGGAGGAACTGCAGTGAAGATCGTTGTTATGGGTGCTGGCGCAATTGGAAGCCTTTACGGTGCTCTTCTAAGTAAAGCTGGTGAAGATGTCATGTTGCTGGTTGGCCGACCAGAGCATGTTAATATGATTAATACGCGCGGCTTGACGGTGAAAGGTGTCCTTGGAAATCATACCTTTCCACTGAAGGCAGCTATTGACCCTATGGATGTGGACCAGGCTGACTTGGTTCTGCTTACTACAAAGACACACGATTCAATAGAAGCAGCTATGCGTGTTGGGCACTTGATTGATGGAGGCGCGTATCTCCTAGTTATTCAGAATGGAATTGGCACTGAGAAGATTGTTGCTGAACAACTGAGATCACGAAGGGTGCTAAGGGCTACAACATGTATGGGTGCCATCATGACATCCCCGGGTGAAGTCACTATCACTGGAACAGGTGTTACTGAAATTGGCTCTCATTATCCAGAGAACGAAGAGATAGTCAAGAAGGTTGTTGGTCTGCTTCAACGTGCAGGCTTCGATGTTCGGGCGTCTGATAACATTGAAGGCGTTGTCTGGACAAAGACCATTGTGAATTGTGGAATAAACCCGATTGGGGCGCTCACAGGATTGACGAACGGAGAAATCTATAATGATCCCCTGTTGAGAAAACTAGTGATTCGTCTCGTAGAGGAGGCTGCAGAAGTGGCGGCCGCCATGGGTATTGAACTGACCACACCTGATCCAATTCGTTACGCTCTGGGCACAGCAAAGGCAACCTCTGAGAACACGAATTCCATGCTTCAGGATATCAATGCCTGCAAGCGAACTGAAATTGAGGCCATTACTGGAGAAGTAATCAGAAATGGAAAGGCATTGGGAATTGAAACGCCATTTAGCGAAGCAGTCTATGCACTCGTAAGAGGATTAGAGGCAAGGCTCCTGCAGCTCTCTGAATCTTGTTCAGAGATAGCTCCCCTGTCCGCTAAGGAGCTGCACGAATCGATGACTAAGTCTTAAACCAGCTTTGAGCCGTTTTGTAAGAGGATATTGCGTGCTTTTTTGCATTGCTGTATATTGCATTCATATGTCCTGGTAACGCAGTCTCGAAGTCCATCTCACTGATTCTCTTGAGTGAAGTCACAAGATCCTTCGGACTTCCTGTTGGAAAATCGACCCTGCCAAAACTGCCTCCTGGAAACATGGTATCGCCTGTGAAGATGAGCCGTAGGTCTTCAATATGTAGGCAAATGCTTCCTATGGAGTGACCTGGTGTATTGTATACTTCGAGATTTACATCACCAAACGTGATAGTATCTCCTTCTTCAAGAAGATGATGGATCTTGAATGGTGGGAGGTCCACCCCAAATGTATTTCCCAGTGTCAGCATCATATTTCCGGAATTGATGAGTTCTCCCTCGGAACGATGTAGGTATAGTCTTGATGATTGCAGTTCAAGAAAAGGGAGTACGCCTCCAATATGGTCAATGTGACTATGCGTGAATATGATGTCTGTGATCTCTTCGGCCGAGGATCCAATGCTTTGCAGATCCTTCTCCAGATTTCCATGGTAGATGCCAGTCCCTGCATCAATCAGGATCTTTGAGTCCTCTCCATCAATGAAACCAATATTCGAGTCCATTGAGTTGCTGACTCTGAAATACACTGAACCTGCAACATGTCTGAACAAGAAATCACCTCAGAGAGTCAAGAAGTGCATCGATGTCCTCATGCGTATTATAAAAATGTGGAGATATACGTAGTCTTCCATTTCTAACAGAACAATGGATATTCCTATTCTGAAGCCTTTTTTGCAGTTCTTCCACATCGTCTGGTTTGCATGATACGATTGGTGATCTGTTCTTCTCAGGAAAGTCATAGAATCCGATTTCTTCTTCGGCAAGTCTTTTCCTTAGATATTCTGCATTTTCGAGTGTGATACGCTCTCTTGTTGCAGCCGGCATATCAAGTAGCAGCTTGAGCGACTCCATAAACCCAACATACGAGATCATGGCTGGCGACCCAACCTGAAACATCTTTGCATCCGGCAAGGGTTCTCTATCGGCATAGCTGAAATTCATAATGTCCTTGACTCCCCACCACGACAGGAATCTTGGTGTTACCTTATCCAGAATTTGGTCTGCAACGTAGATGTATCCCGCACCAATTGGGCCGATAAGCCACTTAGCCGCCTGGCCAGAGGCAAAGTCTACATTCTCCTTGGAGAGATCAGTATCAGCCCATCCTGCGGCCTGTATTATATCGGCAACTAGGTACCCATTGACATCATGAACAATCTTCGCCAACCCCCTAAGGTCTGCTCGAAATCCTGAGCCAAATTGCGTTTGGCTGATCGACAGCACTCGGGTGTTCTCATCTACAAGCTCTTCAAAGATTTCGAGAGGAGCTTCTCCATTTCGAGAATCGGCAACACGTAACTCAACACCGTAAAGCCGACTAGCATTTTGCCAAGGAATGTAGTTTGAAGGAAATTCCAAGTCGCATATTACAATGTTGGATCCTTCAGGATACTGGATGCTGTGAGCAAAGGAGTTGATTCCCGCAGACGTACTGGAAACGAACGCATACTGATCTTCCCGTCCTCCAAGAAGTTCTGCAAGTGACTCGCGGACGGCTTTGAAGTTCTGCAGGGTTTCCTCAAAGCTGCCTTTTGCATGTATTTTGTCATCCAAGTACTGCTTCATTGCGTTTATTGCAGACACTGGAGGGATTCCTGTTGATGCGTTGTTTAGGTAGGTCATTGTCGAGAGTGTCGGAAAGTTGCTTTCAATGAAGTCCTTAGTAATCGGGTATGGCATGATGCTACATTCCATGCCCAATTGCTGATAAAGGTCACTGCGGATACTATCCCCCTAAGATTTAAGTCGGGTTGCATATTCGTTTCTCTTTGGAGAGAGGTTCTCTTTGCTACGGAGGCTGACGTCAAGGTTCAGAAGAACCAAAAAGAAGGAATCCCCGGCATTAGAATCTATACCAGAACCCGATACTACACACGTCGAATCCTCTGCTAAGGTGGGGGCAGCAGAGGGTGATGCGCCTATTGGCACTGAGGAGACCCTATCAGCTGAGATACTGCATCCGCAACCTGAAGGGACTCTTGTGGCCTCATCAGCGGAGCTGCGAGTTGATGAAGAGGGAACGAAAAGGCTGGCTAGTAGAGCGAAAATTGGTCCTCAGAAAGTACAAGAGATTGTTGCAGGTGAGGATCTCAAACGAGATGAGATGGGACGTATACATATCAAGATCGTATTCTATGGCCCCTCCCTGTCTGGAAAGACAACTGCCTTGAGATGGCTGTTTGCCAATGTGAAGTCTCTCTCCAAGGGAAAGATCGTTGAGATCTCCGACGAACTGGGACGTACAACATATTTCGATTTCATTCCGGTGTCTGCCAGTGAAAATGTTGTGTTTGATGTGTTTACAGTGGCCGGACAGCGAAGGCATGCAACTCAACGCATCAATGTCCTTCGCAATGTCGATGGAATAATCTTCATGGCTGATTCCACCCCTGAGCAGATGAACGAGAATCTTGCCTCAATCCAGGAATTGAGAATTGCGCTTGGAACAGATAGGATGGCAACATTGCCAATCATTGTATCTCTAAACAAGAGAGACCTCCCAAACGCCTTACCAGTTGACTATATGGTAGACATGCTAGGTGTCCAAGGGTATCCAGTATTTCCAACAATCGCAACTGAAGGGAAGAATCTCTTGAGGATGTTCCAGCGGGTTCTCCGTGACTCACTCATTTTCAAGATGGGAATCTAGTATTCAGAATCTCAAGATCGTGGCTCTTTCTCAAGAGGAACTTCGCCGCGTTCGAGTTGGGAGATGAGTTCAACCAGTTCGGTCTCCGCCTGTTCAATTATCAGCCTTCCTTTCTCTTCTGATGCTAGAGTTGGATCTCCAAGAATCGCGGCCGGATAAAGCTCCTCTCTGTACCCAGCCGACACAATTCGGTATTTCGTCTTGACGCTCTTTTTCATAGCTGCTGAGATATCAACTAGATCCGGCCTAATGAACATGAGCTCTGAAGTTTCGTCTTCTGCGGCATGGCCTTCAGGTGATTCAAGCACAATCTTCCTCACATCCTTTGCTAGATCAATCCACCAGTTTACTATTATGACCACTCGCTCTCCAGCCATCGTGGCCTTTTTCGCTGCCTGTTCAAGGAGGGTTGCATTAGGGCCATGGCCGTTCAAAGCAACAAGGTATCTGAACCCGTTTCTAAAGACCGAAGTCATCACATCTGCGTAGAGACTCACAAGGGTTTCTGGTGATACAGATACTGTTCCCTCATAGAGGTCAAAGCTCCAGCTGTCTCCAAATGGGATGGCTGGTAATACCATGGCTTCCGTTCTCTTGGCTATCTTCTCTGCTAAGTATGTGGGTAAGATGATGTCTGTTCCCAATGCCATGTGCATTCCATGGGGTTCAAGTGCCCCAGTGACCATCAGAACAACGTGAGTGTTTCTTGAAGCCTTTTGGAATTCCCTTCGGGTTAGTTCGGACCATAGAGGCATTGATGTTCGTCTTGCAGAGAAATTTCCCCAATTTCTATTTGCTGGTAGTTCCGTTTTTCAGAAGCAACCACTCCCTGAGCGAAAAGGTAATTAGAAGATAACAGAGTGCTGAGTCGCTGACCCTCTTAGGCCTTCAAAAAAGCCCCGTGGTGTAGAGTAGGATCCCTTGGGATCTATGCAAACTGGTCCATCATCAGCGGTTCTGGCCCGCTGGACCCAGGTTCGAGTCCTGGCGGGGCTACCAACTCATTTCTCTTATGTGAAAATAGCTTCTATTTATTTATATTCCAGTTTTTCGGCTATAATTCGCTTTTTTGGAAAGGTTGCCGTTTTTGCGGACAATCTATAGATTTATAGGCGATATTGCCTGTTAATAGTTTGGAGACGCAAGGCCCGCGTACTCACAGAGTTTCCTGTTGCTTCAACTGCGTCCCTCCCGGCGATGAACTAACAGGCTGCGGGTCTTCTCCATTATTTCTAAATTCTTTCCTTCTTTCTCACAATGAGAATCTTCATATCGTTGGTATTCTACAAAGTGAGTTGGATGTGCATCATATGGAACGAATTGAACGTGGCTGGGACGACTTTTGGGCAGAAACCTTTCGAGTGAAACACCGTCAATCGATTCAGGGCATCCATCAATATGACGAATTTGTGGTCGACTTCTGTATTGAGGTACTGGGTCTTAAGAAGGGTGATAGACTTCTTGATATTGCATGCGGAGCCGGTGACCAGGGGGTACTCTTTGCTAAACGCAAGTTGAAGGTTTCGGGCTTCGACCTGTCCTCAACTCTCATTGAAGTGGCAAAGGAGAGAGCCCGTGATGCACATGTTGATGCTGACTTCTATACTGGTGATATGCGCTCCATGACATCAGACCACACCTTCGATGCTGCAGTTATTCTGAGTCATAGTTTTGGTTTCTTCGATCATGAAGAGAATCTGAAAGTTCTTGAGGGGTCCTACAAGGTCCTTTCATCGGGCGGCCGACTCCTACTTGACCTCATGAATCCGTACAACCTTCCACGGTTCTACAAGAGCTGGACCGCTATGGAAGGCGGCTATCTACTGAACGAGCCACATTCAATCGATGCAACAGCTGGAGTGCTACGCGGTCGACCAGCAACTTTCATTGATACTGAAGAAGCCCTCATTGTGGAAATGAATGAGGATGCAATGGCAAATAATGACATTCGAATGTACACCTCACATGAAATACAATCGATGCTTCATGATGTTGGGTTTCTGAAGACCGAGTTCTATGGACAGAATAAGCTTCCACGTATGCCATACGCAGCCAATTCTGACAGGATGGTTGTTATTGCCACTAGGTAGTATGACTATGACGATAATCTTTTAAGAATCAGAAAAAGTGCTGGCCCAGACCACCGATGACTTTCTCGGTGACTCCGCCCTTCTATTACATTAAAACCTCAGGTCATAATAGACCGATAGACAGCGGAGCTAGGTGATGATGACAAATGGTTAAAGTAAAGGAGCCAGAGCAAATTAAGCGCTTGATAATGAGCGATGATTTCAGGCATAAGCGAATCATATCAATCAGTGCTCATATTGACCACGGAAAGACCACGACAACCGACTATCTAATGCGTCGTGCTGGCCTCATGAGTGATGCAGCTGCAGGACAGGCATTGATGACAGATAGTGATGAGGAAGAGCAAGAGCGTGGCATTACCATATTCACTTCAGTGGTGATGCTCAACTTCGAGATTGACGGGCAGGAGTATCTAGTTCAGCTCTCTGACACTCCAGGACACCTTTCCTTCACGGGTGAGGTTTCAAGGGCACTTCGTGCCAGCGATGGCGCAGTAATCCTAGTTGATGCACTTGAAGGAGTCATGACACAGACTGAAACAAACATCCGTCTGGCTGTCGGCGGTGAAGCATGCAAGCCTGTTCTATTCGTGAATAAAGTGGACCGTCTTATCAACGAACTGAAACTCCCGCCAAAGAAGGTATACGAACGTATTGATGTCATCATGGCCAAAGTGAATGCCCTGATTAAGAAAGTTGCACCCCCTGAGTATGCGAAGGAATGGAGGGTCGATTTCAAAGATGGCAGTATCGCCATCGGCAGTGCCAAGACTGGTTGGGCTTTCACAATGAAGACTCTTGAAAAGAAGAATATCGAACCAATTGTTGTATTTGAGAAATATAATGAAGGCGACGAAAGGTGGCTCAGAGATAATCTGCCACTTGATGACGCACTTCTTGAAATGATTGTTCATCATCTTCCCGACCCACAGACAGCTCAAAGATACAAAATTCCTCGTATCTGGAAGGGCGACCCTGAGACTCCAGCAGGGACGGCACTTCTTGCCTGCGATCCAAAAGGGCCTCTGCTGGGAATGATAACCAAGATCTTTGTGGACCCGAAGAGCAAGCGTCCAACTCTAATCGGACGTGTATTCTCCGGAACCGTGAAATCTGGGCAGACCATTCAGCTCGTTGGCATGAAGCAGAATGTCACTGTGAAACGTCTTGGAGTCCAAGAGATTACAGACATTCTGCCTATGGATGAGGTGCCCGCAGGAAATCTGTTCTCGGTCTTTGGTTTCATCTGTCCTTCGGGTGAGTCCTTTATTGAACCTGGCTCTGATATGCCTGGCTTTGAAGCAATAGAATATGTGAGTGAACCTGTTGTAAGTCGAAGCATCAAACCAATCGATCCTCAGGATATTGCCAAGCTTGGCGAGGTAGTGTCGAAGTGGATTATGGCTGATCCAACGGCAAGGTTCACACATGACAGAGAATCGGGTGAATATCGTTTGGACGGAATTGATCCGCTTCAGATTGAGATTCTAACGAAACGCATTCATGAGCAGGTCCCGATTAAGGTGTCCGAGCCCATCATCGTCTATCGTGAGAAGATTACTGACCGCGGCGATGAATTCCACACAAAATCACCAAACGGTCACAATAGACTCCGACTCTACGTTGAGCCTCTGGATGAGAAGAGCATTGAACTAATCAAGAAAAAGAGAATCACAGCCGACCAGAATGCTCGCGACAGAGCTCAAGTCCTTCGTGATGAAGCTGGCTGGGATGCAAAGGAAGCAAGAAAGATTCTCGATATTTACGAGTCATCGATGCTTGTTGACGCAATGAGTGGAGTCCAGCGATTCGAGAGAATCTTCTCTTATCTCCAGACTACCTTCCGAGAGTTCATCGACCAAGGACCATTGGCTCGAGAACCAATCATGGGTGTGAAGGTCGTTCTCACTGATGCTACCGTTCATACTGATCCGGCCCACACAGGCTACAACGAGGTTGCTACGATGACCAGTTCTGGGCTCAATATGAGCTTCTTAACAGCCAAGTCTGGTCTCTATGAGCCAATCTTGAACGCTGACATAAAGACGCCGACTGAAACTCAGGGCGGAGTCATCAAGGTGCTGACAGGACACAGAGGCCAGATTCTTAGTATCGAATCAGAGGAGGACTCAGTAACCATCAAAGGCACACTCCCAACTGCTGAAACAATCGGCATCGCAGATGAGTTCAGAAGTGCAACTGCTGGAAGAAGCTTCTTTGGCTACGAGTTCAGAGGCTTTGAGCCTCTTCCGGGCAATATGCAGGAAGAAAAAATCCTTGAGATCAGAAAGAGGAAAGGAATGCCTGATGAGATGCCTTCGCTGAGTTCATGGAGCAGATACATCTACAAGCGAACCTAATTCTTTCAATGATTTGAGTGATGCCATCTTGGCATCGCTCTTCTGATTCCTTTCTTCTTTGATGCAACTATTGGCAGAAACTCCCTAGGCCGATGGATATTTCATCTCCTTTCTTCTGAGTAACTTGACCAAAAATGCTAATTGACCCTGTAAAAGAGATGAAACGTCTCATCGAGTTTGACACGGTGAGTTCTCCTCCTAGGAAGATGCCTTCTTCCGATTGTCCAACATACATTGTCAAAAAGCTAGAGAATCTTGGATTCATGGCCGAACTCCTTGAGAATGAAGGTGTGTACACGGCTTTTGGACGGAAGGGCCAAGGAGATTTCAAGATTCTCTTCCTCGCACACTTTGATGTGGTTCCTGTCGGCGACAAGTGGAAATCCGATCCCTTCAGACTAAAGGTGGAAGGTGACAGGATGTATGGGCGGGGCGCCGCTGATGACAAAGGAGCAGTACTCACGCTCTTCTTATTGGCTGAAATGCTTCAGTCCGCCGATCCGGGCTGTTGTGTCATGATTGCAGCTACAGGCGATGAAGAGATAGGTGGCAGCAGAGGTGCGGGTTTCTTGGTGGAGCATCTTCGGAAGCAGGGTCTCTATCCCGACTACCTAGTAGTTTGCGATGGAGTTGACCAACAGATTATCCATAGAAGACGAAACATACTTCCGACCTCTATCAAGTTCAAGCAATCAATTGAAAGGATAAGGGGAACTGAAGAAACCATACGCTTCGAAACTGAAACCTTTCTCACTGATTCGCGTCATTCTGCTTACATGCGACCTGGTGTGGACCGCCATGCAATGCTTGCCGCATCGAAGTATCTGGATCTGAATCCATTGGTAAAAGTGAAGAATATCCAAGGGGCTTTCATCAAATCTAATGTCGTTCCTGATTGGGTAGAACTTGATCTTGTTCATCCTGATGAATCCGCGACTGAGATTGAATTCGACAAGAATCTAACAGGAGTGATGCAATCCCTTCTTGCAATTTCCCAAGCCGCATTTCCAACGTTTCATTCAGATAGAGGAAAGATTGTTTCACCAAATCTCATTTCCTTGGAAGACGGTTTGTGGACTCTCTACTGCGACATCCGAGCCATGACTAATGATAGCGAAGCTGTGGAAGAATTCATTCATGAAGCAGTCGATGAAGGAGTTGAGCTCTTCTCTCTTAAAACTGAGCGTGGAGCAGGATTTGTCAAATCCGATCCGGATTGCAAACTCATACGAGCAGCGAAGTGGGCTCTGAAAAAGGAAAACATACCTATCCTTTTGTTCGAAGGATTCGGTGCATCCGATTCTCGATTCTTTGCCGGAAGCAGAACGCAGCTGTTTGACTTTGGTCCTCAGGGCGCCAACATACATGGACCAAATGAATGGGTTTCCCTCTCATCCATACAACAGAATGCCAAGTTCTTTCATACCTTGATTGATGTCTTGGTTCGGAATCCGAAAGGTCTCTAGAAACCTACTTGGGACTCATGCCCACCTTCAGCTTAAGTTCGTCGATATCCCACTCTTTAACATGCTTAAACTTCTTCCAAGAGGCTTTCTTCTCTGGGCCAAGTATCTCTAAGGAATCTGCTCGAGTTTCGGCCGCAAGGTACTCCTCAAACATTTTCACCAGCTCAACCGACTCATTGTCAGAGAATTGGAGGCTCACTTCTATTTGCTGTTCCACGTTCAAGTCGAGCTCCTTCCTCATTACCTGAACCCTTCGTGTTACATCCCTAACCAAACCTTCTGCTTCAAGATCCTTGGTCCTAGTTATATCAACGTATACCTTCCCAAATTTGCTATCTGCTTGGCTAAGATGTTCGGGCATACTTTCTTCGAACTCAAGGTCTCCTTCCTCTAATACGACTGCTTTCTTCCCAAATCTGAATGAGGTCTTACCATTCTCAAGTTCCTCTCTCAGCTTAGCAGCATCCGTCTTTTCAAGGGCTGCGACGAAGTTCTTCATGTTTCCTTTCAGCTTAGGACCCAATGCCTTGTAGTTTGGTTTTACTTTGAGTCCAACAAATCCTGCCAATACATCTGTTTCATGAACTTCAAATTCTCGAGTATTGAGATTGTCCTTAAGCAGGTCTGTAAGAGATGCGGCGCGCCGTCCAATCTTCTTGGATGACGGAACAAGTACTACGCTTGCCACAGGATGCCTCAGTTTCACTCCCTTCTTGTTTCTTGCATGACTTGTAGCACTTCTTAGCTCCTGAAGCACTTCGAAGGTTGCTTCAATCTCGGAGTCCATAAGATTGTTGTTGGTTTCGGGCAAGTCCGCCATGTTTATTGATTCTTGAAGATTTGCGTCATACTTGATCAGAAACTCCCTAAAGAGCTTCTCCGCCAGAAATGGGATGAATGGATTCAGACATTTCAATAGGGTGCTCAAGGTGTAGTACATGACATCGTACGCCATGACCTTTTTCGGATTGTCACTGTCGAGCCATACTCTCTTCTTGACAAGTGGAAGATACACTCTGCTGAAGTCCTCCGTTATGAAATCAAGCAGATGCCGACCAGCATGATGCCACAGGTATTTCTCCATGTATGCATGATAGTCGGTAACAATGCTCTGTACACGAGAGAGAAGCCATTTGTCCTCCAATTCTGCATCCTTGAGGCTTTTGAGTAAACGTCCCTCATCATATGCGAATTTGTCTAGGTCCATATACGTATCAGCAAAGAGGACTACATTCCAAAGCACATCTAACTTCTTTCTCGTCAGCTCTATCTCTTTTGGAGAATAGTTCATTCTGGACCATGATGCTGCTCTTGTAAGCATGAATAGGCGGAACGGATCTGCACTCACAGCCTCCAGCGCATCCTTCGCCCAAACCACGTTTCCCTTAGACTTACTCATTTTTCCACCATCTTCATCAAGGACATGCTCCTGACTTACGCATGCATTGAAACAGACTGAGCCATGCATAACAACTGAAGTATAGAGAAGGCTGTAGAACCAACCCCGTGACTGGTCGACTGCCTCGGTTATGAAATCGTACGGAAAGACCTTATTGAAGAGTTTCGGATCCTTCAGATAGTCCACACTTGCTGTATGTGCCATACCTGAATCCAACCAGCAATCGGTCACAAAGGACTCTCTATGCATCTCTCCATCGCATTTCTCGCATTTTAGCATAACTCTGTCAACCCACGGCTTATGCATTTCAAATGTTTCAGGGAACTCTACCGCACGTTCTCGCAGTTCTTCGCGCGACCCGATCACTACTTCTGAACCGCAGTCATCACAGACCCAGACCGGGAGTGGTGACCCCCAGACACGAGACCGTGATATACACCAATCATCTGCATTCGCCAACCAATCGCCAAAACGTCCAGTACCAGCCCAGTCCGGCGTCCAACCTACCTTCTTGTTCAGATCCACGAGTCTGTCTCGTACTTCTTCCATCTTAAGGAACCATTGATTCTTATCTGCCAGATAGATGAGTGGCGTGTCACAACGCCAACAATGTGGATACTCATGTTCTATCGTTTCTTCCTTCACCAGCAATCCTTTGGCTTCCAGCATCTGTGGAACGATACTATTTGTGTCGAATACATACTTCCCTTCGAACATAGGTACTTCATCTGTGAAACGGCCCTGACTGGTAACCGGTGCGAGAACCGGCACGTCAAATTCTCGGCCTACTTCAAAGTCATCTGGGCCGAAGCCGGGTGCCGTGTGGACCAGTCCTGTTCCATCTTCAACTGTGACGTGCTTTCCCGTAACTACTGCGTGCATATACTTCTCGTTATGTTGTTGATGCCAAGGGACCTCTTCTTTGAATGGATGTTCATATTTCCAACCCAGCATCTTCTTTCCTTTGAGTGTTTCAAGCATTTCAAAGGATTCTATTCCTGCCTTCGCCAAGACCGCTTCTGCTAGGTCTTCTACTAGCCACCATTCTTCTTTGCCCACTCTGACTTTCACATAGTTGTAGTCCGGATGAACCGATACCATTTCATTTGATATCAACGTAAAAGGCGTAGTAGTCCATATTACTAGAAACTCGTTCTCCTTTCCAGTGAGTTTGAGCTTTACATATATTGATGGATCTACCTTCGACCTATATCCCTGAGAAACCTCATGTCCGGACAAAGCAGTTACACATCTGGGACATATGGGATTCACTCTGTATCCTCTTCCCAATAGTCCTTTCTCGCTAGCTAGTTTGAGAAAATACCAAACATGTTCAATGTAGTCATCTCTCCTTGTTTCATAGGCAGTC
This sequence comes from Candidatus Thorarchaeota archaeon, assembly GCA_011364985.1. Classification (GTDB taxonomy): domain Archaea; phylum Asgardarchaeota; class Thorarchaeia; order Thorarchaeales; family Thorarchaeaceae; genus SMTZ1-83. The sequence continues at coordinate 56,160 of RDOC01000004.1, read as the reverse complement.
TCATAATCAAGCCAAAGGCCAAGTCTTATCGAGTCCTTGACCCATCTGCCCAAATAGAAATCCACTAGATCCTTGCACTTCTGAACGAACGAGTCGAGTCCGATTTCAGAATCGATAAGTCCCTTCTCTTCTATACCTTCGTTTCTCTCAACCTCGAGTTCTACGGGAAGCCCTTGCATGTCCCATCCACCACGGCGCCATACGTTGTACCCCTTCATGGTCATATATCGGATTTGTGCATCTTTCATGGCTCGTCCTCTTGCATGACCTACATGCATGAATCCGTTAGTAGTCGGGGGCCCTTCGAGAAAGCTCCAATTAGGCCCTGTCTCCCTGGATTTGACAACTTTCTGACAGATACTGCTCTCTTTCCAAAATCGAAGAATTTCCTTTTCCACTTCAGCTGGTCGATACCGTTTCTCTAGTGGCTTCATGATGGTCTCCTCTTGCTACACACTAGCTTCCTGCAAAAAGCAAGTCCCAAAGCAGCGGGCGTTCGATTCTTCATTAACAATACGGACTGCCTTGAATTCTCCCGATTAGTGAATTTGACAATCCATCCTGTTCTCTCCTGTTTGGGCTCTTTTATTCTGGTTTCCGACTCAGTTAAAAACCTTAGGCTAGAATAACTTGGCCATCTCTTACTCATGTCGGGTTGGCTGACTCAAGACAATCAAGACTTAATTGCCCGAATGGCTCTCATTCTTTCAAAATGCTGGCCTCCTTCAGGTGATAGAAATGAGTTCTCTTGAAGACCGATCGCTTGATCAGCTTGCAGATATGATACTCAATGTTCTGTGGCAGGATCTTTTGGAAGTGTTCTCCGTCATTCGTGACAAGATGAAGTCAGAAGGAGAGGAAACAACAAGCAATGTTTTCAGGGCTGCTATCAGTAGATTCCTAGAAGAGCCTTTCAAAGACCATATTGAGGTACGCTGGGGTATGAACCTATGCGTTCATTGTAATGATAACAACATCGAGAAGAATGGCATTGCATACGTAACCCCTTCGGGAGACGGCCTTGAATTCAACCAGTGTCTCAACTGTCGTATAGGAATTCTATACTACTTGGAAAATGCGAAGGCATCCTTGGACACATACACTATTGCCCTTGGGAAGCCTGGTCAATTCAACGGAATGTCCTTCTTTTGGAATGCGATTGTACCGAATGACCTTACTAAGTTCAAGCCATCCTATGAGATAATTCATGATGGTCAATGGATTGGAACAGTTTCTCTGGATAGTGATCTTAGGGCCCGTTATCTTTCATTTGACTCGATGGCTTATATGACTCCGCGCGACGCAGAAGATCCATGGACTAATGACCTACCTCCCGACTTATTGGAAGCAGTTAATCAATTCATTGAGACAGCCGAACCTCACATTGATGTGGTTCTTGCCTTGAAGTAGTGTGTTTCTGAGGGACATATATCTTGCCCGAGAAACTGGTTCGTGACCGGATTCCCGAAATAATCAGAAAAACGGGTGAAGAACCTGTTGTAAGAATTGCATCTCAATCGGAATTCGATTCCTTGCTGCGAAAGAAGGTCGTTGAAGAGGCAGAGGAATTACTGCTCTCTGGGAAAACAGAAGAGATTGGCGATATTGTTGAAGCGCTTCTTGAGCTCATCAGAATCAGAGGACTTACTTGGAAAGAGATCGAGAAGATACGGGAAACCAAGACATTTCAGCGTGGAGGGTTTACAAAGAGATTCGTCCTGTTTCAAGAGGACTCAGACACGTAACCCCTTTTCATACTCGGATACTTCGGGCAAAGGTTATATTGCGAATCGGTTCGGACTTGAACCGAATACCACCCGCTTCAGTGGTGGTTACATATCACGATAATGGAGTGCAATGAAATGGCAAGTGATGATGTAAGGCCGGTTCCGGAGGAACCAATAACTCATGAGAAGGCTGGAGGTGTTTCGAGATTCAAAGTGGAGATGTATCCACCGAGAGACCTCCCTTACACAACTCAATCAATCTGCCCTGAATGCTTCTTGAGTAATGATGAAGTGAATGTCATCAATGCAGAGCTCTACGAAGATGATGGCAAAGTAATGTACAAAAAAACATGCGAGAAGCATGGCGATTTCGTTGACGTCTATTGGGGTGATGCTGCGATGTTCAAGGAGGCATCACGGTGGTGGTTCAAGTCCGTTGGTCTGGACAATCCTCGAACGGAAACTGTGAAGGGATGTCCTGAGGACTGCGGTCAATGCCCAGAGCACAAATCCCATACTGCACTAGCGCTGCTCGACGTTACGAATAGATGCAATCTTAGGTGTCCAATTTGCTTTGCCGTAGCAGCAGAAGGCGGTACAATCTACGAACCAACCCCTGAACAAGTCTTTGACATGATGAAGAACCTTAGAGAAAATGAACCCGTTCCTGCACCAGCCCTGCAATTTGCCGGAGGCGAACCCACTGTCAGCAAGCATCTGCCTCAGTACATCAAATGGGCGAAGGGACTTGGTTTCAAGCACGTACAGATTGCAAGTAATGGTATCAGAATCGGAAATAGCAAGAAGTACTTCCAAGAGCTTCGAGAGGCGGGACTCTCCACTGTGTATATGCAGTTTGACGGTGTTACTCCCGAACCCTACATCACAGCAAGAGGCAATGATCTTCTTCCCATTAAGAAGCAGGCTATTCAGAATGCACGTGAGTTGGGCATGGAGTCAATTGTTCTCGTCCCCACTGTTGTGAGGGGTGTAAATGATGATCAAGTAGGCGGTATTATTGAATATGCGGTTGAGAATAGCGATGTCATCCGATGTGTGAACTTCCAACCTGTTAGCATTACTGGACGAATTGACCACGCTTCGCGTCAAGAAATGAGGATAACGATTCCTGATGTTATCCATCTAATTGACGAGCAAACTGGCGGTAAGATTCCCGCAGATGTTTGGTATCCGGTTCCTGCTATGATGCCTGTTGGGCGAGCTCTCGGTCTTATGAAAGGTGCACCGGAGCTTGAACTCAGCACGCACTTTGCCTGCGGGATGTCTACTTTCATTTGGATAAATGAAGATGGAAGATATGAGCCTATAACGAATTTGATGGATGTCGACAAATTCATTGAAATCCTTGTCGACATATCCAACCTTTACGCGAAGAAGAAGAGGGCAGCAAGCAAGAGGGCCAAGGCGAAGCTTGCTGGAAGCATCCGACACATAAAGAGAAAAGGCATCCTAAAAGACTTGCTCAGTGCCTTCTTAAACCGAGGCGATTATGATTCTCTGGCGAAGTTCATGCGTCGTGTCATTATGATTGGAATGATGCATTTCCAAGACCCGTACAACCTAGATTTGGAACGAGTGCAGCACTGTGATGTGAATTATGCAGTTCCTGATGGTCGAATAGTCCCGTTCTGCACAATGAATACAATTCATCGATCACGAATTGAGAAGAAATTCGCTCAACCAGTTGACGAATGGCGCGGAAAGCACAAGCCAACGCAGGTGGAAGAAGATTCAATCACCAAGCCCTATACTGGTGCGTAGACTGTTCGCTATTGCAGCATGAGGGGTTGATTAGAATAGAGTTCTTCACACTTACCTTTCTTTCACCTAGGTCTCTCTCAGAAATAGTGTTGTTCTCCTATTTCCCTTGGATTAAGGACAGGAATTCTGATGTGGAATATCCGTTTCGTTCCTTCCATTTCGCAACCAAAGAAGATCCCTATCTTTATTTAAACATATTATATACTTTCAAGTATTTGGACACAAAGCAAACTTTAATAGGGTCCCAAGAAAGCTAACTTGTATAAACGGTAGGCATGTGGGAGCACATTCCTATCGATATACTTAGCATAGGCGAGCATGTGGGCTAGTTTTTCGTTACATGCCCTCAATTACGAAACTCCCCCCTCCTACCACGATTTCCCGCGTGCTCGCCACCTTCTGCTTTCTTTCTTCTCTGATCCAAAATCATGACAATGGCAAGACTACCTCTGTGAGCATGATACGAAAAGAATTGTACTATCGTCTTCTCTAGGTGCTTCGTAGGTTTGACAGCCTGCCAGCTCTATCCTTCCCACTGACTACTCGATACAACCCTTAATTAGCCCTCGTCTTCTACCCGTTATACGTGGTTTCAGATGAAAAGACGCCGTGAAATTAAGGTGATACAAGTTGATACGTTCACTGATTCGCCATTGAGCGGTAATCCTGCCGTTGTTATACCCAAGGCGGATAATCTGAATGCAGACCTAATGCGAAGAATAGCTTCGGAAATGAATCCCCGTGAAACTGTGTTTGTCAAACCATCAAAGATCGCGAACTTCAAATTTCATTATTGGACACCCAAAAGTGAAATAGACTTCTCTGGTCATCCCACGATTGCGGCATTTCACACCCTCATCGAAGAGGGGCTGCTTGACGTTGTGAAAGAAGTGAATATGGTGAGTCTTGAAACAAATGCAGGAGTACTCGCCGTTGAAATTGTGAAAAACGAATCGACTGGCGTTCATGAGATTCAGATTACACATGAAAAACCTAGATTCATGGAGACCTATGACCCCAAAGTCTATGCCGAGGCTTTGGGACTGACACTTGCTGATATTCTTTCACCAAACCCGATTCAAACGGTAAGTACCGGTATTCCCCATCTTGTCATTCCTCTCTCAACCATGCGTTCAATGGAGAGAATCAAGCCAAATTGGGATAAGTTGGAGGAACTGCAAAGGACATCTGATTACGCATCCATTCAGGTCTTCACAAGAGAAACGAAGGAAGTCACTTCTGATGCTCACGCCCGACACTTTGCTCCTGGACTAGGTGTGAATGAAGATCCTGTGTCCGGTTCAGGCGCAGCAGCCACTGGAAGCTACATAATTCGGTATGGTCTCATGGAGCCAACGATTCCGGTAACCAGTATTGTCATTGAACAAGGCCACTTCATGGAACGACCGGGTAAAATATTCGTTGAGGTGCAGGGCGACACCGACAGTATTCGACAGGTCAAAGTGAGTGGAACTGGGGTGACCGTCATGCGAGGCGCTCTACTGATTTGAATGCGCCGCTCCAAATCCTTATCTTAGTCTTGCCTTTTATCCAAATCAGTGAGGATAATGCTTGAAACAATGTCGAAAGCCATTGAAAGCGTCGCAGACCGCGAAGTATCTTTTGCCGATCTCCGACAAGAAGTCAGAGATGGCACGCAAGTCTTGGTTGTTAATGGTGATCTCAGAAGAATGAGTCAGACTAACCGCGCGGGAACAGTGGCACGAGTCTTGATCGGTGAATGTTGGGGTCAAGCATCGACAACCAAAGAGGCGACGCTTGAACGCCTTCAAATGCTTCTAGAAGATGCTAAGAAAATTGCCAGTGCAAATGCGAAATACTCTCGAAAGAAGATTGAGCTGCTTGGTATGAACACCGAAGAAAAGACAGTCTGGCAGTCTGTGAAAGAGGATCCTGAAAAGATATCAATTGAAGAAAAGATTGAGTTCACAAAAGAACTGGATAAAGGTCAGAAAATCGATGATCGCATCGTTAATACTAATTCCTCTTATACAGACAGCAAGAACGTAACACGTCTTGTCAATAGCTCAGGCGCTAAGTTGCAATGGAACGAAATCCGTGTGCACTTCGCTACAAATCCCGTGGCTAGAGAAGGCGATCGAATGCAGTATGACTATGGCATCAAAGGTAGTATGAGTGGATTTGAATTAGTTCGTGATGTTGATCCAACCGAATTCTCTACCAAAGCTGCAAGGGGGGCCCTAGATCTTCTAAAGGCTGTAAGACCTCCCTCAGGGAAGATCACCACAATTCTCGATAGTGAACTAGCTGGCATAGTGGCACATGAGGTCTGTGGACATGGCAGCGAAGCTGATGAGGTTGTTAAAGGACGTTCCTTCTTAACTGGATTGGTAGGTAAGAAAGTGGGGACCGAACAGATTACAATGCTAGATGACAGCACGTTGGATGGGAAGACTGGGTCTATTCCATTTGATTCTGAAGGAACACCGGGTTCTAGGACCTATATCATGGAGAAGGGACTCTTCAAGGGGTATTTACACACCTTAGAAACAGCAGCACTAATGGATGTGACGCCAACCGGAAATGGTCGTGCGCAGGACTATAACCGCCGTGTATTTGCTCGGATGACCAACACCTTCTTTGGTCCTGGCGACTGGAACACAGAAGAGATGATTGAAGATACCAAAGATGGTCTCTATGTTCTCAAAGGCTTGTCTGGCATGGAAGATGTGGTCGGCGGAGGTGTTCAAGTAAGCGCTCTCAAAGGCTATGTGATCAAGAATGGTGAAAAGACCGATCTTGTTCGTTCAGTGACATTGGCAGGCAAAGTGCTTGATATTCTGAAGACTGTTGATGCAGTGAGCAAGGAGCTTGACTTCTCCGGAGGTACATGTGGAAAAGGTGAGGAAGACTGGATTCCTGTTAGCACAGGTGGTCCTCACATGAGAGCTGAGATTATCGTTGGAGGCGATTAGTATGGAAGTAAGTGATGTAGCCGCGCAACTGGTTAGCAAGGCAGAGAAAGCAGGTGCGTCTCAAGCTGAGGCGTATGTCGCATTTGCCAAGACATCAAGTATCTATATTGATGATAATATTCCGAAGATCTCGGATAAAAAGGATGAACTTGGTGTTGGTCTCAAATACATACTCGGGAAAAAGATCGGCTTCACAAGTTCAACGCTTCTTTCTGAAACAATGAATGCCGTGGTTGAAAGAGCCAAATCAATGGCTGAGAATAGTGCAGAAGATCCGAGGTTTGTTTCACTGCCTGACCCAAAGAAAGCATCTGGCAACCCGACGAAATTTTATGATTCCGCGACTGGTGCTGCTGAGGCAGAAGTACTACTTGATCACACCATGAATCTTGTCAATGCTGCTGTTGCAAGAACTGTTGGTGTTCCGAACGGCGTTCTGAGGACAAGCTCGATTGAATTTCATACTGCAAATTCACTTGGCGTTGATGCATGGTCTAAGTCTAGTATGGTCTTCGGGTATTTCACTGCCAAGGCAGAGAATAATGGCGCAGTTGGCGAAGGTGTGCAACGCTGTTGGTCGCAGAAGCTGGGCAACATTGATTTCTCTAAGATTGGTGCTAAGCTTCAATCACAGGCTCTTGATGTAATAAGAGCTGAACCATTCAAAGACAAGTGGGAGAATATAGTTGCTGTGTTGGCTCCCAGTGAAGGAAGCGAAATGCTTGGGAGTCTAGTGGAGTTCACAGCCTCTGCTGACTTCGTAAACAGGAAGTCCAGCCCCTGGAGTGACAAAGTTGGCGATGCCGTGGCTCATGAGAGCGTGAACATAGTTGATAATGGCCTATCCGAAAAGGGACTTCTCAGTGGTATTATCGATGACGAAGGTACTCCTACGCAGAAGACACCAATCATCGAGAAAGGCTTACTGAAGTCATACTTCTTTGATAGCTACAATGCCAATATCGTAGGCCTTGCATCTACTGGCAATGGTATCCGACGTAATCCACGTGATGCGCAAGGATCCTTCTCAAGCCCCACCAGGTGCAGCCCCACAACACTAGAAATTCCTACTAGTGGGAAAAGCTATGATGAGTTAATTGGAGAGGTGGACAAGGGCATCTATGTGGAGCACTTTGCGTATCCTCTGGTCGATCCCTTTACGGGCGCATTCTCAAACGAGATTCGGAATGGCTGTCTAATCGAAAATGGCGAATTGACGACCAAAGTGAAATATGCCTTGCTTGTTGGGAATCTCTTCGAATCACTCAACAAGGAAGTGCTGTTTTCCGCAGAACCAGAGGTTCATGGAAATAGGGTCATGCCGACAATGGCATTTTCGGGAGCTGAGATTGTAGGTCAATAGATCTACCATCTCAGACCTTCGTTTTTTTTCTAAGCTAACTTCGACAGCTTTGGAAACCCTAAAAAGGCGTTTCAATGCGTGGCGAAACATGTCATTACAATGGGGTTTTAGATGATGAGCGGGTTCGAAGAAATGTGGAAAGAAGAACAAGAAAGAATAAACAAGGCTTTGAATGATTTCCTTGTGATGAAACGAAATGCCGCACACTACCTAGGTCCTGTCCATGATTTCTACTACGACAACCTACGGGAATATGTCATGCGTGGAGGAAAACGGCTGCGCCCCTTGGCTGTAGTGACAGCCTACAAGGCGGTTGCAGGTGAACCAAAGACCGAGTTCCTCTATCGTGCATCTTGCTCGTTTGAGATTCTGCACAATGGCTCACTCCTTCATGATGATCTCATAGACCATGACGAAACCCGTCGAAACGGACCGACATTTCATGCCTTGTATCGAGACTGGCTGAAAGAAAAGGCAGAGGCAGGTCAAGAGAAAGCTGATGACTTTGGAATGACCATGGCAATCCTTGGTGGTGATTCACTGATTAATCTTGGAGCTGAAACAATTACCACCTCCCAGTTAAGTGGTGATGTGGCCGCAAAATGCCATACATACTTCCAGCAAGGCTTCAGCGAGATTGTTGAAGGTGTTCTTCTCGAAATGAACATGGTATTATCAGACAATGTGTCCTCTGAAACCTACTTGGAAATGGTTCGACTTAAGACCGCAGCCCTGTTTGAGAAAGCATTGCTAATGGGCGCTGCCATGGCAAACGCCAATGAATCACAACTTGAAGCATTTAGCGAATTCGGTGTAAAGATTGGCCAAGCATTTCAAATGCAGGACGATATTCTTGGGTCCTTTGGAGATGAGGAAGAAACGGGAAAATCTGCATCGGGCGATATTCGTGAAGGAAAACGAACCATGCTTCTAATTAAGGCACTGGAGCTCGCCAATCCTGAGCAAAAGCAAGTGCTTACAGACCTAGTCGGAAAGGAGGATATGACCGATGAAGAAGTTGAGAAGGTCAGAGATGTGTTCCGTGAATCAGGAGCTTTGAAATCTACTGAGAAGATTATGAACAAGCTCTTGGAAGAAGGTCAGGATGCTCTCAGGAAGGCCAAGCCTCCCCTGAAGTCACAATACTTGGATTTCATGCTCAATCTCTCAAGATTCTTGACGAGCAGAGCTTTCTAAATCACTGTCCTCTCTCAATTCTTCGAAGGCCAAGGAGGAGCATATCATCTCCCTTTTCCTCCAGTATTCGCTCAAGTGGGACTTCCATCATTGGGAGATATCTCTTGATATACCTAAGAAAATCGCCACGTGAGCCAACAAGCGCTTGACGCATTCCTTCAATATGCTTCTGCAAGAGCTGCGAGGCTTCTGAATCGGATAGATCTCCCTTCAAGACCTTATCTCGCAGAACTTCAAGGATTCTCTCTGCTATGACTCTGGATTCTGTGACCAGCTTTTCTCTAGGAACCTTCCTCTCTATTCCAATTCGGCGTGAAGATATCTTCGCTCGTTCGAATATCTCCCGAACACTTTCTTCATCAAGAGACTCCTCAGTATCCGCCTCAGCAACGAGCTTCTTCCAAGCTCTCCGTCTATGGAATTCCAATGATGACACAAGACCCTTTGCATGCATCCTAGTCAAGTGTTTTCTGAATTCCTCTTCCGTCATCACAGAGCTTGGACCAGATAGGTGCAGATATTTCTGATAGAGCGCCGCTTCAAACTCGATGATGGCCCATCCAAATGCCTGAAGAATGTCGACCTCTATTCTCTTCTCGACTTCCTCAGGCACCAACCTGTCAAACATCCCTATACACCAACGGATGGTGTTACTATTGTTAATTGATTTCCTTCAATATGAAGGTATGCGAGTTGCATCTTCTTCCAAAAATCGAAGGATTTCCTTCAAAACTTGAGTCATAAGCGAGTGCCTGTCTATTCACTGAAAGAAGTGATAGAGGCAGTCCAAAGAACCACCTCCATACGATACTATCTCTTTCTAAGAAGGATAATGATGACAAGGACAACAAGGACCGCAGATACTCCCGTTCCGATAACCAGCCAGGTCGCGATGTCGCCATCTGTTATAGTAGTAGTTGTGGTGGTTGGTAGACTATATGTTATAGTAGTAGTTGTGGTGGTTGGTAGACTATATGTTATGTCAAAGGGTGTCCTTATTTCACGATTCTCTGCGATGTCGAAGGCTGTAATTCTGAAACTGACCGTGGTTATATCACTCTGTGAGAAGTATGCAGAATAAAGCACACTACCCTTGTCCTCCATCGGATAGTGAATCCAGTGAGTCCCATTGTTGTAAGACAGAGTCACGTTAAAGATACCGCTTGGATCCGTCACGATTGCAGTGACATTTACGTAGTTTCCCAAGTCCGGAATCGAAGGTGTCCAGCTCACATTACTGATTCTTGGACCAATCTCGTCCACAGCCGGTACATTGAATGTGTTCCTGTCTCCGACCGCCCAGTCTAAGAAGTTTTCAAGGAACACATTGTTGTCGAATATCTCGGTTTCGCCGTAGTCGAAGTCACTAAAGAAGGTCGTGCCAGCAGCTAGCAGTCTAAAGGTGCCTATCTCTTCCACTGCTGTCAGGGGTATCTGGTAGCCGAATACTCCATCCATTACATTATCCCAAATTGTATTCGGCACAGGAGGACTTTGGTCTGTTTGGTAGCCTGTAACATCTGCGTAAATGACAGGTAGGACAGGGTAATCGTCGAGGAAATACAGACTTGTTGGAGAGAAGAATGTGATTGCACTCACATCGTAGGTCAGATTCAAAGTATCCTCTGGACTTGGTATTGTATAGATGTCATTATACCAAGGATTATGGGTGCCTTCCATATAGACATTGTCGTCGGTGAACCTTATATCAGATCCGACAGATTCCAGAATTCGATTTGGCTGAGCTATATCTGTATAGTAGTCGTAATCACCTCGGGCAGCAAGAATAATCGATTTGTTGCCGGTCGATGCCCAGTTAGCTATTGCTGTCAATTCGGAGGTGATATAAGCATCCAATGCACAAGTAGCTACGAACAGGTCTACACCAATGAGGTCTGACTCTGTTAACTCCGTGGTTTGTTTCCTCATCTCGAAGCCCTTTCTAGCTAATGTTTGGTTCACTGAAGTGAGCTTATCTTCTCCAAAATAGTCAGTGTAGTCATTGCTGTGTGCATAGTCAAAGAGTGCAACATATTGGTAGAACACAGAAACATCAGGTGGCTCCACATACTGTGTAAAATTGTAGAACAATGAAAGCGTCCCATTGATTGCTTTTGTTAGGCAGTTTTCAGTGAAGGTCTTAATAGTGGAGTTCGTCATCAAGGCCTCAGAATTCGTTTCGGGATACGCCTCGTAGACCATGTCATAGAACTGATGCGAATACATGGCACCGTCAACAACCATCTGACTCACATTTCCGGCAGGTGTTTCTGCCAAGATACCAATCACCAAGTCCTCTAGATGAGCATTGATGTCTCTTTCATATGCGCTGTGGCCAATCCAATTCTCATCGGTATGGACTGGGATATGAGGGTCAACGAAATAATGACTCATGACACCCATAGAGAAGAATGCCTCTTCCCAGTTACCTACTGTCATATTGCCTCTCGTATTATTGTACCATTTCCCTGCTGCATATGGTGCATCATATTCTCCTGTTTCTGGATAATAGAGGTGATTGTGCCAGTCTTGCCATGCAGTGTCAGGAGTGATTGAGCCCGCTAAAAGCTCTGGAGCATAGAAATCGAAGGCCTCTCTCCAAGTCTGATTGCTTAATGCATCCATTGCTTCAGACACAATGAATTGATGTGTTGTTAAGCCCCAAGCTCTTACCTGTGTGGGGTCCGGCACCACCGTTACTAGCGCTGTCATAGAAAACACAAGAACAACCAGAACAAAACCACCTTTTCTCATAACCTAGAGCCTGATATCTGGGCTGTATTAAGTGGTTTGCTCTTGCTTTTTCTAGCGAGTTTCACTGGTGGTAATCTCAGCAAAGCCACTAAATCATCAAGTATGTTTGTTATTGGGCATTGAGATGCCGACCGTGGGACAGGAGTTCTCCTATTGTGTGCTGAGCGTATTATCAAGAATTATACTGCTGGGTGCAGTAAGGATTTGGTTCAGAAAGAAAGAAGGGGAGTCTGGGAATGTTCCAGACTCTCTTTGAGCTATCACCAATCTATCGTTTCCGCATAACCCCAGCAATGATTAGAATTACAATGATCCCGACCCCGATGGCAGCAAGCAATAAGGTGTCTGGTGGTGGTGTAGTAGTAGTTGTGGTTGTAGTTGTCGTCGTGGCGACTTCTCCAACTTGTATTGATATGGAGGGCAGGTTGTATGTAATTCCGTCATCGGTTACGATTCTAACGCTGAATTCTATTTCCGTTCCATTGGCATAGGAACCTATGGTCAGGTCGTAGGATGCCCAGCTCATAAGCATCTCAGCTTCCTGCTGCCCAGTCTCTGCATTATAAATCAAGGTGACAGAACTCAATGTTGGTGCCACGGTCCTTCCAACCCAGCATGTAATCGATACATCATAGCCCGAGTCCTGCTTGCTTATCATATACGTTACATTGTTAATGATACCACTCGTTCTCATTGCGATAGGCATTAGATATCTGGTGGTATTAAATGCGTAGAGATTGAGCAGTATTGATGGCATTCCAAAACTGATTGTATGTATCCCATGTTCAAAAGAAGTTGCCGTTTCCGCTGCTGCAGTGAACCTTTGGCAAGGCGTAGATACACTCAGAGCGGCCAGTGGCAAGATGCTTGTATTAAAAGACACAGCATATGTGTGGTTGTTGTCCATTACGATGTCGAAGCTAACATCTGTATTAGGGCTCATTATGTCTGGTATTTCAATCTCGAAGTCCAATCCCAGTGCTTCGGGTGATGTTGCGTTCTGTATGAGCTTAAGCGCTCTTGTCGGATTCCAATACTCAAGTGCAATCTCAGCGGCATCTAGATAGCTTTCAGACAGACTCACATCCTCTCCCTCATCGATAAGATCAGTAATCATCGTGCGCGCATCTTGCAATTCCTCTTCAGCCTCTGCTATGAGTTCCATGAACTTATCGACCCATATATCCTGGCCAAGAATCATGTTGTTTCTTTTGTCCAACACCAAGATTCTTTGATCCAGAATAGCCTGCTTGAGATCCTCATCAGTTATTTGCCCGTTTGGCCCAGAGGGATCCTTGACAAATGCAGCGTTCATGACGTAGCCCACATAGCTTGCTGAATGACCATCACTTGCTCCCCAAAAAGGCCATAGATATCCATCTTCTCCGCCACCAAAGAAGTAACCATGGTTGTTTATCTCCACCGCGTCGTATCCATATTCCTCCATCTTCTCATAGACAAGTCCATAGCCTGAAGAGAGAGTTGGATGGCATAGTATCGCAATTCCTCCCTGTGCATGTATCTCATTGACAGATTCTTGTTGGTCTGATGTCCATATATTCTCAGTTAATGGAAATCCAACCGTATGGTACACAGAAGACAGCTCCGCTGCTATAAACTGCTCAATGTCAAGTCCATACCTGTCTGAAATCTCCTTTGCTGCTTGCGCTCCTGTTATTCCTTCTATTGGCAGTACGATGCTATGTGAATGGTCCGTAAGAACCATGAAATCAAGGCCTATTTCGACTCCTGCAGTCACCATTTCTTCAGGGGTGTTCAAACCATCACTGTGTGTTGTATGATCATGACACAGTCCTGTAAAAATACTGTATTCATCAATCTCGTTGTCTGTGAGATCTGGACTGTTACCAAGCTTTACAGTAGCTATCTCGGGAATTGAAATCTCTCTTTGAGGATTACGTGCTAGCCAATCAATGATATTGACTGAGAGCTGGAAGTGAGAGTCACCATATATGGATGCTCCAAAACGGTACATGTAGAATGAACCTGGCGATCCTGCTGCAACAAGCCTTCCAAGTCCCGGTTGAGCAACAGCCAGTAGGGGCTTACCCGATATCTGTATAATTGAAGATGCTGGAGCAGATACATTCAAAGTACATGCTGATAGCTCATCACCGTACGTCCATATGCTGTCTACATCCTCCGTTATATTATGTGTCACAAAATCTGAGGTTACCTCTGTGATGCTATCATAGTTGAACTCAACTCCCCAAGGCTCAACAATTGGATTCAGATTCTCGACTGTGAATTCCCAAGTGTTTGCAGCACTGACTCCTACAGCAAGGAGACTACCTCCAGATTCAACAAAGGTCTGGACTGCTGAAATCTCCCCCGGTGTTAAGGCCAATATTGGAAAGAAAATCACAACAATATCGTGGGCTGTAAGAATGCCCGAATCAAGTGGCTGATTGAAATTCGTTGTAGAGTTGTATCCGTGCTCTTCCAAGATCCAACTAAAGAGCGACGCATTTCCTGGCGTCCAAAGGCTGCTACCATTATCGGTGTGCGACTCGTCAAAGAGAATGCTCTTTGATACAAAGTCTGATTCCATGTAAGTTACCCTTTCTTCCATAGCTGCACTGGGTGTCATTACAACGGGCATGAAACAAAGAACAATGCTTACCACAGCTGCAAGATAGATCACCTTTTTGCGATTCATCTTGAATTCCTCTTTAACAGCGTGTCTAGCTATGATGTTCACAAGATGATAAGTCTTGTTGAACATGAACTAGATCTGAAAGAAAACTCGAAAAAAAAAGAAAGTAGAGTGGTCAAGGATTTCTTTGACCACTATTAATCTGTTATTTCCTTCTAGCAATCACAACTATGATTACCAGAACAACAACTGCTCCAATACCGATGGCCCCGTAGAGAAGCAAATCCGGCGCCTCAGTGGTAGTAGTTGTGGTGGTAGTCGTCGTTGTGGTAGTAGTAGTTGGCGCTGCATAATCAAATGCGAATTCAATTGCCTGCAGACAGAACTCAAATCCCTGAAACACTTCTTCTTCATACTGAAAATCAATCATTGGGTGGTATCCACCGTAGGGTCTAGAACCTGACACAATAATGGAGTTCTTGGTGGTAGGATTGACTTCTAGGGATGCTGCAACAAAGGAGCCAGTTTCATCAAGTGAGTGTACAAAACCCTCCAATGTAGGATCTCCCTCTTTAATTACAGCGGCTGCGCTATAATAAAGAAGTGGATAGACGTTTTCTATTGTTTCAGTTTCTAGCGCAACTGCGCTAACGTTTTCACCAGGAGTATCACTGTCGCTACCGTATAAGCATGTAGGACCATGCATCATGACCTTCGAAACTCCTGCAACAATATCCGCAACAAATGAATCATCACTTGTTTCGTTGGCCACAGGTCTGTATGCTCCACCTGCCACATTGCTTTCAGAATCTTCTACCGAGACTGGCTCGCCATAGACATGGGAACCAACAGCCTCCAGAATCATCGTGGCATTGTCGAGTATCCACTGACCAGAGGTGCTGCTTGTGAAGTCCGAGTCATAGCCAACCCACAGTAGTTTCTCTCCATCATCAAACCAATTCTCTATTGCAGAAATCTCTGACGCTAGAAAACCAGTATTTGGTCCGAAGATTGATCCAATGATTAGTGCATCAGCATTTTCAAGAATCGAGGCATTGATTCCAGCATCGGCCCATACTACTTCATACCCCATCTCAGTTAGATTCCCAGCAAAATACGCATCAATTTGCGTGCTATAGCCAGGATGGTCATCCAACTGGCCATGCGAGATGTCAAGCACTATCTTGTGCGTGGTCTGTGCAGTCACTGGGGTGGGACTTGCCATAACCATAGATGCCAATAGAGCTGTCGCAACGGCCAAGGTTAGAATCCGAGAATATCTCAGTTTCATGATAGCCATTTCCTCCATCTTCATTTGAAGATACAAATCTATCTAAAAGTGGCTGAATATAAGAATATCGTAATTGCGGCAGTGCCTGCAAACATCTCTCATCGGAGCCCAACTTGCAGAGCTTGGACAAAGTAATTAAGGTGGCAAGTCTCTTTGGCTAGCAGGCAAATTCATAATGCTATGCAGCAAAACATAGAGGAGAAACAGATGAGCGAATTCGTGACATCAAGGAGTTCGAGGAATGCAATAGTTGCTGTGATTGTGATTGTAGTCATCGGCATAAGTGCTTTTGCCTATTTCTCTTTCACGCTTCCTCCTGGAAATGGCACTACTACCACCACCACCACAACGACAACCGATACTGGAATAACACTCGCCGTATTGTCCAGGCATGACCTGTCGATACAGCAGGTGTACGAGTCTGCCTTTCTGGCTACCGATTATGCAATCGAAAACAACATAACAGATATGATATGGAGAACTCCGGATGCGCAGTTCTGGGATGATATAATAGATGATGGCAAAGCTGATATCGCTTGGGGCGGAGGGCCTACTCTCTTTGACCAGTTGATGCGAGACGATCGACTTGAACCGTGGACGAATTCTGATTTACTCGCGGCAGCGGATAAAGTGAACGATACCATAGCAGGTGCTGACATGAAGCGGTACAATTCTGAGGAGCAGCTGATTTGGGTTGCAGATGCGATTTCGACCTTTGGGTTCACAGTTAACCACGTCTTCTTGAATGATCATCTACTGCCAGTGCCGAAGACTTGGACAGATTTGGCAAATGCAACTTATGGGTCAATTCTACCTGACGCGACGATTGCCATGGGAAGCGCTCCGTTAACCACATCCAATACTCGAATATACGAGATCATTGTACAGGTGTTGGGTTGGGAAGAGGGTTGGA
The DNA here is from genome assembly GCA_011364985.1 of Candidatus Thorarchaeota archaeon. Taxonomy (GTDB): domain Archaea; phylum Asgardarchaeota; class Thorarchaeia; order Thorarchaeales; family Thorarchaeaceae; genus SMTZ1-83. The sequence continues at coordinate 39,559 of RDOC01000004.1, read as the reverse complement.
CCACTATGACAAGAATGGCCGGCAATTCCGACATATACCCCGGTTCTGTGGAAACGCAGACCGCTTCCGAAAGGGGAGACGTTGGCATTTCGATGTCAATTGACTTTTATGGATATCTTACTCAGTTCAGAAATCCTGACTGTGAGTACATTGTCCCGGAGGGTCAGACAATCGTAAACGGAGATCCCATTGCTATTCCGAAGAACAGTCCTCATAAGGACCTTGCTGAGGGCTTTGTAGCTTGGGCATTGTCAGATGAGGGCCAGGCAATCTGGCTTGACAATGATCTGCGAAGAATGCCAGTTCGTCGCGAAGCATTTGATCTTGTAGACCCTGAAACAACAGAGGACTTGTATATCGCATTCAATAACACAATAAAAACAGTGGGCATTGATTTCAATGATACTCTCTCACTTGAAATGAATGCTGCATTCGTAAAGTACTGGGGAGCTATCATCACCGATGCACACGAGGAACTCGTACAATGCTGGATGGCTATCCTGAATGAATATGAAACAAATCCAGCATTCGGAGAAGCTGAGTTGGACTACTACGCCAGTTTGATGAGCGCTCCACTCACTATATCAGACCCGAAGACATCAATCAGCCGTCAGTTTACCATTGAATATGCTACTGAGATTGATCATGATATAATCTATGATTCCACATATGCTTCACAATGCGCCCAAAAATGGACCGCGGCAGCTAAGATTCAGTACTTGGACATACAGACGCAGGTTGAAGCACTGAGCTAGACCTAAAGCACGTTTGGAGAGACCCCCTTGACAGGCAGTCAGGAAATGGAGAAGGAACAAAGGGAAGAACAAGAGAGAATCGAGCTTATTCCCGACAGCAATTGGGAGAATCTGCAGAGATTCTTGAAGAACCTTCCCTCTCGCATTATTCATGGATTTACTAATGGCCTTCGGTCTTCAGGACGACGAATTACTGCCAGCTTCCATTCGGCTCGTGATTTCTTGCGTGAGCCTGGACCCCGACTCCGCGAGTCGTACAAAGAACTTAGAAGGGAGTTGGATAAGCTAACAGCCATACAACTCGCTGCAGTAATGATTTCGTTTACACTATTCCTGATTCTGCCTCTTGTCAGTGTTATTGTTTTTTCATTTACAGATCCTAATACTGGTGTCCCCTCTCTCATGCACTTCATCAATCTGTTTAGCGACACGAATATTTGGCCTTGGTACTACCAAGCAGAAACAGGTCGTTGGTTCTTCTTTGCAAATCTGCGGCCCATTGAGTATGGAACGAATACAATTATCATACAGGGTTGGGACCTTGGCGCCATAATCAACTCGATATATGTGGCTATTCTAGTTACATTTTTCTCAGTCGTCCTGGGAGTATTTCTGGCTTTTCTTGTTGCTCGCTACGATTATCCTGGAAAAAGTGTAATCCGAACGGTCCTCATTTTCCCAATATTGGCGACTCCTTTTGTGGGCGCAATTGGTATTAAGTCATTTATCGGTCTAAATGGATTCTTCAACAATCTGTTTTATGATACACTGCATATCTTGCCTGTTCAGGTGCAAATTGAAGGACTTGCAGCCATAATATTCGTCCAGTCGCTGTCGTTCTTTTCTCTGGTCTATCTAAATGCATACTCCTCATTTATGAGCATTGATCCATCGCTAGAAGAACAAGCCGAGAATCTTGGTGCCACCGGCCCAAAGCTGTTTCGTTCTGTTACTCTCCCTCTGGCAATGCCTGGTATTCAGGCGGGTGCAATACTCACGTTCATTCTGAGCATAGAAGATCTTGGAACACCCATTGTCTTTTCCGAACAACAAATGGCAACTAAGACACTCGCATATCAGATATTTGTTTCAATCGCGACACAAGCTGGAACCATCGATCCCAAGGGCCCTGCGATTGGCATTATTCTACTTGTCTTCGCTCTTATTGGGTTCTTAACAATTCGCAAGTATGCGGGCCTTCGTTCATATGAATCTGGTACAAAAGGAGGGCAGTGGAATCCAAGAGTTCGCAGACTGCGTATTCGAACATCCTTTATGCTCTATCTGATATTAATACCACTTCTTTTCTTCGCCCTAATTCCTCAAATCAGTGTAGTTATACTATCGTTTGCAGGCCCATGGTCCACGAATTCTGTACTGCCTGATTCTTGGACATTGGAACACTACTCGGTTTTGTATGCGTATCCCTCGGTGGTCAACTCCATTAATCTTACACTTATCTATGGAGTAGTAGCCACTGTTCTCATCGTTTTTCTAGGAACAAGCGCTGCGTACATAATCTCAAGGAAGGATATTCCAGGAAAAACCGCTCTTGACCTCCTTGTAACATCCCCTATTGCCTTACCTGGGATTGTGATTGCTACTGGTTACTTTACGCTGTTTTTCGGTACCCCCATTTTCCCCCTTGATGCTCCAGCTTTTCTAATCATTATGTCATATACCATAAGGAAATTCCCATTCACAGTCAGAGCAGCATATGCAGGATTGCAGTCCACCCCAGTCGTGCTTGAGGAGGCCTCTCAGAACCTGGGTGCGACCAAGAATCAAACATTTGCCAAAATAACGATGCCCCTGATAGGAGTGAATGTCCTTGCTGGATCACTTCTTTCATTTGTTTATTCCGTTAGTGAGGTGAGTACTAGCCTCATACTAGGAAGCTTAGGCCGCGATCAAGCACCAATGACTTTTTGGACAAAAGAGGTTCTTGAGTCTCATTCAGCCAGCTATTCAGGTCCAAGTAGTGCTGCATGTCTAGGAGTATTAATGATGGCGCTTCAGATGGCGGTGATTACCGTGACGAATAAAATCCTTGGAGCTAGGTCATCAGCTATGACAGGAATTTGAGGTGATTTGATGGTTGAGATAGTTCTTGAGAATCTACGCAAGACATTCGGTGACGTCGTTGCAACGGATGCAGTAACAATGACTCTGAAAGAGGGCGAACTTTCTACACTCTTGGGTCCATCGGGATGTGGGAAGACAACATTGTTGAGACTCATCGCAGGCTTCTACATTCCTGATTCCGGTAGAGTCTACTTTGATGACAGAGATGTCACGTTTCTCCCTCCACATTTAAGGAATACGGGAATGTGTTTCCAGAACTACGCGCTCTGGCCACACATGTCAGTGTTTGACAACATCTCCTATGGGCTGAAGCTAAAACGAGTGCATGGAATGAAATACACTAAGAGCGCAATTGATAAGAGAGTCAACGCTGCACTGAACCTTGTCCATCTTGAGGGTCTTGGTGAGCGACACATCCATCAGCTATCTGGCGGACAGCAACAGCGCGTTGCCCTGGCCAGAGCTCTGGTTATAGAACCCGATGTTTTGCTCCTAGACGAACCACTCTCCAATCTTGATGCGAAGCTTAGAATGGAAATGCGCGAGGAGATCATTCGCATCCAAAAGGAGCTGTCAATTACGACGGTTTACGTTACTCATGACCAACATGAGGCCCTGAGTATCTCTGATAAGGTTGCCGTTATGGACCGCGGTTATGTTCAGCAGTTCGCATCTCCGAGAGAAATATATGCTCATCCGCAGACAGTCTTTGTTGCAGATTTCATTGGCCAGTGCACTTTCTTGAGTGGACAGGTCGAGAATATTGGAGAGCTCATCGATGTACGGCTTCCTGATGGTCAGCTGATATCAGGTACTAGTACGATCGATGAATATCCCTTCGAGATTGGAGAGGCTGTTAAATGCGCTTTCCGTCCTGAGGATCTGCATCTTAGTAGCGTTAGCTCAGATGATAATCGCGTTAGAGGAACTGTGACCAGAACTATTTACATAGGTACTGGCCTAGAAGTCTATTTCGAAGTTGGCGGTGTTTCAGCACAAGCCTTGCTCGACCCTGACCTCGCTATTTCTCCAAATGATCAAATCGAGCTCTTTGCCCCTCGCAGAGAAGTAATGGTTCTGCCAGAAGGTGGCATTGAGGCACTAAAGCGAGTTCCTGGACACCCAATGTTTCCTAGTGCTCCACCCACTACAGCTTCGAGTGCCTAGTTGCCACAGCAACTCCTCTATCAAAGGCAAGCATTTCTGGTCCGTTCAGGACTGCCCGACCAACTCCGATCAGCTGACCATCAGGATTCATAAGAAGCACTTCTTCACCTGAGAGAAGGCTATCATTCGCCTTGAGCACAAACTTAGCCAAAGCAGATTTCCCTTCCTCTACGAACTCCACAGCATCTACACTCATGCAGACCCTATATGACTGGTCTAGCCCCGCCTTGAGGAGAACCTCACCTCCCCGGAAGGTTGGGGCTAGAAGTCCAGACTGAGGAATGACTGTGAACAGAATCTCGTTGTCGCTACGAATGTGACGTATCTTACCTGTTCCTTTTGATATGACTATCTCAAAATCATTCATGGAATCCAGTTGAAGATTCCATTGATATGCAAGAATCGCTCTTAGTCTTCTATGTTGCCAAGACTCCTTTCCTGAAGCTTGAGGAAGGCTATTCTTGAGCTTCCTGATGCTATCAAGCACTTCGATATTGTTGGCCTGCGAAAGAGGACCTTTGAGTATGTCAATTGGGGTTTCTCTACTAAGCCAAAGGACGTTATCCGCCTGCACCTTTGCCATCAATTCCACAGCTCGTGAGAGGGATATCTTGAGTGTGATTTCATCGATCTTCTTGGGAAAGACACACTGTTGTGCTGGGTGAACATGTTCTAATTCCCAAGGAACAGCCCCAAAAGGAGCAACAAATGCTACCTGCAGATTTTCATTTTGATGGATTCTTGCCTCCTCCATCAGCCCCTGAGCTGTATCGGAAAAGGGGTGATCGGCATGGTGGGGCACAAGTAAGAGGGTATGAGTCTTTTTGAACGGAAATCTCTCAAGCATTCGTCGATGAAAGAACCCGATCTCCGGTCGACGACTTGTTTCAGGACCAGTATAGAACAATGACGCTGTTTTTCCAATAGGTTCTGAAGCACTATAAGTTGCAAGGATACTGAGCGTTGTTTCTAATGCTTCCATAAGGGCTGGATGACCACGGGCGCGATAAGCAGCTAGTTCGAAGATCTTTCCATCTTGGATTGCCTGACGAACTCTTCGCATCTCGGCTGCGCTCACGTACAGATTGTGTTTCATAAGTAGAAGTTCCTTCTCCTCCTTCATAGACTTCAATTCGTCTGCTGTGAAATTGCTGCAGATCGGGCAGTCACATGGAAGTTCTCTAAGACTCTCAAGATGCATTGTCCCATCCGGAAGAAGCATCCGCCCAGATTCCGCAAACTTGGCATATGAGGCAGAATCAAAGAAATCACATCCCAAGAGAGCGGCTTGAGCGAAGAGCATCGGATGGCCGCAGCCAAAGAGATGTACTGGTCTTTGGGGTGGTAGATGCTGCTTGGAAGCAAGAGTCATTCTAACAATGTCCGAATAACGGTAGCTTTCCATAAACGGGACGACACCCCCAATGGGATGGATATCAAGATCCAATCTGGCAAGTCTACTGGCTGACAGCTCTCTGAGGTCTTCGTATGCTCCTCCCTGAACTGTTCCGGCCAGCATCATCTCCCCTTTTTCCGGAACCGAGACTTCGGCGCGTTCCAGCGAAATCTGGACATCCTTCTCAACTTGGCTCCTTCCAACGCTTGGGTCAGAGAAAACATCTAGGATTGTTCCGATATCGGTGTCAATTTCTCTCTGAAATCTCACTATCTCCAACGGGTCAATCTCCTCCGATGGAAGATGATGGGAGTACATCTGGAATGTTCCTGAATCCGTCATGACCGGACCATCGAAATCAAGTAGTCCATGAACCCCCTCCTCGAGAGCCTTACGACGAAACCGTTCATGTGATCTTACAATGTATGAATTGGTAATGACCATCTGAAAACCAAAATTCTCGACCAGTTCTCTTGGTAGTATCGCGGACTTCCCTGGATGGACAACTGGCATGAGTAATGGTGTTCTGACTACTCCATGTTTGGTGGTGAACTTGCCCAGTCTTGCAAGTCCGTCTTTTGCTCTTATCTCAAATTGACCCATTTGACCTCGAAGGGTGTTTCAAGATTCCGTCAAAGAATCTTTCTCTTTGACCACAATCAAACGGTTTAAGTCGTTCTGCAAAACAAGACGAGATAATGAACAACTTGAAAGCGCTTCTCGTTCAGAGCCGACGTTACAACGAGTCAAATCTTCTAGACGAGTTTGAAGCCCTTGCTCAGACAGCAGGATATGATATTCTCGGATCGCGAGACATAGTTGGTCCGCCATCCGCCAAATTCGGCATCAGCAGTGGCAATGTTGAAGAGATTGCAACTTGGATTGAGATAAACAAGCCAGATGTAGTTCTGTTTTCTCCACAGCTCCGATCCAGTCAAGTATTCCGTCTTATGGAGGCTTGGAACACTGAGGTCCGAGACAGAACCCAACTAATTCTTGAAATATTCGACAGACACGCAAAAACAGCACAGGCGAAATTGCAGATAGAGCAGGCAAGACTGAGCTACGAGCTGCCCTTTGAGCGTTATCAGGTTAGACAAAGGCTTCAGAAAGAGCAGACGGGTGACAGGCCAACAACTGACCAAGTCGGAGTCGGTGAGGACCTTCTTAACTTGAGAGTGCAAGCAATTCGTCGACGAATCTCGTCTATCCAGCAAAAACTGGAGAAGATCTCTATGGCCCAGCAACTCAAGAAGAAGAAACGGGCGAAAGAAGGATTCATTGAGTTGGCTCTCGCCGGGTATACAAACGCAGGTAAAAGCACTCTTCATTCCGCATTGACCGGCTCCAGTGTTCTGATTGCAGACCAGCTATTCACTACTCTATCAACAAAGGCGGCTGAACTTTCTCTTCCAGGAAGACAGGTTGTTCTTTCCGATTCTGTTGGCTTCATTAGCGGCCTGCCGAAGTCATTGTACCAGGCGTTCAACACGACACTTATGGAAATTGGAGATGCAGATGTCATTATACTTGTAGTGGATGGTTCGGATTCTTCTTCTGAGATGCTACGAAAGCTTCACGCCTGCCAAGATGCCTTCACGGAAGTCGGTATCAATGGAATCCCCATGATTGTTGCCTTAAACAAGGTGGACCTCCTTGACGAAAGCACCATCATAGAAAGAACTGGAACTCTTGAAGAGGAAGGTTATCATGTTATTCCCATTTCAGCGAAGGAATGTATCAATCTTGAGAAACTGATGGAAACAGTGAAGGAACTTCTGCCAGCTCTGAATATGTACACATTGGAGCTTCCTTACGATAATGAATCAATGTCTCTCCTCTCCTGGCTCTATGAGGTCGGCCACATTGCAGATCAAGAGTACAATGAGAATTCGATTCGGGTTAAAGTCTTACTTACTCTCGAAATGGCCGAAAAGGTGCGTCGGATTCTCCAAGACGGTTCTCTTGACCTAGCTCATACAACATAGCTCCAAGTCCTAGTGAGCTCAACCCCGAACCAATCCCTTTTATGCCGCCTTCTTCTGAATTCATTTACTGAGGTGCCACACACGATCGTAATGAAATTGAAGCCCAATGCAGACATTCTCGAAATGCTGGAAGGATACGAGAAGATAGTTCTTTTTGGTGACTCCGGTTGTGCACAGCTTTGTGATGTGGGAGGTATCCTTCAACTTGAGGCTATGGAGGACTTCTTAATCCAGAATAACAAGAAGGTGCTGGGCTATGTTTTCGTCGAGGGCGGTCTATGTGACATTCATGCGACAACGCTTGAGATCAATGATAACATGAATATGCTCAGAGAAGCAGATGCGTTTCTTATTCAGGCCTGTGGAGTTGCAACGCAAGTGGTGACAGATTTGATTCCTGAAAAGGAGTCCTTTCCAGCCGTCGATTCGATCTTCTTGGGTGTCATGCCTGAACGTTTTGTTCATCATGAAACATGCGTCATGTGTGGAGAATGCGTTCTTCATCTCACTGCTGGCATTTGTCCCATTGCACGATGTGCTAAGGGAATGCTAAATGGACCCTGTGGAGGGTCGATGGATGGCAAATGTGAGCGTGATGGGGAAACGGATTGTGTTTGGCAACTTATCTATAATCGGCTGCAATCCCTTGGGAAACTTGACAACATAAGGCGAATTTGGGGAATTAGAGACCGTAGCCTCTCTCACAGTCCTCGAACCATTATTCATGAGGATTTCTAGCGAATTATCGGCGGAGGTCCTGACGAAGGAATTAAGTAATGCATGCGGCCTTTCGGAATCGTCCTTTGCAAGGAGTGAGAAGTCCTGTCAATATCACGATTGGAGCGGCTACTGAATTCGGAATCGTTTGTGGTGACCTGTGAAGTTGCTCCTCCGCACGGTGCTGACCATACTCTGATAGAGGAACGAATACGACTAGTGAAGGATTACTGTGACGCGATTAACATCACTGATAATGTTCGTGGAATACCTACTATGGATAGTGGCATTTGTGCCCACTTCATTCTGAAGACGGGAGCAGAGCCCATTATGCAGATGTCGGCGAGAGACCGAAATCGTGTTCTCTACGAGAGCCAGCTCTATGGAGCTTACGCATTGGGTATACGCAATATAGTTTTCATTACTGGGGACCATTCATTATTAGGAACACATCCCCAGACAAAGACTGTCTTTGATTTGGATTCAGTTCAAGCTATTCAGCTGGCGAAGCATCTTATGGGGGGCACCGATCTTTCAGGTGCAGAGCTCGAAGGGGTGCCGGAGTTCTTTCTGGGGGCTACCTTCAATCCCTTTGCAGATCCTCTGGAGCTTCAGGCTTGGAGAGTAGAAAAGAAGCGAGACGCAGGAGCCAAATTCTTCCAAACTCAAGCCATTTATGACCTAGAACGGTTCCAAATCTTCATGACCAAGGTGCGTCCGCTGAACGTGAAGGTTCTAGCAGGAATCATACCTCTCCGAAGCAAAAAAATGGCGCAATTCATGCGAACAAGGATTCCCGGGATGCGCATTCCTGATGAAGTTGTCTCGCGACTTGAAAAAGCAGGAGCTGGCCTTGAGAGTAAGGAGAAGAAAGCTGCAATTTGCGCTGAAGGTCTGCTAATTGCTGAAGAAACGATAAATGCGGTTCGAAACATACAGGGAGTTCACGGTGTTCATATTATGAGCGTAGGCTGGGAAGAAAGTATTCCTGGGCTGGTTGAGGCATGCAATCTTTATCCCAGACCAATCTTAAGGTGAAGCTATGATGTATTTGTTCAAGAAAGAACAGAAGGCAACTGATTTCGGAGGCGTAATCATTGGGGGCCAACCCGGCGAGAATCCAACGACCTTGGTCGGTGGTCTATTCTTCAAAGGCCAGCCAATTGTGGAAAACACAAAGGAGGGTCTATTCGACAAGGAATTGGCTAAGAGATGGATTGACACTGGACAGGTGATGATGGAAAAGACTGGTCATCCATTGATTCTCCAGGCCTTTGGACGAAATGAGCTTGCAATGGAACGGCATCTATCTTGGCTTGTCAAGAACTACGATGGGCCTTTCATGTTTGAATCGACCAACGCAAAGGCAAGAATGAAGGCAATCGAATTCTGTGAGGAAGCGGGTCTGAGTGAACGTGCCATCTACAATTCAATCAATCTTTCAATGAAGGATGATGAGAAACTTGCCCTTCAGAATAGCTTGATACACATGGCTGTTGTGCTTGGTTGGTCGCCTCGAGCAACTTCACTCTCTGAGAGAATGGAGACTATCCAGAGCTCGATAGCAACGGCGGAGAATATGGGCATCAAGAAAATGTTGATAGACCCTGCGACGCTTCCTGTTGGAGCTGGCTATGGGCTGGACTATCGAGCTATTTTGGCAATTAAGGCAGAACTGGGTCTACCCACTTGTCTTGCACCCCATAATGCTCCATCTGCTTGGAGGTTTATCAAGCAAGATGGTTTTGACGATGAACCCACACATATGGCCGCCATAATTGCATCGACGATTGCAGCTCAGATGTCGGCAACCGATTGCATCATGTATGGCTCAATGGTTCGAACGAAGGAAGTATTCACTGCCACTGCCCTAATAGGTAATGCAATAGCTGCTGCTGTGACAGAAGCCCAACAGGTGTTGGGAATTGACCGGAACTTGTTTGAACCACTTACTTTCGAATAGGAGAAGGATCACAGATGTCGGATAATGCTTGGCCACCAATCCCAGGGGATTTCCATGTAAAGAATCCAAGAATGCCGGTCGCTATTTGTACTCTTGGTAAGAGGCTGGATATTCCAGAAGACTATGGAATAGCCGGTACTTGTAAGACAGAGAATATCGGCATAGAGCGAGTCATCGTCAATGTGATCTCCAATGCCTCAATCCGCTTTCTCGTCTTGGCTGGTCCTGAGGTTCCAGGTCATCTCACTGGTCGTTCGCTGAAAGCACTCTATACCTCGGGTATTGATTCAGAAACAAGAAGAATCAATAATGCTCCTGGAGCGATACCATACATTGAGAATATCCCCTATGAGGCTGTAGAACGATTCAGGAGCCAAGTCGAACTTATCGATATGATAAACAACTCGGATGTCGAGGAAATATCACGCATTGTAAAGGATTTGGCGACTAGAAACCCTGGAGAATATCCTAAAGCTGCCATGTGGGTGGAATTTGGTGCTGCTCCTAGTGCTAGAAAATACCGAAGCCTTAGCGAGTCAATATTGCTGCTTCCCGAATTTGGGATTTCACTAGATCCCGCATCGTCTCTCATTGGAGTGCAAGAGAATCACGCATTGTTATCGATACATCCGTCATCAATTGGTGTGGAAGTTCGCATGACAGATACTGGGACGCTATTATTTGGAAAGGAGCTATAGACCATGTTTGTTTTTGAAAAGGAGCAGTACGTGTACAACATCGGTGAAGTCAGGATTGGAGGAATGCCTGGGGAGTATTCAACGGCTCTTGCCGGAACAATATTCTACTCAGGTGACAAAATCGTGCAAGATCCTGAAAGGGGTCTGTTCGACCACAAGGCTGCTGAGGAATTGATCTCAAAACAAGATGAGATGTCGGACATGACTGGAAATCCTGCGCTTGTGCAGATATTCTCGAATTCTCAAAGCGCCATTTCCAGATATATTGATTTTGTGAGCGAGAAGACAGATGCCCCCTTTCTCATTGGTTCAACAGAGCCAAATGTTCGTATCGCTGGATTAAGATATTCTGAGGAAGTTGGGTTGCTAGATAGAGCTGTATACAATTCCGTAGGAGCTTCAGCGGCACAGAATGAACTTGATGCGCTTCAGGAGATGCAACACGAGGCAGCCATCATTCTCGCTTTCAATCCTCAAGATGCATCAATTGCTGGCAGAAGAGCCATTTTGGAAGAGGGCGCTCTTCAACTTGAGACGGGACTGCTTGAGTTGGCTCAGGAGCTTGGAATCACAAAACCGTTGATTGACACAGCCACAACGGCGATGGGTGCCGGTGCAGGTACTGCAGCCTCTTTCGTTTTTGTTTCAAAATCGCTATATGGACATCCAACTGGTTCGGGAGTTCATAATGCTCCCTCATCTTGGCCATGGCTACGGAGCTACAAGAAGATGGATAGAGATGCCTACAAGACTTGCGATATTGCATCTAATCTTATAGCTCACCTCATGGGTGCTGATTTCCTTCTCTATGGTCCAATTGCCTATGCCGACAAGGTCTTCCCAGTTGTGGCCATGGCTGATGTCTTTTCAGCCGAGAGTGTGAAGATGGAGTTCGGGATTGACCCTGTAGAGGGCCACCCATTCCGCAAGTTGCTCTAAGGATGAGAAGACCATGGTTGTTGCCTCTGGGATTATCACACCTCGGCAAATCGGAGTTGCATCTTTGAGGACTGGTCCATTCTATACCGTGGCTTCAGTTGAATTGGGCAACACGACAACAAAATGCATTCTGGTATCTACAAATCTCAAGACAGCCGAGATATTCGAGATCGAAAAGGAGGTTAGAATGACTCGGGATGTCCGTCCTCCTAAAGACAATGAGCAGGTCTTTGGAACGACAATATCGGGGGTACCATTTACTTCCGAATCTGTCTGCGAATTCGTTTCGGATGTGCTAAAGACTACGCTGTCACGTGCACGAGTCGACCTTGAGCGAGACTTGCATTTCGTAGTTCGGTCCACTGGGGTGACAGCAGGATTCGCACATCCCTCAGAAGTAGGAATAATGGTCAAAGCACTTGCAGAGGGCTGTTTGCGGGCTGGCGTTCCTCCACGAAAGATGACCGCCTCGATCTCGCTAGACAACTTACCCCCAGGACTGCGCAATTTCTCATGGCTCAAGAAGGTATACTTTGACGGTGCCGTTGCAAGTTCTCTTCCTCCTGCAAGTACCGACATAGTAGCAAACGAAATGGAAGGTGAACTGGTTACTGCGGGTTTGAAGGGTGCTGCAAGGAGCACATCGGTTGATTTCAGAAACCCAGTTCTCACCCTTGACTTCGGAACCACCTTGGCTGGAAGGATTACGAATAACGAGTATCCATACGCCCGGACAATCGGTTCCTTCACGGGACTTGCTGGGGCCATTCCAGACGCAGTAGCTAGGGGATCTTCTTTGGAACAGGACCCAACCGTCTGCACGCTAGACATTCTGCCAAAAAGGCAAAACCCGGTTGAGCCAGATCCCGATTTTGTTGAGGAGATACATCGATTGATCGAAGTACGACGGATTACTTCTGGAAAGAGATTCGGGACAGTTCCTGTAAATCCGGCGGCTGCAGCCGATGCTAATGTTGTCCTAATTGGTGTTGATGTTGGAACTAATGGATCAAGACTAGATGAATTAGAAGAGATTGGTCGTCGCATCACAAATGAAGGCAATGTTGATTTTCTCCTCTCCATTATAGACTATGTACAAGCAAGGCTTGTGCAGCGTCTAGTTGGATTGGCTAGGGAAGAGAACCTACTTCTGCCTGAGACCAGTCTTGGATTTACAGGAAGGGCAATTCTCACCGGAAGAAAACCTCAGATGATACGGGAGTTGCTGTCCAAAGAATCTCCGGAAAGAGAGCTTCTCTTCGTGCACGATGGTCTGGCTATGGGGGCTGCAGTAGCTGCAAGATGCATGAATTCTCTTGGTACTCCACGGCACCCCATGGGCGGACGAAAAGGTGATGCCTGCATCATGAACGCAAGGAGTGACCTTCAAAGGCGGCCCAGCAAATAGAGTAGGCTGGTTCATGTGAACGAGAATCATTGAGGAGTCTTTATCTTTGGAATCTCTCCATTCCAACAAGAGGTGGCAGAGCTGCTTGCTATTCCAATCAAGACACGAGTGATTATCAGTGGAGATGACTTGCTGCAAGTTCTGGTTGAAGCGCTGAAGAACTCAAACCATAGGCTTGAGGATGGTGACATACTTGGAGTGGCGGAGACCCCTCTTGGCACAACAGAGGGACGCGTCGTTAAGCTGAATGAAGTTGTGGTGTCTGAACAAGCACAAGAAATCTCTGAAGACTATGTCCTGCTGCCAGAGGTGGCACAGCTCATCCTTGACGAGGCTGATGAAATCCTTGGTGGCATTCCCCATGTTGTTCTAACAATCAAGGACAACACACTCATGGCGAACGCCGGAGTAGACAAGTCAAACGTGCCCCAAGGATCTGCGTCACTTCTTCCGAAAAATCCCCGGGAGAGCGCAGAGCGCTTAAGAAAGGATGTCTTCGAGAGGTATGGAAAGCGAATTGGTGTAATGATTATCGATAGCCGGACTCAGCCTCTGCGCCTAGGAAACATAGGAATGGCGCTTGCTGTCGCAGGATTCAAGCCTGTTGCGGACGATAGGGGTCGCAAAGACCTCTTTGGGAATGAGCTCCGCATTACTCGAAGGGCAATCGCTGACAATCTTGCCTCTACTTGCACAGCTGTCATGGGAGAATCCGATGAGTCTATTCCTGCAGTGCTTCTTAAGGATGCCCCAGTTGAGTTTGTTGATGAATCATTTGACTCCTCTGAGATGTGGATATCGCCCCAAGAGTGCATGTATATGGCAATCTTTGAGCAGTGGCGAACAAGCGGCTCGGTGGCTGGGGGACCAGCGCGCGGGAAACGAATGTAGAAGTAGTCACGAGGTTGCTATCCAGTATTTGGATGCCACCAAAGGTTTTCTATGCTACTCTGTCTGCGAAGAGTAGGATTGTCTTTAATGGCGCCACCGAGCTCATCTATTCGTAGCTTCCTCACTATTTAAGCTACGTAGCGTTTTGCAGCTGGTCTAAACTCGAAAGAAAGAAAAGGAAAAGACTGGCAACGAATTATGTTCGCCGCATCTGCTATCGGAGAATACCCCATTGGTTAGCACCACGATTGTTCTTGATGTCAGAACAGCAGGAGCATCTGGAGACATGTTTCTCTCTGCCCTAGTGGGCCTTATCGGAGAACGTGATTCTCTGCTTCCTGTTGCAGCCAGTCTGTTGATTGTTGATCCGACGCTGAGAGTCAGTTTTGAAACCAAATCTGAAGAGAGTATTAACGGATATCGACTTGTTATGTCGAGGGATGAATCCATTCGATTGAACCCGCCCTCGATGCTTGAGATTCTAAGCTCGATTTCCGAAGAGCTTGAACTCTCTCAGGCTGCAAAACAGATTGCTGAGCGTGCGCTCAAAGAGATCCTAGAGGCTGAATCACGGGCACACGAGACCCCCATTGAGAAGCTGCATCTTCACGAAACAGGCTCAATTGATACAATTCTGGATATCGTAGGAACAGCATACCTCTTGGAACATGCAGGCTTGCTCAAGGATTCAAAATTCATCTCCACACATGTTGCAGTAGGAAGTGGAACCATCAATACTGAGCATGGACCTTTGGAGGTTCCAGTTCCTGCCGTTGCGGAAATCCTGGTTGCTAACGAGGTTCCTTTTGTAATGGGAGATGCAAAGACCGAGGTGCTAACTCCCACTGGAGCCGCCATATTAGTTTCTCTTGCTCAGGAGTATGTCGAATCTTCAGAAGGATTCATCGCACGGCAACAGGGCGTTGGTTTTGGCTCTCGGGACTTGGGGGATGTTGTCAACTACATGAAAGTAATGGTGGGTGATTTCTGTGAGGATGCAACTCCTGAGCTTACTGCTGCAAAAGAAAGCTCGGTAGAGCCCAAAGACAGGCGAGTGGAGAAGCAGCCGACAAAGGAGGAAAAGACACCATCCAAAGCAAAAGAGGATCGGTCCGATATGATTGATGCATGGAATGCTGATGATGTTATGGTCATTGAGACCAATGTCGATGACATTGATGGAGAAGTTATGGGTACGCTTTTTGACACACTGCTATCGGAAGGTCTTGCCTATGATGTTGTCATGATTCCCGCCTACGGGAAGAAGAATCGTCCATGCTATGTGATAAAGGTCATTGCAGCAAAAACTGGTCTGAAGAGTATTGCGGAAGTAATGATTCGGCATCTTGGTACCATTGGGATTCGTTACACCACTTGGGAGCGATTAAAAGCGGCCAGAGAAACAATCGTCTGCAAGTTTGAAGTAGACGGCAAGGAATACATGGTCCGGGTAAAGGTCTCTAGGGGACTGGACGGCAGTATCATCAACATCAAGCCCGAAGCAGATGATGTGATGAAGGTCTCCCAAGAAACAGGTATTCCTGTACGTGAGCTTAAGCCCAGGATTGCAATGCAGGCTCATGCAGTCACAGAGTAACTTGTACTGCCTCGTCAGTTTCTGTCATCGTTGATTGCTGCAAGTATTGACTTGGGATGAGATTTTCAAATGCACGCAGGCATAGTGCTGCATACGCCTCGGGGTCATAACGGGTTGTTTCATCAAGCAGCTCGATTGCTCGCACTCTTCTCATTGGGCTCTCTGAGTCTGCACTCACCATGACATAGCGTACTTGCTGCCCTGCATGAAGTCTCTTCCCATTCTCCACAAGTTGTCTGGCAACAATTGCTGCCCTGGATGTTGCTTGGTATGCATCTGGTTCTCTGGTGAGGCGGGTATGCAAAATGAGGTCTCTTAGATCGATATTGCCTTCATGCAGTTTATTGATGAACCTCCGGCACACTGAGTAGGCGGCTGGAATTAGCTCAATGAACTCGGATTTGTTACGAGCTTGGGCCAAGGTCTTGATCATCTCCTTTTGGCAATCGCCCACATAGATACATGTGTCGCGTCTTCTCGTTTCGATGCCTCTCGTCTTTATTGCACCATTCCTATAGACGCCATAGTAACGGTTCAGCGGAGCTATTGATGGATGCAGGCGTGATGATGGAATCACCAGCCATCTGTAGATGCCTTTCGGAAACATCTCGATATCGACTGCTTCTGTGACTTGCCGGCAGAATTCCAATACCTTCTCATACTCTATTTTCTCTCCTGACCTAATCCACACCGAGTCTACGATACCATGCACCAGTTCGAATCCCACATTCTCTGCTATCTCTTGCGTTCTTAGCATAACTTCTCTTGCCAGTGCCGTCACGGCGGTATGTGCCTCTACACGGCCAAATTTGGCATTTTTGAAACCAAGATACCCAAAGCAAGAAACCAAGATCCCTTTGAGAGTGTTCTGCATCCGCTCGTATTTTTCTGCATCATGTCCCTCCTCAATCAGTTTCTTGAAGTCCTTCCGTTTTTGTACAACCAGTTCAAGTGACTTCGAAACTAATCCTCGCTTTCGATCACAAAGACGGAAGTTCACCTCGGGAACATCAATGCAGTACTTGTAGTCGTAAGGGCATTCTGCCCGTGTACAGATGGTCTCTGGGCTGATGTTGCGTGTCACCATGAGAGTCGGATACATTGAAGAGAAGTCACACTCCGCAGTATTGTCGTAGATATCCGGCTTCGGCTGAAGAATCAGGCCGCCTCGGTCTATTATCGCTAAGTCCGTTACCGTCTTGAGAAACTCCGGGTTCCGTTTAATGGATGGAATAAGAATTCCCATCTTGAAGGCATTGTAGTACTGTACAGAGGCATTCACCGTACCGATTGACATTCTGGCGACCTTTTGGGGCTGGGCTAGTGCGAGTCTACACCCCTCGATGACTCCTTCCATGCCCTGTGGCGAGTAGTAGGCGCTCCGTTTCTGATCGATATGAATTCTCCCGTTGAACATCACTTGGTTGCCAGCCTTGTATACTATCTGGTTGTACTGCCAGAATGACTGCGGTTCTTTGTACATTACTTTCAGTGGTGTTCCATCTCGTGACATAGTAAGTTGGAGGCCATGTAACTTTGCACGAAGTGTTAGATATCTAAAGACATTCTCATCGCCTCCTTGCGTCACGATGACATCCGGATCCAGTGTGTCAATAGCTTCCTGAAACTGGATTAGGATTGCCTTCTCATCATGCTCCTCGATTCGATAGGTCTTCCCATCATGGAACAGGTCGATGTGATGAATTGGGTCTTCCATTCTGGGAAATATACTCTCTGTGTCAACAAAGACCTCCAAGCCAATTTCATCAAGATCCGGCGCTGCATACTTGGAGTCTTCTCGCCTATCAAGACACCTCAACTCCACAATCTTCTCTCCCTTTGTCTGAAACCTCACTCGTCCAAAGGGAAATACGTCTTCTTCAATGAAGAACTGCTGAACGGGGTCGATGTCTGCATGAAACACAGTGGTGTTTGGTAATCGCTCGAGGTCTCTTGCTACTTCCCAATGAGCGTCTGGCGTTGTGAATACCTGCAGCACTGGTCTCATCACATCATCATAGACACTGACGAACCGTTGCACAATCTTACTCCGTGTGACCTTAGGATGCTCTTGCACTGTTCGAAGCAGGTCTTTGTTGGTCCATTCTATACCCGATTTCTGGTCAATACTCACAAAGATTGAGGGATGGAAATTGTATGAATACCCACGTGTGGTTCTGGCTGACTTGATCCAGAGGGTCAGTACCCCCTTCTGGAAGTCTACATTGGCGTCAAGTAGCCATCCAGTTCCTATCAACTATGCTCTCTACCCCTTGAGTCTGTTTTCAAGCGTTGTCACTCTTCTCTGTAGTTCGTCATTCTGTTTGAGGAGGTCCATCATAGTTGCAAATAGAGTCACCTCGGAGATTCGAGGGGTTACAATCATTGTTCCTGCATCACCGTGTGCCAGTGCCGCCTCAAAGAGCCTGTCCAGACGCTCTCGATCTTCTGGCTTCAACGTACGCCTAAATCCGTCCCATCTGCTTCGCTCCAGGCGTATACATTCGCGAAACGTTCTAGCTGTCCTGCCCATCTTTGACATCCTCTATCAGGCGTGGCGTGTGAGATGACCGGAGAACGGTTCTCTTGTCTATTAGGCCAGAGTAGTAGGTCGCCTGTGATTGTGGCTTTTATGGGGCTGAGCTGTTCGTCCAAGGAGACTCTCCAAAGGGGGACTGATTTCCGAAAGTAAAACCTTGACAGAATACTTGAGACACTCACAAGCCTCTTCATTCAGACATACCCCATTTCAGACAGGAGGGCAAAGAGGTCAAATACTGGGATGCATACGCAATAATGGGGAATTTCGTTGGACTGTGATGAACACACCGATTTGGGCCCTTTCATAAAACTCGTGGAAATCGGAGAACGAAGAGTCTACCTTGAATACCCGCCTGCCAGGCAATTCCCTTTCGAGTATTTCGCTTCCCTTGCTACGGTCTTCTGCACAACTCTCTGCCTAGCACTCATCCTTGCCATCTCACACATCATACTGAATCCTCTCTTGACATTGGCAGTAACACTTGTTCCAAGTATTAGTGGACTTCTTGTAGGGGTAATATGCTCCGCGAGGTCAGGTCGAGTTGAGAAACATTATGGAGTGAGGGGCGTTCCGAGACGAGATCTATCGACCACCATTACCTTCCTTGATATGGTTGCATCGGGGCTTCCTGACATCGGAAAGATCCCTGAGTTCGAAAAACCGGAAGAATTCAGCTCTACCTCATTTGAAACACTTAGAATCACACGCCGAGTTCTCGACAAGATTGACCCTGGTCTAGGTACAAGGTGGCATGAAACGCTCTCTGAAGGACTATCTCAAGCAATCAGTCCTATGTCGAAAGCATTCATCAGAGTCACGCTCTTTGGGGCGGTGATTTTAGTTGTCTTTGCAAAGGTTCTTGATATTCTGGGAGTATTGACTCCTGTTGATTCACTTCTTGTACCAGTTCTTATTGTTGCCTTCATCCTTGCAGCATTAGCAGCACATGCTGTTAAGAGACTCAATACGAATCCGCCTCTGGAGCTTCAAGAGGCACTACACAATCCTAAGATTAGGAATGAAACAACCTACGTTCTTGATCACCTGCTTACGGTTATCATTGAGGAGGGTGAATATCCTCTGCGCCTTCTGGTATTGAGTGATTACAACGAGCTGCAATACACTGGTCGGACATATCTAACAACTACGGAGGTTTCACTTCGAGAAACTGTTTTGATACCACGATTTGTGAGGTTGTAGATTAGGTCACAGATTATAGTGAGCTTTCCCATTCAGAACAAGATACACTAATATCCCCGCAAACGTCAAATATGCCTACGCGCTCCGCTATATAACCACTGTCCGGTTGCTGAGAGAGATGGTCACAGCGTTGTTTAAGGTTATCCTTATGGGTGATGGTTCGGTCGGAAAGACAAGTCTCAGAAGACAGTATATGGGTGAAGGCTTCAAGGCCAATTACATGATTACAATTGGAGCTGACTTCGCCGTTAAGAAGATGCAATTGGAAGGAGGGTTTGATGTCAGTATTCAGATTTGGGACCTTGCTGGCCAAGAGCACTTCAAAAACGTGCGCAATACCTTTTACAAAGGGGCTCAGGGTGCTTTGGCCGTCTATTCCACTGTTGAGCGGTCTTCTTTTGATAATGTGGACAACTGGTTGGAAGAATGCTGGACCAACGCGGGAAGGAAGATACCAGTTGTCCTCATTGGAAACAAAATTGACCTTCGAGAGCAGTTCAAGGACAATCCAGTAATGAAGCAGACCATCGTGACAACCGAAGAAGGAGAGGCTCTTGCAAAAAAGATTGCCAGCAAGGGTACCCATGCAAGTTTTCTCGAAACATCTGCCAAAACCGGGCATAATGCTGAGGCTGCCTTCCTGGAGCTGGCCCTGAGAATTCTTGATGCAGGTGGACTCGCATCATAGGTATCAATTGCTCCTGTTTATGAAATCCTGTTGAATTCTTTCAGAGCTCACTTGCCGCAGTCTGAAGGACTTCAGGATTGTCAGAGAGTACATCAATTCTCAATTTGGAAATGTCGTCATCATCTTCTCCGATCACTGTTAGCGAAACGATTGCCTTTATCCCTGTGAATTGTCGCTGGCCAGTTCCTGCAACATTTCCCGTACAGATGTGTTCACGCTTCGATGAGCCGAAGCGAATTGGAAATAGGCTCAGTTCTATCATATAGTCCAGGAGAAACTTCATCAGCTCATCTGAGTTCTTCGTAACGGTATGCTCCCTGTTCCATTCTACCAAGTCCGCCTTTGCTGTGCTCATCAAGTGTTATCTCAAGAGGATCTAGTTGATCAAAGAAAGACCTGATGAAACGATTGCCCGACACACAAGATAGGTCCAAATTGGAATTGACTTTATTCTTGTTGTCACAGCCCAAGCAAGATATAGTTCTTACTGACAGGATACGGCATCTTTCACAACATTTTTAGCAACGCCGCAATGCCAAAGGGCTGAGAATGAGCCTCTGCGGGTGTTTCCCATGGAACAACAAGAAGTATCACTATTTCTGAAGCCCACCATAATGAAACCAGAAGCACAGAAGGGAGGCGAGATTACTAGACGTTTTGTCATGAACAAAGTGGGTCGTATGCTAGCAGCCGCTTTACAGGACCGAAGTATCCGTCTCTACAATGCCCGTAATTGCGAAGAAATGCAAAAGATGCAGGACGAGTTTCTGTGTACCTCATTAGCGTTCAGTCCAAGAGGTGATATCGTTGCGTCAGGCGGCGTCGACCGCATAGTGAAGTTATGGGATATTCGATCAGGAACAATGAATGCAAGTCTTGAAGGTCACGAATATCCTGTTCTGGCCCTAGCGTTCTCTCCAGAGGGAGACAGGCTTGTTTCAGGCAGCGGTGACACCACACTCATCATTTGGGATGTTGACAATCAGAAGAAGTTGCACCATATGAAGGGGCATTCGCTCTATGTTGTTACCTGCGATTGGTCTCCGGACGGAAGCACCATTGTGTCTGGCGAGGTTGATGGCTCAATACGAGTCTGGGATGCTACTAGCGGAACCTTGCGAGCAGAATTGAAAGACCATCGTACAGCCGTTCACTCAGTCAAGTTTACTTCTGATGGCTCAAAACTTGTTTCAGGGTCATCAGACTTGAGCATACTAATCTGGAGCCCAGATGGAAATTCTTACCGAAAGGAGCAAGTCCTACTTGGCCACTCCGCTGAAGTCCGGTGTCTTGCTTTTAGTACCGATGGAAAATACCTCGCCTCCGGCTCAAGTGACAAGATGATCTATGTCTGGTCAATGCAGTCCCTCAGCATTGAGGGCGAGGCCCGAGTGCAAAGTGAAGTGGACGGCATCGAGTGGTATCCTGACGAATATGCATTCCTCACTGCTGATGGAACAGGTACCATCATTCGATGGGAGGTCACCGAGTTGGAGTCAATGCTTGCTCCTTTCACTGCACTTCTAGCCGAGATTGAGGCTGATGCGAACCAAGCGCGACATGATGAACTTGTTCGGAAGTACAATGATTTAGTTGGTCAGTACAATCCAGAAACTCTTCAAGACAAGAGGTTGTTCTATGCCAACTGGCAATGCAAGCGCGCACTGGGTCTTTTGAAGGGCAAGATCCGAAGCAGCTCATGAGTCTATGCTTCGTTCGAGCTCACCTTTGCTCTTGACTCTTCAATCATCATTCTGCAGAGTGTTGAGTATGCCTGCTCGACATTCTCTCCCGTCAGAGCACTTGATTCGACGTAGAGGAAATTGTGTTCATTGGCATACTTTTTTCCCTCTTCGGGACTTACGATTCTGCTATTCGCCAAGTCAACCTTGTTTGCTACAACAACTAAAGGAACCTCTCTGTTGAGATTTTTGGAACATTCCTCTCTCCAGTTGTCAATATTGAGGAATGTTCGTCTCCTAGTTACATCATAGACTAGTAGTCCGCCTCTAGATCCTCGATAGAACCCTTGCCGCACCACCTCGAATCGAGGTTGACCAGCGAGATCCCATACTTGTAGGGTCACATTCGTGTCCATATCCTCAAGGTGCAGTTTCTTGATAGCGAAATCGCTCCCAATGGTTCGCTTATAATCCGCCTCAAAACCGCCCTGGGTGAAGCGCGTGGTCAAGGCGGTCTTGCCAACAGCACCGTCTCCGAGCATGACCACTTTGAATCGGTACTCTGCGGACATGGAAATCAACCTACTTCAAGAGAGTTGGCCGACTCCACTTAAAATCATACTGTCAATCCTTTGTTTCTGTCTTTCTCTCGCGACAGCAACCCAGAAAAAGTAATCTCTGCTGCAATCTCACTACACTTAATAGGGAATGCGCAAAATCTGACTTTACTATCAGAGTGGTGGCGAACATGGAGCGGCCCAACTATCGAGCATTACCAGAGATTCTTGAGGAAATGAATAAAGAAGGGGGTTTTATCGCCTCAATTCTCGCCCGTGATGATGGACTTCTTATGGCATCTGCTGCCTCACCAACAACCAACAGAGAGGTCTTTGCTGCAATGTCAGGGATTGTGGCAGAACCGGTGGAACGAATGCGAAAGGAACTCTCCTTAGGCGAGCTCAAGGATATCAGCATTCGATTCTCAGAAGGAAAGGCTGTCTTCAGAAAGATTGCCGCCAAGGGCAAGCAGTCTCTCATTATCGCTGCTGTGATGCAGCGAGGTGTTCGTTATCATTCTCGCGCAATTGGGAAGGCAACCACAAAGATTCGTGGGGTTCTTGGCTATAGTTGACGCTGGATGAGGAAAGCAAAAACATTCAAGTGAACAATCGACTCTTGACCAATCTGGACCTGCTAATTAGGAGCGCAGACTATTGGCCGATGAAGTGGAACGCAAAGACGCCCTAGATGAGGAAGAATCAGAGGGGGATGACAAGGTTGAAATTGTCATGTTCAAATCTGATACGTGTGCGTTCTGTCCAAGAGCCGAAGAAGTGCTAAGAGACACGGTTGAGGGCTTCGCTCCAGGAGTTTTCAAACTGCGCTTCATTGACGTGAAGAAGGAACCAGAGGCCGCAGAGGCATATGGTGTGTTCGCTTTGCCTACCATAATGATTGGTGGCATGGCAGTAACTGGTATTCCTGAGCCAGAGATGATCATGAAGATGGTTCTCGGAGCCAAGGTTGCTATGAAGAGAGGTGAGTCTAGTTGAGTGACTATGTGATTGAACGAGTAAAAACAGGGATTCCCGGACTTGATGAGCTAGTCGAAGGTGGGTTCCCTAAAGGTGATACGATTCTTGTTGCAGGTAGAGCTGGAACAGGCAAGAGCATTCTTGCTACGCAATTCCTGTATAAGGGTGCAATGGAGTATGGCGAACCGGGTGTACTGGTTACCCTAGAAGAGCCGCCTCACCTGATAAAACGGAATATGCTTCGCTTTGGCATAAATCTAGACTCAGCCATTGAAAAGGGTGTGCTGTCAATTGTTGATCTCTCTCCTCAGAAGGAAATCACCCCCGTTAAGATCGGCGAATACCCAAGCTTTGACCTCTCAGGCTTAGAGGCAATCATTCTCAGCCACATGAAGAAGGTGAAGGCTCAAAGAGTTGTAATTGACACTCTGGCAATACTGGCATACAAGTTTCGCTCACGTGATATTCTAAGAGAGGAGTTCTTCAAGCTCTGTGCCGCGATTACAAGGACAGGGGCTACTCTCATACTCACAAGCGAGATACCTGCGCAGCATGATGGACTAGGAGTCTTTGACATCGAAGCATTCTTGTCCTCTGGTGTCATAGTCTTGTACAATGAAAAAATAAGCCAGACATCACGGACGCGATCCATTGAGGTCTTGAAGCTAAGAGGATCCAAACACAGCTCTCGAATTCACTCAATGCGTATTACCGATGATGGCATTCGAGTCTTTCCTGGTGAAATTAGCCCTGGTGCATAGGAAGCAGAGAGGCGTAGAGATTGGGTGAACAACCATCCTCAGGTAGCAATGAGCGCAAACCTGCCATTGCGAAACCAATGATTGGTGATATGGTGACGTTTGGTCAGTTGACACAGGTGTCCTATATGCTCGTAGGGCCTCTTGGGTCAGGCAAAACAACCTATGCTGAGGCCTTCATTGCGGATGGACTACGCTTAGGATTTCCAGGCGTCTTCATCACGACAGATGTATCCCCTCGCGTAATTCGGAACGATATGAGTCGTCACGGATGGACAGTTGACGAATATGAAGACTCTGGGAAGCTTGTGTTCATAGATGGCTATTCAGAACGGATGGGAGCTGCGAAGTCTGGTTCGGCGTTGTCTCTGGCAAAGGTTGATGATATCAGCGAATTAGGTATAGTCCTCTCGGATGTTCTGCTGAATCTCGTTGTCGCACGTGTTGTTATCGACAGTCTCTCAACATTGATTCTGCATTCCAATGCCGAAACTATGCCTCGGGCAGTTCAAAGGCTGAGTGGAAGAGTGACTCAGAGTTCACACAGCATAATGTATGTCTTAGAGGAAGGCGTGCATGATGAGAAGACCTATGCAACCTTTTCCTACTTAGCCGATGCAGTACTTCGTTTCAAGGTTGATGACTCAAAAGAGGAACCAATTCACAAAGTGAGAATGGAAAGAATGCGCGGCACAGAAACCTCAAGAACATGGCACGACTTCGTGATTGAATGATATCCCTTTCTCGTGAAGACTTTAAAGGAGATAGTACTGCATTAGTATCAGCAAGAGGAGAAGTCAAGTTGGAGTCGCTACTGAATGTGACTTTAAGGGACATCTTGTGTGCATCCCTTTCTCTTGATGATGGTCTTTCAGCGATTCAAAACTTGGCTATAGGCTCCTCTGGTAATGACGAGCTGCTTTTTGATGTGGCACGCGCAATTGAGGAGATATTGCTAAGAAGGCCTGGTTTAGCAAATGCAAAACTCACAGAGTTGTCTGTTCGTTTGGCGTTTAGTGAAGACCGCATTCTTCCGGAGCTGTTGGACCTTCTTGATACTAGATATACAAACGGTTTCAGGCGGACTGAGACCGAGCTGTTACCGGATATTGAGGCGATACCTGCTCTTCTTGATATTCTCGGTCAGCTCTCACAAGCAGTGCTTTCGACATTTAAGCTAAACATGCGGCCTCTACTACCCTTTCTCTGTGATGAAATTTTAATGACGCTTGATGCAATTCACGCTCGTGGACATCCTCCCTCTACGGATCTCGCACTTGGAGAGGTGCACTATCTAACTTCAATATTGATCGAGGAAGGCTTCTATGTAGGCGCCGAACTCCTTCTCAATCGGCTCATGCAGATTAGTAGTCTTCCTGAACACGAAGCATTGAATTTTGAGGCAACTCATGATTATGCCTGCGTTCTGACTGAACTGGGAATGTACAAAGAAGCCCGCGACTATCTTCTCGAGCTAGAGGACTATGCTAGGTCCGAAGATGATGAGTCAAAGCTTGCTGCCGTGGTACTGCAACTAGCAGTGAACAACACACGGGATAACGAGATTCCTTATGAAAAGGCAAGGGCTCTAGGTGACAGGGCCGCTGGCCTCTACGGAAGACTGATTGCAACTGGGAAGGCAACAAAGGACGACTTGGGCCTAGCACATCTAGTGGTTGGTTCAAGTATTCTGGCAAATGGTTGGCGTGAGGGGGTTTCTGAAGCTATTGACCGCCTCAGAAAGGGGCTCGATGTGTATATGGATGAAGTGGACCTAGCCAATGACAGATTAATGCATATGTTCAAGATTCTTGTGGGGCTCGGGTTCGCTCATGGACTCATCAACAATCACGAGAGTACTGAGAGAAGCTTAGATTACTTGGAAAGGGCAAAAACAATAATCTCCAACGTAGAGAATAGAGGCCGACCTCTTCTGACGGAACTAGCAGCCGTTGAGAATTCCATTGGATGGGTTTGCCTCACAACCGATTCAGATGAGTTCTGGGAAAAGGGGACAGATGCCTTTAGGCATGCAATCAAAATACGAGAGGACTTGTTCTCAAAGGGCAGTGTGTCAGAAATCGAGCTTCTTGGAAGCCGCCTCGGCTTTGCACTATCTCAGTTCAGGAATGCGGAACACCCTGATGAGACTGTGAATAGACAGCTAAGAGAGATCCTTGTCCAGTTTGTACCATTGTTTCCAACTGATTCAAGAGCATTCCCCGAAGTGGCAATCGCTACATACAATATTGTCTGGCTCGCTTTTCGCCACGGTGAAGAGATATCCCCCAGGCTCATTCGGCTTCTGGAAGATATCGATAGAATGCTCTCAGACGCCAGAATACAAGACGACTCCATATTCATCCATGGTGCTTCACTACTTCTTCCCCTTGTTGATTCCTCTTGGAACACTCTTCGAAAACGGGCAAGTCGTCTTGCCACGCACAAATCTGGCCTGTCCGCTGTCGGACCAGTGATTGCCGCCATGGCATTGGCGAAAATGAACCTCGATGCTGTAGGTCTAGGTAGAACTGCAACAATGACCTCTCCTGTTGACGAGACCGTTCGGGCAATTGACAGACTCATGGCTGCATACTGGACTGGACAGACTTCTCTGGCAAAGACTGTCAAGGCATACTATGAGAATAAAGACTACAGCAGTCTTGCTACAGGACTCTACGGCGCAGCGATTGATCTGAAGAATGTGGCAGCAGCTGATTCAGACTTCTTGGAATCTGTGGAATTCATAAAGGCAACCTGCGTTTCGCTTTCGGATGTGCTCCTACGTTTCGCCCTCGCCCTAGAGAATCAGTATGAGGCACAAATTGACAGAGATAAGTTCGATGAGATGCCAGAGAGTGTTTCATCAACCCAGTATCAGTACATTCTCGCAGAGGACTGGTTAGGACTGATGAAGATTGCAGACGCGTATCTTCAGATGGTAGAACAGTCAGAAATGGTCCAGGCCAAGCCGTATCTCAATGCGGTCTTTTCCAATATCAGTAGAGCCTTGAGAATGATGGATGATGTGGCCATGATTGAGCGAAGACTGCTCTCTATGTTGGGCGAGGTAATGAACCTGAGATACTACCTTCGCCCATGACGCCTAGTATCTCTCTCCTTCTCCTGCAACTCCAATTTCTTTATAGAGCCCGCCTTTCGCACCCCATGTTGCCCATCCTGAAGTGGCAGTCCGAATCTCATTTGCAAGACCAAACGATTCTCTCACTGGTATCTCGGCTTCGATTCTGTAGAGCATCCGCTCTGAATCAATCTCTTGGACTCGTCCCTTTCTCCTAGCCAAGATTGCGGTTAGGTCTCCAACGTATTGCTCTGGAGAGCTGATTTCCAACTTGACCCATGGCTCAAGAAGAAGGGGCTCTCCCGACTCGATACTCTTGGACATCGCTTCAATTAGAGGCTGGGTTATGTCACGCCAAGATGTTTCCGCACTCGCAAATCTTATTCTCGTCATTTGGATTAGAAGAATAAGCCTTCTCATTCTTTCCCCTTTGACCGGACCATACCTAATGACATATCTAAAAGCTTCTCGAATCCACTCCAGCTCATCACATGATGAAGCGAACGTGCTGCTCTGGTCGATGAGGTAACATGCAGACTGAACATCGGATTCGATCACTATACCCAAATCGTCCGGAGTGACCTCCTCTGTATTGACACAAGCCCTGACAGTGAAGGAACTAGTATCCTCACTTCCTGCACTGCATGGAACTCCGTCCCGTCGCATCTGCTCTCTAAGAAGGACCATAGGTTTACCTAGGACGACTCCAATACCCTGGCGTTTCAACTTCTGTACGCTAATCTCAATATGAAGTTCACCTGCCCCAGAAAGCAACATCTCTCCTGTTTCGGGATTTATTTCAAAGTCCAATGCGGGATCGGATTCAACGTACTGCATTAGTGGTTCTTGAATCGATGATAATTCTGAGAGCACCTCTGGTTCCACAGTATAGGTCACGACTGGTTCAGTCGGATATTCCAGCCTTCGCATGGGTGATATTTCCGGAGCGTCCGGGGTCACCAAGGTATCTCCTACAGCAATATCGCGAATCCCGGTAATGAATGCAAGATTTCCCGAAGGTATCTCAGGCAATGCAATTCTCGACTTAGACATGAACAGGCCTATCTGTAAGGTCTTGCCAACATTTCCAGTTCGTAGGTTTCTGAGTGGTTTCCCTCGCTTGAGGATGCCAGAGAAGATGCGTGCAGCTGCCACAAGGCCGGCATGTCGGTCGGGCTGAACATCCCCCACCACAAGAATACAAGGGCCATTTGGGTCACATTCCAGAATGCTCCTTTCCGCATCGGACTCTCCTCGCAACTGCCAAAAGCTAGGAACGCGGAATGCTTGAGCTGTTGCTGGATCAGGTATTGTTGTTACAACCGAATTCAAAATCGCCTTGGCAACTGGGTATTTCTCAGCAAGTTCCTCTTCTCGTTCTTTTGAGTATATCCCCGCAATCTCTTCCATCAGGTCGAGAAACGCACTGGCAAGGTCTGAAGAAGAATTACTTCCTCCTGTCCTTTCCTTCAAACAACCAATATCAATTGCCCACTTGTCAATGGCAGATCCAATGATGAGGGTTGACATTGTGAAGGACACTTCCCACCGCTCTAGTAGATCATCATCCAAGTACTTACCCAGCATGGCATTAAATTCTCTCACAACCTTGTTGATGTCTTCAGCAGCTTTTCTTGCGCTGAGCCGTCGCTCAGTGATTAGCCTGTCTACCTTATTGACAAAGAGCACAGGCTTTACGCGGTCTTTCATAGCCTGACGTGTGACGGTTTCTGTCTGGACCATTATCCCTTCGACCACATCCACAACAACTACTGCACCATCTGTAAGACGGAGACCTCTGGTAACATGGCTTGAGAAGTCAATGTGACCTGGTGTATCAATAAGGTGAATGAGGTAGTCTTTCCTGTCCACTTGATGAATGAGAGAAATGCTCGATGCCTTGATTGTGATGCCCCTCTCCTGCTCTATTTGGTCATAATCAAGCAGACGTACAGTGGCTGCGACATGCTTTGAAAGCAATCCAGACGAAGCAATGAGCGAGTCTGTGAGCGTGGTCTTACCATGGTCGATGTGTGCAATAACGGTACAATTTCTTATTCTATCGATATGTGACACTAGTGCGATAGCACGTTCATTGACGAACTTCTTGTAAAGATGCGACAAAACGCTTCTACCTATCCTTCAATTCATAATCTGTCTTGGGAATGGTCACCTTCTCGTTGCATGTAGCACATTGAAAGGTGACTGAGGTCCTCTCTATGGTCGGCTTGCCCTTTAGAGGCTTCCCACATTTGCAGACGAAGCCAACAAGCCTTGCCGGATTGCCCATGACTAGGCCATGATCTGGAACGTTCTTCGTAATCACTGCACCACTAGCGACCATACAGTACTCGCCTAGGATTGTGTTGCCGACAATGGTGGCATGAGCTCCAATTGATGCGCCCCTCTTGACTACCGTCTTTGCCACCTTCCATTCTTCTGCAAAGGCTCGTGGGTACAAATCGTTCGTAAAGGTCATATGGGGGCCGCAGAAGACGTCATCCTCTATTGTCACACCGTGATATACAGAAACGCCATTCTGGATCTTCACATTGTTCCCGATTATCACATCTGCGTCCACATAGACATCCTTCCCAATATTGCAGTTGTCACCAATCTTGGCTGTGCCCCTAATATGGGCGAAATGCCAGACTCTTGTACCATTCCCAAGCTGTGCACCCTCATCGACCACAGCCAATGGATGAACGAATATGTCACTCATACGGCTCACTTGGTAAAAGAAGATATGCATGGAGTTAACTCTTGCTCTTTCTCCGGCGTCTTCGCGTCAGCGGTGATGCCCAGAGCGCTCCTTTATAATGCAAAGTCGGTGGACATCCAACACACTTATTCTCATTATATCTCACGCATCTACCGCAGTTTCTCCCACATGGAGTCTTGGACTCATCACCTTCTCCGGGCGCAAGGTTGATTCCAAGATACTGCGGCATTGCTGGTGCGTTTCCGAACCAGCTTTCAGACTTTCTTACTCCTGGCTCTGTTCTCATGCTACATGTTCCAATAATCGACTCTAAACTCCATGTGTCTTCAACAACAAGGACTGCAAAGAGATTATATCGGCCGGTTACCGGTGCCAGCATAACAAGCCGTGGGCAGTTCTTGTACTTCTTCTTGATATGTTCTGCAATTTCCATGTTTTCTGTTTCGATGCCCATGAAAAGGAGCTTAATGTCCAGCATCTCTGCATTGATACCTGCTGTAATGTGAACAAGCTTCTTGTCATTGATTAGCTTGTGTAAACGCTTACTCACAGCAACATGCGTCATGTCCAATTCCTCCCCAATCTCTGAAAGAGTCTTCCGACCGTTTCTCTGAAGAATGGAAACCAGCTTCTTGTCAACATTATCCATTGTTGCAACGCTCCTTATGTGAGGTTAAGAATCGTAACCTATCCGAAATTGGCGGCTAATATTGATGCCTATTAGGATACATACTTCTCCTGTTGTTATCTATATACTGCTAGCTTTCTTCCAATCATGACTGTATATGTGGGCGTTTACTGAAAGCGTTGTCAACGTACCTGTTTCGAGATTGGCTTGTTTAGACACATATTGGAGTAGTTCTCCCAAACCGTATACATTTGCTGGCCAGGCTCCAAACATGTCATTTGACCTTATCATCACGCTGAGGTCTAGACCATCCTCCCTCACCATGAATACAAAGTGATTCAGACAAGGAACCTCGTCCACCAAGGTGTCTTTTCTGGGGTCCCATGTAGTTGCAACAGCACGTCTTGTGTTTGGTGTTTCTCTAAGCTTTCTGATGACATAGTCTATCTGATTCAGTTTCTCGTTACCCCATGCGTTGAGCCTTTCACCATATGTATAGTCGAAGTCCATTCGATCGGGGTTCAAGAGCTGCGTGGCATATTTCTCCTTCAGGACTTTCTCGCTGAATGGATAATCACCACATACCCTGTCTGTGTAGGGGTCCATGATATGTATCATCACGTTAGCATGCCACCGTGTTTCGATGCCTCTTTCATCGATCCTACGCTGGCCATCGTCCATGATTCTATGCACCACGCGTTTCCATGCCTCAACCGGTGATTTTGCACGAATATACAATGGCATTGTTAATGGCACCACTCAGTGTTCATGTTCCTTCCTCGGACTACCAAACCGCGACTTATCACTATTGCTTCACGGCTGTATGTTGACATCTCAAGAGCTTCTCGTCCAAGGTGTTTGGCGCGACTTTAACTCCTTTTGATGGATTGAGTGCTTTCTGTCCAATGAGGACAGCTGCTCATCAAGCATCAGCAAGAGATGCAAGATTTGCACTTCCTGGGTGCCTTTGTTGGCAATCAGGTAGGACTTTATCAAGGGGCGGGATGACTTTGAGATGTGAAGAACCCAAGAAGCTTCCGAGAGCATTTTGTACTCAGCCCAGAGTGCTTTCTAGCTACACTAGAAGCCATATTGCACCGTAACAAGCTATATATTCTCCAACAACCCAACCCTACAATACCCTTCCTCTGGGGAAGGAGTGTTGAGAACATACGCCGGGAGAGGACAAATCATTCCATTTAGTATGTTGTATCTTTTTACACAAGAGCAGTGCGTCAACTGTCCTGCAGCGAAGGCTGTTGTACAGGAAGCCCTTGAGGGAACCGGGATTCCTATCAAAGTCGTTGACCTTCTTGATGTTGATGAGGACCTCGATTTCAGGATGTTGGAGAGTCAAATCTTCATAGCATCCACTCCCAGCATAGTCGTTGAGAATGAAGGGTCACTGGAACTTCTGTACAGCGGGAAGGTGCCCTCTATTGAAGACGTTCGCAGGTCGCTTGGAGTGAGCTAACGAATGACTGATATCCGCAATGCCATAGCAACCTATAAGGACTTGAAGTCGCGAGAGAAGAAGCTGCCCAAAGTCAGAACTACAAGCAGTACTCTTGAGCCCTTTGATGTAGATCGCATAATCGATAGCCTTGTCCTTGAGGCACAACTAGGTCGTGCAGATGCACAGCTCGTTGCTCTCAAGGTGATGGACCGGATTGCAGCATCAGGAATCAAGTTTCTGTCAGGTCCTCTGATTCGGGAGATGTGCAACAGTGTCTTAGCCGAGCTTGGCTTTGAGAAGGCTCGCATTCTCTATACTCGTGTGGGTGTGCCTATGTACGACCTGAACCTTCTCATTCATGATCCTAGCAACCACACCAGCAACGCCAATCTCATGCGTAATCCTGAGACTATTGCTAAGCTTGTTCACGATCAAGTGATGGAACAACACACATACCTATCAATTCCGACACATCTTGCTGATGCTCATATGCGCGGAGACATCTACATCAAAGACCGTGAGTATTTTTCCACGAGGGACTACTGTGCCACATGGGACCTGCGACAGGTGCTGCAGCTCGGAATTGCCCCCGATGGTTTAGGCGGTCTCCATTCTTCTTCAGCTGGCCCTGCTCAGCACCTGAACGTTGTGGTGAATCATTCTGCTATCTGGTTGGCTGCAGCACAGAGTTCTTTCGCAGGTGGTCAGGGTTACTTCTACTACAATACCTTCCTCGCCCCCTACATGAGAGGTCTTCCTTACAGGAAAATCAAGCAGGCTGCTCAGCAACTCATTTTCACGCTTACACAGCAGTACGTTGCACGAGGCGGTCAGGTCATCTTCTCCAGTGTAGACCTTACCCCAGGCATTCCAAAGATAATGCGTGATGTCCCTGCGATCCTTCCTGGTGGCAAAACAAATGGGGATACTTACGCTGACTACGAAGACGAGGCTCAGAGATTCTTCAATGCCTTCATGGAAATCATGATTGATGGTGATATGAAGGGGAAGGGCTTTAACTTTCCGAAACCAAATATCGTACTTCGGGAGGAGTTCATGAAACCCGAATTTGACGAGTCGTGGAGATTGGTAGCCAGACTCACTGCAGAACGAGGTTCACCCTATTTCGAAAATTACCTCAACTGGCGCTCAACGATAGAGGCCGGCTGCAGCAGCTGCTGTTCTCATTTATGGACTGCTAGTAGTGATGAAGAAATGGAGGAGTTCCTCTCAGGGAACATGGTCTTCGGGGCCTCTCAGATGGTGACTCCAAACTTTGGACGTGCAGCCTACATTGGCCGGGCCGATGAAGACAGGTTCTTTGCAAAGGTAGACGAATATCTTGACCTATCGAAGCAGGTCATATTGGAGAAGAAGGCTCTCATGGACCGACTCATTGCCTCCGGCTCAGTGCCCTTCTATACCCAACCAAAGCCCAACGGCGAACCGCTCATTGACATGAGCAAGAGAGAATTCCTGCTAGGGACCGTAGGCTTCACCGAGATGACCAAGATTCAAACGGACCATGAGCTTCATGAACGCGAGGGCACGAAGTTCGGCATAAAGGTGCTAAAGCATCTGAAGAAGCGAGCCGAGGAGTTCCAAGATGAAACTGGCCTCCATTTCGGAGTGACCAGAACGCCAGCCGAGAGTGCAGCAGGGCGGTTGGCCCTCAAGGATTACAAAGCATATACCGGGATTCGGAAGTATCTGAAGGGAGAGACTCCCAATGTCTACTATACGAACTCAACGGCCCTCTATGTTGGGGCTGACCTTCCCTTGAGCGAGCGCATCAAGAAGGAAGGAATGTTCCATCCCTATCTTGATGGCGGGGCACTCACTCACATCTTCTTGGGCGAGGCAAATCCTGATCCTGATGCTCTCTGGGCTCTCAATATGAAGATTGCAAGGGACACCTTGTCTGCGTATTGGGCCTTCACGAAAGATGTACTGAGCTGCCCGTCCTGTTTGCATCAAGAGGGTATCAACTGGCGTGAAGCTCGTTTCGCTGCTATTGAAGATCTGGATAAGATTCCCTGTCCAAAATGCGGACGTGTTGGGGTGGATATCATTAGCAGAGTGACCGGGTACGCCCAGTCTATTGCGACCTGGAACAAATCAAAACGTCAAGAGTTCCTAGATAGACATAGATACACGCTTTAACTGCTGAATTCCGGAAGTCTAGATTGACGCCATTCTGGATTATTCAGTCTCTCATACTTTACATCCTCTCCTCTGCCATTGATTGGCCATTTCATTTCTCCTCCTTGGGCCTCGGATATGGTGTGACATACCTTACATAGAGTGCAAAGCAACTCATCGGGATAGTCATGAGGATTGCCCTCCCAGTCTTCAAGCGGCTTGATATGATGAACTCCAAGTTCTCCTGCTTCTCTTTCTGTCCATCCACATGCTTGGCAGGTGTTGTCATCTCTTCGTTTTACCCTGGCTGCTTGCATCCGCCATTTCCAGCTGCGATAGAAGCGCTGCTTTTTGCTTGAAACAACACCCTTCCAAAACCTACTTCTCTCTCCCTTATTAATTAGCTTCGGAAAGTTTTCTTCTTGTTTCTTTGGAAACGGGATACCCCATTTTTGCCTTGGATATTTTTTGACCTACTTCCGGAGGTACATATCTTCCGGTCTTTGCTTTCGATTGCTTCTTGTACGTTCGTGCAGATGCTGTACTGCCGACAAGAACTGGTACATATCTTCCGGTCTTTGCTTTCGATTGCTTCTCTCTCCATTCAGGTCGACTTGCCACTTGCTGAGCAGCTCTCTTCCGGCGCCTTAGCCATTTGGGATCTTTTGCCGCTCGACGAATCCCCTTTATTCTTCTATCGCGAACCTTAGGGGTCTTCCATACCTTCTTTTGAGCTTGAGAGAACTTTTACCTTAGCTCATCGGTAAACTCTGCCTTCTCTTGTCAGTACTTATGCCACTCATATTGACATTTCTTATCGTGAAATGCCCGTCTGTGTTTCTTACGTTTGTCAGTCTTGAACTCCTCCCCGCAGTGTTCACACCTGTAGACATACTTCTTCTTACCATTTGCCCCCACCTCGATTCGCAAAGGCTTGACGGCGTTCTTGTAACTCTTCATCTGGGACTGAGGATCTGTTCCTCTGGCGCGCTTGGGTGGGTCTTTTTGATAGTAAGGGTCAACCTTGCCTTTTTTCCCACCAGACATGATGCAGTTCTCCGGGCTACTCTTTCTCTAGCAAGTCTGAGTAGCCCTTTTTGTGTCCGTAACTTCCTGAACACTAAAAGGTCGGAAGGCTCCCATCTAGAGCAAAGGTGGAATCCAACAAGAGATTCATAAACATAATCAATAGGATTCTCGACCTCATCCAAGTCCTTTTCTTTTGCAATCGGTTGTATGTGATAATCAAAGTACTATGAAAGCTTACTAAGAAACTCATATATCCCACCCATAATTATGCAAAAATGAACCTTTGGCTTGGAAGAGAAACTCTTGAAGATACCTACATTCATTCTCAGAAATATGTACATAAAACAAAGCTTCAGAATAGTATCTAATGGTTTCTTCTTCTCACTTAGGAACTCTCTCTTATCTGAGACTGTTGTGAAAATTGCTCCTATTGTTATTAACAAAGAAAAATGTCCAATTGAAAATCTAACAATAATAAACCTCACAAATAACATAGAATATCTAGCATCCGATATATCCGAGGACAAACCCATGCCATTTTGGGTTGGAGAGGAATTTCAATTTCGGCAGTCCGATGTTTCACTGAAACCTGGCGAATATGTAATCCTAGTATGTCTGCATACAAAACAAACTGGTTTTCTTGAATTTGACTTCACTGATGATTCAATCGTCAATGAAGGTCGTCATCCGGATAGTGATATCACGCTTCTTGAATCTTCGCCCGATGAGGAAGCCCAAATCGAATTGGGGGAGAGTTTTCGGGAATCAGAACAACTAGCAGACACAACTAGACCCCTAATTGTACTTCGTGACCTAGGACGTAGTCAAAACCAATTCGTGTTTAAGGTAAAGGTACAAAACCAATCTGATTTCCTGATATCTGGAGCAACGGTCATGCTTGCGGATTATCCTGACAATTTGCTGTCACTTAATGGGTCTCCGAATCGTAAAATAGACAACCTCAAACCAGGTGCATTTGAAACAGTCACCTATCGTTTTGATGTTCTCTCTGAACGATGTGTTGGTCGTGATATTCATGCAGATGTGTCCTATTATGACCATAGGGGCTTGCGACATACCATAGCTGTGAAGCCAAAGGTCATCAAACATGTCTGTGACCTGCTTAAACCGGAAGAAATCAAACCAGAGGAGTTTCAGACACTCTATGTGGGCCTTGAAAAGGCAACAATGCCTCTCTCACTATTGGCTCCGCCTGATGATGAATCAATTAAGGCGCTGACTTCAGCCCTAAATGAGAGCAATATGTATACTCTTCCAATTGAAAGGGAGTCAACTTCAGTTGTTATCCGAGCGCATGGCAAAGGTAAGACCACAGGACTTCATGCGGCAGCTGTTCTTTTTCTTCCAGTTTCACCAAGTGAACCTATGACCTTGGAATTTGGGTCGGAAGGAGGTAGTATGACCACACACGGAGTTCATGAGATTCAGAGATTGATGGAGAAGCTCTGCCTTATTGAGCGCAAAATCGACTATGTTCTTTCCAATTCGGAGCGTCTCATGGTTGCCGCAGGGGAGAGTAAGGAGAAGATGAACGACATCCAAAGCAAATTGCTGGAACTGGGAGATAGAACAGATTCTACATCCCAATTGGCAAAGGAAATCCTAGCGTTAGCCGGTGAAAAACTAACTCAGGTAAGCATAGGCCAGCAAACATTGAATCAGGCAATTGGGGACATGCTAGCAAGAATTGAGGCCATCTCTGAGAAGCTCGGCATTGGGAAGTCAATAATTGACAAGGTCAAGGACGCCATTAGCGGTGGAGCGGCTGACTTAGCAAAGAAAGGTGTTGGAAACATATTCTGGAACATGGCAAAAATGGGGCTAATTGCACTAGGCCTTCCAGTTCCAATTTGAGTATCTATTCTTCCACATCACGAGCGTCACAGCTAAGAATCTTCAAGGAATGGCCATTTCCAGTTCCAGTGGTGCCCCTCATCCCACCATGACCAGACAATCTCTGTCGATGGAACCACCACACCATCAGGAAAACGAACCTCCATCCTAGTTTCAGTGAACACGATACTCTCAATAATGTCTTCGATACCTCTCCACTGAATCTCGGGTGGATAATGCAGGCACTTTCTGAAGACAGCATACGATGGTTCCTGATACCACAGGCGTGTGCTTTGCTCTGGTGGTGCTGGTTCTTGTTTTCTCTTCTTGGCTCTGTTTGCACGGCTCTGCCATTCCTTTCCTGCGTGCAACATATGCCCCCATCTCCATATGCTACGAGGGTCGGTTTCCTTGGTTCTGGCAGCCTGACATGCTGGACAGTCACACATCTCCACGTCAGTGTTATGGACGACTTCACCCAGCGTGACCCACCGATAGTTGGGAAGTCTTCTCCATCTTCGCTTCTCGCTCTTTGCCTGTTCAGTCTTTCTTCTCCAGAATCTCCGCGGCTGATTCGTCAGGTCCATGTGGATCGCAGCTGGAATGTACGAGACCCTGTGGATTGGCACATATTTCCTGGGCGGATGCAGAGGCCACGGGCCGTAGACGATGACATGCTCTGCACCAGCCCCCAAGACCGCGGAAACCGCCTCAGTGAGCCCCCTGAAGTTCTCATGGGCAATGGAGTTGAGAGCATCGAGGGCGGCGGTGGTATAGCCCATCTTGATGACCATCTTCGTGAACCACGACAGCTGGTTAGTGTCAGCATCGGGCACAAAAGGAATGATCCCAGGAAATCGCACCCAGTCCATCTCTCTGCCGCCCCCATAGTCCGCATCCGGGTCCCACAGAAGCTGCTCATATTTGGGAGCAGATGAGAATGGAATACGCGTGTCTCTCTTCAGTTTCTTCTTTCCATCCGGGTACTGCGTGCCCCTGTCTGCTCCCATCAGTCCATAGGTCTGGGAGCCAATGTAGTCTGCCAGACTGGAGAGCATCCGTATTCCCAAGTTCCAGTGCCAGGCAGGAGGCCAGTCAATATAACTTGGATACCCGTGGGTAAGTAGCCACAGTCTTGGCGCATCCTCTGGAAGCATTCGCCAGTTATAGGCCCATATCCTGTTGAGATATGCAACCATGATGCCCGTAGGTGGGGTCTGTATGGCCAAGGCATCAGGCAGTCTATCAACAAGGAGGATATTGCGAATCCAGTTCTCCTTTGGTCCGAGAATATCCATCCAGTCCTGCTCGACCAGGTCCTCAGCATCATGGGCCCACGGTGCTCCCTGAATCTTATCAAAGAGATTCCCGGTCATGTCCCAGGCAATGGGGTCCCACTCGTCAATCTCCCACTCTCCCTCGTCTGACCAGACTCCGAGCCGTGAAGTGGTCTCGGTGATGTCAGATACTTCTGGTATCAGTAGTGGCCAATCAGGCTCTGAGGACTGTGCAGTATATAGGTCCCTGTGCAGGTTCTACTCCCCGATGATGTCCTTCAGTACCCATGGCCCTGCACAATAAAACTCCTTGGGAGGGGCTAGACTACTGGTTGGGCAAGTCCTGCTGATGCCTTTCATCTGGCAGAAGAGACACTT
The DNA here is from genome assembly GCA_011364985.1 of Candidatus Thorarchaeota archaeon. GTDB lineage: Archaea > Asgardarchaeota > Thorarchaeia > Thorarchaeales > Thorarchaeaceae > SMTZ1-83. The sequence goes on along the minus strand of RDOC01000004.1, from coordinate 982 downwards.
ACTGTCAAAGCTAGCGGCTGCTGGAATCGTCATTCTGGCATGGATACAGCTCTCCCCGAGGCAGCCTCCGCATAACTCCTCATAAACACAATCAGAACATTGCTACCACAGAGGCAGTCACCTGTCAAGGTGAAGGTACCTCCACCGGTGCCTTTTGCATACTGGCACCATTTCGCATGCTTCCAAATATTGTTTTCCAATCCCCTCGGTCCGGGATTCGTTTGTGAAACAATTGTTAGCGCACCACTGAATACGGAATATTCCGCATTTTCAATCGCTTTCTTGTGGAATCTTGTTCCATGGTCAGCAACATACTATCTGGGCACACCCGGCAATGACTGCTTTCAATCCCCTCAATGTGGGATCTTCTTCTGTGACTTGGTAACACCAGTTCGAAAGAGAAACCATGCCCTTGCTTTCAATCCCCTTAATGTGGGATCTTCTTCTGTGACTACAACGAGAATATCATCAGGTGTCTGCGAAACACCAACCTTTCAATCCCCTTAATGTGGGATCTTCTTCTGTGACTGCATCTCAGGCATACAAGGGATCATTCTCTCTCTACTGCTTTCAATCCCCTTAATGTGGGATCTTCTTCTGTGACCAGAACAGAGAAGCAGCAATGGCAACTGGATAATAGACTTTCAATCCCCTTAATGTGGGATCTTCTTCTGTGACGGCAACATCTGAAAAAGGAGAGGAGAGGATGGCTACTCCTTTCAATCCCCTTAATGTGGGATCTTCTTCTGTGACCTTTGGGAAGGATGATTGGAACCTGTATAGGATACTATCTTTCAATCCCCTTAATGTGGGATCTTCTTCTGTGACTGGTGTTGGACTTGGAGATGTTCTGAAGATCACCTATCTTTCAATCCCCTTAATGTGGGATCTTCTTCTGTGACACCAGTAAACCACAGCCGCCACTAAGGCAACGGACACATCTTTCAATCCCCTTAATGTGGGATCTTCTTCTGTGACATAA
>RDOC01000003.1 GCA_011364985.1 Candidatus Thorarchaeota archaeon | reverse complement strand
TTGAGTTCAGCACAGAAAGCGGATTAATAGGAGTTGTTGGAGTGAAAAGAGATCATCGGGGAAAGGGATATGGCAGAAAAATGGTCTCTTTTGGCTTGAAGAAACTGATAGAGGCTAGGTGTAAAAAAGCATACCTCCGAGTGCACGTGAATAATGCAGCAGCAATCGCCCTGTACAAGTCTATCGGCTTTGACATAGTAGACAATTTTCAGTCACTCATTTGGTGGAGTGAGTAAAACCACCTGAGATTCCATCATTCTCTTTTGAATAGATTCTCCCGTCAAGTGTCGGTACAAAAGTTATGCCCGTTCTCTTCATCCATCCCTTGATGATACAGATGGAATGTTCACAAAGTCAGCAGGTATGCGTTCATACAGAAACGCTGGAACCAATCAATACTAGGAAAACAGCCTCAGTAAAATCTGAGATTTATGATGAGGAATCTGCGAAGCTCCGCAAGTACCTTACGTCTGAGGAGGCTATGCGCGAACTGGAACACAGAAAGGCGCTCGCTATGGCAGCAGCACACAGAGCGTCATTCATCAGATAGATCAAGGATGTGAAAAACAACTATGTCTAAGATCATCGCTTACTGCGGATTGGACTGCAGCGACTGTAGTGCATTCAAAGCAACTCAGGCCAAGAATCTGGAGCAAATGAAACAAATTGCTGAACGCTGGAGTCGACAATTCAACACCGAGTTCACAGTACAGGATATTGAGTGTGATGGATGCCGATCGTCAAGGATTTCTGGATGGTGCCGGAGCATATGTCTGGTGCGTCCTTGTGCCATGAAGCGAGGAGTGGAAACCTGCGCCCACTGCGACGATTATCTATGTGAGAAGATTGAGAGTTTTCTGTCAAATGAACCAGAAGCCAGAGAAAAGCTTGAGGAGATCAGGAACTCAATCTAGGAGGATCTTGTAGTGTACCAGTTGGAGGAGTCTGTACCGGGCAACGTGCAAAGATTGAATCCTTGGAGGGTCCCCTCTCAGGCACTGTGAATAAGACGCATGCTGTCTTTTCGTTCCTGAGGTATCTTCCTGAATAGCTGAATGTGTGGAATTAGTGCCGTGATAATTTTGTTCTCAGCTTTCTTAAGATGCTCCAAAAAGGTAGTTCTCCCTATCTTCTCCTTGGATGCAATGGTCTGAAGGTCAGACCCTCTTGGAAACCTGAAGTAGCCCTGTGCATAGGCTGTGAGAAGTGCATCCATCTGTTTCTCTGTTAGCCCTGAGAATAGGGTGTCTGTTGATAGAGTCAATGAACTCGCTATGTATCCGTCAAATGGAGTCTTTCTAAGAATCTCAACTCTGAAACCAGCCTCTCGTAACTTGGTAAGCAGTCTTGTAATTCCTTCATGCCTGAAGGCAATCAGTCTGAAGTACTCCCAGCCCTTTTCATAGGCAACTGGCGGTATCACCAGAAGGCTAGGATCACTAAGATAGCTATTCACTGTGCCGGGCCCATCACATGCACACATTCTAGTGATGACATGTATGTTAGATCCATTATCTATCTCATCAACAATCTCAACCGCTTTTTCGAACTCCTTGCGCACTTGATCATAGTCTTCCGGTTTCTGTAATACCAGCTCAATAATATCGTGTTGATCGTTGCACCATTGATACAGCTGCACCGAGGGATTTCTCTCTGTGACCTTGCTGAAAGGATTATCATAGAATGCTCTAAACACAACTTCAAATAGCGACATGTTTCACCCTCTCTCCATAGCGATATATGAACTCTCCCGACATATGTCGGTAAGTTTAGTGATTCTCTAAATCGATTGATTATATTGACCCCACCTTCGGAATGAACCCCCTTGAGCTCATATCAACCTCGACCTCTTCAAGGCAGGCTCACAGAATTTGCGTGGCTTAACCACCAGCTCCAATGGGTAAGCCGATTCCAGTCACCATCAAATGTTCAAATGATCTTAAACACACTGAAACCAAAATGATATCATCAGTTCTCTGACCTTTGAATTGAAGTTTTTTGGTCCTGGCTCCAGTGGAGAAATACAAGTGCTGAGGCCTTCCCTTGTGAGATAGATATATTATGCACCATTTCATAGCATTCTGAAGTTTTTACTCTGCATGGGGATGCATATGAAAACAACAGTCATGTCGAACAAGTTCTTCACTATCACCCTGATTGGATTGATTGTATTCGCAGGGTTGTCCTTTGGCAATCTGCCAGCCCCTCAAATTACTGTTGGCGTTCAAGTAGTGGACGGGGTCACATTCAGATTTGCCGACTACATGGCAATTGACCATTTGCAGTTGGCTATCTTCAACTATCTGAATACATTAGTCAGTTCAGATTTTCAGCCGTATGGCTCGTGGGATGGATGGTATGCAGATGATTTCTTTGGCTTACAGCATTATGTATTGGCCTTCATGCAATATTCGGTGTCCATGATGTTTGAATCAACACTTGGTTATCGCACGGACTATTACCGCAACTTCTCTCGAGACTTGATTAGAAAGATGAATACGACAGAGGCGGAATGGTGCAACAACAGTATCGAGTATAGGGAGTGGTCGAATCCCTCGTACAACTTTTTGGACTACTGGTGGCCCAATACTACAACACCGGATTCTGATGATCTCTATGTTGGGGGCTTTCGGGGACCAGCGAACATTATGTGGACTGGGCATTATGCACTCATGATGTCGCTATTCGAGCGTAATTTCAACACAGGCGAGATGAGGGATGAACTCGGCTGGTTTGTGGCTGACTGGAATAACTCGTTAACAACAGATGGATTCGGTAATCCTAAGGAGGGTGGAATCTGGGGCGTTGGGCTCATCCCCTGTGAACCTTACATAGTCTTTGTTCAATGTAACAGCATTCCCATTGTCACAACTGAGCTCTATGATAACATGTACAATACAAGCTATATGGAGGGAGGAATGTGGGAGTATGGTCTTGACTTTATTGAAGCAAATATGACAGACAACTATGGGCTTTTCACAGATGGATACTATATGATGAAACCAACGGGGTTCGTTGAGTCTCCCACTGGGCCTGACTACACTTTCCCTGGGCCATCACTAGATAGAATAACAAATGATGGAAGACGTCAGGTGTCTTCCTACTGCAATGGATGGGCACTTGCATTTCTTGAGTACACTTGGGGGGGAAAGACAATTCCTCTCTATCCAGCCTATATTGATGTCTACGGGAGAGAACTCTCCGGAGATCGAATGTACATCATTGACTCCTACAATCATCCATCAACCTTTGGTACCTTTGACATACTTGGCACCCTGTTTACTCTTCATCTTGCCAAACAGCGAGGCGACTTCGTGACACGAGATAGAATCCTTAATTTTCTCTGGCCAGCCTTCAATCAGGTATGGTCAGAAGATGGGCGAACGATGCATTTTGACACTATGTCCTTAGAGCCCTTTCTGCAATCCGCAATGGCCTTTGGCTGGATTTGGGCTAAGAGTCCGGTTTCTATCAAAGATCTTGCTGATGCAAGGTCCCCTGACTTCTGGAACTATCCCTATATATCCAAAGCAGATGACGCCAACATCTGGGTCTATCAGGCTGTATGGGATTCACTCAAAGATGCATTCATTTTGAACATTCGCGTTGACGCGACCGCTACCTTGACCTTCAGCAACTTCGTGCACACTCCAACAGCGTATTCCAGTGGATATGCCCTTGGAGAACTTGTTTCTCTTGGTGACGGCTTTAGGCTTACTCTAGACCCGGGAGTCTACAATCTGGTGATAAAGTGAGGTGAAGAATGATGACAGAGGACAATCAAATGGGCACACAAGAGCAATCAAAGCCTTTCAGAGTCTTGTTTCGTCTGGAAGACATCACGAGTTCATTCTGGACTATTCTGATAGGTCTGATTGGCGCTGTCCTCTTTATGGCGTTCTCGACTTTGTCCATGCCATTCTTGGCAATATCACTGTTCAAATTTGGAATCCTTCCCACAATTGTAATCATTGCCTTGGTTGGTGCTTTCCGAGGTCCTTTCTCAGGTTTTCTGGCAGGTTATATTGGCGTAGCAGTTGGAGACCTTCTTCTTCACTCAACAATAGTCAGCTTCACACTGCAAGGTATCGCCTACGGACTCATGGGCTTAGTCGTAGGCTTGTCCTCTTACAACTTTGCGACAGGACGCTCTTTAGCCAAGCTCTCAATACTCTCCCTTGTGGGTCTCGTACTCACTGCTCTGCTGCTGGTTGTTGTGGGAATTGTAGTAGAGGGATACTCAGTCCTTGTTGGCATAGGCTTTGTCCTTCTCCCTATGTTGACTCAAGGAATCCCGACTGTACTACTGCTGGTTCCTGTTTCTGCAAGAGTCATTCATGCAGCTGAACTGAAAGCATTGCCTACTGGTTCATAGAAGTGTTATGGTTAAGTCGAGGCCCTACATTTAGAACATACACCATAGACCTCAAAGCTTTGACTGCTTACGAGAAAGTTGGTTTGGGAGCTTATTGCAGCTACAATGCTTTCTATCTTATCGCACTCAAAATCCTCTACCTCTCCACACTTACTACATACCAAATTGATATGACTATCCACTACTGAATCATAACGCATGGAGTCATCCCTAGAAGCCATCTCTCGTATAAGGCCAATATTTGTTAAAAGTTGGAGCGTCTTGTAGACCGTTGCAAGGCTAATTGTGGGGTCTCTCTTGACTGCGCATTCGTGGATCTGAGCGACTGTTGGATGGTCACCGGCATTCCATATTGCATCATAGATAGAGAGTCTTTGGGGTGTTGCACGATACCCTCTACTGTGCAATTCTAGTGTTATATCAGGTTTTGCAGCGGTCATGACATGTTGGAACCATAAAATCTTCTAATAAATATTATTATCAAGGGTAAAATTTTTACAGATAATAATACTTAAATAATAATGATTATTGTTTACATCCACTAATTCACGGAGATAGTTCGAATGGAAGAATATGAAGAAACGAGGATGCTCCTAATTGGAGAGGAAGCTCCTGATTTTGAGGCAGTGACCACCGATGGTCCAATAAAGTTCAGTGACTGGGCAAAAGGCAGCTGGGTCATCCTATTCAGCCATCCTGCCGACTTCACACCTGTGTGCACCACTGAATTTATTGGATTCACAGAGATTTATCCAGAACTCCAGAAGCGAGGAGTTAAGCTTCTAGGGCTTAGCATTGATAGCATCTATTCGCATATTTCATGGATTAGCACAATTAAGGAGAAGTTTGGCGTGGAGATTCCGTTCCCGATCATCGAGGACCTTAGCATGAACGTTGCAAAGAAGTACGGAATGATACACCCAGCTCAAAGCGGAACAGCTGCGGTTCGAGCAGTATTCTTCATCGACCCTGAATTCAAACTTCGGGCATTGATCTACTATCCACTCAGCAACGGACGTAACATGGCTGAAATCCTAAGGGTCGTTGACGCGTTTCAGACATCTGATAAGCATAATGTTGCTACTCCTGCTAACTGGAATCCAGGTGACAAGGTGATTGTTCCTCCTCCGAAGACCAAGGAAGGTGCAGAGAAGCGCCTCAAGGAAGGATTCGACTGCACTGATTGGTGGTTTTGTAAAAAGAAGCTATAGCCAATGTGGGGGTAATCCCCCACTCACTATTTTTCTTGTTTTATCGTAATTTGAAGGCATCTCACTAGACGATATATCAAAAGTGAATCTAATATTCATTACAATAGTGGAAAATATATTGCTGAAATGCATGTGATTTCTGGCTTCTGATGCATACGCAAAGCTACTTGAGGCGTCTTCTATGAGCGAGATTTTAAAGAAGAACAAGTTCTTCTTGGCCGCACTCACAATCAGCATTATACTGGCGGGAATGACCTTTGGCAACATCCCCGGTCCTGCTACTCAAACAGGCGTTCAGACGGTGAATGGAACGACCTTCAACTTTGCTGACTACGACTCTGTGGACCATGAGATGCTTGCTCTCTTCAATTACTTGGATACAATCGTGAACGATGAATATCAGGGCTATGGAGAATGGAATGGCTGGTATGCTGAAGAACAGCATGGACTGCATCACTATGTTCTTGCCTTCATGGCATATTCTGTTTCTTTCCTGTTTGAAATCACTTCAGGGTATCGTACGAGTCATTATCGTGACTTTCTCTATGATCTCATAAAGAAGATGAATACCACTGAGGCTGAATGGGGAAACAATAGTATAGAATACAAGGAGTGGTCGCATCCCGAATACAACTATGTCAACTACTATTGGCCCAATCAGACGGATACGAGCGATCTCTACGTTGGACGCTTTCGCGGCCCAGCGAACATCATGTGGACTGCTCATTATGCCTTGATGATGTCCCTGTATGAGAGAAGCTTCAACACAAATGAAATGACCGACGAGATTACGCACTATATTCTTGATTGGAACAACTCATTAACTACGGACGGCTTTGGTCATCCTGCTGAGGGAGGTATTTGGGGTACCGGAATAATCCCCTGCGAGCCGTATGTGGTCTTTGTGCAGTGTAACTCGGTGCCCATGGTCTGTACCAAACTCTACGATGGTCTGTATGGGACGAGTTTCTTGCCTATCTGGGACTATGGTCTCAACTTCGTCAACAATGATATGGTGAATACAGAGGGCTTCTTTGCTGATGGATACTATCTTTACGAACCTACAGGATTTTACTATGCCAGTGAGCGACTTCCACAGGCATATCCAGGTTTGGCACTCTCTCCATGGACCGAAAACCCGACGCCCAAAATTGCCGGGTATGGAAACGCATGGGCGCTGGCATTTCTAGAGAGTCTACAGCCCGAACAGACAGCAGAGACCTATCCAAGATTCATTGAGTACTTCATGAAGAACTTGTCTGATGACAAGGCCTTCATCATGGATAGTTACAACAATCCAGACGGATTTGCCACCTATGATATTCTTGCAACTCTCTTCGCCCTGCATATTGCGAATCAACAAAAGGACTATGTGACCCGGAACCGATTGGCCAATTTCTTCTTCAATTCCTACAACAAGGTCTGGTCCGCCAACGGAAGGGAAATGCATTTCGACACGCTCTCTCTCGATGGGTTCCTCCAATCTATTGCTGGGTTCGGATATCTATGGGGAAATCTTCCTGTTACAATAAAGGATGTCACTGAGGCTCGGGCTGCAGAGTTCTGGAACTATCCTTACATAAGTGCGGCCGACGACAGAAACATCTGGGTATACCAGGCACAATGGGACTCGGAAAAAGACGGATTCATCCTAAACATCCAAGTTGACCAAGCTGCGTCTCTGACCTTCAGCAATTTTGCTTCTCAACCAACAGCATACTCCAGAGGGAGTGTTCTCGCCGCACTCCAACAGAGCGGATCTGACTACACTCTCACTTTACAGCCGGGAATCTACCAATTGGTAATAATGTGAGGTGATGAGTAACATGAATGAAGAATCAACAGCACGGAAAGAGGGTAGTGATGAAAAGACAGTATTGGAGCTACTGCAAGTTCAAGAACCGAAAGTCGCCTTAGGAACGCTGCTTACAGCTTTGTTTGGGGCCGTCATCTACATTGTTCTGAAGTGGATTTCTTGGCCGTACATCATGGTCGATCTATTCACACTTGGTCTTCTTCCAGCTCTTGCAGTGATTGCCCTTGTAGGTGCTATTCGTGGTCCTATTGCTGGCCTACTTACTGGCTATCTTGGCGAGCTGCTGGCAGGTACCTTATTGAGTGGAACTATGATCACAATGACATTGCCCGCATTCGCATATGGATTTACAGGTCTTGTGGTTGGCTTGGCTTCTTATGAATTAGACAACGGTCGGTCATTGGTCAAGTTGTCTATCATGTCGATAGTTGGAATGACTTTCACCCTTCTCCTAGTCACAGTAATTGGGCTCACAATTGAGGGCGCTGCAACGATGGCAGTCATTGGGTTTGTGACACTACCTCTTCTGACTCAGGGGATGCTAACCGTTGCCTTCCTTACACCAGTGTTTGGCCGAATCTGGTATGCATTTATGATCAAGGTCTTTCCCACGACACTGTGAACATAACAGACAGAGAGGATCATTCAGTCCTCTCTCTTTCGTTTCAAGCTCTCTCGGCAGATTTTTAGGTTGGGCAGTGGCTGCCCCTGAAGACCAATTATCTGGGAGGAAATTGGAAACATGGTGTTCAATTTACTTGAATTGTTAGGATTTCCTGGCCTTGAGTTAGTCTGGGACTTCATTGCATTCATTGTTTCGTTCATTTTGATATTGATGCTCGTTCAAATCAATGCTGCAATCGAAAAGAGTGGGAAGCTATCGACAACCGTCACAAGAAAGGTGATTCATACCTTTGCTGCTCCTCTCTGGGTTGTCACTTGGGTGCTTTTCTCAGGGAGTGTCTTCAGTCGATGGCTAGCATTAATAGTTCCGCTATTGTTTGTAATCCTGTTTGTGGCAATTGGGACTGGAAAGATGGTCAATGAAGACTTTGTAAGTTCAATGTCTAGGTCCGGAGATCCCAAAGAACTTCTTGGAGGAACGCTATACTACGCATTCCTGATGATGGTTGTAGCTGTTCTCTGGTTCTATGTGCCTGCTGATGCAACTCTTGCAAATGCTACACCACTTGCGCTCATAGTCTTTGGTTGTCTTGCTGGTGGTGATGGTCTTGCAGATGTCATTGGACGCAAATACGGAGGCGAGAAGAAATTCGGAATAGGCGGAGCTGAGAAGACGTTAGCCGGAACCATTGGCATGTTCATTGGATCTGTCTTATCCAGTATAATCTTGGTATTTCTCTTTTCCATCGAAGTGTCTTCCTTTGCACTGATTGACCTGCTTCTTCCAATCATTGTTGTTAGCATTGTCGCTACAATCGTGGAAGCGCTGACTCCAAAAGGACTAGATAACATCACAATCACTATTGCAGCCATTGTGATGTGTCTGATACTGCCATATATCGGCCTATTCTGGCCCTATCCCCTGTTCACTCTCTTCTAAGTTCGTGTAGTGATGTAAAATGACCAAGGACCTGACCATCATCAAGCTCGGTGGTTCCTTATTGACTGACAAGACCAAACCGTACACCTACAGAGAGAAGGTTTTGAGTTCGGTCACTCAAGAGATAAGGGAATGCCTTGACGAAGATCTGATTCAATCTCTGGTTCTGCTGCATGGTGTCGGTTCCTATGGTCACCCGCCGGTTCTCAAGTACAATCTGCACAAAGGATTCCTCGGCCCTGAGCAGTTGCTGCCTCTCTCGGAAACCCAGGAGAGTGTAGCGACGCTTCGTCATATAATAGTCAAGGAGCTCCAAAAGGCTGGGATTCCTGTGTGCCTGATGTATCCCTCGTCAATGGTGACTGCCGAGAAAATGAGGATGACTAATTACTTCCTTGACTCTCTCAAGGGATTCGCCTCGGTAGGAATGGTGCCTTTGTTGGGAGGCGACATTCTTGTCGATGCAATCATGGGATGGAGTGTTGGAAGCGGTGACCAACTAGCTGTCATCATTGCCAAGGAGCTTGGGGCAGAGCGTCTCATCTTCGCTTCTGATGTATCGGGTATCTACGAAGCTGACCCGAAGCTTGACCCTGAGGCTCCACTCATCGATATGGTGAATCTGAATCAGCTAGATGCAACACTCAAACGCATGGGCAAATCAGAGACAGCAGATGCAAGTGGGAAGATGAAAGGGAAGTTGGAGTCCTTGGTTCCTGCACTGCCAGAGATTGAGCAGGGCTTAGAGGTCGGACTTCTCTCAATGATGGAGTACGGTAACCTCAAATCTTTCCTTAAAGGAGAGCCAGTTGCAGCCACAAGAATTGTGGCCAAATAGCACATAATGTGGGGCATGATTTGCCCCACTTATTCCTTTTTGCTAGGCAAGAACTTCTCTGTATATACTCATCAGGCGTTTGGCATGTAGTCGGATATCAAACCGTTTCTTCACAGTGTTCACAGCATTCCTGCCGAGTCGCAATCTGAGACTGGCATCCGATAGAAGCGTTTCTATTGCTTCTGCAAGAGCCTGAACATCATCTACTGGCACAATGTATCCATCCCACTCATGCCTTACAATCTCACTGGGGCCAAAGACACCCGTTGTAACTACTGGTACTCCACAAGCCATGCTCTCTACTATGGAAAGACCAAAGGGTTCTCTTCTAGAGGGATAGAGGAAAACGCGGCTCTGATTGATCAGCTCAGGAACTCTTTCCGTCTCCACAACACCTCGGTATTCCACAAGTGATTCCACTCCCAGTTGTTCAATATCCTCCAGTAAGCGTGTCTTGAGAGATCCATCCCCTGTCAGCATCATCTTCAAATCAGGGTGTGTTGACTTAAGGAGAGCAAGCATCTTTGGAAAGAGGTCCACAGATTTCATCTCTTCCAGTCTGCCCATGAAAGCTACATCCCATCTCTTCTCAAGATTCGGACGAGGTTTGAACAGAGACATATTCACTCCAAGGTACTCGGTACGGACAAGGCTTTCGAGTTTCGATGGCTCAAGATGCTTTCTCAGAGCCTGTGACACGGCTTCGCTTACTCCAAGTGCCAATTTAAAGGGAAACGCTGATACTAGCTCGTTATAGTCTGTTGTCTTTTTTCCACTTGGAAGGATAAGTGGTTTTGGCAATCCGTGAATAGTCACAATGGAAGGGACATCTAGGTCAGAATCTCTTGTCAGTCTGGTTAGAACGCGATTGAGTACAACGTAGGTGCTATGCGCATGTATGATATCAGGCCTGTGGTTCTCAATCAACTTCTTGAGTTCCTTCGTCAAAAGAAGAACATTCTTCGCCACATCATTCAATTTGAAAAGCTTGCTAGCTGCGACACTACGCGCATCTTCTGGCATTGCATAGTACTCCCATTTTCTCGCCTCCAAGAGATTGCCCCTTAGATGATACAACATATAATGCTCGTGTTGTAATTCTCTTGGGGAATTCCTAGCTGGTGACTGTGTAACAATGATTGATTCATGGTCCGCAGAAGCAAGCTGTGCAGAGAGATAGTGCAAATAAGATTCATAGCCTCCAAGCCCACTTGGGTTCATGCTGTCGCAGAGATGGAGGATGCGCACTGGTGATTCCTCGAAACTATGGATGTAATAGCTCCTAATCTGTGTAGCCTTAACAGATCCAGAGAGGTCTGGTAACTTGGATAGTCCCGCAGAGATAGACCCACCGACCTATGCAAGGGATCGTGATATATTTCACGACAAGGAGGGGAGAGTCTATGTTGCCTTGGGCCACATCCAACCCCAAAACCGATTCTTGTCATTTCTGAAGTACGTCCCCGATCCTCTTGGTCGGTGGAAAGCCGGTGGTACGAAGTATCGGAGATTGTTCTTCGGCGGCTCCGAATCAGTTGTCCGAGGTATGCGATCTGTGCCGACGGAATATCTTCGCAAAGATACCCACTTCCGAACCACACTTGCAGAGGTGCCTCACCGAGAAGTAACGAGATACTTCTCTCCAGAGAAACGCCTTCAAGAGATAATTGACAAAGGTCCAAGTGATAAGCTGGAGGCTGATGCCCTGAAGATGGCTGAAACCCTTCACGAGACTCTAGACATTTCCTTTGATGATTTAGGAGTGGCCGGAAGCATTCTCTGGAAAGCTCATAGCACCAATCAGTCTGACGTCAATATGAATGTCTACGGACTTGATGCATCATGGAGACTTGAGAAGAGCTATTTCGAAATGGCCAGAAACAACGACCACATAAAGATGCGGCAGATTAATGAATGGGCAATGGCAATGTCCCGGCTGTTTTCAAAGATACCTGATCTCACTCCTTCGGACGTACGACTTCTGTTCGCTAGGCGTAAGCTTCTACATTGCTATGATCGACCCATTGGCATAATGCCAGTGCTCTTACCAGATGAATATCCTATTCGCCATGGAAGTGAGTCATATCATGCTAAGACATCAATGCCGATTCGTGTGGTTATGGAGATAAAGGATGACACATACGGTCTATTCTCGCCTTCAATATACATTGCTGAATCTGAATCCATTCCTCTGACCAAAGATATCGTTGTAGATCGCATTATGATTTACGAAGGCACCTTTCGTGGATTATTGCGAACGGGAGATATAGTCGAGGTCTGTGGGGTTCTCCAACTTGTGGAACCCAGTATCAGAGGAGATAAGCCCTTCTATCAGATGTTGGTTGGAACCAAGGATTATGAACGAAAAGAATACGTCAAAATCGTCAAGGCGAGCTTTTGAGTCAAATCATGCTAGCTAATAGCGTAATGGTCTTAGGGAACGGCCATCTCCTACTTCTTGATGTCATCAGAGAAATACTACGTCAAAATCCCTTCCATAATGGGCGAGACTGCCCGGCAAATCCTACTAGAGAAGGGTCTTCTTAATCCCAGTTATCGAATAATCAGTGAAGGCTCCCATCTCTATTTGCCTCTGGTTAACAAATCCACTGAGATTGAAGTCCGGTCGCTTCTTAGCATTGAAGACGTCGAGTTCGGCACAAGAGAATTTGCTCCGATTTCTGAAGGCCCAAATACTCTATCAGATGCATTATCTGACAGGCTCACAAAAGAGCAGCTTGGTCTTCTTCCAAGATCCTATGATCTGGTTGGCGATATTGCCGTTCTTGAGATTCCGGATGAGCTGTCCGCCTTTTCAGAGACTATTGGCAACGCATTTCTCAAGGTTCATCCAAGCTTCTCAACAGTATTAGGAAAAAAGGGAGCAGTGAGTGGCACAATACGAGTGCGAGACTATTCTCTCCTTGCTGGCGAAGACAAGACAGATACAATCCACATAGAGTATGGATGCAAAATACGAGTTGATCTTGCCAAGGCATACTTCAGTCCACGATTATTAGAGGAACATAATCAGGTTTCAAATCAAGTCGTGGATGATGAAACAGTGCTTGACATGTTCACTGGAGTTGGACCGTTTGCACTTCATATTGCCAAGAAACATGCCGCAAGAGTCCTAGCAGTTGATATTAACTCGGAGGCAATATCCCTCCTGAAAGAGAGCCTGAAAATCAACAAGCTTGTCGGAGAAGTGATCCCCACTATCTCTGATGCGCGTGAGTACATTCGTGAGCGGCTTCCTGACAAGGTTGACCGTATTATCATGAACCACCCTTCGAAGGCGAAGGAGTATCTTCCAGATGCCTGTCAAGCAATCAAGTCTGGAGGGATACTGCATTACTACGAGTTCATGAGCAGCGAGAATCCTGAAGATGAACTCAAGAAGCAGATAACAGAGATGATTGAAGCCGCAGGCCGCAAAATAAAGGCTATTTCTCGAGTTCGAAGAGTACGAGATAGTGCTCCCTATGAATACCAAATGGTATGTGATGTCAGTGTTCGATAATGAATAAAAGTTCACAATACAACACTGCATCTGGCGACTTCAGATGCTCAACAAACGTCCGATCTAGGTCAGATGCTGCTTTATTGGTCCCAACCATTACTGTGCGATTACAGCGAAAAAAGCTGGTTCTTGCAACCATACTTGTGGTATCCGAATAGGTGAGTCCAGAGGCTCCCCAGCCTATAATCTCTTCCAAGAGACCATCCACCTTCATTCTGAGGACTATCTTGGTTGTGTCCTGCGAGGCCAGTTCTTTCAGGTTCATGTCCAAATCATGCAGATTTACAGTTGCATTGACCCCGATAATACAAGTTCCTCGCTTGGTCAGATTGTCTTCCGACGTGATTTCGAGTGTAGTGGAATGGACGCCAATGATGTTCTGATGACCTGATGCCTGAAATCGTACAGTCTGCATGTTTTTTCCTTTAGTATGAACGCTTTTATCATTGCATGGTTCTCATAGCATTGAGAGCGATGTCCATCAATCCCCTCATCAAAGAAAAGGATGTCCTAATCAGCCAGCTAAAACGAAGAGGGTATATCAGGACTGGAGCCATGGAACATGCCTTCAGAGTAGTTCCTCGTGAGGAATTTGTCCTGCCTTCGTCGAGGAAGTATGCCTACAGGGATTCTCCACTCTCAATAGGACATGGTCAAACCATCTCTGCACCGCATATGTGTGTAATAATGTGCGAAGGTCTGAAACTTCAAGAAGGAATGACTGTTCTAGAGGTGGGTGCCGGGTCTGGATATCATGCAGCTCTCTGTGCTGAGATGGTCGCCCCTGAAGGAACAGAAAATCCTGGTCATGTCTATACTATTGAAATAGTTGATGAGCTAATCACTTTCGCAAAAGGCAATCTCGAGAGAACAGGCTACCTCGATAGAGTGACCTTGATTCATGGAGATGGAGGAAAAGGCCTTCCCGAGAAAGCTCCTTTTGATGGTATTTTTGTCGCAGCTGCAGCACCAAGTATCCCCACGCCTCTTATGGAACAGCTCAAACTAGGTGGAACAATGCTCATTCCTGTTGGAAGTCGAGGCTTCTATCAGGAGCTGATGCTTGTGAAGAAGGGCTTGGACTCTGAAGTCAAGATCCACAGATGGGGCGGAGTCGCATTTGTACCTCTGACCGGAGAATACGGTCATTAGTCCTATTTCGCCAGATGCAACGGAATGAGTGTAAGAACTACAACATCATTATCCTTCAATCTCAACCGTTTCCTAAGATTGAATGGAGAGATCACTTCCAGTATGTTCTGGCTGTGATGAGTGCGTTGCGCAGCAACCACCGCCCCTTCGACCTTTTGATTGATTAGGACATGATAACAAACCACATCACCAAAGGTCCGTCCCTCCTGCGTGAATCCTGGGACAATCAAAGGCGGCGTCTGCTTCATTCTCGCCAATGCCTTACGTGCTCTTTCATCTGTAATCTTCACGTTCAACGTTCCCAAAAATGGTTTGAATCCAAGAGCCTTTTCGAATCGTTCCGAATACATATCAACATAGTAAGCTCCCTCTCCAAGTCCATGAACAACTGCCCCCTCAATGCTGATTTCATCAACCTGAGCAGCAAATGCCAATTCGAGAGCCGACCGTACACCATCCAGCTCCTTTCGGCCTTTGTCAGATATCTCAATGACCATTCCTTTTGCCGAATGTATTCTTGTTATGTACCCCTCCTCCACACATGAAGCAATTCTTCTGGATGCAGTTTGCTGGCTTACCTGCAGCAGTTCGCCCACCTTGTGCGTTGTTAGAACTGCACCTCTATGCATAGCACCCTCCTGAGCAAGGACATAAAGCGTGAACCACATCTCTGGTGCTATCATTCCTTCATCATTCCCAACTATTCGCTACTTCTATGTCGTTTCTCGAAATCTCGGAGTTCCTTTATCAATTTGGCCTGCTGAATCGCAGTAGTGAGGTCGCCCTGCGTGCGTTCAATGATTGAACGGGCCACGTCACACTTTCTTCTCAGCTCTGGAATGAGGGCATTGGGAAAATCAAAGGTTCCAAGTTCATCAAGTATCTCCTCCATGAACCCAAGTAACCTGTTTGCTCGCTCCATATCATCCGTGCGAAGCGAATTTAATATGGCTCTTCGTAATTCTCCTACAGTATCCGCAAGACCAGTCAAATATGGTCTTGAAGGTATTCCATTATCCGAAGGTGGCGTGAAGTCTCCATCCCTTAGAAGGGAAAGCAGATTGGAGGCCTCAGCTATCTCTTGGTATGCAGTATCCAAATTCCTTGATGATAGGAACTCACTATTGGCAATCTGATGTCTTGCTTTCTCAGTCATCTTCTTTGCCTCTTCAAGCAGCGAGGCTGCAGTATCGTAATCTCCTCTATGAGTCTCTTTGATTGATTCACTGCACTTCCTAACTGCAGCCCTAGCTAGCGGCAATGTGATTTCACGTAGAGAATCATCGGACTCCACTTCATTTCGAAGAGGCTGAAGTATATCTGAGAGTTTCATGAGGTTGGTTCTCCGTTTGTTAGGTTACTTTGCTGATGTTTATTGCTCGAGACAACAGGATCACTCTGCTTTCAATCTGTTCATCTTGTATGTGGTACCCTGTAAGAGTAGCAAGCTTCTCTGAAAAAGCCCGAATATCTCGATGTGAAGGTGCATTACTGCTTTCGAGCCTTTCTCGTGATGACCCCAGGAACATATATCCCTTGACCTCAATAAAATCTGGTTCTCCTTTCAGGATCATCGTTGCATATTCGCGTGGTTTGTGCATATTTAAGCCAGCTACCATTGTGAGTCGGTTCACCTTTCGCCCAGACAATGATTGAAGCAGTTCCTGCGATTCAAGAAGATTCTTCCAGCCCTTTTGCTCTATTGGCCTGCAGAGTTTCTTGTACGTTTCCTCATCAGGGGCGGATAGAGTGATGTACAGCTGAGTTGGTTGTGTGATTGTTTCCAGTATCCTTGGCCTTGTTCCATTTGTAACCAGAAAAGTAGTCATGTTTTGTTTTCGGGCGATTTCTATTAACTCGCTTAGAAAGGGATAGAGAGTCGGTTCTCCTGCAAGAGAGATTGCAATATGCTTCGGCCTCCTTGCCTCGTTGTATTTCTGTTCTGTGACTTGGGGATTGATCTCCGGATTATACCCCCCGAGAGAGCGAAGGTTTGCCGCCAGAGTTGCATCCAGTAGTTCCTCAGGAGGCATTACATCTTCCTTGCTGACATTCACTTGATCCCAACTCACACCTATATCTCTAGGAGTGACCCGCCAGCAAAACTTGCAGCATTGAGTGCATTTGTCAACAACAGGAGTCATCTGCAAACAGCGATGACTTGCAATACCGTAAAATCTCTGCTTATAGCATGAGAAGTCCCCAAGGAGGCTCTTATGTTGCCACTGACATGCCTTGAAAGCCCCTCTCTGTCCAAGTATATGATATCCTTGGCGCTTCAGTCGCTTTCTCAGAATACTGGGCATTTCGGAACTCAAGGTCGAATCGTGACTTGAACTGTCAAGTGCCTTATGAGGATTTGGCAACGTTCATCTTATCTAGCCTTAGGTGGTCCTATTCATTGAGAGCTGTCTGGCAAGCCTTTCCTGCGTACTCCAAGATCCTGTGAGCACACCTTTTCTCGACAGTTCTCCCAGCAAGCTCCGGCTTTCATTATCAAGACGACCTGGTGGCATGCTCTCGAATTCGCTTCCGGGCAAGGGCATGAACATATGGCCATGAACCTTGACCCCTGTCTTCGCGAGGTCCTCGCACATCTCGATGCTTCTAGTAAGCTCGGACTTGTCTTCTCCTGGAAGGCCAAATATCATGTCTACGTGGGGAATAAATCCACAATCAGATGCAGTTCTTATAGCAGTCATCGCCTCGTCTACTGTGTGATGACGATTTGCCAGCTTCAAGACTCTATCACTAGCCGATTGCATACCAATCTGAATCGTTTCGTTTGCTACATAGTGGCGCATCATCTCCAGAGCCCTTTTTGTGACAAACTCAGGCCTTACTTCAGATGGAAATGACCCAAAAAACACCTCTTCAAGCCCATCAATTGCTGTTACAGTGCGCAAAAGCTGTTCCAGCTTGTCCAACTCTGGAGCACGTCCCTTGCCCCCATAGGACAACGCATTGGGTGAGAGAAACCAAGTCCTCTTGAATCCTCGCTCTTCAACCGCTCTACTCAGCCAGTACTCGACCATCTCCACTGAGCGGTGTCTTACAGTTCCGCCAGTTAGATACGGTGTCGAACAAAACTTGCATCTGAACGGACAACCACGGGTCACTTCAATAGGCCCGAGAATGTTCTTCTGCAAGGCGAAAGGTGGATAGTTATCAAGGACTACCTTAGGCAGATTCTTTGGAACTGACCATTCTGTTGATGCTCTAGACACCACACCCTCTATGCCAGAGGGGTCTCGAGCACTGCTTAGATGCCAAATGAGTTCCGGTAAAACCTTCTCTCCCTCTCCAATGACCACATAATCGAACCCGGTACTGAGGAGTTCCTTGGGTCTTGCACTGGCATGCGGTCCACCTGCAATCATTAGTATGTCATCACCGAATGCTTGGCGAACGACTCGACATTCCTTCTCTACTCTCTCTAGCTGAGTGCTCATTACAGAATGAGCGATGATAGTTGGCCCTTGGCTTAGTGCTTGACAGATTATATTCTGCGAGAGCTTTGCTGGGGCGCTGACCTGCAAATCCTTCAAGCGGTCATCATTCTCTAATGCGCCCACAAGGGCAGCTATACTATACCTAGAGGATTGATGCGCCCGGAACAGGAGTTGATAGGAACCCACACACTGCACGCGCACTAATTATCAACAACGCGTTCGTACACGCCATCTTTAGTCACTATCATGATGTGGATGGATCCACCAGACTGAGCGTCTCTAGCAATTCCCGCTTTGACAGCCTGCACTGTCAGCTTCTCAGCTTCCTTTACGGTTAGACCTTCCTTGTAGTCCTTCTCTAAAACACCATAAGCTATCTGTGCACCGCTTCCAGCAGCAGTATAGTCATCTGGAATAAGAGAACCGCCCATATCTAGTGTATAGAGCGCTGGCCCTTCTTCATCATGACCAACGACCACAGTTTGGACATAGAGCGGCGTCATCTTCATTCTGTAGAGAGTATTTGCAATCATCTTTGAAAGGGCTTTTACACTGATCGATTTCTTTTGATCGAACTCATAGAGTCTGATGTTTGCCTTCAGTCTGTTAACTAGCATTTGGTAATCTGAGGTAAGACCTGCTGAGGCAAGAACGATGGTATCAGTAAGCTTGAAGGCTTTGACGCCTTTATCGGTGAGAATGAAAGTTCCCCAGCTTATGAGGGAATCAGTGGCAATGACTGCTCCATCACTACATTTAATGCCGACAATGGTGGCTCCAGTTGGAAGTGACATACTAAATAGGGCTCCTAAGTGCTTTCAGTCTTGAATAAGCCTCAGGTGGCTTCTGTTTAAAACGTTTTGAAGTGTTCCTTCAATGCACAAAAATCTAAAATGCGTGGAAATAAAATGAGTTGGCTTAATCCATTTGGCAGAATTCCAACGATAATGACTGCTGAGGAGATCATTGATTTCGCTCAGAAGAAGTCTATTCGAGTCAGCACAAGGAGTTCTTTGCGCCTCACTAGGGTTGATCGAACAAGAATTCGTGAAGTTGCTAGACTTCAGGAGTTTGCCAAGCATGCCAAAAGCAAGCTCAGAATGGCTGTCGAAGGGTTTCCCTCATTGGACCGTCTCCATCCATTTTACATCGAGCTTGCTGAGATACTTGTTGGTATTGATCGTCTGAAACAGGCATTAGGAGCGGTGTACAACTGCATCCCGATTATTGATGAAATCACGAACACCCATCTAGAAGCCTTGAAGCTTGCAGATGACTTCAAGCAGATGAAAAAGACACGAAGAGCTGCAAAGGGAAGAATATCCTCTGTCATTCGAGCCACAAGCGAAAACCTGGATTTCATAATTCAAGCTAAAGTGACAATGTCAAGACTTCCCGGAGTCAGACCAAACTCGCCCACAATCGTCTGTGCAGGATTTCCAAATGTGGGAAAATCCACACTCGTAAAGGCGGTCTCGACAGCTGAACCCGACATTGCTCATTATCCCTTTACAACGAAGGAAGTGATTATTGGGCATCTTACTATGGATAGCCATATCGTGCAAATCATTGATACCCCTGGAATTCTTGACCGTCCGATGGAGAAACGGAACGAAATTGAACGAGAGGCAATTGCAGCCCTCAAATACCTGGGACAAGTCGTTATATTCATGATAGACCCTTCCGAGGCCTGCGGATGGAGCATGACAGACCAGTATTCCCTCTATCAGGAAGTGAAGCGAATGTTCCCCGTAAATCCGGTCATTGTTGCCTTCAACAAAATAGACATCACACCCCAGGAGCAGCTTGATACAGCCAGAGAAATGATTCCTGATGCACACGAAATAGTCGCTGCTGAAGGAATTGGTATTCAACAATTGATGAAGGAAGCGCTCGACGCCATTGATCTCCGGTCGCTAGAAGAAGCTATTAATGATTTCAAATCATCACTCTCTCAGGGAGAGACCGATTCCATGGGCAATCAATAGGTTGGTTCCATCAGCATTCTCCTTAATCTCGATATCCGAATCAAGAATCTGTTTTGCCACCCAAGCATTTGTCCTAAGATGTTCACTTATCTGTGAGACGCCAACCTTGCTTGTTCCATCTGCAAGAGCCAGATATGGCACCAACATATCAGCCAAATGCGAGTCGGCAGCCATCCCAGAGGCCATTTCCTTCACTAAGCGTCTGGCGCATTTCCTGCCAACTTCTTCTGCTGACACACCCTTCTCCCCAAGTTCATCGGCACCTATTCTGAGCCCTGACTCGGACTCGGCCCAGAGTACAATTCCACTGCCGGGATCAACATGTTGGTCATCTTTCTCATCATGAGATTCTATTTCTATCGTTGCTTGACCTAGAGAGGCTTCTTGGAGAAGAGCTCTGGCAGCAGATGCTTGACGTTCTGCAACGTGTGACGGAAGTCTAATGCAGTGCGAGATACCTGCAACTTGTTTAATATCTCCAAACTCAACTATATCAATGGGAGCTAGCTTCTCCGCAGGTGTTACTTCGCATGAAACAATACCTCCCCCTCTCGGATAGTGTCCACGTCGTACTGTTGTAATCTCTATGATTGCCCCCATTTTTCGTAGATGATTTGCAAAAACAGCCCTCAAATAGTCAATAGGCGGGCTCCACCTAACATCTGTGCCTCCACTGACTGTAAACTGCACTGGTACGGGCGAGAGGACTGCTACTGGAAACACTGCCTGCAAGACCAGAGATATCGAACCGGCGGTGCCTACATCATATTTGAAGTGGTTGCCTGTCAATTTCCGGGGACTAAACTCGAGTTCTGTTCGTCCTACCTCAAGGCCTTTTACCTCTGCATTTGCAAAGCGCGAAATCAGCTCTATTCCGGCCATGTGCTGTCTCTTTAGCCCGGGCTTTGGCCGTCCAGCCCTTATGTTGGTTATGCGAATCGGAATCATCGCGAGGGCTGAAAGGGCAATTGCTGTACGTAGAATCTGTCCTCCGCCTTCTCCGTAGGAACCATCAATTTCAATCAAACTAAGCGCCTCTACTGATCTAAGTCGTAATCCGTTATGAACTCCTCTCTTTACGAATGCTTATTTGTGTCCATCTCTCTTGGCTCTGCGGTCAAGATGCGATCTATATTCATTGGGCGTTTTCAGCCTGTTCACAAGGGTCATATTCATACAATAAAACAGATACTTGACAAGGACGAAGATCTGATTATTGTAATCGGAAGCTCGCAGTACTCTCATACCCCCGACAATCCATTCACAGGAGGAGAGCGCGTGATGTTTCTCAGACGCGCTCTAATGGATGAAGGCATTCCATTCGATCGTGTTGATGTTATTCCGATTTCTGACATTCATATCCATCCTCTATGGGTCGCTCATTTGAAGAGCTTTGCCCCCCACTTTGACAAAGCCTATTCTCACAACCCCCTTGTATCAAGACTGTTGAAAGATGCGGGTATCGTAGTTGACGAAACCAATCTGCTTGACAGAGAAACGTACAGCGCAAAGCATATTCGTGACCTAATACGATGGAATGACTCTGAGTGGGAGTCACTTGTTCCTGAGGGGGTTGCTGAACTGATCAAGAAGCATGATTTGGACAAACGAGTACAAGAGGTTGGGGAAACAACCACAAAAAGATAGATCCAATCACTGTAACGATAGGCTTTAAATAGAAACATCAAGACCACATTGTTGGTGAACGTAATGCTAGGTGAACGCGTTCCGAACTAATAGACTGCTAATTCTTCGTCCTAGCCAATGCTCCGAAAGACAATCAAACCATAACCATAGAAGGCGATCCCATGAGCGATAAGAAAGAGAAACAGGAACCAAGACAGGTAATCTTCAATATCAACAAGGAAAAGGAGTTTTCTGATTGGTTTGGTGAAATAGTGAAAGTAGCAGAACTGGCCGATATCAGGTATGGGGTCAAGGGATTCACACCCTTTTTGCCCTGGAGCTATATGACGATGGACATAATGTTCGGCCTTCTCGAAGATGCTCTTAAACGGAAGAAGCATCTGCCCATGCTGTTTCCCAC
Organism: Candidatus Thorarchaeota archaeon; assembly: GCA_011364985.1. GTDB lineage: Archaea > Asgardarchaeota > Thorarchaeia > Thorarchaeales > Thorarchaeaceae > SMTZ1-83. Next base: position 200,094 of record RDOC01000003.1, on the reverse strand, counting down.
TGTGATTCCTGAGAAGAATCTGACAAAAGAGGCTGATCACGTTGAAGGCTTCACACCTCAGGTCTTTTGGATAAAGGACATTGGCTCAAGCGAGGAGCTAGAAGAAAAGCTTGCTCTTAGGCCGACCAGCGAAACCGCAATCTACCCAATGTACTCTCTCTGGATTCGTTCATGGCGTGACTTACCACTGAAGAGGTATCAAAGATGTTCGGTATTTCGTTCCGAAATAAAGAGCACACGTCCCTTCCTTCGCGGACGTGAGTTTCTCTGGATTGAAAGCCACAATGTCTTTGCCACCCATGAAGAGGCTTTGGCACAGGTCATGGAGGACCTTGAAACAACAAAGGAGGTCGTGTCAGATGAATACGAACTTCCTGTCATGATCTTTCGAAGAACCCAATGGGATAAGTTTCCTGGTGGCTTAAACACATATGCAGCTGATACACTAATGCCCGATGGTAAGGTGATTCAGCTCCCGTCCACGCACGATTTGGGTGACAATTTCGCAAAGGCATTTGATATCACCTTTCTTGACGAGAACAATGAGTATGTACACGCATGGCAGACATGTTATGGGCCCGCTGTTTCGCGAATCTTTGGTGCAGTGATTTCTATTCACGGCGATAACAAGGGTCTTCGTCTGCCATTCAAGTTGGCCCCCTATCAAGTAGTTGTCATTCCTATCGTTAGAGGGAAAAACGCAGAGGAAGTCGTTTCGTATTGCAAGAAGGTGGAGTCCAAGCTAGCCAAGGCTGGGATTAGGGTCTTCCTTGACGACTCCGATAATACTCCTGGGTGGAAATACAACTATTGGGAGATGAAAGGTGTCCCTATTAGAATTGAGGCTGGTCCCTGTGATATCAAGGAGGAAAAGATAGTCCTCTTTCGAAGGGATACCATGAAACGGGAGCCCTGTGAGCTAAAGAACCTCAAGAAGAGAGTGTATGCTCTTGGTAAGGAAATCGACAAGACTCTAAGGACCTTTGCCGAATCCAAATTCGAAGGACTAGTTGTCGATTGCGTTTCTCTCGGGGAAATGGAAGATGCCCTAAACAAGGGGAAAATTGCACGAATCCCATTCTGTACAACCGAGATGGACGGTCTAGAATGTGCCGAAGAGATAAAGGAACGTACGGGTGGAGAAATGCGAGGAACTCGGATGGATGTTAAGGAGTCTCCTGAGGGAGTCTGTCCTGTCTGTGGAAGGGCTGCACAAGAAGTTGCTTACGTGGCTCGTTCATACTAGGTGCAATGGACATGGAATCGAAACTTGACCCCACATTCCCCTTGCATGATCCATTCTGACGATAGTCTTAAGGCGATAATCAGTGGAAAAGCGATATTCAAGAGTGTGAAAGCAATCTATGAAGCCAAAGGTTCTCATTCCCTATGATGCAGATACGGTGGCAGCCGTTCAGAATATACTTGGTAACCTAGCTGTTGTTGTAAGTTCCCAACGCACTGCCGAATCAATGCTTGAAAAGGCGGGCGATGCATTAGTAGTTGCATCCGGACGTGTTCCTGCAGAATTCATCAGAAAAGCGAAGAATCTCAAGATGATTCAAGCCCTTAGTGCTGGAGTTGACAAAATCGACTGTGATGCGGTCCTTGAACGCGGCGACCTTGTTGTCTGTAATAATCCTATGAATGCCGAAGAAGTAGCTGAATATGCTATCATGCTTCTATTGGCCGCAGCAAAGAATACCATAGTCAATGACCGTGAGCTGCGAAAAGGGGATTGGACCTACGGATTTGGTGGCCCTCGACCCAATGTTGAGATTAGAGAAAAGACCTGTCTAATTCTGGGCTTAGGCAACATTGGCATGGCAATAGCAGAACGACTGAAGGGATTCGGTCTGCGAATTACAGGAGCGACAAGAACTGGTGTCAACAGGAATCCTAGTCTCATTGATGCTGTGGCTATTGTAGCGGAGATGGAGCATCTGGTCAGGAAAGCTGACTTCGTGATTCTTTCTCTTCCGCTCACTCCATCGTCAAGAGGAATTGTGAACAATCAGTTTTTGTCGTGGATGAAGAAGACCTCCATTCTTGTCAATATTTCCAGAGGCGAGGTAATCGATGAATTGGCCCTCTACAATGCGCTGCGAGAAGAACGGATCTTCGCTGCAGCCCTGGATGTGTGGTGGAGATACCCTCAGTGGGGAGTGGATGTGAAGGAATTTCAAGCATCCAACTATCCATTCAATGAGTTGGATAATGTAATTATGTCACCTCACAGGGCTGCATATTCTGAGGCTGTTGCCAAGGCACATCTTCAATTCGCAGGAGAGAATATTCTTAGATTCCTGCAAGGAGAAGAACCGAAGAGCATTGTAGACATGGAACTTGGCTATTGACAGCGGCCAAATTCGATAGTTTGTACGTGTTTTTCAATGACTGCAAGCACGAGATTGAGAAGCTAGAGCCCATTTGGAAACGAATGCGGCTCAAAATGTCTTTTCAGAGGATGTACACTTTGCAAGAGAGTCAGGTCTTTAAGGAGTGCTTGCCAGCAGACAACAGCCACGACCAAGAGGCTTTGAGATTGAGTCTAGCAAGTCTATCTGATATTCCCGGAGTCGGAGAGAAGGTACGAAAGGTCCTCATAGACCATTTTGGAACCGAAGCTGTTGCACTAAAGGTCATATTGGACTTCCGCGTTGACCTTGTGGCTGCAGTACCTGAAATCGGAGCAAAGCAAGCTGTCAATATCGTGAAGGCTGCTTTCGAGCAGCAGTTCGGGGCTAGTGCTAATACGATTCTTCGCAGCGCTGATTTGAGGAAGATATTCGACTCGATTTTGGGGATTATCCGTGGTTATGCAAATACCAGCTACGCGCGGGATAAACTGCTTCTGTATTTTCCTCTTCCCCCCGAGAAGATCAATGTGATTCATGAACGGCAGAGGTATTTTGCTGATGCTATTGATGTGGCGAAGCGGCTATCCGAAGACCAAAGGGCCAGTCTGAAGCAGCAACTCACCAACGTCCGTGGTCTGTATAGAAGAGTCAAACCACGACGCCTTGAGGGAAGGGTCATAATTACTAATGATGACAAGGTCTTTGACAGACTTGTGAAGGAGGGCATCGACAAATGGTGTCCAGTATACATTCTCTCGGAAGGTGAAAATGCCATTGACTATGCAAAGGGTTACGACTTAGTCCTTTACATCTCTCCCATAGGGATGTATGATGACTCCGTTAACATGCTCGATAATGTCGAGATCCTCGGCAAAGACTGGACTATCGACGAAGTCCTTCCCGAGATGACCATAGGTTTCTACTCCCGCAACTACCGTGTTATCGACGCTTCTTCTAGATTGGCTGAGCTCTTCAGCAATCTTCCCAAGAACGAGTCAGTGCAAGCGTTCATAGACTCGCTTGATTTGGATAGTCTCTTGCAGGTCGGAAAGGCCTTGAAGAATATCAACGAAGAAGGGGATGTAGCGCAGAGCATAGATAAGGAGCTGGACAGGTACAGAAGAGCCGTCAAGAACTTCCCAACAGCAGTCGCAGAGACCGAGTCTTGGTTGAATGAAGAGATAAAGGCGCGAATCGCAAAGAGCCAGATCACCCTCGGCGGCCAACAGATAATCACTATTCTCCAGTCAGCTGATATGGATGGCGCTGACAGCAGTGCTCTCAGAAACATGTTGCCTGCAGAGATTATCGAAACTTTCACAACCACGATTCAAGAAGCTGAGGACAAGCTTGTAGATATACTTGGTCTTACTCCAAGAGAGGCAGACTGGGTCACTGGAATCATAAGTGAGGAAATTGCCCTTCCTGTGAAGCTGATACCGGCACAGATAAACGACCTAGAGGGCCGCCTCCGACGCTTCTTTTCTGACCGCCAGTTCCGATTAATCAAGAAGGTATCTGGGCAATTGGACAAGCTCACAGATGTTGTCACCGAAGCTGTACAAACTCTCCTTGAGTTTGACCTCTTCTTAGCAGTAGGTCTCTTTGGAGCCGACTATGATCTCCATATCCCAAACATCGGCTTAGAATACTCGGGAATTGGAGTTGAACAGGCGACAAACCTGTTTCTCAAGGAGAGCATGTTGAGAGGTCGACACAGGAAGGTACAGCCAATCGACTACGTCATTGGGAATAGCCTATTCAAGCCAGATGGCACGAATGGAGAGAATTGTGCCATTCTCTCAGGTGCCAACAGTGGTGGAAAGACCACTACAATTCAGACGCTTGCGCAAATTGCTACCATGGCACAGACGGGATTTCCAGTTCCAGCGGAGAATGCATACCTTCCTCCCTTTGAGGAGATCTATTTCTTCTACAAGAGCAGAGGAATGGTTAGCGCAGGGGCTTTTGAAACCACCCTCAAGCAGTTCGCTGACATTGTCGTGTCGGAGAAGTCCAAGCTTGCGCTATTTGATGAGGTCGAGGCAATTACTGAGCCGGGGAGTGCTGCCAACGTTATTGCTGGTCTGATTGAAATACTCCAGCGCGACCCACATAGTTGTGCTGTCATTTGCAGCCATCTCGCCAAAGAGATCGCGGCAGCGACTGACGTTCCGATAAGAATTGATGGAATCGAAGCACGAGGACTCGATGAGAATTTGGAGCTCATGGTTGACCGAACTCCACGTTTCGGTACCATTGCAAGAAGTACTCCTGAGCTTATTGTAGAGAGGCTAACGAAGCTTTCAAAGGGCAAGAAGAAGGAGGTCTATGAGAAGATTCTGGAAAATCTTCTTCGTCAACGAAAGGAAATGTAATGCATTGAAGGAATGTGAAACCAAATATGAAACATGTGCTAGTATTTGGCGACACACATATTCCCACACGCAGGGATACAATTCCAGTGGAGTTCTACAATCATATTGAGAACACGAACTATGATTTGGCACTAATAACAGGTGACCTTGTTCGTGAGCAAGATATGCGTGCCGCTCTTCCTCCTCTGCCAAGATGTCATATTGTCACGGGTAACATGGACCATGGGAGTGAATACAGTTTTCACGAGATTGTTGCGATTGATGACTTCAGAATTCTCCTAATCCATGGGACACAACTGCGACCAAGAGGAAATCTTGAGCAGCTATGGGAGATTACTATGGGTGTTCGTGCCAATATTGCTGTACACGGCCATACTCATAAATCAGAAGTAATGCTTTACAAGGGTCGACTTCTTCTGAATCCTGGGACACTCTCAGGAGCTACAGGAGGCTGGAGCGGGCGAACTGACGCCAGCTTCATCGAGTTGGAGATCACAAAACGCCAAGTAGAGGTTGTGCTCCATCTTACTGATTGGCATCTTGAAAAGGTGTCAAGGATGACATATAGCTTGACAGATTCAAACGGTATGATTTCCTGCTAAGCAGGGATTTCAGCTATTGTTGTTTCCGTAGGGGTCAGGACTCAGGAGTCGTGTATACAGAACTCTCACTATCTCTGTCCCATGATACATTGCCTGTTTTGTAACCTGAACTTTATCATCAATGTCCAGATCTCTTGACATGCCCCGGGGTAGAATGTCTCCAAATGCTGATGTTGCTATACTATCCGATTCAGGTTTTGTTGAAACAGACTTCGGAATCGCCCTCCCGATTTCCTCTTTCGGGTCGATATCACGTGTGAATTTCATCCGTGCAAAGAACATGGCAAGGGTCTTTTTTACCGTCTGCTCTTCCGGAGTTTCCGCAGGCAGGTTTGAAACCAGTCTTGCCGCTCCTTTTCTAAGATTAGAGGCTACAATCGACTGAACGGATTCAGCAAGTTCCCGATTCTGGCCGCAGGCAATGCCTACACTAATCATTAACATCCTGATGCGGTCCAACAGTCCCCCCATGGTAACGCTTCCTAGTGTTTTACTCCTCATGGATGCACACCAATCGTAATAGGCACCACTCACATCTGACAGATTTCTCTTGTACAGACCCATACCCAAGAGATCCTCTGGTGGTACTAGGGGACACCAAACACTCATTGGACCCCCCTTTGTTCTTTCAAACCCCATTCTTTGTCAGTAATGTCGCCCAATCAGCTTATTATCAACATATCCCTTTTATAATACTCCTCATCTCACTTTTTTTTGGATTGTGCTGTTCGATTGGCTCCTTGTTATTTGGTATTTAGTATGCAAATGGTGTCAATGCCCGGATTCAAAACAGCAATCGAGGTGGTTGATATTCTTGAGAATAGAGAGTGCTCTATGATCCAGAGAGTAGGTCACACGTACTCGGACGGCAGAGGGAAGATATGCCCGAGTTCTTTCTATATTCTATGTCCGTGGATACTTGTAATGCGATCAAGACGCTGTTTCCCGTTTCCTAGGAAGAATGGGAGCAGTGTTGAATTGACTTTTGCCTACCATTTGCATCAAGGTCGTTTATAGGACAACGGGAGAGAAGATACATGAGGAATGAATGCTATCACGAAATCGAGCATCATCGCGTTTGATTAAACTCGTCTCTATTGGGTGTCAAATTCCATTCGCGTTCATGTCCGTTTCCGTACATTTATTTCATGGCGAATTCACGGCCATTTGGTCTTGGTATCAAGTCCTAAGCTCATCCAAGCCCCCGAATGAATTTACGAGATGAAAACAATGGGAAACTCAACCTTTACTGCTCACTTGACGAAGACAGAAGTGCCTCAAATTCACACTATCACTCTGGGTGGTTATCAGAGTACTGCAGTCTGCCCGCCTCCCATGACCAAGGAATGCCCCGGGACTACGAGTCCGCATCAACTATTCCTTGCTTCTATAGGAGCCTGTGTCAATCTGGTCTTTGAAATTGCCCTCCAGAAGGCCCGTGTTGATCTATTGGACCTTCACTCTGAAATCGTTGGACACTATGAAACTGATGACAAATCTGGGGAGAGCAGATTTACAACAATTGAGATTCACACCAGGGCAACGGTCCCAAAAGATGTGGATGAGAAGAAGATACAGCGATTGTTTGACGTGGCACACAAGAACTGTCCAATAGGGAACTGCCTGATTGGCTCTTGTGTGAAACTTGTGACAGAGCTTGTTGTTTCTTATCGTTAGAAGTCTAGAGAGCAAGGGCTTGGCGCTTGCTCTTTTTTTTTGGGGGGGGTCTACAATTAAAGAGAACAAGTATCAAAATAGGAACCTTTGAAATGCGGCATCACTTCTATACAATTCAAGGAGCTACTGGCATGAATTCCCGCTCTCATTGTTCAATCAATATAGATGAAGTTTAATGCTTTAGATATCATAGACATACCAGAGCTCATTCAGGGCTGCAAGAAGAGACATCAGAACATCCCGTTCTGCGAGGTTCATGATTGCGTGGTTCGATCAGGTGTCATTCATGGTGAGTTTCATTGGCATAAACATGATGCCGAGGGCGACTTCTTCTATGTCATCAATGGTCTATTACACGTTGATATACAGAACAAGACAGTCAACTTGAGGTCTGGACAGGGAATTATAGTTCTGAGAGCGGCTAATCACAGAATAAAGGCTCTGGAGAGAACTGCAGTCATGATGATTGAGAGTTGGACAGTCACGTCCATCGAAAATTAGACGAAGGCACTCTGTCTTCATCTTGGAAGATTTGAGAGAGTGTGTCTTCTGGCTAAGATGGATTTATCTTGTCGTTCTCCCATTATGTTGGTATGGTTGGGCTTTTCTCTTCTGACGAGGAAAAGGAATCTGGCAGTCAAGAAGACATCGATTATGAGGACATGGTTTGGCTCACTAAGAAGTCAGTAAGAAAGAAACTAGAAAAATGGAGGAAAGAACCCACTAAACCTGAAAGAGCTCTAGCAGATAAAGAAGAATCACCGCTGGAGCGAAGCTGTGAGAATTGCTACTTCTGCTCACATGAAAGAAAGGTAAATAAAATTCGATACATACGATGTGTTTTCCAAGAGCCACAATGGGTTGTGTCCCAAAAAGATCTCTCTTGCTGGAAATCACGCACCTAAATAGAAGGTTTGATGGGGAAACTGACTTCGTTGAAGAATTCCATGCACTAAAGTGGGCAAGACAAATCGAAGACAGATGCGCAGCCTCGATGCTACTTGAAAAGAACCTTAGCAACACAACGCTGCAGTTGAGCACTGTATGATATGTCTTGGATTTCTGTTCAACAGTTATGTAAGCAACAGTCAATCTGCCGATTTAATGGCAAGAACGACTCGCTTTCTTCAAATATCCTGTTTTCCTGTTCACTATGATAATTTGCGTATTATCTCCCTCTGACATAGAACTTCCTCTTAATTCGCATCCAGTCAATGCGTTCGGTTCTGACAACCGAAACGGAAGTAAAAGCACTGTCTTGACTAAGAAATATCATGCAGGTAATCGTCTATCTCGACTTTGGGGAAATCTACACGTTCGAAGTTCTTGCCTTTCACTACTAGCGGCTTTGTGGTATCGAATCCGATTTTGGTTGTCAGCTTCGTTCCCGGTTCCGCACTAGGGTCAAGAGAGCTGCCTGGTTCTCTGTCTTTGACTAACATATTAGTATCTCCCTGAAACCTCGTAGCCATTGCCCATTCGCGGTTTTGCTCGTTGTAAATGTCAATATCCTCATCATATATCCAGACATGTTTTCCGCTTCGATGGCCCTCAAATGCCCCCTCAATGGCTTTCATTCCGTCATCTTCTCTCATCTTCCTGATCTTCACTGCGATGTGCAACCAACTTGTTCCTCCAGGGGTGATATGAACGTCCAATACCTCAACCCCTCTCTCTGCGACCTTTTTGAACACCGTAGGCTCACGAGGCATTCCCATGAGCATCTTGTGCTCCATTTGCCCTGGCAGAAGGGCTTGCCAAATGGGATTTGATCTATGGGTGATCCTTTTGACTTCAAATAGTGGCTCCTGTCGAATCATATCCGCCGTTTCAGTGATATCTACAAATGGCCCCTCGTCGTACTTCTCCTCCCAGACAACTCTTCCCTCCAGAACGTACTCACAATCAGCAGGAATCAGCAAATCAGTAGTCTTAGCTCTTGTGACCTTTATTGGTCCAAGCGCATTAGCTATATTCAATTCATTTTTTCCTATCTCCACGGTCGTAGCTGCTGCTATCAATATCTCCGGTGTATTTCCAATGCAGAAAGCAACATCAACTTCACCGTTCTTCTCCAAGAACTTGTGAAAGTCATGTCCTCGTACAACTCTTGTGACCATTCGGTTCTTGTCTAGCTGCATTGCCCTGTGGAAGTCGAGGTTTTGTCCATATTCTGGATCTGAAGATACGACAACCCCTGCTGTTATGTACGGCCCGCGTTCCACTTTGTTGTGAATAAGAATTGGTAGCCTATCTAGATTCACAGTATTCTCGACCACGTCCTGACAGGGGGCGTTGTCAATTATCTCTGGACTGCTACTGCCGTCTATTGCTCTTGCCAGCAGTCGAATTACTTCTTCGGAATTAATGCCAAAGTAGCTCGCAATCTGCTCCTTTGTGCAAAACAGGTTCCCTACAACCGGCACTTCGAATCCCGCAATATTAGTGAACAAAACAGGCTTCGGTTCCAATGCTTTTAGAACCCCTGCCATCTCGAGATTTCTCGATACGCTCTTCGTTACTATGGCTAACTTTCCATCACCATCCAAGCGACTCACATACTTCTGGAGTATCATAAGGGACACCTTGTGTTCTTTCTACAACTGGAAGAAACAAAGGGTCTAGGTAAAACTTCCGCTGTCCTAGTCCGCATTAGTTTTTCCTATGTTGAGTACTCATTCTACGGTTGGAAGAAGGCTTTGCAAAGATTATTGAGATGAATAAAGACATGTAAGCTTGAAGGCAAGAGGCGGTCTATTGACACAGAGAAACAATACTCGCGAAGGTTTTTGCGATTGGTGCGGAAAACCACACTATATGTGGACAAACAGGCTACGCTATCAGGGTCTTGGGACATACTATTGCTCAGCTAAGTGCTACGCAGCTGGTGAATATCGGATTAATCTGTACTTTGCTCTCTGCTCCATTCTCATCTTGGGTGTTATAGTTGCCTTTCTTTCGTTCCAGCTATTGTCGACCCCTTCCGAGTTTTATGTTGGTGTAACGCAGTTTGTTGTTGTCATATTTCTTACTTATTCATCAGTCTGCGCCTGCTGTCCTATTGTTGGTCGATCCGAACGTCGCAAGCGAGAATCAACCTCATCATAGAACCAGCAGTTCAACTTGAGATTCGAATAGGACTACAAGAAGTGATTACCAGCGAATAATGCAGTAAAGGAAAAGTGGCGCTGTTGGGTGTTCATTCTGTCCCTATATAATGAATCGTAGCAGGACAACCCTGACAATCGAATTCTTCCCGTGAAGGACAGGACCCACAGTCCGAACCACAAGGAGCAACTTCGAATCTTTCGACGGGTAGACTCATTCTAGACTCATCTGGATGTAGCAGATTTTCCACAATCTCCAAATGAACACTCTTGGCTCCTAGTACTTCTGGATGTTCAGCAGGATATTCTGCCCACCACCGCTCTCTTTCTGAAATGATAAAGAGATTATATGCGAAATTGGATGTAAATCCCGATAGAATTAGACGAGGGCAGTTTCGCATTTTCTGGGCATTTCTCTCTGCCAACTCCACTGACGGCATCTCAACAATCATCAGACACGCAATCCGATTTGTCAATCTCCTTATCGCTCCAGTTTCAACTCTGACCTAATCCATCTTCCGTATTAATTTAGGTTGCTAAGTGAGAAATGGATGATCAAAAATAAATAACGCTGTGGGATTCTTTTGCAAATCCTTTTCTGTTTTCAAATATGGAAGTATGTGAGGATGGCCTGACTCGATTTGGAATAGTCAGATCGTCCGAGAATTGGATATGAGGGAAACAGGAATTCCAATTGAGATTAAAGCTGAGAGCTATTGCCTGAATCCATTGCTAGATTTTCTTAGGAAAGAATTCTCAAACAAATATGCCCGAGTTTGGGACTTCGAAGATGGAACTATAGGTGTATTTGTGAGAGACAAACTAATGCTCAGAAATATGCAGACCCTAACACTCACCGTAACTATTGAAGCCCGGTCTATCTGGCAAGAGTTTATCGTGACTGTTATCGCCAGTGGAGGAAGAGAGGGCGTTTTCCGATTGGATTGGCTTGGGGCGGAAACTGCTGCTGAACAATGGGCTGAGAGGGAGGTCAGACGTAAGTTGATGGCTGTTGATAGCGGTGGTCGAACGACTTTCCGCAGCCCGGCTGAACGTCCAGTTGAATGATATTTTCCATGACTAGGATGAATCTTTCTTCGGATAATGAGCTATGGTACCGCTAGGAGCCGTTGGACGTTACAACTCAAGTCATTCTAGTCATCAGCCAGTTCTCTCAACCTATGGATGTATTCTGATGGATCGTTTTGTTTCAAATCTGCAAGCTTCTCTGTTTTATCAAGAATATCATCAAGTAACTCGTCTGAGATAGGCTCCTGCTTACTTCTAGCAAAATCAGCTTCCTGCTCTCGTCTATGATTGTTTCTTTGTGAAAAACATAGGATTCCTGCAAAGCAGAAGAGTACCGCGAAGAAGAGAATGAATCCGAGCAATCCTTGCTCAGCTGGTAGCGTCCTGATGTATTCAAAGAAAACAGTCCCTACAACAAAGGCAAAGATCATACCTGCAAATAGTACAAGGAGTATGACATAAGGTGTACGAGAACCGAATCTTCTGAAAAATCCCATTCTCTGACAATTTTCAAGTACAAAAAACAAGGTTCCAGATGAGATCAAGAGGTCAACTTCTGACTCTGATAATTCTGTGACACTTTTCCCTTTCGCATTTTGAATCTCAAGCATGTCTTCATAATCTGATAATCCGCCCGAGGAGCGAAAACGCATCACAATCCAATCTTTGTAGTGGGGATCTCTTCTAATCATCCGTTCTATTTCTTCACTCTTACTATCTCGATAGTATTCCTTTGGAATTCTTCTCCTCTCCACCCAATCTACTTGCAACTAGCCGTCAAGGCGAATAAATCTTCTCTTGGCAGTACTAAGGAATCTCCTTCTTCTATCTGGAGTAAAAGAAATGGCGCCGCCGTAAACCATGATTATCCAAGGAAAAGCAGCTTCATCTGCTCTTGTGGCTGTCCAGAATGCTCCGCAAGCTGCTAAAATCACCAGTGTTACGTGTCGGAGATATTCCACTCCCTTATCTAGGGCCTCATTACGTTCTTCGAAACTCAAACCCGAATCATCCATTATTGTGTTTCTCTCTTTGCGTTATTAGGTTCACGGCAATCATCTACTTAAGAACAAGATTCTTAGAGAATATCCAAAAAGGAGATGGGTCTTCATAATGAGTTCAAAAACAGCAAAGCCTGATGGCTGCCATGCCTGCGGAAGTGAAAGACTAGATTGGGGCTGGCTAGGAGTCAGTAATCCAAACAATATGGTCGTATTCTATGGTGAAACAGTCAGACGAGTTGCCGCTTACGCCTGTCTAGATTGCGGGCATATACAACTGAGAGTGGAAACCGAGAAATAAGTTGGCTCTCATGAGTCCTCTCTACTCTCTGGTTATCTTCTCAGATATGTCATTGGTTGCGAACCTCAACAGCAATGTTAATATTGTAATCCGCAGCCTCAGCCAACTCAGCCACCGTGGCTCAGTCGGTAGGGTGAGGTTCCCAAGGGAGCCTTACATCGAAAGCGACAGCAGTGGACGCGTACTGCGCCATGCCGCTAAAGCCTGTTATCTTTCAGCCGGCTGGTTGAGAGCCAGACAGTTGTAGTGCATCACATTCCGTGGTGTGCGACGAATGGTCGGAGGTTCGAGCTTCGCTTCGATTTCCGGAGCGATCGATGATCCTCCCGGTGGCGCTTCCTATTCATTCATCCTATCCAAACGTTCTTGTTTCCTGCGTTCTTTCTCATCAAGTTCTTTCAGAGCTGTTACATACTCCTCAGATTTCTCTTCTTCAGAAAGTAGATATTTGAACTCAATCAGCTTTCCATTCTCCGGCCTGAAGAAACTACTTGTCTTTCCAATAATAGATGGTGCAGACTTTAAATCAAACCCTAGTTTACGCAATCTCTGAAGAGCTTCATTTGCCCGAATTACTCCTAGTCTGCTTTCGTTTTCAGCATTTCTCAGGATATTTAGTAGAGCATGCTCTGCTTTCGACAAGCGACCTAGATACTCGGCTTCTTCTTCTGTTGTTGCACGTAGGAACCATACTAGCTCTCCAGCAAATTCCTCGTCATCCTCATCATAGTCCAAGACCTTATCCACTATCCAATTATCTAGTGCCCACTCTATTGCTTTATCCACAGTCGCATTAATATCGTCTGCCCCCTCCAGTTTCTCACTCACTCTAATCTTCACATCTTTCAGGGGCAATTGCCGTGATTCAATCCTTGCAAGTATGTTTGTAACAATCCCAGCAGCTTTTTGTATCATCTCATTCATATTCATGATGTCCACCACTGATAAACCTCTATACCGTTCTTTTCGAATTGCCGAAGTGCTCTTCTCATGTATTTAGGATGATTTGCAATCAAATCCCTCATGATCTGTCTTTTAATTACATCATTAGAAGGGGCAATCATCGCTAGCTTGATTGATTCAAGAACACTCTCTGGTTCTGCTGTCCAAGCAACAGAAACCCGCCCACTCCTCTCATGATATCGGATTGTGTATGGTTTTGCATTATAATTTACACCCAACTTTCTAACAATTCTTATCTCATCCTCAACTAGTCGGTTGGGATTTTCATAAACAATGTTCCATAGACTGTCTGCAATATGTCTAAGATTATCTGAATCAGATTGTCTAAGCTCTTCCAGTTTTCCGTAATTAAGTACCCAACTGTGTTTCTCTCTCTTCCCCTCTTCAATTATCAAATTGATTTCTTTGCGCCCCACTTTGGGCTCGATTCCATAGATTTCTGTTTTATCGCCTGCATGTAGGGCGTTTGAGTGAGTCCACTGAACATTCTTTCTGCTAATGGTTCCATCTTGAGGGATTAGATTCTCAATAAATCCACACTGGGCCTTTACTGAGAACTCCCTAAGTTCCGGATAAAGCCCTGGATTCTGGACCGTCCGGTCACCTGAAGGTATTCCTAGGTGTAATAACACGATTCCGAATGGAGAAGGCAAGAAGACTTCATAGAAATTCTCTCTCTCTTTTAACTTTGGATTCATTCTAATATCTCCAAACACCTGAAGATCTCTCTCAACTATACGTATCCGACTTATCTCCCCCTCAGCATACTCAAGGGTTCCATTTGCTTTCAGGTGGCAATCGCTGACAGCGACAGCAGTAAGGCGAGCCAATGCAATCTCCAACTCCTCGCCTTCAGGAAACCTCGGATTCCTAATTCCTCCTCGACCACCCTTCTTAGTGATCTTTGAAATCTCACCTTCCAACTCAGACAGTGTCTTTCCAGACAAATTATTAAAAAAATGGACATGATCTCCACGAATACGATTGAGTCTAGGATTCACGCAGTATTCACTCGTAGGCTCAGTCAACATCTGAGAGGCTAGCTTCTGAAGATGTTCAATGTTCTGCTTCTCATCATCCCCCTCAATTCCCAGAGGACACGCAATATCCCAGATATACTTCTCAAATGCTTCTTCATCACGGAAATAGTAGTAGAGATTGCCATAAGCATTCTCAAGCTGGGTTGGGTCCAAGTCTGGCCTCCAAATGTAGACCTTCTCATCCACCATGCCACATCGAACCTCCCCCTCTGCCTCAAGTGCCTCCTTCGCCTGCTGAAACTCATTCGTGAAGGACTCGACCTCCTCCGGCGTCAGGCCCAATCCCTCTCGAATGTCTGCACAATAGACCCGAGAAACCTCTGCGTCTTCCGGAGCGAGCCGCTTCAGCCCTTCTGCAATCTCCTCCGAAGCCCAGCTTCGTGGTTCACCCTCCTTCGATTCCAACTCCGAGAAGGTTTCGCGCACCTGTTCATCGGGAACCCTCTCAAGCCCCTTGCGCTTCTCCCCCTCCGCCCGTTGTTCTGATGAATCCTCAAACGCCTCTCTGGGTGACGACTCTGATACCCTACTCTCTTCCTCCTTGGCCTCTACGTTTGCCTCTTCAACCTCCTTGGCTCTCTCTACTACCTCTCTTGCATCCTCAAAGTCCTTCTCAGGAGGAATGTCCGGTTTCTCAACTTCCTCCTTGACCTCCGCAACTGCCCGCTCGACCCTGTCCCTGACGGACCCGCCCTCTATCTCCTCCAGCTCCCTGAGGGCACCAGCAATCCGTTTCCGCGTGTCGCTCTCACGCCCTTCCTCAGCATCCAGTTCCTGAATCGCATCAACGACCCTCCGCTCCACGGGTTCCTGCGCATCGCTCCGCTCAATCCGCTCAACGGCATGCTCATCCTCCCCGGTTTCAACCTGAACCTCCTCCGCGTCCCGTACCTCCCGAAGCTCCCGCACATCACTGCCAGCATCCCGTATCTCAGACCTCTCACCGCGGCCCCTGCTCTCGATACGTCCCGCCATGCGAACCACTCACACACTAGTACCCCTGATTGCCAGAAGAATCCCCCCAAGAACGGCGGTCTCTCGAGGCTCCTGAAGCATCCCTGCCGCATGCAGAAGAAGGCGCTCAGCGAAGGGAACCACCTGCACCCCATCCGAGCAGAACTTCCCGGCCACCACCGTCAGCAACCGAGCCACAGCAGCGGGGTCACCCTGCGACGCCAGCCCCACACGGTCCAAGTAAGCATCGACAAAGGCGGGCGTGTTGACGATCTCCGAGATGTCGGTTTCCTGCCTGCTGGACAGGCTGACCAGTTGTGCCTCGGGGCGAAGTTCCATACGTGCCGGCGCCGAGATGCCCTTCAGGGCGCCCCGAAGCTCCCCAGAGAGCGGATGACTCTCGTCGAGGTGAGGATTGCCCTCGAAGACCGGCCGCATCGCACTCCTGATCATCGCATCGGTCCAAGGGCGCTTGGGCAGAGGCTGCGTGAGTACATAATCCAGCGGCACCACCTGCACGTTAGACGGAACGGTCTGCGTCTGCACTCGTGCCACGATCTCCCCGATACCCATGCCGCCAATGTGCTCGATCTGCGCGTCGTTACACAGGGCTTGCCTGCCAACCAGAGTACGCTCCTCCACGTCGGTCAGTGTGTGAATGATGACACTGCTGGGGAGCTTGACAATGTCCAGAGGAAGACTGCTGGGAAGTTGGTCGATGAGCATAAGGCCTAGACCGGTCCCGCGTTGAGTCCGTAGCATCTCAGTGATGTTCTCCGTGGCCTTCTGCTGGGAGGTGGGCTCAGCGTAGCCTCCAGCCATTCGTGGACGCTTGAGGAAGTGATGGGCCTCCTCAATGACCAGTAGATGACTGACCGTCTTCCGCGGATTCGCAATGAGGTACTCGCTGATGCCCACCGTAAGGGCGCCAGTAAGCAACGCCCGGTCTTCAGGAGAGAGGTCACGGGTCTCAATGATGGTCGGGTGAGAGAGGAGTTCGGGAATCGTGAGCCCACTGGGCGTGTTGAACATGTCCACCAGAATGTCGTTTCTGAGAATGCTGCGAAGGCGCGCATCGAGTGCACCATGAAAGTCCCTGCGCATCTCATCGCCGTACTTCAGGTGAGTGTCCGCAACCTCATGTACGGCCTCATACAGGTCCGAGAGCAGGATGGGACGACCTCGGACGTTCCCCATGCGTGACCAGCCACAGTTCTCGTACATAGTGTTGAAGACATCGTCAAAGTGCATGGAGATGACGCCGTCTGTTGGGAGAGCAGCGGTGTGGACGTCCACCATCCTATCGATGTACTTGCCAATGGGGACACCGTCCGGGACATTCCACATGTTGTATCGCAGGGGTGCCACATCGGGATTTCCGGCAGTAAAGATACGAAACTCATCGTAGAGGTCCCTAAGGACTCGCCAGTCGTCAACGTTTCCGGGAGTGAGAATGATTGGGATGACATTGTTCCTGTAGGCCTGAGCAATGAGCGTGACGGCGGTGGTGGTCTTGCCGTAGCCGGTGTTCCCATAGATGCCGACGTGGGAGCCCAGAATTCGTGGAACAAGACCATAGGGCTCCTGTTTCTGAGGTGCATTGTTCCGAATTGCATAGCCAAGAAGAAGGAGCTTCTCAAGGGGGAATCTCCATATGGTATCATCCTCTGCGGGTGACCATCTTGTTGCTGTCCTAGGTTTCCAGTCTGACATAGGGGCCGGGCTGATACTGGGCTGAGGCACATTCTCATTGTTCTCAAGTTTCGTTAGGTCAATACCCGCCGTAGAGAAGTCCTCTCGACGTGACACCTTGATTCCCATGTCTACACGTGGGAGTGTGAAGTAGTTGACTATCTCCTCAGGGACAAGAATGGTTTCTTTCCCAATGGGTCTTCCAGCCAGAGCCTTCTCAAAGTCTTTGGCCTTCTTCTTAATCTCAACTCGAAGGTCTTCTTCCTTGTCAGCAGGGGTGACGCTACTCATGAGAACGGACAGCAGTCGTCGGGCCTCTGTTTCTGCAACTCTCTTATCTTGGTGCCAGCAGGTCGCAACAACTGACACTTTTCCCAAGTAACGGCTACTCATTCGTTTGATCTGTCTGGAAAGACGTTCAGCATCACGTGAAGCACTAGCACTAACCCGTGTGGTGGACTGTTGAATGTCTGGCGAGAACATGCTGGCAGCGGAAACTACCTGCTGTGACTGTTCCATCGCCCGTTCATAGGCGCGTTCCAAACCTCTCACTTTGCCACGATTGGTTTTAGTGGGAGTGACAAAGACCTGAAGGATTGCATTTGAGAGGTTCTGGATGCACTCTCCAACAACATCCATTGGTTTTGGCGAATCATCTTTTTCCTCTGTGATTTCTGGCTCGCCCACTAGACAGGCATTAATGCCTTGGATGTTTGGATGAGATGAAAATCCTTGGAATAACTCATGCCGCTTCAGTTTGAACTTGGGAAGATGAGCTACTAAGTTCGAGGAGAGTGAGTCCAGAAACCTTTGCAGATCTTCTTGGTTTCTTGCCCATGTCAAGAGCAGTACTCGAGTCTTCCCGTGAGTTCGTTCAAGACGTAGAGCTACAGGCGTTTTGGCTAGAATCATTCCTCGTAAAATACTTATGAATGACTTGCCGTACGAACGGTGCTGACTCCCCGAATCTGATTGCAACATGTATGTTTCAGGAATCTCCAGCACTTCTAGAGCTCCTACTAATTCTTCTCCTTTCCATGGCCCAAACAATTGCAATACTATCCTCTACAATCTTCTCTGTGAGAATTCTATGTTACATGAATCCAAATTCCTTTGGTGTCAATCCAATCACAGTATATAATCATCAAAATTTCAAAAGAAGTAAATTAAACACCCGCCCCCAAAAACGAGCGTATCTTATTATCCCTTACATAACATAAAGGCCTATGAGCACTCTTTACACACACATCGAAGCAGCTTTTGGTTAATATAGGATGCTAGCTTTACTGGTTCAATAGCAAAGTCGCTTCAATAATCTCTGAAGTGCCTGTTTATATGACTCTGTGTAGTAAATAAGGATAAGCAAGGGGTATGTGATGAAACCAACAGCAAAGCAAGTGGCAATAGTAAGGGACTTCATAAACTCCCAAACAGACCCTTCAAGAGTTGAGGACTTCGACGAGAACTTTGGAATCTATTTCCTCGCAATTGAACTGGCCAGTCTAGCATTTGCGATTTTTCAGATTGATAATCTGGCACTAAGCTTCAATCTGGGTTTGGTTGTGTTCATCATAGGTGGAGTACTTTCTTTCTCGTATGAATTGGCAAAAAAGTGGAAGTCGATCACATTCAGATTGATGGTTTGCCAGCTGCTTTACATCTATGGCCTAACATTAGTTGCTACCTTGGTCGCCCTAATACCTCTATATTTCTGGTTCTTGGTTTCTTCTCTATTCTTTGCAGTGCAAGAACCTGGGATGGTTGATTTAGTTATACTATTCTTGGTATCCACTCCAACGGTCTACTATATTCAGAAGTACACGAAGCATCTTCACCACCGTTGGTTCGAATCTCTTGAAAAAAGCAGTAGAAGGAAATATGCTCTGACTGACGAAGAGGATGGTCGAAGAATAACACTAAATGAAATGCTTGATTTGGCTGTCCCAAAGGGATTTGATGTCACTCTTATGGTCTATGTTGGGAATCTACTACTTGTTTTGTCAACTTTGAATAACCAACCTGTCTATATGCCGTTCCTTAGCCAAGTAATACGTCAACCACTAGTGTGGGCAATCAGTATAGGATTAATTATTCCTTTCTTGATAGTGTATTATTTCCGCAACAGGAGTGAGTCCGTACGAATCCTGGATGAATTTCTCAAGCAAGAAGAATCAAGAGCACGGACCGACTAGCCAAGCAGTTATCTACTCCGGACACTTGAGTTCATAACCGAGCGGAGCCAATTCTCGGTTTACAATTTCAAGTGCTTCTTGGCAATCTATGCCCAATCCCAGTAGAAGCGTGAGAAGAACTTTTTCATATGGCGGAATGAAAGAAACTCCGCTGTTTTCAAGAATTGCATCATAGCTTTTCTGTGTTTTCTCATCGCTTAGATATGACTCAAGTTTTGAGAAACCAGCATCATACTGATAGAGAAACTGTATTGTCCTCTGAACAAATCTTGATTGGGGTATTCTTGCTCCTTTTCCGAAGTAGTTCTCTAGGTTTGTTTCATACCAAATCCGAGCCCTTTCTTCAGAATAAACTGGTTTGATAATAGGAGTGCTGCTCTCTTTAGTTTCTATTCTGATTATATTGCGACCTTCTGCAGCTCTTGAAAAGTCGCCGAATTTCTGAAAGCCAAAATCCACATAGTCAATTTTGGCCTTCCTCACCTCATGAACTACTGATTCCATTCCTGTGTGCTGCCCCTTCTCATACATTGTTTCGACAATCTCTCCCAGCTTTTCGAGGGCGCTCTCAACGGAGGCCGAACGGCCTTCGCTCATTTCAGCTCCTTTCTTAGTCAGCTTAAGCTGTGCGGTGACTCCTTGCCCTTCATGCACAATCAATCCATCAAAAAGGGATTCAGTAATTGCTTCCTCCCAATTATAAGAGCCAGGTCGTCCAAAGGAAATATCTGGATTGTATCTGGATAACATTACTTTGACATATTTGTCATATGTCGGTCTGTTCTCTCCTTCTAGTCTTGCAATGGTTTCCAACAATCTGAGTACAGCCACCTCTTTCAGCTCGTCGGGTGTCAGCTTCTTTCCCTTTTCGTCTTTCAGAGGGTCTATTCTCAATGCCTTTGGCTTGAATCGGTCAATGTCCTCGTATCTATCAGCATAAATCATGTACTCCGGTCGGGTGACTACTGGATTACTAACCACTGTTACCTTCTTTCCCTGTTTTTGCAGCGCTCTCATAATTAGTGCGAACCCTGCATCACCAGAAACAATCACATAGGAGGAGGTTTCTGGTGAACGTAGAAGCCAATCAATCATGTAGGCGGCCATTTGATAATCAGTACTATCCTTCAAATCGTCAGGAACGTGAATGAAGTCAAATCCAATTCTGTTTAGCGCATTAGCAACCTCTCTATAGGGGCCACTCCAGTCAGCAAATGCAAATTTCGCATTAATATCATAGTCATTTTCCAACCAAGTATTGAAATTCTCTACGACATCGGCCCCTGTGATCTCACTAACATTCTCAGCATCCCAGAAGACTGCAGTTCGAGGTTTATCTGATTGAGTCAAGGGATAGGTGGGAACTCCTTGCCAACGAAAATAGTCAAACATATGATTAGGCCCCATCTTTTGTGTGAAACTAACCCGCCAACAAGTCGATTTCTGTTCTTGTTCATATAATAGTTCCGAAGCAAGTTCTCCCGGTGGCGCTTCCTACTTCTTTCAGGAATCAAGCCATTTCTCAGCTCCTTCTCTAAGCCAGAACTCTACAGCATCTCGTTTTCGCTTATCATTTGGAGGTCAGATGTCAGCCCAGCGTTCTGCATCTTCCTTTGTTGTAGTTATGGCAACCCAATTCACAGATACTCTCTCGGTTCTTGGGAAGTACTTCACAGCTGTTGGTGCAAGCGTTATTTGGAAGCCTAGGCTCTCAGCAATCTTCTTCTCATCTTTCGAGTCACGAAACACTATGACAGTAATATGAAATAAGTATCAAAGGGTATAAATACATGCTATGGTATCATTTGTGTTTGTTTACCTTATCGTGGCAGATGAAATTCAGGTATGGGGTTTCCAATTTGAGTTTCTTTCGGACACAGAAATGTAAACAATCGGAGGTTTGATAGGACTAATGTTGAAACGTGATATGATAAAACGCATTGCAGGACTAGAACTCAATGCACTCCTTCACTCGGGCATCTTGCCGAAGCAACTCTTTGAGAATGGTAAGGTTCAGTCGTCTGGAACTCCTGTTTATGATACAAACGGCGAGCTACTATTATATCGCGTGCCAGTAAAGAAGGGTCGTCAAGTATTCCAAGCAGATATTGCGGCCAATCCAGAATTGGGGCATCCACTGATGGCAATACAGCTCGGACCAGATTGGAGTTTCCCAAAACTGCTGAAGGAAGGAAAACAGATTGCTGAACGAAAACATCGAGTGAAATTCAACCAAACTCGATTCGTGGCGTATAGCTATCCAAAACTGGCAATCCAATTTCTTCAAAGAGGAAGAGAAGTGCTGATGTTGGAGCTGTTCACATGGGAGAAGGTTCCGGATGAAAAGCCTAGGACTCCAGGGGTGCCTCCTGGGCACTTCGAGCGATGGTCCCTTTTGAGAGAAATACCAAGCGCGAAGAGAGTAAAGAATAAGAAATCTTTCAAAGAACGAATTGATTTCTGGGACAAGAAGCATCCAGTTGGTGATAGGATGTTTAACCCGGAGTATCTTAGATTGGCCGATTTCACAAGAATTCTAACTCCGGCAGAACTTGTGGTGTCACTCTTCATTTCTCGTGAATTGCATTACAGTACCAACAATGATGACCATCATCCTTGTTATGAACTAAGAGGGCAATTGACAAATGTTTGGTGTGTCGCAGCCAGTGTTCAGATGATTCTCGATTTCTATAGATACAACTACACTCAAGACCGTCTTGCACAAGAGTTGGGACTTGGGACTCGTGCCAATCCAAATGGTCTTCCATATTCTCGTGCAAACGATGTGGTAACTGTTCTTCAAGATCTCACAAGTCAGGCCTTAACTGGAAATAGAAATACCAATGCAAATTGGAATGAGTTTGTATCGGAAATCAATGCAAATAGGCCACTAATCAGTTGGATTCCTGGGCACTCAAGAACAGTAGCTGGATATACAAGATCTCGTCTAGGAACTTGGTATACCTTCCGTGGACTTCTTGTGTATGATCCTTGGCCACCTACCGGAGGGTCAATAGCTCGATGGGAGAATTTTGACCTAACAACTTATTGGGATACGTTTACAGCTGCTTTAACATTGGTATGAGAGAAAAATGCAGAAAGATATGAATCAGAGAATTCATTCAAAGGCCATACACTTGCTGAAGTCAAACATCGCACAGAATGATTTCGTAACACGAAAAGGAGTGGTCAACCAACCAATTCCAATTGTTGGACCAGATGAGAAGACAGTTTCTTGGTATGTTGGTATAACTATTGATTCCTTTCTTGTTGGATATCTTCAATTCGACACAGATTTGAACCTTATGAGGTATTCCACATTCCAGCGGCATCCTTCTTCCACTAAGAACTGTCCGTTGGCAAAGCACTGGCTAGACCCCGAGTTCATTATGGCTTTTATCAGAGATAGGATAGAACCAGATGATGAAATTGTTGCCGCCTTTCTCTCCTACGACAAACACCCAACACGTCCAGTATGGATGGTCAGAGTCAGGGAAATAGATGGCAGCACAAGAACAATTTGCGTTGCTGGGGAGTATGTCTATGACTGCTCCAATGGTGGCGATAGAATCATAGGCTGAATAGGAGTTCCAGATGGAGCACTTTGCATTGAATTCCCCTGTTCTCCTAACGAATATTCTCGTCCTTTACTGAGTGATAACTCGATATAATCAATGTTGCATAAGGAAGAATCATGTTTCCTCTGTAGTGAGAAAATGGAACCAACAACTTGACAGGCTGTCATCTTCGACATGCTGTTCCCTAAGGAAACAGGATTCTACCGGCTGAGCTACGGCGGCTGTTCCGCTGAGGTCGCATGTTCGAATATTAACGTTGCTGTTTAGCTCGAAACCAAATCTCTAGGAATCAAGATATGCTAAGGTACGTGAATATCAACGTTAATGAGCATGGATGGCCTGTTATTTATTGGGTGATTCATTGTAGTGGGAATACGGTCTTTTCCCAGACTCACCATCCCTGCAGCCATTCTCCTTGTAGGGCTTTCTCTCTTTATGAGCTTCTTCATGAGCATCCATCATTATTCCCCCCTTGGTTATCATCCTTGGTTTACTGAAACCAAGGATGGGATACTAAGCGAAGAATTGTCCATCTATTCCACGGAGATTCCCAGCTCTTGCTCAGCAGTAGTAATAGACTCGCTCCAGACTAACGGCACGCCTGTGATGCTGGTGATTCGGGGGTCTCAGGCTCAATTTAATGCGACAAATATCACCTCTCTAACAATGTTTCCATTAACAGTCGCAAGAGCTGAACAGAGTCTGCTGGTCGAAGTAGTCCGGCAGGACTCTGATGTGAACTTCACAATTACCATACGCTACCAACTTGGAGATACTACTATCCCATACACCTTCATTCCTTCTCCTACCCCCATTCTGGTTCCCTCAATAGGGGTTATTCTGACTGTCCTTGCACTTGGAGGGCTACGTTTCACGGTTTCGAGGTTTGAATATTCTCGAAATGAAAGGGTTTTGCTGCTTACGGCAATACTGCTTCTGTTCACTGGCACAGGTCTTTGTTATCCACTAGGAAGGGGACAAGCTCAGGGCGATTTTGTTCCTATGCCTACATCTGTGACCTTAGATGAGAACTTTAGTTATACGCTGAACGAAACTAGTCCTGTGTTTTCTCTTGATCTATCATCTCTATATCCAAAAGAGGGAACTGTCACACAGTATGAGGTTCACTCTTTGTACTCTGACAATTATCCAGTTATTCTAAGAATCTCAAGTGATAATGAGTCAGAAACCATGCTTGTGGAGGCTGGCAAAGACAGCAATTGGTGGTTTACAATCCCTTTTGACTCTGCAAATTCAACAACAATCAGTCTTGAAAGGGTGAACGTCGATGCAATAACAAACCTAAGTGTACGGAAATATTGTACACTTCTGCAAATAAGAGAGGACATCACACTTCCGGCCATTTGTTTCATTATAGGAGCAACTGTACTTCTAGTAGGACTTGTCCTTACGGTAAGGGTTGATTCTTCCTCAAAATTGGAAGGAGAAAACTCGTTGAAAAGAAACACTCGTTTCCATCACCTTTGGTAATTCCTGGATGGGGCTAGTTTCGTACTACTTGATCCTGACCATTCGATTGCCTCCTAGAATAGTTCGATTCAAGTCTTAGTTCGGTATCAGAGTATATTAGCTACTATATTATTTCAATCGACTAGATGGCACAAGTCTCGCCAGACGAAATTGGGCTCTCACCCTAGTAGAAGGAACTCAAAGATATTGTCCATAATCATCATGATTACGAATCCTATCATTAATCCCCAAGTCGCCAATCGAGCATTCTCACCGGAATGGCTCTCAGGAACCATCTCCTCTCCAACAACGAAGATCATTGCTCCAGCGGCGAATGCAAGACCAAATGGAAGAAGAAAGTGAGCGATTGTGACACCAAAGATTCCTCCGATAGGCTCCACAAGTCCTGTAATTAGTGCAAGACCTGCAGCATACTTTCTTGAGTAGCCCTCTCGAACAAGCGGTGCGGCAACAGCCACCCCCTCCGGCATATTCTGTAGCCCTATTGCAAGCGCCACTGATGTTCCTGCTATGAAATCATTCCCTCCAAAAGCGACTCCGACAGCAATTCCTTCAGGGAAATTGTGTATTGTTATTGCTAAGACCAGCAGCCAAACCCTTGCCATACTGGAAGATGGCCCTTCCTCCCCCTTCTTGAAGTGTTCATGTGGAATGTATCTATCGGCCACGTGCACAAAGAGCCCTCCGAGTGAGAAGCTCAATCCCACAATGGTGATTACCTCGATCCAGTTTGTAACAAGTTCTAGGGAAGGAACAAGTAAACTGAAAGAAGATGCAGCCAACATCACTCCTGCTGCAAATCCAAGCATAAGATCAAGCGTTCTTCGACTGTAGTTTCCACCAAGTAGCACAGGAATGGCACCTACTCCTGTTGCTGCACCAGCCAAAAGACTTGCAATGATTCCTGCTGAAATTGGGTCCGAGAAGAGCTGCATAGTATAGAGGACGTTGATTCTAGTCTTATTAAAGAAGTCGGACTATACTATTCTCTGAACACGCATTCTAAGCCAATTTTCGTAATATACCATAGAATATCCGTTGCTTATCCGCTTAGAAAGGGAAACTCAATCGATGCCATAAAAGCAATCAAAGATGGTGGGCCCGGGGCGATTCGAACGCTCGACCTACAGGTTATGAGCCTGCTGCTCTACCAAGCTGAGCTACGGGCCCCGCAGACCAGTCCTTTTCTTTTACGATATTAAGCTTTCTTCATCGTCGCTTTTATTCTTCAAAGCGGTTTCTCCGAGTTTAAATGACTCAAAAAGGACTACGAGAAAATCGTCTTGGCGGGCTTCTAGTGATTCTCTTCTTCACATCTAATCAATGTGCATGGTGTGATATTGTCAAAGAGATGCTTGAAAATGCAAGTCATGAACTGAGTGAGTCTACTCTGATCTATGAAGTGAATATTGACCGCTATCAAAGTATTGCAGAAATCTATGGAATAATGATGGTTCCAACTCTAGTATCTAAGGGCAATATGATATGCGGTGTTCCAACAAGCGCAGACCTCATATCTTTTCTTATGCAATCAATAACAGAGCCTATTGCAGTGCATCAGGAAGGGAGTCCAAGGGCCATTATTCGTCCTGCAAGCCGTATTAAGCGACTATCAACAGAATTACGTTCAGAGCCGAAGCAGAAATCCTCAGAGCAAGTTGGGCCGGTCGAATCTTGGCGTGTATAATCAGTTGTAGTTGCACAACGTTAATAACGAAATGAGGCCGTGCAATGCCCCACAGCTCCGGTAGTGTAGTCCGGCCAAGCATCGCGGACTTTCGATTCGCAGACCCGGGTTCGAATCCCGGCCGGAGCACCATTTTCCATGCTCTTCTATTCGATGGTCAATAGCATATTGAAATCTGAGGATTCATAGGAATGGGTTAAAGCACCTGAGGAAAGCACATCGCATCCGCTCTCGGCATAAGCCTTGATATTATCTTGATCAATTCCACCAGAAGCTTCTAGGATGATCTTATTGCGTAAGCCTTTTTCAGTAAGTATCTTGTGAACACCTGCAACATCTTGTGGGCTGAAATTATCTAACAACACAATATCTGCTCCTGCCTTGATTGCTTCCAATGCCTCCTGAAGAGTACGAACCTCGCATGAGATCTTCTTGCTGAATGACACCTCTCTTCGAGCAAGTCTGACTGCTTCTCCGACACTCCCCACAACAGAGATGTGGTTGTTCTTGATCAACACCATATCATCAAGGGCATAGCGATGTGTATCGCCTCCGCCTATTTTCACAGCTCGTTTGTCAAAATATCTGAATCCTGGGGTGGTCTTTCTTGTTGCAGCCACTCTCACCTTTGGATTCATCTTTTTGGCTTCATGAACTATGTTGTAGGTCTTGGTTGCAATGCCACTCATCCGCTGAACAATGTTCAAAGAAACACGTTCAATAGCCAAGAGTATCCTTGCTTGCCCTGTAAGTGTGAGCACACCTTCCCCGGGATTTACCCAGTTGCCTTCAAAGACATGTAGGTCGTGTTGAAGCCCTGTTAGCTCAGCAATTGCAATCACTTCTTCCATACCAGCAAGTACTGCTTTGCTCTTCGCATATATAGTAGCCTTGCCCTTGGCGTCGACAGGTATTGTGATATTGGAAGTCAAGTCTCCAGACCGAATATCTTCTCTTAGGAATCTCTTCAGGTCTTCAATTACATCAAAGGGAAGTCGTTCCATTCTTAGTTGCCTCCATCAGCATCGCTCGTTTCTTGGGTTTCTGACTATGGGCCCACGAGGTGCCGTTTCACCAAAGATCTCTGCCTGAAAGGACATGAACTCTATTCCTTGCTCTCTCCACTGATTGGAAGGCAGTCCGGCCTTCATACAGGTATGCTCAAGGAATGTCTTAGCATCCCACCCATACTCGACAGGAACCTGTGGCAAAAGAAGGCCGCGCCACATTCCTTGGCTTGCAATTAGGCCATCTTTTCCAACCTCAACCATTCGAAGGAGTTCGTCGGGGTTGTCATACTTGATTGGCATTGGGGGCGTAAGAACACTCAACTCCACGACTATTGCATCTAATTCTCCAACGGTCACTGGTGGAAATCTGGAGTCGTTTGTGGCTGAGTCTACGGCGGAGTCTATTGTTGCTTCTACAAGAGGTTGGCTAGGATACGGTCTGCCTATGCAGCCTCTCAGTCTGGAGATGCTTCTCCCAGTCTTATTCAGCGTCACAAAGACACCAGACTTCTCCCGGAGTTTCGCCGGAATGTTCTCCGGGATAGCTGGTCTCTCTCTTCTTGTAACGTACCTATCAACAGTCTTTCTTGCAAGTCTCACAAGGAGCGTACCTTCATCATCAGAATATGCATGTACCAATCTTAACCACCCCTCTTTCTCAAATCATTGATTGCGATTATGCTTTTTGTCTTCACCATCCCTTACGAACAGGTGCATTCCCAGCGACTCCCGGATCTACAAGAAACTCTCCATGGCTATAGACAATTTCGCCACCAACAACTGTGATTACTGGCTTCGCAAAGATTTTTCGTCCTTCGAAAGGGGTAATCTTTGCTTTGGAATGAAAGTCAGCACCACGAATTACCGAATCTTCCTTGATAACAGCAGTAATGTCGGCATCATAACCTTCAGCAATAATACCTTTCCCACGTATTCCCAGAATTCTTGCAGGTCCTGAACAACATAATCTAAGATAGTCTACCCAATTCATTCTTCCCTCGAAGACCTCCGTTAACATAATAGGAATTGTTGTTTCGAGACCTGGGATTCCCGAAGCTGCTTTGAGGAATGGTGCTTTCTTTCGATGTTCCTCGTGTGGAGCATGATCTGACACGATGCAATCAATCGCACATGTTTGTGTTAGTGCGTTTTGAAGTGCTCTTGTATCATCTACTCCTCTCAATGGTGGCAACATCTTGGCTGTTCCATTCTCATGACTGAAATCATTATCGCTGAGGAAGAGATGATGCGGCGTAACTTCTGCAGTCAAGGTGTCTTCAGCTCTATTCTCAGCAATTATTTCTGCAGTCGCTGCGCAACTCACGTGGCAAACGTGTAGCTTTCCCTCGACCTCCACTTTTGCAGAGAGAAACCTCTTCAAAGATCTTACTTCGCTCCGGCAACTATGAAGCTCCAGAAATTCTTCTTTTTCTGATACTCTTTTCTCAGATGCAGCAGCGTCTGGATGAAATAGAAGGGGAATCTTGTGTTTGGCAGCTAATTTCATACAATCACGAATATGATCCTTTGTGTATTTCGTCTCTTTCTCAAGCGGAGCGTGTGGATACACCTTAAGCCCCAATAGATTGGGAATCATTTTCTCATCAAATTCCACGATATTCTTGGGAATACCTGCATAGAATCCAACATTCACGAATTTGTCTATGAGTGCGCACTCGATTTTCCCCTCGAGATCGAAGGATGTCAGAGTTGGCGGAATGGAATTGGGCATATCCACAACAGTAGTAATACCCCCTGCAGCTGCTGCCATCGTCCCTGTGGCAAAAGTTTCCTTTTCAGACTGACCTAGGTCTCGAAGATGAACGTGAATATCAATCGCACCTGGGAGAACATACATTCCCGAGCAATCAATTACTTCCCTTGCAGTTGGTTCGTCCGCAGGGGAACATATCTGCTGTATTTTTCCTGCTTCTATTGCTATTGAGCGGATGGCTTCCTTCCCAGCAACTACTGATATGCCGTTTCTTAGAAGAAGATCCGCGGGCATATCTAATTAGTAGACTCGGTAGGATATGATTCTGCCGACCCATGCCTACTCACCTTTCTCGGGTATCTTGAATTTGTTGGCAACGAATCTTGTGAAGTCAGTGGTGCTAATAATCCCAACTAACTTGTTACCCTTTGCAACGACTGGAAGTGTGTTCAGATTAGCATCAGCCATTTTTTTGATTGCCTCCGAAACGGAATCATCGGGTCCAACCATCGGGGGCTGCTGAATCATGGCATCTACAACCCGGATTTGCCTAACCTGATTTCTACGATACTTGTCAGGCACTTCAGTGCTAAAACGTGCCATTGCCTCAGCTACGGCGCGTTCAGTTAGAAGACCTAGAACTCTGCTACCATCAACCACAGGGAGACCTGAATAACCCCTATCAAGCATTTCGAGACGTGCCTTGACTAGCCGCTCAACTGGATTGACAACGAGAAGATTCTCTTTTGTCATCAGATCCTCGACTTTCACATCCTCGAATTTCTCGACAAGCGCTGAGAGTTCCTTCTTTGATATTACTCCGACCAGCTTATCCTTCTCATCCACAACTGGGCAACCACTCATTCCACGTTCAATCATGAGCTGGGCAACTTCGGTTACATCATCCTTTGGAGATACGGTGATCACCGTATCAGTCATTGCACTTGAAATATGCAATCTTACGACTGATACTGCAACAACTTTACTGACACCTAGTCTGTCTGCTATGTCTGCGTAGGTTAGAATTCCTCTCACAGCTCCATCGTCAGCCACAATCAATCTATCTACACGTTTCTTATCTAGAAGCTCAAGTGCATATGATAACCTTTGATCCTTGTCGATTGTGACAGGTTCACTCATAATCTGACTAACTTCCATTTCTTTGTACCTCCTTCTAACGACCATTCTGGTCTTGCTGCAATGAATTCTCTAGCCTATTCTCCCCGGCATTCATCACAGAGATACCTGCCATCCTGTAAGGTCAGCTCCACAGAGTATTCGCCACAGCTATCACATATGCCGCCATAGGCCACTAGCTCATCTTCATCCTCTTCCTCATCTTCACTTGCTGCCTGATCATTGCGAAGACGAAGTGACTCAACCAACACATCAATAAGCTCAGGAGACCAGCGCAAGATATCTCTCGAAGTTATAATCCCGGCAAGAGAGTTGTTTTTTAGCACTGCAACTCGCCTTATGTTGCTCTTGGCCATGACACGCATCGCTTCTGTCAGAGCGGTATCTGGTGTGATGTGTATTAATGGTGCAGACATTACATCAACGACCTTTGTTGTTGACGGATCCTTATCATGAGCAACTACTCTGGTTACGATATCTGCTTCTGTGATGATTCCCACAGGACGATCTTTGTCTATTATGATTAAGGAGCCAATGTCCATCTTTGCCATTGAGATAGCAACTTCTCTGACTGTTGCATCAGGCGGTACGGTTACAACATTGACCGCCATTATTTCTCTCACAGACATGGAATGCGAGGGTTCAGACATAGATATTACCTCAGCCTCTTAGAAAGCTGATTCTGCTCCTTAGGATGTTTCCTTAAAGGTGCAGACTTGCCAATCACAGACCTTTGGAATTTAAACATTGTCGCAGTATCAATCCTTGCCATTATAAGGTTTGATTCATGTTTTTAGGGCTAGACGGAGCACTTTCCTACTCAGTGAGTATTCTTCCATTACCAGTAGGCAACACTCGCATGACTTCTTCCTGTGGTATTTCATCAATTAGATGCGCCTCTCCCTCAGGAACCATCTTTCGCAAGCGACTTACAATGCCTTTTACAAGCTGTCCTTTCTTCGTGTTTCCAGGAGCTATTTCCAAATAGTAATCCGTATGCGCTGATACCGCAGAGTGAGGCCCTGAGAATGGAATGGCATACTCCTCCTCAAGCATTACTCCAACTGCCAGAGATATGGGCACATTGCGAATGTAGTTCTTCGAACCATAAATCATGACAGCTCCAGCTGGCAGATACTCGCCAGAAGGTGGAGTGAAACTCACTTGGTCCGGATCAACCCAGTATGCATCGCCATTGGTCAATTCATCTTGCCATGCTCGTGAAAATGTGACCGCAAACTGCGCAGCTTCTCTCAGAGTCTGTTCTCCAGGAGCTTTGTCCGGAACTTTGATTATGACATATGGGGCGCCGTGTAGTGCGGCATGGAGAAAGACATCATTTGGTTCCATCTGGCGCTTTGCCAGCCTCTCATTGGTCTTTGCGTCGCGGCCGCCAATGACAAGATGTTCTTCCGAGGACAGAAACCATCTGTATTTTTCATACCAGAGTTTCTTTCTCATTTTTGCTGCTGTCGGAGCTATTTTATCAACCTCGACTGATGATACTGCTAGCTCCTCCAACTTCGATCTAGTTCGTTCGATTTGCTTTAGTGCTCCTTTTGCCTTTGCTTCGGATTTCTTTGCTTGATCATAGGCAGCTGCTGCGTTGTCCTGGGGACTTCTGCGAATATCGAGGACAACTTCTGCGCCTGAGAGATCAACCTCAATCTTACCTTGGGATGGAATAACTCGCTTGATCGCAACAGCTGATGAAATCCCCTTCTTCTTTCCATCCTCTATCCTAGTCATAATCTCTCCCCAAGAAAGACCGCCAGTACGGGCCTCTGAAATCGTATTCAGGATTTCTTGCACAATCTGGAAGTGGGAATAGATTGCTTCTCCTGCAGTTCTTAGTTCTCTTGCCTTAGTTTCCAACCTTGAAATGCTCTCGGATTGTTTGTCCACTATAATCTGAAGTCGCTTTCTCTCATTTGCAAACGCATCTTTTGCTTCTTCATCCGCTAGTTCTGCGTCAGATACTCCGAAAAACGAATCAATCGCCTTGCTAAAGGTATCAAAAGTCTGCAGAATGCGTCCATTATACATTTCAAACTCAAATGGAAGAAAAGCTACTGGCTGAGGTTCTTCTTCATCCTCAATATCCTCATCCTGAACTATGCAGGGCTCTGTAACTCCGTTCTTGAGTTTCTTAGCGAAAATGTCCAGTCCTTCCTGCAAGTCCTTCGATTCCTGAGATGTAAGCTCTGGCACTTTTTTTTGGGGTTCCAGACCTGCCAAGGCACATATCTCCTCACACGATAACGAGTCAAGATTTAGCCTGCTCGCTAGAGTGCGTAACAGACTTGCTATCGAGTCCGCTATTATGTCCTGAAGCGAGTTCGGTTCCAGACTGAATATGTCAACACCCCTTGGAGGTGGAAAAACATAGGTTGCCTTTGGTACAATGTCCCTGTCCTTCATCTTACGATAACGCATAGCGATAAAGATTGAATCATCAGGGTCCAGCAGAAGAAGATTCCCGTTGCCAAAGAGTTCAGCCACAATCTTATACCTACTATCTTCGTCACCTATTTCGATGATTACAATGCGGTCCAAGTCATACTGTTGTATTGAAACGACCTTTCTATCACGAAGGTATTTTCGGAGTACCGTACAAAACTTTGGTGGCACCCTTGGAGCAGACCGACGGTACTCCGTCAAATGTATACGCTGCCCTGGCTGAATGAGTAGCTGACTTGTGCCTCCTGATGGCTGATAGAGCTTCAAGATGAATATGTCCCCATATTGGTATACATTCTTGATAAAAGATCCTTCTGCAGCCTGCTGAAGCTCCGGCGTGGCCAGATGTAGGTCAATATTGCTCATTGTTTGCTTCATGATAGTTTTACTTCCGACCGAGCGTTTTATAACCTGTATGATTGACCGAGAGCAAGACCCAGCAGGTGTCGAGAAATGTCTTCAGTAATTAACCCCATTCGAAGCCTATTCAAGAAGATCTTTGGACGATGGGACGACAAGCCCATAGACCAGCAGACCTACGTCAAGATACTCTTCGCCATTATAAGTGCGGTCATCTGCGGGCTCTATGGCCCTCTTTTTGCCGGTAGCAGAGGACTGATCTTTGGACTTCTGACCTACGTTTTGAGCTTGTTTGTGGTCGTCTATATTATGGAGATTGACCCAGAGGAAATTGGCGGTCGCCAGAAACTCATCACAAACTCCCTCCCAACTTACCTTCTCCTTTGGGTTGTTCTCTGGACGCTGTTCTACGCCTTTACTCTCCCTCCCTCTGCCCTTGAGAACCTCATGTTGCTTTAGACAGAATGAAGAACTAGAGGAATGCAATTAGCTGTACTCCTAGATACGCCAATAACAGAAATGGAATGAGGGGCACGACGTTCTTTTCTGGTCTATTGCTGCCCTGAAGCTGCCAATACAGGATCCCAAGAGTCAGCATGAGTATGATCTCCAGTCCTGACACCAATATACCCTCAAGGATAGTGTCCTCCCAGACCGCAAACTCAATGCCTGGGCTTAAGACTCCTATTATTAGCAGAGATTTGATGTCCGCTCCACCAATGGCCCCCAATCTGTACAAAGCAAAAGAGAGCAGAATCATTACAAGAATAGCAGTGATGTGCAGCAAAGGCTGTTCAAAAAGGCGACCGGTCGCGATTACAATTATCATGCTTGCCACTATTCCGGTAAACATGTATTTGTTCGATACTTCTCGGTGTTTTACATCAAGAGTCCCATATATGACAAGAAGAATTGACATCGCTATGAAAGAAAGAGCTGATGCGAATGTTGCTTCAAACGTCATCGGAATCCTTCCAATCTCGCCTATTCAATAGTGGAGGGCCGCTCGTATATAGTCCTTTCATACTCCTCAAGGAGATACACACACAGCAAGAAAGATTAGGAAGCTATCAATTTCCGAAGTTAGTGCGAAGGAGTTGAATCCACCGCAAATCACGACTTAGAAGCTGATAGAATGAAGGATCCAATGCAAGTCATTCAAGACACCGCAGTTCGTCTTCTCAAGATGGCAGCGACCAAGTTGCCCGATGATATTGAGGAGGCGCTAAGAGCTGCTTATGAACGTGAAACGGACCCAACCGCAAAGACTCAGTTCTCTGCAATATTGGAAAACATCGAGATTGCAAGAACCGGTGTTCCGATGTGCCAAGACACTGGAATCATCATATTCTACGTCAAGGTTGGGTCAAAGTTTCCATT
This sequence comes from Candidatus Thorarchaeota archaeon, assembly GCA_011364985.1. Lineage (GTDB taxonomy): Archaea > Asgardarchaeota > Thorarchaeia > Thorarchaeales > Thorarchaeaceae > SMTZ1-83. The sequence continues at coordinate 165,981 of RDOC01000003.1, read as the reverse complement.
CATGGATGAAATCAAGGCCGCATTAGAAAAGGCAACAAGAATCGCCACCGAGAGTGTACCCCTTCGTCCCAATGCAGTCAATCCAATCGTTGGTGGCAACTCTGGCGATAATACCGGCGTCAAGATTCCATGGATTAACTGGGAGATAGTTCTAGGTGATTCGCTTGAAGTCATTGTCTTTCCTAAGGGTGGCGGAAGCGAGAATGTTTGTATTGTTGGAATGCTCAAGCCCGGCGTAGGTCTAACAGGTGTGAAGAAATTGGTTGTTGACAATGCTATGAACTACATGGGCAAGGCCTGTGCACCCAATATTATTGGTGTTGGCATTGGTGGAGGGGCCGACATAGCTATCAAAATTGCCAAGCAACAGCTTCTGCGCCCCCTCAACGACAAGCACCCAGAGCCTGAAGTGGCACAGATTGAAGAGGAATTGATGGAAGCAATCAACTCCACAGGTATAGGACCAATGGGCTTGGGAGGAAAGACTACCGTCTTAGGTGTGAAGGTTGACTATGCAATGCGTCATCCTGCATCCTTACCAGTTGGAGTTGCTGTTCAATGTTGGGCAGCCAGACATAGTAAGGCAATAATAACAAAAGACCTGAAAATCACCTATGTGACCCATCCATTGGAGGGAGAATAGAATTGGCAGAGTATCACTTTACAACCCCCCTCTCAGAGGAGGATGTTAGGAAGCTCAAGGTGGGTGACATTGTGTATGTGACGGGCGAACATGTCTATACTGCACGCGATGAAGCTCATCATCGTGCCTTAGAAATGTTCGAAAAGGGTGAGAAGCCGCCTGTCGACTTCGAAGGCAGTGTGATCTATCACGTAGGACCAGTTGCAAAAGAGGTCAATGGTAAATGGATGATTGTGTCCGCAGGACCCACCACAAGTGCCAGAATGGATCTCTTCGAAGATGAGTTCCTACGCAAGTATAGGGCTCGTATAATCATTGGAAAAGGAGGAATGGGAGCTAGGACTCTTGCAGCATTGAAAGAAGCAGGTGCTGTCTACTGCAGTTTTACTGGTGGCTGTGGAGCTCTCGCTGCAAAGGGCCTGAAGGAAGTCAGGGCCTATGAGTGGCAAGACCTAGGAATGCCCGAAGCTCTATGGGTTATCACAGCTGAGAAGTTCGGTCCATTGCTGGTCACTATGGACTCTCATGGCAATAGTATGCATGATGTCGTATCAAAGAAGGTACAGGATGCGAAATCCGAGGTCTATTCCAAGATTGGCGTAAGTGAGTAGAATGCTTAATATCATTTACAGCAGGCATTAGCCTGCCATCTACTCTTTTCTCCGCATCTTTACGACACGGGAATGGTTAACCCATATACAGTCATCAAGACAAGCACTACTACGAATAGTACTAGCAGAATTTCTTCAAAGTCCATGCACTTAACACCCCCAGCGTGCCCATGATTACTATGATTCTGAACGTACCCAAGGTGAATAAAAGGGTCGATTCAGGCAAGCAAATGGCGCCATTCTCTCCCTTTTCAAAGCCTATGCAGTCTGTTTCCAAATCGCTCATCTTCGGATGTAGTTTCACAGGATTTCCGCTCCAGCCCTCAACAGTAACTCTTAAACGCTGGCCTTTTCCCGACCGATTTACAGCTCGGAGAGACTTCTCCATCGGAGGACTGTAGTTTGAACTACAAGACGATAATGTGCGATGTTCTTGTTGTCGGCGCCGGCGGTGCCGGATGTCGTGCGGCAATCGAAGCATCAAAGCATAACTTGGATGTAATCATGCTTAGCAAAGAGCTACTCGGCAAAGCACACACTTCCATGGCCGAGGGCGGCTATAATGTGTCACTTGGAAACGTTGACCCTGACGATAATCCTGAAACACACTTCAAAGATACTATTGTGGGCGGCAACTACCTTAACAATCAGAAGCTGGCCGAAATCCTTGTTCGCGATGCTTCCGAGAGAATCTTTGACCTAGAGGAATACGGTGCCCTTTTCGATAGAACCCCCGAAGGAAAGATTGCTCAGCGTCCTTTTGGAAAGCAGACTTGGCGAAGAACCGCATATGCATCGGACAGAACTGGATCTGAAATTATGGTGACCCTTACAGAGGCAATTAGAAAAGAATCTGTACGAGTCTTCGATGAAGTCTTTGCTACCAAAATCCTTGTTGAGGAAGGGCGAGTCGCAGGGGTTGCATCTATCGATTTAAAGTACGGCGACTATCTCATCTTTCGTGCCAAATCGGTTGTGATGGCAACTGGAGGCGCGGGTCGCATCTTCAGTGTGACAAGTAATGCCCAATTGGATGTTGGCGATGGCTATGGAATGGCTTACGAGGCCGGGTGCGAGCTAATTGACATGGAGATGGTCCAGTTCCATCCGACTGGAATGGTGAAACCTGAGTCTGCCAAGGGACGGCTTGTGACTGAGGCTGTTCGCGGAGAAGGTGGAATTCTCCTCAATAACGAAAGTGAACGCTTCATGCACAGGTACTACCCTGAGGTCATGGAGCTTGCAGGTAGAGACCAAGTCGCTCGCTCTATCATGACCGAGGTTCTTGAAGGACGTGGTTCTCCTGAAGGGGGTGTTTACCTCAGTATTGGACACCTTCCAAAGTCTATTGTGGAGTTCAGATTGGAGAGCATGATTGAGCAGTTTGAAGATGCGGGTGTAGACATTCGGGAGGAGCCAATGCAGGTGTCTCCGACCGCCCACCACTTCATGGGTGGGATTAAGATTGACGAAGAAGCGGGCACGAGTATCCCCGGTCTCTATGCAGCAGGCGAGTGTACTGGCGGGGTTCATGGTGGCAATAGATTGGGTGGCAATGCACTGGCTGACACACAGGTGTTTGGAGCATTGGCTGGCGAAAGCGCGGCGAAATTTGCCAAGAAGAACGCCCATACTGGAATCAACAGAGACGCAATAGCCGCCGAATTTGAGAAGCTAGAAGCAATGCTTGAACGTAAGGAGGGTGTCTCACCTGCTGACGCAAGAGAAGAGCTAACCGAGCTGATGTGGTCCAAGGTCCAGATATTCCGGAAGGAAGATGACATGCAGCACGCCGTGAAGGAGCTTCGACGAATCCAGAAAGAGATTGTTCCAAATATCAAGGTGGATGTGCCGGTCAAACGTTTCAATCCGGGATGGCATCAGGCCATTGAGTTCGAGCATATGGTGACAACCGCCCGTATGGTGGCAGAGGCTGCTGTGATGCGAAAGGGAAGTAGAGGTGCACACTACCGTGTAGATGCTGACCCCAATGATAAGGGCTATTACAACATAGTCATCCGAAAAGGCAAGGATGGCGAGATGGAGTTACGAAAGGAAGACCTAGTGATCACCAAGATCACCCCCCCATAGAGGAGGTAAATTCAATGACAAAGACAATCAAGGCGAAAGTTTTCAGATACAACCCAGACTCAGACAACGAACCCTATTTCCAAGACTTCGATGTGGAATACGAACCTGGTATGACAGTCTTGGATGTCTTACTCGATATTCAGGACAAATACGATTCAAGTTTGGCCTTCCGATGGGAGTGCAGAGGTGGTCAGTGTGGGTCTTGCGCAGTGAAGGTAAACACCATCGCACGAATTGCCTGTCGAACCAAAGTCGACCCTGATGAAGACCTGCTTATTGAACCTCTTGAGAAGATGCCAGTGATAAAAGACCTTGTTGTTGATCTGGCTCAAACCACCTTCAGGTTAAGAAGGATACGACCTTACGTAGCTCGTGATAAGAAACCACAGAGACCTGAGATCATTCATGCGGAAGAGATTGAGAAGGTAAGAGAGATTCGAAAGTGCATTGAGTGCAGTGCCTGCCTATCGAACTGCCCAATCGTTCACGAAACATGGGACTACCCCGGACCAATGATTATCCGCCAGCTTGCGCGGCTGGAGCTAGATCCCCGAGACGTAGAGGACCGTATTGCTATGGCAATGGACGAGTCTCTGTACAGTTGTACTACCTGTAAGATGTGTGAAGATATCTGTCCAAAGAAGATCAAAATTCCGTCTCTGGCGGTCGAGCTTCTACGTGCAAAAGCTGTCGAAGCTGGTTATCCCTTGGCAGAGGGCCAACAAGGTTTTGTTGATCAAATTGTTAAAACCGGGCGAGCTGTACCCGAAAAGGATCTCCCACTTCTGAAAGAACTGAACACTGCTGAATTCTTTGTTGAGAATCCACGTGGACGAGTGGCCTTCTTCACCGGATGTCTCATCGATTACCGAATGCAAAGCACTGGCAAGGCACTTATTGAGGTTCTGAACCGGAACAACATAGATGTTGTTGTGCCTAAGGAGCAATGGTGTTGCGCCTCGCCTGCGTTCAGAACAGGAGACCTAAACACGGCCCATGCCGCTGCAAGAAGAGTCACCGAGATTTTCGAGAAGGCCTGTGAGAAGTACGATTGCGATACTGTGGTTGTCGCCTGCGCAGGATGTGGGAAGACTCTTCGCGAGGATCATCGCCCATTCATTGAGGAGGAACGTGGTAAGCCTCCTAGATACAAAGTATACGACATGGCTGAATACCTAATTCAAGTGGTCGGCAAGGAGAACATCATACCTCCTAAGGGCGAGATTGATCTGAAGATCACCTATCATGAACCATGTCATCTTGGTAGAGGGCAGCATGTCTTTGATGAACCAATTCAACTTCTCAAGATGATTCCAGGAGTGGACTATATTGAGGACCCGTATAAGAACCGCTGCTGTGGTGCTGGCGGCGGAGTTCGTGCAGGTCAGCGTGAACTCTCTCAGAAAATCGCCACAACCAAGAAGGAGTATATCGAGGCCACCGGTGCAGAAATGGTCACTACTGAATGTCCTTTCTGTACAATCCAACTCAACGATATGATGAAGGGTACAGAGATGCAGGTCCGATACATACCAGACTTGCTGGCTGAATCATATCGAAAGGGTGATGCAAAGACCTAGTTTCTGGTTGAAGAGGCATGCCCTCTCCAACCTCATTCTTTAGCAATACCTGTCATTTGAAGACTCTAAGTTATCTTCCCTTGAGGTATTGCCTAAGCATTCGATGGACTTGAAGTGCCGCAAGCTTATTGCCAATGAGACCATGGTCTACCAGTGACCAAGTTGCCTGCGTGAAGATTGTCACATGGGATGCCTGAGGGGCACCGTTGACAGTCGGCACGGCGTACTGGGTAGCTCTGATAATCGACCAATCCTTCTTTGAAATGCTGGGGATCTTCCTTTCGAACACACTGGTCTTCAAGTCAGTCATCGCATCCCAATAGTCCACGGCATTCTTTACTAGCCATAGTCTGACCTTCCCAGAATCTGGTAGATCGATACCACTTGGTAGATGCTCCCAGTCTATTCCCTCCTTCTTACTCACTAATTCCTCAACGGCCAGCTGTTCCTTAGTTAGCAGCTTCCCACCTATGTTCTTTTTCAGTCTATCCAAAAGCCAAGTAATAGATTCATTATGAAGATATCCCCGTTTGGCAGCTTCAGCAATTCTGTGGGCAAAGATGCCGTTATGTCCAAGAACTCCGTAGTTCACAACCGCGTTGGCGAAGAGATCTTTGTACTTGGACAAGTCCGTTGGGCTTGCCATCTTGTCCATCCGAGGATCAATCCGAAATCCATTAGGAGCCTTCCTCGGGACTTTTCTAATCAGGTATTCTGTAAGATGCCATAATGCGGCTTGGAATGGCAGCTTGAATTCCGAATCTGGGAGTTCTGACAGGAGTGAAAAAGGCATGATAAAAGCATGTCCAAGGTTATCAGGCTCTTCTGCGGCTAGGGAGGCAGTCATCCGTCTAAGCTGTACTGGCTCCTTCCTCTCGCCAAGTCTCAGAGCTGCCTTCAGGGTACCCATGTGCGACTGCTCTCTCACACCTTGTTCATAATTGTGTATGCTGCTGGCCAAGGATTCGAGTTGCGTATCAATATTGTACTTCGGTCCCCTTTCCCGAGTCCAGTGTTCGACTGCGGCGAGATATAGAGCAAGACGCTCAATCAGAGATCTCTGAAGTGGAATCCTGAGATCATCGTGAATCTTGACAGGGGTCGTAGCGGAACCTTCTACCAGTATCTCATCGTTGAAGCCAAGGTCTTCAACTAGTCTGTGTGTCGCATAGGTCATGATTGTTGAATGGGACGTGTCAAACTCTGTCTGTTCATGCCAACTTGCAACGTGCATCATTATGGCCCATAGCGCAGCTGGTTGACCTATGGAAATCATTTCTGCTGACTGTGAAACAGCTTCTGATTCATTCCCGTTAAGGCATGCTTGAAACAGTGTCATCAACATTGCCTCGTCCAATACAAGTCAAACGGGCAGAAGTATGCCACCTCCTTCTTAAGAACACTAGGTCAATTCTGGACAAAGGTTTCTATGAAACAATAAACGACTCGCGGCATACATCACAAGTCATGGTTTCTCCTCTAACCGCGATTCGCTGCAAATCACTTCGACAATAAGGACATACCGCTATGGTCTTTGGCGGCGGCCTACTCCCAGTTCCCAGAATGAAATCGCCTGCATCATGGTCAATCCGGCCTGAGAGTTCACGTCCGTCGAGCAAATCTGTAAGGATACGAGTCACTTGAATAGCATCAACACCTGATTCTTGAGCAATGCGTTCTATAGGAATTCTTCGCATTGATTGAACTGCTTTCTTCACGGCAGTCACGGGATCAGTCAAGACCTGCTTGTTTTGCACCTGTGGAGAAGTCTGGAGTGATTTCCGTGCTTCCGACAGCCCTGTTGGGATTTCCCCAAGCTGATCAAGACGCTCTTTGAGTTGCTCTGATTGCCTATTATAATCTGATTCAGAAATCAGCCCTCGCATATAGTCAAGGTTTAGATTCTTGATGGCAGCTTAGAGACATTTAACTTCTTGAGGGTCAATCATATCAGACTTGTTCTCCATGAATACATGAACTAAGTTGGGAACTATTTTTCAATATATTCTTGCTAAACAATGAAAGACTCTGCTCACAGTGAGTCTAAATCAGTAGACGTATAGCTTGGCCCAGATGCTTCCTGAGCATCCTCTTGGTCATTCGCGACCTGCTTGTTTTGAAGGGCACATACCCCATCACAAGCTCCAACGAATACTCTTTCATGACTTCGTCCTTCTCGCACATCCGAATGAATCGTTCCATGTTTTCAGTTGACTTGAACAGTAGTTTCTGGAGGACTCGTCCAATCCTAAGGTCATTACCAATTGTTTCTCTGCAGGTTTTTGCGTAGGATGCTGTGGTCACATCTGATCTACCTTCAACAATGCCTTGAGCGACTTTAGCCGCCATCATGCCGGATTCAATAGCATAGTGAATTCCCTCTCCTGTGGCTGGAGACACAAAGCCTGCGGAATCCCCCGCCAGCATTATTCTCTTGGAGCAAAGATTCGGAATGAGGCCACCTAAGGGTATACGAGTTGCAGTCTGTTGAGACAGATCGCATTCTACATTGTGTCTCTCCATGAAGTTATGAACAAATTTCACCCACGATTCCTTGAAGTTCGACATGACACTGACCATCGCTCCAATTCCAAGGCTATATTCATTCTTTTTTGGGAACGCCCAAGCGTATCCTAGAGGCGTGGCTCCAAAGAATATGTCTATGAATACACACTCATGATGCTCAGGACTTCCTGATATTCGTAGGATGTCAGCAGAATCCATCGGAATAGAAGCCTCGAAAGTGAGGGCGATCTCATTATCCTTCCATCGTTCGTGAAGCCCGCTTTTTCTTGCTATGGTGCTATTGACCCCATCTGCTCCAACTACAAGCTTGGCTTTTTCTCTCTCTTCGTTGGTTATTACTGAAATGCAGTTCGCCTCTTCAACGACATCAGTTACCTTCGTATTTTGGATTACTTCCGCACCTGCTTCTTCGGCCTTCTTCAATAGCAGATAATCGAAATCTTCTCTTCGTACTGTGTAACCAGTAATCTCCTGCCTATGACTTTCAGCTATAATGCCTGAGGGACTATGCAATCGAAGACCGCACTGTTCTCTCTCTATCACACTTGAGATATCGAAGTCTAGCGACTCTCTCACTTGAAGAATCAGGCCCCCGCCACATGCCTTACGTCTTGGGTGAACTGCCTTCTCGAACACAAGCACATCAAGCCCAAGCTTTGAGGCACGTCTGGCACAGCTAGCCCCTGCCGGCCCACCTCCAACTATAATGAGGTCTCGAGTCATCGAATCTCTCCAAAGACGCAACTCACTACGAACACGCTTTTGTTTGTATCGGCCTCATTATTCCAACCATTTGAAGGATTCATAAAGCCTTTACTGTCAGTAAACGGCACAATAGCCTTCTTTTCAGGACAGATCAACTTATTCTGTAAAAAAGTCGTTATATATCAAGATAAGGGGTTGCGAGTCAGGTGTGACAAATGAACAAACGAACCACACTAATGCTTGGACTGCTACTCGCGCTCTTTGTCCTAGAGCCGATGGTGGTCACCGTAAACGCTCAGGCAAATGGTCCTAATCAGCCTGATATGCGACGAATGCCGCGCTACCAGAGAGGAAATGACGGTACTGTGACTATCTTCACAGATATCATCTCTATAAAGGCTAATGCCGAGTTTCCAATGTTCCACTTCTGGTACACGAATGATCAAAACGGGTCTTTTGCCTTGTTCAAAGCAGGATATACAACGCTCATTGAGTTTGAGGACGAGAACGCTGATGGAGCGTTTCAGCAAGACGAGGTGATTCAGTTTGCATCTCTTTCTGCATACGAATGGACTCTACAAGTGGGGACCGTTGAAGATAATGGCCTAACCACCGAAATCTGGCTAAAGTACACCAAGGGTGCGATTAAGACATATCGAGTCATGGCTCCCCATGACCCCGAACGACCAATGCTTGGAACCGGAGCAATCGAAACCTTTGAGGATGTTACACTTCAGATATGGGCTCACGTCTATCTTGAGGACTACTCTGGTGAGGTTGTGGATAGCAATGGCACCCGTGCATACTACCTTGTTGAGGGTGGCACCGAACTGAAGATGGATATCGAGATTGGGAACTTTCCATTCTCATCGGAGACCTCAATGGTGGCCATACAGACTCATCTACATGAAGGCCTGTCGAGAGAGGATGGCAATCTGCTTCGTCATAGGTTTGAAACCAGAGAGCGAAATCGCAATGTGACCATGACATCGGATATGAACTGGAATACTGAAGACGGTAACGAAACCCGATTTGAGACTATGACTGGAAGTGATGTTCAACAGATTGATATGGTCGATTCAATTACAGATGTTGCTCAAGGTTTCTTTCGCTGGGTTGATACAGCAGTTATCACCTGGCTGGGCGGCGAGCAGGAGGCAGTCAACGTAACCGCATCCTACGTACCTTATGGTACTGGTTTGGCTGTTTACCTCGCTTACCCCAACTTCGATAATGGAACCTTGCTGCATGATCCATCTATTGGTGTTGATGAGAACGGCACGCCTCTGATTGGCCTCCTCTCGGAACAAGTTCTTGTTCTTGGAATAGGTGCAGTTGCCATTGTTGCTCTAGCAGCAATTGTTCTTCGTAGGAGATAGTTGAAACCTCAGATAGTGGCTGCCGCCACTATCCTCTTTCTTTCTTAAATTATGCAACATCCGGTTCTTTCATATTCACAAATGCGTGAAGTGGGCTACTAACGGTGGTCGTGTACTTGAAACGAATTGGATTAATACTGATGACGTTTCTACTGCTATTTCCGGTTGCGGCTTCCTTTCAGATTCCTGTTGCCTTAGCTCAGACAAGTATCGTTGAGTTTGACTCCGTTGATATCACTGCCATACTATCAGAGAGCGGAACGACCACTATGGAGATCACCGCAGCTATTCACAATCTGGGACCGGATGCAATAACCAATGTGATGCTTCGAGTCGACTCACTAACCACACAGATTCTAGCCTCGCAAATAGAGGGGCAAGATGCAGATGCCACCGCAAGTATTGAGGATCGTTACACATTAATCCAACTGCCAATTCTTGGCGGCTTGGCGTCCAATTCATCTGCTGAAATGAAGCTGGAGCTTGAGATGACTGATCTTCAGACTGACGCTGCCACTAGCTTTGACGGTGTCTATCTTTTAGGTGACTTCATATTCTATGTTCGTCCTCTAGCAACATTTCGCAACTTCATCTTTAGGGTAATTCTTCCTGAGGGAGCTACCCTTTCACAGGAAACCGCTGGGCCTCTATTCCCGAGGGCTAGTGAAAACTACACTGATGGGGCTTCCTTGATTTTCCTGTGGAATTTAGGAAGTCTTCAGGCTGGACAGGAGCAAGCTTTCATAATTAGGTACCAACTACCAGGAGCTGCAACCCTCACACAAGCCTTCCTTCCGTGTAGTTCTCTCTTTCTTCTCCTTGGTGGGTTTCTTGGCGCGGTTATCGTCCTAGTCACCCCTCGAGTTATTCGACGAGTGAGGCAAATAGGTTCAGTTCGATTTGTAGGGGTCACAAACGAAGAGAAGGAAATCCTTGAAACAATCAAGTCTAAGGGTGGGTCCTGCTCACAGAAGGAGCTATATACCGACTTGGATACGTCCCAGTCTAAAATAAGCATAGTTCTCGCGGGCTTAGAAGAGCGTGGCCTAGTTCGTAGATTTCGAGAGGGAAGAGAAAACATAATCCATATTGTAGAAGACACGAACTCATAGTCTATTCGAAACCGAGTTTCTTCCCCTCAGGTAGCTCGTCTAGAAGCAAGCCTCTCTCCTCGGCCGCTTTCACTGCTGCTGTTGCCTTTTCACCTCCAATGTTTTCAAGAGCTCCAGCGATCGTCTGACGCACAAAGAGCGATTCATCGTCCAGAGCCTTAATGAGTGAATCAACAGCCTTCTTGTCCTTTCGTTCACCTAGCTGTATTGCAGCATATATTCTGACCAAATATCGAGAGTCGTTCAAACAGCCTATAAGATATTGAGTTGCAGAGGGATCTTTTACCTTGCCAAGGGCATCGATTGCACCCAAAGAAACCTGCTCGTCTTCACTGTGTATCTCTTTGGCAAGCTCATCTGCCAATGAGTGTGTCTTCTTGGGCTTGGCCTCTGTCTTCTTCTTCACTGGAGGTTTCTTCGTTGTTGTTTTTCTTTCAGCCTTTGTCTTGAGCTGCTTTTTCTTTGTCGTGCTCTTAGTAGTTCCTTTGTCTGATGTCTTCTTTGTTCCTTTGGCTTTGCTAGATTTTCGAGGTGCTTTGGACAACTCTTTCCCACCTTGGTACTCCGAAATCCAATGCAAGCCATGGGCCTCTGCTCATATAAAGACGCCTCGTATGAATTTGTACCACAACCGAAACGCCTTAACTACCGAAGCCGCACCTTGTGATGTGAGTGATTCTTGTGCACGAGTATTCGGCGGCCCTGTCAATAGTTGAGGCAGCGGTTCACGCGGCAAAAGCCAATAATGTGAAGAGAGTCACTGCTGTGAATGTTGAGGTAGGCGAGTTCACTTTTCTTATTCCTGAACAGCTTGAGTTTAATTTCGAAATTGCCAGTAAGAATACTCTCTTGGAAGGTGCCAAGCTTAACATCACCCTCGTGAAAGGCCGACTGAAATGCAATGATTGTGGATATGAAGGTGAGAGTCAAGCAGCACTTGATCTTCCGCCACAAATAGCTGTTTTTGCACCAATGAGGTGCCCGAAGTGTGATAGTAGTAACACAATTCTCACAGGAGGCAAGGACTTCATAATAGCGAATATTGAGGCCGAGGTCAACGCCTCATAGTGTTACTAGTCTATAATTCAGCTAAATCAGAACAGCATTAAGTATGCCGCTTTGTCCGGGTCTGCTTGTTACCCTGGCACGACCTTTGGAGGTTTTAATGATAGTCCCTCGTGTGATTACCTTGCGACGTTGATAGTCCATGTTTGCAGGATTGTTCTCGACATCTTCAATCTCCGCTCGGATGGTTTTCCCAGTCTTTGGATCTATAACATTGACCATTCCTAAGCGAAGGGCTGGCATCTTCTTCTGTGCACTCCTACTATCCATCTTCTTCCTTTTTGCCTCTCCCATCAATGTTTCAGTTGGAGTGCGCCCCATCTCATGCTTTCTCTTGCTTCTGAATTTCTTCAGACGGGCTCCACTTGATGTACGACCAGATTTTCTATGCCAGACACCCATTTCTGACCACCTCTTAGTTAGGTCACTGTCGCTCTCCTGGGAGTGGTTTTAAATCTTGCTTACTGACAAAACATTCTGATTCGTGTACAAATCGTCCACTTCAAATAGACTGCCTGATGAGTGGAGAATTGATAGAGGTTGATTGGCAATGTCAAGGATTGAAAGCGCTCATGGTGCCGGCGGAAAAATAATGCAAAAGCTGCTGGAAGAAATCATTATTCCCTCCTTTGCAAAACGCCGTCTTGGGCCAATTGGTCTTGATGAGATGGATGACGGCGCAACTCTCCAACTTGATGGAACTGGTCTTATTGTCTGCACGGATGCCCATACAGTTCAGCCTCTCTTCTTTCCGGGAGGCAACATAGGGTCTCTTACTGCATGTGGCACCATCAATGATATCACAGTGATGGGAGCTCAACCCGTAGCAATGACAAATACAGTCATAGTTGAAGAGGGATTTGAGATTGACCAGCTCAAAACCATTTTGAAGTCCCTGAATGACATCCTTCAACCACTTGATGTTGCGATGATTGCTGGCGATACAAAGGTGATGCCAAAAGGAACTCTGGACCAGCTCGTTATGTCTACCACTGGAATTGGCGTTATCTACGGCGACGCTCCCCTAACTGACAGCGGGGCGTTGGCAGAGGATGATCTCATTGTAACCGGCCCAATTGGTGACCACGGGACATCTCTGCTAGCTCATCGTGAAGGCCTGAAATTCGATACAGACCTCATCAGTGATGTAGCGCCTTTGTGGGCACCAATCCGAGAGTGTCTTGATGTGGGAGGTATTCACGCAATGAAGGATCCAACCAGAGGCGGGACTGCCGTTGCCTTGAACGAAATTGCATTGAAATCGCACCTAGAGCTAGAAATTGAAGAAGAGCTAATTCCGCTACGCACTGCGGTACAGTCTCTTTGCGAAGTCCTTGGACTGAACCCCTTGAATATGAGCTGCGAGGGTACTGCAGTGATGTCTGTGGACCCGCTCAAGACACAGGATGTTCTGACAGCGCTAAGGCGTCACAAGACTACAAAGGATGCCAAGGTGATTGGTTCCTTCAGAGAAGGAGAAGGGCGAGTCGTAATGCGAACTCAGGTCGGAGGCAGGAAAATCATACAGGTGCCGTATGGCGAACCGGTTCCACGCGTGTGTTAGAAGCGTAGACGCAGAGTCTCCTTGATTATCTCAGAAACTCCTCTGCAGCAGCTTGGTCTTCAAGCTCCTGTTGTTCTGAGAGTATACGTTTCATTTTGAATTTGAGTTGGGCCTTAAGCCGCACTCTATCTGGGTCTAGTCCAAAGTAGTCTGCAAAGAGATCTGTTGTTGTCAAAATCCTGCTTCGCCCCTCAGGAACGGCATCAACAAACTTCTTCTCAATCAGTTCTTTGATATGGTCATAACAATGCGTTCCTCGTTCAGCAACGAGTTCCGACTGAAGGATTGGCTGTTTTAGGGCAATGTATACCAGTGTCTGGAGCGTGGCAAAAGAAAGCAGGCCTCCTGGAATCAGCTTCGCAACACCTGGTGTCAGTTCTGGCTTCAGCTGTAGTACGTATCTCTCTCTGGGAAGTTCTACCACTTCCAAGGCGCCTTCTCGCTGTCTATACTCAAATCCAAGATTCTCAAGAAGCTTCCTCGTGGTGGATTCAGCCTTATCTATTATGTTCGACAATTCTTCCAGAGTGACAGGACGGCCTGCAACATATAGTGCCGCTTCCAGTTTGACCAGATCCTCATTCACCTCAACCATCTACCCGTCAACAGCTGACTGTATTGTTTCCTCCTCTTCCTCAACAGGAGGTTCCAACAGCTTCACCCAGATGACTTCCTCGTCATCCATCCAAATGTCAATGAATGTTCGGGCAAAGAGATGTAGAATTGCAAAGAACATTCTGACAATCTCTCTTCTTGAGTTGTTCATAAGAAGATCTACGAATCTGGATTCGTCTCCTATCTTCATCACCTTGCAGAGGTCATCATAGACTTCTGCGATATTCTCCTCCACATCTGCACGCGTGCTCTCCATTTTGAAGGCCAAGGGGTCGGCCCTAGTGCTATATCTTCTAGTCTTTGAAGGACTTGAGCGTTGACGAACACCTTTGCTCAAAACGCGGTCCATAGCAACAAGAAGCTCTTCTAATGTGACGCGTTGATTAGAAACCCTAAATGGAGGTCGTATTAAGGGAATGATAAGGTCCTCTTCCTCATCATCCTCATCAGGAGACAATAAACCAAGTTCCACAAGTTCACGCGTCTTTCTCATGAAGATCACAGACGCGGAATAAAGAGCACTTCCTGATACACGGAAGTCTATATCGCCAATTCTCCTCATCTCTCTGAGGAAGCCTGCAACAAGCTTTCCCACGTCAACGTTCCATGGTTTAACTTTGTCAAGCTGAAGGACATCGGTCAGGAGTATATACGGTGGGGCGGCCCAGAATGGCAAATCATTACTCATGCTGCAGAGCCCACCTCCTCAAGGTCAACTTTGACGATTCTTGAGATGCCGTCCTGATTTGATACTCCTATCAACAAGTCAGCCTTGCTGACAGTTGTGTCTCTCAATGATACAATCACGAATTGGGAAGACTTTGACATCTCTGCTATTAAGAGCGCCACATTATGTGCATTTACATCATCTAGAGCCGCGTCTATCTCATCAAAGATATAGAAGCTCGCAGGATTGTACATCTGGATGGCGAAAATCAGCGCAAGTCCCGTGATGGTCTTCTCTCCACCACTCATTGCGTCCAATGTGACGAGTTCCTTTCCTCGAGGCTTTGATTTTACAGTAATCCCTCCCATTAAGGGATGTTCTGGATTCTCAAGCATGAGCGTGGCTTCTCCATCCGGTGAGAGCTTGGAGAACACTGACGCAAAATTGTCTGCAATCTCATTATAGACCTGCAGAAACTTACGTGTCTTCTCAGCTTCGATTTCTTCCATGAAGGCAAGGATTTCTTTATGCTCTTCCTCCAGTTTGGTCTTTTTATCAACAATCTCTTCGTACTTGTCTTTCTCAAGATCATAGTCTGTAAGGGCTTTTAGGTTAACAGGACCTAATGCCTCCAGCTCCCTCTCCAGTTCCTTGATTTTGTCCTCAAAATCATCAATTTCCTTGTATGTAATCTCTCTTAGAGTTGTTCTCTTTGCAACCTCCTCATCAGCGCGGGATATCTCATTGAGTTCGGCCACAAAACCAACGATATCCGTTTCTAAGCGTGACTGTTCAGTCTGAAGCCGGTATACAGCTTTCTCATTGGCTGTCTGTTCCTCTCGAATTTCCTCATGGCGCAGCCTGAAATTACGAAGCTTCTCTTTCAGTTCAAGCTGAAGAACTCGTTTGTCCTTAACGGCTTCATCAATCTGATCACGTTCCGCCTTAAGCTTGAGGAACTCTTCCTCTTTCTCGGCAAGTTCATCTTTGAGTTCCTTTACTTTGATCTCTAGATCAGGAGTTGCCTTGGCTAAGGATTGATGGCGCAAATCAAGTTCCATCAGCTTCGGCTTCAGCCTTTCGTCTAGGGCCACCTTGAGGGAAGTAATCTCGCTCATCAAGGCCTCGCGCTCCTGTTTGTGCCGTTCCATTACTTCCTTCAAGTCTTTCATGTACTGAGTAAGCTTGGCAGTATCAGACTTGGCCAGCTGCTCATTGACATCATCTCTTTGTTCTCTCACCATCTCCCGGTGCTGCGATAGTTCATTATCTCGTTCTGTTAGCTCACCAATTTGCTTCTCCAAGGCCTCTATCGTGACTTCAGCTGTTGCTATTCGCTCCTTCAGAACTGCAGACCGATTCTCCTTCTCTTTCAAGCGTTCGTCAAGCCCGTCGAGTTCCAGCTGTGCTCTATAGTTGGTCTTTGACAGATCTTGAATCTCATGATCAAAAATGCTCTTCTGCTTTCTCAGTTCTTCTTGTTGGTCCAATAGCCCATTGTGTACCTTTTCCAGACCCTTCAAACGCTCCGCAATCTGTGGACTAATGTCCTTCTCCTGCAGAGAGAGTCCTACGGATGTACGATGATAATGTCCCCCTGTTATCAATCCTGATTTCTCAACAAGGTCTCCTTCCAGAGAAACCGCTCTCATACCTTTGAAACCAAGCCTTTTCGCAGTTTCGAAGTTCTCAGTGACAATAGTGTCCGAAAAGACGAAATCGAAAGCAGGCTTCATCTTCGGTTCAAAACTCACTAAGTCAATTGCAAAACCAATCACTCCCTTATCGCTAGGAAGCTTGCCTGACTGTTTTGTTCTTATTTTATTCAGTGGAATGAAGGATGCACGGCCCACCCTCTCTCTCTTTAGAATATCAATGCATTCACTGGCTGCATGATCGCTTTCCACGACGATATATGAAAGGCGGTTGCCGCCTGCGACCTCCATAGCGGTGGCATATTCCGGATTGATCACTCCAAGTTCAGCAACAGTACCATATATCCCGGAAATAGTGTTGGAATCACGGAGTTCAAGCACACGTGCCAAGGCATGTTTTTTCTTGAGAAATGCCTCTTCTGCATCCTTTAATGCATCTTGCCTTGCTTGAATTCGAATAAGCTCTTCCCGCGTGGCTTTTACAATCTTTCCTGCTTCTCGCTCCTCCTCATCAATGGTCCTTAATCGCTTTTCAAGTTCATCTACTTTCACTCTTTTAACAGACTCATCCTCTTCCGATTTTTGCAGTTCCTCGCGCTTGACTGGTATGATTCTTCTTAGTTCCACAAGTTCATCTTCTGTCCTTTCAAGGAGATTCTTGGAGTCCTGAAGCTCCTCGTAGGCCATTCCTAGCTCCTTGCTATCGCTTTTGATGGCCGAACGCACTTCAGAAACACCTTCGTCAAGCATCCTCATCTGGTTATTGAGGTCCTGCAAACGTTGTGTTGCTTCGAGTATGCTCTCTTGTTCTTTCTCAATATGCTCCTCTAAACTAGTTACTTTTCTAGAGCACTCGGCTATTTCATTATTGAGCCTTGAAAGCTCTTGTTCCTTTTCGTCTGTTAGCGCCAGTGAGCCCTCAACTTGGTCCTTGATGGATTGCATTTCGACCTGAACAGAGCTCTTCTCTTCGGTTAGATTCTCTAGCTCGATTCTTGTTCTCTCCAAATCCCTTCTTAAATGGTCAACAGCCGCCGAAACAACTCCGTATTGTTCAGAAATTCTTGCTGATGCTCCACCAGTAATCCCATCAATCTCCGTGTCAATCGCATCGATTTGCTCTTCAGTTTGTTTTGCTTTCTTTTCAGCTTCTGCATGTTCACGTTCCAGCTTCTCAGCTTCTTCGGCTCTTTCTGCAAGGGTTTCATGTATCGTTTCGATTCGGTTCCGGCACTTTACTATCCTCCAAGCATAGCTATCGGCTGAGATAGCTTTGATCTTCTCTGTGATGCTTTTGTGACGAAAGGCATCAGAACGTTCCTCTTCCAATTTTTCCAGTTGCCTTCGTCTTTCTTGAAGTTGCATCTCTACCTTGCCCAGATTTGATTCGCTCTCAGCAAGCTTCTTCAGAGCACGCTCTTTTTGCTCATCGTAGGCAGATATTCCTGCAATCTCTTCAATCAGCTTTCGACGATCAATTGGGCTTACCTTTACAATCTGTGCTATCTCTCCTTGAAGAACAAGATTATATCCATTGGGATCGACACCTATGGCTCCTAGTACTTCAAGAACTGAGGATCGCGTAACCACCTTCCCGTTTATTCTGCAGGTAGATTTCCCAGTATCATCAAGCTCTCTCTCAATTACAACTCGGTCTGCTTCAATCTGCAGCTTTCGGTCTCTATTATCAAAGTGAAGCTCTACTAGTGCAGATCTTGCCTTCGGCGGCATATTTGGTTTCGGTGGAGAATAGAGAAGGTCCGAGAAGACATTTGCTCGAAGAGTCTTGGCGCTTAGCTGCCCAAGAACAAAAAGGATCGCATCGATGACATTGGACTTTCCTGATCCGTTAGGGCCTACAATGCAAGTAAATCCTGGACTGAAATTGATAGTAACAGTTTCTCGGCCAAATGACTTGAAACCCTTGCATACGAGCTTGTCAATATGGACCAAGATGCAATCCCTTCCGACTTTCCTTCCGATACTATACTCTGGCCTGTCCATTTCGGAAATAATACACAATCCCTAATACGGTTGGTACTACCTAGGTAGTACCCAGACATCATTCAGGTATTAGTGTATGCATTTACTTGAGCTAAATATCACCAAAAAAAGGTAGCTCTGCGGTTGCTGGAAGCACTATGCATCATTCAAGCATCTTCAATAAGGCGCGCTTCAGAGCCATTCGAATAAGCCCCATAGACTCACGCGCTCCTTCTCCTGCTATACCTGCTAGGACTATTCTGACATCGCCCAATACAACGATAAAGCCGTTGTCCGCTGCGATTGATACTTCCTTGAGTCCTCCTTTATCCAAGCCACCCGCCAGCTGAGATGAGTTCGCAGCAATTTTGACAGCCAGTGATGCAACGTCAGTGTGTTTAACGCCTGCGGCTATGGTGTGTCCAAATAGCACCTCGCCCTTTGCATTACATACAACAATTCCTTCAAGGTTCTCGTTTGCTGCCATCGTGTCTGCTACTACTTGTTCAATCTTGCCTTTATCCACCATCTCAACATTTCCTCCGTGGGTGGGAGTATTTCATCTACTCTGTTCTGGCAGATGATGCGCTTATATTTTCTGTGTTGGTCATTGATTAGCTGCCAAGAATAGAGTCTCCTGTATTCGATTTCATGCTGATAGTTCCGACGAACCCTTAAAACCACAATTGTCGATTATGAAACAACTTCTGAGGTCGATTTTACATGCCTTTACTAAGAACCAGCTCAAAGACTTTTCCAGCCTCTAAAGGCGTCATGAGTGACATCCCTTATGTTCTCCGTATTGAGTTTGGAGAGCTAGCACGCGAAACGACCAAAATCGTCGGGAAGCCTATTGCCTGCCACAAATGCAATGGCTTTCTAATTAGCACGGATCAGATCAGGGATGATCCGAAAGTCGGACGACATTTTCTTTGTCCATTTTGTGGAACTCTGAATGTTATTGAAGGCGAAGTCGTTGCTGCGGGGGATGAAACTGACTTCGTCATCGAGCTACCACCTGAAGCGACGAAGACTGCCATAGGTGAAGTTTCTGCTGGTGGTAGATCATTTTTGGCTCTAATCGATGTTTCCGGCTCGATGGCTGGGGAGAATCTTTCAGCTGTTAAGAGAAGCCTTACAACTTCGATAGATAGCCTAGCAGTAAATGCTCCCGATACCATGTTCGGTCTGATCGAGTTCGAGAGCACAGTTGTTGCACGAGATTTAGAAACCGGTCATCCAGTTGAATTGCCGACAAGTTCATTCATGAGTCTCAAGGACATTGATGAAGCAACAAAGAATCTATTGGACAAGATACGGCTTGTTCACGTTGGAAAGAATGCTGACAAGCTAAAGAACCATGTTCGTGCACTACGCGACCAAGGCGGCACAGCCCTCGGACCTGCTGTTGCAATGGCCAGTACTATATCGAAACATCGTAATGTTGGACGTGTGGTTCTGCTTACCGACGGCCTTGCCAACGAGGGCATCGGTGCGCTTGAGGGTTATCAGGTCACGCCTGGTTCCAAATTCTACGAGAATATTGGAAGGAGGTTCTTGGACCTTGGAACAGCTGTCGATGTCGTTGGTATCGCTTCCGGTGGTGGAATGGAATTGAAGACCCTTGGTCTCATGCCCGAGATAACGGGTGGGACAATGTACTATGTCACACCAAATGAGCTCGATCGAAGTCTTTCAGAACTAGCGGGGTCTGCAATGCTAGGTCGTGATGTAGAAGTCAAGCTCGTAACTCCTGCGGGCGTTAAGGTGAAGGACGCATCTGGAGCCTCTCGTGTGGTTCTTGATGAACTCAAGAAAAAGAGTGGGGGCAAAATCGGGGTCGTTGGAGAGGATCATGAGCTCTACTTTGAGGTAGAGCCCTCTGCCAAGATCAATGATCAGGAGATTCCCATCCAAGTTCAAGTTGCCTATACCGACAACGATGGTGCGCGAAGGGTTCGTGCGGTCACAACAAGGCTTCGGGTTTCAGACAAGGAAGAGGAGATTATGAAATCCCTTGACCCCACAGTGGGTGCTACCTTTGTTACTCAGAAGGCTGGTGAAGATGCCGTTAGGGGTGACAGAGAAAAAGGCAAGAAGCGTCTCTCTGCCTTTAGATCAGCTATGAAGGCTCGAGCCCGAGCAGCTCCAGCGCCTGTTCAGCAGATGCTTGAAAAGGCAGACAACGTATTGGCTGCGGAAGAGGAGGAGCTCGTGCGTCAAGAAGAACGCATGAGAGAAGCTCCTGCAGGTGGAGCAGCCCCCTCTGCAGCAGCTGACATGTCTGCCGTGGAAAACCTTGCTCAGATGAAGAGAAGTTCAAAGAAGATATTTGAAGACGAGGACAAAGCGTAATCCAATGATGCAGTGACGCTTAGATGCGTCACTCATCTCTCTTTCTTTTAGCTTATCATTGATATATTACTAGGGTAACACCGTTGTTGGCAAAATTGCGCAATCTTTTGCGCAAACGGGCTCAGCTGCCTAACCAATATCACGGTAATCCTAAAATACCCAACTGCGGCGTAGGAATTTGGCAAGTGCCCAAATGATACAGCGGAGCACCGTAGGTTGATAAGTCAAGAAAAACTACAGAAAGTCCTGTCAAAGCTAAAGGCACAGGACGGCGTCCGAGGAGTAGTGATTACTACCATGGAAGGACTGCCGCTAAGCAGTGATCTTGACTCTGACACAACCGAAAACATCGCTGCAATCATCACCTCTCTCGTGGGAAAAGCACTGGATGCGGTGCGCCTTCTTCGCGAGGGGTCGCTGTCCTTCCTCACGTTGGACACAACACACGGACAAATAAACATCGCACCTGATGAAAAGGAGGGCCTGATATTAGTGGTCCTCAAGAAGAATTAGTATGGGGATATAGTGGAATGAGCGATCCAAAAGCTTTCGATAAGATCCTGACTGAGATCATCAGGCAGGACAAGGGGATCAAGAAAGTAATTCTGGTTGACAAGACAGGACTAACAATTGCCAATGTGAGTAAGCTCTCTTACTACCCTGTCGACGTAGACTCAATTGGTGCGATTGCTAGTGCTGTATTCTGCGCCAGCGAAGAACAGGGTGTGAACCTCCAAATTGGAGAATTGGAGATTGTCACATCGGAGTTCAGCGAGGGCAAAATTTTCGCATCGGCCTGTGGCAAAGGCGTACTCTGCGTCGTATCTGAGGCAGAAGTCAACATTGGCTTGATTCGTCTTGTTATGAAGAAGCAGGGTGTACAACTTGCTGATGAACTCGACAAGTTCCTTGCAGTCGAACCAATTGCCCCTGGAGGAAAAGATAAGGAACTTGACGAAGAGGATCTCAAGTCTGCTTTGGCAGAGCTTGAGCGAGTGTGATTTCAAACATAATACACAGAGGCTGCAGAATCAGCTGTTTCGGAATCTGGCGCCTCTGTAATCCATCTCCTGCAGAGAGAGGATGGTCTATGTTTCGAGAGGGTTGCTGGCGATGTTCTATATTGTTCTTTCAGAACCCGAACTCCTACAGATGGTGCTAAACTGGTTTTTAGGGCAGATGCAGGCACGAAATTCTCGATATATGTCGGTCTTCTTACTGACTCCAGATATCAAGAGGTTGGTGTGATTATTCCAAGAATCAGTTGGGCTAGTAGAAATCTAACTCCGGATAATCTCATTGATTTAGTTCCAGATGAACAAATAATGTGAATATTCGTCTAAGATGGACGGCCAATCATAAACTGGATTACATAGGCATTGACACCAAGAAATCACCTGAATTTGATGTCATGAATCTAGTTCTAACATCTGCATAGCACAGTCTAAGTGGAGATATTTTGAACTTACTAGAACACTCAGACGATTCCTATGCTGAATTGCTTCTTAGAGAAAGCATGTTCTTGCATTTCAAGACAATCCAATATAATCCTAAACACATAGATTTTATCTTAGTCTCAGAAGGGAAGTACTTCACTCTAGATGGATGACAAACTCTGAGTAGGGTATGTATTTACATCTCCTTTCTCTCTTTTTTCTTGATGGAGAAACAAAGTGAAACATAGCAAGATTATCCTCATGATGACCGTAGTTATTTTGCTGGGTATTTTGTTGCTTGGCGTGTATACTATTGATTTTGACTATAGTCACGAAAGAATGGCTCTAGGTACCGTCGATGCATTGGTCAGAAATGGCGGCCGCCTTCAAGATCCTCCATTAGATGAATTTGGATTCCCACTTTGTTCCAATATTACATCACCAGGGAATCAATCATTTTCAGGAATAACTGAAATGAGAAGTTTCACCATCTTGCATCAGGTTGCATTCGGTAGAAATCTATTAGATGGGACAAAACAGGGCTTTCGGGAATATACTACAATCCCGGGTGCCCGTTACGAATTTAGATTCAACTTTACATCGTGGATAATCGCGTCTTCCGATTTATCAAAGGAAGTGTACATTCTGGATGGCCTTCAGAATATGCTAATCAACGAATCAACAATTCAGGTTCGTTCTCTATCTAAGGACGTGGACCTCTTGGCTTATGACAATAATACGCTAAGAGTCTTATTCCTAATGACCATAGTCAATGATTCTGATACCCAAAATATGACTCACACAATTGTATCATTCACAATACCATTCCTTAATTCACTGAACCTGACAATTCAAGGAGAATGGCACTACCAGTTCTTATCAGAACGCCTCCCAGTCCTCTTATACAAGGGAAACGAATCGCTGGCGCATTTCCAAATAAGCGGAAGTGAGTCTGGTGACGGGTTTGATCTTTCTGGTTACTTCAGATGCTACTATCTAAATGAGTGGGTTGCAGTCTATGGTTTGCGATTGCCCTTGGTCGAAATTGGACTATCGCTGCTCGGAGTGATCGTGATTCTTGTCTATCATAGAAGAAACATCAAGAAAGAGAGTGTATAATAACAGTCATGAGTTCATTGTAGCACGAAAAGCCAATCTTGCTTAAACTTGAGCGCATGCTACTTCGAACATAACACACACAGTTGTATTGCGCTTGGCAACACCACTGTGCAGTTCATATTGAGTTGAAGGGTCAAGCTCATGATGAAGATTTCCCGTGAAACCTCCTCGTGCCACAAAGGCTTTTATTGGACTTCAATTTCCTAGAATTCAAACTCGGATCTTAGAAGCAGTGCTAGCATCCTCTTTCGGGGAAATCAGGTGAACGGACGGTGACGAAGAGAAACCCAACATTCGCGGGCGAAAATTCGATAGAGGTGACTAGATAGTGCGGAAGGACGTCCAAGGTCGCATACATCTCAAGCTTGTCTTCTACGGACCATCCCTTGGCGGTAAGACCACAGCTCTCAGGTGGCTCTATGGAAAAGTGGAGGGTCTGCAAAAGGGAGAGTTCACTGCAATCGAAGATGAAACTAACCGCACATTATTCTTTGATTATGTTCCCATGAGTGCAGGAGGTCGTGTACTCTTCGATGTATTCACAGTAGCTGGACAGAAGAGACACAGGCACCAGAGAAAGGTGGTGTTACAAGGCACAGACGGAATTCTCTTTGTTGCCGACTCTTCGCCAGATCAGCGAGATGAGAACACTGAGAGTTTCGAAGAGCTAAAGCTCTTTTTGGGTGATGCTCTAGGACGTGAGATTCCGATTGTCGTCATGCTTAACAAGCGTGATCTACCCAACAGGATGTCCCGGGATGAGATGCTTGACCTACTGGGTCTGGGGGGAAATGTTCCGATATACGAGACTATTGCTGTTCAGGGTGTAGGAGTTAAAAGAGCCTTTCAGGCAATAGCGCGAGAGGTCATCCTGAAAAGGATGTACAAATGATAATCAATTAGGTGAAATTAATGGCAGAGAGCCGCGGAGATACATTGGAAAGCGTGCTGAATGAGCTGCAGGGTAGCATACCTGAGATTGAGGCATGCGCAATAGTGAGTGTTGAAGGGCTCCCCATTGTATCTGCCTTGCCAACGGATGTTGATGAGGCTAAGGTTGCTGCGATGACTGCAGCAATGCTTACGCTTGGTGAAAAGGCCGCAATAGAGCTTGGAAAGGGGAATCTTGAGCAAGTGAATATCAAGGGCGTTGACGGGTGGCTGCTTGTTGTTCAAGCTGGAATGAATGCCTGCCTAACGGTTTCAACAACTGCAAGTGCCAAGCTCGGAATGGTCTTTCTTGAGATGAAGAGAGCTGCCGATAAGGTGTCTCAGATGATATAGTACACATGCTCACCTAGCATCAAGGCTATTAAGACACATCCGCTGATTCATCATGAACTGGGAAGTGCTGTTTATTGAACTTGGCTGGCCCCGTCTATAGGCTGTACGAATACTTTCTGCACCGTCAGTTGGATAAGGACCACGCACCGCGTCATGTTGGGATTATTCTTGATGGGAACCGCCGTTACGCTAGAGAACATGGCATGAATGTTCCTTGGTTTGGTCATCATAAGGGTGCCCAGAAAGTCATGGAGGTCTTGAAGATACTCTGGGAGGCCAACGTTAAGGTGTGCACTCTCTATGCTTTCTCAATTGAGAACTTCCAACGGAAAAAGAATGAAGTCGAGGAGATTATGGCCATAGCCAAGGAGAAATTCTCTGAGGTCGTTGGCAATCCAGATGTTCATAGGCATAGAGTAAGAATCAGAGCTATTGGCCGCGTTGACCTATTGCCTAAGGAAGTCCAAGACGCAATAGTACAGGCCCAGCACGAAACCACGGGGTACAAGGACCACATTCTCAATGTCGCCATTGGCTATTCTGGTAGGGCTGAGTTAGTTGATGCAATCCGGGCTATTGGCCAGAAGATTCAAGCGGGAGACCTTGAGCCTGATAAGATTAATGAAGAAGTAATAGAGAGTCATCTATATACTAATGGAGTTCCAGACCCAGATCTTATAATACGTACTTCAGGTGAAGAGCGGCTTTCCGGATTTCTTCTTTGGCAATCAGCTTATTCCGAGCTCTATTTCGCACAGATATACTGGCCTGCTGTGAGGAGAATCGATATTTGGAGAGCGCTGCGTTCATACCAGCAGCGGTCAAGACGTTTCGGACAATGAATTCCAAGCGGAGTTCAATAGGTTACACAGTATTTTATATGATATTCATGACCTTCCCCCTTGAAGAAGCGGAGGAGGCCATAAAGCCTTGACAAGGACCCCAATCGAGATTTATCGAGGACTGATCGATGCATCAATTCCAACTGAAATTGTATCACATATCGATTCGGTCATAGGTCGGTATTCGCACCAAGTCTTTGCAGGTCAAAAGCTCATAATTCACCTCTCACACTTCTTAGAAACCATATGTAAAACGATTACCATACTTGACGGGCGTACCACCTCTAGTATATCCGATCTTACAGGTGCAGTTGATATCCTAGACCACTTCACATCTACCTCCAAATGGTGGACCATTACCAGGGAGGATCCTGGATTTCGGCTTAGGCTTCCTTCAAGAGACCCCAGAGAGTTTATGCTATCTCTATCACAAGTTCAGATAGGGGGTGAGACTTCCGGACGCATTGCTGGGGCTGCAGAGAAGCTGGCCCGATTTCTGGAGGATCACGGACTCACCGATACGAAATCGTGCGAGGCATTATGCGAACGGTTTGCGTCCTGCTGGGTTCTCATCAGTGGATTTTCCTGTAAGAGCCAAGGTCGTAGTGTGACGACTGAAAGCGATTTTGAGGTAGCCTATGATATTCTTAGAATTCTTCTCTTCTACACTCCATTGTATGATTTCAAGGCTCTGACTGCCATCCGTCGAATCTCCACCGACCCTAAGATTGCCAAGCTTGCAGAGATTGCCTTTTCCCCGGGCTTCGAGAGAAAACTGGAGTCTTCGGTGGCTGCTCGGCTTGAGCGACTGAATGAAGCAAGTCTGGCGAAAATCGCCTTCTCCGTGCCAAGTGCTTCAAGAAATATCCTAACGAACTCTCTCAAGTTTTTAGCTCAGCTCAAGGCCTTGGAGCAAGGACTCTCACGGATTGAGGAAGATGATTACGATTCGATTATTCTAGGGTCCATGGGGCTATTGAACAGTATTGGCATATCACAGGAGAATTTCCGGGACGAAGCAACAGTAAATGCACTCTTTCGAAAGATACAGCTCGATGCTGGTGTGGATGAGAAGCTCTCTCTCCTTGTGCGACGGCTGGAGGGTCTGCTCGTGGACTCTACGAGGAACCGTGAGTTCTTGCTACAAAATGCGAAGCTTGTGCCCAGAATGGTCGCATTATTGCTCTTACTGGCTGGAGTCACAAAGGCATCAAGTGACAGAGGTTTACAAGACTTGGATCTGAAGAGAAGCTTGGTTCTCTTTCACGATCTCATCAGTGGCTAGATGCTGCCTTCTCATTCGGATTTTCGATTAGAATTCGGGCATCAACCACCAAGGCACCTTTTCCTCTCTCGTAAAGAAACGTGGGATTGCAGTCAATCTCATTTATCTCAGGATTCTCCGATACCATTTTTGAAACAGCCATAATGATTTCAACCAAGGCATCCACGTCGCGGGGCTGTTGTCCTCTCACTCCCTCCAATACCTTGGCAGCCTTTATTTCGGAAATCATCTCTCGAGCATCTATCTCGGTGAGAGGTATTAATCGGAAGGTTACATCCTTCAGGATCTCAACAAATATCCCTCCAAGTCCAAACATCAATGCATGTCCAAATTGAGGATCTTTTGTAACACCAACAATGACTTCGGTACCCATTTCTGCAAAATCAGAGATGAATGCCCCTCTGCTAAGGTCTACCTCAATCCCCTTTTCCTTCCCATATTTTCTGGCGTTATCCATTATGGTTGAGAAGGCCTCCTTGACCTCCTCCTCGCTCTTCAGGTCGATTTTGACGCCGCCGGCATCTGATTTGTGAAGAATATCTTTCGAGAGTATTTTCAGTACAACTGGGAATCCAATCTTCTTGGCCTTCTCTGCTGCTGCTTCAGCTGTTGTTGCGGTATCATAAGCTGGCACTGGTAACCCATATGCCTTCATTATATCCTTCGCTTCATGTTCAAGAACAAAGGTTCTTCCCTCTTCAAGAGCTTGCTTGAAAATCTGTTTGGCAATCTTCATGACTTGATGGACCCCTTCTTGGTTTGCTTGGCGGTTCCTCTTATTTATGATTTCTTTGCTCCTGCACTCTTATTGAACTTGTCTCCTAGTCTGATTTCTCCGTATCTTGCCAGAGCTTTTGCTGCCAATGCGCCTTTCTCTCCTGTTGCAAAAGTGGGTACACCCATCAGCTCCATTATCTCTCCCGCCTTGGTGGTGAAACCACCTCCCATCGATATCACTACGAATGGCTTTCCAGACTGCTTCTGATAATTGGCAATAATATTGGTTATTTCCATACCCAAGCTTGGGGTCTGAAGAAGCATTCCAACAACAAAGATGTCGTATTCACCGCTTGGAATGGCTTCTCTGAATATCGCATCATATCTGTCTGCGCCTGCATCACCCACCACATCAAATGGATTGCCAAAGGCACAATATGCGGGCAAGTCTTCACGGAGCTTGCTCTCCAAGTCAGAAGATGGATTTGGAATGGTAAGGCCTAACGCTTCCAATGCGTCAGTGGTCATGACGCCCAGCCCTCCCCCATTCGTGATCATTAGTACCCTATCGCCTTCAGCAGGAGGCTGCATGGCAAGAGCTTTGGCCATGTCGAACATCTGGTCAAAATTGTCTGCTCGTATCACGCCTGACTGCTTGTACGCAGCATCTGCTACACTGTCCAATCCTGCCAAGGAACCCGTGTGTGAGCTTGCAGCAGCCTTGGCACGACTTCCTCTTCCTGACTTCACTACAAGCACAGGTTTATGGGGTGTGATTTCCCTTGCCGTATCGAAAAAGGAACGGCCTTTGTTTCCATCATAGCCTTCCGTATAGTAGCAGATTACTTGAGTTGATGAGTCATCGCCAAGATAGCATAAGAGATCGTCGTCATCAACATCACATTTATTGCCGAGACTGATGATTTTACTTACTCCCAGGCCAAGTTCTGATGTCCAGTCTGCGATGGCTGCGGCAAATGCTCCAGATTGAGATACAAGAGCAATATTGGCAACATTGCTTGCCTTTGGTCTCGCACATCTGTACTCCGGAAGGAAGAATGTGTCTACATGTGTAGACGTATCAATGACCCCAACGCAATTTGGCCCGATGATTCTAGTTCCATACTTCTTGCCCAATTTAACTACTTCGTTTTCCAGTTCCGCACCTTTGGGGCCTGTTTCAGAGAACCCTCCGGATATTACTATGGCCGCCTTGGCACCCTTTTTCCCTATGTCTTCAAACACTCTGGGGGCAAGTCTGGCAGGAATAGCTACCACGACCAAGTCTACAGACTCTGGAATCTCCTGTAATGATGGGTAACACGGGACTCCCAGAACATTGGTGTACTTTGGGTTCACTGCATAAACTTTCCCCGTATACTGTGGTTTGATGAAATTCTGAACTATTGCTTGTCCTACACTGTTCTGACTTGCAGAAGCACCATAAATCGCAACATTTCGGGCATTGAAAAACACATCAATTCCTTTGATTTCATCACATACCAACATATGCACCTTTACTTATCAAATGCTGAATACCTTGATGAAGGCTTTGACTACTTGTTTCTTGTCATATTGCAGCTAATCGCAAATCTAATAGCATAGGCGAGAGAGGCTGTTTTGAGGAACGACTGTGGACTTTGATATTACCCGTGATGGTCTATCCTTGCTGAGTGCCGACAAGTCGGAGCTTGAACAATGGATGAACATGGCCCTCAATACACGCAGAAAGATCTTTGGAAGGAGTCTCCTATGTTATAGTCCAACAGGATATCCTCATAACATCCCTGCCCATCAGCAGGAAAGCCCTCATGCTTTCACATCACTCAGTGTCACAGGCACTTCGTGCGCCTTGGGTTGTGAACACTGCAAAGGTCGCCTGCTGGCGGGGATGCAGGATGTCAAGACTCCCGAGAGGCTCTTAGAGAAATGCAGGAGGCTCAAAGAACTGGGCGCAAGAGGTGTCTTGATTAGTGGAGGCGCCACAATCGAGGGTCATGTTCCACTGCTTGAGTTTGGAAATGCCATAAGGATAGTAAAGGAAGAACTAGGGCTGAACGTTGTCGTTCACACTGGTCTTGTAGATCGAGAAACGGCATCAATCTTAAAGGAAGCCCATATTGATGCTGCCATGCTGGATATCATTGGTGATGAAGAAACAGCAAGTACAGTCTACCGTTTGAAGAATGGCCCTGATAGAATGAAGGAATCTCTTGAAATTCTCCATGAAACTGGAATTCCTACAGCTCCTCATGTCTTGGTTGGTCTCAACTATGGCAAAATTGCTGGCGAGATTGCAGCGCTTAATATCATCTCTCAATATCACCCCTCTGCCGTAGTTATCATAGCTCTAATTCCGGCAAGACAGACTCCCATGGCCAAGGTAGAAGCCCCCTCCCCTGAAATCGTTGGAAGAGTCCTCACAGTGGCTCGTTTGGGAATGCCCAAAGTTCCGGTTGTACTGGGGTGCGCACGTCCTCTGGGTCAACATAAGATTGAGAGCGACAAGTATGCGATAATGTCTGGAGCCAATGGCGTGGCCTACATTAGTCAAGAAGGAGTGGACTTCGCAAAGACGATGAATTTGAAGCCAGTCTTTAGCGATGAATGCTGCAGCCTTGTATTCACTATGGTCTAGTTCTTCGCACAATTACTCTTGCTGTTTCATAGCCCGTGTCAAACATCCAAAGACCGATTGCTGTAGGAAGGAATTGAGGCATGAGAATTGCCAATATCAAGACCGACAATTTCATTGTGAATCGATAGAGAAAGAACTTCGAGCGAATGGTATCGCTGTTCTTGTCTGCTCTATCATTCTGTATCTCGTCAAGAATCGCAGTGAATAGAAGCACTAGTAGAACTACGAACCAGATTATGATATCAGACACAGCCGGCAGACCGTTCAAGACAAGGACTATACCAATGAGAATAAATCCTATCAAGAACTGAGGCTTGTTCACTTTTCCTGAGAGAATTACACCAATTACTATGGCCGTCAGTAGAGCCAAGTCCCATTCGGAGTTGGACATGAGCAGACCGAAAATTAGCCCTGAGAGCCCAAGAGGCATAGTTGCCATATTTGGTTCTTTCAATTCATCCAGAAGGTCATCGCCAAGCTTGAGTGTGAAGCCTGCACATAAGTACGCAGCAAAGAGAAACATCCACTCAAGCACATTATCACATCCACTAGCACTTACGTGAAGAATCTAGGAAGAGGCTTCCTCTTCTATCCTCGATTCTCAAAGCAATAGTGTTCCTCAGACTAACTATGAAACATCATTGGACGAATGTCCTGTGATAGCCATATGTCATCATCGGAACATGTTGAACAAGAAGGTGTCCAATCTTATACATTTCTACTAATACCCATTCTAGTATTCCCCAATCATCATACCTTCTTTCAAGGTAATCAACAACGGCGTCCGCTAGTCTTTCCATGTTCTCTTTTTCAATGGATCCACTCATCACTGATCTTCGAATTTCATTATCAATCCATTCGTGGGCGATTGGCTGACTCTTGGAGGTCTCAGAAGAAGTGCTCAAGACTCTGACTTCATGAATGTCATTCTCATCTTCAACATTTTCGAAATGAACGATACATCAATCATTCTGCCTCCAATTCTTCCTTCCGAATTCACACTCGCCAATTTTAGAACGGGGCCGGTAGGAAGTATTTTCTCTTTTTTTTTCATTTTGTTCTGATTCAGATTCTTGCAAGCTCTTTATGGGCCTTATCAGTGCATTTGAGATTCGAGAATGATAATCTAAAAGAGAAATACTACAGAATCTCAACAGGAGTACCTATTGCCTGTCCTGGAAGATTAGTACGAAACTTGGCACGGACTACTCCACTGTTTCCATGAACACTCAGCACCTTGCCAAGGACTTCTCTTCCCGTGGAAGAAGTCCAACTTACTTGTCTTCCTATCAATGATGCTGCCTCGGTTTTCGTCTTGATATCATTGAATAAAAGAAGGACCTGGTTTGGATGTTGAAGATGCTTGCCTCTGCGGTAACTGGCCACTACGCCTTTGAGACCCTTCTTGATGATGTTCTTAGACATTGGACATTCTCCCTAAGAGTTCTGGTTGACGCCTTTCGGATTTCATATAAGACTTACTAAAGGAGTCCAATCTGGTCTTAAAGGCAAAGCAACTTGACTGGAACGGATGAATGCTATTCTATTCCTGGGCCCTCTGAGGAGGGTGGTGCCCCTGCCATTCTACGCGCGTCCTCTGCCTTAATACGTCTGAGCAATCTCTTTCCCTTTTCTATCAGAACATCTTTTACAGCATATCCCACTGGGTCCTGTCGCCTTGATATTCTGAATAATACAAACCACAGCCTGCCATCCGCAAACTGCCCTTGGTTTGAAAGGTCGTCAACAATGCTCTGAGCGGTCTCGATCTTGAATTCCGCAGCTTTGAGACGCTTTGACACTTCTTTCTCCTTTTCGATTGCGAATGCAATGCGTCGTACCATTTGTATAACGCTAATCAACGACATGAATACAACGAAGATGAGAACTGGCACAAGAGGCTCAAGAATCATAATATCTCCAGCAAGTGCTGCCAGTCCGATAATTGTCAGAATCAGGACAACAACGAACAATATGCTCTCCGCGATTGCATTTGCAATGTTTGATACACGCCATTCATAGAAACGTGAGAGTGATGAGTCTGGAGATCGGAAATTAATCAAATCATCAATATAGGCTTCTTCTCCCTTACGCCCTAGATATATCCATACCCCTTGCAAGAAGAGAGCATCAAGGAGAATCAAGTACACGAACATCTCTCTGACTATTTCAATAATGGCCTGCATAAGTTGTGTTCACTCCCCTACGTGTTTAAAGATATTGAACAAGGCTACTCCTTAATTAGTTTCACCCTTCTCTCCACGAGTGCCTTGTTCAAGAAAACAGACTGCGGGTTCTAGAAAAGGTGAACTCGCATCACTCTTCTCTATTACTTGATTCACTTTTGGATTCACGGGTCTGGGTTCCAGTGCCGTTCCTAGAAGGACAGAGGGTTTCATGTCCAGAATTGTCCGCTTTGCAATGAACGGCTTGCCCTCCCGGGATAGCCTAGACCCGTGTCACCATTTTTCCTGCGAATGACTTATCTCCAATTCACAAACCAGCTTTCTCAGTGACTTATTATGCAGCGCGTTCAGCATATCGACCCCACACAGTCAGGTAACATTAAGGTCATCATCGAATCCATGCATGATGTTGGAGTCCTTGGAGCAGGGCGTTTTGGAAGGGCGAAATCCATCATGGAGAGAATGTTCAAGGATGATGGTTGCTTCAAATTTCTCTCTCTGTCGGGGCCCATGGTCCCCGGAGGGCTTCGTCATGTGATTAGTCATCTTGTAGAGCACGGCCATATTGATACGATAGTCACCAGCGGTGCCAATATTGTGCATGACCTTGTTGAAGCCTATGGTGGAGGTCATTACAGGGTTTCACCAGAAGATGATGATTACAAACTGCGCGAGGCAGGGATGGGCCGTATTGCTGATATTGTGGTGTCTGAGAAGGACTTTGAGGTGTTCGAGCAGAGAATCTACGAGTTCTTAGATTCCATGCCGAAGGAGAAGAGGTCTGGGCTCTCACCAAGCGAATTCATCGCAGAGCTTGGCAACACAATTGACGATAAGCACTCGATTATCTACCAAGCAGCCAGAACTGGAGTTCCAATCTTCTCTCCTGGTCTGATGGACTCCATGCTTGGTTTTCATATGTTCACTTATAGCACTACAAAGGAGTTCTCCCTGGATTTTGTGAAAGATCTACGTATCCTTGGTAGCATCATCACCAAAACAGAGAGAACGGGAGCAATCATCTTGGGCGGGGGCTTGACTAAGCATTTCACGATGGGATCCACAATCTTAAGGGGTGGCTTAGACCTAGCAATCCAAATAACCTTGGACCGTCCTGAAGGTGGGAGTCTTGGCGGAGCTCCGCTTGTCGAAGGAGTTTCATGGCAAAAGGTTCAAGCGGATGCGAATTTTGAAACCGTAATTGGCGATGCCACTATTCTATTTCCCTTGCTAGTCATTGCAGCCTTAACGGAATGAGGGACCCAAGACTAACAGGCACACAATAAGCAGACTACTTCACATAGAGGTAGGTATAGTTGGCATTGAAAAGAGAGTCTGGAGATGATTGGAATTCATGACTGTCAACTTGCTTGATGTGGCCAAGGCATCTATTGCAAATCAATTTACTGCCGGTTGGAACATGTTGAGAATGGCAATTGACCTAGTACATGAAAAGAAATGGCATTACTCCTACATAAGCTATCATATCATAGAAACAGCTCAATTCTACATGTGTAGTAACTAGGTGAGATGAAATGGGATGCTCATGCTGGGTACGAATGGCATGAATAGTATCGATATTAAGACAGAAATTCTTCCCATAGTCACAAAGATGCTTGTGAGTTCATTTCTGTAAAAGATTCAGCCTCATCTTGATGATATATTGGGAGGGCTTACAGAAGACGAGCTGCGTTCCCAAAATAGATTCTACTGGTTCACTTCAGTCCATAACAAACTGCTATACTTGTTATACCACACTGCTCATCACATCAAGGAACTTGCTTGAACTCTGAGAGAGTGGAATCTTGGGTCAATGAAATGAACGTAGTTGCATTATTCTTGTGGTAGTCTGGTGTGAAAATGAAGGTCCGGTCTAGGACTCGTCAACGATAAGAACGGGACTAGCTATCACGGTGATCAGGTACCCTGCGAACAAGTACACAGTTCCTAGTAACGAGGATAGAGCAGGTTCGTCCACAAAGTATCCAATTGCCATGGGAAGTCCTGCAATAATATACAGCAGTGCCGTTCTCACGAGGAATGACTCTGTTGATGCCGAAAGACTGAAGGCCCACAAAAGAAAGAACAGAAGGCCCAAGCAAATCGACATATAGATGACAAGCAGTTGAGGGGGGACATACACTGGAGGGGGCGGCGGGTAAACCATGATTGTAAATTTTGGCTGGCTAAAGAGTATGAAGATACACAGGTCTATCAGTGAACCCCATTTTCTTGATCTATGAATGATTTCATCATGTATCGATTCCATGAGCTTACTTCCCTCCTGATGTTAGAGAGTCAATCGAAGGGAATTCCCCTCTCGGGCATAATAGGACCGAAGCCAGAATTGAATTGCTTTCTCTTAAGTTCTTGGTTTCCTCGGGAAGAAGCATAGATAAGTATTGAACGACATTGAGAGAGTAGTTGTAGAATAACTCGCGAGAAGTGGATAGACGCGTGGCACATCATTGGTTCGCTATAGCAAAGGCTGAATTCCTTGTTTGGAGTTCGAAGGCTAGAAGCAGGAGAGTTCTGGTATTCTCCGTAATTGCAGTATTTGGTTTCTTTTGGAGTTTCTATCTGATTCCTGAGGTATGGCGCCTTATTATTGGACAGAATCCGTTGATATACTCCCTGCTAATGGTCAGTCTTCCAGGACTTATGCGGACGGTAATGCTGATCTTGTGGATGCTAATCTTCATCTATCCCATTCTCTATGCCCTTCAGGAAATACGGATTGGCCAATGGGAGATAATCCTCAGTTGTAATGTATCCACAAAATCATTGCTTACTGGGACTTTTGTGGGTAAGATTCCTAGTTATGGATTGATGGTACTGTTCCTTGCACCCATCCTTCTATCGCCATTCATCTTGGCTTACAGTGTGACCATTCTTGGGCAATTGATAATGTTAGGCTCAGTGCTTTTGGTTGTGCTGTCAACCCTGTGGATGTCCAACCTCATAGCATTGGCAGTTCAAGCGAAGATTGGTGAGTCCCAGCGTGGAGCAGATCTAGCAAAAGCGCTATCAATGATTATCGGACTTGTCGCAGGGCTGCCCCTGTATGCATTGATGCTTTTTGCAGGTCCTATGTCAGAGATATTAGGCATGAACATCCTTCTCGTATTCCCCTTCACATGGGGTGCAGATATGACATCATGGGGTGCAATTCTGTTTAGTCCTAATGTGACCCCTGAGATGATAGACCTTTTCGTTCCAATCCTCGGTTTTGATATTTTGACCGATACTCTATTACTTCTGCTGTTCACACTGGTTACGGTAATTTTCGCTTTCAGAGCTGCAGATACAGTGTTCACCTTTCAATTGGGAGCACGAACAGAAGTTGTTACAACAGTAGTCAAGGAGAACATAGCCTTCAGAGGGATTCGAAGAGTCAGTCCTGGGCCCTTTGGAATTCTAGTTGTTACTAGTCTAAAGGACTTCTTTAGGAAGGCAGAGAATCTCTCAAGACTTGCCTATGGTGTCATGATGGCTGTTCTCATGCCGCCTATCATGAACATAAGCACCTCAGACTACCCCGATACGGATCCACTCTTTCAGGTATTCATGCCAATGTTCATGATGTCCTATATGCTCATGATCATTGCTGCAATGACCTTTGGCGGGACAGGTTTCATTGAGAGCAAGGACCACATCTGGGTCATAAGAAACGCTCCCCTTGGGTCAAAGAAGTTCATAATTGGGCGACTTGTCAGCTATTACCTCTCAGGGCTTCCAATGGCGCTTGTGCCTTCTATCATAGTTGTCTTGATTCTCGGAATTGACCCTCTCTATATCCTTGCATTGTTTCTTTATAGCTATTCTCTCATCTGCTGCACAGTGATGGTTTCAGTTGGAGTGATGTCAGTCAATCCAAGCTACGAGAACACTCGGTCACGGACTTTCGCAGTAAATGCTTTCATAATCGCAATTATCGTCTTTGGCACAACGTTTGCTTCCCTTTTCGCAGGGATCTTCTATCTTGGGGATGTGTTCCTAGCAAGTGCTCTCGGCTTGATCGGTGGTATCATAGTACTGACTGTTTTACCCCTTGCCTTTGTGGGGCTTCTGATGGTGTGGATTGGCATCAAAGCTCTAGCTCGACCAGAGCGATAGCCAAGAGCTCGCTTCAATAGGAATTTGAGGCAAGTTACTTCTTCGCATTATAACGAAGATTTATCTCTCTCTTTGCTTAACAAATGTTAAGTTCCACTTGGAGGGTCTTAAGATGACTGACAAGTATCCAATCCCACATAGCAAGGAACTGACTAAGTTTCTGTACTCTGAATACGAGGCATGGGCGTTAGACTCGGTGCCTAATCCCCTTCATCTCACGAAGGTGATATAGATAATCAGGTTAGATCCACGACAGTATGAGAACGTGAGGGAGCTATTCAGACCGCTTCATTATCAGCTAAGTGTTGACTCAATGCTGGATGTGACAAATTCTGGGTATGTATTTGTGGATGATATTGGAAACCCCACTTGTGGTTGGATGTTCAACTCTGAGGGTTTCTTTCTCGCAGGAAACTCATCGAATCATGGGTTCAAGAGCTGGTTGAAGGAGTGGTCTGAGAGATACATCCACGAGGAGTCCGAGAAGGGCGAGCTCACAGCGTGCCTCTATTTTGACATAGACTCTGAGGAGTGGAAGTTTCACTTTCCTGAGATAATTCCCTTACGACCACCACTTCAGGACAACAGAATTCATTATCTCTGTACGGAAGTCAAGATTGACTGGAGGGAAATGCTCCCCACAGGATACACTGTCCACAGGATTGACAGAGCCCTCCTTGAGAACAAGAACATCTCCTGTCCACATCATCTATACCCCCACTGGATAACGTCAAACTGGGGGTCACTGGAGAACTTCTCGAAACACGGATTTGGTACCTGCATCATCCACAGAAACCGGATTGTGTCATACAGCCTCTGTGACTGTTGCCATGGAGATGAATGCGAGATTGGAATACAGACCCTTCCAGAGTACCGTAAGAGAGGATTTGCTACGGTCACTGCTGCAGCCAATGCTGAGTATGCTCTCTCGCATGGCTATAGTACCGTGGGGTGGCATACCCATGACTACAATCTTGGCTCTCAACGAACAGCTGAACGTGTCGGGTTTGAACGTGAACGTGAGTATGAACAATATGCATGCATGGTAAATGCAGCCATGCATGTTGCGGAAGGAGGTGTGCGCCAATTTCTCCAAGGGACACATGACGCAGCAATCAAGTCCTTCGAAACTTCATTCGCAATGGGCGAGGTTGATCCTTGGTTTTACTTCATGTGCGCTCGGTCCAATGCCATACTGGGAGAACTTGACCGAGCCATGGAACTTCTTCTACTTGCTGTTGATAATGGTTGGACAAATGCTGCTGAAACTCGTGTGTGCCTGGACTTCATTCAATTGCATAGCAGACCTGAATGGAACGACCTGCTCACACGAATGCGATTATATCGGGACAGGAATACGTAACTATACTATTGTAGACTCGAGCAAATGCGGACTCACCGAAAATCTGAGCTGTATTCTCCAATTTCCGGCAAGGTTCCTCTCCAAAGAGAACGTTCCCATGCCATAATCCTTTTATTGGTTCTACAAGGCGAAGCGATGAGTCTAGTTACTCAAGACTATAAATCTTGTCTAGGTGAAGAAAATGGGAAAGCGTCCAGGTCACTGTTATCGAGAGGCGGATCGGCAGCCATTCGTCCGTAAGCGGTTCATACATCGCCAGCCAGCCAGCCGAATAGTCAGCTTTGACATGGGCGAGACTGGTGGTGACTTCCCAGTTGAGGTATCCCTATACGGTCTTGAAAGATGTCAAATCAGACATCAGGCTCTTGAGGCTGCGCGTGTTGCGTCAAACCGACACATGACAAAGTATGCAGGGAGGAGAAACTACCATCTGCGAATGCGCGTGAAACCGTATCATTACCTGCGAGAGAACAAGATGATCTCAGGAGCAGGAGCTGACCGTGTCCAAGACGGGATGCGAAAGGCCTTTGGTAAGGTCGTTGGTGTAGCGGCGCGCGTGAGGCCAAATCAGGCTCTCATCACAATACGCACGACTGAGCAGCATCTTAAGACTGCAATGCGTGCCCTTGAGAAGGCAGCACCGAAGATGCCCACCCCCTGCAAGATTCAATTCGACAAGATTGATCCTGATTTGAAGAGAAGACTTGGCTATGGCTCATAGAGCCTTTTTGTATAAGGGGATTCAACAACTTTACATTGAATGCAACTCCTCTAGACATGATGTTCGAGGAAAATAATCCGCCTGACATTGGTTTCCATGTCGTATTTTCAACGATAAAGGAGCACATTCCTAGTATCAAGGAGTCTGATGTGCACTTTCTCTACCATGGAACACACAATGTCTATGACGTTAGGCAGGAATACATCTTCCGTTTTCCAAGCACAATCCTGCCCATTGAAGAACGCAGACAGTTGATTCATAGAGAGACCCTCGTACTGAGAGAATTGAAATCTCGCCTCTCATTTCAAATCCCCAATCCGGAATTTATGGATTCTAGTTCTGAACACCCACACATGGGTTATCGAAAGATACTGGGGGCTTCACTATACTATTTCTACGATAGTGCTCCAGTTGAAAAGAGGCGACACATAAGTGAAACCTTAGGCCGTTTCTTGGGGGAGCTTCATAGATTGGACTTTAATGGGCTGGCAGAAAGTCAACTTGTGTCATCTTTTACTCCGAACATAGACCGCAATAAACATCGACAATTCTTCAAGAGAATTCAGAAGGAAGTCTATCCCAATCTCTCCGAGTTTCAGGAAGAGTGGACCGATACTCTCTTTCATGATTTTCTCGATGATGACGAGAATTTCCACTATCTTCCCTGCCTTGCCCATGGTGATTTTGATACGACAAATATCCTCATCAATCCCTCTAATCTTGAGGTGACAGGCATTATTGATTTTGAAGAAACACGTGTGTACGATCCAGCTGCTGACTTTCTATTTCAGGATAAAGGTACTGCATTCCTGTCATCGATGCTTAGGTCCTACACTGGAAGAATCGATTCGACCCTTCCTCAAAGGATGAAGTTCAGATTGGGACGATGCCCTTTCGTTTACATCCTATCTGGAATTGACTTCAACCTAGAACAGATGGTTTCGTATGGGTACAGATTCTTGAAGGAAATGATAACGAATTGGGACAATTACTCATCAGTACTCGCTACGAGTTTTGCTAACCTGAAGCTATGAGTCCTTCCTAAACACGAGTACGTAACGCATGGCATGACCCACCTGCCTTTCAAACACAAGTCCTGCCTTTCTCGCCCATTTCTTTACTGTACCTGCCAAGGGGAAGTCGGGATCCAAGAGGAATTCTGCCTCCGCAAAAAGGCCGCCTGTTTTCAATAGACGCTTTATTTGAAGCAGCGCCTTTACAGGATCAGGGATTTCGGGTATGACTGCTGTTGAGAAAATCGCGTCAGCAATTCCATCGTCAAGCGGGATTCGCCCCTCGGCATCAGCTAAGACAGGAATGATGTTCTCTATGCCTTCACGTTTCATCCGGCTTCTCAGTTTTTCCAACATTCCTTCCTGTATATCCACTGCATATACTACTCCATCAGGCTGTACCGCTTCCGCAACAGCAACTGTATAGAGTCCAGAACCACAGCCGATGTCAATGACGGTCATTCCAGGCTTGGCATCTATTGCATCTACTACCATTGATGGAGGCTGTACTCTCCTGCGATACGGTCCTGCTGCAATTGCATTTCCCATAAACGCAGGTATTGGAAACTTCCAAGAATACCGAATTGACCTAACACAGCAGCAAATCCAAAGAAGCATGAAAATCAGGATGAGAATTACTACTTCTACTACCCAATATGCTCCTTGGAAAAGGAAGCCGTTTGGAGTGAACCTACCTACAATCCCATCACAGTGCATTTGCCTTCAACCGAGCCACTTCGCCATCAACTAATCCTATACATTAGTGCATATTAGGAATCTCATTCTTCTTTCTCAGGATTCTCATCAATTTGCTCCATGACCTTTCGAACCACTCCGGTCAGCGTCATCACTTCTCTTCCTGTCATATAGGATCTGCCCAAGAGGTTCCGAAATACCTGCTTTGCAATGGGCTTCCTGAAGTCCTTGATTGTGAGTCTGTCTACGATTTCATCAAAGAACTTGTAAACAATCTCTCGTTCTTTTCTAGTAGCTGGCTTTGCTTCAGTAGGTTCCTTCCTCTCCTCAGGTGCATATGCCGAATAAAGATGGTATAGCACAACGGCTACTGCGTGACTGAGATTCATGCTGGGATAGCTTGGAGCCACTGGAATAGTAAAGGCCAAATCACAGAGCAGAATCTCTTCATTGGTAAGTCCAATATCCTCTCTTCCAAATACAATAGCCACATTCCCCTCCATTGTTAATGGATTTGGCAACTTCTCAAGTGGAACCAGTGCCCTAGTGACGCTATGGTTTCGGCCCGATCTGGCGGTTGCTGCCCATGCTGCATGCATGTCCTGTATTGCACTGCTCAGGTCCGGAAAAATGCCAGCAGACTCAAGAAGGTCATGAGCGTGAACCGAGAAGATTTGTGCCTGGCTTTCATGTCTGGGGTCTTCTCCCACGATTCTCAGCCTATTGACTCCAAAATTGGAAATCACTCTTGCAGCAAAGCCCGCATTTCCCGGGGATTTGGGTTCGACAAGAATCACAGTGACATTGTCCAATTTAGTCAATGAATTTCACCTCATGGAGGGGATTGACTAGCGATGAGCTAGCTGAATTATATCTCCATCTTGAAGTGGGTAATTGAGTCCCACCTGCCTACGTTTTATCTTGTCGTTCTCTCTGATGATGGTCGCACTTCGAAATCTTTCCACAAATAGCTCCTTGTGAACTTTGCTTGCAGCATCCTCAACAACGGACCCTTCAGGCAGGACTATTGGTCTATCTTCCCGCTTCTTGCCGGGTATCTTTGTATAGACTCTCAGGATATCTAGATGATCGTAGAGCGCCCAACTCATACCATCAAGATTCTCATTCTGCCTGACTGAAGTGGGAACAATATCAAACCTATTTCCGTACTTTTCTTCCAGTTCCTTAAAACGGCTTTCCGAACCCGGAACATCTCCCT
This sequence comes from Candidatus Thorarchaeota archaeon, assembly GCA_011364985.1. Taxonomy (GTDB): domain Archaea; phylum Asgardarchaeota; class Thorarchaeia; order Thorarchaeales; family Thorarchaeaceae; genus SMTZ1-83. The sequence continues at coordinate 124,795 of RDOC01000003.1, read as the reverse complement.
TTGTTGCAACGATTAATGCACGAACATAGGCGACACTTGCGTCCATTGCATCGACAAACTGCTGGAAGGTCGTCTCTCTTTGGAAGCGCACAATGATGTTTGCTATTCTTCTTGCGCTTAGATATTCCTTCACCTCATCGATATTACCTTGGTAGTTCTGTGCACCATAGATCATATGCCCACCGAGTCCTACCCGCTCGATTCTAACTGCAGATTTCTCTTTGTTTAATCTAATTCTTGCCTTGTTCAATTCACTTAGTATGATCTCCATTTGACTATCTATGTCCTGTGAGAGGTCAATCACAAGAGCAATGCAGTCTGTGTTTCTGGAGACCGATAGGGCCTGTCTTCCTATTCCCGCCTCATGGCTTCCTTCAAAGACACCCGGCAATTCAACAAGCTGAATATTGATGTCTTGTAGAGCTAACATTGCAGGCGTTGGGATTGGTGTAGTAAAGGGATAATCGCCTACCTCTAGTTCTGCAGTAGTTACTGCGTTGATTAGAGACGATTTTCCACTGTTTGTGATCCCAATCAGACATACTTGCCCTGCACCCTCCTTCCTTACAACTCCCTCCTCTTGGGCGCCTCCACTCTTTCGAATCCGATCTTGTTCTCGTTGCTTCTCAAGTTTCGCCTTTAGTTGGGCCAACTTCTTTCTATAGTCGCCTCTCATTCGTTCTGCGCCCTTGTGATTGGGCGCAAGAGCAAGAAGCTTCTCTAGTTCTGCTATCCTCTGGGTGAGGTCTTCAGTGTCCTCGTAGATTTGCCTCTGTTTATCGAATTCTGGGGAAACGTTCGTAGGCACGGGAATTCACTTCCAATTCATGTCTACCAGAAGGGATTTGGAAGATGATATTATGAAGATTTCCCAATGCATCCAAGTCTTCTATCTTGGACCATGTTTATGTCTAGAATAAATCTCTCCGGATAGGCTGGTTTCCAAATCGGCTGCATATTGATATTGCACTGGTCAAAGTACAGCCTATCACTTGTAGGGAAGATGTATACAGCATGTTCCATTGCTTCTTCCATCGTTTTCCACTCGGCATTCGTTGTAGCTAGGAACACCTCCAGACTATCCCAGCTTTCAATCAATGAATCAACATTGGTCTTCATTAAAATGATGCCGTTAGGCATTTCCACCATTTCCTCTTCATTCATGTTCTGTAGCTCGTATAATGCTTTCAAAAGAAAATAGGCGATTGATCGTTCGTCTGGGGAAACACGTCTGAGCTGCCATCCTGGAAATGATATCACTTCAAGATCACTTCCCTTTCCGATCGATATGACAATCTCTACGTTTCTCCGCATATTGCCTGATAGAAAAAGTCCAACATTGACACATCTACTGGCCGTTATCACCTGCGGTGAGTTTGTTCCGCTCCTTACATCCTCCAGTTTGATCGGAAACTTCTCAAAGCCGATTAGGAACCGGCGCATGGCAGCTCAGGAACTCCTCTATATTTAGAGAGTCTACATCCCTGGCAGTCCTGGAATACCCGGAATACCGCCTCTTCTTCCGCGGCGTTGCTTTCCGATGTGTTTCATCATCTTCTGCATCTGTTGATGTTGCTTCAGCATGTCACGGACATCCCTTGAACTTGTTCCAGAGCCTTGTGCAATTCTTGAAATACGAGAAGATTTGATAATCTTTGGATTGTCACGCTCTTCCTTGGTCATCGAGTTCATGATGACTTCCCATCGTTTCATATTCTCCTCCTGAACTTCTGCCATATTATCCGGAAGTTTGTATTGCAGGCCAAGCATTTCCATTACTTTCCCAATGGGTCCCATCTTCTTGAGTTGTTTCAGCTGTACCATCATGTCGTTTAGTGAGAACTGCCCTTTCATAAAACGCATTGTAACATCTTCGTCTACATCGATTTGGGCTTCTCTCACTTTGTCAATGAGGCCACGGATATCTGACATACCCAAAAGGCGCCCGGCGAATTTCGTCGGATTGAATGGTTCAATCGCATCCATCGATTCTCCAGTGCCAATGAATTTGATAGGTGCACCAGTTGCAGCAACAGCAGAGAGAGCTCCACCACCCTTCGCACTTCCATCTAGCTTTGTTACGATAATTGACCCAATATCCGTCGCTTCCTTAAAGGCGGCTGCTTGGACACCTGCTTGTTGTCCAAGAGTTCCATCAATAACCATCACGATCTCCTTGGGTTTTACTGATCTGGAGATATCTCTCATCTCCTTAATCAGACCCTTTTCTTCTCGATGTCTTCCAGAAGTATCAAGCAGAATGAGTTCGATGCCTTTCTTGCGCATCTCATCGAACCCTTTCTTGGCTAGATTGACGGCATCCTTTTGTTCCTCATCTCCATAAAATGGAATACTCGACTTCTCGGCCAGCTGTTTGAGCTGGTTGTAGGCTCCTGGTCTGAAATTGTCCGCACATATCACGCCGGTCTTGATACCACGTTTCTGGTAGTAACGAGCAAGTTTGCCGATAGTCGTTGTCTTTCCCGACCCTTGAATCCCAACCATCATTACAAGATTTGGTTTTCCTGGGTCAATGACGAGAGGAACAGCTTTTTCGCCCAGAAAACATGCGAGCGTGTCCCAAACCACCTTGACGATATGCTCTCTTCGTGAAACACCCCTTGGTAGAGACTCATCTAGAGCTTGTTCCTCCACTCTTTTTGTGATTGCCATGACAAGATTGACATCGACATCCGCCACTAGCAGGGCGCGCTGGATGTCTTTAGCCAATTCCTTGACAAGATCTTCGTCGATAACAGCAGCTCCAAAGAGTCTTTTTAGAGCAGAGTTGAGTGATTTTCCTAGACCTTCTAGAACCAATGGCAATCACCATGTTGACTTGGAAGCTTCAGGATGGTTCTCCATATCAAGCTTCGCTTCGAAGGAGTTCCAAGATACTTGACACAAGGGATAAAACTGATTTTCATCTTGCCTGTCACCCAGATGATATCAATGGATGAGCGACAGAAGGTTGAAGGAATCAGAGTCGTCAAGATCGATGCAGGAACAGTTATTGACCACATAAGGGCTGGCCATGCGCTTGATGTTCTCAAGATACTTGGCATTACTGGTAGAGAAGGAAGCGTAATCACAATTGCAATGAATATCACTAGTTCAAAGATTGGGCGGAAGGACATTGTCAAGCTTGAGAAGCGTCTTCTTGAGGAGCGAGAAGTTGCCAGAATTGCGCTTGTTGCTCCTGAAGCAACCATCAATCTAATCGAGGATGGCAAGGTTACGAAAAAGAATCATGTGCAGCTTCCGGAAACTATCGTTGATGTTATAACATGCCCCAACCAGCGATGCGTCACAAACAAGGAGCGCGAGCCCATTACCCCCAAGTATAAGGTGACTACAAAGGAACCAGTTTCACTGAAATGCCACTACTGCTGGACAATAATCGGAGATGATGAAATCATTGCTCAATTCACTGAATCGCGTTGACAGTCCAGTATGATTCAAGACTGGATGCAAACCTTATTTAGCACACATCTTAAGCACCACCGCAACGAGATGAATCGGACGGGGTGTCGACCCAAGGAGATGCTAATATGGTCAGTAACAAAATTGTTGTAATTGGGGACAACGACACAGTAACTGGCTTTCAGATGGCAGGTGCAAAGGACGCATATATCTGCAAATCCCCCGACGAAACTCGTGAAATGCTTGTTAGACATTTTCGCGACCCAACAACCGGGCTCATAATCATAACAGAATTCTTGGCAAAACCTGTTGAGGATACCATAATTGAGCTATCCGCAGCTCCGGTCCCCGTTATTTTGCTAATCCCGGACAGGACCGGTTCGAGAGGGACTTACGAGACTGTATTGAAAGAATTGATTCGAAGGGCCGTAGGCATAGAAATCAATATCTAATTCATCCAATCGTGGAGCAAGACAATCATGAATAAGGACACAGGTAGAATTCAGAGCATTGCTGGACCTGTTGTAAGATGTGAAGGACTTCCATCCGTACGTATGTATGAAGTAGTCCGCGTTGGTCGGCAGCAGCTTATTGGAGAAGTCATTGAAGTCGCTGAAGATACCTGCACAGTTCAATGCTACGAAGAGACATCTGGTCTGGCTCCTGGGGAGCCAGTAGCTGCTACAGGTGATTCTTTGTCAGTTGAGCTAGGCCCTGGTCTCCTGGGCTCTATTTATGATGGCATTCAAAGACCTCTTCCTGAACTAAGAAACATTTCAGGTGATTTCATATCAAGAGGTCTAGCAGTAGAGGGTCTTGACAAAGAGAAAAAATGGAAATTGAATCCTATCGTGAAAGCTGGCACAAAGGTCAAACCAGGTGATATCATTGGTGAGGTTCCTGAAACTAGCATAATCACTTCTCGTATTCTCATTCCTCATGGTGTGGAAGGTGAGATTGTAGAGATTGTCCCATCTGGAGAATATACGATAGTCGAAACCATCTGCAGGGTGAAAGATAGTCTTGGGGACATTCACGATGTGAGAATGCTACAAAAGACTCCTGTGCGGATAGGGCGGTCCTTCAAGGAACGCGCACCAATGGATACGCCCCTACTCACTGGACAACGTGTCATCGACACCTTTATGCCTCAAGCAAAAGGTGGCACTGGTGCCATACCGGGGGGCTTTGGAACCGGCAAGACAGTCACATTGCATCAATTTGCCAAGTGGGCTGATGCTCAAGTAGTGATCTATGTTGGTTGTGGAGAAAGAGGTAATGAGATGACTGAAGCTCTTGAGGAATGGCCACATCTCAAGGACCCTAAGACAGGTAGGCCTCTTATGGAACGGACAGTACTAATTGCGAATACATCAAATATGCCTGTTGCTGCCAGAGAAGCATCCATTTATGTCGCAGTCACTATCGCCGAGTATTTTCGAGACCAAGGCCTTGATGTCGCACTAATGGCGGACTCTACCTCAAGATGGGCGGAGGCTCTGAGAGAGATTTCTGGTCGATTGGGACAACTTCCTTCGGAAGAGGGGTATCCCGCATATCTGGGCTCTCGACTCGCACAGTTCTACGAGAGAGGAGGGCGCGTAAAGACACTTGGCTCAAATGATCTGTTGGGCTCAGTAACTATTTGCGGTGCCGTTTCACCACCAGGTGGTGACTTTTCCGAACCAGTAACACAAGCCACTCTACGTATTGTCAAGGTGTTCTGGGCTCTGGACAAGGACTTGGCAGCGAGAAGATTCTTTCCTGCCATTAATACGCTGACAAGTTATTCTCTCTATCATGAAACTCTGGAAGAGTGGCATAAGAAACATCTTGGACCGGATTGGCCGGACTTGGTGCGCGAAGCCATGGCTCTCCTTCAGAAGGATCAGGAACTTAGAGAGATTGTGCAACTTGTCGGTCCTGATGCTCTGCCGGAATCCGAACGTGCTACGCTAGAAGCAGCTCGAATGATCAAAGAGGATTTTCTTACTCAAAGTGCTATCCATGAAATTGACACATACAGCCCCATAGAGAAAACCTACAGAATGCTGCGTATCATAATCAGGTTTGCCCAAAAGATGGCTGAGGCAGTAAGTATTGGCGCTCAGGTTAGACGAATTCTTGAGTTCAGTGTCCTCGATAACATTGCACGAATGAAAATCGCACCGTGGGATGGGTATGAGAAGACCATGGATGCTATTGAGCGAAAGATGGAACTAGAGTTCCAATCGCTTTTCCAAGAATTGTCAGAGTCTGGTATTATTCGACCAGATGCATTACAATAACCTGTCGAACAGCTGAGTTTATTGATGCTGAATGCATACATATTCTGGAAATGACACCAACTGAAGAACTCGAAAACCTGCATGCCATGATTGCTCACTGCACTGAATGCCCTCTTCATGCCACTCGTACAAATGCAGTACCGGGCGAAGGGGCTGTCGATGCAAAAATCATGTTCGTTGGAGAGGCCCCTGGTGCACAAGAAGACAAGCTAGGTCGTCCTTTTGTGGGTCGTTCAGGTGAGCTTCTCACCGAGCTGATAGAAGGAATTGGCCTTACGAGAAAAGAGGTCTTCATAACATCCGTTCTGAAATCAAGGCCTCCCAACAATCGGACTCCCAAAAAGAGCGAAATAGATGCTTGTCTCCCCTATTTGGATAGACAATTGGAGATAATCGATCCTGAACTGGTTGTGCTATTGGGTGGAGTTGCAGTCTCTTCTCTGATTGGACCTTGGAAAATGGCTGATGCTCATGGCCGCTTCTATGACGGAAACGAAAGAACGTTCTTTATCACATATCACCCTGCTGCAGCTCTCAGATTTCCTTCAACTAGGGAAGTTATTCTAGCGGACTTTGAGAAACTACGAGCAGAATTGAGTTGAGTGGAGATTAAATGCCCTTGCTATGACAGCTTAATGTGAAGCCGTTCAATCCTGTTCTTTTACTAACCGTTTTGCAGATCGTCTTCGATCCGACATTTCCTGCTCCATTTGTTGATCTGTTAGAAATGGCTCTCAATATCATGCTTGCGTTCATCATACGTGGATACTTGATTATTGTCCTAGTAGGTTTCATAGTTTATGTGACTGGGGCAAGCGATGGATTAGGCAAAACTCTGATAGCAATGGGCGTGGTGATCTATATTATCGGACCAATCATACTTGATTTATTCGCATCGATAGTTGGACTGGAAACGGTCACTATTGAAAGTGCAACAAGTACTTGGCTGTCTTTCATCGGCATGACTGATACTGAAGTCATTGGAATTACTGTGCTAATTGGGGATATGATCGCTGCTATATGTTTCCTTGCTGGAGCAATTCTATATTTCACACCCTTGTCCAACGACCTTAAGTCTAGGGGTCATTCACTTATCATACGAGCTCTGATGTTTGCGCCAGTGCTAGCCTTTTTCCATATCGCCCCATGGATATGATTCATGGATACACACGACAACTCTTAAAACAAAAGGACCAATACGAGCCGAATACCACTGATTAGAGCGTCTGAGGTGGATTCTGATATGTCCAGCGAGTCTTCAATCTCTTATAGAACTGTTTCAGACGTCAGTGGACCACTGCTTGTGGTAGAGAACACACACAACGTGACGTTCAATGAAGTTGTTAAAATCCGTGCTCCAAATGGCGAACTGCTTACTGGTACCGTTCTTGAAACAGGGCACGGACGCGCAGTGATTCAAGTCTTTGAGGGCACAAGCGGTCTTGATACTGATGTCACCGCGGTAAGATTCACTGGTGAAACTCTTAAGCTTCCAGTTTCTACTGAGATTCTCGGACGGGTTCTGGATGGATCGGGCGATCCATTGGATAAGGGCCCAAAACTCACCGCTGAAGACCATTGGGACATCTACGGGTCACCAATAAACCCATACGCTCGCCAATATCCAAGGCAACCTATTCAAACAGGTCTTTCCGTTATTGATGGACTCAACACTCTTGTCCGAGGACAGAAGTTGCCCATTTTCTCTGGATCCGGCTTGCCTCACAATAGGATAGCTGCACAGATTGTTAGGCAAGCAAAGATTCCCGGGGAAGAGGGTGAATTTGCTATTGTATTCGCTGCCATGGGAATAACTGCCACCGAAGCACAGTATTTCATGAAGTCATTTGAGGAAACTGGGGCTTTGGAACATACCACCCTTTTCCTTAATCTTGCCAATGACCCTGCCATAGAGCGAATAATTACCCCCCGGGCGGCTCTCACAACCGCGGAGTATCTTGCCTACCAAGCTGATATGCATGTCTTGGTTGTCTTGACTGATATGACCAACTACGCAGAGGCATTAAGAGAGATTAGCGCAGCCAGGTCGGAAGTGCCTGGTCGACGTGGTTACCCCGGCTATCTCTACACTGATCTCAGCCTCATCTACGAACGGGCTGGACGAATCAACGGCCGTAAAGGCACAATTACCCAGATGCCCATCCTATCTATGCCCCAAGATGATATGACTCATCCAATCCCGGATCTAACAGGGTACATAACCGAAGGTCAGCTACCATTAAGTAGAGGACTTCATAGACGAGGAATTTTTCCTCCTATTGATCCTGGTCCATCGCTAAGCAGGCTCATGAAAGAAGGAATCGGTGAGGGAATGACCCGCTTTGATCACAAAGAAGTTCAGGCCCAGCTCTACTATGCCTATTCCGAAGGTATTGATCTTAGGGACCTAGTTGCTGTTGTAGGATCCGAAGCTCTGACGGACCGCGATCAGAAATATCTGAAGTTTGCTGATAGATTCGAACAGGAATTTATCGGTCAAGGTGAACACGAAGATCGCTCCTTTGAGCAGACCCTTGACCTTGGATGGAATCTACTTAGCGAGTTTCCAGAGCGTGAACTGAAAAGATGTGACCCCTCAACCATTTCTTGGGCGAAGGAACGCGGAATATACATGTTCATGTAGGTCTTGAATGAGAGAACACTGAGATTAGCTGTTTTTCTCTATGATTGTTGATGAAGATATCAGTTCTTACTAGCTGTGGAAAAAAGAAGCGCACAGCCAGAACGGATACTTCCTGTTGTAAAGACTTCATTTCGCCTCCCAGTCCGAAGATTTAGCAAAGGCCTTTCATCGTAAGAAGTGGATTGAAGATGTATCAAAAGAACTGAGCACTGGTTGAAGTGCTGCAGGTTGTCTTGGGGTCAACCTATTCTTCTTCTAACCCATGATGGAGGTAATGCCCTTTCTCCTTCTTGGTTCCAAAGCTTCTCAAACCGTCCCGCTTCAGCTGCGCCTTAATCTCTTTGGCCTTCATGCTGCTGATTTCTTCTCGTTTCAGCATATATTCCACAATCTCAAGTGCTTGGTTGACTGTATCACAACGTCGAATGTAATCTATAATATTTGGCATGAAAGTTTCTTTGTCGTCAGGCTGATCTGCTTCATCGGACATTGTGCGAACACCATCGATTCTGTGGGTTCTGGTGGTTCCCCTTGCCATTTCTTCTGCGAGTGCTGGGAATTCTTTTTCGAAATCATCATCAGTCATGAGATACCACCAGTTCAATTACACCATGACCAGTCTGGGGGCAATTTGCATGCTATTCTCGTTTATCTCTCTTATAACCTTAGTCAAGATGACCTTTTCTGGCTAGTGAGTAATAAATGACCAAGGCAGGGCATCATCTTTTCGATTTGGATCATTTGCAATTGAAAAGAATGCTACCTTTGTCTCCTTTTCTGCTCGTCGCCAGCCACCGAGTCCTCCATATTTGGCGGCTAAAACAATAACACGACCTAGATCTCTAGCCCCAATTGAAAGGGCAGCCTGAATCCTTGCATTTCTTGGATCCGAGCTTTCCATTACTGCATTAGGATGATTTCGAAGCTCCTTCTCAATGATTCCAGCTTTCTTGCGCAGCACTTCTACTGATTGTTGCACTTCACGTTCCCATCTTGTCCGCGCTTTGGGGACAAAGGGACTAATACTCGCGGTTATTCTCAAACCGGACTTCCTTGCCAAACGTTTGGTCATGTCAGCTATTGCAATGATATCGTCCTGACTCTCCTCTGGAAGCCCAATAATGAAATAGAGCTTGACCGATTTATACCCTGTTTCCGATGCCAGCATGACTGCATGCTCAATTTCCGCATCCGAGAGTCCTTTTCCTACAATCTTCCGAAGTCGTTCAGAGCCCGTTTCAGGAGCAATAGTCAGTGTTCTCTGTCCACCCTTAACGAGTGTGCTAAGAAGCTCGAAGGTCACAGTGTCAGCCCTTAGGGATGGAGCCGAAAGTTCTAGATTCTTATTCACAATCCATGATGATAGCTCTGCAATCTGATCTATATCTCCTAGAGACGACCCTATCAAAGACACTTTGTCGACAGGCGTATTCTCAATCCCCTCTTCCACTATTTGCATCAGTCGGGAGAATGTCCTTGCTCTTCTTGGTCTGCAAATGTGCCCTACCAAACAGAATCGGCACGAATGGCCACATCCCCTTGTCACTTCCAGCAAGAATGATTTTCCAAAGACAGGTTCCAGCTTAGAGCCTTCGGGAACATCTGGAATAATCTGCGCTACCGGATACAGCAGATCGTCGATTCTGTCTATGATTAGGTGTTTTATGGAGGTTGGATTTGCTGAGGGGACATAAACTCCTGGTATACCTGAAAGCAATTCAAGAGCATGAGCCCGAGTTGAAGACTCTTTCATCACGTCAATGATATGATTGATGACAAGGTCTCCTTCACCTATAACAAAAGCATCCACAAAGTCTACGAAGGGTTCGGGATTTGCACTTGGGACTGGTCCACCCACTACGACTATTGGGTCTTGGTCTCTCCTCTTATTTGCAGATGGATCAATGGCACTTTTCTCAAGCATTTGAATAAGATGCACGATATCCTCTTCCCATGTTAATGAGAATGTAACAAGATGATTTTCTTTCAGGTGTCTAGAGGTTTCAATAGAATGAATTGGGGATTTCGTGTCAAATCTGAAGTATCTTTCACAGGATACATCTTCTCTCGAATTCAGAATCCGATAAAAAAGATGAGTTGCTAAACTGGTCATGCCAGCCCTATAAGTGGATGGATAGCAGTATCCAACCAGAATGTCAACTAACCTTGGATCCTTGACAATGGTATTGTATTCCCTCAGAAAGGACTGGGACAAAGCTGGCTCCTCTTTCCTGATATACTTTCCATCATTATAAAGAGAATAGATCCTCCTATCAGACCGAATAATCGATCTCTTCTTGAGACTGTTTGGCAAGGACAAGTTTGTTGGGGCCAATGTTCTTTGTTACAATCACGCCTGGTCCCGTTTTGGCTCCTTGGTGTAAGATCACACCTGTGGACAATAAAGTGCCAATTCCAGTCTTCACGTTGTCCCCAATAATGGCACCAAGTTTTCTGTGTCCGGAGCTGACCCTTTGACCCTTTACAGTCACGTTAACTGCCTTATTGTCATGTCTCAGATTCGCCGTTATGGTTCCAGCTCCGAAGTTCACATCCTGTCCAATAATCGAGTCACCAACGTAGGAGAGATGACCTATACTTGATCTCTCCATGATGATAGAGTTCTTCACTTCACATGCATTTCCCACTTTTACTCCTTCTAGCAAGCAACTATATGGACGTAGATAGCAATTCGGCCCTATAGTGGCATTATGACCTATAAAGACTGGGCCTTCAATATAAGCTCCACTTCTGACAATTGCCCCTGCTTCAATGACTACATTTCCCTTGACAACGGCGCCTTCTTCTACGGTGCCTGAGATTCTCTTCTCTTCTCCCTCCAGCAGCATCTTGTTGGCATCAAGCAGGTCCCAGGGCTTTCCGATATCGGTCCACCATGATGAAATCGTATAGGATGCGACTTTTCCTTGTTCAATTAGCATCCTGAGCGAGTCGGTTATTTCGTACTCGCCTCTTTTCGATAGGCCTGTCTCTTCGATTGCATCAAAAAGCCCTCTTCCTACGGCGTATATTCCTGCATTGACAAGGTTGCTTACAAGTTGATCCGAGCTTGGTTTTTCAATGAGCTCTACTGCCATTCCGTCTTTAACAGCAACGATACCATATGCAGAAGGGTTTTCTATTGGATAGACCGACAAGGTGACTTCAGCATTGGAACTCCTGTGTCTCCGAATCAGACCAGAGAATGCATCCGGACCAACCAATATATCGCCATTCATCAGGAGTATATCATCATCTCCGGCAAACTCCTTGGCATGACCTGCGGCATGTGCAGTACCCTTGCGTTCTTTTTGCAAGGCATAATGCACAGTAAGTGTACCCCACTCCTCCACATCAACTGCTTGCTGCAGGTCTTCGGCATGGTATCCATGAATGATTAGAACTTCTGTTATCCCGGCGTTTCTTAGAGCCTCAAGAATATGAAAAATCATGGGTTTTCCTGCAACTGGGAGAAGATGTTTTGGTCTATATGCTGATAGTGGCAGCATCCGTGTGGATTCTCCAGCGGCAAGTAGAGCAGCTTTCTTCATGATAATTCATCATCGGCGGTAGGCATATAGTGTTAAAGAGTTTCCCGCTATTGTAGGAGATATACCTATCATGCCAAGAATCATGCCAGACGGCTCCCTCCACAAATCATTGCGCGGTAGTACACCGCGATAGGTAATCAGAAACGGCGATAGATTAATATAGCTTATTCTTCTCAAGTAACTTGTTGATTTCTGCATGGTTGGGCATCACTACCATCGCGTAATCATATAATTCACGGAAGTAGGTGAAGACAAAAATGATGTCAGACGAACAATTGCGGGAAGAGCTAAAGGATCTCAAGCTCACTAAGAGCCAGATGATTGTGCTTGACATCCTGCGGACTAGCGGTAAAAGAGGCGTGACTCCGAAGCAGCTCCTTGACAAGGTGTCATTTGCCCCTAGGACAGTAAGATATGCTCTAAGAAAGCTGCTAAAGAAGAAGCTGATCAAGCGAGTTCCATGTCTTCAGGATATGAGACAATGGATCTACGTTCCAGCATAATGCAGTACATACTTAAGTGGGTCTATGGCTGTTACACACAGTTCTGCAGGACTTCACTTATAGATTCAGAGCAAAGAAACCACTATGGTCCCATTTCAACTAGTAACAGGAGTAGTCTGAGTTGGAAGCAGTAAGAATACTAACTGGCGATCAAGCTGTAGATGCTGTACGAGCGCTGTATGATGAAAATCGTAGGCGAATTCTGAATGCACTCAAGGCACGGACCATGTCAGCAACAGAACTTGTACAATTCTTTGAACGTGAGTATGGGACAGAGCTGAAGCCTCAGACAATCAGATACCACTTGAAGGAGCTTGAGAAGAGTGGTCTTATTATACAAAATGGGTATGAACCTGCTGGAAATGGTGGTACACACATAATGAAGAAAATGTATACCGCCTCGGCAGAAACTGTGCTCATAGCGACTAGCAAGATGTCAGACTTTCCCGATAAGGATCCCCTCGAACTGAAGCAAATCGTCGATATTGTGAGTGTCATGCGAAACCTCGGGTTTGCCATTCCTGAAAATGGAGAGGTCAAAGTTACCATAGACAAGTTTCTTGAGTGGGACAAACTCTGGAGGAAAGGGCGTGACGCCGCAAGAGAAGTTCTTGAGGAAGTTCCTGAGCTTGACCCCACAGTGTACATAACATTGAGACGGATTCTGAGTGTCTTACAACTAAATGATAAGGACTATGAAAGGTACTGGGAAGTGAGTCGAAATGTGACCGATATCTTTCGAGAGGCATATCGTGCCGGAGCAGGGAAGAACCCTGAAGTCTACTAATTACTGGTTTCATTGACTAGATGGGTATTCTGCTGTTAACAACCGTCGAATTCTCCCAGCTATCTTGGCGCCAACACCCTTTACTTTTCGCAATTCCTTTTCCTCTGCTGAGAACAGCTTCTCAAGTGTCTTGAACTCGGATAGCATCGCTCTGGAAATCACTGTGTCAACACCGGGAAAGCCCGATAGTATATACTCAAGCGTTTCAGCATCAGAACCACGAAGCTCTCCTGTCCTTGTTCTGAGGGGTTTCTTTGCTCCGATTTGTTCGAGGTATGCAATTCGATGAAGAACTTGAGCGGTTTCTTCAGGATTTCGAGTCCATATCATTGGCACTTGAATACGAATTGCAATTGAAGCGAGAGCACCGTATATAGAAGCTGGATTTACTGCTCGCTGTCCAATAAGCTGTTCTCCTTCTATAATCAGAACTGGTCTCCGGTATGCTGAACGTAGTGCGCCCAATTGTACAAAAAGTCGTCCGTCAATCAAAGATTGAATAAAGTCACCTGATTCCTTTCTCTCTATCGCCACATCTTCGGAAGCAATGTAGTCCCCTATTTGCAAGCTTTCTCCTGATATTTCAACATCTATTCTTGCGAGTTCACGAGCGACTGCGGTGGGAAGTTCTCTCGAATCTACAATCAGACGAATTCTGTCATCGTTCTTTCTAGGGAATGTTGGGCGGTATGATTCTGCATTCTCCACTTCTTCATCAGCAAACTCATCGAGACTTGTCTGCTTTTCATCATCCGATTCTTGTTCCGCATCTCTCAAGGCTGACGGCATTTTCTTCATTTTGCTAAGCACGCTCCAGTGATAGAACTCATCATGTGTTCCTTTGGCAACAAAAATCACAACACGACCAGGAAACTTTCTTCCCGTCCGGCCTCTTCTCTGGATATATGGCACAACTGATGGTACGCAATCGTAAAAGACGACAAGATTGCACTCGGGAATGTCGAGTCCCTCTTCGCCCACTTGGGTTGCAACAAGAACATTGTATTCGTTGTTACGAAATCCTTCCAGAATCTTTACCTGTTTCTTCTGTGTGAATCCCTTATCAGACCCTCTAGAGCTCTGTCCAACAAAACGACTGACCCTCGCATCTTCTAGCTGTTCAAGGGTTTCAACCACCTCAGCTGCTGTGTCGCGAAATCGCGTGAATACTAGGACTCTGGAATCTAGGTCTACTGATAGCTGTTCGCTTACCAGTTCAAGTATGGCGTCAGACTTTGGGTGTCGATAACCATTAGAGAGCAACGCCTGAAGCAAGCTTTGGAACTGCCTGAATTCGGATCTGGAAATAAGGTCTTTGACACCCTTGGAGCTCCTTTTGTTGCGGACTTCTTCGTAGATCCCCTGAATGTACCGATATGTAGGACCCAGTCCTTGGGTTCCTACAAATTCAATCAGATGGACTATCCGTAGTGCAGCAGTCAAATTTCTGATTACAAGATAGAGCCCTCGTGGTGGCTTGGTATAGGACCCAATCTCTCTTCGCACTTCTTGCTGAACCCTAAGTATCTCTCGTCGGCTCAACCGTCTACTATCCGGCAGAGAAAACCCATGGTCTACTACAGGTTCTCGGTAGTGGTCCAAGAGACTATATAGTATGTCTCTTAGGACCTCTACTTCCGAAGGCAAATGGACATAGTGAACATCCATCTCAACTGACACTATGTACTCCTTTACGTCATCACTCTCTTCTGTCCGAACTTCCACATTTCCAAGTCTTAGATTCTCACAGATTGTCTTGATATGCTCTGTTTCATGTCCAGGTGATGCAGTCAGTCCCAAGGAAAGCTGATTGATACTCTGTTTCTCATATAATTCAGCTATGAAGGTATATGCATAACCTCCAACACCTCTATGAGCTTCGTCATATACTAGAAGGGATACCTCCTTTAAGTGATAGCTTCTCTGAATGAGATCATTCTGGAGCGCTTGAGGTGTCATGACTATGACACGTGAATTATTCCAAATCTCACGTCTCTTTTCAGGTGGGTCCTGCCCTGTCAAACACACAATCTGATTCGGATTCAAATCCAAGACTGTTCTAAAGAACCGAGCTTGTTGATCAACGAGTGGACGGGATGGGGCCAGAACGACGACCTTCGATTCTGCTTGCCCTTCCAATCGCTTTGCGGCCAAAAGAGCTGCTATGACAGTCTTACCAAGACCAGTGCTCAATACAATCAATGTGCTCTTTGTTGATGCTTTTTCGGCAAGATTGACCTGGTACTTCCTATAATCTATGCTTCGTTTCTTGATAAGTGGCATATCGACATAGGTTTTCGTCACTTTGGCATCCACATCAGCTATAGTTGCTCTGTTCCTTGATAATACTCACTGTAAAAAGCCTCCTACTTCCTTCCGTTATAAGGAGCCAAAGATAAATGACGACTAGTGAGGCCATGCCAAGTATTGAAGCAGAGCTCTACGAACTGAATATGCCTGGGCGATTACTAGGCAAAGAGGTTCTTGACAGCAGAGCTAGGAGAATAGGGATCGTGAGGAGTATCCGAATCGCTTTGAATCCTACACGTTCAGAGCTTATCGTAAAAGGTGCTGAAGTAGAGTTCCCTGTTGACTTCTCCAAGGTGGAAACAGTTGGGACTGTTGTGCAATTGAGTTCTGTTGTAAAGGAGGCTGAAGAAATAGAAGTCCATGATGTAATTCGGCTTCAGAAAGAAGTACTAGACGATATCAAATCTTACCTTGGTGCCCGTTAGTTATCACTAAAAGCCCTTACGAAGGCTTAATAGTGCCTCATAGCGCAACGTTCCGTTTGGAGGCACATCAATGGTCCTCACGGTTGAAGAATTGGCTGGCATGATAGATCATACTGCGCTGAAACCTGCTGAGAAGCGCAGCAAGATAAAGCAGCTGTGCGAAGAGGCTCTTCTCTACAATTTTGGGGCAGTCTGCATCAATCCTGTACATGTTCAATATGCTGCTGATTTTCTCAGAGATTCGTCAGTAAAGGTATGTTGTGTCGTGGGCTTTCCACTCGGTGCCAATCTCTCGCAGACCAAGGCATTCGAAACAAAGGAAGCATTGAAGCAGGGCGCCCATGAGATTGACATGGTGATGAATGTTGGCGCCATGAGAGAAGAGAATTTCGAGCTGGTGCAGTCAGATATCGAGGCAGTCGTGGCTGCTTCCGGCGATGCACACGTTAAAGTGATTCTTGAGACTGGTCTATTGAAAGATGACGAAACGCGCAAGGCTTGTCTAATAGTAAAAGAAGCTGGCGCTGACTTCGTAAAGACATCAACTGGGTTTGGTCCAATGGGTGCAACACCTCATGTTGTGCGTCTCATGCGTGAAACCGTTGGCAAAGACATGGGTGTAAAGGCTGCAGGTGGAATCCGTTCCTTCAAGGATGCATTACAAATGATTGAGGCTGGGGCTAGTCGTCTGGGAACGAGTTCCGGAGTAGCTATAGTGGAAGATTACAGATGGGCTCAGTACAGCGATGCTTGGATGGAACCGGATAAGCCCTGCTGGACATGTCCTAGTAGACAAGCAAATATGGCTACTCAGCCCAAGGATGTGTTCCTTTGGTATAAGGAACGTTGCTTGATTTGTCCCCATCGAGATGAGAATGTATTCAATGATTAGGAGGCTAAAACAATGACTGATACTTCATCACTGCATTATGAGGACACCTCGTTACTCTATGTTTCTCTTAGCGATGGGAAAATACGACGAGAGCCATTGCCTCGGAATCTGTATGAACAGTACCTTGGCGGCCGAGGACTTGGTGTGAAGCTTCTGTACGATAACCTACCAAAAGGATTAGACCCACTTTCAGTTGACAACTGGATTATTTTTGCCATTGGACCTGTGACTGCTAGTCCTGTACCCACAAGTGGTCGTTTCGTAGTGATAACAAAGTCTCCAGCTACAGGGACCATCCTTGACTCGCATGCAGGCGGACACTTTGGGCCTGAGATTCGACGTTCTGGCATTGCAGCTGTAGTCATTACCGGCAGGTCTCCTAATCCCGTCTATCTATGGATAAATGATGATGTGGCTGAAATCAAAGATGCGTCAAAGATTTGGGGGAAAGATACCTACGAGTCAACTGATCTATTGATTGCTGAAACTGATCCACATGCTCAGGTTTCTTGTATTGGACCTGGAGGCGAAAACATGTCTCTCGTGGCGACTATCATGACAGACAAACATCGTGCAGCAGGACGTGGCGGCGTTGGTGCAGTAATGGGATCTAAGAACCTAAAAGCGGTTGTTGCACGAGGGACCGGAAAGACAGAGGTTGCCAATCCTGAAGAACTTGCAGAAAGAGTGAAACGTGTGCGACTGTTGCTCAAAAAGAACAGCATTACTGACAAGTCTCTTCCCGTCTATGGAACTGCAGTACTTGTCAATGTAGTAAATGAACTTGGAATGTTGCCCACCTTTAATTTCCAAGAAGGAACCTTCAATGACGCCGAAGGCGTGTCCGGAGAAAAGCTATTGGAGCGGCTACATGTCCGCACATACAATTGCCATGTATGCCCGATTGGGTGTGGGCGAATTAGCAAAGCCTATGGAGAGGAGGTTGGAGGCCCTGAGTACGAGACAATCTGGGCACTTGGGCCCCAGTGTGGAATTAATGACTTAGAATGGATTGCTGCTGCAAACCATCGCTGCAATCTCTTAGGTATTGATACCATTTCTGTGGGTAGCACAATTGGATGCGCTATGGAGCTTGTGCAACGCGGCGCACTGGATACATCACTGCACTTTGGAGATACCACTGGTCTACTAGACCTCATAGATGACATTGGTCATGGACGCGGTCTTGGTGCAGAAATGGCTGAAGGATCCAAACGATTCGCGGCTAGATATGGAATGTCAGAACTGGCGATGCAAGTGAAAGGCCTTGAAATCCCCGCATATGACCCCAGAGGGGCCCAAGGGCATGCATTAGGCTATGCAACCTCAAATCGAGGTGGATGTCATCTCCGCTCCTACATGATTGGTCCTGAGATTCTTGGATCGCCTGTCATTGTTGACCGAGACCGGACCCAAGGGAAGGCTGGCTTAGTCATTCTCTACCAAAACCTCTCAGCAGCAATGGACTCATTGGTGCTGTGTCGCTTCACCAACTTTGCTTGGTCGGTTGATGATTACGCGGAAATGGCCGCATCGGCAACCGGATTACCCATAGATGGTAACGCCCTTCTGACAATAGGAGAACGTATCTGGAATGTAGAGCGTCTCTTTAATCAGAGGGAAGGATTCAGCTCAAAGGATGATACACTACCACCAAGATTCTTCAAACCACTTCCAGAGGGCGGATCAAGAAATCGTGTTGTGCATCTCGAGACAATGCTTCCCGAATACTATCGTTTGCGTGGTTGGGACTCGGATGGACAGCCTTCCAAGGAGCAACTTGAGAAACTCGAACTATACTGACAGCGCTGCATGATTTCTCGCTATTGCAGCCACATCGACGCTTTTATTGGCCAAATTACAAGTAATGCCAAAACAACCATGCCCGCTATTACTGGAGATGTACCAAACTGACAAAACGGAAAAAGCCTCACAGAAGATTCAGGAGAGGGCATGCTCCATACCTCACGAAGATTAGGTTCTACTGGTGTGATACATGCAATGTTCCCCGAATCTCTCCCACTAAATGCAACATATGCGGGACTCCCTCTCGCGAAGTTGATATCTCTCCTCCTGGCGACCCTTTCCCTGCGATGGATGGTCATCTTGCACAGGCGAGGACTGCTATTGATGCGCAATTTGGCGATGGTGTTGGTCCTGCCCTTCTCCCTATCGACACTACAATAGTTCTGAACAAGATCCCTTCTCTAGATACCATGTTCGAGGTCATTGCAGGAGGCCAAATCATTGGTCGATTGCGATTCGAAATTCCAACTCATCAATACGTCTTTCTTCTCACTCTGGAAGGAGCGAAGAGAATTGGTCACTTGTCTAAGCAGAAATGGGTTTCCATGAAAGAGGGCGTCCTCAAGTATCTCCTAGATGGAGCAAACCTGATGCTCCCGGGGATTGCAGGCTGTGATTCAGGCATAGAAGAGAACGACGAAGTTTGGGTCATCAACTCAGATGGTGATGTCGTTGCCGTTGGAATTGCTCGAATGAACGGAAGGAAAATGGCCAAGGCGACAAAGGGGTTTGCCGTAAAAATCCGAGAAGTGGCGGAGCCCTCTAAATCGCTAGTAATCCAAACACCCTCCTCTTGGGACAAAGCGGTCATAGCAAATGAAGACGGCCTCCAAGAGATAGAACATGAAGCAGTTTCTTTCATCAAGCGAACTGCCGAAAAGGGAGATTTCCCGGTGGTCGTTGGGTTTAGCGGTGGCAAAGACTCTCTTGCCACATACCTCCTTGTGGAAAAGGCGCTCGGGTTCAGTCCTCCTCTATTCTTTGTGGATACAGGACTGGAGCTTCCTGAAACCATTGACTACATCCATTCCTTTGCAGAGGAAAGAGCTGCACGCATTCTAGGCCAAGAGAGCGGCAATCAATATTGGGAATCTATCGCTAGCTTTGGGCCTCCTGCACGAGACTTCCGCTGGTGCTGCAAGATTCTCAAACTTGGTCCTGCAGCAACTTCCATAAGTGAGCAAATGGGTGGGTCTTCTCTTAGCTTCATGGGTCAGCGACGCCTAGAGTCTTTCCAGCGGTCTATAGAGCCTCGAGTAACCTCCAATCCTTGGGTTCCAGGTCAGACCTCAGCCAATCCAATTAGAAACTGGAATGCATTGGAAGTATGGCTCTACATATTTCGAGAGAAATCTTCATTCAACCCCTCATACAATAAAGGCTATCATCGGATGGGCTGTTATCTATGCCCCTCTTCGCCTCTCTCCGAGTTTGAGAGTTTGAAATCCACTCATCCTGAGTTGTATGAACGGTGGGCCAGTTCTATGTATTCTTGGGCTGACCGTTTTGGTTTTCCAAAGGAGTGGGTCGATTTCGGTTTTTGGAGATGGAAACGAATACCCCAAGGTCAAATGAAGCTTGCACAGAAGCTTGGCATTGACATTGCTCCTGACCGTCCCGGACCCGCTGATGAGCTGAAACTGACCATCACAAAAGGAGTAGCCCCATGTACATCAGCAGGATATTCTATTGAGGGTCAATTTCCAAGTGGATTGGATCTTGAGAGAATCGCTGAGCTTCTACCTATCTTCGGGAAGACTAGGTGTTCCGAAGAACTAGGTGCCCTACGCAGCACATCAGGATCCAGCAGCATTCTTATCTTCTCATCAGGGTCTCTCGTCGTGAGGGGTGATGACGAAAAAGAGGTTGAATCTCTTGCTGAACAAGTTGAACGCACCATCAGACGTGCCATGTTGTGCCAAGCCTGTGGTTCTTGTGTCCCTCAGTGTCCTCAAAACGCTCTCTCTCTGGAACTGGGAAAGATTTCTGTCAACCAAAACAAATGTGTGAACTGTCTTGAATGCAATTCATGGCCCTGTCCCACCTATCTTTCCTAACCTATTACGAGTGATTATATACTGGATGTGCTTTCGTGCCACAAGGTTAATTATGTTCTAAATGCGCCTCTCAGTCCAAGCATGGTTTGGCGGTGTTTCAATGCTCAGTGCGATATCTCTTACGATTTACCAGTATCGGAAGTATCTCGTCCTGAGTCTCATCATCTCAATGATAGCAATACCTATTGCACACACGATAGTCATTCAGAGAGACCGGAATCGTAATGAGATGTATGGGGAGGCCTTCTGGATTTATGGCTTTACGGTCTACAACTACAATGATCACGAGCTTGCAGCAGCTTTGCCCCCTGAATGGGACTACAATGATGGTCTGCATACGCTACCAGATTACCTAGGCAACATCACCTATGAATATCCGGTCTTCGGTCTGATCTTTTTCGCGATAGCGACGTTTCTCTACCCTGGTCAGGGAGGACTGCAACCCTTATGGTTGAACTTCCTACTCGTGCTGGTCTTCAATCTTAATCTTGTACTAATTGCGATACTGCTGAAAGAACGTATTTATACTAAGAAATGGGCCAGACTGTTTGTCGGTGGGTACTACATCTACGGACTAATGCTCTCCGCCGGAGGCGGCAAGCTAGAGCCAATTGTTGATTGCCTGTTACTGATGGCTTTGGTGTTACGTGAAGAGAAACAATATGGAAAAGCCATGTTTACTCTCGGGCTCTCGGTACAGACCAAGATCTATTCCATTGTTGCCCTGCCCATTTTATTCCTGACTTCGCCGATATCCATTATTTGGTTCTTTGCATCTACACTTCTCACAATAATCCCATTCGCCTTTCTTGGAGCGAATTTCGATTCCCTAGTTTCGCATTTTCTAAACACGTCCTCGTATAGCTCATTCATAGTCAATCCTCTCTATCCGGGCCTCTTCTTCGCGACTCAGGACTTCGCAATGGGCAATCTTGACAACTACTACATGTGGCCTCCAGCACTGATACCTTTCATCATCTTCGCAGTCTTTATTCTGTTCACCATAAAACCGTACTTGCCATCCAAGCGGGAATTCCTGGATGCAGGTTGGTGGGATAAAATCAAGTTGCTAAGGCCGTTCTATATCTATATATTGCCAGGAATCCTGTTCCTATTTAGATGGGTCATGCCTTGGTATCTGATGTGGCTCGCCTTGGTTGTATTTCTCTTTGAAAAGGACGAGCATATGATCGGCTATCTCAAGTTGATAACCCTAGTTGGTCTACTCTATGCATTTGGTGCAATCTGTAACTGGCCTTACTTCATAAACGGTCCTCTGCCGGACTTCTTTTCACATTTTCCCTATGGATGGTGGACTCTGCTTGGAATGCTTTTTCTGGTGCTTCTCGCTGGAGTTGCATATTTCATCTGGAAGAAGACCTTTGATCGCAGAGAACGAAAACAACTGATGATTCAAGCAGCGAGAGACCGTGGAGAACTAGTACTCTAGGAATCTATCTTGGCCGCCCATTCTCTCTGTAGTAGTCAATTATCCTCTTTCGAATGAGTGTTGAAGAGCATAGTCCATTTGCTTCCTTCTTCTCAAGCCGAATGACTCTCGTATTCATTCTCTCTGTTCTAAAGGCAGCTTCCAAGGCATCAATATCCGTGTATTGATCATAACCAAGGGCAACGATATCCGGATTTGTATCTACTACGATTCGGGTGTGGTCTGTGGTGTCATAACCAATAATCGCCTTATCGACAATACCCAAGCTTTCTACTAAGCGGCGTCTTTGCTCTGCAGGGAAGACTGGAGGTGCTCCTCGTTCACTTTCTATGATCTTATCTAGCGCTATCACAACGATGAGTTCTCCATCATCACCAGCAAGCTGTCTGGCCTGCTCTAAATAGGCTAAGTGACCCAAATGAAGGATGTCGAATTTGCCAGCAGCCAGTACTCGTTTGCCGGCCATGTAATTGTCTCCTCTTGAACCTACTTCTAGTCTTCATCAACAGCGAGGAACTCATGGGCATCTGTAATGACTTCGATTCGTCTCTTTGTCTTTGTGATTTGACTTACATGAACAAGCCCGTTAATCTCAAGCTGCATGAGTGCAGAGTTTAGCTCCGCTTCACTTGGTTCATCGCCGAGTTCTTTCTTCAATGCCCTTTGTAGCTCATCATCAAGGATTACGCCTCGACGTTTCTTTAGAATCTCGATGATGATATTTCTGAGAGGCATGATACTCCACGTTGTCATCACAATCACTTCCTTAGATGTATCCAGGCGGCGCCTCAATGGGTTGTGCAGCTGCTCTTTGGAATTCCTCCTCGATCTTGTCATATTCTGCCAAGTCTGCAGGAGTGACAGATGGGGGTGTTTCCTTTAGGGCTGCGTCAAAATGCCTCCATGATACGATTTCGATTTGGAGGTCCTCTCTTAGGGCATGCATCCCCGCTTCTTTGCAGAGGGATTCGATATCGCCTCCAGTATAGCCCTCTGTCAGCTGTACAAGCTTATTAATTGAGATGTCTGCATCAAGTGGCATTTCCCTCGTATATATCTCGAATATCTCTCTTCGCCCATCAGCATTTGGAGGGCGTACTCTCACGTGGCGATCAAAACGACCCTTTCTAAGCAAAGCCCTGTCAATGAGTCTTGGGCGGTTTGTTGCAGCAAGTACCACAATATCTTTCATGGATTCAAGACCATCCATCTCGGTAAGCAATTGGCTCATGACTCGCTCAGATACACCGCTATCTCCAGAGATTCTGCCTCGAATTGGTGCTAGCGCGTCAATCTCATCGAAGAATATTATTGCTGGCGCAGCTGTTCTTGCCTTTCTGAACACCTCTCGAATTGCTTTCTCACTCTCGCCAACCCATTTTGAAAGCAATTCGGGTCCTTTCACGCTGATGAAATTTGCTTCCGACTCGGTTGCTACTGCCTTGGCAAGTAGTGTCTTTCCACATCCCGGAGGACCCCAAATCAATACTCCTTTTGGTGGTGTGATTCCTACTCGTCTGAATGATTCTGGTTTCTTTAGGGGCCATTCAACAACTTCAATCAACTTCTGTTTGATGTCCTCTAGTCCACCAATATCTTCCCACTTCACATTAGGAATCTCGATGAATACTTCCCTAACCGCGGATGGTTGGATTTCCCGCAGGGCTCCAACGAAATCATCGTTGTTTACCTCAAGTTCCTCCAGCACTTCTTCAGGAATCTCTTCCTCTTCTAGGTTGATTTGGGGAAGATATCTTCTCAGGGCTTTCATAGCCGCTTCTCTGCAGAGGGCATGAAGATCCGCCCCTACAAAACCATGAGTTGTGTTCGCGAGGTTCTGGAGGTTTACCGCCTTGTCCCCCTCGGATGTGAGTGGCATTCCTCTTGAATGAATTTGTAGTATCTGAAGGCGACCAATCTCATCAGGAACACCAATCTCGATTTCTCTATCGAATCTTCCAGGACGTCTAAGGGCTGGGTCGAGAGCATTTACACGATTCGTCGCACCGATTACAATGACCTGACCACGAGTCTTCAGCCCATCCATGGTGGCCAAAAGCTGTGCAACAACCCTTCGTTCGACTTCTCCTTGAACGTCTTCACGCTTTGGTGCAATGGCGTCCAACTCGTCAATGAAAATAATACTGGGAGCGTTTTCTTCTGCCTCTTCGAATATCTTCCTGAGTTTCTGTTCTGATTCACCGTAGAACTTGGACATAATCTCTGGCCCGTTAATATGGACAAAATTCGCCTCTGATTCCGTCGCCACGGCTTTTGCCAGTAATGTCTTGCCAGTCCCAGGAGGCCCATGCAAGATGAGGCCTCGGGGCGGGTCAATTCCTAATCTCTTGAAGATCTCTGGATGTTTCATCGGAAGCTCTACCATCTCTCTAATGCGTTGAATTGCATCAGAGAGCCCTCCAATTTCTTCGTATGTCACTTGTGAAGTACTGATTATATCTCCGGTTGGCTTCTCAGCAATCGTTAGCATTGTAGAATGCTGTACAACGACAGTTCCAGCTGGCTTTATTGAAGTGACTTTGAATGGTATCGCTCTACCAAGAATCGGAATGAATACTGTATCATTCAGAGTAACAGGGCAGTTTAACAGCTTTCGCTTAACAAACTCCTCAAATCTGGGCTCCGGACGAATTGGTACTGACGTGGGCGCTAAGGTCACATTACGTGCTGGTTCTTCATTTGCACGTGCAACAGCGACTTTTTCGCTAAGAGAAACTCCCGCATTTCTTCGAATACGGCCGTCCATTCGGATTATCTCTCTTCCCTTGTCACCCTGATAGGCAGGCCAAGCAATAGCTGCCGTGATCTTCTTTCCCTTGATCTGGATTATATCACCTGTCCTGACTCCTAGTTTTTCCATGGACATAGCATCTATACGTACAATGAACCTACCAATGTCTCGATGTTCCGCTTCCGTTACTTTGAGTACGATTTCGACCAATGTCTAAATACAACCTCCAGATTATATGCCTGATAATCCAGAAACAGGACGGGTTTCTTGGCATCTGTAGCTCCGTTTCACTTCCCTCAATCAAATATCCGTTGATTAGTGTTTCTCTGGGAATATCATCTGGTACGGACCCAATTCCCAAGTTACTGATGAATATCACTCTGGAAATGATATAAACCTGAGCAAGCAACCAAAGCAGGAATGATCACAGTGAAGCATGTGGCGCGAAACTCACATTCTGGAAACACGTTCAACTTCCACTTGCGATACACCATCAAGTTCGCTGATTGCTGCTTCAATATCATCTGTTCCACCCATTGACTCTTCTCTGGACACGTTCATTCTAAGAGCGTTTAAGCCAAAGGCCACCGGGGTGATCTCAGTCGCGCCAACATCAGTTCCTTTTGGCACAACCGCTTTGATTTTCTCGAGAAGGCCATTTAGGTCAACATCAACATCCTCGGGCATGATTTTCAATGTGATTACTACTCTTGCCATTAGCAGTGTACTCCTTGTTTGATTTATGGTCCCTCAAAAGCACAATTGGGGCAGGTATACTTGACCGAGAAACGTCTGCATACTTCACAACGCCAAATGACAAATTCGCCGCAAGAAGGGCACTGAAATTTCACACTATTCTCCTGCGGAGAAATCGACCGGTGGCACGAAGTACATCGTATAGCTCTCATGCTAGACAAATTATCACCAGAGTGAGTTATCCCCTATGGGTCTCATGTCGCCATCTTTGAGGTTTTTATAAACTTGCCGAAGTGTCGAAATATGATGAAGCCTCTTGCCAATCCATATATGCTCTGTTCTAATAATCTACTTCCGTCAGATGGTGGCGAGCAAAAATGGGCACTAAGCTAGCCGACATAATGAAGGCAGAAATCATCTCGCTGAATGACCTGAAAGACCGAGTGATTGCATTTGATGCCTTTAACACAGTCTACGCCTTTCTTTCTAGCATTCGGCAGCCGGATGGAACCCCCCTTATGGACCGCAAAGGCCGTGTCACTAGCCATCTATCAGGTCTCTTCTATAGAAACCTCAACTTGCTCGAGGCTGGTGTTCGTCCTGTCTATGTATTCGATGGAAAACCTCCTGAACTGAAAGCTGCAGAGGTGGACAGGAGAAAGGAAATCAGAGACGCAGCCTATGAAGAATGGCTGGTCGCAAAAGAAGAGGGACGGATAGAGGATGCTCGAAAGGCTGCCCAAGCCAGTTCGCGTCTTACCACATCCATGATCGAAGAGAGCAAGAATCTCTTGGCAGCCCTTGGCATCCCGGTTATTCAGGCGCCCTCCGAAGGGGAGGCTCTAGCTGCCCAAATGACACGCGCCAATATAGCATGGGCGTCAGCGAGTCAGGACAACGACTCTTTTCTTTACAATTGCCCTCGGTTGGTACGAAATCTCACAATATCTGGCAGGAGACGTGCATCTAGGTCTGGATCCTATAAGGCAGTTCATCCTGAACTTGTTGATTTGGATATGAATCTCAGGCTGTTAGGAATTACAAGGGAGCAACTCATTGACATCGCTATTCTGGTGGGAACAGACTACAACGACGGAGTCAAAGGAATAGGACCTAAGACTGCTTTGAAGCTTATCAAGAAACATTTGGATATTGAAGGGATTGAAGCGGCAGAAGATATTCAATACAATTTTCCCTATGATGAGATTCGTAATATCTTCTTGAATCCCCCAAAGGCGGATATATCAAAACCAAAATGGCATGATTTTGACAAGGACAACTTGATGCGAATCCTGTGCAACGAACATGACTTCAGTCTGAGCAGGGTGGAGTCCTCTCTCCAGCGTCTTCAAAAAGCTCTTGAGGAGCTGCGTGATTCCACAGAGCAGAGTTCCCTGACGGACTTTTTCTAGCTTGTCCGTGAACGATAAATAGCAAAATGTAAGAGAATTGTTGCAGATAGGTGACCTTGGTCAATGAGAGAGAGAATGACAGCTGTACGATCCAATGTAGCTGATATTGTAAACGGCACGTTTGGAAGCGAGAATGGACCACATGTGATTTCGCCCTATGGTGTCGAATTGAGACGTGTTGCACTTGTTGGTTTCATAATTGATCGATATGTCGGACAGGGAAATTTCGCCAGCATCACAATCGATGATGGAACTGAAACAATTAAGGCAAAGGCTTGGGGTACGGAAGCCAGCGCCCTCGAAAAGATCGAAGCAAACAAACTGGCATTGTTCGTTGGAAAAATCCGAGAATATGAGAGCGAAATCTATCTTGTTCCCGAAATTATTCGAGAACTGGATGATCCCAACTATATGTCGCTCCATCTTATGGAACGATATCATGCTCTGCTTACTCGAAGCGGAATTACATCTCCAATCACATCCGATTTGGAGGAGACGCTCTTAGATGCAACATCATCTCCAACGGATATGGCCCAGACTACCAGAGTTACAAGTGGCTCTGGTTTGAGGAAAATCGACAAGCAAATACTACAATATGTTGAGCTACATACTACTCCACAAGGAGTCTCGATAAATGATATCGCAGAATTCTTCGCTGAACGAGATTATGACAAAGTAGAAATCAATCTACGAGTAATCGCGCTTTGTGACCGAGATCTGCTAAGAGAGGTGGAAACCGGCAGATATCTTCTGATGAATGGTTAATGCACCAGTTGTTTCGCAGAGAACGACATCTTAATAGCAACAGCCGGAGAGAATTGAACCATGGACGATTACGAGAAAATACTTGATAGAGCACGTTCACAAGTACCTGAGGACGCATTCAAGAGATCAGGCGAGAGGTTTCAAGTCCCGAAAATCCAGCTAATGGTACAAGGAAACAGGAGCATGTGGCAGAACTTTCAGGAAATCATCATGATTCTAAATCGATCTGGAAAAGAAGTCCTCAAATACGTATCAGGCCAATTGGCAACAGCTGGAACTATCGAGGGCAGCAATGCCATTTTCAACGGTAAGTTCACATCAAACCAGATTGAGGATGTTCTAGAGCGTTACATTGATTCCTACGTTATCTGCCCTGTCTGCGGTCGTCCAGATACCGATACCTCAAAGGAAAGCGGCGCGTACTACCTTCTATGCAGCGCCTGCGGTGCCCGAACATCTATTAGACCGGTCTAGTGGTGAACTGGCCATGAATTTGGTGTATATGCGTGTACGGGAAACACACGATGGTCACTACATTGTGGCAATATGTGATGAGGATTTACTAGGCAAGACTTTCGTAGAGGGCAAGGTGGAATTCACGGTTTCCAAGGAGTTCTATGGGGAAGACCTCGTTGACGTTAAGTCATGCATTAGTCATCTCAATCGTGCAACAATAGCAAATATGGTGGGCCCGATCAGTGTTAACGCTGCCATAAACGCAGGGTTTGTTCATGAACAGGCTGTTGGTTACATTGCAGGTCATCCGCACGCTCAATGGGTCAAGCTGTGACTTTCTCAGGGCGCTTTTCCACGACTGCAGAGGTCATTATCGTCCACTTGCGTCGTCGTACCTCTCATGTAATTCTCAATTGCTTCATTCACTGTGGATCCTACTGCACGAATGATGGGAATTCCTGCCTCCTTAGCCATGATATATGGACGCCTTCCCATACCCTGAGTTATCAGTATTTGAACGCCTCTATCGACCAGATTTTGGATCAATCCTGCACAGCCGTTATGAATCGAATTGCTGAACAGCTCAATTTCAGATATTTCGCCATCTTTGATGGTGGATAGGACAAAGACCGGCGCCTGGCCGAAGTGGCCGCTTACTAGGCTATTAAGCCCATCTTCGCTTTCTGCAGGTATTGCCACCTTTTCAATCGCCATTTGGATAATCTCCTGAGAACAGAATGATTGACTTGGAAACAGTCAAAAGCCAGCAATTGACTATGTTCCGAAAGCCTATGAGGAACAAACCTGAGCGTTACAAAAAGCTTCTGTTAATCGCATTTCATCTGCCTTATTGTGTCTTCGCTATATCCACCACATTTTAAGGTGAAGCGGATGAAAATATGATGGTTGCAAATATTGACTGCACCCTGCTATGAATGTGGAGCTGAGGCAGTCCTAGAAGGACTATGCAGCAGATGCTATCAAAACAAGCATCCCTTAGTTCAAGTAAGGTCTCCTCTCTCCCTCATAGCTTGCCGACGGTGCGGCGCAGTAAGAACTTCCGATGGCTGGATAAAACTCCAAACGTTCTCATCTGACCCAGATAAGATTACTGATAGACAGATTGAGATTCTCTTGGAACAGGAAACAAATATCCTAGGGTTAGAGGTGGAAACCTCCTATGTGGAGGAGAAAAAACTGGACCGAGTTACCCACATTCGTCTTAACGTGTCAGGAAAATCACATTCGAGTCTACCTACCCATGACGAATCTTACCCACTTGAGATACGATTTGAGTTTAGTACCTGTGCCTCATGTACCATGATGAGTGGTGGATATCACGAGGCCATTCTTCAAGTTCGAGCAGATGATCGGATCTTGACAGAAACTGAAGAAGATGTCATCCATGGTCTCGTAACCGACCTTACAATTGCAGAATATGGGAATGACGCAAGGGCTTTCGTTATAGAGACAAGTAGAGACAAGTATGGTCTTGACTTCAAAGTGGGCTCCGAACATCTATGCAGACGAATAGCAGACCAGTTGGAGTCTGGTTTTCTGGCTCAACGAAAAGAGAATTACAAACTCATTGGGCAGGATCGAGGTGGAAAGAAGAAATACAGAATTACAATTCTTATCAGGCTGCAGCGATTCTCTCAGAACGACTTTGTGCTTGTGGAAGGTACACCATGCCAAGTTGTAAGCATGGGAAAGGGAGGACTGGGCTGCTACAATTTGCTTGATGGCTGTTCCTTTACAATTAATCAAAAGAGCTCAAAATGGAGATCTCTCGAGTTCCTAGCCGAGGCTTCCGAGAGGCGGCAGTATATGATTGTATCAAAGGTGCAAAATCAACCAATACAACTTATGGATTCTGTGACCTTTGAAATGCATGAAATCGACTCCTCGGTGTTCCTTTCTAATGTGGCTGCCGGGGATACAATCTATGCTCTATCTTACAGCGGAAGAATTCTTCCCCTACCGAGCTGATGGTCTCGCGTTTTCTGAGCTATTCGGTACGCTTAAATGGTGCCCACAGGATTCTCATTTCAGATCGATCATCTTTGTGATTCGACCAGTCAATGGAGGCTTATTGTGTCTCGTAAAGATAAACGTCATAGGTCTGATTCTCCCCCCGAGGAGCTAGTTAGAATACGTACTCCCAATCGAGGTGATGGTGAGATGTTCGGCATCATCATTCAGATGCTTGGATTTGATAGAGTTAGAGTAAGATGTGAAGACGGAGAGATACGAATAGGTCGAATTCCTGGTCGCATGAAGAAACGAGTATGGATGCGTGTGGGTGACACCGTCGTTATCATTCCTTGGGACTTTCAAACCGACGAGAAATGTGACGTTGTATATAGATACAGAGGCAATGAACTGGATTGGCTGGATAAACGAGGTCTCCTCAAGATGTTCTAGGAGTCAATGTTTTTCTTCGTACGATTGTATCTCCGTTCGGAAAAAAGTCTTCATCTTCTACTGGAAATAAGGTGCTCTGGATGGATAGAGGTGAAAAAGAACATGAGCGAATTCTATCAGAGCTTGACCGCCGAAAGATGAAACGACGCATGGATTCTGATGAGTTCAAGGTCGTTGAGGGTGTCATTGATCCTCCGACACTCAAAATTCTCTACAAGCTTCTTAATCGCGGAGTACTACAAGCGGTCCATGGGGTAATAAGTGCCGGAAAGGAAGCCAATGTGTACAGAGGCGAGGCAGGTGATGGGACACCTGTTGCAGTCAAGATTTATCGAATGAGTACAGCAGAGACTGATTTCATGCTTGAGTATATCGTCGGAGACCCCAGGTTCAGACGTGTTCGGCGACGTAGTAGAGTACTAATTCCTCAATGGGCTATGAAAGAGTACAAGAACCTCCAGAGATTCTACGAAGCAGGAGTACCTGTACCACATCCAATTGATATTGAGCGAAATGTAGTCGTAATGGAATTCATTGGTGACAAGAAGACTGTCACACCTGCTCCCCTACTCAAAAATGTCACGATTCCCTCTCCTGTCAAAACATTTAACGAGATTATTGGTTTCGTAGAATTGGCATATAAGTCCGCGAATCTTGTTCATGCAGACCTTAGTGAATACAATATACTATGGCTCAATCAACCAATAATCATTGACGTTTCACAATCTGTTCTCACGAGTCATGATAATGCGAGCAAATATCTATACCGTGATATTCAAAACCTCTGCAATTTCTTCAAAAAACTGGGCGTAGACACTGAAGAGCCGAAAATAATTACAAACCATATTCTAGCCTCTGGTGAAAACAAATGATATATCACGAAACTCTCAGGGTTCCTGTTGATAGAGTGGGAGTAATCGTCGGTCGTAATGGCAAAGTAAAGCGAAGAGTGGAACAGCTTACAAATACTATAATTGAGGTTGGCTCCGAGGGTCTTGTAACAATCACTGGCTCAGATAGTACCGACGACCCAGTTCTTGCTTGGAAGGCCAAGGACATAGTACGCGCAATGGCTCGTGGGTTCAGTCCAAAGAACGCTCTCGGGCTTATAGATGAAGATGCAAGATTAATAGTTATCTCACTACGGGAATCCGTTGGAACGTCTGCAAATCAACTCAAGCGAGTCGCTGGACGGATCATTGGTGAAAGTGGTCGTACTCGTCGTGTTATTGAGGAAATCACAGAAACAAAGATTGCAGTGTATGGAAGGACAGTTTCAATTATAGGCTTTGACCCCGGCATCGACTATGCTCAGAGAGCTGTAAATATGCTCATTGGCGGGGCTCCACACAGTGCTGTGTACTCCCAGCTTGAACGTATGAGACGTCACATGAAACGTGCCCAGACCGAGTTATGGGAGAATACAGACCTTTGAATCGCGCCGTGTAATACCTGCTCTAATATCAATAGACCACATCTCAGTTTCTGAATACGATGAGTTCCCAAGAGCGATCGGTCCAAAAGTTCTCAGGCATATCTCCTGCTGAATTCTTCTATCGAAATCGTCAGATGGCCGGCTTTGGTAATCCTACACAAGCCGTATACTCAACAGTAAGAGAACTAATTGAAAACGGCCTTGATGCATGCGAAGATGCTGGCAAAGCGCCAGAGATACGTATCAAGATAGTCGATGAGGACTCGGATAATGTCACCGTCACTGTTAAGGACAATGGAACTGGTTTGCCCTACGATGAGGTTGCTCAAGCCTTTGGAAGGATACTCTATGGTAGCAAATACGAACGAAGGCAAAAGCGGGGTACATTTGGTCTCGGAGTGACAATGGCTATCCTTTATGGTCAAATCACAACCGACTCTCCAGTTCTGATTTGTACTCGATTCGGTGAAGGGCTAGGAAGGGCTTACCGACTCCTCATTGATATTGAAAAGAATGCTCCCATCCTGCTGAGCGAAACCACGAAGAGACAACATTCCTTGGGAACTTCCGTGAGTATATGCTTCAAAGGCGATCTCAAACGTGCACAAGAACGAGTTCTGGAATACCTTCGCCTAACCACAGTTGGCACGCCAAATGCACGTATTATATTCAACATAGACGATGAAATCCAGGGTTGTATAGGGCCTTGGACAAGTGAGGCACCAAAGACATCTATTCCTGTGAAACCTCATCCAAGGGCTGTCGATGTTGAACTCATACAAAGACTCCTGAATGAGTGTGAGAGTACTACAATTCGCGATTTCTTGGTCACATCCTTTCAACAATTGGGAACAAGAACTGCGTCAAAACTTCTTGCGTTCATGAACATTGATCCGAAAACTCCACTTGATGTACTAACGCGTCAAGATATCTCTCGATTATGTCAAGGCATGCGTCACTATGATGGGTTCTGTAGTCCGGATAGCAAATGTCTAAGTCCAATTGGCGAAGCATCATTTACTGCAGGAGTACGTTCCACATTCAATACGAGCTTCTTATCCTATGGACGTCAGGGTGTGTTTGAGTGGCAAGGGAACCCTGTCATACTTGAAGGCGTATTGGCAGTAGGGGATTCATTTTCTGTGTCTGATACACCTACTCTATATAGAATGGCGAACCGTGTTCCCTTACTATACGATGCAAGTGAGGATATTTTTACGAAGGTGGTTAGACAGACTAGCTGGCGCAGGTATGGTTTCTCAAAGCCTCAACCGGCTGCGCTATTCTTGAATGTGTCATCAACTAGGATACCCTATCGAGCAACTGGCAAGCAATCATTGGCTCATATTATGGAAATTGAAAGAGAGACATCATTGCTTCTGAAGGTCCTCGGACGATTTCTTAGTAAGAAGGTATCCTCAGGCGGAGCAGCAGCTAGAAACGTTAAGAAACGCCGTGAATACTCCGAGCTTATAGGAATTGTTGCAAAATACGGATCCGAATTGGCTGATTTTGATTCTCCGCCGCCTACAGAACACATAGTTCAAAGGCTGTTCGAGGTGAGTGAAGATGAGTAAAGAAAGTACAGTGAAGACGCTCACATCAATAGGGCGAGATGTTATGGATGCAATTCTTGAAGGCGAATTTCCATCTCTCCATTTCCCTGATCGCAGCACAGATAACATTGTCTATGATGGCGTAACCAATCAATTCGTTCTTGGTGATTCCAGTACCACTCGCGACTCAAGCAATCTCAGGCATGTAAGAAGCTTTGCACAATTGATATGGGTTGCCTATTTTGCAAAAAAGTTGACAAGTGCTCAACGGACAAGTTCGCTTCGAGATCTCTATTATTCCAGCGAGGCCTATGGAGTAAAATTCTCGAACCAAGCCGAATCTGACAGAATTGTTACTGATCTAGAAACACTCACTGGACTCGCAAGGGAGAACTTTGGGATATTTCCTGAAGAGCGTTCCTCCATATTTGGCGATGTAAGAATGCGTTACACAGTATCAGGATACGAGAATCAGGAGGTCTGCCTCACTGCAAGTCCTGATGGATTTCCCATAGGTCGTGCCTTGATGACTGCTAAGCCTGTGGATGCCTCAGCAGAGATCATTCTTGCTATTGAGTCAGGTGGGATGTTTTCCAGGCTAATAGAAACAGGAGCTTGGAAGCGATATCAGGCGGTCCTTATTCATCTTGGAGGACAGCCGCCAAGAGCTACACGTAGTCTAATGAGGAGACTTCGTGAGGAGCTGGAACTGCCCATCTTCATATTCACAGACGGTGACCCATGGGGAATGCATATAGCTCGTGTCATAATCGGTGGCAGTGCGAATTCTGCGCATCTAAGAGGATTAGCCGTACCTGATGCTGAGTGGATTGGTGTCACGCCTAGCGACATAGTGAATCACAGCCTTCCCACAGAACCGATGAACAATGCAGACCTAAAACGTCTCGATGAGCTTCTTCATGACGTTCGATATGCGGGACCTGTCTGGCAGGATTATATCAAGGCCTTCCGAGAACTTCGTTCTAAGGCAGAGCAACAGGCTTTCAGCAGACATGGAATGGATTATGTTGTCGATACCTATCTTAAAGAGAAACTTCCCTAAGCAATCCACTTAGAATGGAATTCCAAAGAGAAGAATTACGACACCGCCATATGCTAGAATGGCCTGCAATAGAAGAAGCAAGATCACATTCCTCTTTTCAGTAATTCCATTTGATAGATACGGCAATAACCAGTACATAGTGAACGGACCTGGGACTTCTAGTGTTCCATCATTACGAGGAGTTGCGAACTTGATATATTCCATTCTGGTGCGCTTCACATGAATTCGATAAAGCAAGTACAACATGAAGTTAATCAAAAAGGGTATGTATAGAATCACAGCGAGTCGATCCATATTTCCCAGAATCAATGCAGCTGCCATTGTCGCCCCAAGTGGAAGTCTACCAACATCACCAGGCAGAATTCTTGCTGGGCATTTGTTGAAGAACATGAAGGCAAGTGCGGCACCAAGTAATGCTCCCGATACAATTCCAGCATCCATCAATTGAGATGTGTTCTCAACATTTGTGAAAAGAGGAGCGAAGAGAATGTAGAGCAATAGGGATGATGCATTAATGGTTGCTAATCCAGTTTCAAGCCCATTCATGCCGCCATACATATTTGTTGAGTCAATTATGAATGTCATCATTAAGGGAACAATCACGAGTGGGTAGATCACTCCTAAGTCAA
The DNA here is from genome assembly GCA_011364985.1 of Candidatus Thorarchaeota archaeon. GTDB lineage: Archaea > Asgardarchaeota > Thorarchaeia > Thorarchaeales > Thorarchaeaceae > SMTZ1-83. Next base: position 89,471 of record RDOC01000003.1, on the reverse strand, counting down.
CGGTTCCGATAATTGGAATGGACATTGTCGTAGTTCCCACTTGCATCACTAGCATTGGAATTGATGCTATAAGCGGGAGAACAATTTTTGTTCGAGTATTGAAATCCAAGATATCATCTAGGAGACCTATCATCCCAGCCATAAGAATGGATACAAGAGCAGCAAGTAATCCAGAGTTCACCTCTTGAGCTTGAAATCGGATGAAGCCTATCACAACCAAGAGGGCAGCTACAATGGCGAAGAGAACGATGAAACCACCACCCTTTGCCACCTCAGGCTGATTTGGTTTATGGACATCTACGCCGATGATCCCTTTCTCTTTCAGGATTTCAATAGTCCTTGGTATCGAGAGAAACACCACGAGAAAAGCAATTACTATGGCGAGAATGATTTGTAGCATATCTTCGTCTCCTGTCTCAGGGCGAAATCTGATTTCATTTCATATTTCCGGAATCAGGTTGGCTCTTGAGATTTGTGGATTGGTAATAGTGCATTGCTTGATGGTACGAAATCTATTTAACGACTCTCGAAATTCGAGCGATTCGTTTGTGGCTAGACAAGACTATAGTCTGCTTCGACCCCATAACAACATGGTGATTCGGATTGAGCTTGCTGTATAGAAGAATTGCAACAATTGTGCTACTGGCTTTGTTTGTGACTACCAGTACAATGACATTAGTATCTGCTCCTGATAATCTAACGGTTGAAGATACCTTCGTCGTGAACTCTGTGCAGCAGTCCATTGCAGAATCAGCAAACAATCTCACGATTCCCTACGTGGACAAGCACTATGGTTCAGCTGATGGTATCATTGACCCCTACGAATACGCAAGCGACTATACAGATCCGAGTACTGGAATCACTGCCTATATCGAACACAATGGAACTACGCTCTACATTGGCCTTTTGGCAAATACATCCGGCTGGATTGGCTTTGGTTGGCAGAACTATACCGATTCATTCTCTGTTGCCGGTCTGAACAATAGCGACTTGGTCTACGGATATGCTCCAGGTACTCCTTCTGAGGACTACTGGAGGGTAATTGGTACCGACATTGTAACCGTGCATTATGTTCTATCGTTACGCAATGGAACAGTATATCAAGAAAATGACTACCCCTCAATCGAGTCTACTGAGCAATTGGAGAAGCTGTCTTGTCTTCAGATGTACAAAGACATGATTTATGGCATGAGAATTGGAGAGGTGCGCCATTTCATTATCCCAGCAGATCAGGCCTATACTTCTCCCAGCCACGAGCTATACGGTCAAGACCTCGAATATGTGATTACACTCACTCGAATTACTAGAAATGACCTGACTCATACAGAAGATCCCGCTCTCAGCAGCCAAGTTGTCTATAATGACCAGCATGGGGTAAGTACTCTCCAGCACCTCGAAGATGAGAATCAGAGTCGGATTGTGGCCGTGAATGCATCTGACACGGGATCGACTACAATAATCGAGTATGTCATCGTTATGAACAGCACAGATACAAATGACATCTCTTTGATTGCAGATCCCGACTTGGTATATCCTTTCATTTTCATGTATGGCTCTACTGAAGACTTCAATGAGATACCTTTGGAGCGCACACACTGGGCATATCCTGCTTTGATGAGCTTCTTACCAAATGTACCTCCTCAAATCAATCTCCTGCATCCAACACAAGGTGCCGTTCTTGGGCTGCTTGAAACATTCCAGGTTGATGCAGCGGACACCTATGTGCGAAGTGTAAAGTACAAGATAGATGATTCTAACTGGAATGACATGTCCTACAACTTCCTTTCCGGGTTTTGGGAGGAAGTGTTAGAGTCGACAGAGTATGAAAACGGTCCCCACACGATATCATTCAATGCTACTGATCCCTCAAATATGAGCAGTGTTGTGCAAATCGATGTGACAATAGATCGTCCTTACATTCCTGTTCTTGGTGCCAAAATAAGTGTCAGCCGTGAGGTAATCACCGAGATCTACCACCGAACGTATGTAAGCGACATCTTTACTGTACATAATAACGGTTCAACCCCCTTCTCAGCCCTCGAGTTGTATCTTCCTGCAAAGTGGACTTCCTACTTCCTTAGTATTGAAGCACGTGATGCATCAGGAACTATCCTAAAGATGACCAATATTCCCAGCCCCAATGGAATGCTTCACTGGAAGATACACTTCAGCCAGCAGGTAGATTATGATGAGAGCTTTGTGTTTTCCACCGTTACACAACTGCACTCTCTTGATACGCTCTTGAGTTCGGTGAATAAGAAATACAGCATAACCTATCTAAAGTATCCAGTTGTGCCTTATGTCCTTACCAAGGCAAGTCTTGTATTGACGTACAAAACTGGTGACCAGCAAGCATCTGGCACCGAGGCTCCCGATACTACTACCACTAACCTCTCACCAATGACTGTAGAGGAGTTTACTGCACAATTCACGTCTTATGATCCGGAGCTTTTTGCTGAACAGAACACTGTTGTACGTGTTGATCCATGGGGTTGGCTTGCCTACAAGGAAACCATTACACTTCATAACGTGGGCCCCAGCCCTGAAGAATCTGTGATTTTCCAATTTCCAACTTATGCAACAGAGATTCGGATATACGATGGAGTTGGACTTCTTGCGGAATCTATGACTAACATCAAGGGTGACTTCAACTCTTCTCAATATGTCACTATCGAGCTACTTAGCGACCGCTTTGGTGAAGAAGGTCTATCGTCGGGCTTCAAGTACACCTTCAATATCGAATATGTAGTCGAGCTATCGGCCCATGAAGAACTAGCCGATGGAGCAAACTTACTTGCCATTCCGATAGGTACTATTGATGAGATGCTTGTGAAGCATCATGTTCTTGATGTGGTTGTACCCTTCTCTTTCGTCACACTTGAGGCAGCTCCAGGTTATCGACTGCTCTATGACGTATTCGATGTAATTTTCAGGTATGAAACATATAATGTCAGTGAGTACAACCCCCTCAGCATTACAATGCTTTATCAAGTAACTCTCAATATTGGCGCAAGGCCTTTTGCGATTTCTATGATTATTTGCCTCGTAGCATTAGCATACATTGCCTATAGGATGACAGAACTACCCGAATTAGTTATGTCCGAAGAGGATGACTTGCAGACTGCATCAGAGAAGCGTCAAGTGGGTGCTCCACTGGAAGTATTGAGCGAGTTTGCCACTCTGTATTCAAAGAAGACTGCGCTAAACTTGGACTTAGACAAACTTGAGGCTGCAAGACGAAGAGGGAAGGTCAAGAAGCGCGAGTTCATGATTCGAGAACGAGATCTGAAGGCACAGCTTGAGGAGATTGATTCAAGGCTGCCAGAGGTCAAGGATGAGCTTTCAAAATATGGCGCAAAATACCGCGACATGGTGGGCCAGCTTGAGCTTCAAAACGAGAAGATCGAGGGTGCGAAAGCTGGGCTGAGGCAGCTTCTGCTTCGCAAGAAGAAGCAACGAATTAGTACAACAGCGTTCGAAAAATCTCGCCAAGATTATCTCAAGACCATTCAGAAGGCCACGACTGCAATAGATAGGACACTTCTTTCTATTCAGGAAGAAGCAGGGGACATCTAGTCCCTTGGTGTCCTATTTAGTAAATCTTATCAAGCAAAGAAAGAACCGCACTTCCCCAAAAGGGGCATAGATATGAGAGAATCCTTGAATCGCGATGAGATAAGAGTCCGTGAACTGCTAGAGAGCGATACCAAGGCATTAGAGATGTATCAGTATCTATCAGGCTCCCCCAAAGTACAGTCTTATCTCAAGACTGCAAATCGAATGGCGGTATCCCGCCTGGGCTATACAGACCACGGTCCTGTGCATGCCGAGGTTGCCACATGGTATGCTCTGAAAGCATTTGATATTCTTGACGAAACCTTTCAGCCAAATGTCGTGGCTGAAGGAATAGGTGATACTGACGATGCCCGTCTGGTTGTGTTAGCTTCAACCTACCTCCATGATATCGGAATGGTTGTTCATAGGAACGAACATCCTCAAGCTGCAATTCTTCTGGCTGCTCCCATTCTCGAAGAGAAGCTCAAGGAAATCTATTCTGACCCGGCAGTAGCCACGGATATCATGAGCTTCATTCTCCATGGAATATATGCACATGATGATGACACGCAGTGCCTAACGCTTGAAGCTGGACTTACAAAGATAGGAGACGGGTGCGATCTTACCAAGGGTAGAACAATCATCCCCTATCATAAGGGAAAGGTTGACATCCACTCTGTTAGTGCTATGGCGATTCGAAACCTTGACCTTGACAGAGGTAACAAGCCACTTCGATTCACCGTTGGCATGGACAATCCTGCTGGTGTCTTTCAGGTACAGGCTGTGCTTGAGAAGAAACTGTCCACTTCTGGTCTTAGTGACCATGTAGAGATAGATGTACTAGTCAATGGTAATCGCCTTGTTCTATCTCAGGTCAAGAGGCTTTTCAGGGTTCATATGACTGAAGATGCCCAGCCAATTGTGAGAGAAAAGGAATAGACCACTCTCCATCGAAACCAAAGGCACTTATTAAGAAAGTCTAGGCTTCGCTCATGGAAATCAGAAGATATCGGCCCGAAGACAATAACCAGATTGTCCCGCTCATTGCAGAATATCGAGTATTCCTTTCGAGTCTTAAGTCGGTCACAAAGAATCCTGATTTCGAATTGGCAAGTATTGAACTAGGAGAATACATGTCTTCCAAGTACTGCATCTATGTCGCAGATGATTATAGGAATATACTTGGTTACTTAGTTTGTCGAATTGACCAAGATATCGTATGGGCAGAGTCCTTGTTTGTAAAGGAATCAGAACGAAGAAGGGGTATTGGGTCAGCTTTGTATGCCAAGGCTGAACAACTTGTTGAGAAGCTAGGCTCTGAAACGGTCTATAATTGGATACACCCGAATAATGATGGAATCATTCTGTTTCTAAAGAAGCGAGGATACAATGTTCTAAACCTTGTTGAGATACGTAGACCTTGGACAGGAGAGAAGAATTTTTCAACGGTACAAGTGGGCAATTACAAGTTCAAATATTAGAGAAGTGGTAGCCCCGGGAGGATTTGAACCTCCGTCAATGAGGCCAAAACCCATTATGCTGGACCGCTACACCACGGGGCTAGTGCCATGAAATCTAATGACAGGCTTCTTTTTCACATTAAAAAGTATTCTAAGCATCCCTTAGCTTGTCTATCCTTCGCGATTACTCGGGACGAAAACGCCTCTACTCTGACAATAGACCGAAGGGAATGCCCTCTTCAATGATTCCAGGCGGAATTCTACTTTTCCATCTCTCTAGAAATCTGGTTTCTTCAATTCTCTGCTTTCCCTCCATCCTCAAATCATCCGGAAGCATACAGGGTATTGTATCAATGACAGGATACCAGCGTCCACATTTTTGGCAGATGATGAGGGCTTCATCAATCTCCTCAAAGCTCTCTTCTCCAATCTTCTCTTGATGCTTTTCGAAAATCTCGATTGAGAGATTCCCTCCACATTCTTTTGCAGGGCAGATGAGCAGATCCATGAGCCACGGTTTCACCACTGATACCTCCACTTGCTCGGGTCGCGAGTTACTTTCATATTGTTAAAAACTATTCGAGGTTTCTCTACTTTCCCAAAAAGAGCTCGAAACGAAAGCCTATTTTGGGGGAAGTTCAGGACAAGCGCAATGCCAAAATGAGGCTGATGATAGCATGGAGAAACATCCTTGGATTCCAATGACAGAAGAGATTCGAGCTGAGATGCTTCAATCCATGGGAAAGAAAGAGATTGGCGACCTCTTTTCTAATATTCCCTCTGAATTCCGGCTTAAGTACGAACTGGAATTGCCGGATTCTCATTCTGAGATGGAAGTCGTTCAGAGGCTCACTGAACTCGCATCTAGGAATAAGTCTGCAGACAATGGGCGTGTCTTCCTTGGTGCTGGGGCCTCACTGCACTACATCCCCGCTGCTGTTCCTGCATTGGCAGGTCGATCAGAGCTCGTTACATCCTATACCAGTTATCAACCAGAGACTAGTCAGGGAATGCTTCAGACGCTTTTCGAATATCAAAGCATGATGGCTGAGCTACTGCGTGTAGATGTAGTCAATAGCAGCATGTATGACATGGCTAGTGGTCTTGCTGAAGCAATCCTGATGTGTGCTCGCGTAAAGAAGGGACGCACCAAGTTTCTCCTACCGGCATCAATCAATCCTTCCCACTACCGAGTATCCAAGACCTATACAGACCCTCTTGAAATAGAACTTCAGAAGGTGGATTTTGATACGCAGACAGGACTAATGTCCTTAGATGATCTTGAATCAAAGCTCAATAATGGTGTTGCTGGAGTATACATCGAGAATCCGTCCTATCTAGGGTTAATAGAAAGTCAAGTTGATAGGATAGCGGATTTGGTTCATGATGCAGATGTTCTGTTCGTCGTTGGTGCGGACATCATGTCTCTGGGTATTCTCAGAGCTCCCGGTGACTATGATGCTGACATTGTGGTGGGCGAGGGACAAGGCTTGGGTTCTCCTGTTTCCTTTGGGGGACCATTTCTTGGTGTATTTGGCTGCAAGGATGATATGAAGCTCATAAGACAGCTCCCTGGGCGACTTGTAGGAATGACACGTACCGAAGAAGAACCATATGAACGTGGATATGTGCTGACACTCAGTCCGAGAGAACAGCACATCAGAAGGGAGAAGGCAACCAGCAATATCTGTTCTAACCAGGCGTTGATGGCAGTTACTGCAGCAGTCTACACAGCGATTATGGGCCCAAGTGCGTTCCGGGATTTGGGCGAAGCAGTAGCGTACAAGTCTCACTATGCAGCAAAGAAACTAAACGAAATCAAAGGCATCAAAGCTCCTGCTATCGGTCACGCCTTCTGGAAGGAGTTTGTAGTTCGATTTGAAAATGGGACGAGTGCGCAAGTCGTTCATGAGGGGCTTCTAAAGAGAAACTTGCATGGTGGCAAGATACTAACAGAGGAGTTTCCCGAACTTGGGGAATCAATGCTGTTCTGTGTAACTGAAAAACACTCCAAAGAAGTCATAGATGAGATGGCATCTTGTGTCGCAGAGATTGTTCATGAGGGAGGTGCTACGTAGTGGCCAAGGGAATGGATGATCTCGATTCACGGTTTAGGCAGGCGAAGTGGATGGAACCCCTCCTCTTTGAGCAGTCTGTTGAGGGCAAAATAAGTCACAAGTATCCAAAGATTCGAGATGGTATTAGGAAGGAAATTGGTTCCATTGACCTAGTTATTCCAAGAGAGATGCAACGGTCCACTCCTCCTATCTTACCCGAGCTATCAGAATTACAGGTAGTTCGCCACTTCACACGACTCTCTCAGATGAACTTCTCGGTAACTTCAGGTACATATCCTCTTGGTAGCTGCACTATGAAGTATAATCCTATTATTAGCGAATGGGCAGCCGCTCTTCCTGGCTTCTCATGGCTGCACCCATTGCAGGACGTTTCCAACTGTCAAGGTGCATTGGAATTGATGTGGGAACTTCAGCGATGGTTGGCAGAGATAACTGGAATGGATGCAGTCACACTTCAACCTGCGGCAGGAGCGCAGGGCGAATATACAGGAGTCACGATTATTCGCGAATACCATAAATGCATAACACATGAGTGTGAACAACGCGATGAGATTCTTATTCCGGACGCTGCCCACGGAACAAATCCCGCCTCTGCAGCCATGGCTGGCTATAAGGTTGTAGTTCTTCCCTCAAGTAATGAGGGTCTTGTTGATCTTGATGCACTGAGAGCCTCAGCCGGTCCGAAGACTGCCGGGCTCATGCTAACAAACCCTAACACAATTGGTGTTTTTGAGAAAGACATAGATCAGATCGCAGGGATTGTGCATGATGCTGGAGGCCTTCTCTATTACGATGGTGCCAATCTAAATGCGATAATGGGAATCACTCGTCCTGGTGACATGGGTTTTGATGTTGTACACATGAATCTTCACAAGTCGTTTTCCACACCACACGGTGGAGGCGGGCCCGGCGCAGGCGCGGTAGGTGTCAAGAAGCACTTGGAGAAGTTCCTTCCAGTACCAACAATTATCAAGGATGATGATGGCGCTTTCAAATGGATGTATGATAGACCAAGGTCTATTGGAAAAATACATGGGTTCTACGGGAACTTCGGAGTTCTCGTAAAGGCATATAGCTACATCTACTCACTTGGCAAACAAGGAATCTCTAGTGTTGCAGAGAATGCCGTCCTGAATGCAAACTATGTAGCATACCATGTGAGAAAAATCAAAGGATTTACCTTGCCCTACTCTCAAGATGCTCCAAGGATGCATGAATGCGTTATTTCTGCAGAGCAGCTCCATGATGAAACTGGAGTGTCTACCATGCATGTGGCAAAGCGTCTACTTGATTTTGGAATACATTCACCTACAGTCTATTTCCCCCTCATTGTTCCGGAGGCATTGATGATAGAACCAACAGAAACCGAGTCAAAGGAGGAACTCGACCTCTTCATCGCTGCAATGGAACAGATTTCAAAGGAAGCCTATGAGTCGCCCTCTATTGTGATGGAGGCACCACACTCTACTGCTCTTCGCAAACTCGATGAGTATACCGCAGCACATCCAAAGACACTTACGCTTTCATGGCGAATGTTCAAGAAACGCGAAGATGAAAGACAGATGCAGTAGAGCTTGAGTATAAGAAGAAACCAATACTGAAACAGCCTTTACTGCTAAAGGTGCAAATGAAAATGATATTCAAAAAAGCGGCAGGTCGTCACATGATCTTCTTCGAGGTAAGGGAAATTGGCAACGACTTGCTTGTTGCAGTATCTGGTGGCGACGAATGTCATATTGGAGGAGTGGCGGTATCTTATCCAACTCCAAGCCACTATCGTAGTGCCACCACTGTGAGTCTGAACAGTATAACACTTCCTGGACATAAGGACTATATCATAGCTAACTCCACAGCAGTGACACTCACCAAAGCTCTGAATCGCCCAGTGGTAGTGACGGTTGGAATCCATTATGATAACGTGACCAAGGTGGAAATTGACGAGATCATCAAGGTGGTTGAGTCCCTCACTAATGATGCGATTTCACACTATCAAAAGCCTGAATAGCATAGAAGAGAGCAAACCAAAAGGTCGTTGAAGTGCGGGTGAAATTCAAGTCATTTGGCCCTTTTCGAAGGATTTTGGAAAGCAGCATCTTGGAGCTCGAAATGCAAAGCGGAGCCACTGTTGAAGACGTAATAGCCAAGGTTATCGAAATCGCAGGACCAAAGCTGGAGCAGCTAATTATGGAGGAAGAACGCATCAGTGGAAACCTTATTGTGATGTTGAATAAGAGAGATGTGAATACTCTGGGTGGACTTGGAGAACCCATCAAAGATGATGATGAGGTCACCATTCTCCCTCATGTTCAAGGCGGCTAGGTGCTACTCATCATGTCGATGGATTTCTATTTGGAAACCTATGGCTGTTCACTAAACAAAGCTGATTCAGATCTCATGGTTGGCCGTCTGAATGCGATTGGTTTACACCGCACAGAAACTCTTAATGAGGCAAGCCTGATCCTAGTAAACACTTGTGGAGTCAAAGAACCAACCGAAGACCGGATAATTCATCGACTGAGGACTCTGGCAGAAATCGATATTCCTGTTATTATTGCAGGTTGTCTTCCATGCATCTCATTGCAGCGAATCGAATCGGCAATTCCCTCATATGCGGCCATTTTAGGACCTCAGTCTGTAGACTCGCTTGGAAAAATAGCAGAACAGGTACTTGATGGGAAACGGGGAATTCTGCATCTGGATTCCGATCCTGCTTCAAAGCTGCGCTTCTTCGAGGGTCCACCCAATAGCGTGATTTGTACCATCCCAATTTGTGAAGGCTGCCTTGGTCATTGTTCCTATTGTGCTGTTCGTTTTGCAAGAGGTGCTGTCAGGAGCTATTCCATTGATGAAATCTACGAGATTGTCGAAAGATGCACACATCTCGGCTATCGTGAGGTTCGGCTGACATCTCAAGATGCAGGTGTCTTTGGGCATGATACGGGAGAGAATCTGCACGAGCTATTGCAGTCCCTATCAAGAATTCCAGGAAAACACCGGTTTCGTCTTGGCATGTTCAATCCGAATCTTGTCATTGATAGCATTGGAAATCTCCTTTCAGCAATGAAGTCTGACCACTTCTTCAAGTTCTTTCATATACCTCTTCAAACTGGCAGCAGTGAGCTGCTGAAGAAGATGGGCCGGCAGTACACCGTAGAGCAGTGGACTGAGATAGTCCACAAAACAAGAACGATCTTTCCGCGCGCTACCATTGCCACAGATATAATCGTTGGCTTTCCCGGTGAAACTGCCTTCGATTTTAGAATGACTGAAGAACTCCTGAGAAGAATCAAGCCAGATGTTGTGAATATTTCCAAATATGGGGACCGTCCGGGAACAGAGGCTTCGAAATCAACGGAGAAGATTGATAGTAAGCTTAAGAAGTCAAGAAGCAGAGAGCTCTCCCGAATGGTTTCCAAGATGATACAGGAAACTAATGCCACTTGGACTGGTTGGAAAGGCCATGCGATTGCTATTGAGAAAGGACCAAAGGGTGGTGTGGTTTGCAGGAATTTCGCATACAAGTCCATTATTCTTGAAGATCCTATACCGCTGGGAACCGAACTTGATGTCTGTATAGACTCAGCTGAGAGGACCCATTTAGTAGCTCATAGATGCTTAGATTGAATGTTGATATCTATTGGCTTCTCATCCTTGGCACTCTTTCTGGCTGCCTCAACGATTTCGAGGGCAAGTAATCCATCATCAAGCCCCACTTTCGGTGGTTGACTCGTTTCTATGCAATTCAGAAAATCAGTAATGACTTGTTGAACGGGCTCCCCGTAGACCTTTATTGTTGCCCCACGTTCCGGCAAGCTCAAAGTCCGACCGTCTGCTTCTGGGGCTTCATCAAGGTCTTGAATCTTTATGATTTGCCCGAAGAGGTCCAAAGACAAAGTACCCTTTGAGCCCGAAACGTCCATACTGCGTTTTCTACCGACATACTGGCGAGAGAGATGGAAGAAGTGTTCAGTACCACTTTCAAATTTGACCATGACAGTGCCCATGTTCAATATTCCACTTCTTGTATTGCACTGGGCATAGAGCTTTGCAGGACCCTTGCTTATTCTTGACATGATATCGAAATCGTGCACACCGATGTCCTCAAAAACGTCCCCAAGGGATGCTATTCTTGAAGGTTGAACATAACCTCTTCTGTCATGAATGACAGTGTGAGGTTGCCCGATTTCACCCCTGTGGATTAGCTCAAGAGCGCGTTCCACAACGGGATTATATATCTCTGAATGGCCAATGAGTGTACAAACCCTTCTCTTCCTAAGGGTGTCTGCTACTTTCTTTGCATCTCTTAGGGTACTAGCCAATGGTTTCTCGATCAGAATTCCTCGAAGGCCATCATATTTCTTGGCTATGGCTTCTGCAATCTCCGCATGCGTACCAGTGGGAGTTGAAATAATAATCCCATCAAGTTTCAGTTCTTCTATCATCTCTGAATATTCACGGTAGGCTGGTGACCCGTACATACCAGCGACTTGTTCAGCCTTCTCGAATTCCTTGTCTGCTACACCCGCCAAGGCACGCATATTACTCAATATTCGTGCATGAATCCGTCCCATATTGCCTGCGCCAATGATGCCTATCTTTGGGGCTGCCGTTTTGCTTCACTCCTGTTTGCTCTTGTCCCTCCATATGCCTCCTTTATAGCTTATCGTTGGCAAGCTACAAACCTACAAGCATAACACGTATGCTATGTGTCTGATGTTTACTAGGCTTTGACAGTTTCGGAGTTCAAGAATGAAACAGATCATCAGTACGACCTTATATTGACCTAAGTCAATTCTAATTTGTAAGAATCCCTTCAATAATTGGGCGTGAGCGGGCAACTATCGAACGCCCCCGGAGCCTTTGCCATCCATGCGTCCCTCAATTGACTGTGGTTGACATTTTCTACGGTCTGTAATCCTCTCTTCCCGCTCACGGAAACCCGAAGGCTTCAAAAGACAACTCCTTCCAAGGGTCCGCTCTCACGATACGGGTTGCCTCCCCCCGTATCAGAGCGGGCCCAATCATTCATTTCTTTAACTCATGCCTTTTTCTCTCCCCAAAGACCAAGAAATGGCAATGTTGCCTACCAACATTAGAAAACGAATCCGCAGTGATTATGGACCCGAAAGAGCTAATGCCGTAGAGGCTAGTCTAGAGGATTTCGAAAATCACTTCGTAGATTTGTATAAGGTTGAGCCCAGCCCACGTATCTTTCGCTGTCTTCTCCATCTCACTGTTGGTGATGAAGCTTCATTGGCAAGGCACTCAGAGATTGCACTATCAGATTGGCGTGACGTTATTCTCTGGACGGAATATGACAAGAATGAGAATAGGGTTGTGATGGAAATCGGCCTTTCTGAACCCTGAAATAAACATCACATCAGGTCTTCTTGAAGTTCAGTGTGTCAGGAGTGTATGACGTGAAGGGCAGGATTTGAATCTACGAACACTGGGTCCTTGTTCTATTCACATTCATAGACTATGATATTATAGATGAACTGCACTGGCAGACTGAGTGGATGTTCATTAATCTTGACAATCTGATATGGATATGTTAAGACTGCTGTAACACCACATCCATTACCAGGATGCATTTCGTCGACATAGACTACATAGTTGGTATCAGTCATAATGATCCGTGTTATGTTTGTCCAATGGCCTCCTGAACTACGAACACCTTGAAACACTGCGATGAGCGTTTCCGATGTGAAGTTAACAGCTGGTACCTCTGGTATAGGTTCATATCCACTGTACAGCTCCAACCAGAGACTCTCCCAGAATGTGCCGTTCTCAATAGTGAAATTGGCTCTTGATTCATATCCATATCCGTTGCCTGGATCAACCATCTCGAATGGCATATCGGTGCCAGAAGAAAGACCCACGCTTGGTCCATATAGTACTAAGAATGAAATGACCAAGAAGACACAAACTGCAATCGCCGCAAAAGCTTTGCTTGAAGCATCCATAGATACCAACTTCACGTTATATTAGTCTTGAATTCATTTAATCTTCTTGATTGGAGAGAATGGTGCGGAGGGCGAGATTTGAACTCGCGAACTCCTACGAGATAGCCTTTCAGTGATGAAAATCCACAGAATCTAGGCCCTCAACCTAGCGCCTTTGGCCAGGCTTGGCAACCTCCGCACTTGTGGATGTTCGTATGCAGTTGGTTGGTCCCAAATCGGCCTCCCACCGGTGATAAGGATTTCTATCCGATGTTTTGAATTTGTGACTTGAAAAGAAGCGACTTATTTCAAACAGAAGGAGCCACCATTAAGTGACAATCCATCTGTCTGTTTTGTGAATCACAACTACCTTGTAGTTCCAGCAAGCCATTCAAACAAGGCTGGCTTGTTTGTCTTGTTAAGGCTCTTTTTCTGTTCATTGTTGTTTTTCATTTCAGATTTCATCTCTTGGAAGTCAACTTCTCATCCGATGCCGTATAAAGATGTGGGATGCTGCATGTGGAAATTGAATGTTGATAAGCAGAAATGAGGTTAGTAAGCGGGATACCAGATAGAATCATTCTTGGAACAGTCCCACTTCAGTAGATACCTTCTCTGGCACTGAGACACACTCTCCCCATTGCTCTTCCGCGTACTGGACAAGTCCTGCTTTCAGACAGTATCGGATACTTCCTCAGGAAATAAGTTTCTTCCAGTTCTGTCAAGAATGTTCAACCTATATTTCGTCATGGCTTCATTCGAGCTCATCGCTGTAAGGAATGTAAGATCCTGAAGTACTTCGAAGACTCAAGAATGTGGGATTCATGACATAATGTGACATCTTGAATCCAAGACACTGGAAGAATGAGATATCATTAATGGAGCCCCGGGCGGGATTCGAACCCGCGATTCGACCGGAGATTGGTAATCAATCAACGTTTTCCTGCTGGCTCAGCAGAGAGACTAATCTACTGCTTACGAGGCAGACGCCATAACCACTTGGCCACCGAGGCTTGACTGGAGCGAATTGCCTTCTTATTTGTTATAAAAGTTTATCATGAAACCATAATTTCTTCGACTAGAGGTTTCTCAATGAAGACCGGTGAATTGGGCGAACGCAACTTCTTGAAAACCATCGAACATATGGTTGCGGTACCAGAGGGTGCGAAGCTCAGATTTGACGATGACGCCTCAGATTTTCCCTTATCAGAGAATCAGAACATCATTGTGAACGTGGATACATTCGTGGGCACAACTGACTGGCTTCCCGGAATGACTGATGCCCAAGTTGGCAGGAAAACTGCCGTAATGGCATTAAGCGACATTGCCGCTAAAGGGGGCTCACCTCTGGCTGCCATGCTCTCGCTCTGCGTTCCACATGATTATGATGTCATTGCTACACAGGAGTTGATACGTGGGTTCTCTCAGTACTGCATGAAAAAGGCAATACCATTCCTTGGTGGAGACTTGGGAGCTTCAAATGATGTCATTCTAACTGGAGTGGCGGTAGGTGTAGCCCCACCAAAGGGAATCATTTCTCGTGGTGGTGCCAAAAAAGGGGATGTGATAGCGGTGACAGGTGACTTCGGACTGACTTCGGCAGCGTATGAAATTCTTCTCAAGGGCGAGAAAGCCGAAGACTCGTTCAAGCGACGCGCGATTACAGCTGCATACAAGCCCGAAATCCCTATTGGACTGATCTCTGCCCTTGCTGAGAAAGACGCTGTCACATCATCCATGGACAGCAGTGACGGGCTTGGAATAACCTTGAATACAATGGCAACTCAGAGCAACCTTTCATTCGTGGTTGAAACACTCCCCGTCGCTGAAGGTGTAATCTACTTCTCGAGAAATCTATACATAAACGAGCGACGTATGGTCTTTGAGGGCGGTGAGGAATTCATCTTGGTCGTCACAGTCCCCTCTGAGAAGTGGGATGAAGCCGTTGAAATTGCTGGAAATCTCCACGTGCCTTTGAAAGAGATTGGCTATACAACTTCCGGCAAGGGAGTTGTCTTCGAATCATCAGAGGGATATATCGAGGTTCCACCGAACGGATATGACAACTTCCGGGAGTGGGAGTAACTGGACCGTGTCATTCTCATTGATGGTTATGTTGATGAACCAACATGTTTAGGTGTCCCTCCCTATATCAGTCCCTATCCTCGATACATCGCTGGCTCAATCTGGACTCATTCGCCAAGGACAGAAGTGTTCTATCAGACAATCGACCAAATTCGCAATATGAGGGACCCACAAGGAATGTGGGCAACTGCAGATATGCTGATTCTCATCGCAGGAATGATAGTTCCTGGGAAATATATCGGTGGCACACCCATCTCTGTCAAAGAAGCCAGCCAATTCTTTTCCGATAACAGACTTCTTGATATACCAAAACTGCTGACTGGACCGTGGGCGAGATTTGGTTGTGGCCTTGAAGGGGGGGAACTTGCCGTTCCTCCGGATATCCTCAGTCCTCCATTCGACTTCATTGTGCCTGGGGATCCAGAGGTTGTCCTTTCAGAAATTGCTCAGATAGGCTGGAATCCCTCCGATGTTGACCTATCATACTCCCGTCAAGGACCTGACGAAATTAGGGGGTTTGCCGTACGTGGAGCAAATGTTGTAGTACAACATCCAGGACATGCTGTTGGATACGCCATTTGTGAGATTGAAACCTATCGTGGCTGTCCCCGTTACATCTCTGGTGGCTGTTCATTTTGTACTGAACCATTCTACGGACACCCGCAGCAAAGAGATGCGGTTGATATTGCGGCAGAAGTGCGTGCGCTTCATGAATACGGGATTCAGGCTTTCAGGATTGGAAATCAGGCCGACCTCTTCACCTATGGCTCTACTGAAATTGGTGAAGATGAATTTCCTCGCCCTTCCCCTGAAGCAGTCGAAAGCTTATTCGCAAAGATACGTCGGGCCGCGCCTGATTTGACTGTGCTTCACATAGATAATGTGAATCCTGGTACGATTGCCATACACCCTGAGGAGAGCCGTGCTATAGCGAAGATAGTCATGAAGTATCACACTACTGGTGATGTTGCTGCTCTGGGTGTAGAATCTCTTGATCCTGAGGTGCAGAGAAGGAACAATCTCAAAGCGGATGAAGATCAGGTGTTGGATGCGATTCGACTGCTCAATGAAGTGGGTGGGTTTCGGCCTCCACGAGAACTTCCACATCTCTTGCCCGGGATTAATCTGTTATACGGCCTTCCTGGAGAAAGCAAGAAAACACTAGAAGCGAATTATGCATTTCTGAAGATGCTTCTGGCTGAAGGACTCCTTGTTCGTCGAATCAATATCAGACAGGTTATAGGCTTCCCAGGGACATTGGCAAACTCTAAGAAGAAGCCTAAGATAAAGAGAAACGAGTTCTTTCGGCATAAGAAGATAATTCGCCAAGAGATCGATATTGAGATGCTTCGTAATGTTGCTCCTCTTGGCACAATCATAAGGCACGTATTCATTGATCAAGATGAGGTCAATTACCAGCTTCTGCGGCCTCTTGGGTCCTACCCGTTGCTTTGTTATATGCCCAAGGGGCAAGACCTGACTAAGAAGAGGGATGTCTTTGTTGTCGGCCATGGCCCCAGGTCGCTAACAGTTCTCCCCTTTCCCCTACACCCAAATATGGTCTCCATGGCACAGTGGAGAGCAATTCGTGGGTTTGGTGCAAAGCGAGCAGCGCGTCTGAGAACAGCACCCCCTCTCCACAGCTACCACGACCTTGAGCATATTCTCGATGTCAGTTTCCCAGATTGGCTCAAGCAATCGCTTGACTTTGAACAGAACTCCTTCAATATGTAGAAAATTGTTTCATGGCGGGCCCGGCCGGATTTGAACCGGCGACCTCTAACTTAGAAGGCTAGCGCCCTATTTGTACCCAGACGGGAAAAATTCCATCTGGTCCATACTAGGCAACGGGCCCTGAAAACCGAGTGCCTCTTCTTATGCTTATAGACTCTTCGTTATACAGATTTGAGTACAAAACGGATTTTCGACATTCCCTCGGAGAATAAGAAGCCAGGGATGCCCGGGGCGAATCAACCATCCCCGGGCGAGATGGGTGTGTGAAACCAAGAAAGACTAGACGTCTATCCTACCGTTGGCACTCTAGAATATAAGGTGCCCACAATTCCCTGCCTAATCACCAATCAAAGCAAAGGCTGGCGGATACATTACGAAATATTGGACTACTATTGATAGAAGGATTCCGCTGGCAACTAATCCTTTTCCTCTCTTGGAGTTAATCTCTGTGAACCAGAGAATGGCTCCCACAAGAACGACTATTACTCCTGAAATTCGACCGATGAAAATCAGGAAGCCCCAAATCTCGGTGAAGTATACTGCTATCATATTCATGAAGTCTGTCAATGGACTTAGGAGCCAACCCAACTGCAAATTCCACACCATAATTTCATCAGCCAGTATGCAATATAAACTCCTGAAGGAATCTCAAGTTATGTTGCTTGTGCACTCCTACTATCTTCCCTGCAATCCTTCGCAGAAGGCATAGACATTCGTCCCAAGGTCTTGGAAGTTGTAACCACCCTCTAACAGACCATAACGTCTTCCTTCGCATCTTTCCATGGCAAAATCATGCATCATCTTCCCAATCTGTCTAAACGCGTCTGTTGATAGATTTCCTCCCCAGTCGTTTTCATACTGGTCAAATCCGGCGGAAGCTACGATGATATCAACATCGGGCGCCGCATCCAAGATCTGCCCAACTTCAGCAAGATATGCATCATCTCCCTGACTTCTCGGGTTTGAGATGATATACCCAGGTTTGCCGCCAAGGATATCGATATTTCCATCTCCTATGTGAAGGTCAAAGTCAAGTACGAAGGCTGACTTTATGATCCCCTTGTTTTCCAGGTCCAACAGCGAGATAGCAATGTTGTTGTGATAGCAGAATCCCCAGTAGCTATTTCGAGAGGCATGATGCCCTGGCGGGCGAATTAGACCAAAAGCTGGTTCGCCTCTGGCTGCAATATGTCCTGTAAGAATCGCGCCTCCAGCAGCTAGGGCTGCCATCTCAAAGAGCAGGCCGCCTCTCATGAATTCTCCATCACTCTTTACACTCTCCAAATGATTCGGGCCATGAGCACGCAATATCTGCTCATCAGTTGCTGGTTCGGATGTGAGAAGCTCGTATCCTGTGGCTTTACTGAGAATCTCAACAGCGCTCTCAAGTCTGCCTGGCGCTCCAGCAGGAGTACTATCATACGGTTGCAACATAAGTGGATGATATATGATTTTCACACGAATTGGTATGCACCACTTCCATTTCTCTCTGTTGGCCAACTTATTTCATCATTTCATTCTGTGACAATCTTGGAAAACTGGATACAAATCTCCAACTAGATGAATGATATCAAAGAAAAGAGAATCGATGGACAGACAGGCTTGCTACCTGTCCATCCGTTTAGGCTAAGGAAGTAACTGAGAGTCTGAAGCTGGTTGCTTGACCTACCCGAATAGACTGCCAAGTCCTGCAACTTCTTCCTCTTCTTCCTTCTCTTCTTCTTCCTTCTTCTCCTCGGCAGGAGCTGCAGCTGTGGCGCCACCAGCAGCAGGAGCTGCGGCCATCGCCATGGGCATTGCTGCACTCTTCAGGGCATCATCAATATCGACCCCTTCAAGAGCTGCTAGAAGAGCCTTTATTCTTCCTTTGTCAGGTGTCACACCTGCAGCGGTGAGAACAGCCTCCATGCCCTTTGCATCTACTTTCTTTCCGGCTTTATGGAGCAGAAGTGCGGAATATACGTACTCCATTGTTTCTACCTCATTTTCTATCCGAACAGGCCTGAGAGACCTGCAACTGATTCTTCCTCCTCTTCGTCCTCTCCGGGTTCCTCTGGCTTCTTGTAAGTCTGTTCAGCCGATGTAGCGGCTGATGTATCTGTTACACCAGATCGAACTTGGTCGAGGACTTCTGAGGGTATTGCTTCTGGATCCTTTTCCGATATTGCCGCTGCAAGGGCAAACGCTTCTGAGCTCGCCTTTGCGAGGAAATCGCCGAGCAAATCCTGTGTAAAGAAGTCAAGGCTCAAAGCCAAGCTT
The DNA here is from genome assembly GCA_011364985.1 of Candidatus Thorarchaeota archaeon. Classification (GTDB taxonomy): domain Archaea; phylum Asgardarchaeota; class Thorarchaeia; order Thorarchaeales; family Thorarchaeaceae; genus SMTZ1-83. The sequence goes on along the minus strand of RDOC01000003.1, from coordinate 70,355 downwards.
CTCGCTTCTCTGTCTGCTTTGACGATTATCATCGGCATAGTATCACTGGTGGGATAGCCAGAATTGATTGAGAGATTCATTGCATATTGATGGCCCAGAATGACACTCTGGAAGAGACTCTGTAGGTCAATATCGAAGCTTTCTGCTGTAAGTACAGCTCCATCGGTATATGCTGCAATCAGTTTCAGCTGAAGCTCCATTGGTTCTATCCCAAGTCTTGTCAGCATCATAGCCATTGCGTTAGAGATGACATTGCCTGCCTTCACAACAACGGTGTCGTCAGTGATATGAATCACACCGCTCTTGACTCGAGATGGAATCCTGAGGGCTGCGAGTTCGCTAATGAAAGGTCCTGGTGCAACACCAGTATTCATAGCTGGCACCATGATGTCATTTGGAGCAGTCTGACCCCCTTTAGCTGGCGCTGGTGTCTTGTTCTCACGAAGGAACTTACTGAGAATAAAAGGATCCTGATCACTGAAAACAAAAGCGACGGGTCCCTTGACATGTTCGATCAAGGAGTCAATCCCCTTTACTTTTGACGCTTCAAGAGCTCTGATCATAAGTGTGTTCCGTGCCATCTTGATCTCTGCAGAGTATCTCAGACTCTCTCTAATACCTGAAAGCTGCTTGGCACCCACACCCTCCACATTCACAAGTCCAACCATGGCGCTATCTTTGATTCGAGTGGAAAGCTTTTCTACTAGGTCAACCTTCCATTGCGGAATGCTCTTTTCATATACTGACATCCGATCACCTCTCAATGCTAACATCAACGGGAGGTCCCATTGTGGTCTTTACCAAGACACGTCCTACACGGTCAATGATACCCTTGCTGTCAACAAAGCCAAGAACCGTGGCTATGTTGTCAGCAATCTCTCTATCACTCATTCTCACATGTCCCACCTTCACATGGAAGGTGGGTGTGTTCCTCATTCTTATGCGGACGGTGCGTTGATACTGATCAACAACCGCACTCAAATCGGCTTGTGGTGGAAATGGCCTCGGCATTTTTCCTCGCGGACCCAATGCTTGACCAAGATAGCGACCAACAAGAGACATTGCATCAACGGCTGAGATGAAGAAGTCGAAAGTCTTTGCGAGCAGTTTTCTTTCTTTCTTTTCTTCCCCGATCTTTGGAATTTCCTCTCTGCCCACAACGCGTTCTACACCTGCTTCCAAGGCCTTGTCGGCAAACTCACCATCGCCGAATGCGCATACCTTGACTGGAGGGTACATTCTATTAGGCAAGACAACTTCCTGATTGAATCGATTCTCCGGCTTTGAGACATCCAATTCCTTCTTTCTGAAGTTGACTGCGATATCAAAGCTCTGTTCGAATTTCGTACTCTTTCCATTGCCTTTTGCGCGTGCCTCAGCAACTGCTGTCTCAATTACATCGACATTGAATGACACCGTTATTCCTCCCTAAGAAGTTCATCAAGTTGGCTGTCCCAGAGACCCTCTCGGACCTCTTCTTGGAACTCCTTTGGTGCCTTTCCCTCGATTGTGACACCCATGGAAACACAGGTGCCCGATATTATCATTGCAGCCGATTTCATCTCAAGTGCAGACAAATCGCTTGCTTTTCCCTTTGCAATGGCCTTTAGCTGGTCGATAGTCAAATTGCCTATTACGGTACTACCTGCTTCTCCAGAACCCTTTGCTTGTCCAATCTCCTTAAGGATTAGAGCACTTGTTGGAGGAGTGCCTACTTCAACCTCAAAGCTCTTATCAGATGGATTGACCGTGATCTTCACGGGCACCTTCAGCCCAGTAAAGGGCACAGTTTCCTCATTGATTTTGGTGACAACCTGAAAGATATTGACACCTGTTGGTCCAAGCGCAGGACCGATTGGAGGGCCACCAGAGGCCTTGCCTCCTTCTACCATTGCCTCTACTACTATCGGTTTCTCACTCAATTCTTGCACAACTCCTGATGCAGTAGGTTAACACATTCAAAGTGTATCACCGGGGTCGACCAAATGGCACAACAAGAATAACGTCCAATATAGTCTACTGCATTCATCATCATATTTCACCCCTGACACAACGTCTTGCGTTAATGTCTGTTTAAGGAGTTGAGCCTCCCCCTCGCAGGACTGTTTTAAGGCTTTTGGACTGACAATTACATCTAATCTGAAGATACGATGTTCGAAGAGTTAGTCGTGTGCCCAGAAGGAATCATCTTCTTCTTTCTCGTCTTTCTCCGCTGTCTCAGCAATCGAGGGCTCTTCTCTAACAGCCTTCTCAACAATTTTCGCAAAGTCTGCGTGAACGCGTATAGGAATCGTGTGGGGGCTGTCCAGCAATTCAAGAATGAGTTCTTCTTTGGCGGAGTCTACTCTCGCAACCTTCGCTCGTTCTCCCTTGAATGGCCCTGAAATGATTTCAACAACATCACTAATTGAGATTCCTTCTGCGGCAGGTTTCGGCACAAGGAATTTGTCAATCTCTTCGTAACTCACTTTCCCTCCAACACGCCCTCGGACATGTGGTACACCAGATATTGCCAGTTCAACATCTCTGAACTCCAGTGTTTCCAAAAAGACATAGCCTCGAAGAGTTTCAGGAACCAGAATGGCCATGACTCTGCCAATTAGCGGATTTTGTGATATTAGTTTAGGCTCTCCGCTCTTCTTTCCTTTCTTTTTACAGCTCTTCATGTGCTCTACTGTAGCAGCCTTTGAGGCGAAATCCTCGCCGCAAAATGGGCAGCCCCAGACGTCAGTTTCACCAGTAACTGCGGTCGTTATGAGGTCTGTGACTGATCGCTCCTGGCCTATCGTAGTTCTTATCGCGTAGATACTGTTTCTATGCTCCATTTCAGCACATCCAAGATTTGACTCCGAAGAAAGTATAGCACGCAAAGCACACCACAGATTCCCAAGGGATGCTTTTGTCCATTCCAGCCTGAGCTGTCGAAGGACTTTTGTCTATGATGTTGTGGTTCCCCAATCGCCAGTTATGACAATCATGAACACTTGGACAATGAAGCTGAGCATTCCCACCACGAGCATCGCAAGAATGGTTATCTTAGTACTCATCCAAAGCTCCTTCCTTGATGGCTTGGTCGCAAGCTTCAATATCCGCCTGCTTTCTTTGATGAAACTGCTAAATCCCAAACTGGCTTCACATCCTTATGCAAATCTGCTTTTGCAATGCTGTATTGGAATGTTTTCATTTCGGGTCTTCTTTTAACCCTTCCTGAGTGTCTGTATCTGTATCATCCAAACGCTGTAGTCCCAAATCTGATTTTAGGTCATCTGCTAGGGGTAAAACTCGTTCGGAGTTATCAAAAACATACGGAGAATTGACGCCGGATGCAATTATCGTCACACGTAGTCTATCTTCCAATTCGTGAGATATTAACGCACCATAGATGATCTCCGCATTTGGATTGACCTGCTCAGTCACTAACTGAACAACTCTCTTAGCCTCTGCGAGCTGGAGATCTGTGCTTCCACTGACATTGATCAAGATGTTTCTAGCATTCTCAATTGATACATCAATTAGAGGATTACGCAGTGCGTTAATGACAGCCTCTTCGTCCCTGTTCTCGCCAGTTCCCTCTCCCAGTGCAATTATTGAAACCCCGCCGTTTTTCATTGTGGTTCTGACATCAGCGAAGTCCAAGTTAACAAGACCCGGTTTTGAGATAAGTTCCGCAATGCCCTTTACAGCTCTGACAAGTACTTCATCAGCTACCATGAACGCCTCTGGCATTGACAAGTCAGGAGCAATCTCAAGGAGTTTTTCATTAGGGATTGCAATAAGAGTATCAACATGCTCCATGAGGGCCTTAAGTCCTCTCGTGGCATTCTTCTTCCGTGTGGCACCTTCAACTTCAAAAGGAAGGCATACAATCGCAACTGTAAGCGCACCAGTTTCTTTTGCAGCCTTTGCTATTAATGGTGCTGCACCAGTTCCTGTTCCTCCCCCCATTCCTGCAGTGATGAAGACAAGATCCGCTCTTACAACATCCTTGATGATATCATACGTTTCCTGCGCTGCAGCCTCTCCGATATCTGGATTATTACCGGCACCAAGCCCACCACAGGTTTCTCTGCCAAGGAGTAATTTGTGGTTAGAATTGCAAACATAGAGGTCTTGCGCATCAGTGTTTGCGGCGAGAGTCTCTGCACCTTCAACACCTACTTCCATTAGACGCGTTACAGCATTATTGCCTGCTCCTCCAACGCCTACGACAAGGATTCGTGCGGTCACTGACTCCAGCAAGTCAGCCAATTCTTCATCAGTGATTGCAGATCTTGAGGATCTCTTGCTTGGTTTAGTAATAGGAGCGTCCCGTCGTGCTGGACTGCGGAGGACTTCTTCTAGTAATGGATGCATTAGCTCACTCTCACCTTACATCTTCCACTAATACGGCTGTATTTCGCTAACAAAAAGTAGAATACTACGCTGGTATTACTTGTTATATCGTTTCTTTCTTCTCTTTCGTTCGCCGAAAGTTCTCAAAATCGCATCAATTGATACGCCATTATCCTTGAGTAATTTCGATACTTCCTTGAGCGTTGGTTGTCCGTTCTGTGCACCTTGCTTTGTTATTGTAAGGGCAGACACGGCATTCCCAACATGAAGTGCTTTCTCTATGTTCTCAGAGCGCGTCCATGCTGTGACAAAACCAGCAGCAAACGCATCACCAGCTCCCAAGGTATCGACTGCTTTCACTTCGAATGCTTGTGAAGTACAGTATTCAAAACCATCTGTGGCTATGGCCCCCTTCTTTCCTCTCTTCACGATAACAATACCCGGGAAATTCTTGGCAAACATCTTGAGGCTCTTCTCGGTGGGTGTGGTGTCAAAGTAAGTCTTCAATTCTTTTTCATTCACGAAGAAGAGATCTGTCTTAGCTAGCACTTTCGGGAAGTCAAGATTTCCAGCAACTCGGCCTGGATCGAGAGAGAATATCATACCATTCAGGGTGGCTACTTCTAGGGCTCTTCCATTCATCATTGGAAATCCCCCTGCCATGTGTACAATTCTTGCCTTAGCAATAGCTTCCTCATCGAAAATATGCTTTTCCAAGAATCGGTTCGCACCTGGCTCAGTGAAAACGAATCCGGTTCCATTTGGTTGCTCGGCCAGAAAGAAGATACCAGTGGACTGCTGGTCCAAAACAAGAATCTGGCTAGTGTCTATTCCTATCTGTGATAATTCCTTGAGTGCAAGCCGACCATACAAATCGTTGCCAATACAACTTACAAGACTCGTCGGCACTCCGAGACGGGCTGATTGAGTCGCAAAGTTGCATGCTGAACCGCCAAATGATATGTATCCCTCATCTGTGATGAAATGATCATTTGGTCCGGGCAGGCTCTCGATACGCATCACCACATCTGTGTTGATTCTGCCTATGACTACAACTTCGCCCGCCAACTCGTCCGCCTCTTAGACAATAAGTGCCAGTATGCCTTTCTGTGCATGAAGTCGATTTTCAGCTTGATCAAACACAACAGAATGCTTGGGGTCGTCCATGATATCAGATGTTAATTCCTCGTCGCGGTGCGCAGGCAGACAATGCATCACAATGACATCCTCTTTTGCGTTGTTAACAAGTGCTCTGTTCACTTGGAATGGCATAAGAGCTTCTTCCTTTTCTTTTTCTCTCTCTTGACCCATACTAAAGAAGGTATCAGTATAAATAACGTCAGCGGCTTTCACAGCCTCTGCAGGGTCTGTAACAACTTCAAGATGTGTCTTATAGGTCCTACTGAGGTTCTCTGCACGTTCCATTATTTCATCGGTCGGTGTGTAGCCCTTCGGGGAGCCAATCGTGACATCCATCCCCATTATCGTGCAACCCTGCATTATGGAATTGCTGACATTGTTGGAGTCGCCCACATAAGCAACCTTGAGTCCTTCAAGAGTGCCCTTGTGCTCTTCTATGGTCATCATGTCCGCCATGATTTGGCATGGATGCAGAAGATCAGATAGACCATTGATGACGGGAACTGTCGCGTGTTTGGCAAGCTCCACCACTTCACCATGCCCAAAGACTCTTGCCATGATTACATCACAGTATCTGCTGAGCACAATTGCAGTATCTCCTATAGTTTCTCCACGCCCAAGCTGTGTGCCGCCAGGTTGCAGGTAAAGAGCATGCCCACCAAGCTGTGTCATCCCAACTTCAAAGGAAACACGCGTTCGGGTGCTTGATTTCATGAAAATCATGGCCATGGACTTGCCTTTCAATACCTCATGCGGTTCTCCACATTTTTGTTTTCTCTTCAAATCGTGTCCAGCGTCCAAGAAGGCTCTAAGCTCATGCCTCTTGAAGTCAGCCAAATCGATGAAGTTCCTTCTCTTGAAACTCACACTAGTAACCTCTGTGATGAATGGTTAAAGGGGATAAAAATGCGCTCTGTAATAAAACTGCCCACTGTTACTACTACTCGCCGACAAGTCTTTGTGCAAACCATTTCGGTTCAAAACGTTGAAGGTCATCGTATTTCTGACCAACTCCGACATAGATGACTGGTTTGCCTGTGACAAATGCTACTGAAAGAGCTGCTCCGCCAGATGGGTCCGCATCAACCTTCGTAAGTATGGTTCCGTCAATCCCGATAGCATCATTGAACTCCCTTGCCTGTGAAAGAGCGTCATTCCCCGCCAGGGAGTCTCCGACAAAAATCTTCAAGTCCGGTTCAGCCACACGAGCAATTTTCTTCATTTCTTCTATCAAGTTCCTGTTGCTTTGCATTCTTCCTGCGGAATCGATCAGTACCACATCTACATGCTTGGCACGTGCATGAGATATCGCATCGTATGCAATAGCAGCAGCATCGGATCCATAATCCTGCTTAATGAGTTTCAAATTCAGTACATCGGCATGCCTTTGCAATTGCTCAATGCTGCCTGCCCTAAAAGTATCTCCAGCGGCTAGGACAACCGAGAAGCCCTTCTGTTTGTACATATTCGCCATCTTTGCTAGCGTGGTTGTCTTCCCTGTTCCATTAACCCCAACAAAGAGAATCACTGTTGGCTCGCCCTTGCTCTTTTTCTGTGACACAATCTCAACAGGGTCTAACGGATGCTCTGGAGTCAAAACCTCAAGTACAGACTCGTATATTGCTGTCTTGAAAAGCCGTTTCAAATTCTCAAGCCGGCCTGCTCTAGTACCTATCAACTTCTCTTTCGTCAGGCTGCAAATACACTCTGCAACCTCTACAGCAACATCATTCTGAATTAGAACCATTTGAAGTGCCCAGATAGCATCCGAGAGGTTCTTTTCATTCAGTTCCTTTGTTGTTGCTTTGGTTACGGCAGAATCAACCGCTGTTCGAAGATTGTCGAACAAGGGTTATCCCTCCCTGCTCTGTCCTTGAATCGCTTCCACTAGTTGGTTCATCTGAGCGTTTACTCGATTTAGATGAGCCACCATTTTGTCATGCTCTTCTGCAAGCTGCTTATACTGGTTTTCAAGGGAAGTGATAGCCGTTTCGATTCCTTTCTTGGCCTCTTCCAACCCTTGTTCGATCCTTATCCCACTACCTAGTGTCCGCATAATCCTCTCGGGATTGACTAGCCGAGCTGGAACAAAGATGCCGCCTCCGACGTTCATCAGCATCTCTTCATCCTTCTTCTTAGCTTCAAGTTCTTCAAGAACCATGAACCCTGTTCTGTAGCTATTTAGTAGGACTTGTGAGAATTCAAGGCGTTGTTGTAGCAAGCTGATGTTCGATTCCGTAAGTTGTCTTTCTACATAGAGTGATTCAAGAGCCTTCTGCTGTTCTTGGCTCATTATAGTTCGCTCTCCACACCAAGAATCCTTCTCAGGTCTAGGTCACGAAGCTCCTCTGGCTGTATCTCAACAACTTCTTCAATTGTGATATCCTTTCTCTTCACACGATGACGACTGCCAATCTCCGAGTACAATCGCTCACGAACATGAGCCTCCTTCATGGCAATCATTTCTTTCATGAATCTGAATCTTCTCCGTTTCTTACCGTATTCGCCAGTTGCTCTCCATATCTTTGAGCTCATATTCAAACACCTCATACAAATCCTAGAACCTGACTAATGTGTGCTAATTCCACACCTGTCGTGTCCGTTCCAGCAATCATACCATCAATGTTGGCCATGACACCAAGACTGGTGTACGGACTGCCTCTGTTCACAGTGCCCACTTCAACATGTACTTTTAACAGCTGTGATATCTGTTCAATCTCTTCATCCCGTGCCAATGGATGAACAACAGCTCCATTATTCGTAATGATTGTGCTTGCACCAACAATGGGAAGTCCGGCCACGCTACCAGGAAGGATTTCAACGTCTAGTACATCCGCCATTCTTTTGCGCGCTTTGACGTCAAAATCAGGATGGCATATTGCTCCCTTGTCATTGGTGGTCACAATGTTTCCAAGGGCTGTCATTTTGCTGTCTATCCAATCGACTTCAAACTCTGAGTACTTCTTGAGTTCTGCAAGCTCCTCGTCACCGGTAGTGTACGGAACAAGTATTCCATTGGAGTTGGCAACACAAACTAGTCCCACAACATCCAGTGTAGCTATGGTGGTTTGTACGAGTGGTAAATTGAAAACCCGTTCTATTGATTCAATAGACTTCTTTGACATATTCGGTGATATGAACACAAACTTGTCTGTGGCAATTCCAAAGGCTCCTACATTAGAATCGCCCTCGAAGTCCGTTCGGGCGATCATATGGGACTATCCCTCCGCCAAATACACCCGGACAAGATTATCAGAGTTTTTAGTGGCACGAATGCGTATTCTGCGGGGCGGCTTTTGGATGCCTCGTGACCAAATTCGTTCGTTTACTTCTGATTGAAGTACAATCTCTTCAGGTTTCATATGCCTTTCCACGAATTGTCTGACTATTCTGACAGATCTATTGGCTCTTCTCAGTCTACTACCAGTCCAATATGCTTTCCTAAGTGGAACAGTGTAGATTCTCTCATCAACAATTTCCTCCTCGGGAATGACCTCTGCTGGAGCGACCTCTTCGGCTGGTAACCTCTTTTCATCAAGAGCTTCGATGTCTTCCATCTCCACGAGCTCTTCCTCTACCTCTTCGGTCTCTTGGATTTCCTCCAATTCATTCTCTTCCTTCATTGCACAGCACACCTGATTATGGTTTGAGTTTGGACTGACGCCAGTTCCGCTGCTTTGGAGTCCTTCTGACTTTGCCGCCGGTCTTCACAATTGCCCATGTGGGTACAGAGGAGTTACTCTTCATTGCCCGTGCCATCCGGAGCTTCTTTGCGAGAGGCTTATTTCGTGCCATTATTATCACCTATAGCATCTCTATCTAAATGAGATCTTTCGTTCCCGTTCCTTCCCCTGAAGTTGCTGAAGGAGCGCCTTGAGTTGTTGATCAGTGACCCTTGCTCGGAGTCTTCCGGCTCCTGCTAGCTGAATGAGCTGCATCTCAACTTGCTCAGCCAGCTGGGGTCGTACCATTCTGATGTTAGTAAGTCTTGACCTGGCTTCGGGAGTCAGTATCTGCCGAAGGATCGCTTCTTTTTGCGCTTGTGCCTCAGCAGATGCTTGCTCTTGTGCCTGTTCATCGAGAGCTTGATTGCGTATCGCAGCAAGTTTACGTTGCCGAATCTCATCAAGTTCTTCGTCGCTCATAATACCTCACCCGCCACGCTTGACTAGCAATCAGTACTTCTCTAACTCTGGTATGGCTCGTACAAGTTCGTCTTTCAATCCAGCAGCCAGCTTGTCCATGTAGGATCGCCCAATATCTGTCATTTCACGGCCCTTGCTGCCACGTTTCTTGATGAATCCGGCCCTTTCAAGCTGCTGGAGAGCAGTTCTGACAATAGCTCCACTTCCTTTTTTGAAATGTGCTGGCTTAGAGCCACGTTTTTGTTTTCCACCGTAAGCAATTCGCAGCCTTTCCGTGCCAATCGGCCCGTTCAGGTAGACCTTTCTCAGAATACTTGCGCATCTCATGTACCACCAGTCCGAATCGTCCGGAGCCCTTTCCTTATGTGCACCAGTCTTCACGTAATCGGCCCAGTCAGGGGCAATGATTTCGTTTCTGGACTTCAGGTCCTGTGCAAGTCGTCTTATTAGAACGCTTGGTGGAATATCGTAAACTGTAGGCATTTGCACTTCACCATATAGGCAGAGGAGAGTCACCGTATCTAGACTAAGCCGATGGCCCACCTCAGAAGGCTGGACTCGACAATTTGGGACCGCATAAAAGGATTTTCATGGGTCTAATGGTTTTCATCCACGCAGTCTGTAAATGACAGCAGTATTTCCTCTTACGCCCGCTAGCCTGGCTCCGAGTGATGCAGAGATTTTCTCGAAGATCTCTTGTCTGGATGGAGTACTGCCTCCTCCTGTGCGGAGTAGACGAATCTTGATGTATCTATGTTTCTTAAGCAACCTTGTTGCTTCCTTAATGACACCTTCAGATATACCTCCTTTTCCTATCTGCATCATTGCTGGTTCTTGCCAGACAATCCCTATTCTTGTTGGGTCCGGTTTCTTGGGCATCGATACTAGCCTTCAAGTGAGATTCCCAAGTAATGCACATTAAGCTTCTTATCTGACCGGAAATCTTCTGACTGCGCCACAATCTAAACATGTCACCACGACATGCCTCTCTCTTTTGTTTCGCACCCTAACGCGACAATTTCTTCCTGGAATGAGAACGCGTCCACATCTCTTGCAGAGCTGACGCTTAATGTGGCGGGGTATCTTTATTCTTGCCTTCTGTGCCACCTTGCTTGCGATTTCCATTTGCCGTCTTGCAAGCTCAGGACTTGTCCGAGCATCTCCTGAGGCCTGCTTCCAAAGCAGACTGATTCTTGCCTTGGCCAGATTTCGTACCTGTGTTCGTGGAGATCTTCGTCTAGGCACATGCAATCCTCGCTAAAGCATGGATGTGTGATATACCTTAAATCGTTCGTGTTTTGTCTTTCCATGGTGAATTCCGTGCTTCATGTCATTCTTCTAGACTGTGCAATAGAACTCATTCCAAAAGAGCTGACCGCAACCAAGGCCATTCAAAGATATGCAGCTAAGAAGAAGAAAAAGCCCAATCAATTGCTTCTGGACCAGACCCAGCATGGCCAGGTGATGGTTAGGTTAGATAATCACTCGAGACGAGGCCGACCCGACATTACATATCTAAGCATGCTCTCGATGCTCGAAACTCCCCTCTGCAAGGAAGGTCTTCTCACCATTCATCTACATCTACAGGATGGGCGAATAGTGGAGGTTTCACCTGAGACCAGACTGCCCAGAAGCTATGATAGATTCATTGGTCTCTTTGAGCAGCTTCTGGAAAAGAGACAAGTCCCGGTGGACAGCAAGCCTTTGATGCGTATCACATCAAAACGGTTACCTGACTTACTGCACGAGCTCAAAGCCTCTGGTCCAACGCCACAAACTGTCCTTTTCGTGGAGGGGGGCAGACATACCACGATGAACGATCTCTGCAGGCTTCTTCCTGACAGTAATGCAACACCAATGATTGTTGGTGTTGGAGCCTTTCCACACGGCGAATTTGACAAAGAAATCGCTCAGTTCTTCGATGAACGCATAGAGCTAGATAGGGAGGTTATGATGGCTTGGCATGTCTGCGCGGAAGTGATATGGACCTATTCTTGGAAATCCCATGTAATTGACAAGAGATACCACAGTGTCTAGAAGATAGTGGTGCGGCCACCGGGATTCGAACCCGGGTCATGATTCCAATTAATACTTAGAATTAGAATAAACTTGATTAGGCTATATACATGAAGTAGTTCTGTATTTGCATTGCGCGCTTGAGGGGGATGCATTATACAAAGAAGATAGTTGAGATATTATGGTAGTTATTCATGGAGATAATGAGATTCATCCTGATCCATTAGGAGATTTAATGTTAGATCTAATCTGGGATAAAATGTCTGAGGAACCACACATTGATTTCAAACTCACCATAGATATATCTCAGCAATCCGATTTTGCGAAACTTGCGAAACACATCTTTGCTATGGCAAACAAAGGCTCAGGTTGGATTCTCTTTGGATTTTTGGATAAGAAAAAGAAAATCATTCCTGTCGGCTTAGATGAAAGGATACAGATTGATCAAGCACAGCTCCAAGAAAAATTCAATTCCTTTAGTTCTGAAAAGATCGAATTAGGTTTTAGATTATTTGAAAGACATGTTGAAGAAAAGGGTGTGATATTAGCAAAACAATTTGCTGTAGTTTATGTTCCCCCTTCAACGTCAGTTCTAAAACCGATTAAGGATGGAATTTACATAAAAGATGGAAAGAGAAAGTATGCTTTCAGAAGGAACGATGTTCTGACAAGACGAGGCACTCAAAGTATTGTAGCCAATGATAAAGAGCATAGAGAGATTGAGAAAAGAATAAAGCTAGATCAACATCGAATGTCCTTGTTAACTGGTAGGCCCGACCAAGTAGAAGAGGTCATTTTTGGCAATTTACTGAAAGTTTTAGAAATACCAAAAACTGTCTATACCGTCCGAATTGAAACTGATGATTTTCCACTTTCTAGAACAGGTGATAAACCATTTACAAAACAGGGTAGGCGTCTTCATTCATTTTGTAGGTTTGATGAGCATAAGCTTCAAGACTACATTGTTCCAGATAGCCAAGAAAAGATAGATACTGAAATACTAGTTCAAAGTGATGATGGGAGGAACCTAATAACCCATCTTCTTAACATTGAAGCAACTGCAGCAATGAAGAAGAAAAGAATGGTTCTTGATTCAGAATCACGACCTCGTGCTCTTTTCTATACCTGTAAGGACGAGGTATGCTACGAAGGGTGGGGAGATGGAAGTTCCCGAAAGCCCCGCAAAGTTGTAAGGAAATTCTACGTGAGTCAAGTGACATCATATAGATGGCGGCATTGGTCAGTGTCACTGCAGTTTCAATGGATAAATAATCAATATTATCTGAAAGTCGAACCTAGTATTGTACTAACAAATGATGGTGTAACTCCTGTACATAATCTAATTGACGGGACTGCAATAACCAGACTCCTTAGACTTAGATACAACAGTAGCTATCATAACGATTTGAAATTCTGGAGGTCAAAACTACCTAAAGATGAATTCGGACATATTGTATTTGGTCAAGTAATAACTGAAGATGAAAATGGTGAGATTCTCACTGAAAATCGAATCACCATCTCTTCAGAATTCATTCGTGCGTATATGGATATAGGGATTGATGGAGATACACCTGCAAAGGAACAAAAAGAAGGGCCTCTAGCATTTGATAGGGAGAGTGTAGGTACAGAATTCAAGTCACAGTTTATCGAAGAACCAAAACTACTTTTTGGAGGGCAGAGGGAAGAGGAAGACCCGAGAATTGGACTGAAGTATTTTGGACCGTATCATGCCAAAGATGAAGAGCCTATTGGTCAAGTCAGATTAGGTATAATTGGTACTGGATCTGGACGCGAAGTTGCAAAAAACATCATAGATTTGCTAGGTCAGGAAATTGCCTGCCCAAGTGAAAATAAATTCTTGTTTCCTAGTTATCCTGGTTTTAATACTGATTCACCTGTTAACTGCCAGTTCAAGTACTCAAATTCTTGGAACGAAACAATAACGCAATCAGAGGTCGATAGAATCATTTCAATACAAAGTGTTCACGAACGTATTCATGCTGCAGTTGAGTTGTATCATGACAAAGTGAAATCAATTGCAATAGAAGATAACCGTCCGGATGTGATATTGTGTATAGTTCCAGATGCAATTGATGATTATTGTGGAATAAGTAAAAAAACCAGATGGGCCAAAAGGCCTCGATATACTAAAGAGGAGAAAGATTTCGCTAAGGCCAAAGAGGAAGGGCAGACCACACTTGTTGATTTCGATTTTGCAGAACCAGACCTTCGAAGTTTTGATTTGCATGATGCAATTAAGGGAGCTGTGATGGATTATGGAATTCCTGTGCAATTGCTAATCGAAAGAAATGGTAGAGCAATATTAGATTATCCACGAAGAGCAGACTTGGTTCAAAATCCAGCGACATTTAGTTGGAATTTCTCTACTGCCATGTATTACAAGGCAAATGGGAAACCATGGAGACTAGCAAAACTAGAACAGGATACTTGTTATGTTGGAATTGCATTTTATTCGAGGAGAGATGACCCTTTAGGCAATTTAAAGGCGTCAATGGCGCAGGTCTTTACCCATAGCGGTGACGGTTTTGTGCTCCAAGGGGCAAAGGTAGAAGTTGACAAAAAATCAAAAGAGGTTCATCTTCAAAAGGATAGCGCATTTGACCTACTTAACAGAGCAATTGAAACCTATACGCTCAAATCAAGAACAAAGCCTGCAAGAGTGGTCATACATAAATTATCCAGATTCAACTCTGATGAACGTCAAGGATTTCTCAATGCTATAGGTCGAGCTTCTGCTGATTTTATTAGTATTGGACGGGTACATGGTTTCCGCTTTGTAAGAACTGGTAAATATCCAGTGTTAAGAGGAACGATGATAAAAATAAATGAGAAACAATGTCTTCTGTACACTTCAGGTTACATACCTAGATTGAGGACTTATCCAGGTCCAAGAGTTCCGAGACCACTACTACTTGATCTCGATTGTGACTCAGAGATGGATTTTGTTGCGAGTGAGATTTTAAAGCTGACAAAAATCAATTGGAATACATCTAGTTTTGGAGATAAGTTGCCAATAACGATAATATTCCCAGAAAAAGTAGGAGCTGTTCTTTCTGAGATTCCTGAAGGAAAAGAAGTTCAAGGACATTATAGATTCTACATGTAACAGGATATTAAGAATGGTGCCGCCACCAGGATTCGAACCCGGGTCGCAGGTTTGGAGGCGACCACCTGAACTGCTCTCAATCAAGAAGCCGGTCTAGTGTTTCGAAGAATTCCTCTTTATTCACTACGTCGAATCTTGCCCATGTACCCTCCTCCAGGCGTTGCACAATACTGTCTATGAGATGGTCCCCCTTGACTCTACGTGGGAGTTCCCACGAAATGCTGTCAATCATCTCATCACCATTCCCTGTTCGTCGCGCTTCCACAGTGAGGATTCTCCGTTTCATGGTCGCTTCCAGCCTGACTTGCAGTAAGGCATCACTCAGGCCTCGTTTCTCAAGAATGCCTCTCAATCTGGCTTTTTGGAGTTCTGAATTATGAATGAACTTTTCGGGAATCTCCGATATGATATATCCCCAGAGCTCATCCAAGATATCGGAGAGCTCTCGGACAACTTGCAGTTCGTAGGTGAAAGCTCGGTTCTTCCAATTTTCTCCTGTTAGAGTGGATACTGCAACCCACGTCAGCCAGTCATCCCTGATAGTTACAGATATCTCCCACTCTTGCTGGGCGGCCTGTAGATACGCTCCTGGTTTCAGTGGAGACGCCCGAACACCGTTCCTCTGGAGTATCTTGCGAATGAGTGGACTCTCCCGAAAAACCATACCCTCCTGTTGCAGTGCTGATGGAACATCTACCTTGATTGGGTAAACCTTCGACCCGAACACCACACTCTTGGAGCCGATGCGGAGGAATACCTCTCGGTCTGTAAGGAAACCACAAAAAATCCTGGATACCGCCTCATTCTCACCCACAAGAGAGAGTCGCCAGCACCTGCCATGGTCTTCTCCTTGTCCTGAGAAGAGCGGACATTCATCTCGCTCGTGCGAGAGCTGGAACTCAAGCTCCTCTCCCTCGGGAAGGCACAACAGATCTGAGAGTTTTGCAGGCAAACCAATCTCGGTCGTAGCTGGAATAAAAGTCTGACTTACATCTATCAGGAGAGATACTTCTCCATAGTCAATGTCACGAAACCGATCCCAAACGACTAGATGGCCCGATGAGAGGTTCACTGGAAACCCTCCTCGTGTGAGAGTTAAGGTTTCGACAAGATTGGAGGTATAGAGATGTTCTACTGTGTCCAGCACATCATCCCCGGTCTTGAAGTCCACCGTGCAGCCATTATCCGTCCACGACAGCTTGACTGAAACCTCCTTCTGCTGCCGAATATGTTTCAAGATGCGAGCGACAGCCTTGTCGAGTCGGCCGGTCAGATTCGCGGGAAAGCGAATGTCACTGGTATATTGAGTCACGGAGTCGGAGGAGGGAAGGTACCTGATTGCCCGAATCATTGCGGTCGAGCCAATCGTTCTTCCCCTAATGATGTCAATAGTGCTTTCAAAAGTCCAATCTGATCTCTCTGAGTCCTTCTGCCAGAGCAGCCAGCCTTCGTCGTCTTGCTGAAGAGCCAGTGAGAAACGATGGCCTGAGCTCATGACCTGCTGGATATCATCTACCTGCTCCGAGATACGACTCTCAGCCCACTGCAGTCCGTCAGTGCGAATCTGTACGTAGCTGTTTAGGAATCCCACAAGAACTCTGGCAGGATTCTCTGGGTCCTCCAATGCCACTATGTAGAGCGGCTGGTCAGCGTCCTCTGAGCAGACCATCTGGCCAAAGCTAGCAATCCTAAGCTTGGGGGGCTCGAAAGTCTTAGGATATGAGGGCCTCGGTTTGGACTTGCTCTGCTGGCGAGCACGATATAGTCGGTGAGCATTGATCTGTCCGAGAAAGATGTCGGCAAATGCCTTGCCTCCTCTTGTTCGGGGAGGACGATACTGTAGTCTATTCAACAGGCTTGGGACATCTGTGGGTTCGCGGGAGAGAGAACGTCTTGTAACTGTCAGGCCTTCTGCAGAGTCGTGAATCTCATCTAAGGAGTTACGGAGAGAATCGGAAAGGTTCACATCAGGTGAAAGATGTGTATCGGGCCACAGGTCAACCAACCAGGGAATTAGGGTCAATGCCAGCGACCTGATTCTCTCTCGTATCCCTGCCCCGGGCACGGCATGTTCCCGTGGTTCCGGTATCTCTTTCTTGGAGTGATTGTATTCTTCGGTTCTGAATTTGGCAGACCAATGTCTGAGAGCCGGGATATGGATGAGCGAGGTTTCGAACCCTTGAAGAGACTGGGCAACCACGATCCTGATATCATCAAACATGGGGCTTTTGGAGGTGGACGGGCGCTGCCAAGAATCAGGATAGATGACTTGCTCAGGTCCGCATGGCAGATTCCAGATGATTTCATCCAGTTCGCCTAGGAGGGGAGAGGTGTCCCGAACAGGGATGAAACAATTGGTTGAGTAGATTGGTGTTCTTCTCTCATATTTCACCGGCCTTGAAAGCCACAGGATGATGGTTTGCTCATCATCAGGCAATTGGTCTACTATCTCAGCCAGCAGTCTGTTCATGCGGGTTCGGTAGGGTGAGGGCGTTGAGCTGTCAATAATGTCCCAGCCTGACACAACAAGCATGCGGGGCTGTTTCACTTGGTCTCCCAATACAGCCGACAGGTCCACCATCGGGCCGTCGCTGTAGAGATACGTCTGGATATCAGCAAAAAGCTGTTTGAACTCTATGGAGCGGAAAGTTACTTTGACAGCGTCTGACAGACTGTTCTCAGCCTCCCGTCCTCGAGCCCGCAACCTCGCCTCCGCGAGAGTGGGCGTTGGGAACTCATTGGCCATGTCAAGCCAAAAAACACGCAGGTCAGGAGACGCCTCTCGAAACTCATGGATTGTCTGCAAACCGTGATGGTGTCTTGCAATCCAAGCGGCCGAAAGCCCTGCTGACGTTGGAGACGCCGCGGAAACATAGAGAATGAAGCGTCGGGCTCTGGTGCCAGCACCAATCAGTGGGTCATAGGGCGGTTTCCATTCCTGTGGCACCTGCGGTTGTCCGTAGTTTGGAGAGTATTCCTGACTATGGACCACGAGTGCCATGCGTGGTCTGAGTCCATCTCTCGAAACATTATAGGCGGTCCTGCTTTGGGACAGGTCCTCCGTCAGGCAAGATTCAAGAGCACTCAGGAGGAAACTCTGTATCATAGACCTGCTCTTTCTGTTCTCATCGGTGGGGTCAATGACGAGTGTTGCCCGAATCACTCTCGGAGGACTGTCAAGATGCGCAATCGACCCGAAGGCTTCAGACAGGGCTTCCGCATAGGTATCGAGCTGGATCACAGTGTTCGGCTCGGGAATGCCATCGACGACCTGCTCCCACTCGCTGGGACTGAGAGGGCGCAGAGAGAGCCTGAACCGTGGGACCACCCGCTGCACCATTCCGTACCTCTTCCTGGATAGAGAAGACCTTCGTTCAGGCACCATATACCACTTGAACCCACAGCGGCTCTTAATCTCCACCACCATTACTGGGCGCCAGAGGGTACGTAGACCTGCGGGCGCGGTTTCCCTCCTGAACACCACCAGATCCGCTCTGCCTTTCCCCAGTTCGGTTCCCAGTGGCATCTCTGCGACAATCCTGAAACCACCTCCAAAACTATCGCGGTCATCGTTGCGGATGGCCCTCTGCACATTCAGAAACCGGTCGAACATATCGGTAATGCGCCTGTGAACGTGGGCTCCCACCTTCTTTGTCCTTCGCACAGCCCTCTCCCACAAGTGTTTCACATCGTCACTGGTTAGGCAGGGAGCTTCCTTCCCTTCCTCCTCCAAGACCGCAGACCCACCGGTCAGGATTCGTGAAAGCTCCTCAGTCACAGCTGGATTGATACCGCTCTCCCGAGCCTTTGCCAGCTGCTCTTTGAAAAAGTCTATGCTGAAGACTAGACGTGTATGTCTACCATGCAACGACACGGATTCCAGTTCGCCTACACGGACACTATGGTGCTTGGAGATATCATTGCGGATTTCCCGCAGCAGGCGGACCGTCCCGTTTCTGAACCCTGCCGAGCCATACTCGTGCTCGGTGTACAGGTAGTCAAGGTAGGTTCGTGCACGGAGGATAAGGAGGTTGCTGTATCGGCGTATGTCCCGAACCGACACATCGTGGATGTACGCATCGGTGTTTAGAATTTGGATGTGCTGGCGGAGGGCGTCCATGAAGTCCAGCTCGCTCAGGAACCGGTGAACAGGAGGATAGGCAGGCCAGCGTGAGTCACCAGGATAGCCGTAACCGATGTGTTCGCCGTTGTCGTCGAAGAGCGGCTGCGGCCGCTCCATAGGGTAGTAGATTGCACCCATCTCCCGCAGCACCGCGCCCCCGACATTGAGCCGCTGGTTCAGGGGGCCCACTTCCTCGTACCAGCGTCGCGCCCGCACTGTTTCTGTGCACCCGTAGAGGGCTGCGTTCTCCTCCAGCATGTCCAAGCCGTTCTTCCTGATGTTGTGTTCCGCTTTTATGATGTGGGTGAAGTCCGGCACGCCCGAGGCCTTCGCGATTTGGTAAGCCTCGGTGTACCTGTGGAGTATATCGCGGGAGCTATCGTACAGGTGGCGGGTGATTCTATTCCGGATGGTTCGCTGCAGGTATACCGCCGTGGATAAGCCTGTCCTCATCGCTCGTGCCAGCACCCTGTTCGGATGTTTCGGATACGGTTTCACCTGAGGGCCGCGGCTCCCTCTCATGCGCGCCACTCTCCTTTCGTGTAGAAAACTATAGACTTTTTTGTGACTATATCAAAAGCAGATTAAATCTTTTTCTACTTAGATTTTGATAAAGAAGGAATGGACTGACTAATTCAACTTTTCGTTTATTTAAATTGCTTCATAACTTTATATTGTTTCATACCTACTAATTGTAGGAGTTCAATACAGTCTTGCAAGCACAAGGTTGCGAATGAACTCCACTGACTGAACAGGTCAGAACTTTATATTGTAGGAGCGATGGCTATGGTGAAAAACCAGCAACCAGTGATTACGGTCAAAATTCCCATCAACTGGGAGATGATGACCACGAGGGCGCAACAGCGGCTGCGCCAGATGGTGGGCCGAGACACCAGAGTCATCAGGGCGTTCTTCAGGATTATCGAGGAGAACGAGGAACAGCTCTTGAGGGGGGTGAACAGAAAGCGAATCGATGAGAGCAAGCTGCATACCCTGACTATGACAGCCGAACGGGTCTCTGGAGATGGCAAGCAGAGGTTGATTGTTGAGCATGACCTCAAAGCGCGCTTCCCGAGGATATCGGCTAACGAACTCTCCGAGTGTCGGAGGGTGGCTGCAGCGAACTATGAGAGTTATCTGGCTCTTCGGAGGGGTGGGGGAAGACATTCCCGCCCCAGTCAGGTCAATCGGGACAGGCGAATTCCCAGACGAATCTTCATTCCGTATCGCGCTAGGCTTGTAAAGCATGAGAATACCGTGGCCACATGGTGGCTGGAGCTCCGCGACTCATTGGACTCGGTCGCAGAGGGCAGGCAGGTGCATGATAGATTGACTGTGCCCCTGAAGACGGCGCCCTTCCATCTCCAGCAGCTTGAACGCGGGAATGAGAAGAGCGTGCAGGTCTTCACCGATAGGCGAGGAAAGTGGTGGGCCGCTGTGGCCATCCGGATTCCTGAAACCATGGTGGAGAAGCGGGGCCTTCCCCCGGCGATTCTTGGTATCGACCTCGGGATTAACAGGGCGGTGTGCACGACGTTGCTGACGCCTACGCGTGTTTCGGAAACCCGCTATTTCGTCCAACATGACAAGGTCAGACTCATGCGGCGATACGACCGGCAGGTGGCTAATCTCCAGCACGAGGCTGACACGCGCAGGGACCGGGGGCTTCGATATGACAATGTTGTTCGGAAACTTAAGGGGCTTCGGTCGAAGCGCGAGAATGTGTCCAAGGAGTATGATAGGCTCACGGTGAGTTGGCTTCTCTCATACATAGGGGGGCTCAGTGAGCGGTATGTCGTGCATGTGGCCATCGGTCGACTCAAGGGCATCCGCAACACGGCCCGCAAGGGCAACTATCAGGGAAAGCGGTTTCGAGGCCTTATGCACAGATGGTGCTTCGGGCGGGTGACGCGCACGCTGAAGCACGGCCTCGAACAACTCGGTTGGCGGACAGAGGGTAAACAAAGTCGTTTCCATGTGATCCCGGAGAACTGGACCTCCATCACCTGTTGGAAGTGCGGGCATCAGGGAATCCGACCGAGGCAGTCTCTCTTCGTGTGCCACACCTGTGGGTTCCGCACAAACGCGGACCGCAACGGTTCCCTGAACATAGCGCGTCGACTTATCACGCTCATTCCTTCACTTTGGAGTGAGAATGGACTAGGGCGGTGGGCCACTCCCGAGCGGAGGCTGGGCTCAGTCCCGAAGGCTGTTAGGGGGGCTCGTTCCCCTAAACAGAAGTCCTCACTCCCTCGCAAGGGTAGTGCATCAAGCCCGAGGGAGTCCGCGGTGGTTCGCTCAGCTCAGACGAGTGTCCTTGAATTCGGTGACGAGGACGGGGATGGCGATGATGACCGTGCCGTGGAAAATGCTGTGGAAAGGCTCACTGCTCCCAGGAAAGATGCGACTGGAATAAAGCAGGAGAAAGAAGTCAGGGCTGTAGGAGGGACCGTGTCTCGATGATTGCAGCCAATGCTTTTGCTTGCTACTGGGTGGCTCCAGGAGTTGATGGCGACATCGGGCAGAAGACGGATGGAACACAGAAGTCCGTAGGTGGGGTTCATTCACTTCAGCCATGTTCTATGGGCTATGATGTGGTGCGGCCGCCGGGATTTGAACCCGGGCCCCAGCCTTGGAAGGGCTGCATCCTAACCCCTAGACAACGGCCGCAGGTGTCCACTCACAGACTGTTAGCGAAAGGCTCGAATTATCTTTCCTTACAAGGAAGTGATTTCGGGCCTCTAATCTACGGCTGTTCGAGCTGGAAATTTAAGCATATTGTTTCCTCATCATGCGGACCGTTAGTGGAAGGCTTGTATCATGAGTTGGATACAGTGATGCCGGGTCAACCGAACGAATCTGTGGAAGGCCACTATCTTCAGTTCATAGTGGCCAACTGCACCACCCAGATCGGATGGTCCGTGGAAGGGTGGGATTCTCGGGAGTAGGTTCTAATTAAAGCCTCCGAGAGGACAATGCCAGCAAACGGTTCAATCATCAAAGACCTACGAGAAGGTTGATTAGTCTACATACCATGAACGATGTAGGCGCTGTATCGAAGCTCCTGAGGGTACCAAGAAAGAATTTCATCACACCCCAACTCCTGTCCAAGATTACTCAACAATCTTGAGATTTGAATTCACATAATGCAAGGTCCACTGTTCGAAGGATATGATCTCATGTATAGACCTACTGTGGAAGAGATAATGAACATACTGAAGGGGAATCAACAGCTGGATGTCTTCATGCAATCAGTGGGACGCGAAGAGAGTTACAGGCGGCTTCTTTTCACGCACCACACCGACATGTTTGGAATCGAGGGAGAACATCTTATGCATGCGTTCCCGCTATCGGGTGAGTTCCATATCGACACTTATGTCCCTGCCGAGAGAACAAGAGTTGTTGAGTATCTTGCTGAAATGACGATGCAACAGGATATTAGTAGGAGGATAATGGAGAATCTCGGACTTGGTCCTGAAACTAAGCAGTATTCGGACTTCCTTGATATAATTGCCTATATCTTGATTCATGCAGCCAGATCCAACAAAGACGTCGTTGATTTGATCAGCAGCCCGAATTTCAATTATCAACTCATGAAGGAGAAACTCGGAGATATTCAGGAGTTCATTACATCCGCGTTGACATCGGCTGGCAAAGAAGGATCCCCTTACATCGACGACACGTCCAGCATTGTGGCGGAAAAAGCAGAGAAGGTTGCATCGGCCCTAAGAAAACATTTCGAGAGCGATAAAATGGGGCTACTCGGATCATTCTCAAGAATCATGCCAAATCTGAGATTGCCTCTACTACTTATTTCTGTGGCATGGCATCGCAGTGTTCTTCAGAATGCCGATATGGAGTATGATGAATACTTCAATCTGATGAATGCCCTCTATCTGCACAAACTCATAGACCTCGAGGGTGCAATCCTATGGTGTGATAGCTGCGCTCTTGAGAGTCCATCCTATGTCGAACTACATGGTAGGGCTGCCCCTGATAAGATGACCAAGTATCACTGCCTTACCTGCAAGCAACCCTATTCATTCTCGGCCCTCTATGAACCCTCTGAAAACTTCAAGAAGGCGCTTCTGTGTAAGGATGGTTTCCTCTCCGTGTACTTGGCATGGATGCTTAAGAGTGAGGAAATACCGTTCGAGTGCAATCAATACGCGGGAGGGAGAGAAATCGACTTCCTCGTGAAGGACACGCTTGTGGAATGCAAAGTCCTCCGAAAGCGTACTATAGACGATAGGACTGCAGTCACACAGGAGCTAAGGAAGACTGTACAACAGATTGAGAAACACGTTCGTTCGTGCGTTGCTAACGGCCGCAACGTCAGCCGGGCCATATTGGTCTGGAACCTTGATGAAGATGTTTCTTCTGCAACTAGTTCTCTCAATGAGGATTTCGCATCCTTCTTTCAAGAATTGGACTTTAAGATTATTGGTCCTGCTCAATTTGACCAATTCGTTCTAAGCCTGAAAGCATAGAAGAAAGTGTAAGCCAAATCGACAATAAGCTGAAGCCGAAGATATTGGGCCCTCATGCTTTCGATAGACTGGATAGTGCTAAAACACCTGCCAACCATAACTGCTTCATGACTGGATCAAATCATTCCGAAGTGAGATAATGAATTCATCATTCCAGTTCATCAGCAAGTCCCAGTTGTTCTTTAAGGGCTTAAGCAGTGACACAGCCTTGGACTTCCCCCAATCGTCAAGAAAGCTTGTCGGTACCAAATACAAATCGAATGTATTCCTGTCAACCCCAATGAGTAGGTCGCTATGCTCGGTGCTGTACTTGTATTCTTTCACGTCACTCTTGTACTCGCGGTCTATGCCCCCACGGGTTCCACCTGTGAGTTTGATGGTGCCACCCTTAGAAACTGTCTTTATCTGAACCCGCAAGGAAACACTGTTGCCATCGGGCCGGTCGTATGCAAGAAGCCAGAGATCATACGGGGTTCTCGAAACTTGCATAACACCGACTTCAAAACCAAGCCGAATTAGTATTGCAGTTACTAGAAACTCGTGTGCCATACCCATGTCTGCTGCAAAGGCACTCTCATCCTTGCCAGTGATATTGAGATCGGTCACCCGGCCCATGACTATCCTCTGATTATTCGGAGCGCTCCAACTTCTTAAGGTCTCTTAAGGACGATTAGATGCTCTGTTTTGGTCCTCACATCTCGCTGATTTGTGGCGGGATTGACACCATATGAGAACATCCGCCGTGAAACAATAGTATCCACTAGTGTTCTCTCATGCGTCCAGCCCAATTGGGTGAAGTGTTCAGTTAGTATCGTGTCGATGGGGACAGGTCTGCCCCTCATACTTGACCTTCCAACGAAGAAGAAGAGGTAAGTCGAGATGTCTGTTGACAGTCGCTCAAGACACTGAGTCACACCCCGGAAATAGTTGTCATAGACGTCCTGAATATGCTCTTCACCTATGACTTTCCTCACTCGTCTGTATGTTTCAGATTTGATGTCTATCTCATGCAAATCTCGATAGGGTATTTCCATCTTGCTAAGCTGTTTTACTTCCTTATCGGAGTATCCAAGCCAGAACAGGTCCATCTTTGCCTGCCTCATATACTCCTGTGACTGAAGATACGGAGGAGAGGTGATGAGAATATCACGGTCTTCTCGAAGGCTCTCCTTGAGAGAGTCCACACCTGCACGTATAGTTGCCTCTACATCGACGGGGTTGAGTGATTGATATTCCTTCTGCTTCTTGTGCAAATCATTGAGCTCATCGATGAGCATCGAACGGAACAACCATTTCCAGTCCTGTTTCAAAATCTCTTTCACACGGGCCTTTGACTTCGGGGACTTCGATAGCTTCATACGACCCATATCGTCATACGAGAAGTGTCTACTTACCTTAAGGAGCGGGACAGCAAGGAAATCCCTCACACTTTCGTCTTCTAGTGCGTGATAGAATCCCCAAGATTGTGCAAGAAGATTCTGAAGGTCTTCTGCAAACCAGTAGTCAAAGTTTGACCATTTTGGGATATATGATTCCTCATATTCAAGAACATGATCCACAAGGGATACAATGTCGATATTGACAGGCGCGGCTATCGCTACTCGATGCAGCAGTTCTAGAATGGGATTTAGATCCCAGAGTTCGTAGCCATGCCCATAGATACGAGATGCAAGTCCGACGGTGCCACAACCTGCAAATGGGTCGAAGACTGTCATCCCCTCCTCCCCGTAGTTCTCAAGGACATAGTTGACAACATGAGGGATGAACTTCGCAGGGTAGTTGTAGATGCCAAAGGTACTGTATGTTGTGGACGGAAAATCAACGAGATCCCGCAGAGAAACATCTTGCTCTTTCTGGTTCTGGTCTTTGTCGAACTCCCTTAGGGTAACCTGCCGTATGATTGCTTTTCGTTTTTCAGATTCCGAACTCTCGTTCTGTGTTTCATGCATGATGTCTGATTTCTCCATGGAATCCTGTAGTCCATCTGCGATGCTGTTTACATACTGAGTGTGGTTAGGCAGTCTTTTGAACTTATACCTAACTCACTCCGAGAAGAAACGCAACCCGAAACCGGCAGAGGTTTATTTGATGAGTTTGCAAGCGAAATACAATAGGAATGCAACTAGTGCAAACAGGAATAGAATCTGAATTATCCACACACCAATTCCAGCAACTACGGGAAATGCTTCGGGATGTTCTATTCCAACGAGGGCAATATTTGAAATCAGTAGCCCAAAGAACACAATGACGGCCAAGATTATCAAAGCGAGCCAGAATTCGACCTTTGACAATAGCTTAGCTAGACCCTTTGCTATGCCACCCAATACAGAGGCCATTCCATACCACCGACTATGGATATTCTGGTGATGATATAAGTCCTTAGCTCAGAGAGGACGAGCTGAATGCCGGAAATGGACACGATACCCAAGACAAAAAACGGTAACTCCGAGCGCCCTAGACTATGGCCGCATTTTTGATGGGATTAATCATTTGCCGTGTCATCCAAGCCACGGTTGCATCAAGACGGCTCTCTTTGATTGGCGGTTTTAAACTCATCGTTCAGACTGAATTCCAATTCTTGTTTCGAGTCTGGTATAGGTGAGACGATTGACCACAGAATCGAGGAGTTCGCACACATGGAGGTACTCCTCATCAGAAGATATCAGAGCACGTGCCTTTACTTTGACTGCCTCCAGTTCAGCAATTAGCTTGCTCAGATAGTGTACTCTATGATACTTCTCCAACTCCTTCTTCTTGGATGGATCGGGCTTTCTCGTCTTTCTATAACTTCGCTCCTTCAGAAGGTCGTCAAAGAGTTCTGATACTTCATCAACCATAGATGAGATGTTCTATTTTGGCCACTTGAAATTATTGGCGATTGCCTTCTCATAGATACCACGACAACAATCCTTTTGTTAGTAACAAAACGACATCCCACTCCCTATAACCAATGAGGAATCTGAATGGAGTCTCTTGTACACCGCGGCATCATTGTCCTAGAACCACCCGAATCCAAGGGGTTTCATATTACTGTTCATGGTCAGAAGAAAGCATTAACTCGGCTCCAAGAAGAGATGGCAATTGCTTGGGTGCGAAAGCTAGGAACTCCATACGTCGAGGACCCCATTTTTTGTGAGAACTTCATGACTGACTTCTCTAAAGCCCTGGAGACAACTTCCCCATTGTCCGTTGATGAAATCGACTTCTCAGAAATCATTGAATTCGTTGAGCAGGAGCGTGCTACGAAGGAGGCAATGACGAAGGAAGAGAAGAAAGCACAAAGAGAGGCTCGAAAGGTTGAGCGCGAGCGTCTAAAGGAGGAGTACGGCTATGCCATAGTTGATGGGGAACGTATGGAGCTTGGAAGCTATCAGACAGAACCATCAGGGATATTTATGGGGCGAGGCGAGCACCCCCTGAGAGGCCGCTGGAAGAAGGGCGTGACGCATAAAGACATAACGTTGAATCTGAGTCCTGATGCGCCCGTTCCTGAAGGTGATTGGGATGAGATTGTTTGGGCTTCTGATTCAATGTGGATTGCCAAGTGGGTTGATGAACTCACTGGAAAGGTCAAGTACCTGTGGCTACATGATAGCAGCCCCATAAAGCAAGAACGTGAGGCAGAGAAATATGACAAGGCAATGAAGGTTGCCAAAAAGATCGATGCTATACGGGCGCACATCATGGAGGGAATTCATTCTGAGGATTACAAAACAAGAATGGTTGCTGCGGCATGCTACCTCATAGATGCTCTGAGTCTCAGAGTGGGTGATGAGAAAGATCCAGACGAGGCTGACACCGTCGGAGCAACAACCCTTCGAGCTGAGCATCTAACTTTCAAGAAGAATTCAGTCGTGTTCAATTTCTTGGGCAAGGATAGCGTTCCTTGGCATAAGGAGCTGGAAATGCCGCTTGATGTCTATAATGTATTCAGAGAGCTTTATGAGAGAACCGAGGAGCGTATTGCATCCTTCAAGTCTCGCAAAGGAAAGACAAAGATAGACCCTAAGAAACCTGCACAGTTATTCCCTAGAATCAATAGCTCTCATGTTAACAGATTCCTTGGCAAAGTGGACAAGAATCTCACAGCAAAAGTGTTCAGAACTTTTCATGCCACCCTTACAATGCAAGATGAGCTCCGTAAGAGCAAGACTAAGCAAGCAGACCCTGATTTCATCAAGAAAGCTGCTGTCAAGAGAGCAAATCTTGAGGTAGCTCGTATAATGAATCACACAAAGCAGGCTCCCAAGGGCTGGAGTCGTACCGCTGATAGATACGTTGACCGAATCAAGAAAGCTGAGCAGCGAATTACAAAGACCAAGGCAAAGCTGCAAGAACAGAAGAAGAAACTACGAGCCAGAAAAAAGAAAGAGAAACAGATGCAGGAAAAGAAACAAAGCTCACTTGCGAAAAAGAAGAAAACCATGGATCAGAACTGGCAAGTCGTCCTCTCTTGGCGTGAGAAGAGAAACCGTGCAAAGACCACGTGGGACAACGCTCGAGAACGAAAGCGCAGGACCAGAACAAGCAAGAGGAAGGCGAAGACCACGAAGAAAGAACGACTGGAAGAAGCCCAGACAAGTATTGAGCGCACTCGAGCACGCCTAGATGATGCAGAAACGGGTCTTTCTCGCACAAGGGATCGTTACACCAAGAGCAAAACATCTCTTGAGAAGCAGCAGCAAGTACTTGCAGATTTCAAGGAGAAATCTACTGAACGAATTGCACAAGCTGAGAAGGCCCTCGAACGGATGAAGGAGCAGGTAAGAAAGGCTGAGATTGCTAAGAGCAGGATCGAAACCGATTTTGCACTGGCGAAAGCCAGTAGGACGTGGAACTTGGGAACTTCACTGAAGTCTTACATTCATCCAAAGGTTGTCTATACGTGGTGTAAGAAAGTGGACTATGATTGGAAAAGAGTATATCCTAGGACTCTGCAGCGAAAGTTTGCTTGGGTTGAGAATTAGCGTCCATTGCTAGATTGCATATGTATCAGACTTGGCTGTCCTTTCCAAGATGGTCATGGCAGCAGGTCTTCTATTACTGAAAAGATGAAGAACTCTGCCATAAATGAGAAGTATTGATCGAATCGTTCGCTGAACTTGTATACAGTGGTGGCAGCGTCCTATTGTTTAGTGATGTTCTCAAAGAGCGTCTTTTCTATATTTCCACTACTCACAATCGATACTATGGCTTTTCCTTTGAAGTATTCTGGATTCTCAAGAAGCGGGCCTATGGATGTTGCACCAGCACCTTCTACCACTTGTTTCTCCTCTGTCCATAGAATCCGAATTGCATCTCTCAGCGTGTTCTCCATAACAAGAAGCATTTTGTCAACATATTTCAGTGTCAAATCAAGCGTCACAGAGCCATCTTCAACACCACCCAGAAACGCCTCTGCCAGCGTGTCAGTTTCTTCAACATGAACAAAGGATCCTTTTTTCCAAGACTCGTACATTTTAGAGGAGGCCTTTGTCTGAACCCCAATCACTTCACAGTCCTGTTTGAGGCTTTTTGCGGCGACTGCTATGCCTACAATGAGTCCTCCTTCACCAACTGGCACGATGATGGTGTCGAAACTATCAAGGTTCTGAAGTACTTCAATCCCATGGTACCTTGGCCAGAGATCACTTCGTAGTCATTGTACGGACTTATGTATGACTTTCCTTGCTCACCTGCAATTGAACGGGCTTTTGGCTCCACTTCGTCAAAACCATCACCAAGTACGACTTCGACGCTGTACTCCCGCATTTTTTCAAGTTTGGCCTTTGATACCTGTTCTGGAACAACAATGATGACATGAATACCGAGTATCTGGGCAGCCAGAGCCACGGCTTGGGCATGATTGCCAGAAGATGCTGTGACAACACCAGCCTCCTTCTGTTCGGAAGTCAGCTGCGACATCTTATTCAGTGCGCCTCGAATTTTGAAGGAGTTTGTATGCTGCTGATTCTCAAGCTTTAGATATGAACTACACCGGCAGAGCTTGCTAAGATAGTCGGATCTAATCAGGGGAGTATGTTTCACATGTTCCCTTATTGTTTGGCTTGCTTTCCTAATGGAATTCATTGTTGTCACAGTCATCAGCAGCACATTGCCCTCTTTAGAAACCCAAGAGTCTGACAACTTGACCTAGGCTCTTTTGGGCCTCATGATTGTTTCAAAAAAACACAATTATACATAATATTACTGCCCGAGTAGTATTCTGCTGCGACAAGCGTATCGTCAATTGGTAGACCCATGGTTCCCACTTGATTGCAGCTCAGATTATTGGCTTATAATCCTAATCGTGACTTGACTAGTGCTTTCCTGATTGAAATCACAAAATGATGGCAAGGAGATTACTCCCCGCCTACTCTGAAGATAAAACCACACAATCATCGCCACAGAAAGGATCCCTACTCCTAATATTGCTACAAGGGTGACTAATGGTTGCGGCACATTGGTAGGGTCCAGTAGATCTGCAATTAGTCCGATAATCGCCCATAAGCCCACCCCTGCAAAGACAAAGTCATTTCTTCTTACCAACACTAGAAGGTAGATTCCTACAGCCATGAGCAAGATTATACTTGTCCATCCGGCTTCCCCAATGACGCCGGGGTCAAACCCAGAATATACGAATCCGGTCGTGGTATTGACAATTGCAGCAACAGTCACCCACCCTGCAAGTAGGCTCCAGGCCACTGTGACAAAGAGATGTTCCTTTAGGGACCTAGCGCGAAGGTTGATTCCAAGTCCTAGATACGCTCCTAACGAGCTCAAGAGGTATGCAAACATCGCTCCAATAGCTGGCCAGACAAAGCCAAGTACCCAGAGCACATACCACACAGTAGTGGATATCCACGAGAGTATGAAGAAGACACTGACTTCGTGAACATAGGGCATCTCAATCTTGTTCTCTCTAGATTTGAATAGGTCTCTAGCCTGATAGAAGTAGAACATGAACTGGAAGAGGAAGATTGGTCCCCAGACTGCAAATGTGAATGGTGCTGGACTTAGAATCTTTGGATAGCCCGAGTCACTAATCACCGTTGAACTAAAATCCAATCCTGAGAGTCCAATTGTCAAGGCGCAAAAGATGGGTGTAAGCAAGTTTCCAATTTGAAGAATCTTCTTCTTTGATGTCTCGTCCACGTTCCACAGCCTCCTATGGAGTTGAGGAAGCAATCCCTAATATAACATTGAAATGAAATGAATATTGTGTCATGAAATACATTGAATTCCACTGATCCCAAACTTGGAGTTGGTCCAATTGCCTACTGAAATCCGAATTCAACATCTGTGGAGTCCTTGAAGGGTGCTGAGATATCGGTAAACTTGCTTACTTCGTCGAGAAGTGTGTGCATTAGACTGCATAGGTCCTTAGGAGTGCCAAGTGTCCATTTTGCTCGTATTGATCCCACATCGTATCTTACTCGGATTATCGAATCCAAATCAACTTCATCGATTATGAGAAAGGCATTCTTTTCATCAACATCTATTCTCTCTTCC
Organism: Candidatus Thorarchaeota archaeon; assembly: GCA_011364985.1. Taxonomy (GTDB): domain Archaea; phylum Asgardarchaeota; class Thorarchaeia; order Thorarchaeales; family Thorarchaeaceae; genus SMTZ1-83. The sequence goes on along the minus strand of RDOC01000003.1, from coordinate 39,491 downwards.
TTATGTAGAGGAGTTCCTTCTGCTAGATGATAGGTGAATTGTGGTCCTATGTCTTCCATGTTTTCAATGGTGATTTCAATCTCCAGCGGTGGGTTTGCTGAGGTCACTGCATAAACACGAATATCATCAATGACTAGGAGTGACTGCCCCTTGCCGAGTCTGAACCTTACTATGATTGATTCCACAGTTTCACAACGGAGAATACTGCGAAGGACATCTTCTTTCGACAGGTACTTGGTAATGCGATAATGCAGTGGGTTCTTCACATACGAACTGCTTATGGGACTTCCCCGAAATGCAAAATGGAATCCGACTGGATAGAGTACTGCTACTATGATGATTTCTATGTAGGATCCCAGTGAATAGCCAATAGCATCCATCCCAAATAGCACTGCGAATCCTGCAAATGCGGTAAACATCAAAACAATCGCCCACCCGCATCCGTATGCTGGATGGCCTCCAAGGTTTGTGGTTTCAAACTCGCCCTCAAAATAGACCTTCCCAAAATCCTCGAGATCTCGAACCTCATCGGAGAATTCAAGCATATCCAGATTGATCTTTGTACTACGCTTTCTCAAGAATCCAAAAAGACTTCCTATGAGATATCCCAGCATCGGTGAGAATCCTATTATTGCGACAAGGTCTTCTGCATTCAGCGGTACTACCACAATTGGGTTGGATAGTAATCGGATGCTCAATAGTCCAACAACTACAATAAAGCCAAAGGCAGCAACGGGAAACCATTTGCCTTGGTCACTTCTGTCAATCTCCTCGTACATACCACAGGTACTCTCAGGTAGCTGGCGAATAATCGGATAATAAGGTTTGTCAAGACTCCATTCCAACTCGCTGATTCTATTTGGCATGAACGGAATTCCTTTTCAGTAGGCATTCTTGGAAACTCAGTAGAGGCGTATTGACCAATATGTGGAAGTATAATGGACCAATCTTCGACGCGCACACGCATATCGGCAACCCCAAGAATCTGGAAGAGATGATTATGTTTGAAGATGAGTTCGGGATTACCGCCCAGTTGGCAATAGTCCATACGAAGGAAGTCTTCTTGGATGCCAGAAACAAATACCCCGACAGGTTCGTTTTTGCAAAATACCTGTTTCTTAATGACATTGCACATTTTGAAACCGACAAGATTGTTGATGATATCTACAGAACCAAAGACGAAGGTTACGTGTTGACGAAGATGTGGTTTGGTCCTCGCTGGCGAGACTACTATGAGAATGCACCGAAAGATTTCAGGATCGATGATACTCGATTAGAACCGGTGTTTCAAGCCTTGGAGGATAATAGCCTACCTCTGCTTATTCATGTTGGAGATCCTGACACCTACTATAAGCTACACTATGCTGATACCGATAAGTATGGCACAAAAGAAGATCACCTTGCACAACTCAAGAATGTAATAGAACGGTATGATAGACTGCTTTTCCAGCTTCCTCATTTTGCTTCTCAGCCTGAAATACACAGACTCTCTAATCTATCTACATGGCTTAATCAGTATTCTAATGTAATCATTGATACGGCTTCCTCTCGTTGGATGGCAAGAGAGCTCAGCAAGGATGTTAAAGATGCACGCGAATTCTTAATGAGACACAGTGACCGAATTCTCTTTGGTACCGATCTTTCCACTGATAGGACTGATAGGGACTACTTCCAAGGGAGATATCATGCTCAAAGAGTTCTATGGGAAACTCGGGCTCAACATACGCCCCTTCCCTTCGAAGATGCTGACACAAGGGACTCTGGGGGGACATTCATCAACGGACTTGATCTTCCGCTTTCGGTGCTTCGGAAGCTATATTGGGACAACGCTGTTCGCATTTACAGAACCTAGGAGTTCAAGGTTCCTACCATTGTCTTCCTCTTCCCATCTTGGATAAGGAGATACCTTTCGCATGAGCTAAACTTCATCCTATGGCTTGGATAGTGCGCAGAGAGCAAATGAAAGCGCTCGATATAAGATTGAGAAGTGATATGCTTACCTTGAGATGAAAATCGAAAGAGCATTCACTACCCAAAGATTGCATCAAGATAGAGCACCAGTCCGTTTTCAAGATAGCTGAGTATCCGTGCCTAGCATCTTGCATTTTGTGGTAAACTATGAGTCTGTCTTGAAGTTGTAGGCGATTTGGAAACATCAACCTTATCTCAATCTGTGTGCATTAATTGTAGGGATGGCTGTTGTGATTCGCTCCGTTCGCATGGGTGGCTCGTTGAGTGACCTTCATGTGGAAGACTACGGATGTTCGTTTCTTGGACTCATTGTGACGTTTATTGTGCTCATCATAATCCTCGTCTTTTGGCCTTCGGCTCTTACTGGTCAAATCATAGTTACTGGAACGCCACTTGACTATATGTTCTCGCTCATTGTCATAGTTGCACCCATTGTGGTTCTCGTTCTTGCGATACGATTGTTATCAGAAAACCATGAAAGCCCTCATCTTGACAAGAAACAGCAATTCTGAGTGAGAGGCCATGAAGAGATAACCATTGAAACAGAAAGATGCCATGCGTCCAAACATCTGTAAAAAACCAAGTTGATTCTTGCATCCTTTACAGCATCTCGCTTATCATCAGCAAATCAGAATGCTCTTTATCATCAGTGAACCAAATCCCTATTTCGAATGGCGCTACCGAAGAATCATCACTTCTGAGAAACTAAGGAATGGTGCGCTCGCCGGGACTCGAATTCCCGACCACATTCGAAACTGAACGCAGTTCCCGGTTCCCGATCACATTCATAGTGAATGTGATTGCCGGATCCGTGGCAGGGATCCATCATAGCCCCTTTGTCAGGACTTCAGAATCCGATGTCCTTTAGACAACGAGCGCAGTCAATGCATTCCGCCATAGACAGTGTTAAAAAAGTTTGCCAAGAGGTGAAAATAACCTGCGAATTTTCGTTGAAAGCTAGCGGCGACATGACAACAGGATGAGACCGAAGAATGTCTAATAGGGCAGATGATATCACAAGGCTCCATTGGATCGAGGCGGCCAAGGGTCTCGGTGTCATGTTCGTCATTCTTGTCCATTCTATTATTCCTATTGTTAATCCTGTTACCATCCATCTTAGCAGCTTCACAATACCATTGTTCTTCATTCTTGCAGGACTCACATATAACAACACGAAACACCAGAAGAACCTAGGTGCTTTCATCAGCTCTCGAGCTAGGCAGTATCTCATTCCCTATTTTCTACTTTATGTCATCATCATGACCATGTTCGTACCGTTGGCATCCACTGTGGACACATACTTAACTCCAGACCAGCTCCTGTTCTGGTTTCTCTACGGAAACGGCCCTCCCAACTCAGCCATGCATCTCTGGTTCTTGCCAGTCCTGTTTCTTGGAATGGTCCTCTTTGTCATATCTGACCGTGTCCTGAAGGATGCCCCTATGGCAGCTCGATGGCTACTGGTAGTGACTTTTCCTGTCGTTGCAGTACTTATTCAATCATTGTTTGCGCCTAATTTGGTGCCATGGCGACTCAGTAGTGCCTTTCTTGCTGCAACATTTGTTCTTCTAGGCAATGAGATGCGCAGGGTAAGGGAACTGAAGCCATGGGGGGCAACGTCAGTCCCTAGGACAACAGCAATGCTGGTGATACTAGTCGTCTTTTTGATCTTCACTTCGAATCTAAACGGATTCACCGATATTGCAGTTGACAACTACGGAGTAAATGCGTGGCTGTATATCTTGAATGGAACCATTGGTACTATCTTGGTTTTCTCAGCCTCTAGCCTGCTTCTTCGATTCAGCGATACTCGAAGATTATTGATGGCATTGGGTGCCAACTCGCAAGAAGTGTATGAGATTCATCCAGTTACCTTCTATCTGATTCCGCTGGTGGCTCTTCTTGTTGGATTTCCTATCACAGATCCAATTCTGATGTACAATCTATGGCCAGCCAGATTTGTCATTGGAATAGCCATATCTGTTCCACTGGCAAGTCGCGTTCTCACGCAGAGCAAGTTTCTCTCTTTTCTGTTCAGAGGTTCATTCCAGCCTAGGATTGTCCCTACTTCTGCTCAGGGCTCACAGACAGTCTAGATTCAGTTCATTGCCTTGTCATCAGGTGCTTTATCTTGAGCATTCTAAAGGTGGACTCACACTCAATTGCAGACTTCTTTTGCCGATCATCTTCAAGAGCCATGTACGCACCATTCACCCAGTATCCTGCGTTCTTCTCAGGCAGCCATTCTTTTGGAAATCTGTAGGTTTCATACTCAGTAGAACATCCTTCTAAAATCTCCATCATCCGGAGAAACCAATCGCTCTCTCGGGCAGTCCTAAATGAAGCAAAGGATTGGAGAAGAAGGAGTATCTTTGGCATCGATGAATCGTTAGGGAGGGACTCAAAGCCCGGAAGATGAACGCTCCATCCAATTACATACGATCTTTCCTGATGTTTGATCAGACCATAACCAAGGGGGAGATCTTGATACTCAGGACTGAAGACCATGGAGACCACGGTCTCTGCTTTGTGACGAAGGTCCGGGTCATCAAGAATCTTTCTGGAATGGGCAAGTCCTCTGATGTCATGGACCCACGGCAGTACAAGCTGCTGCCCAAAGTACAGGTCTGGGTTCAGAAACCTATGCTTCCTCTTTTCTTGCTTCACATCATGTGTGATATAGCTCTCTGTGTATATATCTTGAAAACTCGGGCTCACTGCGAAGGAGTATAGACTCTTCAGACGTCTAACAAGCACTTCATGGACCGGCTCCGTGTCACCATATCCTACAAAGGATAGGAATGAAGCGACTAAAGTTCGTAGGAACACTCTGAAGGGAGAATCATCAGCCCTCTTTGCCCCCTCAGATAGCCATACCCTGAATGGAAGGGTCTTAGTGTCGAAGGGTTGAAGTCCAGCTCGCAATCCAAGATCCCCCAGTTTTCCCATGACATTCTCAAATGCCAAAGGATTTGAAGAGTGAAGCTGTTTCATTTCGAAGCCTCGCCCGACACGTGCCATCCACTCGGACACGATCGGGCTCCTATGCAGATCGTCAAGCGCCTGGCTAACTCGCGTGACATCCTGCTCTTGAAGCATGTCCACTATCATCTGAAAGCGTATTGCTGGGCCTGAATTTGCCAGCAACCATTGCATAGGTTCTGGAATATTCACAGCCCATTAATCTTTCATCTCCTGCTTATGCTTTCTTCTCTCGGTAAGATTAAGAGTGTCAGCAGTTCTTGGTGCTCGGGCATTTCATATGACTAAAGATGTGGACTTACTAAAGCAGGAGATCATGAGAGAGATATATCAAAATCGAATGCTACTTACTGCCAATCGTGACAGGCAAGAGGGATGGACATTAGTCTCGGGCCTCTGGAGTCCGTTCTACATCCAGCTTAGGCTTCTAAGCTCCTTTCCCAGTACATTGAGAAGAGTCGGAAAAGCAATGGCAATACTACTTAGAGAAGAGGCTCCTGATGTCACCAAGCTTGTTGGGGTTGCCTTTGCTGGAATACCAATTGCTACTGCTCTCTCTCTTGAATCCGGCCTTCCTACATGTCACACACGGAAAATCCTAGGAGTCAAGAGTCAGGAGGACTTCGCGAAGGCTATCGATAGCTACGGTCAACATGAGCTTCTTGAAGGGGTCCTTGAAGATGGCGATCGCCTCTGCATCGTGGACGACCTTGTGACTGGATTGACGACTAAGCTTGTAGCTCGTGACCAAGTTCTTGCCGAGGCGGAAAGACGCGAAATACATGATATCAAGTGTACTGACATCGCGGTTGTTATCGACCGGCAACAAGGTGCATTGAAGAAGGCACAGGAATTAGGCTTGAACCTCCATTCAGTCATTAGATTCGTCGATGAGGGCCTTCCCGACATAAAGGACTTGATGAACATCCAAGAATATGAACAAATCAGAACCTATCTCGCTGCCGAGAGATAGTTCATTTCGACAACGAACAATAATCTCTTTTATCCGAATGTATACTAAGGCAATCTCACATGTCTGATTTCAAGGACCCGGTTAAACACATGCTGAATCTGGCCCTAGCTACCGCACTGAATGACCTGCAGTATTACGCAGACGAGCTTGAAAAAACGAAGATACCAGAGGTTCAAGCACTTCTCTTGGTTCTACAGGAGTCGGAAGAGGAACTTATTGCTAAGATCGAAGACATGATGTTTACTGGTGTTGTCAGCGCAATTGAAGAGGCTCAAGTGGTTCACGGCAAATGGGAACCTCCTAACAGCGACCCGTTTGATTTCACATCACCATTTGGTTCAACTCTGCAATTCCAGCGTGTGACAGTATGCAATCAGGTTCTCGAACGGGGGCTGAAGTCTCACAAATTCTATCTCTCCATCTCGTCTCGCGCCAAATCGAAAGTTGTTGGTGTGGTTTTTGAGTATCTTGCATATCTGAAGAATCAGCACTTGAAGCGTCTGAGAAAGGTATGCGAGTCTTTTGCTTCTCCATCCTAAAAGGCTTCAGATTTTGCCGTGTAGTAGTCCTCTGGACATTGGAGTCTCATAACTCTTCTGCGATCCATCTCTCAATCAACTAGAACACGTGTTCTAAGTATTAATATCAAACTATAAGTTTAAAAAATAAAAGAAGAGATAAATTTATTAGTAGTTATACATATACCATATTAGAGTTGGCCGGGAGGCCTAATTTGACGCCGAATTCCTTCCCTGCTCCACTGGAAATGAAGGGGCGGGAGGGATTCGAACAGGAAACAGTGAGATGGCTTTAATGAAACAAGAATCAACAACTCTTACTCCTCCGATAGTGCTGGAGGATTATGCCGATTTCAAAGGATTTGCAAAGAATGCGGCTGTGATTGTGTACTTCCCCGAGTTCTTCGTAAGCCCTTTCTTGAATGACCAGAAGCGACTTCGTAGGCTGACACTGACAGCCCTCGGAGTTCAGGTTAAGGATGTGACACTCACTTTCAAGTATGTCTTTGACTATGACAAACTGGATGGATACGAGGATGCTAGTACAGCAGGCGATGACCTGCTTTCAGAGATTATACACGGATTGGACCTAGGTAGTACTCTGGTGCGTGGTACTGTCGACATGGGTATTTCATTTGGGGAAGCCTTGACTATACGTCCATGAAGTAATAGGAAAGATACAAGGTCATTCTTCCCACACTCGGAGCTAGGTATACTACATTCATAAAAGCTGTTTTCCACGATAACTCCTATAGCAACATGATTATGAGGGGAAAGCGAACCTATATTCTATGATGAACCGTGACTGATATAGAACCAGTAGACGACATTCTGCCGCGCATATTGAAGCAGTACTCAGCGGAGCCTAGAGGCTGGAGAGTCATGTCTACTCCTAGGGGTGAGATGTTAGTCGTTGGGACAGAGTCTGCCTTTCAGCTCAAATTGATTCCCCTTAGTCCCAACAGATTCACAGGATCAGGGATTGAACTCTCAGAGCCTTCAGAGGTGCTTGAAAGAATACGATCCACGCCAGAATACGGCTTCCGTCCCCTTCAGGAGTCGGACATACGGAATCTTGTATCCACCTTGAGTGAGCCTGAAAGGACAAGGATGCAGTTGCAACGGATATTAACACGGTCGCCTCTGAGTCTCTCAGACATAGCTGGTGAGAGTGTGGACCATCTTCTCACTGGGCCTGTTTTGGCACGACCTGACTTGGGAACACTTAGTCCTGAGATGCTTAGGTCTAGTGACATTCTTGAGCAGTCTGCCCTAAAGGAGTTCAGAAGGAAATACCCCGAGCGTGCAGGAATGTTCTTCTAATGTATTCTAGCAATGATATAGTTTCCCAAGCCTGAACCGAAGTTGCTCCGAAGTGGTCGAAAAGGTTTATTCCTCCTGACAGAATTGCATGAATGAGATTGAGTTTCATAGAAGGTTTTAGTGTGGAAAATGACAGCTATTACCAATCTGGAGAAGAAGCCACATTAGAAATAGGCCGAGATCCCGTAGGGTTTATTCTAGCTGGACTCGCGGGAAGCTTAATAGGATTATTTGTAACTATTATTGAGACATTTATCATCTTTGGCCCGCGACCTCTCTCGGAATTCAATATAGTGACACTTGCTGTGATTAGTCTGGTTGGCACTGCCGGCTCTTTCCTTTTTGTGCTAGGAATATACGGACTTTCCATTGAGTATAATGCAACAATTTTGAGTCTGGTGGCAATAGTCGAAACAGGACTTCTTATTCTAACCCAGTCTATGAATCGATTCCTCAGTCCTATCCTGGATGTCAATACATTGATGGCTTTGATGTCTGTACTCTTCGCTGCTGATGTAATTATGTCGGTGGTATTTGGAATCGTTCTTCTGCGGCTTCGTGAAAGAGCACCCCAACCAGTTTTTTTTGGGGTATGGACTAATTGAGGTATTTTGGCCGTTGGTCTATTTCCTGTCAGCCTCTTTTGCTGCTGATCTATTGTATCTCCTTTCGCTAACAACCTCACTAATACTAGACATCCTTGGGACAATCCTATTCCTTAACGAGTATCGAAGGTATCCGATTATAGTGGATAGCTCTGATTGGGTTCAGTATTCTCCGGCATGAGAATGACTCAGCAACATCAATTTGTCAATGTGATCCAAGGTCACATCATATATTGCCGTGTCTACAATATGTTTGGGCGAAGCTTCATACCCGACATCCAACAGCCCTCTTACAAAATCAGGGCCCACATCATTCATGATCAGTAGGCCCAATTGTCTAGAGTTCAAATCACCATAACCTAAACTTGCTATCTGCGACAGGTACTCATTTGTGGCATGTTTGGCGACTAGTTCACCCAGCTCATTATAGGAAACACTGCCTCGTCCTACTGCATCCAATTCCTCCAAGAACTCTGGATTTTCATTCGGCAATACATTTCCCAGGATCCGTTCCATCTCTTGAGCTCCTACTGCCCTAGAATAGCGTATTCTCCAGCTATCATGAGATTTTATTTCGGAGCCAATCTTGTCTAGGAGCTTCTGCTCTTCTTCTACTGATATCTCTCCACCGGCCATCTTTTGCATAATATCGCGTTTTTCATCTTTCATTATTACACATCGCTTTGACAAGTTGCAGTTTTGGCTGAAGTTCGACTGCCTTCGTTGCGGCTCATCGATGAGTGCCTGCGAGGTACAGAACTCATCTTTGAATCACTGAAACGTTGTGTACTTGAACGAAAATCCGAGACATAATCCTTTCACCTAGCGTGAATATGGCCTGAAGAAATGGCGGATCGAACGCGACTTGAACACGTGATCTCTGTTGGCATCTCCTGATACTTTCTTCGAAGTCCAAACCAGTCAAAATACAGATTCATGAATTGCTCAGCTATCTTTATTTCCCATGAATGTAATAAAAAGAAGATGGAGATAACTTTGAAGGAGAATGCAGAACAGCTCCTTGCAAAAGCGCGAAAGCTCTTTCAACAAGAACGGTTTGCCAAGGCTGAACTTGCATATAGAGAACTCATTCTGGTAGACCCCAAGAACGCGCCTTATTGGTTGTCCTTAGGATCTTCAATTGCACTACAAGGAAAAGAGCGGCTTCCCGAGGCCGAGCAGGCATATCGGACTGCTCTGCAGATCGATTCTACGCATTCGGAGGGTTGGTACAGTCTCGGAAATGTGTTTAAGCTTCAAGGAATCAATCGATATCAAGAAGCAGAGAAAGCGTACAAACACTCCATAGAATTAGATCCTGATTATCATAGCCCTTGGCATGGTCTATATGTTCTGTACAATGAACTCGGAAAGGATGACGAGTTCAGAGTGGCCTATCAAAAGTGGAAGGAGCTATTCAGCAAGAGCCATCGGTAGAATCTCAAGTTCCAATTGCCCTCTCTTACCTGGGAAAGTGGCTAATGGTAGAACGAACATGATTTGAAGAAACAGAGGCTATGCTAGACGAAAGATAGACTTCTCTCAAGGAATTGGAGTTGGGAGTAGACTCCCAACTTCTCAGAACGAAATTCCTTAGGTTCTTCTTCCCTTGGTTTTATCCTATTTCTTGGATCGCTCCACCCACTTCTTGATAGTTGCTTCGGTAGGAATTCTGCCTATAACTTCATGCTCTTTCTTCATCTTTTGCATTGTTTCGTGTAATTTCTTTCTAGATGCTTTCTGTAATGCTCTTCTGGTCTTTATTCCTGAAAGAATCAAGAGTTTGGCTTCTCGCTCGCCAACACCCCGAATTTGCATTAGCTCTGCCAAATGGCACCAATAGATGACCTTCTTCCTATCAATACCGGTTCGAGTCGAAAGCAGCTTGATACCTTTACGCTTTCTACAGGCTTTGAGAAAATCTGAGGTCGAATGAATATCTGCTTCGTCGAGTCGTTTTCTATCGTGGAGTCTAATGTCTTCAATCTCCAGTAATAAGTAGTTGCTGGCTTTTTCATTTTTCTTCCGGCGTTCAAAGTATTCGTCAAGAGTGATGAGTCCCTCTTGAAGTAGCTCGATGCTCATATCCTCTTTCGATAAGCCATCTAGTTCTTCTATTCGCTCAATCTGGTCTTCTGTGTCATCCCTTACCTTAAGGGCACTTTGCTCTAGTACATTATGAGCTTCTTGAATGTTGAAATCTAGAAAATCAGTCGGTTTCCCTCTTTTCGAATCTTGTTCAATTCTGGAGATATCCTTTGAGTCAACTCCACAACGCTTTAGTTCCCGTTTGAACTTCGTTTCGTGACCAGAGGGAATGCCTTTTTCGAAATAGTATTCCGCCAGCTCGGCAAGTTTCTCCCTATCAATCTTCTCGGCTACATTCTTGGCGTCTTTCCTAACCCGCGGCAGCAGGTTCTTGATAGTGGTGAGATGATCCTTAAGAACACTAGATGATGCTTCAGCATAAGCACGTTGTTTCTTAGCAGCTTTGGTATCATTCTCTTTTTTCGCACTAAGGAATCTAGCATGTGTTTTATTGATGCTTTCATTCAATGCAACCAATCCAGCAAATGCTTCCTGCAATTCTTCAAGTTCCGTTGACACGTCTTGTGGAAGTGGTCGGAGGTATTTCTCAAGGTCTTCTTCAGCTAATTCCTTATATTGGCGGTCAAAAGAGATGGGGCATTTATCCTTTGCATCACTCGCATTCCATCCTCCAATCATTTCAAGAATTCCTCCTGCAGTCAAATAGAATCCCGCTAATTGGAAACAGAACAGACAAAACGGCAATGTCATCTCAAGCAGGAATTGCGAAATGACAGTGCACACAACTCCCCAAAACGCTGTGCCTGCTGCAGCTCCAAAACATCCAGCTCCCGAACCCCAGCAGATATTTGCCCAATAGGCATGATCAAGTTTATTCTGAGGAACGTATACGATCTTTGATAGCTCATAGGGTCCGTATACTGTTTCAACCAACTGACCATCTTGATATTCGCACAATATCAACTGAGCAGTATACTTGAAGGTCTTCGTTGTGGGGCCACTTGTGATAAAGGAAAGCCCTGGATTCTCCGAGTACCATGTCCAATCCTGATGCAAGTCTTCGGTGTGAGTCTGGGTTCCTTTTGCGCCTAGAATATTCAGGGAATAGTCCCATATCTCCTTGTCATCATCCTCGCGGCAAGGCAGCTTGTAATTAATAGGATTTGAATGGAGGTTTTCCACTTTGACTATGAGTCTGTAATAGTCTTTCCATTTGATATTTGAAGTTGGGCTAAATGATGGGGTGACTAGGATTCTTTCAATTGCATTTGCTGTGACTTTCACAATAATACTCTGCATCTTTGTTATTGTGTCAACGTAATCTCCGCGTTCTCCTTCATCCGTCCATTCGTATAGTACAATATTCGCCTCGAGGTCAAATTGATATGTTAAGGGTTCTGCAGGAGTGAAGTTATCTATTTTTGATATATAGTAGAGTTCAGACTTATCCTTGTCATGATAGAGAAATCTATCCCGCACCATTGAGGGATCATATTCATCCTCTACGACATCAATTATTTGCCCAGAGGCATCTTTCACTGTCATCCTGAAAGAAGGTTCATCAAGGTATTCGGTCGCCTCGATATAGCTTGTGCTGACCTTTATAATTACATCACCACGTAAGATGTCGATGGCATATTCCATTTCGTCATCTGTCTTATCTTTGGCTGCTTCAAAAGGATCTAATACTATGTCAATATACGGGTTAACATAGCGATTTGACTCATCCAGCTCGCCAGTACAGGCTATGGATGCTATCACTACTTCTGTATCCATCTCTCATTTCTCCTTCTAATTCTATCTTGATACCTATCAGGCGTAACCAACTATCTCTCTCCCTCCATTCTACTTAGCTGCTAAATTGATGTAGAATTGTTGCGCATAGGAACATGCCTGAGCTTTGTAATCAATGTTCCTGTTAATTTTCCGCTTCTGATTCGCACTTAGAATATCCGTTTTGGAACCTTTTAGGTCATCAAAAGCCCTCTGATTGCCCTCGGCTGACATTCTGAGGAAGTGATGGGCCTGAGGTGACTTGAACACGTGAATCGGTATCAGATGGGAAATCCACCTATCTTCACCGCACTGTCACTAGCTGTTGAATTACACCAGATTCTGCTTGAAAGCTGATATGCCTGAAGCTGAATGTGGATGCAATAAACCCGCCTCCATATTTCTGCAGCTGTTTGAATATGACACCGACAGTTACCTATCCATCTTTTTCCGTGTCATTTTGGATTGAGCAATGCAGCTTTGTTTTACAGCAATAAAATAGGCGGTACGGGCGAGATCGAAACATGAGAAGATTGAATAGCAACTTAAGCTCGTATTACATTATACGACCTGTCTAATATTCTTCTCTGGACTTGCACTTGAGTGGGGGACTCAATCAAGGAATAGATGACAAAGGTCACGCCTGATTGGGAGCTTGACACTATTCACGATGAGGTGAAAATACCACAATGGCATTACGAATGGTTTCTAGGGATACTATAATCCCATTTGTGTCGATTCAATGTATTGGAGAATGGACACGTGATGAACGGTTTGAAGACCCCAAAATCGAGTTCCTTATGTTTCCTGAATATGAAGCACATGATGATGTACCAGAGGATCCCCCATTCAAATTAATTGGGAAAGATCAGTGGGAATACTGGTTGCCAGTGCTTAGAGGAGATGTTGTATTCAAAATCGCTATGTCCTATCGAGAAGCAACGACCAATTACGACATTCCAAGTTTTAAGATAACTATGTATGATGACTCAGGGCAGGTTATGGCGCATTTTTCAGACCCGATGACAAGGGAGCAAAAAGAGGAGTTGAGAAGACAGAGAAGAGGTGATGAGATACCACCACCAAGATTTGACACTTATTGCACCTTCGACAAGGATGACCAGTCAGTAAGATTCACAGCACCTAAAGATCTCTTTCATCTTGGAGAATATACAACCTTTTCTTTCGATATTGAAGCTAAACTAGATCAATGGGAATGGGTTGAATATAGGGGTGAGAATAAACCTGGTCGCCATCTAGGAACACTGACTGAAAGAAAGACCCTGAAAATATCTGTGAAAACTCACTCCATGTACGATATCAGGTTTTTTGTCCAAGGACATCCTTTCTGGAACCATGATTATGAGCTATTCTTCGGATTCAGAAATTATTATCGGGAACCCTTGACATTCAAAGTTGGATGTTTTGAAGAAGACGAAGATGACAAACGAACTGACATTGTTCTGCGCAGGCGAGGTGGACCTAACAGTGAACAACTCCAATATTTGGATCCAGGTTACTATGCATCCTTCTATACAGATTCTCTACTGAAGAAATGGAGCTGGTATACAGCTGATCACGATTGCGAAGAATTCCATCTTCTTGGACCAACTGAAAAAACGTATACATATCATGTACCCTTGACGATTCTTAAGATAGGAAACGAGGATGCTGTTCATTATCCATATGTTCCACCTGTAACACAGCGAATCAGGATTTTAGGTAATAAGATAGATGCTGCAAAGATGGCTGAATGGGGACTTGGAACAGCTCCTGCGGCGCATAATTTGTTCGTAATCATGGGTAGTATTGATGCTATACTCTTCATACTTGAGATAATTGGGTATGGCGCTGGAGCAGCAGGCGCTGTTATCAGTCTTCTTTTTAAGTGGCTTGAAGAGCGCGCCGCTGAAATTGGTGAAGAAAGCTGCGAATATGTAGTAGAAAAATGTCCTACACCATATGACTCTGACTACGAGAAAACAACACATGCCGTTAGTGATTCCTCTATTTCAATCAGCAATCCAGATGCACCTGCATACTTGATAAAATTGGAAGAACATCTGAAATTAATAAGACAATATTCGCAGTATATTGATCGTACATATATTCGCGGTATGAGTGCTATAAAAGACAACAAGATCAGAGCAGCTAATAAACAAAGCAAGCAAGCTAGAGAAGCATTGGAACTGCTGAACAAAGCTGTTTCGGAAACAAGAGAGTTACTATATCATGCAGAGCAAGAGATGACGAAGGCACTTTCAATCCTCGATATTGAAGAACTAAAATCGATTCAGAAAGATGTTGCAGGAAAGAAGATTGTGTATGATGAGAAAAAGGCACTCAGAGAAGGTTTCTCTGCCGATGATGTTCGGAATCGTATCGAACAATTCAAAGCTTTTAATCTAGACCTTCTCAATTTCGACTTTGCTCCGTGGTTTGAAAGAATATCCAAATCTGTCACAAGCCAACACCACGAGGCAATTCGACAAGTAGTCAGAATCGAAACAGTCAGTTCTTTACCCAAACAAGACCTAGCTATCGAATTGTATCGCGATGGAATGATTTCATTGGATGAATTCTATGAAAGTTATGGAGATGGGAAAAAGCAGCAGAGTCATCTGATTGCTGACATGAAGACAATCGATGATGTCCCTAAGAGCAGGCTCATTGATCAAGGAATTCTTACTAGCACAGATTTATTGAACACCTGTAAAACAGAGAATGAGATTGCTGTAGTTTCCTCACTTTGTGGCGTTACCCCAAGTACAGTCTCAAGATGGTGTTCCTTTGCTGAACTAATGCAAATCCATGGGATAAGAGAAGATGAGGCTGAAATCCTGTTTGCTGCTGGAATTCATAACATAAAAGCATTGAAACGTTCCTCTTCAAAGAGTCTCAAAAGTCGTATAACAAAAAGAAAGAAATCAGGTAAATTCCGGAAACCGATTCCTAGAGATTCAACATTTAGAACTTGGATACGAAATGCTAAGAAAATCTGAACTGGAATCTTCAATAAGCATGGGCAAGAAGAACTACCGAGCAGATAAAACTTTCAACCCATTCTGAACAACCGATGAGCTGACTTAGAGATTTCTCCTCGCCAATAGAGATGAAACCCTAGATGCCTTGCTTGGCGGCGGATTGGAGTCCGGCATGTGCCATCTGTTATATGGAGATAAAGTCCTCAATAGGGACCTACTTCACATGGCTGTAGCCGTGCAGTTACCGTCTGATAAGGGAGGCACTAGAATTTCTAGGGATTGAATGGCCAGATTTAGTTGATAATATCAAAAAAAAATGAAATGGTGGGCCGGACGTGATTTGTTCCGGCTCAGGGAAGTCCTAAGCCGCTTGAACACGTGACCGCCGCACGTTTGAACGTGCATGGAAGTCAAACACTTCTGTCAATGCGGCATCACTCGGCGATACCATCCAATTGGACAGTATCATAGCCGGGCTAGACCACCGGCCCATTCAGGTTCGTCATGACGACCGCTGACGATTAAAAACATTACGACAACGCCAACATGACTGCGAAGATTCATGAGAATACTTGATGTTTCAGTGTAATCTAGGAAGTAGCCCCGCGTTTCTAACGCCAATGAACGAAAAGCCAGGTCGCAGATGCCACTATGATGAACATTGCAAAGATTGAGTTGACATACAATGCAGCACCATGTTCCATCCCTGGTGGAAATCCGAAAATAAGCACAGAGAAAGTTAGCAATTCAATGAGCACAGCCGCTATTAGAATCATGAGTATTATTCTGGGTGTATTATTCGTGTTCTATCACCTCTAATTACCAGTCTGGACACTTACAACGGTTGAGCATGGTCTAGCCATTGTCATAACATGTCTAGACCGCCATTCTACTCAAGTCCATTATATTTTCAATGGGCATAAACATTGGGATAACCCATCACGTATAGAGTGACAGCCCTGCTCTTGGATGCTTGAATAGAAACCTCTTGACAAGTGCCCTGTAGAGTTTAGTGTAGGAGTCCTGACCGTCCACCAACCTGAACATGATGTCCCTAATGACAGGGTCTTCTGTGCCCAGTCTGCTTACGGTTTCCATGTTCTTTTTGCTCTTGAATAGTAGCTTGGCAATTTTCTTTCCAATCTTGAGCACATCCCCAAAATCATCATGACAGGCCTTTTCATACCTCTTGAGACCGTCCGCATTTTCTGTTTTGGCAGCTTCATTCATAATCTGGGCTGCAATGACTCCTGACCTTATAGCTAGAAAGATGCCCCCTTGGTCAAATGGATTTACAAAGCCTGCAGCATCTCCAACAAGTAGCGTTCTACCCAATATTGTCTTTGGGGCAGCACCGGAGTATGGTACTCTTGCTGCAGTGTCTGACAGTATCTCAGGCTCCAGCTCATGTTCGTGTTTAAATTCCTCAAACCATGCGTCGAACGTACTTCGGAGGTTCTGAACCCTATCCTGCCTTCCTCCCAGTCCAACACTCAGAATAGACTTCTTCGGAAAGCACCATGCATATCCGAACTCAACGGCTCCAAGATAGATGTGGAAAGCTACACTATCTTTCTTCTCTGGTACTCCACAGATTCTCTCAACTGCCTTCTTCCCAACCTCGGCTTCTACCTCGATTGTCACAGCTGCAGTATCTTTAGGCCACCCTGTATAGAAACCAAGCGATTTTGCCACAACGCTGTTTATCCCGTCAGCGCCTACAAGGTAGCTCCCAGTGTAAATCTCCCCTTCAGTAGTGATCACACTGACTCCTTTGGAGTCCTGCTCTGCTCCTACGACCTTCTCTCCCTCTCTGACGTCAGCCCCCGCCTCTTCCGCCTTTTTCAGAAGCAGATGATCGAAGTCTGTTCGCATCACTAAGCCTCCAGATGGTTCCTGCTGTGTGCAGTCAACCACCATGCCAGAGGGTGCATACATCCTAAAGCCGTAGGGCCTTCTCTGCACCACCTCGTCGATGCCAAAGTCCAACGCAGCTATGCCTGTTGGGTGAACTCCTCCAGCACAGGGCTTTACTCTAGGAAATTTCTCCTTGTCAAGCAAGAGCACAGTATGACCCCTTTGAGCTGTTCTTCTAGCCGCCGTGGAACCTCCTGGTCCTCCTCCAACTACAATTACATCATAATCTGACATAAGCAGCTACCTTCCTAATCAACGCCAGTACTGCCAAATCCTCCTTCGCCACGGTCAGACTCGTTGAGTTCATCCACAGCCTCAAAGAGTGCCTTGGGAACAGCTCTAATTGCGAGTTGACTTATTCGCATCCCCTTGGTTATCTTGAAGGGCTCCTTGCCATGGTTGATCATGATAGTCTTAATCTCTCCACGATACCCGCTGTCTATTGTCCCCGGAGTGTTTAGAACAGTCACTCCGTGCTCCAACGTTAGGCCGCTCCTTGGTCGTACTTGCCCTTCAAAGCCCCGCGGTATCTCGACCGATATTCCTGTGGGCACTGCATATCTCGCTCCTGGTTCTAGGACATAATCTACAACAGAGAAAAGATCGAAGGCTGCATCTTCCTGTTTTGCAAGCCTTGGTACTTGGGCATCTGGAGATAGCAATTTCACCCCAATGATGACTGGTTCTTCCCTCATTCCTTTCACCTTTCTGGCCTGACTACAGAACTCCATTGCTTCCTGTACATATACTTGCGGTTTTTCCACTTGCCTACCTAGTAACATTTATATATGCATGATGCATAGTACTATATAATACATAGTATATTGTGATGCACAATGATGCACAATACAAAGCAATACAACTCTGGTGAAAGCAATGTCGAAAGCAGACAAAGAAATGGACAGGTGGGCTAAAGAAGTGAAGCGTGGAGCAGTCACTCTTGCAATACTATCTCTACTTGATAAGGAACCGGCCTATGGTTATGAGCTTGTCAAGCGACTTGAGCAAAAGGTGTCCTTCCTGCAGCTCGAACAAGGCACTGTCTATCCTCTGCTTAGACGGATGGAAAAACGCGGCTTACTGGTATCAGAATGGGACTATGACGATCCTACTAAGCCCAAGAAATACTATGGTCTTACATCTGAAGGGAGAAATGCTCTTCAAATGATGGCAAAGACTTGGAATATCCTCTCAGGTGAAATGAAGGAAATCACTATGGAGGCTGGTTATCAATGACTAAGGAACCACTAAAGCTAATAGACGAGTATCTTGAGCGTGTGAAGGTGTATCTGCCAATTGATAGTGGTGAGATTCTGGAAGAGATACGCACTCATCTTATTGAGTCTGCTGAGGCCATCGGAAATGGTACAATGACCCAAGGCTCTACTATCATGGCAATAGAGCGAATGGGCGAGCCGCAGGCAGTAGCAAATGAATACGCTGGCAGTGGGAAGAAAGTGGGCCCTGTGCCTGCTGAATATGCACAACCTGTGTTCCGAATGCTTCTGGTTCTGATTGGTGTCTGTGCTGCTTTCCTAGTAGGCGCCTACGTTGTCGGCAGCGCTTTTCTCGTTCCCTGGGGAATCATAGGTGAGATTGAGAACTTCCCAGCAAGCATTCCGATTATGTTGATTGTCAACATACTCTTTGTCCTGCTAATAATCGGAGGTATCTCTCTGGCCGACAGGGACAAGATGCCACAGGAGAAGACCAGATTGGAAGGAGTGTTTGGCATTGGTACTGAAGGCTTCAAGCCCAAGGCGAGAACCGATGCTGCTGGTGAAATAATCTTTGGTATCCTCTTTGGTGTCATTGCACTCCATCCAGCAGTACAGGTCCTCTATTCTACAGCCTTTGTCCCCTTTGTGGGAATTATTGCTGCACTTGTCTTCGTGGACGCAATCAAGGGTGGAATGTTCCTAGTTGCCGGTGAGAATAGCCTCAACCTCATCATCGAGGCTCTCATTGGAATAGTCTGGATTGTCATCGCCATGGCTCTAATCAACGTTGGTTGGCCTACAGACTACTTCTATGGTAGCATAGATGGTGTGACCTGGGGTTTCGTTGATTTAGAGGCATTCTTCATTGATAATGGAATTCCATTCTTCCCCTTCGACTGGATATGGATTTTCATCATCTTTGTCTTGGTTGTAACTAATACTTGGAGAGTTATTGTTGATCTTACAAAGGTCGCAATGTACTTCCGAAGTAGAAGGGATCTCTGGTGGCATGGTGACTGGGGAAAGAGGCAACATGCAAAGGGCTTCAGGCACCGCCTTTCGAAACACTATGAAGGACGTGATGAAGAACGGCGAGCCTACGAGGACGGCTATCAAGGCAACTAGATTCGTTTGGCAATTGCAGGGGACTTGACTCCCCTGCCTCCTACTTTCTCTTCGTGGAGTTTTCAATTCATTCTGTCTCAAAGAGAGAATATAGCATTCGGCAACAAGCAAGGGGCTGAACAATACTGCTGCTTCTGCTGGAAATGCAGCAATAACGCGATAATAAACACGACGAGAATGAACAGCATGATTGTCAGCATAATCGCGTCGCTTTCATCCGTTGCAGGAGGTAATAGTCCATCTCCTGTTTCCCTTCGCCGATGGTCTGAGTTCAATGAGATTAATGCACTTCTATTCTCACATAGAAAGCACTTTTGTTCGAACCTGAGTATTTCAAGAATGGTGTGAATCTTTGCGAGACATTGAATTGGAGATCTTTGAGAGTGGATGTAACAGACACAAAGTGGGTTTGAAGTTCAGATATCCCGAAGATATTGGAAACATGTGCAATTGGCTTCTAGACTCTGCAAGAACCATGATTCGTGTGCTGGAATATGATGGCAAGCTTCCTTGGTCCTACGAGGGGACACCATACGAGAAGATCATTAACAAGGATGGCGTCACGACTGAGTTCGTTCGATGCCCAGATCCGACTTCAGCCGGAGTGGTTCTGAAGATAACTGCAACCAAGAGGAGAAGCAAAACGGAACCGTAGTTTTCTTCGAATTATGAAACGGTTTCAGATGCTGATGGCCTCACTTATGCTGATTGGTAATGATTGTGCCATGGATGTGATTTGAAAGCATTCACGTCCTGCAAAACCATATATCGTGATGGATTTGAAGTAGGATGCGGTTAGGATGATTCAAATCGGTCTTGTAGGACGATTCAAGCTACTATGCATAATTTCAATACTCCTAGTTATTTCCTTGGGCATTCTATTGGATATTGATGAGATTCTAAGAACTTGGCGAAATCTGCCACTTCTGCTTCTATTTGCTATGTGTTTCATTATCACTTTGCCCAACGAGGAGGACAGATTCTTGAAACAATCAGTGTTACCTATTGTGTTTCTTAGCATAGCATGCACGATTCCATATTCCTACCACTATAACCCAGCTCCAATCGTGTATGAGCCTCCTGCATATCCTCCCCCCGGATACTCTACTCAATGGTGGTACTTCCCCATCGGTGACTTCGATTACTTCTTTAGGCTAAGATTCCTCCCCATTTCTCTACCGTTCTGGATTATCATAGGTATCATCCTCCTACAGATGAATATGCTATCGCACCCACAGCGTTATGTTGACTTTCTGATGCATCTTGCCATAGGCTGCATGCTTTCCATTTTCTGGTGGTTCCTAGCGATTTGGGTTTTTAGTGACGAGACCACGTGGGTGAACGTACCCATTGCCACCACACCACTCTTAGGAATTGTCTTTGTGGCAGTCCATAGGGCACTGAATTGGAAATCAAGAGAACCTATGGAAGAATCAAAAACAAATTAAAGATGGTGCCGCGGGCCGGATTTTTCGGCCACTGATTCGAATTGAATCAATGTGAACCGGCGACAACACGGTCTTCAGCCGTGCGATCTCCCTGGCTGATCTACCGCGGCAGAGGTTGTTTCTCGAACTTTGGCCCTCTGGATATAAAGATAACGACCAT
Source organism: Candidatus Thorarchaeota archaeon (assembly GCA_011364985.1). Lineage (GTDB taxonomy): Archaea > Asgardarchaeota > Thorarchaeia > Thorarchaeales > Thorarchaeaceae > SMTZ1-83. The sequence continues at coordinate 18,443 of RDOC01000003.1, read as the reverse complement.
AACAAATGCAGTACACTGGCAAGAGGTAGGTTTCATTTTATCTTGTAGTTCATGTAACTGGCAATGACTGCACAGGTGATTGCTGATGCGTTCACTGCGATGGGATAGATGAAGAGCGAATCAAGAAATGATAGGGTTGCTAGGACTGAAGGAACATTGACATTATCTGCAACCCCAAATGGGACTAAGTATACCATCAGGAAGATGCAGGTCAATAGGGCAACGCCTGTGAAGGCAGGCATATCTGACGAGGACCTTGCAAACTCCGACAAGGTCTTCAGCCAGTTCTTCTTTGCTTTGTCTCTTTTCCTGACCTTTCTTTTTGACACAATATGGGCCCAGCGATACATTGCCTCCGCCATGAGTACAAAGGACCCTGCAAGAACGGCCATGGCTCCAAGAGCAACCAGTAGCTGGAGTTCTGCACTCAATACTTGAATGTATGTCTGTGCATGCCAAAGAACTGGAATCTGAACAAGTCCAGCTAATCCAACGAATATCAATATAAGCCCGGGCTTGCTTCCACGTTTCCACCATACTGCAAGGCTCATTGTTCTCTATCCTGTCTATTGAATTAGTCGCTCAGAAAATTTGACTCCACTTTAAGCTTTTGGAATCCAAGTTCCTAGATGTCTTCACTTTAGAGCTTCAATTCTAAACCAATACTTATGCCTCTCCGAACCGATAACCTTGAAGCCAGCACTCCTGACCAATTGGCTAATGATGGCCACGTTTTGATTCTGCTTTCCTCTGACTCCAAACCCGATTTGCGAAATTGATCCATTAGGAAAAACGAAATGAGCATTGAAGACGTGTTTTTCCTCTTTGTTAGCGATTTTGGCTGCAATGATTGACAGCAAACCGCCTTCTTTCATGCATCTGAACGCTTCTGCAAGGGCTGCGAATTTCAACTTGAAGCTGTGGAAATATCCTAACGAAAACCAGAATGATGCTACATTGAATGAAGCATCCTGAAAACAGATACTACGTGCATCAGCAAGAATCCATTGTGAGTGAACATCATATAATCGCGCTTCCTGAATCTTGTCAAAGCGAATGTCCACGGCGAAGACTCGCTGCCCTTCCAGGCGGGATACCAGTCCCTCTCCTCCTCCACCTATATCAAGAATGGATTCCCTTCCGGGTATGGGTTCTAAATCTATTAACTGAATTGGAGTAACAAAGGACGAGTTCTCCTTCATGTCATTCCCCATTCCGGTTCAGCTTATCAAACTCAATTCTTAGCATGCCGTAATAGAGTAATCCCCAGCGCTTTCCATCCTTGTAACTCGCCTCACGGTGATGCCCTTCCTTGGTGAACCCGAGTGCCTCTGCTAATCTGTAACTTCGTTCGTTGGTGTCACGAGTAATGATGATTATCTTATGTGCGTCCAAATCATTGAAGATGAATTCCATGGAACGAAGGCAAGCCTCCTTGGCGAAGCCCATGTTCCAATACCCCGAATCCAAGAAATACCCAAGCTCGAAGGATGGAACCTCCCATTTCTTGGGCTCGATCCAAATCTCTCCAATGTATAGATGAGATGTCTTCAGCCAAATTCCCATAACAAATCTCTTCCGACCTATCCACTGTGCCCGCATATCTCTAATCCTTATCTCAGCCTCTTTTTCAGTTGTTATTTCGCTGGCTTCATCTACGGCTTCCTTGAGGTTTTGTCGGTTCTCATTTCTCTCGAATAACGCAAGGAGTTGAGTGCCATCATCTTTCTTGTATCTTCTCAGAATCAGATGCTCTGTCTCCAATTCTGAGGGAATCTCAAGCAATAGCTTTTCCATCTACTATACGCCGCCTTCCTTATTCTTTGTCTGATTCTTTTTGGTCGAAAGTACGGCGTTCCAAGGCTTCGAACCACCTATTGTATGTACCGCAGTATCTTGCGGCACAGCTGGCTACACCTGATAGGTTGCTCTTCTTCCGCCCCGTCTTCGTACTGCTACAACCACAACGATCCAAAAGAGTGTATAGATGACAAAGAACCAATCACCGGGACCCCAAGGAATCCAAGGCTGCAGTGGTGTCGAGAAGAGCTGGTCAAAGAAACCGAAAATGTACTGAAAGAATGTATCCATGTATTCTGGTTGCGCAAACTGCAATTGATATTGTCCCTCCGGATTAGGGAGTGCTTTGTTCTGATTCCCTTATTCACTCTTAAGTTCTTCTTGGAAGGATTTGAGCTTATTCTGATTGAATCTGACAACAAAAACCCAGAGTCTTTAATATCATCTTGCGTTTCTTTTTCTCAGACAGGATTTCTTTTTCAGAAGAGTGACAAAATGTCTGATAGCGGTATTGAAGAAAGACAAACGATTTGCTGTGGAATTCATGCACGATATAACGGTAAAGATGCACGCTGGTTCGGAACAATTTCTTTTACAACAATGATCGTAGCTTATATCGGAATGACCGGGTCCAGTATTGCCTACTTGGGTCTCTCCTTTGACATCGGAAGCTTCTTGGGATTCGATTCCTTTGTCCTGTCAGAATCCATGATTATGATTCCGATTCTGCTTCTCGTTTCGATGTTGTTCTTTGCAGGTGGAATTGAATGGTATGTCTTGTGTAGACATTGCCCCTGCTATGAGTATTCAGGCAAAGAACATGGGAATGAGAAGAGGTTCTACTGTCTTGCCAACTGGGCCAGCCCAAAAGTCTTCAAGTATGATGCCACTCCTGTAAACACCGCCGGCAGAGTTGTGTTTCTCGTGTGGGGCATTGGAATCGCATTTTTGTTTCCTTTTCTCTACCTTTGGGACCGGATTGAATGGCTATTGGCTTACTTTCTGGTGACTGTGGCATTTCTCACAACGCTACGCCATTGGAGTTGTTCAAGCTGCCCAAATTTCGGCTGCGTCCTTAACTGTGTCACCAAGGAACAAAGGGAGAAATTCATGAAACTCCTTGAGACTGGGGAGATTTATGGGAACAGCTAGGTTCGCCCAGAGTTTTCCCTAGTCAACTCAAGCCCTTGCTGTGATGACTACTCTCAATGTACAACAGAATAATGGGAATTCCGGGGATGGATCTGCTATAATCGATAGCAATAAGTCACTTACCATCTATTCAATACCGAGGTAAATGAAAGACAGCAGAGGTCTCAGTAATCCAAAGGTTCACACTATTCGGGATGGAGTCTATGCTATCACTGGGCTTTACCATGTGTCTGGAGGAATGGGAACAAATGCAGGAATTATCTCGTCTCCAGAAGCAATAGCCTTTATTGATTCAGGTATGACGATTGCATCAGCCCAATTCATCTGGAACGTAGCGCAGTCCAAAATTGGGGGCGACAGGCCCCTCTATCTTATACTCACACATCATCACTCCGACCACGTCTTCGGTATGCGTGTGATGAAGGAACAAGGCTCAAAGGTAATTGCACATTCTGCCACCTGCAAGTTTCTCGAGAATGATAATGGCAAATACAAGCAGTTTATCAGGAATCTCATGAACTGGAGCTCTGAAGAGGCGGATAGAATACTGGGAGATGTTTGGCTCTCAGTACCTGATTTACTGATAGATGTCGACACCACTTTGCACATTGGTACTGAAATCCAGCTTCTAGTAACTCCTGGTCATGTTCCTAGTAGTATCTCAGTCTATCATCCATCTTCAAGGACACTATTTGCTGGAGATACAGTGTACGAAGGTTTACCATTGACTACAAGATTCGGCGGCCCCGAAGAGTGGCAGGTTTGGATTTCGCAACTGGAACGACTCAAGAATCTCGATATCGAATTGATTTGTCCTGGACATGGGAATCTATGCAGGAAGAAGGAGCTTGATCGCAATATTGAATTCTTGGCAGACCTTATGGTAAAAATGGAGCAAGGCTGATTTCTTGGAGGACCAGTCTAGATTCGAATATACAACCTCTTCAATGCCAAGATAGAATGTAGGAACTGATCGTTAGTTGGACTCTACAGGAATATTTTCTCTCCAGGCACCTTCGGAAATAATGTGATTTCCTTAATATGGGGTCTCTTCGTAAGGAAGCGAACGAGCCTTTCAATGCCTAGCCCTCCACCGGCACTAGGACCCAGTAAATCGGCCTTTGCTAATTCGAGATAGGGAGCAAAATCCTCTGGACTCTGATTTCTCTCCTCAAGTTTCCTGACAATTACATCATATTTATAGTCCCGTTCTCCACCAGAGAGCGCTTCGCCATATCCCTCTGGGTAGTATAAGTCATAATTGAAGTAGTGCCCCTTTCTAGACTCGTTCTCTTTGTCATAGAACTCTCTCTCGAAATCAGTTATCCAGAACAAATTGTCTTCACGTTGAGAAATCTGAAACCCAAACTCTGTACCAAACTCACTCCTAAGATCCCAGCTTGAGTAGAGCTGAAATGGCGTCTTGGGGGTCTTGATTGGGACTCTTAACAACGTTATTTCTTCTTTGCATCTATCTCTTACTCTTGAGAAGGTATAGACAATTAGCTCTTCCATGAATGACATAAACTCTCGTGCTGACGCACCTTTCAACTCTATATCGAGTTGTGAGAACTCTAAAAGATGATTATCACTCTGGATGTCTTTCTCTAATCGAACATTTGGGGATACTATGTAGATTCCTTTGGTATCCAAGGCGGAAATTGCGATTTGCTTATGCAAAGCCATACTCTTTGTAAGCTGGAGTTTCTGGTTGAGATATTCGATATTTGCTTCATATACAGAATGACATAGTGGATCTGTAATTGGAGACACTATTACGGGCATGAGCTGAAGGAACCCATGCTGATATAGGAACTCATGAATCGCAATCAGTGCCTCAGTCTGTATTTTGAATATCTCTATGAAATTCTCCTTTTGTAGATGTATAGCATTTGGCATCAAGATTGATGAACGAATCATGTTAATAGCACATCTCGTCTTTTGCTACTAAGAATAACAGCCAAAGAAAAGGTCTTGCAAGTAAAATCGGAAATAATAGCAATAATAGCAAGATAAATACGGTCTGATGGAAAATACTTCCATCATGAACGATCTGGATGACAAGGACTTCAGAATTTTGGCTCTACTCAAAGCGAACTCTCGAATGACCACCAAAGAGATGTCTAAAGAACTCGAAATGCCTCAAACAACAGTCCACAACAGAATCAAGAAACTGACTGAAAAAGAAGTCATCAAGCGATTCACGATAGAAACTGATGGAAAGAAGATTGAGAAGGGTTTGGTTGCCTATATCCTGTGTACAGTGTCTTATCGCTCAACAAGGGGGGACAAAATCAATCAATTTGAAGTCGCTCAGATGATAAAGGAGCTGCCAGAAGTCGAAGGAGTGTCCATAGTGACTGGAAACAATGACTTGATTGTGAAAGCGGCAGTGAAAGATGTTGACACGTTGAATGACTTTGTGATCTTTACATTGAGAAACATCGAAGGCCTGGAGAGGACAGTTACTAGCGTGGTTCTCTCAGAGATATAGCATTTGACCAAGAGATGAACTACTAGGAATAGAATGAAGAGAATGGAGTGCATAGTTTCTCATTCGAAGTCATCAAAAACCATACCCATTTTCCACAACCACTCTATCATCGGATTGTTGCTCAGCATTAGTGCTCCCTCTGTGTTCGAACTCTAAAGATTGGCGAATTTCACATCAGCATAACATAGATAGTGGTCAGAACCGCTCGTATACCAGCTCTGTTCGATTTGTGCAGACTTGAATGCTTGTTGTAGATTTCCCGAGAGGAATATGTAATCCAGTTGGCTGTACGTGGTTTCCTCGTGTCCTTTCTCTTTGTCCTTCTCCCATTTGTGCGTATCACGTTTCCGCTTTTTTGGAGAATCCTCTCCGGTATATGGTTCGAATTCAGGCTTACAACGAATTGTTGCTAGAGCATCAAATAGTTCAATACCATTGCCAACACCTACATTTGCGTCAATAAACCACTTGATAGAAGGAGATTCCGGAGAGTCATTAAAGTCACCAAGAATCGCATAGGTGTCTTTCCCTGAGCGCTTCACGATGTCAAGTGTCTTTTCCAGCTGCCGTTTTCGTTTTGCATCGTTCTCTTCCTTATCCTTCTTCCACTCAGTTGTTCCGATTTTATGTTCCGAGAATTGTGATTTCAGGTGCGAAACAAAAAGTGTGAGAAAAGGCTGTCCTCCTGCTTTGTCCAAAATCTCCACCTCTAGGCAGTCACGTGAGAAGATCCAGGTTCCCTCATGTCTATGAAATCGGTGACTTGTAACTTCACCCAATGGATACTTGCTAATAACTCCTAGATCTATTCCCCGTGGATCATTGCCCGAAACACTCACAATGCCATATTCCTTGAAATCTTTCTTTCCAAGATGACCCGCAACAAATTCCTTTAATGCACCAAGTGATTCAATTTCTTGCAGTGCTAGGATGTCTACTTCACTCTTCAGAATCCTCTGTCCTAGGTTGTAGAGGTCTTCAAGCTTCTTGGGCTTTGATGCGAACCTTTCCCTCCATGGGTCATCACTGAAGTTATACGGGTCGTCAAACCTGTCAAACAGATTATTTACATTATAGGTGCCCAATCTAATGGTTTTAGCCAATGCATAGTCCTCCCTAAATAAACGATACCTTACACGATAAGTCAGACCTTTGATAAAAATATATTTGCAAATTAGCGAAACACTCAACGGTAAGTGAATAGAGAAATAATGGTGGACCGGGCGAGATTCGAATTCGCGCCCCGTGTCGAAAGATACACGGAGTTTCGCGACCTCCTCCACTTTGGATGCACGCGAAGTGCGCCACAAGTGCGAAGAGCTTTTTATCAGGCAATTCAACTCACTTGTGGGAATAATTAGTGAGTAAGTGGATTAATTGTTACGGCTGTGGAAGAAAGATTAGAGAGAAAGACGCAACCCATGATTTCTCTCCAGGATGGTCTGGACGTAAGATTTGTGCCAAATGTGAGAAAATTTATAGAAAAACGGGGCAGCTTCCAAGATACACCAAAGTTGGCTGGAAATGGGAGGATTAGGAATAAAAAGTGGTGGACCGGGCGTGATTCGAACACGCGACCTCTTCCATTTTGGAAGTCAGGCTAATCCTTGACAAGTGCCAAGGAAGCGATCTCTGCCTGCTCCGCACACGAATGAACGGAACAACCGAGCTGATCTACCGGCCCATGCTGTGCTTCGCCTCTCGCTCGTGAACGGTTAAAAGAATTGTGGAGTAGAATCAAAGATTCAATGCTCACTCTAGTAGAGTCTAGTGAATCTCTTCAACAATATCCTTGATGCTTTCTACTACTTATGTTTTATCTAGAAAACCAAATATGATTCTTCGTAAAGCGCTTTTCACTCATTGTTGCAACATGTATAACAGAAAGAGCTGTGGCATCAGATTCTATGCTTTTTCTTGAGAAATGGGATGAAACAATGGAACAGAGATGGAGCAAATGCTCTTCCCAATTCCTGGTGATCATCTTCTCTTCCAACGATAGTTCTAATTTGCTTCGCGTTCCTCGTCGTCGAAGTTACCTATCGGGATACCAATTAGGATCGACTCAGGGATATCTTGCACTCTCCTGCTGTCCTATCAATCTGCATTTCATAGTCTGAGGCTGCATAGATCGCGGGTCTTAGGACTTGTTCGCAGAAAGTGCATATCAAATCTGAGCGAAGATGCATTTCTTTCAATAAGTTTCTCATAAGGCATGATGTAACAATGGAATGTCTATCAGAAGCTGTTTTCGAATCAAGGATATCAAAGAAGGATTGTCCAGCACTGAACAACATGTCGGATGCCTCTTCAACACTTTTCCCTTTCAGAGGAGCGTACAAGGGCTTTGCTTGGTCTGCCATAAAATCTAGGAATTTATCAACATCTTGTTTGCCGTACATTGCTTCCAAATATGCCACTAGGCACGCATAAGTGAAGGCGTAGATACTCCCCAGCCCTTTCCACTTCTCTTCAAAAATGATCTTCTTGATTTTACTCATCATTAATCATTCTCCTCATATTGAGCCTCTCATAGATTGCTAGTTTTGGATTGATCTTCGAATTGAATCTTCGCTGATGCAAGTTCATTCAGCGTTTCAATCAAGGCATTGTATTCCTGTTGAGGAGTTCTTGCGCGGATATCGAGGAACATTCTTGGTTTTGTCCCTTTCTTATCAATAATGGGAATGCTCCCGCTGGGAACAATAATCACGGGAAGCACATCGACCAAATCAGGAAGGTATTTCCCAGTTCCAACAGAAACAACGTCATTAGAAAGGTCGTATCTTAGGATGGGGTCTTTGGATTCGTGGCTTTCGATGAATGTCGCAAGCATATCAACTGCTTTTCCTCTTCCTTTGATTCTTGCAGTCATAAACATCATTAGTATGGGCTTCTTGTATCTGTCAAAGAACTCGTGGTACACCTTGTCTACGTCGACGTACCATCCCTCAACATCTGGCACCTTGACTTGCATTGACCTACCGATGAATTGCAGAAATCGACCTGAAAAACCACATATACAATCCTTTTTGACAAGTCTAACATAGTCGTTGTTGGTGTACTTAATCAGGGGAAGGATAGAAAATGGGAATGTAGCTACCAGCTCTCCTTCTCCCACTGAATCCAGTCTATCATTACTGGAAACATGAAACAGTGGCTCTTCAGCGAGATGAAAGCTCACTGAATGAGGGCACGAACAAGCAATGCACCCGAGATCTGTTGATGGAAGAAAGAACAGCAGATTCATCCCTTTCTCCCTGAGCGTTTGTATGTCGTGATTGTCAGCTCTCATTATCAGGAAAGCTTTCACACCCATTTCTCCTAGTGGTAAACCACCTTCAAGCAGATGGAGAAGCCATCGGCCTGTCGCGTCGTAAATCACGTCGGGCTTCTCTGCTTTTATGGCATCCCTTACAAGCTTCACGTCAAGCATATCTGAAGATGAAATGAATTTCGTTTCCAAGCCCCATGTACTCATAAGAGGTTCAAGCATCTTTTCGAGTGGAATGGAATGGTACGTGAAGATCTTCTTATGTATTCCAAATTGGTCAAAACCGTGTCGAAGAATCCCGTACGCCTTTTCCCATCTTTCTTTCGTATAGATTACTTGAAGAGGTCTTCCTGTTGATCCGGAAGTCTCCAATCTGATTAGATCGGTATCTGGGATATCCATACCATAGTAAGGCTTTCCTGTGAGTTCCTGATACTCGAATATCTCATTTCTACGGAGAATAGGAAGTGCATCATACGTCGTCTTATACGGATCAATCTTGTGCTTGTCATAGAACCATCTATAGAACTCTGTTGTTTCATAGGAACTGACTGCCAAATCCAGTGCATCCTTCTCTTCAAACATCAGTATCACCCATAAGCCGGGTGGGATACCCTCTTCTCCAGCGTGACGGATACTTCAATTTCAGATTGATGTATTCTCTTATTGCATCCTTATAGCTATAAAGAATGTATGGACAATGTATGGCATCAAATGTCCCATGCTCATCAAATGCTTCATCCGGACATCCTCCTCCACAGAAGCCAACAATATCACAATTCATGCACTCCTCGAATTGGAGTGGAGATCTCTGTTCCCATTTGCTGAACAATGACTTATCAATTATAGGTCTGTTATGGATATTTCCAACAAGATATTCCTCTCTTCTCAAACCCGCAAGACAAGTGTATGCGTCACCTCTCGCATCGAAGATCAACCTGGCATTCTTTCCGAGCGCTTCGCAATAGTGTATTGATGGTCGTGCCTCCCGCCAAAACACATTGAATCCTTGTTCACCAAACTCCTTAAGGCAGCTCACAATCATGCTAGCATATCTGGGAGAAGATAGGCAATAATGGGCGTAGTCTTTGCATGCCGATGTGGTGGTCAGAACTGGACTTGGCATTATGAGCACATCTGGCTGATTGAATTTCAGTGACTTCAAAACCTCAATGAATTGAGGAACGTATGATATGTTCTCTGAATCTAAGTTAACTCGCAGAAGAAGAATTATCGAATGACGTAAGACTGATTGTGCACCTGCAATGACATCCTCAAAGGTTCCAGCGCCTGAAATCTTGGGTCGTCGCTTGTCGTGAATCTCAGGCGGACCATCTATTGTTATCTGGATGTTCTCACAATTGTAGTTCTTCAGTACTTCGGTGATGTCATCAGTGAGAAGCACACCATTGGTCGCTATGCTTGTGGAGAGTGTCGTTTCACGAGGCAACATTTGTTCCGCTAATTCAAGTATTTCGAACATTGCTTCCTTTCTTAGAAGTGGTTCTCCTCCGTAGAATCCAATCCCCACCCTCTTCTGTTTCTCCTTTCTTGCCCTTGCAGATATAAAATCCAGAATCTTCTTTGCAGTATCAATGGTCAAATGCTCTGGTTCTTTATGGCCCTCGTAGCAGTATGCACAAGCTAAATTGCAGTCATATGTCAACACAAGAGTGTAGACCGCTTCTCTAGAGGCATATTTGATCCTTCTTTCGTACAAGCCCAATTCGTCAGTATCTGCCTCGACTAAGATTCCTCCTCTTCTCAGCTGGTTAATCAGATCAGCTGTTTCTGGATTTTGGACATATGTTTCTTCATGAGTTGGAAACTTGAAATCCTCGACAACGCTCAATGCTTCAGAATCAACAACACAAATTGCGTTAGTGAGATTTGAAACCAGAACCTTCTTTTCGTTATCAAGGTCGAAGCTGACTAAGAATCTCGATTGCTTCAACTGAACCATTGGCTTTCTCCTCCTTTTCCCTAAACCAGTACTTCCGTGCTATACAGAATCTGCTTTTCACGTAGTTTAGCTCTTATGCCTCGTAGATGCTGTTTTGAGAATCTACCAGCCCTCCAATCCTTGGCAATCTCTTGAATAAATGGAATACTCTCGACTCCCTCCAAGACTGATACTGCAACTAGACACCGAAAGAAGGCGGTAACAGAACTGAGTTGACTCTCAATTGAAACACAGGATTTTCTTAGGATTCTCTCAGTGGCGCGATTATCTAATCGATATGCTCTTTTCTGAACAACATAGTACTCTGCAAAGCTCTTTGAATATGCGAATGCAATAGAATCGAAACTGGGATTAAGATACGGAGTCCCGACCAGTCTTTCTAAAACGGCTCTCATCACGTTGAAGAACTGCTTCCGGTGCTTCTTGTGTATCATCTCATGGATGAGTACACCAGTCAGCTCCTCATCATCCATCAACAAAGTGGACAGATCTGCTGCCAGTACAATTGCGCCTCTCCTATCGAGGAACGCGCTATGGTTAAGTGCGCCCTTTGTTGAAAGCAGTTTCAATGTTACTTTCTTTTCGTATCCCACAACCTTCTTCGTATGGCGTAAGATTCTCACCACTCTGGCAAGGAAGTCCTGATATTCTGCATGTACCGAGATTTCGGTGTCAGACAAAGACTTCACATCGTAATCTTGATTCTGACTAGATGTCGCTTCCGCTACCAGAAGAGAACACAAGTAAAGCATGCCGTGAAGCAACTGCATGCTTCAAGTTCTTCTGTAGTTTCCCACACATCGATAGGTTCCTCGATCCATTCCAATTCCATCTATGTACTCCTCCACAACCTTTTCAACCAGTAGGTACTACCAGCCATTGGAGCAGCAGTAATGGTTCGTCGACCTCTCCTTCTCCCATTGCTGTTTCTTTCTGTGTAATGGTGGCACTGAGATCTTTCTCAAACCTCTCCATTACCTTTGCAACATCTGCCGCCATTGATGCGGGAATGTATTTCATTCCGAAGCTCAATCTCGGCCTTGCTTGCCCCCACTCATTCAACCATTTGGTGGTGTTGCCTCTCGTCCTCCAGAATTTGGCAGTATCAGAGATACTTTCTTTCTGTGCTAGAATTGCGTAGTAAATAAGTTTCTCTTGTTGTTCAAGAGGAAGTGTGCTCAGCTGCCTGATGAGGTTATCCGTCCACCCAATGCTTCGACTTGCCCGAAAGCGTCGGCTTGGCGTATCATGAACTATCCCTATCGATTTGAGCTTGGTTACGGTCTTCTTGGCGTCTGCGGAGGTGACTCCAGCCATCTTTCCAATATCTGAAGAACCCCTCTCTTTGTTCGGAAGGGACTTCATAGCCGCAATTGCAGCTTTCCTTGTCCCTGATCTACCAAACAGTCCTACGAATTCCTTGAATTCGTCTACTGAATCAATCATCTTCGGTGTACTTACCCTTGGCAATTTCTCCTCCTCAACTGAACTGATGATTCAAACTATCGTTGCACCTTTCTTATAACTCATGAAGTCAAAATGAGGCCTTTTATGAAACGTTTCTATGAGGCGAACTGAGGCACAGTATGACAAATGCATGATGAAGGTTGTTCTCCATAATTCAGAATTAACAGAAAAACAACAATTATTCATCCATAAATCTAAACATTTGGCCAGTAATTTTAGAAGTTTTACTTCTAAATAATAAGCAGGAATTCTAAATAATGACTCTTCCTCTCTGATAGAAAGATGCAAGTCTATCTAATGGTCACATAGTCTAGTGACATAAGACGAGATTTCTTTTGCCTGTCATTTGCGCAATTCAATCTAGAAGAAGAGACTGACAGACCAGAGCAAGAAGTCAAGATTATTCAAGAAGCTAGAGTACTATCTCTTTCGCGAAGACGACCACGGCAAAATGCTAATTCATGTATCTGGTCTGTGTGCAATAGACGAACCGAGTGACGAAGAAAGAAAGTAATTGTAGTATGGGAGAGGGAGAACAACGGCTCCCAAGGAAATTCCTCGTAGATGCAGAATTCATGATCCAAATCGCAAATCATCAGATTCTGACTTTCTGAATGTCATGTCCTATCATAGTTCTGTTCCTGGTTGGGGTGATTGGGGTCATGTCGGGAGAGGTCCGTGATGAATACCAGTATTTTTCTCGGGTAATCATTCTTGGTCGAGTTCGATGAGCCTTTTCCTTGCAATGTGACCCAATTCATCATTATGGAGGGCCATGGTCCTCAGAGTCGGCCGAATGCTCTCGTTTGGTTCAGATTCTTTCTGGGTGATATCTGCAAGAACCTTGTCCAGTCCTTTCTCCAAGTCGTTTCCGGATAGAACTTCAAACCTACGAGCATCATCAATAAGACCTCCCTCAATCTTACCTTCGCCGAGTTTTATTGCGTAGCCCTCAATTGTGGGCGATTTTCTTCTACCCCAAATCTGGAAGAAAAGGATAATGGATACAATGAATGCAATCTCTGGGGCCGCAGTAGTTAGTATCACCAAAATCAACAACCCACAGGAAATAAGCCTACTGGAAATCACAACGATGTCGTAGATTGCAGGATGGGCTATGTACTGCCTCACGCACCAACGTGCAAAGGCTGAGGTTGGGGTCTTGACTTCAATATCATGCGTTTCCTGCAAATACTCACTCATTAGAGTAGCAAGTACCGGTTGTTCAAGAGCGTGATATAGCGCCCAGAAGAGAAGTCATGGAATTCCAATTAAAGGAAAAGCCCAAGCCCATGAAGGCCACATCCACTCAACAATCTCTAAGAGATTCATTGTTCATAAACTCCTAATAACTTGCATATTGGAATATCCAGTAGACACACAGTCCCATCAACAGAATTGTAGACGATAGTGTTGCCCATGCGAATTTCAACCTGCCTTCGCTCCATGGAACCTTGACTCCATGTTTTCCCAAGAACCCGAATAAGCCTTTTGCGATGGCCTGTAGAAATCCACTATTTTGTCCTTGATTCTTATCGCTCCAACTACATTAGTGGCGCATTGAATGAGTATAGTCAACCAAAAAAGGGCAGCCAAAGTGGGATATTCACACTCAGTAGCAAAGAATTGTGCAGCTACATGGCAAAGGGCTGCCGTGAACACCCATGCGCTAGCGCCGGCTGCAAGTGCAGGCAATGCCTTTGTATAATCAAAGACCATCATCGCAGCGGTCATCGCATGAAATGCAGCGACAGCAGCCCCAGCTACCAGCCAGTTCGTTTCCATATCAAGAAGACCAATCCAGAAATCAAACTCCTCAGTTGGCAAGTCTAATAAATCGAAAAACCACGAGAAAAAGCCAATATAGACAAGGTTGAAACTAAATAGAATGTCAACAGTAATGTGGGCAAGAAGTGACAAAGAAGCAGACAGAACATAGATGTGGTATACTGGCCAAGGCCCTGTCCAATTTCCCTTTGCATAATTCTCCGCTATCAGCTGAGCGTGTATTTCCTGCTCATCCTTGTTTTGCTGGATTGCCAATCCTTCGGGAGTTCCATCATGCAGCTGCGCCCCGCCGGGGTGATTGAGGTTGTGTCTGGAGAGGTCCGTGAGGAGGGTGATACTATGAGTTCCTTGAAGAGATCATCTAGTCTGATTCCACATCATTATTAGAAACAGAAGTGCTTTGTTCTGACGCATTTTGTGAAATGATGAGCAGGTACCCTCCGCCTACACAAATGATGACTGGAACCAAGATACCAATAAGCAGGGAATAGGCCAGAGACAAGGCAGGCATGAATACCATCAGCAGCATCACGAAGCTGCACAGAATGACCACAGCAATCATATACAGCCTGGCGCTCTTAAGAGCCGAGGTAGAGAATTCTGGTGTCGGAGGCTTCGGAAGTTCATCCTGGGTCCTGCCTTTTGTGATAGAGGAAATCTCTCGTGCTTTCGCCCAAGTAAGCAGAATAGGTGCAGCGAGAAAGAACAACAGCACAAATGGAACAGTTGGCGCTATTGACGGCTCGAGTTCTACTATCCTTGGGATTGAAATGAGTAAGTAGTATTCAATGAGTGCCCATCCTGCAACGGACAAACTCAACCATGAAGCATACCATCTCCTGAAGTTTGTCTGATAAAAGCTTTGGATTGTTTTGGCGAAAGGAAATGATGATCCCCTTGCTCCATCACTCATTCTCCTCTTCTCTTCTTCTTCAAATGGCAACTCGACTATGGCAATGGCTAGGAACAATGCAACTGCGCCTGCGGCGCCCAAGATAATGTCTTCCATTTTCCTGTTAACTCCCGTAGTTTAAGAAATGTGGACAATAGATGCATGCGAATACAAAGCCTAGGAATACAAAAACGCTTTTGCTCCATACTGTGAATTGGATGGCAGCCTTGATCGCTTCGAATGTCGTCCCCGCGAGAAAGGCAAGGGCCTTTAGAATCGCTGTGGCTCCACTACCGCCTATGGTTTTTAGTCCTGCTGCGATGCAGAAACAAGATACTCCTAAGATGAGAAAGAACAAAGCGGCGGCTCCCGCTGCCCATATGCCATTATCCACTAACAAATGTGCATTGCACCATGCAAACCCGAGTGTCATAGCCATGGTAATTAACACGCCGGCAATTCCCCACCAACCTGTCGGGATCTTCTCAGCTATAGCACATGCTAATATTAATCCGTAGATCCATCCGTAAATCTCGGACATGAATGCCGATATCCACATTGCATTAATGAAGTCGTCATCATTGAGTCCCATTGAGTCTGATTCATACACTACAGTGTCGCCCAAGAGGTCCACAGCCATGTGAAAGATGGCCTGAGCAATCACCAAGGAGTGCAGTAACGGCCACGGACCTGTCCAATAGAAATCAATATTTTCCGCAGCATCTGATAGATGGCTATCCACGTCAGCCTGAGTTCTTGGTGAGAGTCCTTGTTCTGTTCCATCGAAGTCTGTTCCCTCCTCTGGGTCCCCGCTGGGTGGTGGGTCGTCGGAGTTATTAGGGTCGTGTCGTGACAGGTCAACCTCCAAACTCTTCACTACGACGTCAGCCTGATTCTGAAATGTCCCCTGTTGTGTCTGTCTTGCCAGACATGAACCGAGTCAGTTCTTTTGCCTCAGTGATCTCAGATTCAGCACGACAACAAGCCCAGAGTATTCCAAAATTATAGTCTTCTAGATGCTGCTATCCAGATTGCAATTATAATCTCTTGAATGTAAACAACTCCCCAAGGTATCAAAAACATGTATGCCAGTAAATCAAATTCCTCCAATGTAGAAGCATTGATTGAGATAACCAGTCCTGATAGCAGGAAAGCAACAAAAACAAGTGCCTCCATCTGGTTAAGCTTCCTTTGGTTCATAGCCCAGGGCTCGGCCCATCTTTGAAGTACCGAGTATTTCCCCTCGTCATCCAAATCTCTTGAATCGGTTTGGCTCTTGAAAATGTCCACTGCAGTAGTGTAGATGCTGTACATAATCATTTGCAGAAACCAAACTGGAACTCCAATCACCACCATGAGAACCGAGTTCATCTTCAAGGGTTTCCTCCATCTTTGATATTGCTGCCGGCTGTGTAATTCCATTTCAAGATGTTCATATGTCATCACCATGGGTCATTTCGAATTGATTGAATAAACAAAACGGCTGCAAGAGCAAATAGAATCCCGGCGAAGGCGCCTATAATAACAATCGCAAAAAGAGAATGTTTGAACACATCGAACTTTCCGGTACACTTGGCCATTGCCTTTGTAGCAACTTCTGCCTCAATAAATTCAAAAAGCGCAACGAAGAAAGATAATGGATTCATACCAAGTGCTCCAAGAAGAGTAGAAAAAGGAAGGAGGGCAACCACGCATCCTGTTTCAAAATAGCTTCACTGACCAGTATCCACTCTCTCCCACACAAAATCCCATACAAGCTTGTAGGTCAAGAAAAACAATGCAATCGTTGCTCCTATCGCAATGGCAAGCAAAGGCAAGTTGCCTGTAAATGCAGAGTATTCGACTTGAGAGGTCCGTGAGGAGGGTGATGTCGAAGAGGCGCCAATCTATTTGTCGCCCTTCTATTCATGTTCCTCTGCGTTTTCAATGAGATTTCCAGGCCCGCCTGTAGGATCTGGACTGATTGCGCCAATATATAGAAGAATCATTATGAAGGAAAAAGGTGCCCAAAAGGAAAAAAGCTCAATGTATTAAGGTAAATCCGACTGCCAGAATGTGAGAAGAGCCACATATGGCAGTCCAGAGAGAATGCATATTCCTCCAATGTATACTAGAATGCTTGCTCTAAGACTGCGAACTGAAGCACCGTATAGACGAACCGGAAGTGGTGGAGTACTCTGCTCCGATTTCTTTCGTTTACGATAGATTCGAGTAATCAAGCCAGATATACCAAATATGAGTAATGGCATAAATGATGCAATTATCAGAAGACAGAAGGGAAGCAGTCCGATTTGCAAATACTTCATCATTTGCTGCAGATATCTTAAAATCTCATACATTATGCCGGAGATGCCAAGATACCCGCTAGAACACAAAACTCTAGCAGTCCTACAAGTGCTCTTGAACACCAAAAGAATGTAGTATGATATCCCCAGTCTTGTACCATCTCTACTCGGTACTTATTGAGAGAACTGAGAGCTTTACCAAAAATACCTTGCTCAGATATAACTGTCCCAGCTATTATGAGGCCTCATACAAGGCTAAATATACGCAAAGCTGCCGTGAACTTCGTTAAGGTTCCATTGAGAAAGTGTTCGGCGAGAGTGTAAATTAACGCAAGTGCTGCAAGCGTCCAAGCAATCATTGCAGCAGTATAAATCGCCTGCGCATAAGGAAGAAGCTGAAAGGTGGCAAAAAACATTGCTGTAAAGCTTGCGGCTAGTATTATGACTTGCAGGGTTTGGATTGTAGAAAGACTCATTGCCTTTTCAATAGCCGCCTCTTGCTCTTCCTAAATCATTTCTTCCAAATCAGGATGGCTAAAAGAACAACTACTCACACTTAGTTCACCGAGTATATCTATCGCAATGACTAGAAGGAAAGCAAGTCCATGTAATGCAAGATTGCATGTCAATTCGAATACAGGCCATGGACCGAGCCAAGTTCCTGTGTAGGAATCATGTGCAAACTACTCATAATTGCTGACAAATTCCTTTGCTTGCTGTGATTCTGATACTCCTTTGCTCGTCCCATCGTACAGCTGCTCCTGGCCGGGGTTATTGGGGTCATGACGAGAGAGGTCCACCTCCAGCAGGATGTCGTGGACCCTCATCTCCACTAGGTCATAGGAGGCGTTCTGGCAGTTGAAAACCATGGAGTATATGAAGATGGAAAATCCATCGTTAACGACCTCCACAAGACTATAGCTGCGTACTTTGTGATCGCATTCTGAATTTCTTAAAATCTGATGAAAAGCTCAACATTAGAGAAATCAATATGGACACCATTGATCCAAGTACAAATACGAAAAGCTGAATGAGATTAAGGGGTTGGCCAATGTAGAACAGAACCTGGAATGCAAACCAGAATGTATCTGTAATGATCAACCCAAAGCAAAACGTTGCTGTGACAGAAATGGCAAAGTCATCCACAGTATCTCTATTCTCGTTTCTTGCCCACCCTGACAATCTACGTCCAACAAGTAGAGTCAGAAGAGCGGTGATAGTCCATAGGATGATCACCACCGAAGACTCAATGAACAAGCCTACATCCTGCATCATGATGTATCAACTCCAGCTATGATGCTCTGTGCGTGTTTCTTGCACATTCTCAG
>RDOC01000002.1 GCA_011364985.1 Candidatus Thorarchaeota archaeon | reverse complement strand
AGCAGGGGAGCCATCCAAACCGATAGGGAGGGGTAGTCTTGGCTGGTCGGGACGACTAGGCATTTCTGCGCAGCAGTAGTCGGGGTCAGCCTATATGACATGATCATCTAGATAATTCAATCACAATGAAGCAATCAAGTCTGAGTAAGCTTTGGCATCCATCAATGCCTTAAGGTCCTTATCAAGATTCGATGGCTTGATTTTCATCATCCAGCCTGCACCATAAGGATCTTCATTTACAAGCTCCGGAGCGTTCTCAAGCTCTGAGTTTACCTCAATAATCTCACCACTCACAGGTGAAAAGATGTCTGAAGAGGCTTTCATGGATTCCACAAGTCCACATTCCGAGTTGGCTTCTACAGCTGTTCCAACTTCAGGAAGTTCAACAAAGGTAATCTCGTGAAGGGAGTTCTGTGCAAAGTCGGAGATGCCAACTATGACATGGTCTCCCTCGACCTTTGTCCATTCGTGTTCCTTAGTATACAGAAGATTCTCGGGTATTGATTGTCCTGGTCCGCCCATTGGAAATCGCCTGTCAAGAGTCGTGTATGAACTCTTAATGAATGCTTTCTTTAGGTAGAATCTGAAACTCGGGTAGAACCATACTTGTCCGGGTCGTAAAAGGGCCAGTTTGTGACCTCAGCCCTTCTTACACGACCTTTGATGTC
The DNA here is from genome assembly GCA_011364985.1 of Candidatus Thorarchaeota archaeon. Taxonomy (GTDB): domain Archaea; phylum Asgardarchaeota; class Thorarchaeia; order Thorarchaeales; family Thorarchaeaceae; genus SMTZ1-83. Next base: position 252,755 of record RDOC01000002.1, on the reverse strand, counting down.
AATCTCAACTACTTGTCCGGTATCTACGACATCAGGCTTTACGTATGCAAGTGCGATTCCTTTTTGAAGTAGGGGTGATAAAGTACCACTGGTCACTGTACCAATTCTTTCGTTGTTGAGCTGTATCGCATATCCCTTCCTTGGAATGCCTCGGTCTACCATTACTAATCCAATACGCGTCTTTCTTACTCCTGCCTCCTTTTGCTGTTTAAGTAGGTTGTATCCAATATACTTCGGATCTACTTTGAATTTGACGGCATAAGGAATCCGTGCCTCTAAGGGAGTAGTATCTTCATTGAGTTCATTGCCATAGAGCACAAATCCAGCTTCCAACCGGGTCGAATCACGTGCGCCCAAACCGCATGGCTTGATTCCTAAGTCATCACCTTGGCTTAGGAGTTCTTCCCAGAAGGCAATGGCTCTTTCCCGGCCCTCTTCAGTGTCCGGTGTATTTAGCACTAGTACTTCGCCTCCATCTTCGCCTGTATATCCAGTACGACACAGATAACAATCATATTTTGCAAGTTTAGCCGGATGACAGGTGAATCGATTGTAGGTACTGACATCCATGCCGGCCATCCTTGAGAGAAGAGTCATGGATTGGGGCCCTTGGACAGCAACCATAGCAATCTCACGCGATTTGTCCTGAATGCTTACATCATACTGAGGTGCATGTTCCATCAAATGTTTCCAAATCTTGGGACCATTGGAAGCATTTGTGATCCAGATGAACTTGTTCTCCTCAATGCGATAAAGAGTGAGATCATCATGCATTCCTGCGTTCTCGTTGAGGCATGTCGTATATTGTCCCCCGTTAATCTCGAGCTTGCGCACATTGTTCGTTGTCAATCTTTGTAGGAAATCTACAGCTTGCGAACCTTCGATGAAGAATCGGTACATGTGACTTGTATCGAAAATTCCAACACTATCTCTTACAGCCATATGTTCCTCACGAATATCTGAGAACCGAACTGGCATCTCCCAGCCGGCAAAAGGAACCACGTCACCGTGTGTTTTGTGCCAGTCATACAGCTGAGTACGTAAAAGCTTATCCGTCATGATGAATCGCCACAATCACTGCTACGTTTTGGCGATTCAGCTAGGTTTTATTTCCTTTCCGCTATACTCACTTCGGAGATACTACCGTTGTTCTCACATGAAGTACAAATTGGGGATTTGGTTGTTGGACAAAATCATCCTGTTCGAATAATGGGAGTCATCAATCTATCGCCTGAGTCGTTCTATGGTGAATCCGTGGCTCAGAGTGAGAATGATCTGAAAGGAGCTGTGAATGAAATGACGAGGGCAGGAGTTGACATCATTGATATTGGTGGTGCTTCCACTGCACCAGAGGCAATCTATGGCGCCAGAGAAACCAGTCTGGAAAAGGAACTGGAGAGAGTAGTGTGGGCAATGGAAATTCTGAAGGCAATCACAGAGATTCCATTTTCCATTGACACCACATCATCAAAGATTGCCGAAGCGGCGTTGGACATGGGAGCAGTACTTGTTAACGACGTATCTGGACTTCAACAAGATGACAGAATGGTGGATGTGGTTAGTACTAGACGAGTACCAGCAGTTCTGATGGCACACTGCAAACCAAGCTGCAATAGCCTTGATGATTCCATGACTTCACTGAGGAAAAGTATGGATATCGCTCTGAAGGGCGGAATTGACAGGAGTAGAGTTGTTTTGGATCCCGGAATTGGTTTTGGAAAACCACCAGAAGCAGATCTCAGGCTGCTAAGAGAATTGGGTCGATTTTCCATTCTAAGACAACCAATACTTGTTGGCCTATCTAGGAAAGCCTTCATCGGGGCCGTTCTAGAACAGGAGGACCCACATGACAGGTTAATCGGAACAATTGCTGCAACGACGATAGCTGTTGCAAATGGAGCGAGTATTATACGTGCTCATGATGTAAAGGAAGCAAAGTTGGCTGCAAAAATGGGCGAGGCTGTGAGAAAGCATAGAACACAGGCAAATGATAATGTAATTCTTCTTGATATTCAAGATGAGAAAGAAAGTGAGATTGCTATTGAGCAGTTAGGAGCACAATCGACAATTAAGAAGTTCCTCTCAAGAAAATCCATAACTCTGAATTTTCTTATTCAGAATGCGAGTCCTCCAGCAGCACTTATTATCAAACAGGAAATGCTGTCCTTAGGCGGTGATGCTGCATATCACCACGATACAATTGATTTTGGAATTGATAGGACTGATATATTGGTAATGGGAACTCTGTTGCAAATCCGCCGATTAGTGAAGAAGCTCTCTGGTATGAAGTATTTCGGTTTAGAGGGAATAGCAACATCAATGAGAGTCATACTAGAGGAACGAGAAGAGAAACTGGGGTGATATTACTGGAGTGGGGTGAGTGGAAACCACAATACTTGAGAATTGTAGAGGAGCTGGGATTAAACACAGAAGCTGACTACGAGGCGACTGAAGTACTACGTTCGCTGATTGATGGTCAAAATCCTGCGCCTCTTCTGGTCAAACTTGAAACGTTATTGGCTGATAGGGATGTGGTGATATGCGGTGCAGGTCCCTCTCTTGAGAGGCATCTTAATGAAATCGAGAAGCAGTATGGACTGTCAAATTTCACAATAGTTGCAGCTGATGGTGCAGCGTCGGCATTACTCAAAGGAGAACATAGGTGCGATGTCTTGGTCACTGACTTGGATGGACGTCAGAGAGATCTCGAAGAAGTTGTGAGAAGAGGTGCCATTCCAATAGTCCATGCTCATGGTGATAATATACAGCCGGTGAAAGACATTGTGCCACGACTTGGGCAAATTTTGGGAAGCACGCAGGTCAGACCCATTGGAAATGTGTTCTTATGGGGAGGCTTCACAGATGGTGACCGTGCGTGTCATATTGTGATGAGCTACAGACCACGAAAACTAGTACTAGCTGGTATGGATTTCGGGCATATTGTAGGTCATTGGTCAAAACCGAGCTTTGAAGTCGCAGTTTGGGCAAATGAACGGAAACGCAGCAAACTTGTTATTGCAAAAAGACTAATTCGAAATCTCGTGGAACAATCGGATTTAGATTACAATCTCATGAGCTAGATACCAGTGCACCCCTGAAGAATTATGTCAACTTGTCTTTAAGGCGAAGAGGTAGGTAAAGACGAGGAATGCAGCTCCAGCAAATAGCATTCCAAGAATCATTAATCGAGTAGCTGTCCCAGGCTGGAACACATACTTGGAGCTGTAGTATATCAGTCCTAGACCAATACTTCCCATAACAACAACAACCGAGGCAACAATCCCTTCCAAACCAAGTTGCTGGTCAACAACAGGAATAACGAGGAGTGGAGCTCCTCCGCTTGGATTTCCCGCGATTGCGGGTGGTGTTTTGATTAGAGTATAGATATTGCCGCCGAGAATGAAAACAATGGCTATGAAGACTACTGCGAATATCACTGTGTCTGGAGGACGTGTGGGCATCCCAAATCTTGGTCTTGAGAGCCGAACCCTTGGTCTTACAATGAATCGGGGCCACCAGTACTTCAAAATACCAGACCTCTAAACGGCAGGTTTTGCAGTCTGCTTTTAAGACTATCGTGGCATGAAAGGTCGTACTACTCGTCATTTATCAGATGATGTCCACAGATTTCAATGCGAGGCGACGGAAGCTGTCGAAGGTCATGATAATCTCAGAGAAGCCAACTGCTGCAAGGAGAATAGCTGAAGCACTTGATCAAAACGGAAATCTCAGAGAAACAAAGAGCAAATCAGCATCTTATTTCGAATGCGAACGCAATGGAGATACGCTTATTGTTGCATATGCTCTGGGTCATCTCTTCGAATTACGTCAGACAGAAAAGGGATGGACTTACCCACGTTTTGAAACGGAATGGGTTCCGAAATATGAGGTTGACAAGAAAGCCTCCAAGATAGAACCCATAATCAACTTAATTAGGAAACTGGCCAAGGATGCTGATTCATTTGTTGTAGCTACTGATTTTGACATTGAAGGCAGCCTCATCGGGTATCTCACTCTGAAGTATGGTTGCAGGGTGAACCCAGACAATGCAAAGAGGATGATATTCTCAACACTCACGAAAAAGGAACTAGAGCACGCGTACGAGAATTTATCCCAACAACTGGATTTTCCAATGATTGAAGCGGGTCATGCACGTCATGAGATCGACTGGCTTTATGGAATTAATCTTACGAGAGCTCTAACACTCTCAGTGAAGAAGGCTGCAGGGTGGTTTAGGATTGTTTCGACCGGGAGAGTACAGGGGCCCACGTTAGCTTTCTTGGCAGAAAATGATCAGAAAATCAAGAAGTTCGTACCGATACCCTTCTGGGTAATAAGTGCAAAGGCAGGTCATAATGGTAAAGAACTCGAACTTGAATACCATAAGAAAAGACTAGACCTGAAAGAGGACGCCCAAAGAATTGCTGATGAACTTCAAGGAAGGGATTTGAGAGTTGAGTCGATTTTGAGTAAGAAACAGAAACAGACTGCCCCTATACCTTTCAATCTGAGTGGTCTGCAGTCTGAGAGTTATCGGTATTTCGGCTTTAAACCAAGTAGGACGCTCTCCATTGCTCAGAAGCTGTACTTGGACGCACTGATATCATATCCGAGAACAAATAGTCAGAAGCTGCCACTGGGCATTGATCTTAGGGAGATTCTTGAAGAGCTAAGGGAAACCGCGTATAGGCAATATGCAATGAATATTCTCTCAAGAGGAATACCTGAACCTGTACAAGGTCCAAAGGATGACCCTGCTCATCCTGCAATCTACCCAACAGGAAAGAAACCTGAAAGAAGACTAACACCCTCCGAGTTCAAAGTGTATGATCTTGTGGTTCGTAGGTTTCTTGGATTGTTCTATGAACCTTCGATAAAGGAATTCTTGCGAGCAAACCTCAAGGCGGATGATCATCTATTCTATCTGCGAGGAATGAAGATAATTAGAGAAGGATGGATAGTGGTTTACGGACCATACGTCAAAAACAATGAAAGGACACTTCCATCGATAAAGGAAGGGGACAGTTTCAAGATAACTTCTATTGCAGCAGATAATCGGTATTCGGCGCCGCCAGCACATTACAACCCATCAAGTCTATTGAAGCTTCTTGAGAAAAAGGGTTTGGGCACCAAGGCGACTAGAGCATCAATCGTGGATTCTGCTCAATCTCGAGGCTATACACTCGCTAGCAGCTTTGAATTGTCATCTCTGGGCTATGCACTCTATGAAACACTGGAGTCACATGTGCCCGCAATCCTGTCAGCTGAGTTTACGCGGAATCTTGAAACGGAGATGGAACATATTCAGGAGGGGACTGGCGACAGAGAGAAAGCTTTGTCACTGGCGAAGAGAGAACTAGATGAAATACTGAGAGCCTTTCGAGAACATGAAGATGAGATTGGAGAAGATCTTGTCAAGGGTCTTCAAGGCTATTGGCAAGCAAGTGAAGAGATAGGGCCCTGCCCAAAATGTGGTGTAGGAACTCTCTCCATAATCAAGTCGCCGAAGACAGGAAAGAGATTCATTGGTTGTTCGCAGTACAAGGAAGAAAAATGCGACCAGACTTTTCCACTTCCGCAGAAAGGAAGAATCATACCGCTTGAGAAGCAGTGTCCGTACTGCTCACATCAGATGATCAAGGTCATCTCATCCAGACGAGTATGGGAAACTTGTATCAATTGGGCTGTGTGCCCAGGACGCCAGGAAGACCTCAAGACATTGCACCAGAAGAGAGAGAAGTCATCTGGGTATTCGGAAGAGGAAGAAAAATGACCAGTTGCATAATATGTGGCAGACCCATACAAGAAGAGCATAGGTTTTGTAGATATCATCAAAACGCCTATGAAGAACTTAGGAAGATGTTTGATAGATGGGAAAAGGCATATGGCAGTATGCAGTGGCACGACTATCTTGAGGGAGTACTGAAAGCCGAAGGCACTGGGATATGGGTCGCTGAGGTTATAGAAGCAATCAAGAAAGAATATGTTCCTTGAGAGAGGTCAGAAGCTCAAGCATATAGGGCTGATCTATGGTACCCACAGCGGCGACTATCATACATGTCTGCCCGACCCAAGACGAAACACGCTCTGCGATTGTTCGGATATGTGCTGAGTCAATGCCAGCCGATAAGAAGCCAGTAGAGGTTGGTTCAGCCCTACCTTGACCAGGAGGAATCGCAATTGCTGTAAGGCCTAGACGAAACTTCTCGGAGTCGGAGAGAAGGAAGAGCTGGCCATTTTCAAACTCCATGACGCGAACCCTGACTTTGCCACGGGAGGTGTCTAGTTCGAACTGTCTAATGTCTGAGAATTCCATGATACCACCTGTGAAACCAGAAAAGCGGGAAGAATATATCCTTGCCGAAATACCTCATCTGGGACCAAACAACAGTGTTATCAGGCAACCACCAATTCGGTTTATGAGGGACACATGATTTCAAGATCAAGCTTCGCTGACTTTTTTCCATATTCTACGCCGAGGAAGGGTCAAGATGAGATGATGGCCAGAATTGAAGAAGCAGTGAGAGCTGGGACGAACATATGTGCTGAAGCGCCTAATGGCTTTGGAAAAACGTGTGCTACTCTGTCAGGAGTTCTCCCTTGGATCAAAGAAAGAGAAGGCAAGGTCCTCTATTGTGCTCGTACTCATAGGCAACTTGACCGAGTAGTGGAAGAAATGGGATCTATGTCGGATAAGAGGAACGTAAGCGGTATATCATTTCGTGGAAGAAAACATATGTGCGTTAATCAATTTGTCTTGGAGAACGCTGACCTAGTGGCACCAATTAGCGAGGTCTGTGGCCATCTCAAGACAAGCGGCCGCTGCGTCTTCTATGAGAATCTGAAACAAGCTGGTTCCCCAGCCGACCTACTGGAGGAGATGCCCGGGAAGGTGCTGACTGCACTTGACATAGTCGAAATAGCAAAGGCAAGATCTCTTTGTCCATATGAACTGGCAAAGAAACTTGCCAAGGTCGTAGATGTTGTTGCTCTATCATACTTGTATGTCTTTGACCCTTGGATTCTTGAGGCATTCCTTCCGGAACTTGAAACACCTATGGGAAAAGTAGTATTGGTACAGGATGAGGCACATAATGTTCCATCTACAGCTCTTGACTCTGCTAGCGACTCTCTGACTGTGGGTTCAGTTAGACAAGCAATGCGTGAGGCAACTACTTACAACGATACACCCTCCAAGGAGTTTTGTAGGGGACTTGCGAAAAGTATTCTCGAGCAGGCGTCAGGTCTTGGGGCAAATGATGAAATCATTGTGGGTCCCAAGTCTATCTATGACTATGCATTTCATCTATCTGATTTGGATGAACACATGAATATTCTTGCACATATGAAGGACTTAGGATACAAGATCAAGCGAGGCCTCTTGAAAGCAGGCAAGTTTCCGAGGTCTTCGATCTATCGGGTGGCTGATTTCATGCTGAGATGGATGGAACTGGTAGATCAAGATGACTACGCATTCTTTCTTGCATCAAGTGTCAAGCCTGGTGATAGTCGAAGAATCTCGCTTGACCTAGTAGCACTTGATCCGACAGTGGTTACTAGCCCTATTCTTAGGATGATTCACAGCTCCGTAGCTGTTTCTGGTACGATTTCTCCATTAGCTGCATATTCGGAAATGCTAGGTTTGGGGCAAGAAACACTGATGCAATCTTTTAGCAATCCATTCTCAGCACAGAACAGACTTTGTTTCATAATTGAGAACTTGGATACATCTTATTCAGCTAGAACCGAGGATATGTTTGAACGAATGGTGAATCACTGTGTTGCAGTGGCACATGCAACCCCCGGTAACACTGGCATCTTTACGACTAGTTATGGTATTGCAGAGGAACTCCTGAAAGTTGGACTCCAGAGCCGTCTGAAAATGAAATTATTCCAAGAAAGACCTAACATGAAAGGCTCCGAAAACGATAGGATGGTAGAAGATTTCAAGAGAATGGGGGCAAGGGAGAGAGCAGTTCTCTTGGGCGTTCAAGGGGGCCGGAATTCGGAGGGAGGAGATTTTCCTGGACCCACAATGGAAAGCGTCATTGTTGTGGGAGTACCTTATGCTAGACCCACTCCACGTGGCGAAGCTCTCATAAAATACTACGATTATCGTTTCAACCAGAAAGGAAGAGATTATGCCTACGTACTTCCTGCAATGACTAGAGCCATTCAGGCTGCAGGAAGACCAGTCAGAAGACTGGATGACAAGGGAGTGATAGTGCTATTGGATCAACGTTTTGCGACACCCTATCTCCGCAGGTTCATGCCCTCTTGGATTGATGAAATCGTTCAAGTAGTACCAGACAATCCCGACATGATTGCACAGCAAATACAAGCCTTCTTTGCCATCTAACCAGAATCAAACAGAAGATGGTCAATAGATAACTGACCAGATATAATAGCGCCCGCTTCTGAAGTCGACAAGACTCTTTTCCCATTGGTAAGTCTATTTGCGAAATGCTTGATTGATCTTATGTATCCTGTTTTGACATCCAAAAGCAGGTCATTACTTGTGAGTTCACGCCCATTTCGCAATGCGATTAGAACTGCAGAGGATTTGTCGGATTCTCCAACAAAGGTGGTATGCCTCTCATCAACAAGCTCAATAGGCATCGAAATTCCCTCATCAAGGATTGCTCGAAGATAAAGCACAGAATAAAGGCGGGAACCAGTACCTACACGAATTGTCATTTCTGATTGGAATTCCTTGGAGATGTATTCACCCCAAAGGAAGGTACTGCGTGCGGCGGCATGCGGCGATTGCATCGCTTTTGAGTGAATTGTGTTCCCATTTGCAACCAAGGCCAGACCATATTGCATACCTGGGTCGACACCGACAACAAACTCGAAAGGAGGTCGTATGTTCAGCAGTTTCGTCATAATCGCGATTATCGTGAATTCAGGCTCGAAATTAGGTCCTACGATGACAACACGATTATCAAAATGTGCTCCATCATCATGTGTTGTTACTATGACTCGGGATGCATCAGATCTGAAATCGTCTGTTCTACAAATGACAAAGCTAAGATCCAGCTTCTTGACCAGTTCAACAATAAGATAGATGAGCTTTGGATTGTCTGTGCATATTGCCACATCATATCTAATCATTGTTATACTCCTGAGTTAGCCTTATCACTTCCCAAATGACATGTTGAGAGTGGTGAAGAGCAATTTGATTCTTCCGTCAGGTGTTTCTCTGCTAGACCGGCTTTTTGGTGGAGGACTCCCTACGGGGCAGTTGATCCATATCTATGGAGAAGCCGCTTCAGGAAAGACTACGGTTGCCTTGCAGTTTGCAGGTTCTGCTTGCCGAATGGATATTGATACTGTGTACATTAACACTGAAGCGGCGTCACCAGTTGAGAGATTGGAACAAGTATCAGGACAATCATATGATGAGCTGAAGGAGAAATTTCGAATTCTTGTGCCAAGGAGTTTTCAAGAACAGGCTGCCCTAATTGATGATGTTGAGTTATATGCTAAGGAAGGGACCAGACTTGTTGTGATTGATACTCTTACTAGGTTGTATCGGTCAGTCCTTGATGATCAGAAGACTAATTACTCGAACCATCGTGAATTGAACCGACAAACGGGCATATTGAAAGGGTTGTCTCAACAGAAAGATATAGCTGTTGTAGTACTCAATCAAGTTCGGTCTAGAATAGATGGCGTAGTGGATATAGAACCCGTAGCGGAGAATATACTCGATTATTGGGCAGACTACGTATTGAGAATAAACATTGGACGAGCCACAGGAGAACGAGTTTTGATTAGAACAAGGCCGGGAGGCGAACCAAAGAAATGTGTCCTCTATATAACGGAAAGAGGCTTGCAAACCGAACAAGCATCCAAGGGAAACAGTGAAATGTGACACTATCTGGTGCTTGAATTGGAGCTGCGCCGATGTTTGAAGCTTTAGCCATGTTAGAATTAGCAGTTTGGCTTGGATTGCCTGCGTGGATTGCCAATGCAACACCAGTGATCTTTGGTGGTGGGCAGTCCATTGACGGAGGAAGAACTCTTCGAGATGGGAGAAGGTTACTAGGTGATGGCAAAACAATTCGTGGTTTCCTTGCAGGCGTATTCTTTGGCATTTTGACTGGCGTAAGTCAGAACATGATCGCTCCTCACTTGCTTCCTTTGTTGGCTCAGTTTGTTAAGGTGACCTCCAATATGGAGTACGTGTTATTCATGACGATTCCCTCAGCAGTACTTCTCTCCTTGGGGGCATTGATAGGCGATATTTTTGGATCCTTCTTGAAAAGGAGAATCAATCTTGAAAGCGGCGCCCCGTCACCGATGCTGGACCAACTTGGTTTCATGATTATGGGGCTTCTTTTTGCGTATCCTGTTTTACAACCAGAACCAATCTTTGTTGTAATCTTAATCCTGGTTACATTGGCAATTCACTGGATCAGCAACGCTTTGGGATACCTACTTGGTCTTAAGAGAAATCCATGGTGATGATTGAATGCCTTTCCGTGTCATGAACAGAGTTCCACCAATGTTTTAAAGGTAAAGACCAAAGGTTCGTATGGTCCCATGTCATTTTTTAATTAGTCAAGAAATCCACATGGGCTCATATGTAAGGCTGAAAGCTCTACGAAGTCATTTCTAAGAAACCGGAGTGATATAAACAATGAAGGTTAGCGAATGCATGCAGTCCGACGTGGCATATATATCAGTGCCAGGCACGAGAGACGATGTACTTCAGTTAATGGCTGAGAAACAAATCAATGGTATTCCAGTTGTAAAGAAGGGTACCAAGAAACTTGTCGGAATGGTCACCAGGAGTGACCTTCTGAAGAAGGCTGATGAAACCCAGCTGGCAATGCTCATGGTCAGAGATCCCGTTTCGGTCACTCCGAGGACTCACATTAAGACAGCAATTAGAATGATAATAGAGAAGGGGTTCAGACGTCTTCCGGTCGTTGAAAATGAAGAATTGGCTGGGCTTGTCTCTATTCCCGACATATTGGGTGCGGTACTCGAAGAAAATGAGAAATTCGTGGACACACCCATTAGAGAATTCGTTCGAAGAGAGATTACTGGTGCTTGGGAAGAGACTCCCTTGCCACTAGCCTATATGATAATGGAAATGGCGCATAGAAATGCACTTGTAATCCTTAATCAAAGTGGTGGAGTGACAGGAATGATTACTGTAAGTGATTTCATACGCCTCTCAGAAGTCGAGGTCGAAAACAACATCTCAAAGACATATAGTGGGACAGAAACCACTGTTGAGTGGAGCTGGGATTCAAAAGATTTCCTAGTTGTAACCAAGAAGCTACTCCGACTTCCAAATAACCCAGTAAAAGAAAAAATGACGAAGAATCTTATCAGTGCCAGTGAAGTCACCACAATTCCTGAATGTGTCAGGATTTTTAGAAAGAATGATATTGACCAGGCTCCAGTACTTTCTGCGACGGGCGGTCTTATTGGAATGATTGAAGACATCGACCTCATGAAGTTGGCTGCGTTGGAATACGAATAGGAGTCTAACGCGGCTAGAGATTATCAAAAGCGGTTTGTTCTGAAACAAACATCGAGTTCAGAGAAGCATTAATCAGCTTGAGACGCTGTTTCAAGTAATCGCTCAAATCATGTTCAGATATCATCTTTTCAGCAACGGATAGATACTTTGAGATGTTTTTTTCACTGACCGTGAGAGCTAGACTCTCTCCACAAACGACTCCTCTTGAGTCTTTTCGAGTACAAGTACCTGACAAGGGAATTCTTCTGTAAACACTATGACATTTCCTACACTGAATTTTCTGGGTCGAATAGGCTCTTAGATTACCTCTGATATCTCTGATAAAATGATGAGATAGGACACGTTCAGCAACATCTCGTGAATCAACAGCATCCAGAAGGCTTGCCAGTTCTAATTGAGCCTCCAATTTTTCTGCCATAGTGTCAAGAAGTTTGTATTTCGAGTTCCTAGGACCCGAGTCAATTAATGATGTATCATGAGTGAAACCAAGTCCTTCGTATTGGGCAGCGCTTCCTAGTCGCGATGAAACTATATCTACTAGACCCTCTGCAGCACTAGGATGTTTTGCCTCCGCCACCATCTCATAAAACTCTGCGGGATATCGAGTGCATACCTCAATATTGTGGCTCTCATCATCAACTTCCTCAGGGTTGAGAATTACTGAGAGCACAAGAGGCGCATCCATGAATCTGCCGCGGCCGGCTGGAAGATACTCCTTTGAGAAGTTAATCAGAGCATCCAGAACCAGAATTATGGCGTCCTCGTCCCCATCACAGTTCCTTCGTTTTGCGGCATGCCAATAAGGATGCGCATAACACACGCTTGCATTTGTAAAGCCAACAATTCTACCAATAATACCAGCAGATGTGTGTGGAGCTAGACCAACAACAAGCTGTCCCACAATATCATCAAGCGACTTGAAGTTGTAGTATCTCTCTAAACCGTATATCTTCTCAAGACAGTCATCAACGAATCGTCCAACTCGAACGAGGTAATCGCCTCCGTTCTCAGGTACAATTATGTCTTGGACTTTTAGTTCTAGTATTTGATTTTCGGATACAAGAGGCTCACCATCATAGTCAACAAGATAACCCATTTTGTGCAGTTTCGTAATTGACACGCCAACTTCGTACGGTTTGAAGTGAGTCAGTGGTGCATCGGTCACATCAAAACGAGCAGTTCCATCGCGGTAGCAATAGACATCATGTTTGGCACGAAGAATTCCTTTCCCTAAGTATTCGGGGATTTTGAGTTTGTTAGTCAACCCTAGGACTGCCCTCACATTATAGGCGTGGGGCTCATCAACTTCGCTCTTTGCCTCTTCAAGAAGCGATCGGATATCGACTTGAATCTTCCTAGTGGATTGAACGAGATTGGGATCATGTTTGTGGGGGCATTGCTCGCTCGAATCATCCACAGGAAGGCCACAGCCTTCTTGAGAACACCATCTTTGGACTTTGGTGTGGGCACCGCAGACGGGGCATTTTGATTTGTAGGTGGTCTCACCGCAGTCGGGACAGGTTCGATTCACGAGTTCAAGAGTGGTATCTTTCTTGTCCATGAAAACGAGCGCCGCTTCTATATCATCGGCCTTGGTACCCTCGTTCCCTTCGTCAGATTCTTTATTCTCGTCATCTTGGAAGTAAGACTCCAAAAGAACTTGGTCTGAGTTCTGTTCTGAACTCCGGGCAATCTTCTCCATATTTCTTTCTGTGGACATCTTACGCCCAACTGGAAATAGTACTTGTACGGGAGGGTGCATCTTCCGCTCTTCGGCTTTCTCAGGTCTGCCCATTCGTGCACCGATTGCAAATCCTAATTTGTCACGCAGAATGACTTCTGAACATTCATTTAGTGCAGCAAGTGCGTCTTCAGCCTTCTTAGGAAAAGAGGACACAGAACCTAGTTGGGCCAAAATTGTTCCCGGGCAATCTGAGAGAACTATGCTTCCTCGTTTGCCGGTAATCTCATGTGCAATCCCAAGTTTTTCGAGAATCCCCTTGAATTTCTTGTGGACAGGAAGATGCAAACGGTCTCCATCTGGAGATTGCTTCATCTTCTTCTTAGTGAGTATCCACTTTCGCAGCTCACGAATCTCAGCAACCGAGCAAGCAAGCCACCTGTACAGATAGTGAGGGTGAAGCGGTATTCCTAATTTTTTGGATAGGTGTAATGCCTGTTCTGGTGTTGGTACATTGGATAAAGGAATTTCAATGAACCGCTCAACGTCCGCAGGAGAGAGACCTGATTTCGAAAGTCGATGTTTCATTTGAGCAGAACTAAGACCATTCCAAGCCTTTTCAAGGTCGTGTGACCACCATTCCTCGCAGTAACCTGATGGGACCAGTGGATGGTTATTCTCCAAGAACTCGCCCAACGCAACAAGAATATCACCCAAGTAAATAATCCTCAATACGTTATTCTGAAGGCTTCTTGCCTCATCGCCCGTTTGAATCTGTCTAACTGAACTGTCCTTTAGTAGAACTATTGGCCCTTCGATGGTATCCACGGGAGCAACGATAGATCCTTTTCCGGGACGCTCTGTTCGAATATGTGTACCGGTGGCCAGAAATTCCCGCGCTAGAAACATGGTAGCAGGATGAACGCCTACTCCTGCAAGACCTGTGTTTCTGGACCTTCCATACCTGAGCCTAAATCCGCGAGGATTAGAAGGGTGAGAAAAGACAGGTCGTCCGCCAATAACGTCCGTAAGATAATCCTGCTTAGGTCCAAGTTTCTTGTCGACGGACTCCTCATCCTCTGAGGATGCTGCCTTCGATGTTCGTGCAGCCAAGTCCTCCAACCATTCCCAATCAGAAATATTCATCCTCTTGACGATTTTAAGCAGCTTCGCAGCTCTGCCTACAACTCCATCATTCAGTACCAGAACCATACCCCCACGAACACGGTTGTCTTCAATTCTTGGTAAATCACGACTTCCTGATACTTCGAACTGCTCTGTGGGATCACCTGTAAGCATTATTGGTAGCTTTGCAGCTGCGGTTCGAACCATGTCAGGATAGATAGGATATTGCAGATTGGCAAATCGGCCATAGAGCTCAACCTCTTCTAAAGATCTTTCAATCTCCTCCTCTGTAGAAACAAAGGCGGGTAAGCCAAGAACCTGGCGTACGTAGTCTGCTACAAGTACTGTCATTGCAGTCTCAGTACCACCAGCCGCACGGATTGGGCCAGCCAAGTATATTGCCAAGTATCGACTATTCCCTGATCCTCTAATCTTTACACTTGCAATCCCTTCAATAGGAGCCGCTGTGATGCTTTCAGTAAGTATTGCCAGTGCGACACGAACGGCCTTGTCAGCGACGGATTCTGCTATTCTAATGGCATTCGTGATGTCTTTATCAGGAACCGAAATCGATTCAGCTGACTTGAGAATTGTTAGAGCTGAACCAACTTCCTCTTTCCGATTTCCGAACTCACCAAGGGCGATTTCCTTTGCCACTTGAAAGGCTACATCTTCTCGTGATTTTCCGCCATGAGACAGCTCCCTAATTCGTTTTGCAACGCCCACAGGACCCCCTAGGGTGACTTCTACACGGGCTGCTACATCATGTGCAGGAGGAATTTCAACTTTAGTCGTAGGGTCAAATCCTTTTAGCCGTGCAGACTCAGCTACTTCATAGATTCTCTCAATTTCTCTATTCAAACTCTTAAAGTACAGAGAATAGCCTATGCTGTGTTCTGGGAGACTATGTTCAGACTCTATCACAATGTATCGGTAGGGTCTTGACGGCTTGAGTATTTTATGTTTCGGCTAGTACTCTGAAGTATGGGCAATTTATTCGGGAATTTTAACAATGGGCGCCAATATACCATCTTAGGTATGTGACATAGCTCGGGATTTTCGAGTAGTGAGCTTTAAAGCAAAGACAAAGGACTTTAGAGTGGTTATGAACCATCTATTATTGATGAGGCGGTAAAGCATGCTTACGCTTGAGGAAACGATAGAATTGATCTTGAAGAATTTGCCAGAGTACCAGCGGCAGGATATTCTGAAGATGATAGATCAGAAACGCAATGAACTAGGCCCTGAGATTGTGAATGAGGAGTCTGCCGCAATGATTGTTGCAAGAGATCTTGGAATTGACATGCAACAAGTGTCTAACAAGGCCAGACTAAGAATTGAAGATATAAATGAGAATACGAGATCGGTTCCTTTGACGGCGAAAATTGTAAGTATCGGTCCTGTTCGCACCTTCACAAGGAAGGGAGAGGGTGGCGAAGGCAAGGTTGCCAGTATTGTTGTTGCTGATGAAACGGGACAGATAAGAATCGCACTCTGGGACGATATCACTCGTGTTGTTTCTGAAAAAGAGGTAAAAGTGGGCGATGTTATACAGATACGCGGGGGCTATGTTCGTCCAGGACTAGGAGGTGCTCTAGAGATCAACCTTGGCAGACAAGGGGGTATTAAGCTACTAGACGAGTATGAACTGGAAGACATGGATATCGACTTCAAGGAAGCCGGGGTGGTCGAGATTGCCAGCCTAAGGGAGAATGTCTATGATATTACACTTGTTGGAAAGATACAGAGAGTTTTTGGCCTTTCGATATTTACACGTCAGAAAGATGAATCTGAAGGGAAGGTCCTGAGTACTATCATTGGTGATGAAACAGGAACAACGAAGCTGGTCTTCTGGGATGATGATGCTGAGAAGATGCAAGACGCAAGGGAAGGGGAAGTGATCAGAGTGACAGGAGCATACACCAAAGCAGGACGTTACGGAGATATCGAAGTGCATGCCGGCAGATCGTCCACAATTGAAAGAGGGTTGAAGATCAAGATTGATGCAGTCGAACCAGAATCTCAAGAAGGCCCCGCTGTAGAACCTCTGGGGAGAAGAAACATATCGGAACTGACACCGGAAATGCGCGATGTTGATATTGCCGGAAAAATCGCGAAGATATTTCCAGTTACAACTTTTGAACGCGATGGAAGAGAAGGGAAGGTGCAGAACATCGTTGTGGCAGATGAGTCAGGTAGCACACGTATGACCTTTTGGAATGAAGATGTTGAAGAAATCAAGGACCTGAGGGAAGGCGATATTATTGAGGTGTTGCATGGATATGTGAAGAGGGGATTCAGAGATGCAGTCGAGTTTCATGTAGGGAGAATTGCCGAGATTTCAATTAATCCGAAAGGAACGAAGCTGGAACAGCTTGACCTTTCCGAAATCTCAGTGGCACCAAGAGTCCAAGCAGGACGAGTGATGATAGCAGAGATTGACGAGAACACAACCGGAAAAAGTGTTGAAGTCTGTGGAGTAATCGTAGGCATATCACAGACAAGTCCGGTTTATCCAGCATGCCCAAGTTGCAGGAAGAAGGTCGAGGAAACGAACGGAAAATTCATCTGTTCTGTCTGCGGCCCTGTCAAGAAACCAGAATATAGGATGCTCTATAAAGTGACGCTTGATGATGGATCTGGTGCAATAAGGGCTACCCTCTTTGGCAAAGCGGGAGAAGACATGCTTCAGATGACAGCTGAGGAAGCACAGAAACTAATCGAGAAGTCGGGGGATAGATTGGCGCCCTTGGAGAAAAACTCAGATAATGTACTAGGAAGATATGTAGCAATTCAGGGAAGGGTATCCAAGTTTCGAGATTCTTTGGATATCACAGCTAACAATCTAGAATTTGCAGACCCAGTAGAGGAAACCAAGCGAATGAAGGATACGCTTACCGAATTAATGGGTTGAGATATCAAGACGTAGCATCAATTAGGGCATCCATGCCTTCAAGGAAAGCATGGACATCCTGTCTGTTGTTATATAGATATATGCTCGCCCTGTTTGTTCCTTTGGAAGGTGGGATTCCCATTTGATAATGATAGGGATGTGCACAATGAGCACCGCTTCGAATCATGACACCATACTCGTCACTCAGAAAGGCTGCTACATCATGAGCCACGTCAATTGTATCTACACTGAATGTGACTAAGCCAGTTTTTATGGAGATATCATCTGTACCAAGAATCCTGATGTGTTCTAATTCCTGTAGCCCTTTCATTGCCACTTCAAGTAATGAACGTTCATGGGCTTCGATGTGCTTCATACCAATCTTTTGAAGGTATTCAGCGGCTGCTCCTGCACCAATGGCCCCTGCGTAGTTTTGGAGACCAGCCTCGAATTTTTCAGGAGGCGGCAAGTACTCCGGGATTATTCTGCCATTCTCATATCTAACATCAGCAACTGTGTCGCCACCGACAAGGAACATACCCATGGCGTTCAAATGCTCCATTTTTCCATAAAGAACTCCCATTCCTGAGGGGCCACACATCTTGTGAACTGATATTGCAGAGAAATCAACATCGTACTTCTGTACATCAAGAGGATGATGTGGAGCGTATTGTGCATCATCAGACATAACGAGTGCTCCGTTGTCGTGTGCGATTTCTACAATTTCCTTCAACGGAGCAACGGTGCCTGTGACATTGGAGGAGTGGACAACCGCGACTATGCTGGTCTTCTTGTCGATTGCATTCTTCCATTGTTCGATATCAAATGTGCCATCGGACTGCGCCTCAACGATCTTAATCTCAAGTCCGTCAGCTTTTGCTCTCTCGATAAAGGGTAGAGAGCCGCTATGATGCTCTAGGCTAGTTGTTACAATTTTGCTATCCTTGGGAATTCCGACGCAGGCTGCGACCATGTTCATCGATTCTGTGGCATTTCGTGTCCAGATACATTCTTCAGGTTCTGCAGCATTGATGAAACTACTGAATCTTCTCCGAGCCTTGGCATAGGCGTTTGACGCTTCATCGCCGAGTCTGTGGATGCTGCGGCCGCCACAGGCTGGAAAGACCTCATAGTACTCATTCATTGCCTCAACAACTTGTTTTGGCTTTAGGGACATACATGCACTATCAAGATAGACAAGTGGGCGTCCATTGATTATACGCTTAAGCACTGGAAAGTCTTCTCTGACGTTCAACATGTATCTATTCATCCCCAGCGATTCTCCAGCGATATCCACCCTTTGCCAGTTTCCTTGTAATCAGACCTCGCTCAACAAGTTGTCTTGCTGCAACAATGAAGGCATCTCCGCCCGCACAGTCTTGACAGATCTCAGAGTGTTCTTCACGGTGGGCACTCTCAAGGATTTCAGCTGTTGTAAGGTCACCTGATGCATCTTTCAGTATTCTGAGCACACATTCGGCATTTCTCGAAAGGTCGGACATCTTGGATCTTGGATGGTCGCGGTGCAGAACACAATAAGAAGGCTTTGCTTGAGCAGTAGGTGTATTTCAACACAAGGCTTAAATTGACCCTTTCGAGGAACAGCACGCTCTATTTCTTCAGGGCTCATCTCTTATTGTGTGAAATAGGCATAGGTGAGTAACAATGGGAAGACGAAGACGGCAGAAAGTACGGCGAAGACCACAGAAACGAATTCCCGATGTATACGATTGTCCTGCATGCGGAATCGCAGCTATACAGATAGTAATTCACAGGGACAAGAGCTTTGCTTCAGTAAAATGCGGTAATTGTGGTATTTCTGTAGTTCTAGAGGATATCACACCGTTGACAGAACCAGTGGATATTTACGGTGATTTCATAGATGAATACTATCGGACTCAAAAAGCTGAGGTGTAGTCACATAAATCACACAGTACGACAATCATCTATCAGCAACGATTATAAGCAGAATTAATCCGAAAACTCTAGATTCCTATGCAAGCCACTTATATTCAATCTGTTCTTTATATCATTCTGGTCGCATTGGGAATCGTCGCCCTAATGATGATTTTAGCATATTCTGTTTGGGGCGAAGAAGAAGAAGAGTAGCTAAACGGAAGACTACTCCCAATGAAGACTGAAGATATACTTCGTTCATCATTCAAATGTGTTGCAGGTCACTTCGCGAACTTGGAACAGATTCGAAGGATTATAGAGAGGATTTCAGGAGAGAATGGAAGTATAGACGATATGATTCGAAAGCTAGAAGAAATGATGCAAGATGTTGATGTCACACTCAAGACCGATTTGAGAATTCTTCTAAATGAGATTCGCCATCAAATTAGGAAGTCCTCTGGATGAATGCCTTCTCAGGATTAGGGAAATTGATTAATCAGTTCCTTAGGCAGCAGAGTATTACAAAGCCAACTGAAATTCAGGACAAGGCAATTCCAACCATTCTTGGCAGCAAAGGTAATGTGCTGCTCCTTGCACCGACTGGAAGTGGCAAGACGGAGGCAGCACTACTTCCGTTACTCCAGAAATTGTATGATATAAAGCAGAGGAGAGAACTGTTTGGTTTCTATATACTATATATAACGCCACTTCGCGCCTTGAACCGAGATGTCTTCAAACGAATTAAGAATCTCTGTCAGTATTTGGATCTTACAGTTGATGTCCGTCATGGGGATACTACACAATATGCAAGACGAAAACAAGCGATAAGACCCCCCAACTTACTCATCATCACTCCTGAAACCCTTCAGGCAATACTCCCGGCCAAGCGTCTGAGTTATCATTTGAAAACCGTTTTTGCAGTAGTTGTAGATGAGATACACGAGCTTGCAGATAGCAAGAGAGGGGTGCAACTGAGCGTCGGTCTTGAAAGACTTGAGTACTTAACTGGAACACATGTTCAAAGAATTGGCCTATCAGCAACCGTTGGAAATCCCAAGGAGGTGGCTAGGCTTCTTGGAGGCGCTGAAAGCGACGTTAACACGATTTGGGCGGGATATCAGTCAAGAAAGATGAATCTTACAGTGGAAATGCCCACTCCAGACAAGAAACACAAACAACTTGCGCGAAAGATCTCATATCCGCCGCATTCCACGGCACGATTACTTCGCATAATGGAACTAATAACAGCATACAACTCGACCATTGTGTTTACCAATACGAGATCTTTCACCGAGGTTCTGGGTGCCAAGATGGCATTGATGAATCCGACATACCAGTTTGATGTTCATCATGGGTCACTTGCAAAAGAAATCCGACTTTCGGCCGAAAATAGGTTAAAGAATGGGGTATCAAAGGCAATAATCGCGACATCAAGTCTTGAGCTGGGTATAGATATTGGACAAGCAGACCTAGTTATTCAGTATAGCAGTCCTCGTGAGGTTTCTCGGGCTCTTCAAAGAATAGGCCGTGCAGGACATGGAGTTGGCAGACTAGCAAAGGGAATTGTGCTTGCTACCGCGAATCTAGATGATATCGCGGAGTCGGGGGTTATTCTCCGTCGTGCTCTAGCAAATAAAGTAGAGAAAACAGTAATCGCACGAAACCCATGGGATGTATTGGCTCACCAAATCTGTGGAATTCTACTTCACGTTCCGGAAATGCAACGCACAGAGCTCCTTGGTCTACTGAGAAGAGCCTATCCTTTCTCAGATCTGAAGAAATTGGATCTTGACAGGCTGCTGGAATTCATGGTTGAACGAAAGATTGCGGAAGCAGAAGGGGGAAGAATCACACGAGGAAGAAGAACACGTATGTTCTATTATGAACATCTCAGTACTATCCCCGATGTGAAGCAAGTGAATGCTCTTGACGTAAGTACTCAGTCAAGCATCGGTGTTTTAGACGAAGATTATGTTACTGGGAGTTTGGAAACTGGGACCATATTCGTCATCAGGGGTCGGCCGTGGCAGGTTGTTAGTATTGAGGAGAATGAAGTCGTATGTGCACCTGTGACAGATATCGATATACAAGCACCCAGATGGATCGGCGAAATGATTCCGGTTCCCTACAATGTGGCTGCTGAAACTGCAAGACTCTGGAGCCTTGTTGCTTCTCAGGAGGAATCTGAGGCTAGAAGATGGTTAGAAGAGGAATATAGAATTGCTGGGGCAGGTCAAGAGCATCTAATTAAGACCGTCGCGTTGGCAAGGGATGAACTAGAATTGCTTCCTCTGGATAGGCGTTTTGTCATAGAGAACTTTGGTTCTGGATTGGTCCTACATGCGCCTCTTGGAACAAAGGCAAACGAAGCCCTGGGGGTGATTATTGCAGCCTTATTGAGAACCAGGATAGGGTATGATGTTGCTGTGGAGAGTGACCCCTACAGGATACTGCTCACATCAAATGGCAGACTGTTGCCTGAATACGTTGTCGATATCTTGCATGACTATAACGGAAAGCAAGTTGCGGAAATTCTTGAGATGACGGTAAAGAGAACACAGACGTTCGCATCTAGATTCGTTCATGTTGGTCGTCGCATGGGAATCATTCGACGAGACGCAAAGATTCGAGAAATACCCGTTGATCGTCTGATACGATCCTATGAGAACTCTCCGGTCTTCGACGAAGCAATGAGAGAGGTTCTCAGCGAGAAGCTCGATGGTAATCTTGTAATGAGAACCTTTGATAGAGCATCAAGAAACGAGATTGAGATTCATGTTGTACACACAAAGGTACCCTCAGCCTTAGCGCGCCTGATTGTCGAAGAGAAGACCAGATTTGAGGTGATTGGAGAGATTACTGATGAAGATGAGATTCTGGCAATGATTGAAGAACGATTACTCTCTAAGAAATTTAGACTGGTTTGCATGGCAAACGGAGATTGGAATTCTGTTCGAACACTATCCACCATGGAAGATGATGTGCGATGTCCAGTCTGCAACTCGAAGATGATTGCTGCCTTATTCCCGACAGATGATGAGTTCGTAAAAGTGGTTGGAAAGAAAGTGGCCGGAAAACCATTATCCAAGGCTGAAGAAAAGAAGTATAGAGCTGGAGGACTGACAGCAACCCTTGTTTCAACCTATGGGAAGAGAACATTGTTCGTTCTCGCTGGTAGAGGTTTGGGTCCAACAGCTGCTTCAAGAATTCTTCATCCCGGATTGACGGATAGACGCTCGCTTCTAAAGGCGATTGCTGAAGCAGAAAAGGAATATGCACGCACACGACCATTTTGGGGGAATTAGCTTGAAGAAACCGCTTATTGTGTTTGCAGGCAGAAGCAATGTGGGTAAGAGCAGCACAATTCGTGCACTCACAGGGCGAAAAGTAAGAGTTGGCAAGAGGCCTGGCAGTACCCGTTGGGAGCTTAGGATAGATTTGGGATCGGTAACAGTTGTAGATATTCCTGGATTTGGTTATATGGCTAGTACAAGCAAGACGGAAATTGAAGAAATGAAGACGCTGCTTGTCCGTAAACTTGAGGAATGGAGTGAGAATATACTCATAGCTGTAATGATCATCGATATCTCACTCTTTCGCGAATTGGTTAATCGATGGGAAACAAGAGGAGAGATACCTATCGACATCGAGTTTTACACGTTTCTTTCCGAGATTGCATCAAATGTGATTGTAGTGGCCAACAAATTTGACAAGCTAAAGAAAAAGCAGAAGCAAACGGAGCTGAAATTCCTTGAAGAAAAGCTCAGTGCCGTTTTACCCAATCATGAACTCAAGATTGTATCCACGTCAGCAACCAAAAAAAAAGGAATATCGGAACTAAAAGAGAACATTGACCTTATTCTCGTTTCTTCTGGGATAGCACCTCTGGAGTGGTAGTCACTATCTGAGTTTCTTCAATAGGTAGTAAGCAACACCCACCACCAGAATAGTCCCAGAGATTATGAGCATGGGTTCGATTGCTCCAGGAGCTTCGATGAACTCGTCTGATAGCCAGTCTAGCATATTCATGAATAGGCGGGTATTGTCAGCTGTATGGAACCATCCATCCTCGATTTCGTATACATCAACACCAAGTCCACTAAACATAATTCCTGAGCCAGATATGACAACTCTGCTTTGATTGAACTCAAAGGCTGATAGCCATGACGGGAAAGTGCCGTTAATGGCGGAATATGAAAGCGGGTCTTCAGCAAATTGGTCAAGAGTCATATTGGGAAAACTGTAGTTCGCAAAGGTGAGAGCACTCATTCTATACTGGGCAAAGGACGACTCATAGCCGGTCGCTAGGGAACTTGGTAAATCCAATGGTTTCAATGTGGCAGTCATAACAATCAGTTCGTTTATGTCATTGAGGATTGGGTGAAGTGAATTCCAAGTTGTTGGATCAAGACGAAAGACCCATGGTGAAGACTCGTTGACAGCCTGGTCATAATCAAACATTGCGTCACCCCAGATGCCTTCGTCGGTTTCGTTGGTACTGAATCTGGGGCCTGTCATATTGAGACCGTCGAGTAAATCGTTCAGCACTCTGTTATCACCAAGTCCTTGGAGAGTAGTGTCACTCCAGTAACTCGAGTTCCGAGGAATGACTGGATTTCCAAGAAGTAGCAAGGAGCTGCCATTTGCAAGCATTTGAGATATTGACTCGATTTCTTCGTCCTCATATGGTTCGCTTATTGCATTCTCTCCAATTATGAGAATGTCAGCTTGGCTTAGCGTTTCATTGGTAATTGGATCTTCGTTCACCTTTAGAAGATAACGTGTTGAAGCATTGACCATGTCGAACAGAAGCTTCAATCCTTCATCTTCATCTGTGGCACTAAGCTGGGGTCTATTACTAGCGTCATAAATGATAACAACAGGATCCAATGATTCTTGAGCCCTAACATGGCCAGGAATGCTGGACAGAATAATCAGGGTTACAATAGCAATCGCCAGAATATTGGAAGTTACTTTCAGACGCAGCATAGGCTCATTCGACCTTCCTGTCAGTCGGCGTGCCAGACCCGGAGTGATGTTAAAAACTTATCTTCAGATTCGCATTAACTGTAAGCTAGTCAGTCCTCCGCCATTTTATAGCTAGCTTTCTTCTATCAGCATCTGTACATTTCACTATCTCGTACTCATTTCGCAGTTCTGCTATTTTCTGCGCCAGCAAGTGATAGCACATCGTTGAAGTGCCATCAATTACAACCTCGTGATAGAAGCTTCTGCAGGTACAGAATATCTCAGGTATTACCAAGTATTCGCGTCGACTTCCTCGAACCGACCATCGTGTAATTTCACTCGGATGAAAGCTGTATTCTTTTACTCGACCCTCTTCAACAGACCGTAGAGCACGGACGAATCTTTTACCGTACTTATCACGAAAGTATTCAACATCTTCTTGGGTCATATTGGTCTTTGACAACCGTTCAGTTTCGTGCCGAGGAAGGAGCATAGTTCTCCTATAATTGTACACAGGAGCATGTTAAAATGTTGTAGGATTATCAATATCAGTTGATGGAAATACTATATGATGACCGAAGCGCCGTATTAAGAACGGATTCGGATTCGATACTGCTTACCGCGGACTTTCATCTTGGCTTTGAGGAGGAGTTAACAAAGCAAAAGGGGGTTTCATTTCCTCCTCAACAAGAAAACATTCTGCACAGGATATCAGTATTGGTAGATAGGTATAGAATTAGGAAACTCTACATTCTTGGAGATATCAAACATACAATCACTGCAGACACGCCTTTCAACTGGCAGCTCATCCCGGAATTCATGAAGGCTCTCATGGATATCGTTGATACGCATGTAATCCCAGGTAATCATGATGGCGACTTAGCAGCCCTATTGCCACGAAAAGCGCCCATTGAGAGCGTCTTTGGTGTCATCTTGAATGAGGAACCAACCATAGGCTTGCTTCATGGTCATACATGGCCGTCCAAGCAGGTTCTTAGTGCCAAGACCTTGATTCTTGGACACAACCATCCAACGATACAGAGCGTTCGTGTTGCCTCAGCACCAGATATTGGCAGGGAGGAAAGAAAGCGCCGAGGTGCAAGTATTCCCGTGATTTTACGCTCTCAGTTGGACAAAAATTGCGTAAGGTCATGTATGAGTGCATCCCAAGAATCAGATGACACAAAGGGTGTTGCAATAACTCTGCCAAGTTTCAATGAGCTGTTTTCAGGCGTAGCAATCAACAGATTGGATTCAGGGTTTCGCGGTCCACTCTTTGAGAATAATTGTGTCGACTTTCTGGAGTCAGAAGTCTATAGTGTTTCTGGGCAATATATTAACAGCATAAGGGGGCTTCAGAAGCAATTCAACGAAATCGTTAAATGATTCTCCAGAAGGGGTCATTTCAACCATGGGTCGGTGGTCTAGCTTGGTATGATTCTTGGACTGAGCTCACAGGTCGATTTGTAATAATTCGCTTCTATTGGGAACCCTGGTGGTGCTTTGCCAAGTTCCTTTGATGCTAATGTAGAGCAAGACCAGAGTCTTCTTCCAGAGTGGTTGTTGCTTTGCCGGATCTACGACGGCGGAACCAGACCAAACTCGTTATTCCAGTCACAATGACAATAGTCACAACTCCAGCAATTGAGAGGAAAAGCGGGTCGGCAAATCCTGCCCAAAGGCGAGTACCAATTGTATTACCTGCTGTAGTTCTTAATATAATGCCGTCCCAGCCAGTAATCCATCCATGCGTTTGATTGATGAAATCTACTGCACTCATACGACTGATGATAGATCCTACGCTCTGTTTGTACCAATCTGTTCCCCCGTTTGGAGTGTACATGACAGCGGTTTCGTCACCGACTATCCATCCGTGGTCCGCGTCCAAGAATAGAATGTCTGAGCAATACGGAAGCCTCATGCGAAAATAGGGTGCTAGCAGAAATGAGCCAGGTATGGTCAACTCGGTCCACGTGGATCCATCTGCGGTATGAGCGAGTCTGTTGTCGCCAATAGCCCAGCCTTCTGACTCACTCACAAAGCTCAGGCTCCATCCTCCCCTGAATGATACCTGTTCCCACGTTTCTGCTCCATCACTGCTGTGATAAATGCCAAAGAATCCAATGGCGTGTACCTCGCTTTGAGTCACAAATACCATATGTCTTAGGGTGTCATTGAAAGTCCAACTAGGAACTGGATTCCATGAGGAACCTCCATTTGTGGTCTTAAAAAGAGTGTCAGCAGTTGATGTCCATCCATGAGAGCTATTAGTGAATTCAACCATTGGCAAAAGGGTGTTCCCTACTACTACCTTACTCTCATTCCAAGTGATTCCGAAATCCGATGAATAGAACAGGCTACCGAGAGATGACACCCATGCTGTATGATTTTCCACAATATCAATTCTGGAAAATAACCTGTCACTATCATTCAGTCTTTCTTTCCAAGTAATGCCACCATCGTTAGTATTTAGAACAATTCCATCTCCAAGTCCTTGATAGTTAGACTCACCAACTACCCACCCATGAGTAGCATTGATGAACTTGACATCTGAGAAGACGGCATCAGGATAGGCTTGGCCATCAACACGTACCCACACGTTTGTGTTTTGCTGGGCCGGCTGCAAAGCAGCGACAGTCGCGGGGACGAATAGGGCTTGACTAAGAAGACAAGCGAGAATCAAGATGCTGGTAGAATTGCATATTCTCCTTCGAAGTATGTGTGTAGTAGACAGCTCCATGTTCTTCACTCGCTTCATCTTAGCCCGAAGGTTTCCTGCTGTATTTTCATTGACTGCTGTTGACCTCATTTACTTTCATTCTGGCGGGTCTGGAGGCGATCCTCCATTAGGTAATGCGCACTCGTGGTAATCGGTTTCTATCCAGTTATTATTTGCGTCGTACGCCATCACCCTCACAATCATTCTGGATTAACGAAATCGTTAAATGATTCTCAAGAAGGGTCACTTCAGTCATGGGTCGGTGGTCTAGCTTGGTATGATTCGTGGTTCGGATCCACGGGATCGAGCGTTCAAATCGCTCCCGGCCCACCATCCACTTTTTCTACTCCATGCCTTGTCATCATAGGTTCTTTATGACAGTGCCGCCTTTAGACCATAGAGAGCCACTGCAACTGTGCCTGCAGGTCCAATGTCGACCTTAGCATCCAGACTGACGCATTCTCCCAAGTCCATCTCCTTCCTGGAAAAAGAGCTGTTACTACCGGAAACAACGATTACAAGCCGTCCAGCGGACTTCAGATGTTCCACCAAATCAGCTGTTTGAAACCGCTTGTCAGTGAGTACAGGAGATGTGAGCAGAAATGGCCTACTGACGTCTAGTAGCTCAAGAGCATCACTCAGGTCGGGCAACACCATGAAGTTCCCCTTCATCTTCATTGCAAGCCTATTGGCATCAGGGACTCCGGTTTGCGCTGCCGAGCCTTCTGCCTTTGTCACTATGTAGTTTACAAATTCTAAACCGTAGACGACTTGTGCCGTTTCAACCACTTTACTTACAGCATGAACGTTATGGAGAATTACAAAGACATTCTTAACATCATTCTTCAAGATAGGTTTCTACCTCCTTTGCGATGAGATGAGATATTACTGGCGGAACGCTTTCGCCAACTTGGTTGTACTGACTATCTGTTGGACCACTGAAAAGGAATGAATCAGGATAACTCATGAGTCTTGCGTGTTCACGCACTGTAAGTAGACGGTTCTCAAAAGGATGAATATACCTCGAGTTGCCAATGATTGAAGTGGCGATTTGATTTGGTCGGAAACGAACCCAATTGGGAACAGCCTTTTCCTTTGAAACTCGGAAATGCTTGACGCCTCGCCCCCATCCGGTCTTTCGGACCCGTTTCATCTTGGCTTCTGAAATGTGTACAAAGGTATGGTTAGGAACTTCATTTTCAGGAGTGAACAACGCTTCGAAGTTCATTGGTGGAAGATCGCCAATTGCTTCCATAACTTTTGGAGTGGAGCAAGTAGGCAGCCTGAATTCTAGATTACTAATGAATACCCTGAGCCGTCTTGATGGATTTCCATGACGATGTGCTCGAATCAGATTGAAATATACTGTGTCTATCCCAACACGATGTAGCTCACGACAGAGAATTTTTCGCCCTCCTGACTCGAGGATTCCAGCCACATTCTCGATAATGAATACTTGCGGAGAAAGATCTCCAATAATTCGTATGGCATCCAGCACTAAACGAGCAGTCCCAGTTCCGTAGATTCTATCTCGTGCAGGAGAAAAACTCCTTGAGTTTGCTCGACTAAACTCCTCACAGGGAGGAGATGCAATTATTACATCAGGCTGCCCATTTACTATGTGTTCAAGCTCCAGAGAGTGAAGGCTATTGATATTTCTGTGAAGGATGGTAGCCTCTGGATAGTTCAAGCGATAGGTATCCAATGCGAACGGGTCTATGTCTACTGCAATATGACATCCATTGCTTCTAGAAGCAAAGCCAGAAGCAAATCCACCTGCTCCGGAAAATAGGTCAACGATTCTCATGCACATGCATCATGGGATGATGTAGTCAAGAGTCTTGTGTATGGGTTCTTCTGCATGAGTTCGATGCTAATCTAAGGAAGAATTCAAAAGTGTCGAAAGTCTGACCGCCTCTAGCGATTCGGAGAAGATGATTCAATGGGACGAGGCATTGGTTTTGGGAAAAGTATTCTCTATGGAGAACATTTCGTAGTTTATGGGCTGCCAGCTCTGGCAGCCGGAATAGCCTCTAGGACAATGGCTGTCGTGAATCGTAGCAATAAGGCAGGCTGGACCTTGGATGATAGAAGACCCGAAGTTCTTGGTTATAAAGCCAAGAAGATGAAAGAACAAAAGAAGTCAGTTGAGTTGGTGATTCAAGCCGCTGGGCTTGACGTTTCTGAAGAAGGTATTCATATCAAATTGGAAGGAGACTTGGTCTGTGCCTCTGGCTTTGGAGCAAGTGCTGCAAGCTGTGTTTCTT
Source organism: Candidatus Thorarchaeota archaeon (assembly GCA_011364985.1). Classification (GTDB taxonomy): domain Archaea; phylum Asgardarchaeota; class Thorarchaeia; order Thorarchaeales; family Thorarchaeaceae; genus SMTZ1-83. Next base: position 223,706 of record RDOC01000002.1, on the reverse strand, counting down.
TGGCACGTGCACTGAATGAGGAATTCGAACTAGGTTATGATGATGAGAGGATTAATCAAATTGGATTTGAAGGCGAAAAGGGCTATCATGGTACGCCTTCTGGCGTTGATAATACCGCGTCTACCTTCGGTGGCTTGGTGTGGTACGTGCGTGACCTTAATGGAGGCCCACCAACTTTTGAAAAGCTCAAGCTGAAGAATTCAGTCCATCTGACTGTTGCATCTACAGGCATCACAGCAAGCACAACAGAGGTTGTTAGTGATGTGAGAAGAAAGAAAGCAGCTGACCCAAGATGGTTTCAGGGTATAGCAGAGGAGTACGACAAACTTGTTCAGGATGCACGAAATGCTCTTCTCAAGTTTGACATCAAGCATGCTGGAAGACTCATGAATAGAAATCATGAACTACTGCAAGAGCTGACTGTTTCTTGTAAGGAATTGGATGATTTGATTCTTATGGCAAGAGAAAATGGTGCCATCGGGGCCAAGCTAACAGGAACAGGACGCGGAGGGAATATGATTGCTCTTGCTCCAGATAAAGAAACACAATCAAGAATTGCTGGGGCACTTGAAAAAGGTGGCTCTCCATTAGTGTACAATACTACATTCGGACTTTGAGGTGAGTATATGATTCTAGAGAAGTATATAGAGCAGCTCGTTAACAGTGATAAGATTGAACAAGTAAAGAAGCCGATTTCGAAGAACTTGGAAATTGCAGGTGTTTTGAAGGCACTGGAACCAACACCAGTATTCTTTGAGAATGTGAAAGAATCTGACTATAGAGTTGCAGGGAATCTATTCTGCACAAAAGAGCAGATAGCAGCCTATTTCGGAATTGAGATTAGAGATATTATTCCCACTCTTTCAGGAGCGATAGAGAAAAGGAGCAAGCCAGAAGAAACAGATGCAGCATCATGTCAGGAAATTGTAGAGGGTGAAGTGGACCTTGAGAAGCTTCCCATTCTATTGCACAACAAGATTGATGGTGGCCCCTATATTTCATCAGGAGTAGTAGTTTCGTCTGATCCAGAATATGGACAGAATCTTGATTTTCACCGTGCAATGCAAATTGCCAAGGACCGAATGGCTACCAGAGTAGTGAGCGGCAGAGATTTTCATAAGTTCCTGAAACGAAATGGGGAGGTGGACGTAGCCTACTGCATTGGGAATACGCCCGAAGTTCTAATTGCAGCGGCCACTTCGGTGGAAACTGGGGTGGACGAACTTGAAATTGCAAATGCATTGACACCAATTAATGTCACAATGGCCAAGACAGTTGATCTTATGATTCCGGCTGATTGCGAGTTTGTGTTAGAAGGGCGTGTGTTCTTGGATGAGCGTCATGACGAAGGACCATTCATCGACCTTACTGAAACTGTAGATGTGATTCGAGAAGAACCCATTTTCGAGGTGAAGAAGATAACCCATAGGAAGACAGCAATCTGGCAGGGTCTTCTTCCAGGTAGATCGGAGCACAAAATACTCATGGGGATGCCAAGGGAGCCTACTGTTTACAGAAGCATACAGGAGCAAGGAGTGAATGTCTTGGATGTGAACATTACACCAGGAGGAGCAAGTTGGCTTCATGTCGCGATACAGATTGAAAAGGCAAATGATGATGATGGTTTGAAAGCAATAGAGAGGGCCTTTGCAGGTCATAAAAGTGCCAAGCATGTCTGGGTCTATGATGATGACATCGACATTTACAATGAGCAAGAACGAGAATGGGCCATGGCTACTAGATTCCAAGGTGATGCGAACTTACTAATTAAGAACAGAGAACCGGGTAGTTCTCTGGATCCGAGTGCTGAACCAGGTACAAAAATGACCACGAAAATTGGTTTTGACTGCACAAAAGTACTTGAAACGAAAGGAAAGAGCTTTGACAAGGCTCGCTTTCCAGAAGTTGACCTGAAGAAGTTCTTGGGTGAGTAGTATGGGACTTGAACTGACGAAAGAAGAAACTGAGATGCTTGAGGGAAGGCATGGAAAGGCCACAAGAAAGGCCATGGAAATTATAACTACACTTGGGGAGATTTACGGTGCAGAACGGCTTATTCCTGTATCTAGTGTGCAAATCGCTGGGGTTTCGTACCACAATCTTGGTGAAGCCGGACTTGAGTACCTCTCGGAGATTGCTGAGGATGGCCAGATACGGGTCTTGACGACACTGAATCCCGCCGGTATGGACATGACTGAGTGGAAGAAACATGGGATAAGTGAAGACTTTGCGAAAAATCAGCAGAGGGTAGTAGATGCATTTGAAAAGATGGGAGTTGTGACAACCTGTACATGTACACCCTATCTCATTGGGAATCTTCCACATTTTGGAGAGCATATTGCATGGGCTGAATCATCTGCAGTCTGTTTCGCAAATTCTGTGATTGGTGCTCTCACGAATCGAGAGGGAGGACCAAGTGCATTGGCCTCATCTCTGACCGGAAGAACGGCTGAATATGGTTTTCATCTTGAGAAAAATCGAATTGCACAAGTAGTATATGATGTTGAAATAGAACTCCAGACAACAGATGATTTTGGTCTGTTGGGAAAAGTGATTGGCGACCGGACAGGTAAGCAAATTCCCTATATCAGAGAAATAAAGAATGCTACAACAGATCAGCTTAGGTCTCTTTGTGCGTCGATAGCCACCTATGGCGGAATCGCCCTTTTCCATATGGAGGGGATAACACCGAATCGAACAAGTATTCCTGAGAAGACTGAAATAATTGGCAAGGACGACTTGGAAAAGGCACGTGCAGAGCTTGATGATAAAGGAGCGGAGATTGATTTTATCAGCATTGGATGCCCCCACGCAAGTATCGCTGATATTGCCAAAGTTGCTGAGATGCTTGATGGACAGAGAGTAGCTGAGGGGAAGACTGTCTGGATTACAACAGCAAAACCCACCAAAGATGTTGCAATCAAGATGGGGTATTATGATAAGATAGAGAAGGCAGGTGCCTTTCTTGTGAGTGATGCATGTTGTGCGGTAGCACCATTGGAAGGACGATTCAAAGGCCTGATGACAGATTCCGCAAAGGCATGTTATTATGCACGGGGAAAGAACAAATTTGACATTAAAATCCGCAATGTGGAGGAGTGTATTAAGGAGGCATTGGAATGATAGAACTGCAGGGACGAAGAATCTACAAGGGCATGGCAGAGGGAGAAACTCTGGTCACACGAGTGGATATCAGTTTCTATGGGGGTGTTGATCCGGAAACTGGTGAAGTTGTGGAGAAAGACCATCCGCTAGAGGGAAAATCGGTTTCCGGTAAGGTATTGGTGATGCCTAGCGGAAAAGGCTCCACAGTGGGATCCTACGTCCTTTATGCCTTGAAAAAAGCTGACAAAGCACCAATTGCCATAATAAACAAGGAAACAGACCCTGTAATAGCAGTAGGAAGTATTATTTCTGAGATACCTACCGTTGACAAAATCGATATCGATAAGATAGAAGCAGGACGGAAAGTCAAGGTCGATGCGGACCGTGGCATAATTATGGTTGAGAAGTAGTTCAGATGAGTCTGAGGGGGTTTGCCCTCAGAACCGCTGAATCTGGGGTTCGAAGTCCTCTGGTGTGAAGACCGGTTCCGCATCTTCCGGAATTGCTCCTCGCTCCCTCAGGACTTGCCTCGTAAGTAGGAAGTAAATAAGTGCGAGAGCCTTTCGGCCACGATTGTTTGATGGAATTACGAAGTCCACGTTTGTGGTCTGATTGTCAGTGTCACACAAGGCGATGACTGGAATGCCAATTCTAGCCGCTTCGGCAAGTGCCTGCTGGTCAGTACGCGGGTCTGTTAGGAGTACCAAGTCTGGCTCAACATAGGTTCTTGGCCCAGCAATGTTTGGATTTGTAAAAGTTCCAGGCACAAAGCGTTCTGTGAAGGGGGTTGCACCAATGTAGTGACTGAAGGTTTCTACGGGACGCTTTCCATAAACACGCCCAGAAACAATTGCTATCTTTGACGACTCGAATCTTGCAATGAATTTTGCAGCCGCACGAATTCTCTCATCAGTCTTTCGGACGTCTAGGACATAAAGACCAATTGGACGTTGTCGGTAGACAAAGGGGTCCATATCTTGAGTTTTGACTTGGGTTCCGATATGACATCCAGCAGCAAGATACTTGTCCATTGCAATTAGCAGTTCTGGTTCTGTTTCTGGAATCTCTGTCTCGCTCATCATTGAGTACCCTCCGCAACTTCCGTCGTGGCAAAGGCCATAAAGCTGTCAATAATGTCGATATGTGCCAAGAGCATCCTCCTGCAGCAATACCGGTCTAATCCAAGATTATCTAGAACCTCTGCTGGATCCTCCTGTTGACGTACTTGTCGCTTGAATTGCTCGAATTTGTCGGCAACTACTTTTCCGCATGTGAAACAGCGTACTGGAATTATCATTTCATTGCATCACCTGTATGATTTCTGGTAGCGAGAACGTGCTGATGGCCCTCCGAATTTCTTTGGCTCAGTACGTCGCGGGTCGCCCACAAGCATGGTACGGTCATGCTCCAGCATCCTAGAACGCGCTTCGAAGTCTTGGCTTATGCGAAATAGACTCGTTGCTATGGACATTCTCACAGCATCAGCTTGGCTCATGAATCCGCCTCCGCTGACACGTACTTTGATGTCATATCTCTTCCAATCATCACCGAAGATGATAAGGGGTTCCATTATGCGCATCTTGGCAATCTCCGGCTGATAGACCTCAAGAGGACGACCATTGATACGAATTCTGCCACTGCCATTTTTTATTGTGGCCTTTGCTAAAGAGGTCTTTCGCTTTCCAGTGGTAACAACTACTTTTACAGCCACTTTATGCAACCTCCGGGTTTCTCCATCCAAGCTCGTGACTCAAGTCTTGGATGGTGATGTACTTTTGTTTAAGACTATGATACTTCGAAGCTTCGAGTACAATCTTCTCTGAATCCGTGAACTTGGTGGGAACTCCAATGAAGACCTGAATGCGTTTATATGCCTCCTTTCCTCGAGGCTTTGGCCAAGGCAGCATCCCTCTTATCATTTTGCGGACCATTTTGTCCGGTCGGCGCTCATGAAAAGGTCCTTTTCGAGGATTGTATGAGGTGCGAATGTTGTGCTTCTGTTTGAAGGCTTTGATTACAGTATGTTTGTCCCCAGTAATGATTGCCTTTTCGACATTGACAATCACAATATATTCGCCAAGCAGAGCAGCTTTAGCGACCTTAGAAGCCAATCGTCCAAGGACTATGTTCTCAGCATCGTAAACCTTGATTTCTTGATCGCCCATTGATATCACCTATATTATTATTGTGACTCCTTTGCCCTTTGGGCTCTGCTTTAATAACTCAGGAATCGTGATTAGCGATCCGCCAGCATCAACTATTACCGAACGTGCAGAGGTTGAAGCGTTCAGAGCAGCAACTGTCACTTTGTGAGAAAGACTTCCAGAACCCAATACCTTCCCGGGAATGACAACTATGTCACCAGGACGCGTATGGCGTTCGATTTTCCCAACATTTACTATACAGCGTTTCTTTGCGGGTCTAGCAACTAGTTCCGCAACTCTCTTCCAAATACTCGCATCGTGCTTTATCGATGTTCTATGAAGTGCATTAATCAGTGCGCGTGTGTTGGGATCAGTACTCCCCGTTTTTATCATCTCAGCTCACCTCACAATGTACCTGCAAAGTCAAGGGCCACACGGACTCTTTCCTTCAGAATCTCGCTTGCCTTCTCAACGATTGTTTCAGGGCTCAAAGCCCCTGTAGACTCGACCTTAAAGAGAAAAGCATCATTCTTTGACCCGATTGTTATGGCGCCAGGCTCACACTCCTGAACGCATATTTCACACATACTACAATCAAGAGTACTCTGGGTTGTTATAACATCACCATTGATTTTGAAGATCTTCTTTGGACATACCTCTACACAGGCTTCGCATTTGGTGCACTTGGATTCCTCAACTTCAACAATTGGGACGTACTTATACGAGACCGTAGATACTGGCTGAAACTTGGCGTTTTCAAGGCCAGTGCCCAAGCGAGCATAGGCTTCAATGATTAGTCGCTGATTCTGAGCAAGTTTCACCAACGGTATCTTGTCTGATGCAACTGTGACTTTCGGATCTTGGGATGTAAGATCACCAGAATAAACCACCACTTCCTCACTGCCAGCTTCTTTCTCCAAGGTAAGTGTGCATTGACAAAGACTACACCCTTTCCCTTCACAATCGCAATCTTGAGGAAGATTGTAGCTCTCTAGGTCAGTAACCAGAGGCACTAGCCCCATTCTATGGGCAAGAATTTCATCATACATTACACTTGTATTCTCAAGAACCAGTACCTCATCAATTGCCATTGCAGGAACTCTCGTAAGCATAGTCCTGCGAAGAGCATTGGCAAATGAGACATTGATGCCTTCAGCTAGAAAGTGAATAACATCATCCTGCCTGTGAATAATAGTGATCTCCATTGGCTCACCTGACCGTGGGGTATTCACCCAAAACACATTATCCCGGACGGACTCGCTACAGAACAAGTATGTCGTGTGGCTCAGTCGCCCGTGCCCTGGGCAACTTGCTCAAAAGTATGTCTGTATAAAAGCGTTGTCTTTTATACCGAAAAAATTCAATTGCAAGATTCATCTATGCTGCTACTTGAATCAAGTCCTTGAGACCGTTTAGAATGAGCTTATATCCATTCAATCGCTGTTTTGGATCAATAGCGACCATGCCGTAGGTTGGGACCCCCAATAGGTCTTGAACGCTCTCAGGCTTCATTGAACCAGGAAGATCCTGTTTGTTGGCAATTGCAATTATCTGTATGCCATCAATATCTTTCTTGTATTTTTGTAATAGCTGACGTGTCTTTAGGACTGCCTTGGGATTGCTCTCGGTAACAACAACGACCATCCTACTACCCTTCATCAGGTCTGCCCACATGAACTCGAAATGGGATTGGCCGCCCATTTCTACTAGCGACACTTTGGTGGATCCATCAAGAGTGATTGTACCACAGTCCATTCCGGCAGTGGGCTGATAATTCACCTGTAGTTTCTCAGTCTTATCAGTCAGCAACCTAATCAACGTGGACTTGCCCGCATATCCTGAGCCCATGAGGGCGACCTTCAAGTATCGAGTCATGTTTTGAACCTCAAATGGTTCGTCATATTCGTGCTGGATGAGAAACATAATAGCTAATGTGTTTTCCACGTAACACTGACTGATAATCGCAAAAGCCGTCCCGTCCTATACTTAAGGTTGCTGAGAAAAACACCTGAAAGGCGCGTCATAGAAGAGCTTAACAGTCATCTGTGATGGCAAAGCATACCGCTTAAGTGACCCTTCGAAACCGAGGAGCTTGTCAAATGTCAAATGCAGACCCCCGATTCATTGTAATAACAAAAGGAGCACTAAGCAAAGTAGATGACTTTTTGGAAGATTACAGACAGCCTGTCTTTGTCACAGACAAAACGCTTCTACACGAGTATCAGTCAACGGTGGAGCTTCTCGTAGGATCAGAACAGACTTGGCTACTCGTTTCAGAATATGAAGCGGGGAAGATGTCCAAGATGACAGGAAAAGACATCATTCTGGGGTTCGGTGGAGGTCGAAGCTTGGACACTGCAAAGCTCTTGGCTAGAGACACAGGACTTGATTGGATTGCAGTTCCAACAGCGGCATCTCATGACGGAATTGCCAGCAACGTGGCTTCTGTGAGTCATAATGAATATCGATATTCTGAGAGATGCAAGAGTCCTGTCGGAATTATCGCTGACCTTTCCATAATAGAGAAAGCTCCGCCAAGACTTAGGCTTGCAGGACTTGGAGACATTGTTTGCAAAGCATCTAGTCTGGCTGAGTGGGAACTTGCTCATAAGGAACATGAGGAACCCTTTGACAGAAGAGCCTACAGCCTTGTTAGATCTGCATTAGAGTCTGTACTAAAAGAACAGAGCCTCCAAACACTCATTAGAGCACTTATTGATGCAGGAAGAGCCATGAGCGTATTTGGCAGCTCACGGCCGTGTTCCGGTACAGAGCATGCGATATCACATGCAATGGACCGAGATTGCAATGAACTCCATGGTCTGCAAGTTGCCTTTACCACGCCTCTGTGTCTGTATTTTCTGACCAAGGCAGGTTATAGCGACCATGATGCGAGAACAATCCATCAATTCCTTGTTGACAGGCAAATGCCACATAGCCTGAAGGATCTGGAAATGCCTCAGAACCAATTCATTCAACACATCCATCATGGACTAGACATTATGCGAAATAGAGACCGATACTCGGTTCTAGATTATTTGGGAATAGAAGATATTGAGCTCATCAAGGCCTTGGATGATCTTGGATACTAGCTTATAATTTCCATATCCATTGACACTTCGACAATTTTAAAAGAAATAGGAGATTGGGCGCAAGAAACACATGTGTCTGTGTGTAATGGTTAGAAATTTCATACCAATGATGTGAATAACTGAGGTGTTATTTATGCCAAAGCCTTCATTTATCGAATGGGAACCTACCGAGGAGCTTCAGAAGAAGTCTCTTGAAGCATTAGAGGTAGCAAAAGATACAGGTCGTATCAAGAAAGGAATTAACGAAACCACAAAGAGCATTGAACGTGGAATTGCTCGTCTTGTGATTATCGCTGAAGACGTAGAGCCTCAAGAGGTAATAATGTACCTTCCAGGGCTATGTGATGATAGGAAAGCCCCATACATCTTTGTGTCTAGCAAGAAGAACCTTGGAGCAGCTGCTGGTATCGAAAGACCGACTGCAGCGGTTGCAATCATTGTTGAGGGGAAAGCAAAGGATCTTGTTGATGATATTGTTAGCAAGGTCAATGCCCTGCGGAAGTAATACTCTCAGGTGATGGCTTCTAATGAGTAAGAAAGAAGATGAAGTTGAAACCCCATCAATTCCTGCCGAGGTGATTCAGCTTCTAGGACGTACTGGCGTCACAGGAGAAATCACTCAAGTGCGTGTCAAAATACTTGATGGCAGGGATAAGGGCCGTGTCTTAACGCGCAATGTAAAAGGACCAGTTAGAATGGGGGATATTCTGATTCTCAGAGAAACTGAACGCGAAGCACGCAAAATGAGGAGGCGATAGTCTATTGGTGGGTACTCAGAAATGCGTGTTCTGTGGAAAGGACATTGAGCCGGGAACAGGATTAGCCTACGTGCAGACCAAGGATGGAGCAGTCCTATGGTTCTGCTCTAACAAGTGCAAAACTGCTAGGCTGAAGCGCCGAATGAAGCCAAGGGACACGAAGTGGACTACAGGCTTCGAAAAAGGTGGAAAGACTAAGCGTTAGTACTACAGAAGTTGAAGGACTGATGAAAAGGTGGCACCGGCCTGCCACCATTCATTCTATTTCTTTTCAACCTCTTCAATAATGAAGTCGAATACCGCCTTTGCAAGGGCGGCGACCTCCGACTCAGGAACTCCTTCAGCGTCCATCCCATATAGTTTCTGAAGAGTCAGCAGAACATTCTGGGAAGTATTGCCTTCCTCAATTGCCTTTTTGACGGTTTCTCGAATTTCTAGAGTATTATTGAAGTCATTCGAAGAGTATCTATTGATGTACTGCTTTGCCTCTGCTTCGGCCTGATTGGATATTTGAAGACCGCCTTCAGTCTTCCACAGTTCAATTTCCGTGACAGCTGTTTCAGGAGAATCAGAAGCGTGTGCAATATTGACACCGGCCCAAGTACCATATTTTCCTCTAAGTGATTCCGGAGAAGCTTTTTGTACGAAAGTAGCGCCAAGCGCCTCTCTTACGCCATCAATGACAGAATCAGCTTCAAGCACCATTGCCAAGACTCTAGCTGAAGTAATGAACTGAACAAGCCAAGGGAAAAATGACTTCTCAGAGTGTATTGCATAATGCTTCTTGGCAAGTTCATCAGATACGTTCATCTCTTTGAAGGCCTGAACATGATATCCCCTTTCCATTAACGCCTTTAGAACTCGAGCGCCTACTGCTCTTCTAATTGTTCCATCTGGTTTGATTATAACAAGAGATTGTTCCATTGCTTCACCACGTCATTGTCCTTGTTTGACGGCGACCGAATGTCTTGAGTATTTTAGCCTTGTGACTTATGCCGTCAGTTTTGCACGACATTCTGAAGCTACTAGCGACACTTTGATAAACATAGGTTAGATGGCGGAGAATAAGTCTACTTGTGAGGTGCTCTAAATGTCCAAAATGGAAACAAAGAAAGACTTGAAACTTCGTTCTCCTATTGTCACTGTGCTTGGGCATATTGATCATGGTAAAACCTCACTTCTGGACAAAATGCGAGGTACTGCAGTTCAAGATAGAGAAGCTGCTGGAATAACCCAGCACATTGGCGCCTCCTTTTTTCCGACCGAAACAATCCAGTCTATCTGTGGCGACTTGCTTAAAGCTGTGAAAACGGAATTGACGATTGATGGACTTCTCTTTATCGATACACCTGGTCATGAGGCGTATCTCAACCTTCGTCGACGTGGAGGAGCTATTGCAGACATAGCAATTTTGGTTGTAGATTTGAATGAGGGAGCTCTCACGCAGACCTATGAATCGCTCAAGATACTGCAATCAGGCCGAACCCCTTTTCTCGTAGCTGCAAACAAGCTCGATAAGGTACCAGGTTGGAGAACGAAACAGGGAGTAGGACTCATACAGGCAATAAAATCACAGGGAACATCGACTCAGAATGAAGTAGACAGACGAATTTATGAAATTGTAGGATCATTATCTGCCAATGGTTATGAGTCAGAACGCTTCGATAGAGTCAAGGATTTCAGGAAGTCTGTTGCGATAGTACCCACCAGCGCAAAGACTGGAGAAGGTATACCCGAACTGCTGATGGTGTTATCGGGACTGACACAGCAATACATGAAAGACAGATTAGCAGTTTCCCAAGGGCCCGCAAAAGGAGCAATTTTGGAGGTACGTGAAGAAACTGGTCTTGGAATAACTCTAGACACGATCATCTATGACGGTATTCTAAGAAAAACAGACACCATTGTTGTAGGGGGGCTAGACGACACTATTGTTGCGAAGATTAGGGCTTTACTCCAGCCAAGAGCACTTGATGAAATTCGAGACCCTAAGGAGAAATTCATTCCCGTAGATGTTGTTCATGCTGCAGCGGGAGTCAAGATAGTAGCCCCAGATATAGAAGGAGCAGTTGCAGGTGCGCCGGTCTATGCAGTTCAAGACTTGGACCAGCTTGAAACAATCAAACAAAAAGTGAAAGATGAAGTCGATGCAATTCGTATTCAGCGCGACTCCTCAGGTATCGTTGTGAAGACGGATACGTTGGGTTCTCTTGAGGCTGTCACCATATTTCTACAAGATAGGAAAGTACCAGTACGTGTGGCTGATGTTGGACCAATCGTAAAACGGGATATAGTTGAGGCAAGCGCGGCAGGTGGCGAGGACCCTCTAAATGCTGTGGTGCTCGGTTTCAATGTGAAGTTTGCTCCTGATATTGAGGATTTGGCTGCTGAGTATGGAGTAGAGGTCTTTCTCAATCAGGTCATTTACCGATTATATGATGAATACAACGCTTGGGTAATTGTAAAACGTGAACAGGCAAAGGCAGACTCGTTGAGCTCTATTATTCGTCCAGGAAAGCTTGAGCTTATGCCAGATTATGTATTCAGACAGAAGAATCCAGCCATTGTGGGCGTTAAAGTTCATGGTCTCATCAAACCAAGAACTGGTGTCATAAATGCGGACGGAAAGCGCGTTGGTACAATTCTCCAAATTCAAGACAGGAACGTTGTGATAGAAGAAGCCACAGATGGTATGGAAGTAGCGGTATCTATCAGAGGCCCAACTATAGGTCGGCAAGTAAAAAGTGATGATATGCTTTATGTGGATATTCCAGACAAGCATATTCTGGCAATAAGGAAGAGGTTCCTAGAAGACATTACACCGCCCGAGAGAGAAGTCTTAGAGGAAATCACACAGATTAGGCGTGAAGCTGGGGCTTTCATCTAGGCTTTAGGCTATTGGCTTTTCCCATCAGAGAAACAATTGACAACGTTTTTAGGGGGAACCGTGGAAAGTGCAAAACGCAGCGGGCAGGGCGGGTCGTTTGCCGCGGCTGCGACCACATGGCAATAGTGGCGCCAGTAACACCGTGGAGGCTGAACCCCGACCCTAGCAGGTTTCGTTGCGGGACGTTGACGAGTGGTCTCTGAAGTCTGTCACGGGCGAAGCAACATTCGTAGGTTTGTTGTGATCACCTTAGACATCCGAATCGAGTCAGGCCCTGGCGGGAACAGCTCTAAGGATGAGTGGTGGAGCCTCAGAGGGTGCCGCTTCGAGAAACGCTTCGATTATGCCTGTTGGAGAAAGGACAGACGATACATCGTGGGCCGCTGCACCCTCTTTACTAGCGAGGTTCCTTGGACAGTTTTGAGTATTATGCTTAAGCTGTGTGAAACAAAGAGACAGCCAAAGCAAATACATTTCAGCATAACGTGGTGTGATGTTCAATCCGTTTTGCATGTTATGGTGTCTGGAAACCGAGAGATGCCCTATATCGCTCTAGGTTCTTTCTGTGCTCGTCCCCAGCCTTTGCGAACCATTCTTGTAGGATATCGCATCCATAGTCTTCACAGTGCGCACAGGTTTCCACACCATGTTGGTGGGCACATTGATGGACTGGGCAATTAGAAACAAATGCGAAGTGTGGTCCATCTGATTTGCATCCAGCACAATCCAAGGTTTCTGGAGAAACTGGAAAGTCAGGGCTATTCCACTTCTCTGCAGTTTCTTGTCGAATCTTGTCATCATCGTTGATGTAAGCAAGATATGCAGGACATGATGAACACCAGAGTCCACAATAAGCTCTGATAGTATCGTTCATGGGAACTGATGTGCTAGTAACAATATAAAAGTTGGACAGATGACCGAAATTAATGAAGATGATAGACAAGCAAGGGATGTGTTGCTTCACAGTCTTCTCCAGAGATTCTTAGTTTTGGCAACATGATGCAATGTATATGAGAGGATCACTTCTCAATGCGTCCACTTTCTTTGCCGTAGAATTGCACATTGTTATTGAGAAGTTCCCATACTAATTCGGCTTCTGTTTCTATACTGAGATGCTTTAGACTGCTGCAGGCTTCTTAGATACTCAATCGTTCCGGAAACACTTAAAGAGACAATTTTCTGAAACGCAACGAATAGTATAATGATTGTCTTATAGATTCAGTTCTTATTAAATAGAAGGATGGTTATTCAATGCAGCAGAGGTCAATAACTAGCTATCAGTCGAAGGTCTATATTTTGGGAGCAATCGTTGGGGTTGTTTCTGGTTTTGTAGCAATCGGATTCAGAATGTTAATTCTAGGAATCAGTATTCTGTTCGCAATTGTGCCTCAAACGATTGGTTTGCTTGGATGGCTTCTGATACCAGCATTCGGTGGCATCTTGGTTGCCTTCATAGTGGTGAACTATGCCCCAGAAGCAAGGGGGCATGGCGTGCCAGAGATTATGGATGCCTATGCTCGACGGGGAGGAAGAATTCGGTTTAGGGTTCCCCTCCTAAAGAGCCTTGCTTCTGCTATTTGTATCGGATCTGGAGGATCCTGCGGACGAGAAGGACCGATCGCCCAAATTGGCGGCGGAGTTGGCTCTTTCATTGCAATGAAACTGAAGAGTGACACTAGAACAACAAAAACTCTTGTGGTTTGTGGAGTTTCATCGGGTATTGCGGCCACGTTCAACACTCCACTTGGAGGTACCTTGTTTGGCATCGAAGTGATAGCTGGTGGACTTGTAGGTTTCTCCATCATCCCAGTGATTATATCATCGGTTATTTCCACTGCAGTGGTTGATACCATTCTTGGCTCACAGCCCTCGTTCCAAGCACCTCTCTTCGTCATGAGTAATTACTTAGAATTGGTTCTCTACTTCATGTTAGGATTACTTCTTGGAGTCGCCAGCGTGATCTGGACTCGCGGATTCTACAAGGTTGAGGACTTGTTTGAGAAGCTAAGAGGACCTAGGCTTGCCATTCCAGCAATTGGTGGCTTCGTTGTAGGAATACTTGCAGTAATCATCCTGATGATTGAGAATTCCGTTGGATATGTTGGTGCGTTTAAGCCTGGAGAACCGTACTTCCCTGCAATAATGGGGGTCGGATATGCATTCATAGACGCAAGTCTCCTAGGAACTGTGTCACTAGTAGCATTGGCTGCATTCGGGATTGCAAAGGCCTTTGCGACATCAGCTACGCTTGGTTCAGGTGGATCAGGTGGGGTCTTTGCACCTACATTATTTATCGGTGCATCGTTAGGAGGCTCTTTCGGGCTCCTTTTCTACACCTTCTTTCCCACCGTAGTTCCTGAGCCAATGGCATATACATTGGTAGGAATGGCTGCGCTCTTTGCAGGTTCTGGCAGAGCTCCTATTACTTGCATTGTCATTATCATGGAGATGACCAACGACTACTCTCTGATTCTTCCCCTCATGATAGCGGTTTCAGCCTCCTTTCTTGTATCCTCTCTTATTGAAAGAGAGAGTCTGTACACGTTGAAACTATCCCGTAGAGGCATTAATGTAAGAAGAGGGCATTATATCAGTGCCCTACGAGAAATAAGAGTGGATCAGGTAATGACTAAGAACCCCACCGTTTTATCACCTGATATGACCACAGCAGAGGTTCTGAAAATTGTAGATAAGACGCAGCATACAAAATTCCCTGTTGTAGATAAGACAGGGGTTGTTGTAGGTTGCCTCATAACAGAAGATCTGTTTCCAGAGAATGAAGACGAGAACAAGCAGTACCAAGTCAAGGACTTGATGAGTACCGATTTTCTCCATATTGGTCCTGACTGCACGATGGACAGTGTTCTACGTGGAATGCTTGAAAGAAACGAAGGGCATGCAGTAGTTGTGGATCCACGAGTTCCTAATGTGATGCTTGGCTTTGTCACCAAGGCCGACGTACTTAGAGCTTATCAAATTGCTATTGTCAGATTGCAGGAAGCGGGAGAACCAGTAGAAGCAATCGATCCTCTTGAAACGATAGATATCATGTGATGGTCGTCATTAATGCACCTCTTTCTTTAACTTGGTGCTAGAATAAGTCTATCTAAAGCAATGTAGATAAAGACCCCGATCAACTGGATCGTCCAGTTCGAATTTGATATGTTTAATCCCTGAAGAGGATGAACTCCACTTGAGAGGGGCCTAGAACCTCCAGATACTTGGTCACAATCTTTATGAGAGAAATGAGTTCTCCAACAGATTATCTATGCTGAGGTAGCCAAGCCTGGTATGGCGCTGGATTGCTATTGATTGCTTGTAGCAGTTCAGCAAACATCCAGTGTGCTATGCACTCGAGAGTTCAAAGATTCTCATGGTTTCTACGAGAATTGAAAATCTCTCCCTCAGCGCCATTTTCCTTCTGTCAATATACAGTCAGTAGTTCAACTGAATTCTCTCATTGATTTCTTACCAAGACCTGGCCTGTTTCTACAAGTCGAGTGAACTCCGACTATCGAAACTTCTGTGTCCTCCCCTTCCTTAGACGAGCGTCAACGCAACACCCAGTATTATCTGAGAAATGGCGAAGGCATTGTCCACACTCATCGGGATGCAATCCCTCCTGCAAATCCGGCTTCCTTCTCCTATACTGCTGCTGAGGCATCACTCTCAGTCACAAAGAGTTTTTCCATAGTTCTTTCCACGATTGGGTCATTACCACTCATTCCAGATTTATCACTGAAACTGAGAAGACTCGTCTGAGCAGTATGACCAACGATGGACTCTCTACAACCCGATTTGGAATTTCCCCTGTGGAAAAAGGTCTTAGACCGTTTTTCACTTGAAGATAATAATATACCAGAATGGGGTCGTAAGAAATGGAATCCTCGCAGAGAATTGCTTGAAACATTTAGTGAATTGAGACTTGGTAAATTATCGAGATAATGGACTCAAAATTGAAGTATCAAACGCTTTACCAAAGAAAAAGAAATCGTTACCATGATCCCAAAGATGGCTTGAAAGTTCATCAGAAATCTAGCAAAGTTTACATCGAAAGAGCAGGACATCAAGAAGGCTAAGAACAAACCAGCATGAATCGTTGAATTGCGAGGGGTCTTTCTCATGAAGACTGTGTCAGATTCAATTCACATTTCATGTAAGAACGCTAAGGCTTGGTCTTCTTTTGAGATGTGTTTGTTCTACCGATTATGCCACATCAATAATCTCAGCGGGTCCAATTTCATCTATGTCATAACCTTGTTGCTGAAGTCTAAAGATTGCCAATTCATAGGCGCGAAGAACGTCTGCCTTGGTAACAAAACCGAGCATTTTTGCTGGGGCACTTGGATTGACTATCACAGCATGGCCCTCATTTCTTTCCATCATTGCACTCAAGGCACTGTCCATAGTAGAAGACGGTGCAAGATGCAGAAAGTTCGGATTCATCAATTGTTGCACGGTTTGTTCGGTGCTTTCTTCTACCTCGTGATACAAATCTTCAGTAATTAGTGTTCCAATTACATTTCCATCCATATCAACAACGGGGTATTTGGTGTGCTGAGTCTTGTCGATAATGTTCAGAACATCCTGCTTAGACATTGAAGGTCGTAGAATTGTTGGGTTCTTAGTCATTACTTCTTCGACTCCAATAGCTTTGAGAGTTCCAACATGAGTCCCCTGCCGGATGATTATACCTCTTCGAGTGAGCTTTAGTGTGTATATGCTCTCTTCATCAAGGAGAGAGGCGACAAGAAAGGAAGCTGAAACGGAAATCATAAGCGGGAGGATAAGGGAATAATCATTGGTCATCTCCATGATAATGACAATGCAAGTAATAGGAGCTCTGCCAGAACCTGCAAAGAGCGCAGCCATTCCTACAAGAGCGAAAGCCATAGGTTGAGTGATAGCCCATGGAAAAAGGAACGAAAAGACTAGACCAAAAGCACCACCGAAGGCAGCGCCAATGGATAGAGTCGGTGCAAAGATGCCACCTGATCCACCCGAGCCAAGTGTAAATGATGTGGCCAAGGCTTTAAGAAAGCCAAAAGCGAGAAGAGCAACAAGAGTGACAGTTCCAATAAGAACTGCATCGGTAAAAGCATATCCTATGCCTCCTATTGCTGGGAAGTATGGTTCTTCAGGTCGGAATAGACCGCTATAGTCAAAGACGCTTTCAAGATAGATGGTGAGAAGAAGAAGAACTCCGGTGAGAAAGCCGCCAATTGCAGGTAGCAAATACTTGGAAACCGGGAGTTTATCAAGTACGTCTTCTATCTTATAGAACCCACGAGCCCATAGGACACTACCAATGCCAAGTAAAAGACCAAGTATTAGGTAAAACACAAGCTCAAGGGGAGTCTGCAAAGAAAAATAGGGTGCCTGAAAGGAAACTTCTGCACCAAGAATTGACAATGAAACAGCAGTAGCTACTACACAAGAAAGAATAACGGGTATAATTGAAAAACCGATAATACCGCCTGCAATTACCTCTATTCCGAATATCATACCTCCAAGAGGGGCATTGAATGTGGCCGACACTCCAGATGCTAGTCCACAAACAAGCAGTGTCTTTGTTTGCCTTCGATTCATATTTGCCATGCCAGCAATTGTAGAACCTAGTCCTGCTCCGATTTGAGCAATAGGACCCTCACGGCCACAAGATCCTCCGGATCCAATGCTGAATGCAGAAGCAATGCTCTTCAGAAGAGGGACACGTACACGCATTTTGCCGCCTTGCGTTGAGTAAGAAACCATGACCTCAGGAACTCCGTGACCTTTGGCTTCCGGCGCGTACTTGACTACAATTATTGCAACAACAAATCCTCCAACAATAGGTGCAATAATCCACCCAATCGGACCAAATAACACAGGAATTGTAGCAAATAATGTACCTACACCCAAAACGAGCCACCTGAACAATACTGCTGTCAGGCCTGAAGCAAGACCAACAACTCCAGCAAGAATGTAAAGCATCAAGCGTTCGTTAAGAATTCCCGTCCTTGGCATTGGATTAATGCGCCTTCTTGGGTATCAATGTGAAGAATGACTGGGCCTTTTCGAGGAGGCTTACTTAAAGATTCTTCAGTCCAGAAAGACTGGAAACTATACTACTGGAATTAAATGGGCGAGAAGATTGACTTTGACCTTCTCGCCCGGGTCCAGCTTTAACCTTTCACTTCAAGCAGGACCTCTGAAGACTCGATTTCATCTCTAGCAACTTTTTCTGATTCCGGGTCTTGCAGCATGATATCTAATGTGATATGAAGTCTGGCTTTGGCTACAGCGAAAATGCCTAACAATGAAACCAAGACAAGTGCGATCGCAGCAGCGAAAAGTGGTTGCACGGTTGAGCCAATTGCTTCGGCCCACACACCGCCAATTGCCATGCCAAGAACCTGAATTGCCGTGAAGACGACATTGAGAAGAGCGAATATTCGTCCTCTATAATTGTCCGGAACTAATTCTTGCATCAACGTTCCAAGTGGAATGTTAATCATCACATCTACGGAGCCAATTAGCGCCCAAGAAAAAATGATGGCGCAGAAAGTCTGCGCTGAAGCAAGCCCGAACACGGCTATTCCCGCGACGAACCCAGAACTTGCGACAATATAGAGAGGGTATGGTAAACGCTTTTTCTTACCTAGAAGAAAGGCGACCAATGTACCGGATGCCGCCCCAGCGCTTAGAACTATTCCAAACTCCATTTCGGTGACTCCGACCTGACTCTCAAGATGAGGGAGTAATAGAGCATTAAGAATACCTGAGGAGGAAGCTAATAAGATTGCAAATACGAAGAGATAGAGAAGAATAATATTACCAGAAACGAATTTGGCACCCTCCAAAACTTGCCTGCTAACAGATTCCTCCTCTGAAGGAATGCCCTCTGGAAAGAGGGAGGTACGAATGTTCAGCAATGCTATCGCAGAGATGATGTAGGTCAAGGAATTGATGGCGAATGCAAGAAAATAATTGGGGGCTAGAAGGGCTACGAGAACACCTCCAATAGGTGGAACTGCCAGCTGGACCACTTGAAATGTCATCTGTGAGAGAGAATTTGCAGTGACCAACTCCTCTGATTCCACTAGATTAGGGATTGAAGCATTTCGTGCGGGATAGAACCAAGCATTTGCTATTGCATAAAGGAAGGTGAATAGGTAGACCCAGTAGATTGCGGGCATGATTTGGGAAAGAAATCCAGCGAGTGGGATAAGAAGAATCAGAACTGCACGAACAACGTCGGAAACAATCATGATTGTCTTTCTATCCCAACGATCGATGTAGACGCCTATAAATCCGGCGAACATCACAACTGGTGCTGTTTCAACAATTGCCAATATGGCCATTGCCATGGGAGACTGGGTCAATTGATAAACATAGAATAGAAGTGCTAATGAACTAATGGCCGCTCCAATGTTAGAAACTAGCTGCCCAGTCCATAGGCGTGCATAATCATGGTTCCTCAGAACATGTCTGAAGGAACCGCTTTCATTTGAGCTAGATGATAGCAAGGGTGCCGCCTCATTACCTCATGAAGTAGACATGAGTGATAGCGTCAGTGGAGATCTTCGCTGCAAGATACTTGCGCTTAGCGTCCTTGGTGTTCTTAACCAGTGCCATGATGATTTACCTCCGATACAGGTACGCCTGGTAGAGGGCATCGGTCGAGGCGACCTTGGTAGTGTTCTTCTTCACGAATGAAATCCGGGTATTAGCTGCTAGAGCCATAATAGTTCACAAGAAATACTGCTCAGAATCAGTATATATAGCGAAGCCACAATGTGGGGTCACAAGCTGGAGTCACAATTTGTGACTATGGAAGTAATGCCAAAACGTAGGTCATGATATAGGACATCATTCGATGTACAATCTTGTATTGCAAAAGGGGCAATTCACAACTTTGTCATCAACGACTACTGCATTGCTCAACTCGAAAGAAAGACCACAGTCAGGACAGCGATACATATCCAGATCTCCAACGTGTTCTGCTGGTAGAGCATGGCGTCTCATGTGATTGAAGATTTTGTCATCTTCTTGAATATCTGTAGGTGCGATTGAGCGCCCCTGAGCCCATTTGTATGCCGCATATAGGAGAAAGGCTATCATAGGAAGAATCCCAAAAATGGCGTAGAGGTAGTTCTCAGCTGTTGTGATAGAAAGCATGGCTAGTGTCAGAATGATTGCAAGCGCTGTAACGGTGGCGAATACTATCCATCTGCCAGTATTACTTGAAGGTCCTTGTTGATTATTGGGATAGAAATAGGAGTCATCTTCCATCATCAGGTATTTCTCCGTGTTGCTGAACCTAAGCTAATGATGAGATTGGCATCTAATCACCTTTTGCCTCGAACCCATTGTCCGAGAATGGTTCTATAAAGAAAGAGAAATGAACACGGGTCTTGCGACCCGGTTCTTCTGGTTGTATGTTGAACTACTTCTTTGTGAGCTTGGTCACGACACCAACCGCAACGGTCATGCCCATATCACGAACAGCAAATCTGCCGAGCTGTGGGAAGTCCTTGTAGGTTTCAATGCACATCGGCTTGAGAGGCACTAGCTTGGCAATCATAGACTCCCCTTTCTTAACGAAGTCTGGGTTCTCTTCAATGACCTGTCCGCTGCGTTGATCAAGCTTTTGCAAAATCTGGTCGAATCTACAGGCAACTTGAGCAGTATGAGCATGAATGACTGGAGTGTAACCGACAGTAATAGCTGTTGGATGTTGAATGACCATTATTTGGCCAGTGTAATCAGCAGCTACTGTTGGTGGATCGCTATCAGGTCCAGCAACGTCACCGCGACCTAAGTCCTTCCTTTCGACACCTCGGACATTGAATCCAATGTTGTCTCCGGGAACTGCCTCTTTGAGTTGTTCATGATGCATCTCGATGGACTTGACTTCACCAGTCTTATTTGGAGGCATGAATATGACCTTTTGGCCAACTTTCATGATACCGGTTTCAACACGACCAACAGGCACAGTGCCAACCCCCTTGATTGAGTAGACATCATTCAGTGGCAAGCGCAATGGCTTGTCGGTTGGCTTCGGTGGAAGCTCTACCTCATCAAGAGCCTCCAGCAAGCAGGGACCATTGTACCATGGGGTCTTCTCAGGAGTTTTCACCTTCAGGTTGCATGCATCAACAGCAGCAGTGGGGATGAAAGGAATCTTCTCAGTTTTGTAGCCAATGCTCTTCAAGAAACCTTCGACTTCTTCCTTGACCTCTTTGTAACGGTCTTCACTGAATTTGACACTGTCATCATCCATCTTGTTGATACAGACAATAAGGCTTGGCACGCCAAGGGTCATAGCAAGATAAGCATGCTCCTTTGTCTGTCCACCAGGACCAACACCAGCCTCAAACTCACCACGCTTTGCGCTGACTACCAATAAACCAACATCAGCCTGTGAGGCCCCCGTGATCATGTTTTTTCCACCGCTGAGTGGAAATCACGCAGCGCTAATGAAGTCTTTATGACCAGGGGCATCGATAATGGTGTAGTAGTATTTGTTAGTTAGGAACTTGAAGAATGCAATGTCAATCGTGAGACCGCGTTCTCTCTCTTCCTTCAGCCTGTCCAGCGCGAAAGCCCAGGCCCAGGAAGGCCTTCCTAGCTTCTCAGCCTCAGCTTTGTGCTGCTGGAAGGTTCGTTCGTCAACAGCACCTGTCTCGTAGAGCAATCGGCCGGTCATCGTACTCTTGCCGTGGTCGACGTGGCCGATTACTACTAGATTGAGGTGCTCCTTTTCTTTACTCATTATTTGAAACACCACGTCTCATGATTTCCACCTTTAGATGAGCAAGTCATCTGATGGAAACTAGCCTGAAGGTTTGGGAGTCGCTTTTAGAGTTTTCCGTTAAGCAATGTTAGCCATCCATAACTGTGATTTTTCTGAGAGAAGAATATGCATTTGAGAAGCTCAAATTTGAATCTAAAAAATTCTTATACTTGTTTGAAAAAATGAACTCAAGCCTGATGAGCATGACTAACGCCTGTTAATTCAGCATAGGTACAGATTTGTTCGACTGTATTGAGGGTGTAAGATACAGAAAGAAGTTGGATTCTATACTCGGTCTTCAGGTTGTCCTTTCAAGGGCACTTTTCATCCTTGTATTACCCGAGATTGTATCCCTGCTATCGGCAATCATTGTGGGCTTCAATGTGTTTCTCCTTTTTGATTGCATATTGATTCAAGTTCTACTAATAGCGGCATCAAACAGAAAGCGTATTGAGAATGCTGTCTCTAATGGTATTGTTGAACCTGGCTTTGTTTCGGATTCGGAAGAGTGAACTTCCTTTAATTGGCCACAAAACAGGAAAGATGTACTATGCAACTATAAAAGGCCGCTTGATCAAGGTCAAAATACGGGCTAAAAAGGCGCCCAAATACGTAGGAGTAATATTCATCCGCATTTGCTGTAGCGTATCATGCCAGTTCTAGACCTTGCCCCTCATCCTCAGCATGTTGGTTCTCGATGACCTCTAGGACATCCCAAGAGGTAATGAAATGAAGAAGATGATAACAAAGAATTGCATGAGGGTGTTGAATGTTGAACGAACAGCAGAACTCCATAGTCCCCAAGCAATCATAGTGAGTGTTGCGGATACTACGATTCCGATTGCAGAGGCAACAGCAAGTAACCGAGATAGCATGATTCTTCCTCTCATGATTGAAACCCCACCATCCTAATATGAATGCGATTCCATGATAATCCTTTCGTCAGGATTTCTTATCCAGAGATATCTGCAATGCAAATGTGATTCGGTGTTTATATGCCTTGGATAAATACGGAGGTCTATGGGACTACAATTTGATTTTGAGTCAGATGGATTTATCATCCATGATAGAAGAACTGTACCTAGAAACGATGATGTTCGTCAGCAGGCAATAGATTTGGCGAACGGGGTGATGAATGGAATAAGGGGTCTCAATTCCTCTCATACTTTGATGATGGTCAGTCTATTCATTACCGACAAAGACGCCAATTTGGCGTTAATAACAAGGTCTTTTGACATGCAGCCCCTAGAAAAACGATTGGATGTTCTTCTCAAGAGAGTGACCCACGATCCTGCAAGCGGAAGCCTATACACTTACGTGATTCCAATTCTCAGGAGAGAAGAGATTGAGAAAGAGAAATGGCAGCATGAGTAGCTGCATGAGATGTCAAATCATGGCTCTTGTTTTTCTGTATTCTCTTTGGCACAGTCATTTCCACTAATCCGCGGATGATTTTACTAGAGCTGTGGGTCGTTCAGTTCTACCTCCGCATGAACATATTTTGATGTCTGTGCCAGCCTGAACGACCAGTAGACTCCTTGGAGTTCATAGAATATTACTACAAGGAAAAACCCGGATGTAATCATTCCTCAAGCTGTTGCTAACTGTAAGCTATGATGTTTCTCCTAGAGGCTTGATGCCTGACTCAGGATTTCTTGATTTCTGAGTAATAATAACACCAAGAATGGCTATGATTCCGCCGAGTATCTGAAGAGGAAAGATTGCTTCGTGCAGAAAGAGAATTGACATCATGACACCCCATACAGCGATGAGATTGAGTGTAATCTGCACCTTAGAAGCCTCGATATAACGCATTGATTCATAGTATAATATGAAAGTCAATGCAGTATTGACTATACCTACCCATAGTACAACAACCCAAGAGAGAAGACTTAGTCGAAAGATGACTGTTACATCTTCGAAAATTGCTGCAGAAAGCCAAATGAAAGGTATTGAAAAGAATGTGCTATAAAATGTCACAGTGATTGAGTTCATGGTCTTTACAGCAATTTTCCCTATGATGCCATTAATAGCAAAGAAGAAAGTGGAAAGAATTACAACCAGATCGCCCAGAATTCTTGTTGTATCAGGCAACCACTCGACTGGGACTGGCGTCATTACAATGAGTATTGCCCCAAGAGTAGCAAGAAGGAGACCTACTGCTTTGTCTCCCGTGATTTGTTCGCTCAAAATAGGCAAAGCTAGAAGGACAGCGAATACTGGACTTAGGTTCAGCAAAAGAAGAGCATCACTGGCGATCGTGATATTAAGGCCAAGATACTGCAGAGTTTGAGAGATAAACGGTCCGCTGAGTCCCACGAGAAGCAAGAGACACCAATTGAGCTCCGGATCGTGCTGTGCTTTGGTACGTCTCCTTGCAATTAGAGCAGGAAGAGCAAGGAATGGACATGCAACAGTGTATCTTAGTGCTACAAAGACAATGGGAGTCATATTCTCAGCAAACACTATCTTTGCCATTATGAGTGATGATGCCCAGATTACCGTGATGAAGAGAATTGCAAGCCAAGCGAAACCTTCGCGTGACATTCCTAGATGGCCTGCCTTTAGACTAGAGACCCTGATTACTCGTTGTCAGAAACTTACCTTGCGGAACGAGCAACTCGCTCACGTTCTTCCTTCCTTGCTACGGCAAAGCTAGCAGCATCGCCCTTATAGGCTAGAAGCAATTCATCCACCAAGCATTCCTCAAGTGATTTTGCATTCTTGTACGCAGAACGCACTGCTCCCACAGCCAAATACCGAAGAGCTAGATCAATTCTGCGCTGTGGAGCTACATCTACTGAACGGGGGTAGGCCATTCCACCGTAAGAAATACGGGTAGTTTCCTCCGCAGGTGCAGCCTTCTCAATAGCTGTGACAAGAACTTGGATTGGATTAAGCCCTGTTCGATAGTCAATCATCTCAAAGACTCGCCGAAGCATGCCAATTGCTTGGGTCTTCTTACCTGCATTCCTGCCAGTTCGGGTCTTCTTTTCCTTTCTTCGACCAGCATTCAGCAGCTTGTTGACAAATCTCTCAACGATTGGAACTTGGCTCTTATGGAATCTCTTGTGTGCATGCCGCCCAGAAGTATGCGGGATAAGGATTGGCTTAAGTGAGATATATCGAGCTAGACCAACATCGGTAATCTCGACATTTGTTGAGTCCCACTTTCCAAACAATAAAAGATCAGGTGCGACATGTGGCTCTTCAGGCTCAGGAATCTCCTCAGCAACCTCAGTCTTTTCTTCTTCAGCCATCATGATCACCTAACGTATCGGCTTCTCCTTCTTGCCGTAGATAAGAGACTCTAGAGAAACACCGTTCACTTTGACTACCTTGAAACGAACACCCGGGAGATCTCCCATTGCACCACCCATTGCGCCACCAATACCCTCGACATGGACTTGATCGTGTTCATCTATGTATTTGAGACCACCATCACCTGGAATGAATGCCGTTATTTGCTTACCATTCTTCGAAAGCTGAATTCGTACGCATTTCCTGATTGCTGAGTTCGGCTGCTTCGACTCAATTCCTTGTTTCTCAAGCACTATCCCACGAGCTTGACATGCGCCCTCAAGAGGGTCGGTCTTCTTTTTGAGCTTGAGCACTCTGCTCTTGTAATCGGTCTTCTTCCAGCGGAACTTCTTGCGTTTCCGCGAGAGGGGTCGCGCTGCGAATTCACCGAGTGGACTCTTTCCACGTGACAATGCATCTTACCTCTTTGATGATGAGACCAACATATATGGTGTAATCTGTTGGTGGCCACGGCTTCCGC
This sequence comes from Candidatus Thorarchaeota archaeon, assembly GCA_011364985.1. Taxonomy (GTDB): domain Archaea; phylum Asgardarchaeota; class Thorarchaeia; order Thorarchaeales; family Thorarchaeaceae; genus SMTZ1-83. Next base: position 198,161 of record RDOC01000002.1, on the reverse strand, counting down.
TTCATGTTTCCTTAAAAGGATTATCAAATGTTGCTCTCCATCTGGCATCTGAACCCGCTATCCACGATATTTAGACTTCATTTCATCAAGCTCATTGAGGTGATTGGGGTTCAATCTAGAAGCCTCATCCATTCCTCCTGTGTCTCTTCTTTTCTGCCTTGGCCTGCAGGATTAGAGCCAAGCAAGAACTAGACCATACTAGAAGTGGGAAAATGCGTTATAGCTCTTCTTAGAGTTTCCTCTGCCCTAGTATAGTCATCTTTCTCGTCAAGGATTGAAGAGAGGAGAAGATACGATGCAAGAGCTTCAAGATGCTGAGGAGAAAGCTTGTTTCTTCTTCAAATCCATTTCTGCAGCTTTTATCAAATCGTTTCGTGGAAGATTTGCCAGTAGTCTAACTCCCATGTTGTTCAAGCTGTGTTTTGATGATGGTTTTCAACTAACTATACACTGCAATTAAGTCTGGGAATAACTGACTCCTTTGGATTCGATACATACCTCTTCCAGGACAATTGAACTGTACTTAGGCAATAACGACATTGTTGAGATCGAAGTGACGACGAGCAAGAATCCTTGCACGAGCAACATTACGCCCGTCCTTTCCTATGGCAATGCCCCTGTCTTCACTCTTTACAGTGACCGATGCGACTCGATTCCCATCTCTATGGACTATGATTTTGACCTCTTCAACTCGAGCAGGAGCAAGTGCACTCCTTACAAATTCTTCAGGAGTGTCAGCAATTTCGACAACATCTATGACACGGCCAAGAGCCTCAGCGGCTGCCTTGACATTTGACCCTCCCTTCCCGATTGCCTTCCCTAGTTGCTTCTCGCGAACTACGAAGATGATACGTTCACTTTCATCATCGAGAACTACATCTACTGCAGCTGCACCGGTAATACGTTCGAAGGTGGCAATAAGGGACATGTCTTCCATTGAAAGCTTGACCAAGAAAACTCGCCTCAAATCATCTTGAGTATCTTTGAATCGCCAGGTTCGATAACGGTAATTGCAGAAACCATGAAGGGTTTACCGACCACCTCGCCCAAGTCCCAAGAAGTGCCCTCGAACTTTAGAATCTTTATGCCAGAGAGCTGAGCGTATCTCTCAATGTCTTCGTGCTCTTCTTTGGGACAATTGGCTGCAACAACTACTACCTTTGCCACTCCGGTCTTCAAGGAGTCAATTGATGATTTAGCGCCAATCTTGCACTTTCCAGTGCTCACAGCGCTTGCAATTGGTTGGTTTAAGCTCAATTCTCATGACCTCGTTGTCTTTCTTGTATTTTTGACGTCATTTGCTGAACTATCTGCGACATATGGTGTCCTGTTTTAACATTTCCGCCATGGAAGCGATATTATCGCTTCTTCCCAGTTATCCCTTGTGGATTCATCAAGAGATCGATAGAACCAGTACCAAGAGGAATGAGTTGCCCAAGGATGACATTCTCAGTTATTCCTCGAAGTGGGTCCTTTGTCCCTGCAATTCCGGCGCCAAGCAGATGTTTGATTGTGACCTCAAAGGCCGCTCTCGCCAGTGCGCTGTTCTTTGATCCAGAGATTCCATGACGGCCGATTTGTCGGATTGAACCATCTGCAGTCATCATATCTGCAACAAGGATGATATGTCTGACATCAACATCCATTCCCTGTTCAGTCAACACATTCATAGCTTCATGGATGATAGCATTACGGGTAGCTTCGATGCCGAGAACCTCATTAATCTCGCGGAGGTTATTTGTGTATACCTTGTCAGGATTGATTCCCTCGACTTCAAGTGTATCTTCTAGGTTCGAACCCTCAGTGTACAGAACATAACCTTCTGCTTCCTTTCGAATTACCACATGGGTTATGTTGTTTATTCCTTTCACTCGGACGTCACGTATCTTCTCACTTAGCCTTTGTAACTCAGCAAGAGTTTCATTTGCAGGATAGACAAATATGACATTTTCGGAGACTTCGACTTCTCCCTTTGCCTTAATCTTCTCTTGAATTGCCTTGCCAACCTCATCAGTCGTCAGTCCTTTATCTTCCATCAGCTCAGAGTCAAGTCTAATGTCTATTGCCTGTCGAAGAAGATCAATCGACACATTACTAGCCACGCTCTCTACAAGTACCATCTCGATGTTTCGTGCAATTCGTCGAGCTTCACTGCGATCATTTGCCAGTTCAGGAGCGAGTTCGATTCTCATTGTCGGTGTACTAGGATTGTTACGTGCATCAACAATCTCAATGAGTCGAGGAAGACCTTGGGTCACACTTAGTTCTGCAACACCTGCGTAGTGGAATGTTCTAAGGGTCATCTGGGTACCAGGTTCCCCGATGCTTTGTGCAGCTACAGTTCCTACGGCCTCGCCGGGTTCTACGAGAGCACGTTCATAGGAGTCTATGACAGTATCACAGATCTCATCGAACTCCTTCTTAGTGAAAGTCAGGTCCTTTAGTTTCGTTTCGAGCTCATTCATCACTTTCGGTGGAAGTCTATGTTCTTCCTTCATCTCCGTAAGCCGTTTTTCTATGTATTTCTCGATAGAAGCTGCTGAGTCGGTCTTGGTGGTCTTTTTCACTGATGAGTTCTTCTTGCTTTGCGTTGGCTCTTTGGTCTTCGATTTGCTCCCTGAATCTGTCTTCTTCGGCTTGGCATCTGTGGTTGTGCTCTTCTTTGACATCTATTCGATCTCCTCTACTCCTTTATTCTCTTTCCAAGTACCTTTTCAATTGCAATGTCAATATTCACGGAACGGCCATGATCGGATTTGCTGGGGTCTACGCCGTCATCACCGAACTTGAACTGGACAATACGTCCAGGAGCAGTACGAACAGTACCATCAGTTTCCACCTTCAAATCCTGCAGCGCAGTCATTAGACGCCGTTGCATATATCCAGAGGTCGAGGTTCGGACAGCTGTATCAACAAGTCCTTCTCGGCCGCCAGCAGCATGGAACCAATACTCAATTGGGTCAAGACCACTCTTGTAACTAGATGTCACAAATCCTCGTGCTCTTGCACCAAGATTGCCACGCTCGAAGTGAGGCAATGTGCGTCCTATGTAGCCTCTACTAATACGTTCACCACGTACAGCCTGCTGTCCAACGACAGCAGCCATCTGTGAAAGGTTCAGCCGTGAACCACGAGCTCCAGTCTGTGCCATTATGACAGCTGAATTTTCAAGACCCAGATGTTCTCCTGCAACTGCACCTGCAGAGTCTCTTGCCTCTGCAAGCGTAGCCATGATTCGCTGTTCGAGAGTTTCGAGGAGTGTCTGACCCGGATTGGGGTCGAGTTCACCCCGTTTGTAAGTTTCAATGAGCTGGTTGACCTTATGGTCAGCCTCTTGCAGGATTATTTTGATTCGTTGTTGTGCCTCTCTAGGAAGTGTCACATCGTTTAGACCCAATGAAAAGCCTCTATCAGTGATGAGACGAATCAGAAGTCGACCCACAGAGTCCATGAATACACGAGCTGCAGTAGTGCCTTTTTCTTTGATTATTCGGTGGAAGAGTGAGTCCGGTTCTCCTGCACCAAAGGCCTTCTCGTCGACGACTCCGAACAGGAGTTCACCGTCGCGAATGACCACATAGGAGTCATAGGGGCAGTCCTCCTTGGTGCACACGTTGCATTTCCTGCAGACATTGGCCTTGAAGGAGATATTGATTCCTTCGGGAATGAACATGCTGAAGATCTGCTTGCCTGTCCATAGCTTCACAGGTGCGATAATTGACGGATCCGGTAGAGTCCCTGTGAATCTGCCCGTTGCAAGGAGTTGGTTGACTTGATTCTCGGTATACAGACTGGACTTTCGAGTCAATAGGAAGGCTGCAGATATATAGTCCTGAAGTGCTCCGATGATTGGCCCCCCATATCGTGGGGAGAGGATTTGTTCCTGCACGCGCATGAGAACCCTAGCCTCTGCACGAGCCTCTTCGGATTGCGGCACATGCAAGTTCATTTCGTCCCCATCGAAATCAGCGTTGTAGGGAGGACATACATAGAGACTTAGTCTAAATGTCCGGTAGGGCATCACCCTAACCTCATGAGCCATTATTGACATCCTGTGGAGAGAAGGCTGGCGATTGAATAACACAATATCACCAGAGTCGAGATGTCTCTCCACAATGAAGCCTGGTTCGATTGTATCGGAGATTATTGTCCGGTCCTTAACAAAACGAAGGTCCACTCGCCGACCATCCGTTCGAATAAGGTAGTTTGCGCCGGGATGAGTATCTGGACCTCGAAGAACAAGTTCTTTCATCTCTTCGATGTTCCATTCTGTGACACGTTGTGGAATAGTGAGAATTCGTGCTATCTCCTCAGGTACACCAACCTCATTCATACTTAGATTGGGATCTGGGGAGATTACAGTACGAGCAGAGAAGTCAACACGTTTACCTGAGAGATTTGACCTAAACCGCCCTTCTTTGCCCTTTAGTCTCTGAGCCAGCGTCCTGAGGGCACGTCCAGACCTATGCCTTGCTGGTGGAATGCCAGAAACACCATTGTCCATATAGGTTGTTACGTGATACTGCAGAAGCTCCCAGAGATCCTCAACAATCAACTGAGGGGCTCCAGCATCCAAGTTCTCTCGTAATCTCTGATTGATTCTGATAATGTCGATGCATTTGTGGCTCAGATCGTCCTCAGAACGCACGCCAGATTCAAGCGTGATGGACGGTCTTACGGTGACTGGTGGCACTGGAAGTACAGTCATGATGGCCCACTCAAGCCGAGCTGCATCAGGATTGATTCCCAGAAGCCTATAATCATCATCAGAGATGTTCTCTAGCCTTGCACGAATGTCAATGGCTGTGAGTCGTACTGAGCCGGCATCACCTACTTCGAAGATTGAAGTAGGCTTCTCCAGCTTGAGCTTCAGTTGCTCCTCCTCGCAATGTGGACATGTCTTTGCCTTTGCGGCGCGCTTGAGAATGTCCTTCGATAAGTTCGCAGTCTTCTGGCCAATCTCAGGATACCGTTTGAACATCCTGTTATAGTAATCAATCTCTTCGTCTGTCAGCAAGATTCTATTGCATTCCCGGCAGATGCTACGAAGCACCTTGTGAATGACTTTCGCATAACCCGCATGCATTATGGGACGAGCGAGTTCAATGTGTCCAAAATGACCTGGGCAGTTGCCTACCCGATTGCCGCAGGTCCTACAACGCTGGCCAGGATCGATGACGCCCAATCGGGGATCCATAATCCCAGATTCGATAGGGTACCCATCCTCATCATAAGTATCTGCAACGACAATCTGAGCGACGGACATTTTTCGAATGTCCTCAGGGCTAAGAAGGCCAAACTCGATTGAGTCAATCTTCTTGGTCGTAAGTCCACTAATCATTTAGACCATCTCCTTTAGTCGCAGTCTGGCAGCCAAGCCAAGGGACATCATTTCTTGTATGAGAAGTTTGAAAGCATAAGATACAACAACGCTACTAATCTTCGCGTTGGGGCCACATATTGGGCAGTAGTATTGGTCCTTGTTCCTGTCGTAGACTCCGATGAGCCCACAGTCCTCGCAGACCAGCATGTTGCTCTTGTCTGACTCATCAAGAAGTCGACCTTTCAGTAGGATTGCAGCGCCATGACCAATTAGCACATCTCGTTCCATCTCACCGAATCTAAGACCACCTTCTCGAGCGCGCCCTTCGGTTGGTTGACGTGTAAGAATCTGTACTGGACCTCGAGCGCGTGCATGGATTTTGTCAGCAACCATATGGTGAAGCTTCTGGTAATAGATAACACCAATGAAAATGTCGGAAACGAGCTTCTGGCCAGTGATGCCAGAGTACATTACTTCGCGGCCAGTGTGTTGAAGACCATGCTTCTTCAAGATATCAAAGAGCTCATCTTCACTCACGCCTGAGAAAGGTGTTGCATCTTGCTGTCTACCTTCCATGCAAGCAGCTTTTCCAGCAATCATCTCAAGAATCTGGCCTATTGTCATTCGGCTGGGGATGGCATGTGGATTGATTATCAAGTCAGGAACAACACCGTCTTCGGTGAAAGGCACATCCTCTTGAGGTACTATATAGCCGATTACGCCCTTCTGACCATGACGTGATGCATATTTGTCGCCAAGTTCAGGAACTCGAAGGTCTCGTACCTTTACCTTCACAAGACGATTGCCGTCTATTGTTTCTGTAAGAATAACGCTATCGACAACGCCTGACTCTCCGTGACGTACAGCAACAGAAGTTTCACGTCGATTTGGCGAAGCCATCTCGAACTCGGAGTATTCTTCTAGGAACCTTGGTGGGGAAGTTCTACCAATAAGCACATCACCGCCTTGTACTTCCACCTCGGTTTCAATGATACCATCCTCGCCCAGATTACGGTAAGATTCGGAAGCCCTGTATCCACGAACACTGCGATCGGGAATCTCAAACTTGTCTTCCTGACCGCCAGGATACTTTCGCTCTTCGCTCTCGTAGACTCGGGCAAAAGTGCTCCTACCTAGACCTCTCTCAATAGATGCTTTGTTCATAATCAGAGCATCTTCAATGTTGTAACCCTCAAAGGAGAGAATTGCAACGATGAAGTTCTGCCCTGCAGGTCGCTCCTCGTATCCTATTGAGTCCATTGCACGAGTCTTGACTAGTGGTATCTGTGGATAATGGAAGAAGTGCGAACGTGTGTCAGCACGATACTTGAAGTTCGATGCCGGCACTCCAACAGACTGCTTTGCCATTCCTGCCATGTAGACGTTACGAGGTGACTGATTTCGTTCTGGAAACGGAATGAGTGCTGCAGAAATACCTAGAATTGTCGAGGGTTCAATTTCGAGATGGGTTGTATCTGGACCAAGTTCGTTTGGATACATTGCAATTAGTGTATTCTCCTCTTCTTCTGCATCCAAGAACTCGACTATTCCATTTCTCATTAGGTCGTTGAAAGTCCATTCACCATCTTGGACCATTCGTAGATGCTCGTCAGTTAGTCTGCTCTTTCCATTCTCAACAACTATGAGAGGCCTTCTTACTCGGCCTGCATCACAGTTGACCTGTACTTCGTGCGTATTTTCGTAGTATGCGATATTGACCTCATGGTCGATTTCGCCAGCACGCCGTTTCTGTCGGATAGTCTTTACCAAGACCTGTGGTGCAGGATGGATACCTACAAGTCGACCGTTTAGAAACACGTCGGCCCACTTTGTACCACGTTTTCCACGTATCTTCTCAATACTCTCCACCTCGGCCTTCAAAAGAGCCTTTTCCACGGCAATTTCGTCAGTGCCTACCGAGATATAGGCCATCATTGCAATATTCTTGACAAGACCACAGTTTGGACCTTCAGGAGTTTCGTTTGGACATATCTTTCCCCAGTGGGTTGAGTGAAGGTCTCGTGCTTCGAAATGTGGTTGTGACCGCGAGAGGGGGGATACCACTCGTCGAAGGTGTGAGAGGGATGAGATGTAATTTGTACGATCTAGTAGCTGTGAAACACCAGCCTTGCCGCCGACCCAGTTGCCTGTTGCCAAAGCGTGCTTTAGACGCTGAGTGATTACATCAGCTCTGACTGCAGTACGGATGTTTGGTTTTCGACCTCGTACTGCTGTTCTCTCAAGTTGATACTTGATATCACGAGTCAAGGAGTACAATGCCACTCTGAAGAGAGACATCAGCAAATCCCCAGATAGCTTCAGTCTCTTGTTGGCATAGTGGTCCTTATCATCGGGCTGCCGCTTGGATAGAACTAGTTCAAGAAGACGTTCCACCATTTGTCCAAGATAGTAGGCCTTCTGCAAACGATGCTCCTCTTCAGTTCCAATATGCGGGAGAAGATAACGGTCAAGAACCTTTTCTGCTCGGGCAAGACGATACTCCTTTGTCTGTCCGACAGCTACACGCTTTCCAATGAAGTCAAGGGCATTCTCTCTTGTTGTGCTCTCCTCATCTTCGCGAGTTGCATTGATGGGAGCTGACTGTTCGATTGTGACAATGAGTTCGTTTCGGATTTCATCATCATCGGAGATGACATCTACAATTTCTCTATCTGACTCTAGACCAAGGGACTTGAGGAGAATAGCAAGGGGAATCTTTCCTGGCACAGAGGGGAATGATACACGAAGCTCTCCATTCCGCTTTCTCTCAATTGTAACTGGGGCTCGGAATCCACGGGAGGTGGAGAACACCTTGCCAATGTGTGTGTAACTCGAGCTCTTGCTTGCCTCTTCGATTAGAATCCGATTAGGTGCAAGGTCCTCCTGTGTGACAAGAACACGTTCGGACCCGTTGATTATGAAGTAGCCGCCTGGATCCTTCGGGTCTTCACCTTTCTGGATTAGCTCTTCGTTGGACATACCATGGAGAAGGCATTTCTCGCTCCTGAGCATAATAGGAATATCGCCAATGTAGATTCTCATCGTTTCCATTCTGGTTGAGATTGACCCCTCCTTGCGGACAGGGGTCATATCCAAGTAGAGCTTACTTGCATAGGTCAGGTTTCTAATCCTTGCTTCATTGGGAAACAGAGGATGCTCACTTCCATCAGCTTCTCTAACTGAGGGGGCCTCGACGATAATATTGCCCAGCTCTACATGGTACCCTTCGACCTTTGGATTAAGCCGTGCAACACTATCAACCACTTGCTGAAGCTCTTCGCTAAGGAATCGGTTGAACGAGTCCAGATGCTGACCTACTAGGCCAAACTGATCGAAGAAGGACTCAATGACCGTCCAATACTTGCCCCTTTCTTCTGTGCCAGCTGCCATATCGCAACACCATGATCTTGAAGGACGGGGGAACTACTGCAAACATACACGCTTCCCAACGCATGGAACCCAGAGAAATCCGAGCTCACCCATCTGCTGCAATAGCCGCCCCGTATGTTTTAGCCTGAACAGAAACCGATTGGCACCACTCGGCGATAGGGATATGGCGGGCTCGGCGGGATTCGAACCCGCGGCCATCAGGTTAAAAGCCTGCTGCGCTACCTAGCTGCGCCACGAGCCCCTATCGTCATCACAGGCCACCGTGACATGCCAGACATATAGTCATGTAGTATAATGGCTTCTATGGAATGTAACGCTTGGCCATGCTAGAGTGGGAAGCAGTTCTGCCTGGGCTATTCGGACGGCAAATTGTCTTGATAAAAACCTTTCCATAAAACGAAAGATAGAATATCATCTAGGCAGGTTTGGGTGAACCAGTGTACATACTAGCTTCTTCGGTAAAAAGCATTGCGCTAGTTGGCTAACAGACTGACAGGAAGCAGTTCTGTATCGAGAAAAATCTTCAGTTTCTACAAAACCGGTTGTGAAACTAGGGCTGGTGCTACAAGTTCGGAGAAATGCTGGAGGCCGAGCAATCCGAGCCCCTGTAGTGTATGACCTGCTTTTAAAATTGTGAGTGAACCACAACTGCATGAAACCTCTGTGTTCCGCCCCTCTCTTGCCAGTGTCGCCACCTCTTGGAATCCAATGGATTCCTAGATTAGCAAGAGCATTGTCAACCATCATCGGGATGGAATCCCTCCTGAAGACCTGGCTTCTTTCTCCTGTATTGCTATTGAGTCATCACCCTCAATGACAGAGAGAGCTTTCACAGTATTTGCCACGACGGGGTCATCATCACTCTCGCTTGTTTCATCACTGAAGCCAGCAAAGTCCGACTGGACAAAGTGAACAGCCGCGGACTCTCCAAGATTTGATGTTGAATCCTTAGAGGAGAGTAAGGACTTCCCTTGAGAAGACTTCTTCTTTCGGGCTTTCGGTCGCGCACGTCGAGCCCTATCTACAGCCCTAGTCCACATACCTAGTCCTCTCACAGAGTGCAGTGACTTTGTGAGCATGAGCATACGTGCTGCAATGTTGATACTACCATTTCTGTCAGCATTGGTCTTGTGTCCACAGGAGGTACAATGGAAGTAATTCTGTTTGGGACGTGTTCCCTTGCTCCCGCATTTCCAGCACATGATAGAAGTCCATGCCTCTGGAACAGCTCTAAAGCAGGTATCCTTTCCATCGACCTTCCACCCCTGCTGAGCGAGGCCATGTTTGAGGCCATCTGTTATTCGAGCAAAGGCCCATGAATGAATCATTGCTCTGAACCTTCGCCCCTTGTAGTTTCCTCGTTTAGCACGTAGTCGTATATTCTTCAGGCGACCAATGGCAACATAGAGTGTATACTTCTCCGATAGATCTAAGATGTAGTCGAGAATCTGGCGAAGAAGAACACGGTCGTACTCTTTAGCAACATTCTCTCTCTTGGCTTTCATCTGCCGGAGCTTTTTCGCCATCTTGTCATATGGAAGTCCGTTACTTTTGTGATTCTGCATCGTCCTCTGAAGGTCAGCAACAAGTCTGTCGTACTTCTTGATGACCTTGACTTTCTGCCGCTGGACAAAGTACCTTGTTTCTCTTGTTTTCTTCGGTGTAATCAGTGTCGAGCAGGCTGCCTTTTCAATACCCAAGTCAATTCCAAGGATTCCTATCGGAAGATCCTCTTTGGGAGGTAGGTCTGTAAAAATCCTAACCGCAATGGTTGCCCACCACTTCCCAAAGCGGTCAGTAAAGATTTGAACTGCCTTCACATCGCCTCGTTTAATCTGGTTGAAGTGGAAAGGTGACATCTTTAGGGGAATATTCAGTCGGTCATGAAATGTTCGTCCCTCTTGTACTGAGTCAAGAGAGTCCCTAATATCAAGCCACCATCGTGAAGCAGCAGTACTTCTCTCAAGAAGTTTGAATCTCTGCGAAAAGACCCATCTTGGTATCCGTCGGCTTTGATTGATTGACGCTGGTCGTGAAACATTCAAGCCTCTTTTAGCTCTAAGTTTCAGGTAGCTCTTGTAGAGAGCAACAGCAGTCTGTCGACACTCGGTTATCTCGTTTTGGGAGATGCGTGGGAAGCGAGCCTTGAAGTCATGAGGAACACTGGCTCTTTGAGCATAGCCAGCCTTGACTCTGAGTGCGGTCATGGTAAGCTTGTCTAGCTTCCCGTCATGAATTCGATGCTTATTGCGACCAGCAAGCAAGTCGTTTTCATGTTGTTCGATTATCCCGAGAAATGCACGAATCACCCTCGTGTCCCTTCCTACAATCTGTCTAAGCCTCTGCTTAGATTTCATCGTCATTGCTTCCCAGTTTATCGGGACCTTGACGCTGATTGTAGTTCCTTGAAACCGAGCCATTGATTTTCGCCCAATACAATATAAACTTCTGACCCATTTCTGAGTCAGTTGAGTTCACTCCCTTTATTGTCAAGAGTAGAGCCTTTGAACTCGTACATATTTCTGTGACAAACAATATAAACTTATTAAACAAAATAATCTAATAGGCCTTTATTCTTTTAAAGAAGCCATATGCGACCTTTAAATTAGTAATGGAGATTTCCAAATAGGGAAGAATTACTTATAAATAAAAAGGGATTCTAAGTATCGAGGAGTCTATTTGGGGCGGAAAATTCAGGAATTCAGACCAAATGTGGTCTTGGCAGATGCGATTTATGCTGGATTGTCAGCCCTTGTAAGATTGGCATCAAAACGGAAGAATGCAAAGACGTACAGGTTCTATCAGCAGATTAGCAAGAACTGGAAAATCGCACGCAAGGAGTGGAAATCATCCAAAGCTAAGGGCTCTCATGACTTCTCTTCAGTACAAGGTATAGAACCAGTATTGAGAAGATTATATCTCAAAATGCTTTGGTATAGTACCGCAAGATATGGTAACAAGGAGTTCAAACGGGTATACAGCTGGAGAGAGGGGACTGTCGGTCCCCTTAATGCCCTACTCAATTCTGCAGGCTCTACGCTACGTGATCTGCTGGTCACTAGATATCCCTTTCCAAACCCACAACTCTATGAAATTAGGCAATTCTCAGACGGCCGCACGAAGGTTATCCCAAAGCGTGTAGCTGATGAATTGTCAACCTTAGAAGATGCCAAGGTTCATCTAAAAGCTGGATATCCAGGCAACTCCAAGAAACCTCGGATACTACTCACCCATCCCACGCTTCCCGCTCTTGATTTCGGTGATATGATTCGTGCTCATCTAGTTGAGTTGTGTCGTCAATGCTTCATCCATGGTGTTCCACGAAAGGAGAGTCAGAGATACATTCGACTTTTGACTCATAGATTGATTCCTTTCCTTGATTGGATTTACACGGGAGGAAGGATTGGTCGAAAAAACTTCTATCCGGATGCAGACCAAGAGCTTCGTAGACTTGTGCTTGAGATTAGAACTCGGTTTAGTCAAAGAATTGGCAGTGCCAAGAGAATCAGTGAGCAGATAGAGGGTCCAACTGAGAATCCAGGGGTTGATTTTCTCATGGGCAAGGCAAAAGCTGAGATGGAAAAGGATGACTCCACTGGGAAAAGAGGACAGGTTATCCTTGCTCATATTGAGAATGATATAGTTGGAGATGCCGATATTTCCAATTTCATTGAAGAAGTTAGCAAAAAGACACAACGAGAAGGAAACGACTGGCATAGAGTTCTGCTCTCAGGATTTTCACATCCTAGTTCTCTGAAAGCAGCCGTCTTTGCTGGTGACGACCTTCTACAGGAGCCGTCTGGAATGCAGTATCTTGCAGAAGTCCCTGTTACTGGACCTCAAGGAGCTGGTAGGATTGATCTTGTTCTCTTTGTTCGTAACAAGAAAGCTGCGAATCAGTACATCTGGACCCCAATTATGATACTTGAGGTGAAGACAAAAGCAGGGTTTCGTTTCAACCTCTACGGTAGGAAACCTCGAACCAAAGAATCGAATGTTTATGCTCCTGAATTCTATTCATGGAAAGAAAGTCTTACAGAAGCTGAATGGAAAGCAATGCTGGATTCTATTCCTCCGCATTCTCATCTTGGCCAATTAGATGCATATGAACAATCGATACTTGCGGAATACAATGCACTTGCTGGTGATGTTCTAGAACTGAAAACCCTCTGGAAGGGCGTTGTGACACTTGATATATCTCAAGATTATGAAATCACAAAGAAGGTCTTTGATCAACTCGTTAGTCAACTTGCTGATTCGCTAGTGATGGGCGAATTCTATGAAAAATGGGCGACGCTGACATTTGAAAACACAGATTCTAGCAAAGCAGTGCCCAGAATTGCAATCACGATGGTTCCAGCTAAAGGTCCTAAGCATATTTTGAAGAAAATCGTTCCTTCGGAATCAATACGTTTTGAAAATCCATTTGATGAATGAGCGAATAGAAGACAAAGTCCACTTCACGCAATACATTTCTGTACCCTCTCCCACTTCCTCTGGAAGAAGCGCAGCTTGGCTTGCCAAGAACTGGCATCTGCTGAACCATCTTGTTGAGTTGGAAGCTACCACGCTTTCTGTCAGTGCCCGCATTGAAGAATCTATCCGTGGAAGAATGTTGAATGTTGTCGTTCACTTGTGCAATGTGGAGGATGATACTGACTTTACGGAATTGGTTCTGTTATCGCTCTCGTCTGAGCTTGTGAAGATTCAATCAATATCGGCTGATTACATTGAACGAGAAGTCCGATGCAATCTAAGGGGTCGTAGGGTGACTTCTGATGAAAATGATGAGATTTTGAAGGAGATCATGGATGCACTTGAGAAGAGGGGAGTAAGAATAGACTATTCCTGATTCTTCCCGAAAAGGAGATGGCGCCCCCGCCGGGATTCGAACCCGGGTCTCAAGAGTGACAGTCTTGAATGCTATTCCGGATACTTCAGGTCATCTGGAGTACTGACCGTACTACACTACAGGGGCATGGTTCGACTGCTCCACTTTTGGTTTTCTATTAAAGTTGTCGTTCTTGAACAATGGCAAAATCGGTTTCACAGTGTTTCTTGAAGGTCACTCTATCTGAGTGCAGGTTTATCAGTTCTCATGACAATGTGACACTAGAAGGTTTCACTACTTGGGCATGATTTGAAAATGAATAAAGAAAATGGTCCCGAAATACCAGAGGGGTTTGAATTCACAACTCATGAACGTGATTTGGTCATCGAGTTCACAAAACAACGAGTTTTGTATTGTGTGCAAGTATAATGGCTTTGATTTGGTTCATGCAGTATCCATCCGAAAATGAACTACTTTGTAGGCGTTATTGGGAATTTAATAACAGGATTTCTTACTTCAAGTCTGCTTGCCTTCTTCATTGCTATACTTGAAGGTGGAGTGAGGGCGAAGATCTTCAGGGAACGTGTCAAGCTCTTTACCGTACTGTTTCGTCAAGATTTCATGGAATGGTTCAATGAATACTATATTCTAATGGAGGGGAATGCGAAGGTTTTAATTTCCTAAGTGAAAGAGGCTATACTCTGGATGATGAAGGTCTTATGACTGTTGTAAAGAAACAAGGGGTGCCAGTTCTGAAAATCGATTACGAAGAAGTTCGTGAATCTTCCTGAATTATTCTTCGAATTTGAGTTTCTTAATACGATAAATATTCAAATCCATGTCTACTTAGCAAAGAGATGCATTGACCCAAAAGTTAAATCTCACCGATTCCGAGATGAGATTGAGTTTGTGCAAAAGAAATGGACCGTGAAGTGGTGGTATGTGGCCATTTGAACTAATCATTGTAGTAGGTTTCTTCATTGCAACTATATCTACAGCTAAGGGGATAGGATATGTTAGGTCAAGGCTGCAAATGGATCCAGTTGACGCCTTTGAGGTAGAGTATATACTCCGAAAACGGAAAGTCTGGAAAGATTTCGAATTGGGGAGAATGACTTGTGCTGCATGTGGAAATGCGATATCATTTCAAAACCTAGGAACTCTTGCAGAAGATGAGATGAATGGCGAAATTGAATTTGTATGCAAGAACCCATCATGCTTGGAATTATATATGAGGCAACTCGAAGAAAAGATGTGGGATTGCGAAGAAGACGCATCTTGATTAACTTAAGGGAGGGCAATAAGTAGTGGGGGTAGATGTATCCTTTGCATACACGTTACTTAAGGATATAGGAAATTGGATACGCAGGCAGCTTTCCAAGCCAAGACATTGGTGGAGAAAAAGGAAGTTTATGGGAGAGGGTTGGAATCCTATCCTTGAGAAAATAAACAAAAACACGGAAACGGTATTTTCCAAGGCCCTTCTAACTGCTACCCCAGAAGTGGTAATTAGAGAAAAGGAAGAAGAGAAACAATTCCGTAGATATGGTGGAAGAAAGCTAACTGTCTTTGTGAGTGACGAAGAAATCAAATCGAAACAACTAGACGATGAGTCGCTAATTGGAGTTGCAAAACATGTAATCAGAGCCAGAACAGGTGCATTCAGACCATTTCTTCCAGCTGATATTAGACAGGCAACGGATGATGTTGCAACTGAAGGCGTGATATGGGAAATTCGACCTGATGCAATAGATGAGTTCTATGAATCTTTGGAACCGATTGACGAAACAAAAATGGAAACACGTTCCAAAGTCGAACAAATGATTCTTGGGGCTGAGTATGATGACTTTTGTAGAGAAATCCTAGAAGAGTATGGCAACGAGAAACCTTGCTTGCGTGTTCAGACTATGGTTTCCGAATCATTTGAAAGAGCATTCAAGAAACTTCAGGAGTCATTCAGAGGCATTTTGGTCAAGATTTCATCCAGCAGATTTGGATTCCATGAAAATGGTTTGAAAATGTTGCTTCTTCCTTACAACACTCCTCAACTTCCAAGATACAGTGATGCATATGCATTCATTTGGGTGTATCCTGATGGAATTAGAGGATATAGTCCGCTAGAGAATATTACTCAAGGGAAATTTGATGAACTTTGGCAAATTTATAGCAAAACGCATGGAGTAGTTGATGGTAAAAGCAAGGATGAAGTCTATAAAGCGATGACTGATTGGGTAAAAGGACTAGGGGGTAAGAAAGGCAAAGCGTCAAAAGCAAGAAAATCAAGTGGACCTGCACTTAATGTGTCATTTGGACTGATAAAACAGCTAACTGAGCTTATTACACCAATTAGTAAGGAGGAATTTGGCAATCTCGTGCAATCTAGACTTACTGATTTCTCGATGCTAACGCAGAAACAAGTGAACACACTGATTGAACGAGGGCATTGACCCGGGTTTAAGTTCCGGCGGGAGCGCCAATTCTTTTGGCTGAACATACAGTTTTTCCTTCAAGATCATGTGAGATTCAGGCTTCAATCACACGTATCCCTAGAGGTTTCACAGACCATAGGACAGCAATGCCGAGCAAGAAAACAACTGGAAAGGGAGCCGGATATGAAAGCTGGCCGCGGACATAGAAAGGTGATACTATCGAGAAGACAGCAAGGGGGAGCAGTAGACCAAGTACACCACAGATTAAAGTTTGATTTCGACTTTCTAGACCCCTAAGGTATCTTAGAACACCATAGGAATACATCACCTGAAGACTTGCAACTAGAAGATACAAAACTAGATTGTATATACTGACAGCAGAGAAGCTGATTGCTGTGTAGTTATAACGTACGTCGCACTCAATCATAAAGTAGGCAACACTTGCAAACAGATGAAAATCAAGTCGGAAAGATGTATGGATATCAACAAGAAGAACGTAGGGCATCACAAGAATCAGCAGCCCCAATGTGACACCAAGAAACTGGTTTCTGAGTTGCATATCCGGCTTCTCTTCATCATTGTTCTCTTCTGCTTTAGCTCTGTCGAAAAGAAGTAGTGAAGTTTCTCTGCTGAGAATAGGAAGGAATACAAGCACTACTAGAACAAGGTTTGTAAAACGGAGAAGGTTCCCAGTTAGAAGAACTTGAAATCCTGGAAAAGCCAGATTAGGTAGTTCCTGACCGAGCAGGATGACAAGAAGAACTGTGGTAAGAATAACTACTATTCCTGGAATCCGAATTGGCTTGCCTTTTTCTGCCCTAAAGAGAAGCGTATCGAAGAGAATAGCTGGGATACAAAGAATAATTGCAAAAAGAAATGTAAGGAAATTAGCGAACTCCACATCCAATTCTGCATAGTATCCAGAGAACATCAGATGAAAAGCGATTGAATGATAGTACAGACAATCCAACGTGTTGATATTCCAGAAGTCAATCCCATAGGGCAATACGAGCAGAATAGCTATTTGAAACGAAGCCCTCAACCAGTATCCAAGTGTCATATTTCTAAAGATGCTATTCAAATCAGTTGACTCGGATATACTTCTCATGACATTAGTAAATTTATGGTATCCCTTTATTTGAAACCGGAATAAATGGCATTCACATTTGTTTCTCACTTGTAGTTGCAGAAGAAATACTTGACTCTACCTGTCAAATAGGAATCTGTTCGATCTGGCATTCCAGACTCAAGGGACCTGGTATCAGTTAGGCGTTCGCTGCTAGTATTTGGTTCGGAAGCAAACATCGCCTTTGCCTCGGAAATGCACTTTGCAGAAGTTGTGAATAGATATACAGCGATTGGAATCAATGGACTCATATTCTATTATCCATTCTTCGCTCCTGGTCAGATACCTAGCTTTGAAAAGATAATCAAAGAGATTGTTCCAAAATACAGGAAACTGTGATAGAATAGCATCCAAACGTGAATCTGATAAACACGATTAGATGGTTTTTCATCTATGATGTCCTGTATAGAGATGCTGCTGGAGCACAACTATGCTGTTAGAGAACCCATTCTAGATGTTCTTCAGAAGTTGTCAGATGACAAGCTCAAGAAGAAGAGCATCAATTGCCTGAGAAAGAATATTCGGACGGTTTCAACAGTATTTCTGTTGCCATGAAAGAATCGGAAACAAGAACTAGGGAATACTTTGAAATCTTCACTCTGACACACTACACCATGTGAAGAGTGTACGATGGGCAACCAGACTGTGAGCTTCACAGTGAAAAAGGTCTTAGTGCACCTAGCCACTGATGAAATCCATCACCATGGACTGATAGTTGGACTGATTAGGCAATTAGGATATGAACCACCTGATGTCAACATGCTGTGAAAGGAGATAGAATCAAATGACCGAGTTCTTGGATGCTTGTTATGTTGCAATTAGAAAACAGGAAACCTCAATTGCCAACACCCTTGCTGCTGTAAATACTCAAGATGCCACCATTCTGCATGATAAACGATTGATTATATTGACCGGATGTGGCGACTCCCTTGCCGCAGCAGATTATGGAAAATGGGCCTTTCTAAGGCAGGGAATGAACGCAGTTACCCTGTCCCCCTCGGAACTCACACAGGTTCACCTTGACAAGGACTGTGTTGTTATTGGTGTAAGCGCTTCAGGAAGAAGCTTGGCAACAGTTGATGCCTTGAAACTCGCTCAAGAATCAAAGGCAGCAACGGTTCTATTGACTGACAAAGAAGACAGGGATACTGTTGGGTATGCAGATTATACTTGGACAACCAAATCAGGGGCTACATCGTACAATATCAGTCCCTCATCAATAACCACCGCAGCCATGGCCTACCTCCTTAGACTATCTGTTGAAAATCAGGAAGCTCAACAAACCAAGATTTCCAGTGATGTTAATCTGCTCAAGAGCGGCGGAAAGAAAATTGTTGACTGGGCGGAGAAAATTGGAAAACAGATTGCAGAAGTTCCCATTCTTGGAAAACCCCTTTTCATGATATCAGAGGGGGCGAATTATACAGCTGCACAAGTTGGCATGATGAAGTTTAACGAGTATGGGGTATTGCAAAGCACGACCGCTCTCTGGGAGGACTTCCGACATCATTACGTGTTAACTATCAATAAAGATGATGGAGCTGTGCTAATCACTGACTCGCCTCCAAAGGAGGATGATCGAAGGTATTTGCATGCCCTTCTGGATACTCTAAAGATGCGTAGCTATCATCTATTCACACCAGAAGAAATCGGTCTTCGGACCAGCCTTGGACAAGCAATATCCAACTCGATTGCACTACAGATGGCAGCATACTACAATGTTCTCAAGCATGATAGTCATAAGGAAGGATGGCGAAAACCGAACGTTGATGCCTTCAAGATTTACTAGAGTCGTCATGAGGAATTGTCTGTGAATTTCATTCTCGAAAAGCTGGCAGGAGTGGAAGACGCTGAACATCGCAGAGAGCTTGCAGAGTATGTTATCAATAATCCAGAAGAATTCAAGGTAGCAGTGTCAAGGATCTTCGAGCTGTCCGAAGAGAAGAACATTATCAACCTAAAATACCGCCTTTTGGGGTTGATTGATTTGCTCCCCAGCAAGATTGCTATACCCGTCCTTGAGAAAGCTATTGCGGACAAGGATAACACCACTCGGGTTCGGGGACTCCAGGCGGTCTACAGAACCAGAGTCGACTCTCTTAATGAAGATGTGACACGCATTCTCACTGATACTGAGGAGGAGTTTGAAGCCAGAAAATGGGCGGTTCATATTCTCGGGAGTAGTGATCCAAGGAACTATGGCCAGACACTTCGAAGACTTGCGAAAAATCGAGAAGAGGATATCAGAGTTCGTAAGGAAGCGGTCTATGCCCTCACCAAGGTAACAGATGATGAAACGATTGGAGCACTCTGTGCCTTGCTGGGCGACCCTTTGGTCGAGCTACGGCGGTCCGGAGCATGGGCACTGAGTAGCATAAGCTCTCCTGAGTCTGTTCACTGTCTTCTTGCAGCTCTTGAGGACCCCGATGAAGAGGTCAGGGATTGGTCAATTCGTGCACTTCGTGATATGGATAATGCTAGGGCCCTGCAGGGGCTAGCTGATACAATCGCACGAGTTGAGCCAAACGAGCAGGTTCGAATGATTCGTCTAGTGATTGAGAAACGCTCGGAGATTATCCTTAGAGCGATTGCTGAACTGCTGACATCAGAAGACTTGGATGTGAAACGAGTGGCTGCATGGGCGATGGGAGTTGCATCCTATCCGCCAGCTGCCGGCACGCTCAGGACTCTGGTAAACGACCCCGATGAGCAAACCCGCGATTATGCTAAGATGGCACTCCTGAGATTGGGTGAGGTCGACCCTTCTGACTTCAAACTCTAGGTATGGCTTACATCATTCCCTGATAGAGTCCACCATCTATCAGAAGCAATGCTCCGTGTATATAGCTGGCCACGGGGCTTAGCAGGAATGCACAGGTTGTACCGAACTCGCTTGGAGTCCCCATTCGCCCTAGAGGAATTCGGGACTCTATTGCATCTTTTGCAGACTCGTTGCTAGACATTAGTTCTTCAACACGGGCAGTGTAGATGTAGCCCGGGCAGATGGCATTGATCCGAACGCCCTTTGGCCCAAGCTCTGGAGAGATGCTTCTCATCAGTCCGATGACTCCAGGTCTAAGAGCATTTGATAAGAGGAGATTGTCAATTGGTTGCTTCACTGAGATTGATGTGCTATAGAGTACTGAAGGAGCGTCCGATTTCTCTAGTAGAGGTAGCGACTTCCTAGTGAGCCAGACTGCGCTCATCAATGTGAGATGGAATGCCTTCTCCCAGTCGGAGTCAGAGATGTCAGAGAACTTTCCTGGAGGAGGACCGCCTGCATTGACAAAGAGACCGTCCAGTTTCTTGAAGTTCTCATCTACGAATTCGACTAGTGAATCGATATCTCTCTCCTTTGAAACATCTGCCATTAAATGCTTGGCCTGTTTACCAAGCTTGGCTGCAGCTTTCTTCAAGGATTCTTCAGTACGACCACAGATTACTACATTAGCACCTTCGCGAACCAGTGCTTCAGCAACTCCAAAGCCAAGACCGCGTGAGGCTGCCGTCACCAAATAGACTCGTTTATTCAGTTTGAGATCCATGGGATGGTATTATGCGAGATAGTACATAAGAAAGACGGCTGCTGTGTTCATCAAAACGAACTATGTGGCACGAGGAGCGATTTTCTTCTCTGTCTTAGCTCCCATTGATACTTCTAGATGGAGAAAAGCAGCACTCAGACGCTGAAATTCCTTGGGAACATTGAACTCACCAACTCCAAGAGAGTTCAGGACATGCTGGATTCGCATCGTTGTAATCTTCTGGGAATCATGTGAATGAAATGATAGTAGTAGTCTTGGGTCATCAGGATCAGGGATTCTATACACTGATTGGCATTTTATTCCCTTATCTTCAAGACCATGCTTTATCTTGGCTTCTATTGCCTCCATCGTAACAATCCACCACGGTGTTGTTTCGTACTAGGGTACTAAAGCACCTGTATTACAACCTATTTCTTACAATTTCTTGTGAGTGAACACAACTGTAAGAAACCTCTGTGTTCCGCCCTTCTCCTGCCAGTGTCACCACCTCTTCGTATTTCATTTGAAATACAAGAATTAGCAAGAGCATTGTCAACCTTCATTGGGATGGGATCCCTCCTGAAGACCTGACTTCTTTCTCCTGTCGAATTCTGGCTGCATCACTTCCAGCAACAGAGAGCTTTTCCACAGTTCTTTCCATGGCGGGGTCATGATCACTCTTTTCAGTGTCATCGCTGAAACTGGTAAGGTCCGATTGAACAAAGTGAACAGCCGCGGACTCTCTGGAACTTGATGATTGTTCCATTCTTGAGAGTAAGGACTTCCCTTGAGAAGGCTTCTTCTTTCGGGCTTTCAGTCGTGAACGCTTCCCTGTCCTCTGGACAGAGTCGGCCCACTTACCTAGTCCTCTCACAGAGTGCAATGACTTTGTAAGCGTAATAAGGCGTCCGGCGATATTGATGGCTCCATTCCTATCAGCATTTGTCTGGCGACCACACGAAAGGCATCTGAAGTAGCTCTGTTTGGGTCGTATTCCCTTAGCTCCACACTTCCAGTACATGATAGAAGTCTAAATTTCAGGCACAACTCGAAAACGAGAGTTTTTTCCATCAGCCTTCCACCCAAGCTGAGTAAGCCCATGCCTAAGGCTTTCAGTAATCCTAGCAAAGGCCCATGAGTGTATCATGCCCCTGAACTTTCTTCCCTTGAAATTACCCTTGTGCGCTGTATTTCTGATGTTCTTCAAACGACCAATTGCAA
This sequence comes from Candidatus Thorarchaeota archaeon, assembly GCA_011364985.1. Classification (GTDB taxonomy): domain Archaea; phylum Asgardarchaeota; class Thorarchaeia; order Thorarchaeales; family Thorarchaeaceae; genus SMTZ1-83. Next base: position 176,317 of record RDOC01000002.1, on the reverse strand, counting down.
CATAGAGAGCTCTTAGCAGAGTGTAGCCAGCTTGTGGATATTGAATCCAACCGGAGATAAGATGTTAACATCGACGCAGAATCTCTTGTGAGCCTGCGATTGGTACACATTCTATTTGAGTATTCCAGGATTCAGAGTGCCATAATGGGGCATTATCGAGAAGCTAGAGTCAGCAGAGTCTGATTGGATTCAAATGGAGGGTGAAGAGGTAGTTCCAGAAGAGATCCCTGAACTGCGATTTGTCGGTGTTCGTCTTGAGGAAGGTAGGCGTAGAAGAAGGCTAGATGTCATCGTCCATTTGTGCAATGTGGAGAATGAAACAGACTTTGTGGAATTGACATTACTATCTTTACCCTCTGAGGAGGTTAAGACCCAAATCTTATCCTCAGAAGACATTGAGAACGAGGTTAGATTCAATCTGATAGGGCGCAAGATAAGTTCTGAGAATAGGAATGAGATATTGAAAGAGATAGAAGATACGCTTGAAGAAGAAGGTGCAGAAATTCATGATTTTTAATCGAATAAGTGAAAATCTAACACATTTTCTGGCATTCTTCAAGAGATATTATCTACGAAATTGTAGGATTTGCAGTATTCCGAGTCTACTACTTATCTCTGATATTACTTGGTTTGGCGCCATTTCGAGAGGCACATCGAATTGGAGTTGGCTGTCAATTATTGCTAGACTGGTTTTGACTCGGTTGCGTCGAGCATGTGTTTCATTAAGAAACAAAGACAAAGCGCCGAAATACAAACCTGAGGTGTGACGAATGGATAAAGAAGGCTATCGAATATACCTGACCGATAGGGAGAAACCAATTCCCGAGGAGAAGATAGTACCTGCAATCTCAATGATTGAGAGATTTGAAAAATTCGTTGAAAAGGTTGGGAGAACTCTTGAGTCCGCGACCTCGATGGACGTTAGGAACTTTTCAAAAATGCTAATTGAAGAGGAAACAAATACCTATGACAATTACCTAGCACTCTCAAGGTATGGATATTTCATTCAGAACTTCGACCTCTACCTTGCGGTCTTGGAACTACTCGATGGTGCGGAGGTATTGGATGTACTTCGCGAACGGATAGGGGAAGTTGCTGGAAAAGGAAAGAGTGATGAGATTTTCAAGGATATTGATAATCCCTTGGGATTGCCATCTACAGAAAAGCCGAAGGTTGCAAAGGCAGTACTAGACCAGATGGAAAAGCTATTGACACCTGAGGATTGTAGAAAGGCCCTTGTGGATACTGCTCATGGCATACCCAAAGAATGGTACAAAGAGGAGCGAGAGAAGTTCCTAAAGGCCAAGGATATTGACGAGTACCTTGCTAACAAGAGAGCTGAGATCATTGCTAACTTAGAGAAGCATAGAGATGAGGGTAGGTTGTTCTTCAACCAGATGATTACCGATGATGTTATCGAGTATGTAAAGAATCGTCCAGACGTTATGACTGGAATGCGAAATGGCGACAAGATAATTCATACAAAGATTCCCTACATGGCAAAAGAGTATCTAGATGAAAAGGATGAGAAGAAGAAGAGATACTATGCCTGTCATTGCGCATGGGCACGAGAAACCATCATGAATAATGAATTAGAGATTCCAGCTACGTTTTGCAATTGTAGTGGCGGGTTTACTGTCCAGCCCTGGGAGATGGCACTTGACCAGCCGCTTGATGTGGAGATGATAAAGTCAGTACTCAAGGGTGATATGGAGTGTACATTTGCCATTCAGCTTCCAAGAAACGTGATTGAGAAAGTCGAAGGATAGACACTTATCTCCCCCCATTATGGCAATGATCATTGATGAGGGATTCAGGGAGAGAGAAGTATCAGGCAATACAGACTTGATATTGTACCAGAGAACTTGGTCAGAGAGTGCATTAAGGCTGCAATCTCTGTTTTAAGTGCCATGAATGGACAGCAGTAGAGGTTTGCTGTACTCAGAGACAAAACCAAGAGGTGTCTGATATATTACTTGGCTTTCCATCTTGCTAAGATTGGTACTGTGCTAGTAGCATATGCTAGCTACGGAAGAGCATTCTACAACTCATTCTGACTGTGTTCTATCCTAGAGCTAATAATCTGATCCAGACCAACGAATCTGCATGCTTGGTACATTCCAATCACAAGGAGTACCAAAGAACCAATGGAATTGGCTTCGAAGGTTGACATACTTAGCCATCTCAGAAGAAATAGGATAAGCTACTACTTTTGTTCGAGTTGTATACTGTGTGCCTTAACTATTGTAAAACACCTTGTTTTGAGTGTTCCTAACCTATTATATGTAACAGTTACCAAAGAGGAAATAACTCTGTATTGATTTGCCATTGCAATAGAGATATCACGTTTTTAAACTAGGGCAGAGGTCTTCAAATACTCTAAGTTCTTATGCGAGTATATTAACTCGTATTCATAAACGTCTTGTCAGCTTATGTTATGTTGCGATATTTTGAAGTTTGACCACTGATTTGTGAACAAAAGCTGTAGAATGTGTTTCTGCATGGAATTAGGGCATTGATTCTTGATGAATAATGACAATTGGCAAAGATAGGTTTAGTCATAGCAATCCGGGAGAGATCCCTCATCCCGAACCTTGGACCTTTGGTCTGAATCCGGGAGAGATCCCTCATCCCGAACCTTGGACCTTCTAATCTATGTAGGACGTATCAGACACTCTGAAGCTCTTGGTGTATTCATACCAAGATAATTGTGAGTTCTGTTACGTCCGCCTCATTCTTTTTTTTTCTCATCTGAGAGATTTCAATTCTCTTTCTATTAGGAAATGATAAATTTGCATTGAGGCATTTCTCTGCAGATGGAGAGAAGATATTTGGGTCACCAAGTCAGCTGTCTGCCAGTACAGGTATTGGTGGAGGGGAGACCAGAAAGAGCCCTTCTTTCCTATGATACTACGGGTCCACAGATTCTACTGGAAAAGAAGATTGATGCTAACATTGAGAAAGTATTCAGAATCGAATGCGACGTTCTTATCGACAAAGGGAGTAAATCGGTAAGAGTTCTGAGAAGTCAGCTATTGAATATCAAATTGAATCCTATACTCAAAACCGAGAAACAATATTCAGTAGATGGAAATAGACCAGAACCATTGTACCCTCCATCAACGAAAGGGTGGTTTAGCAGGATAGATAGAACTGGATTGAATGTTATTGTTTTTGTTCACCGAATCGTGGATGATTTCAGACTTTGGCTTGTTATCCTGAGTAAATCGGATTTTAGAGTCCTTGAAGCGCATCCAATTTTCCCTTTTGAGGTTGGAGCACTTGAGTTTGAAGAAGAGTTTGAGGAGTATTCATCGTTCTTTGCTTCTAAGAAATCCTTGATCAAAGCCAAGAAATGGATGAATAGTGTTTTGGTAAGTGAATCGCCAACTTGGGAGCAACTGACCAAACTGATTCATGATGTGCATATTCCAAACCTGCGCTTGGGGAAAGATGCCAGAAATACAATGCAGCAGCTGATTCCTGAAGCCTATGAAGACATAGTCAGAGAACAGATAATGGCATTTTTCACACTGGTGTCAAGATGGGATATTCCACGAGAAGATCCTGTGGACTATTTCAACAGAATCTATCCATTAGATGTTCTTAACACACTCTTGCTAGGATATGTAATACGAAAATTTAGTGACATGGATATTCCATCATATGTTAGAATAATCCAGAGAAGTTCTCGACATCAATTGGCTTTGCCATCAAGTGCAATACGTGACGAAGAATGGAATCCTTGGACACCTGCATTGTTCAGAATAGTAGAAACAACACCAAGTGTTTTCCGAAAAGCAATAGAATGTACAGCTGAGCTTAACAGAACAAAGAAGATTGTTGTTAGTTTACCAATCACCCGAAAAGAAGCTAGTGAATCTCAGGAGAATTGGAAAAACAGATTTCTTCTATTGGCGTCTGGTCTAAGAATTAGAACTCACTTAAGACCACAGGCTTTAGGGCTTGTTGGTTTGATAGATGTTACAAGAGCACATCAATGGCCCCACAAGCATATGAAATGGTCAGCAAGTATTGCAGCACAGAGTTACAGAGAACCCCATATCCAGATAATGGAAATGCCACCTTTGGCTGTGGATCGGGTAAAGAAAATTAGACCCAATGTCATAACATTAGATTGGTCTGCAAGCATTACTAATGCAAATCTCTATGACTTCCATGAAAATAGCTGGAGAGTTTCTTTCAAGCGAATACAAAACTCATTGCTTGGAAATCAAACTCTAAAGAAACTCGAAAGTGAATTTGGTACATGGATAGGACAAAAACCATATCAGCCAAAGCGAAAATGGGTCAAATGCCTTGATGCAACAGCAAATCTTGGATATTTGGCATCGTTTGAACAACTGGAATACCTGCAGAAACTTGGCCTTACAAGAGAAGAGCTACTTGATGCCATTATGGAAATGAAAAAGAAGACTGTCGTTGATATATCTTATACACCTGTATTTCGAAATCATATGACAATTGCATTGATTGCACAGGGTCGATCTGGTCAGATTTGTTCATTTGTCCAAGGGTTTTTGAAACATTCACCTTCAGCTACAGTCTTTGTAGCAAGAGGGGGAAGATGGTCATTGATAATGGCCCGAGTTCCACCCTCAATTGCTCGCCAAATAATGATAGAATTGCCAGGGAAGGCTGCAGAACAAGATTTGGCTTTGTCTTGTTACCGTGTCGTATCCTACAGAAGTTATTCATGGAGATTCTACCAACGAATACTCAACGAAGACGACACTTGGAATGACGATGTTTCAGCCATGCTGAGCCAGATCAGGCTCCCCTATCCTGATAATGATGACTGAATGAGAAGGAATGCATCTGTCAATACAAGTATCCATCCTTGTTAGCCTCTACGAAGAAAAGATGTCGTACACAATGAGAAAAGAAAACCATGCCATCCACAGACCTACATTTCTACATCAGACTCCTTTTCACTTTTCTTATAATATGACCAGTCCCAGAACCAGAAAGCCAAACCTCTCCAATCGCCCCAGTGTTCGAAAGCAGTTTCAACCTCTTTTTTTCCAATAGAAGCCCCGTTGTACCATTCAAATGAAACGACTTTCAATGCCCAAGAGTCGATTGGAAGATAATCATAGCGGCCAAGAATATTCAGTAAATTGGCAGCTGCATAATCACCCACGCCCTTGATTGTAAGAAGCTTCTTGCGAAGTTGTTCTGTAGGGAGGTCTGAATTCTTAAAAGATTCCAAGTTTATATCATCTTTCTTGATAGACTCTGCTAGTTCCAGCACATATGGTGCCCGATAACCAAGCCTTGTTTCCTTTCGCAAGACATCTTCACTGGTCCTTGCCAGTCGTGTTGGTGTAGGAAATGCCTTCTGTGATGAGCCTTTCTTAACTGGAGTCCCAAATTGTTCAACTAGATTCTGATTCATTCGTTTGGTAGCAGCCCAGAGCGTGTTTGTTGTGAGTATTGTCTTGATCACATCTTCAAAGAATGTAGCTGACCGAAGAACTCGCCCTTGAGCCTTCGCTTCCATCCGGGCCAGTTTAGGTTCATCATGTGCCAACCTGTAAAACGACGAAAAATCTCGATCCAGACCCAACATCCATGTGACTTTTTGTTTCAGTTCCTTCTTCTCTTCGGAGGTGATACTCTCTTCTGTCCTAGCTCTAACTCCATCTGCTGTTTCGCTGATTTCTAACTGTGCAATCGTACCAGATTCCAGCTGAAGAACATACTCAAGAACTAGAGGTTCAGTATTGAATGAGAATGGAGCCATCTGGTGCCAGCCATGAGATCTTACGGTGGAATAGAGGGAGAATGGAAGGCATGCTTTCAGTGTGATTCTCATAGAATTATCAGGTTCTCTTTCTATTCTGGAATAGATAAGTCACTCTATTTGGGGGAAAAAAATTGGAATGCTGTAAATTCATCCGAAAGTAATCAAGGGTATTTGAGAAGAACCGGATTTGTCCCAACTTGTATGCAAATCAACAGCATTTCTAGGAAGAGTACTTATTGCTAAAATAATGAACTATCGATAGGGAGATGTCAATTTGTCTACATACCCTTTCAGTTCTTCTAGGTTCCCCTAGAAGAACTCAGCCTATATGATGAATTTGATATCACCGTTTCACATATTGTTATCCACAATCTCCCAAGGCCATTGATTGCAATTGAACGAATGAAGCGAGCAGTTCGAAAGGGGAGATATGTCGTCTGCATCGAGCCCGCTCTTGATTCTCGACATTTCGTACCCGATAAGTCTGTGGAAGAAGCATTTGACACACTCTGTCAATACAATGTCATCATGTCTCTAAGAAGAACAGAAGCCTTTGACAACCTCAAACAGGAGAACCCCTTTTACTATTCCTACCCGGATTTCTTCGAAAAGGTCGGTTTAGCGAATATCAGATGCCACGGTTGGTACTCGGTATTCACACTCTCTGACACAAGATTCGACTTCATGGAACGAAAGGCGTGGATACGAAGAAGACGAGAGCTGTTTGAAAAACAACAACCGAACACCACAAAAACCCTCCTTGAATTAGGGATAGAACCCTCCAAAATCAAGGAAGTCTTTCAGGTTCTCTTTGATTACTTCCGTATGCTTGAAGATGCGACTGAAGAACAACTCTCTCATATCCACGAACAGGAGATTGTTAGCCGTGGCATCACAATTGGGCAGAAGAAGTAGATGGCTTCTCGGTTAAGGTAGGGATAAGAAAGGATGGTCGGAGCGGCCGGATTGCCATCACTTGTGGAATTCACATGCGATTTTTTCGGCGCACAATTCGCAGGTAATCGTGCCGAACCGGCAACCGATGGATAGCTGCGAACAGCTGTCACGATGGCCGCTCTCTACAGTCCATTGCTAATGGCCGAGTACACTGATGTGCACAAGACTGCCAGATTGAGCTACGCTCCGATTCCGCATTTTGTGCTAGTTCATGATGTTAAAAGGATTGCTGCTTGACCTCCCTAGCTCCAATTCATTTCGAGTTATGCGTATTGATATTGACATCCCCTACAGTCCATTGCGGACCTGTTACATCACTCCAATGTTGAGCGAATTCAACTGCATGTAACTTCTGTATTCCACCCTTTCTCCATCCGATGTAACTGTCAACAGAAAGATTTCATGAATCTCTTCTGGAATACTTATATCACCAGCTTGAAGAGGGAGATTTATCAGACTACAATATTGTAAATGAAAATGAGTTTTTGCTAGAGTTTCAGGTTTTGCTGGATGAACTAAGATGAATATGATAAACACGATATTCAAGTAATCCTCTTTGCATCGCCGCAGTAATAAATAAGTTAATTGATTAATTAATTATGCTTTATATATTCGGTCGGGGTACTATATAGATAGTCAGTTTGGTAAGTGCTAAGCTGCTGGAGAATGGTGATGGCGGCTGTATCCTCAGTGAATTGGCAGAAAGGTTGAGTTTGTACAATCATCAGCACCATGCACAAGATGCAAAATAGTACGAATGCTGCTAGATAGAGCTACGTTGCATCTCTAGTGGCAGTAGAATGATAACTCAGTAGCCTTGAAAGTGTGAACAAGGACGCTTATCTGATAGTTGTCCTGCCGATGTTCCTGATATTCATCAAGGAAGATGCAGCTAGATGAAGTACGATGAGATAATCAAGCAGAGAAGAGAACTCCTGAAGGCTCACGACTACGAAGCCATTCCACCCGAGGGCTGGTGGCTTCCTGATCAAAGAAAGGGGTTTGATGCTCCGCCGTTGGAAAAGCCCTTTGATGCCAGTGCCATCTTGATTGATCTAGTTGAGTCAAAGAACTTTAACATGAGCAGGGTATCATTGTTTGACGCCCTTGCAAGTCGCGAAAGCCGACGAACATTCACTGATGACGCGCTTTCCTTGGAGGAATTATCCTTTCTGCTCTGGACGACACAGGGCGTTCGTGAGATTGACCCGAATAAGGTGTGGACAAAACGTGCTGTGCCATCTGGAGGCAGCCGTCAACCCTTCGAAACCTACCTGATCGTGAATCGTGTTGAGAGCCTGGGGAGAGGATTGTATCGCTATCTTCCAATCGAGCATAAATTGCTTCACGTACCAAAGGAGATTCCCGATGAAGCCGAACTGGAGGAGTATGCTTGGTATCAAGCATTCATTGGAAAGGCCCCTGTAATCTTTGTATGGGCTGCTATACCGTACAAGACCGAATGGCGTTACAGCATCATGAGTTACAAGGACATTCTCATTCAAGCAGGTCATATTTGCCAAAATCTCTATCTTGCCTGTGAGGCAATAGAAGCTGGAACCTGTGCCATAGCTGCCTATAATCAGAAGCTTATGGATGAACTGATAGGCGTTGACGGGGAGGAAGAGATGACCGTCTATCTTGCTCCCGTTGGAAAGGTGAAGTAGACTACTCGCAAGGTTGAAAGGCCTCGTAGTACTCATCATGAGTACTTAAAAGAGGAGGCTCTGTCCTGCCAAAGCGGCCAATTGAGCTTGGATTTCCAATAGTAGAATTAAACAGGATTGCAGAGAGAGAATCGACAGGATTTGGAAGACGGCATTATAGACCAGTTTACGTCATGCATAAATGGTGGGCTCGGAGACTTGGGTCCATATTCCGTACCATTCTTCTCTACTCACTAGCTGAAACCGAAAGTATTCAGGACCTCTGGAAGCGGTATCCAAAGGGGATTGATCTCTCAGACAAGATCGTTCTCGACCCAATGATGGGCGGTGGGACCACGGTAGTTGAGGCCCTGAAGCTTGGCTGCACGGTAGTCGCCGGGGATTTGAACCCTGTTTCATGGTTTATTACAAAGAAACAAATCGAAGACATTGATCCTGATTTACTCAGAGATGCCTTAGTTCAGATCGACAACGAACTTGGACTGGAATTGAGAAAGTACTACAGGACAAAATGTCCTGAGTGCGGCGACTTTGCGGACGGGATTTATTATTTTTACTGCAAAGAGCTCTCCTGTCCAGATTGCGCGAAAGAGATTCCGTTAATGCGCAATTTCTTCCTTGCAAAGTCGTTAGTAAATGATTCAGATATTGTCGTTTGTCAGCATTGTTGGAACATCTTTGAAGCTGTTAGCAGAAGAAACGAAACGAAGTGCCCCAAATGTAATCATGTGTTCATCCCTGCAGAAACAAGCTACACTTCTGGTCGGGACTACTACTGTCATACCAGAGAATGCAAATCGAAGAAGATTGTTGATTGGATCAGACAAAATGGCATACCAAGAGAGAAGATGTATGCCATCGAGTTCCATTGTAAGAAATGTGAAAAGAAGAAGAATCCAAATCTGAAGAATGGAAGAGGCTACAAAGCCCCGGACAAAAGAGACCTTAAACTATTGGAGCTTGCTAAGAAGGAGTTCAGAGAGATAGATGTCAAACTCCCCATTCCAGATACGTCCATTCCCAATGGTGTAGAAACCAAACGGGCCCTGAATCATGGCTATACAAAGTTCAGGGAGATGTTCAATGAAAGACAGCTGCTAAACTTGGGAAAGATCTATAGATGGATTCTTACGCTCAAGGATTGGCATGTCAAGGAGTTTCTTATTCTTGCCTTCTCAAACTCACTGAAGTACAACAACAAGTTCGCCAAATATAATGCGACAAGAGGTTTCATCACGGATATCTTTCGAACTCACTCATATTCTCCCTCAATGTCACCGGTGGAAGCAAACTGCTATGACACGCCGCGAGGTAGAGGCGCATTTACGGCCTTTGTCAACTTAGTGATTGAAGGAAAGGAGTACTGCAGGTCACCCTTTGAGAGAATCTTTCAAAACGAATCAATGGTCAAGATGCCCTCTGGAAGACGATTAGTTGCCTCCATGGCTGGTAGGTATGCTGAGCTTGACAGCAAAAGGAAAGTCTTGCTTCTTTGTGGGTCATCCGAACAAATGAAAGTACCAGATAAAACAGCAGATGCAGTAGTCACAGACCCCCCTTACTATGGAAATGTTATGTACTCGGAGCTATCAAATTTCTTCTATGTTTGGCTTCGATTGGCATTGAAGGATAGATATGCTTGGTTCAAGGGAAAACTAGTTCCTTGGGAAGAAGAGGTCATCGAGAATCGTAGTCAGAAAAAGGGGAAAGAGGACTTCCTAGCCGGTCTCACACGGGTCTTTTCGGAAAGCAATAGAATTCTCAAGGATGATGGTGTGTTTGTATTCACTTTTCACCACAAGAAGAAAGAGGCTTGGTCTGCCGTTCTTCAAGCAATTCTGGATTCAGGACTTTTCGTGACAACAATATATCCGGTCAGAAGTGAGATGAGAGCATCAACGCATCTTCACGACTTGAAGAATATCGCCTATGATATGGTTATTGTCTGCAAGAAGAGAAGAAAGCGTCGATCGGCAATGAATTGGTCAGTAGTCAAGGGTAACATTAAGGATGCAACTCAGGACCTAGTTAGGCATTTACAGGAAAACGGAGCGACCTTGAGCGACCTTGATAGGTATGTTATAGCATTGGGAAAGTGTTTCGAGCTTTACTCTCAATATTATCCGAAAGTAATAGAAAATGGTGAATACATCGGCGTTGAGGAAGCACTCGAATCGATAGATTTGCTCGTGAAACAGGACAGATAGAATCATTCATAGAATTGCAGACAATTCGGGAAGCATTCCTAGTGCTAGGAGAAAGCAGAAGAATAACAGACCTACTGAAAGGGCCATTACCAGATAATCGGTTTTTGACCATGTAGACTCCTGCAAGTAAGATCGTTCTGGTCTATAACCAAATCCCCGCCCATCCATAGATAGCGAGAGAGTTTCGACTCGTGATAGTGCCGAAACAAGCAGTGGATAGAAAGTGTATCTGATTGTTCTTATAATCTTCTTGAGCCCTCCAATTTCTGAAGAAAGTCCTCGTGATTTCTGAGACATTCTCACCAAGTTTGTTTCCATATCAAAGAGAGGAAGAAATCTTAGCGCAATAACTAGAGCAAAGCTATACCTGTACGGGATTCTGAACTTGGTGAGTGCATGGGCAAGTAGCGTTGGATTTGTTACAGAGATAAAGAGCATACTTGAGAATACGATTAGAAGAAATCTGAGTGAGATGGATAGTCCTCGCTCCAGTCCAAAGCTTGTTATTGGAATAAACGGGCCAATGTTACCAATTTTAGGCACAATATATGTCAAAATTGTACCATTAGGAGTCAAAAAGATTTGAAACAGGAGTAAAACCAATGAAAAAATAACAAGAAACCGTACTCGGTTTGATGAGATCCGTATTGGAACCCTAGCAGCTCTAAATGACACAAGATTGACAAGAAGTAGCAGTCCACTTAGAACCCAGCTTGGATAGACTAGGATACTAATCATCAGAAAGGTTAGAGAAAGAAGCTTCATTGCAGGGTTGAGGTTGTGGATTGTACCTTCTCTGCGGACAAAACCAAAGCGTGTACTCACTCTGATTGTCCCCCTTGAGCTGTATATTCTGGCTTTCCAATTTCCTGTAAACGATCTTGAACCGCTTGTGGGCTCCCATCGAGCAGTATTGAACCGTTTTCCATGAACAGGATCCGATTACAGAATTCTCTTGCAAAGGTGGGATCATGAGTCACAACTACACAGATGCCCCCTGTTTCAACCCGGCGGGTCATCTTTTCTGCGATAATTCTCCTCCCATCAGCATCTTGCCCAATGAAAGGTTCATCGAAGAGGTATACTTCTGGTTCATGGAGAGTTACAGAAGAAACATTCAAGCGTCGTTTCTGACCATGACTCAGTGAGAAAGGATTTCTTTCACTATAAGGAGAAAGTCCCATTGCATCGAGAACGTTCTTGGCATTATCCAGATTTTCTTCCATATCATATTCAAGAACTTCCAAACCAAGGACTTGTTCCTTCCATACAGTTCTCTCGAAAATTTGGTGATTAGGATTCTGAAAAACAACTCCGATCCTCTTTGCGATCTCTCTTTTTGCAAATGATGATATGGATTTTCTGTTCAGAAAAACTTTTCCGATGCTTGGCTCAAGCAGACCAGCTATCATGGATAATAGAGTAGTCTTTCCGGATCCGTTATCGCCCATAAGAGCGACGAAATCTCCTCGATTAAGGATCAGTGAAACCTGATTCACAGCTATTTGTTTTCCATAGGAGAAGGTTGTGTTCTCTATTCGAATAACTTCCTCTGGGTTTTCGATCCTGATCATACCCGAAGATTTCTGTGGAATATCTGCAGAAAATGTCTTGTTTTGGGGAGTTTCAATTACTTTTCCTTCAGAAATCTGCAAAATCCGGTCAGCTATTGGCAAGAATGCAGACAGTTGGTGTTCTATGCAAAGAATTCCCAAGTTGTTCTCTTTCATAGCAACAAGAACATCTCTAAGCTCAAGAGTGCCTTTGGGATCCAGACTTGACGAAGATTCATCAAGAATCAAATAGTCTGGCTCAGATGCGAGCATGGCAGCAATGATAATTCTCTGCTTTTCGCCACCGGATAGCTTATGCGTGGAACGGTTTCGTAAATGCCAAGAACTGACTGATGACAAAGAAGATTCTACAAGTCGCTCTATCTCTTTGGTATCTTTGCAGTAGTTCTCGGGACCAAATGCTACTTCATCACCTACATTTAGAGTACAGATTTGCCCATCGGGATCCTGTTGTACCAATGCAACCTTCTCTGCGTATTCGGATAGCAGAAGATCTGAAACATCTTTGTTCTCGATGAAAACAGACCCAGAATAATCCCCTTTAATCATACGGGGTATGAAACCTGACAAACATTTGGCTAGTGTTGATTTGCCAGACCCAGTGGGGCCAGTTAGGAGCACAATTTCTCTAGGATGAAGCTGCATGGTGACTTTTTCAAGGATAGGCTGAGTACCTTCGTATGAGAATACTAAGTCACGAGCTTCTAACATCTATCACACCTAGAATACTTCTAGAACGGTAACCCATCTCACCCATAATGCTCCATCATAGTCACCTGCAATTAGCCAGAGCCCATCTTCGCTCTCGGTCAGAAGCATTCTATTATCACACACCACTGAGTCAAAGTCAAACAAGACGGTGTAGCCATCCCGGGCACTCACCCTGAGCGTTGTGGCTCCTGAATTTGGATTGGCATAATTCAGGATTGTACCTAGAAGGATTCCTGTGTAATTAGCTGGGTCGAGATGGGTATATGCGCCAATGAGTTCTGCTTCTATTGTCACTTCCTGTCCCACAAAGTTTGATTGATGATAGGTATAGGGGTTCTCAACAAGTCCAGTGACTTCGCAAGAATATGGGTCAGTCTGCATTACTGCAACGAATACTGTGAAGTAGACAGAGCCTACAATGATAAATGTAAGAAATGCTACCGCTGGAAAGTTTCGCACTATCAACTTTCTTCTAGGCGTTGCAGAAGGTTCTCTGCTACTGATATTAGCTGGAATTATTTCGATTTCGTTCAGAAATTCCAATGTTTCCCAAGCAAAGTAGCCTGCAAATATTACTCCTGAGCAAAAAGCCAAGATTGTCATGACGGCTATGTACACTATTGGAGCGCCGGTGAAGTAAAGGGCTTGAAATACTAGGACATTTGAGGCAGAAGAGAACCCTGCAGTCACCCACCATACGATTTGAGATGAAACTGAGACTCCATTCAACTCCCTAAAACTTGAAGCCCCCACATCAATGATTAGTCCTTGAATAAGTGAAACCAGTACTATGACAATTCCGTGAGTGCTCCCAGTAAATAGCTCCACAAGACCCTTCAGTGCACCACCTGCTAATCCAACACCGGTCTTCGGAACTAGGACTCTCATAAGTACAATCCAAAACACGTGAAGACCAGCCATGAATTGACCGGCTCCAAAGGGGATTCCCAAGGACAAGTTGATGAGATTGCCAAGGTAGCCTACGAATGTGCTAAGTGCGCCGCCCAAAGAACTCAGCATTGCGATTGTGACAATATCGCGGGTTGTGATTGCAGTGTTATTTGATGCATTCACTGCTGAATCACCTCGATATTTGAAACATAACGAACCCAGCTTGCGCCTGCAGATTCATAGATGTAATAGCCCATTCCAGGGGCAGATGTGAGCCGCAGGTCTTCATTGCTATAGCCTCCGTCTGGGACAAGCATTACCAATCGCATTCCGTCAGTCCAATCGGGAACAAGTGTCTCGTTGAAGGAATATGCAAGTATCATATCACCCTGAATGTCATGCCATGAGCTGTTTGGATAGACATTAGAATAGCAGAATTCGTATTGATATCCATCATTTGCGGTGACTCGTAGTATATCAGTTTCCTGCATTCCACCCACGAACTTGAGAAGGTCTGCAATCAGAACTCCACGGTATGTTCCTTGCCCTCGCCAATTGTCGAATTGATTTTGGAAGGATGAGAAGCCTTCCAAGTCTGAAAGCACTAATAGATCATCTAACGTGAGCGTTAAGCTCTCGTCTTGGTTTCTGATTTCAACCATATTGCGCTGGAGAGAAGGAGCATCTAACAGCACAGGTTCGATAAGCAATTCGGACTCTGTCAAGGTCACATTTACGAAGTGGTAATAGCCGCCATTTTCTGGGCTCGCATAGAGGCTTGCACCTGCCCCGCCTGTTATTACATAACGGACACCTTGAACAACGCTCTCGTTAAAGATATGAACATGTCCTGAAAAGACTGTGGTCACATTCGTTTCCTGAAATATGGTCATCAACCTTGATGCTGTCGTTAAGTTGGAAAACGTATGATCTTGCTCTGGTCGAGGGTCAAAGGGTGGAATGTGGGAAAATACAAACTTGAACTCTGCATCTGAGGCTTCCAAATCTGACGAAAGCCAAGAAATGTCAGCTTCGGGAATATCTCCTGTTGTGCTGTTGAATACTGCAAAGTGAGCTGATCCAAGGTCAAAGGAATATAGTGCTGGTCCGAAGTGTTCAAGGTATCTTGTACCGCCGTCCAGTCGGACATCGTGATTCCCTGGAGTAGTGTATACTGGTATGGTGAATTCTGCAAGTGCGTCAATAACTGCATTATATTGGCTTTCTTGGCCAAAGGGGGTGAGATCTCCGCAGTGGAAGACAAAATCGGGATTATAGATTGCAGAAATGGCTGCAATTTGATGAATTCCATCCTGATAACCTTGAGAATCACCAAAGACATAGAAGTTTAGAATGGAATCTCTCTCCGAACCCAGATAGAAGTAAGAGATGCCAAGAACAGCAAATCCAGTAACTAGGAGAACTGCCACTCCGATAGCTATCCGTCTTTGCTGCATGTTCTATGAATGCTCTCCGAATTTGCGTTGTGTTGATGCGTTCCATTCGTAAATATGAAGGCTTTGTTTTCTGCTCCAATCAGACATCAAGACCCTCTTGCCTGATTTGATTCGAGACTTGCATTATTCTATCGTCGTTTCTCCATTCAGCAGTCTGGGCAAGCGTATCGACCATTGTTTCAAGAAACAGTTTTTCTACCTTGGACGTCCGTTCCATGTGTCTAAGACCGAGATAATGGTCCAAGAGAATCCAGGCTAAAGCACGTTTCTTGGCATCAAATATTGGATCCGTATCAAGTATGCTTGCTGCAACCCCTGCGATGTCAAGTATCCAGTGCTCTTCTCTTGACTCCTCAAAGTCAAGACCAAAAATCATTCCATCATTCCATATGAAATTCCTGAGACGAGGGTCACCCTTGATGTGATTATGTATTTGATGATAATTATAATACCATTCGGCTAGTGTTTCTACGATTGTAGGTTCAAAGGTCCGGTTTATTCTATCGACCAGGGGTTCTCCTTGGATGAATTCCATTAGGATTACTCCGCCTTGAGCTGCGATTACTTTCGGTACTGTGAGACGGTTCTCTATGCTTGAGGATAGGCGATCAAGCTCGTTCTGAAAAGTATCTGCAACGAATAGCTTTGCTATTAAACTGGATGTTTCGGGTTTTGTTGCAGAAGTATAGATGATGTGAAGTACGAGGTTTTTCTTGCTCCTCAACCGAACAATGGATTCTATTTCGACGTCCAGGCCGCAGGCGTTTCTCATTAATGATTGAAATGTGGCAAAACGAGAATCCTTTAGCTTCTTACTATCAATACCAGTTAGGTCAATACTGAATCCATTTAGGAGATTCATGATGTTTGCTGATTGCCCTTCGGGGTCTATTAGGCTATCGACCAGACCAAACAGGTTTTATCGTAATACTTGAAACACATCTTGAGATTGCGATGACAGGCCGAATTTGTAATGTTCAAAGAAATAAGGACCGATGTGGCTGTACATATCCAGGATGTTCCAGACAAGGCTATTGTTGTGACTGTATTCACTATCATTGGAAGCATAAGGAATTGCCCGGTTGTCTATTTCCAGAAGATGCGGAGAAAACCTATGACAGGTCACTCAAGTATTTCATAGAAGTATGGAGTAAGAAACTAGGAAAGAAATGAGATTGTGAAAATGAAAAGTCTAAAGTCAACTAGGACTATGATATGGAACTGCGTGCAATTTTGTGAAGCAGTATCATGTTAGACTTTTGTTAATGGTTATCGGCTTCGTATCTTGGGTCATCGCTACCGGTTGGCTATTTGATTACACAGTCAATGTTTTTTACCCTGAAGATGCATTTGGAGAACTAATATGGGTAATTGCTTCTGTTGGATTTCTATACATCTCTATTCCACTGGAATTCGTATTCCTACTTGGATTGTGTTTGATTTGTGCTGATTGATATCCAAAATAGGGAGAAGGTACTGGATTCATCAATTTGATTTCAGAATGCCTTGTTTGATACCAAAATGAGAAGCGGTTTACCATTATTCGTCGTTTTCTTCTTTGCTAGTGGAATCAGAATTAGCGATCTTCTCTGTTATTTTTCGTTTGAGAAATGGTTTTACCAAGAAATAGACGACTAACATGAAAATATATACGGAATGATAAGAACAAGCATATTCTCAAGCAATGTGTATTCTTCGCATGGTCACATCACTAGATACTAGATTCCGGTCCATTTGATTGTTTGGAATAGAAGAAACAGATATGGCGGGCGCGCCAGGATTCGAACCTGGGGCCTCCAACTTCGAAGGCTGGCGCCTTATCCATGCTAGACTACGCGCCCCAAGAATTCGGATGTTAATCTGTTCTTAAGGCCTTCCATGATGATGCTATTTGGATCTTGAGAGATCTTCTAAAAGTGACCTAGAGCGTTGAGAATCTGGTTTGATAATGTGTTCAAGAGGATTGTCATAAAGCTTGATTTCTTGCATCTCGCTGCAATATTGCAGATGTACAAGATTGATCGTTTTTAGCTGATTCATGCTCAAGTCGAGTCCCTTTAGACTTCTATGTGAGCCAATTGGTTCCAGATTGATGGATTTTAATTTGTTTTTGTTCAGGATAAGAGAAAGGAGATTCGTACAGGTACGGAGTGGTTCCAGCTCTATGTGCGTAAGCTGGTTGTCACCAAGATTGAGCGTCCTCAGGGCAGAACATTTTCCAAGAGGGAAGAGGTCAACTTCTTTCAACAGATTTCGATTCATAGATAGAATCTGGAGTCGATTAGAGTCTGCTAGGGGTCTTAGGTCTATTTCTTCCAATTCATTGAAGGCTATAGATAGCTGTTCAAGATAGGAACAGCTCCTTAGTGGATTCAGATCAAGAGTTTGAAGCTGTGTGCTAGTTAGTCTTAACGTTTGAAGCTGTGTGCAGTGACTTATCGGTGACAAATCTACCCGTTTTAGAGGATTGTATGAGAGCGATAACCGTTCCAAGGCCATGTAGGGTTCTAACTGGGCCAAATCTATGCTTTCAAGTTGATTGTGACTAAGATCTAGCCATTTCAGAGAAGTGAGTCCTGCAAGTGGATTGAAACTTAGAGTTGAGATACTGTTACGTGCCAAGGAGAGACTTTCGAGTTTGGAACACGTGTTCAAAGGAGCTAGATCGATTGTCCTGATGTCGTTTTCTTTGAAATCAGCCACAGTTTCCTCTGAATCGATTTCGAAACTGCCAGATTTGCCCTGAGTTGTTACAAATTCAAGCCGAATTGTACTCACAGAATCAACTCAACAACTTTTATTGGTCTTTCAGCTTCAGCATTTTTTCTTCATTTGGGTGTTCAACAATACCTCGATCAGTGATTATTGCTGTGATGAGCTCTGGTGGAGTTGTGTCAAAAGCGGGGTTGTAGACCTTTGCATCAGGGACTGTGATATACTCGCCATTAATCATTCGAATCTCATCTGGATTTCGTTCCTCAATCACTACATCTTTAGGATTAGTTTCCCAATCAATTGTTGATATAGGAGCTGCAGCATAGAATGGAATGTTGTGATATCTTGCAGCTATTGCCATCGTATAGGTTCCAATCTTGTTGGTTATGTGTCCAGTTCGGAAGATTCTGTCAGAGCCGACCACACAGCAGTCAACACGTCCCTCTTTGAACACCGTTCCTATCATTCCATCTGTGATTAGCGTAGTATCTATATTATCGGCCATGAACTCAAAGACCGTTAGCCGAGCGCCCTGCTGGCGAGGTCTAGTTTCAGCGGCATAGACCTTGATACTTCCACCATATTCCTGATGAGCTATACGAATCACGGCTCCTACTGTGCCTAGGTGAACAGTAGCCAAAGAACCTGCATTACATATTGTCTGAATTGCGAAACCGGGCTTTATCAAAGAAAGAGCATTTTCTCCAATTGCTCTGCACATTCGCACATCTTCTTCAGCAATCTCTTTTGCCTCTTCAATCAGCCTTTGAGTAACCTGATCTGCATTGCCTTCGGTTTCCTTTGCAACATCAAGCATACGTTTTGTTGCCCATGTGAGGTTTACAGCAGTAGGTCTAGTATTCAATGTGATTGCAGCCTGTTCAAGAAACTCGACTAGCTGGTTCTTTGCATGTGCCTCATTCTCAAGTGCAGCTAGCGCCATTCCCATGCCTGCAGCTGCACCAATTGCAGGGGCTCCACGAACCTCCATGATTCTAATTGCTTCAGCAATCCGTTCGTAACTAGATGTTGTGATGTGTTCCGTCACAAGAGGAAGTTTTGTCTGATCCACGAATCGTACAGTGTTATCATCGAGCCATTCAATGGTCCTGAACATTCTATTTTCCTCCCAAGTGGTCAACAAGCAAAGAGTCTAGGGTGCTAATAATCTTCTTAGCTACCTTTTGAATCTCGGGGGTCAGGCCTTCTCCGAACAAAATACTCGCTGGTTGGACTCCCAAAAGGATTGTAACACCTTTGGTCTGTTGTTCAAGATAGTACATGAGCATAGAAAGAGGCATGCTATGTGTGCTTAGTGCAATTCCGCCAATTCGATTCTTTGTCACCAGCTCGACATGGCCAGGTGGTTTTCGCATATCAGCAGCATCAATCATTATTATCCTTTCAGCACCAAATTCGGCTAAGGGTCGCGCAAAACCCTCAGGTACCGAACCTACATTCTCTATCAGAATATCTTGGTGATTTGTTTTGAGCGAATTGATTACGTATGGCCCAAGGCCATCATCTGTTCGCAAGTCATTCCCAATCCCAAGAATGGCTATTCTCTTTGCGCCTGAGATGAAAAGCCTTAGTTCTTCTTTGAGTCTTTGTTCGTTCACAGGTCTGCAACTCCTATGTCGCGTATAGTTCTTGCCATTGGTTCTGTCGAAGGATTTTTCACAATAGCGAATTGACTACATGAAGCAGGAGAAAGAAGTTGTCGGACAAAAATGGCACTGGTTTTGAGCCGGTCGATTTGGAAGATTCTGAAGACGATTTCATAGAGGAAATTGAACTAGAAGAAGAGCCTGCAACTACGGTCTTCGAAAATGGGAAAGGGTATGTGATTAGCGATGATGCTGATAGGATTTCGCAACAGGGCTTCTATGGTACTCGTCTTAAAGATGGCAGATTGGAACTGGAACCCGTAGAACTTCTTCATCTTATCGAAAGAAAACGAGTTGTTGTGACATCAAAATCAGGAGAATCAGTGACTGCAAAGGATATTGTGAATCAACTTCAAGATTTGAATCCAAGACTTTGGGTGAACTACTTGGTTTTCAGAGACCTGAGAAGTCGTGGGTATGCCGTCCGACAAGGATTCGGGGATGTGATTGGATTCCGCGTATATGCACGTGGGGAACGCCCCGGAGCTGCCAGTGCCAACCAGTTGATATATGTTCTAAAAGAAGATGAAGCAATATCCCTTACCGATTTGGACTTGATTACTGAAACAGCCTTGGCGTCAAGAAAGAAATTGGTTTTTGCCCTTGTCGACCAGAATGGCGAGGTCAATTACTACAAGGTATCACAAGCTACATTGCCCAAGATTGGAGTTGAAACAAATGCGGAAAAATGATGATGGAATATATGAGGGGTACAGCGAGTATATTTCCAAACTAGAGGCCTTCTTCGACGAACATACGATGAGTGTTCATCTGATTGAGAAAAATCCACCAAGGGCAAAGAGAGGACAACCTGGCAACTGGGAACTTGTTGATTTATCAGATAGAATTCTCACCTATGAGGAACTTAATGCAATTGCTGAAGCAATTCTTGAAACGGCACGATATGACTCAGAGTCTTTCATTGAGATTGAGGAGGATGGCGCTTCTGTGGTTCAGCTTCGGAACCTAAGAATTGCAATTGCAATGCGCCCCTTTGCGGACAAGATGGAGATTTCAGCTATTCGGCCAATTGTCAAGCTAAATCTTGAGGACTACGGGCTTGGCGAGAAACTGATGAATAGACTTGAGAGTAGAGCAGAAGGAATACTAATCTCAGGTTCGCCTGGCTCTGGTAAGAGTACCTTTGCTGCTGCGCTTGCCGAGTTTTATAGTAGGAAAGGCAATGTAGTGAAGACCTTGGAACAGCCTCGTGACCTTCAAGTCGAGGAAAGTATTGTGCAGTATGCACCTCTTGATAATAGTATGGAAAAAGCTGCGGATGTTTTACTTCTTGTTCGTCCGGACTATGTTGTTTATGATGAGCTGAGAAAAAATGCAGACTTCCAAGCCTATTCAGACCTTAGATCAGCAGGGGTAGGCATGGTAGGAGTCGTACATGCGGGCTCAGCAATTGATGCGCTTCAAAGACTCATCCTTGGAGGACGAGTTGAGCTTGGGCAAATTCCTAGCACTGTTGACACAGTGGTTCATATTGAAGATGGAAGAGTGGCAAAGGTTTCTTCACTCTCACTAAAGGTGAGACTGCCAACAGGTTTTGGTGGTACGCAGCGAGACTTGGCACGACCAGTAGTGGAAGTAAGAGATTTTGAGAGAGGTGCATTGGAGTTCGAGATGTTCTCATTTGGCGGCGAAAAAGTTGTAGTTCCGGTCCGGGGAACTGGTGCCGTTTCATTCAGAAGAGAACAAGAAAGACGTGGTAAACCTGGGGAATCAGTTCCAGTGTCGGTCAGTTACAGTAAGAAGAAAGTCACACTATATGCAGGTCGGAAGTATGCAAAGCAACGAGTAGAAATATTTGCAGATGATATGTATCTTCTCACTACTGTGATTGGCCGAAACGGAGAGAGTTCTATTCGGATAAAGACACGTCAAGGAAGCTCTCTTGTAGATGCTCTCGAAGAAGGTGCAAGGATTACTGCAAAGATTGCAGAATGACAAAAGCTTTAACAACAAAATAATAGCTTGGTTAATTTCAAGGGCCCGTGGCCTAGCCTGGATAGGGCACTAGCCTCCTAAGTTAGTAATCCCCGGTTCGAATCCGGGCGGGCCCGCCACTCTCCTTCTGTGGGGAATCAAGTATGAGTCCAGAATATCCTTCAGCTGACCGGTTTATGAAAGGACTAGACCTTAGCCATGTTTTCTACGAGGAAGCTGTTAAACCGCTCCTAGAGTCAGAGTTTCCGAATCTTGTATACTCAGCAGGTCATTTGGGTTCTGGGTCGGATGTACTAGGTTTTGACACAGAGCAGTCTATGGATCACGATTGGGGACCAAAGGTATTGATTTTTCTTGGGGAGAAGAACTATGATAAATACCACGAATCTCTAGACAGTTTTCTCGGTCACAACTTACCCACTGAGATTCGTGGTTTCCCGATAAACTTTGGCTACCATGATGATGGTACTATTGTTATGCAGCTCTCTGATGATAGACCGCTCAATCATAGAGCCGAGATAGTTACAATCAGGGATTTCTTTGAGAGATATCTTACTGTAAATCCACTTGAGAAGATGAATCCAATAGATTGGGTTGTGCTTCCTGAACAACGATTACAAAGCATTGTAAGTGGCCGAATTTTCCATGATGGACTCGAAAAATTGCAATCTATTCTTGGGAAACTGTCATACTATCCTAATGACGTGTGGCTGTATCTCTTGTCAACTCAATGGCGGCGGATTGCTCAAGAAGAAGCCTTCATGGGACGGTGCGGGCAGGTAGGAGATGAGTTAGGCTCTCGTGTTGTTGGTTCTAGACTGGTATACGACATCATGAAGCTTTGTTTCTTGATGGAGAAGCAGTATGCACCATATATCAAATGGTTTGGAACAGCTTTTTCGCAGCTTAGGATTGCAGGTGTTTTGACACCAATCCTTGAACGTGTGTTTGAAGCAACTTCATGGAGAGAACGAGAGAAACGACTGACAGAAGCATACGAAGTGGTTGTTGGGATGCACAATGACCTTGGTATCACAAAGCCTATGGAAACCAAGGTGTCCAATTTTCACAATCGACCCTTCTTAATTATTCAAGCAGACAAGTTTGCGGATGCAATCTATGAAACAATTCAAGATGAAAAAGTCCTGTCACTTCCAAAGTTTCTCGGGGGGGTGGATCAATTTGTCAACTCTACTGATGTACTATCAAAACCGAAACGATATCCGAAACTCCGGAATATGTTCGAGAACGACAAAGTTACTTCTTGAGTATGTAAGAACCTTTCTCAGTTCCTACGTGTACCTCATCGGTCATTCCTATGAATAGACCGGTTTCAACAACGCCTGGTATCATCTTTAAGTCAATAGCAACCTTTGCAGGATTAGTGATAGGTTCTGGAAACTTAAGGTCTAGGATGAAGTTTCCATTATCTGTGACAACGGGGCCCATCTTCTTTTGAGCCTCTCGTATTTTGGGCAATATCCCCATTTCAGCTATTTTTCGTTTTACTACTCCGAGAGAGAAAGGAAGTACCTCTACTGGTATTTCAAAACGAGTCGCAAGCCTATCAACCAGCTTTGACTCATCCACAATGATTACTACCTTTTTCGAAGCAGATGCGACAACCTTCTCTTGAAGTAGTGCTCCACCGCCACCCTTTGTAAGGTTCAGGTCCTTGTCCACTTCGTCGGCGCCATCTACTGTCAGCTCAAGAATTGGATCTATGTCAAGATTAGTCAGCGGTATCCTATGTTCGATAGCAAGCTGGTATGCTTGATAGGAGCTGGGTACGACTCGAATGTCCGCGTTTCTTGTTGAAACTATTTTTCCTAGCTCTTTAGCAAAGAATGTGACAGTGGATCCGCTCCCCAGACCAAGAGCACCTGTTGTGGGGACCAATTTTGCAGCGCTTTTTGCGGCGTTTAGCTTGACTGTTGACATCAGGAAACCCCATATGATGTGGTATGGTCATTATGCCTCCAAAAAAAGGCTTCCAAGTTGTCTAGATGCATCTGAGGTACTACCTATCCACCCATGAGCTCTTTGAGCCGTTCCATCTCTCTGAGCATCTCTGATTGCAGTGTGCTCTTTCCGCCTACTGCTGTTGGAACCCCCTCAAGAACACCACCTGTAGGCGCTTCGCCGCCCGGAGGACCACCTATTGGAGCGCCGCCACCTGGGGGACCACCTGTAGGCGCTTCGCCGCCCGGAGGACCACCTATTGGAGCACCGCCGCTTGGAGGACCACCCGCTGGAGGACCACCTATTGGAGCGCCGCCACCTGGGGGACCACCTGTAGGCGCTTCGCCGCCCGGAGGACCGGCTGAAGGAATAGCCCCACCCGGAGGACCACCCGCTGGGGCATCTTCAACTGCAGGACGTGTCGCCGGGATAGTTTCTGTTACGCTAGGTGGCCCTACGCTAGGAGGACCAACTTCACTTTCGTCCTCAACTGTAGTTCCTGTCATTGCTGCAAGCTTTCGGAGGTATGCTTCTCGAGCGCTGTCAGCTGCAGTAGAAGTTTCAAAGGCTTCCTTTAACTGCTCATCTGCAGCTATTGATCGGCGTACAGATTCAAGTCTCTGTTGATAGAGAGTTTCGAGTTTGAGTTTGACACTCTCATTTATCTCGCCTTGGTCTGCGTAGTAATTTATTGCAGAAAGAGCCTGTTGAATGGCGTTCTCCTCTATTTTTAGGAAAACCATTGCATCGCCCGGTGTCTGAAGGAACTTGACTTTCTTCACACCAGACATACCCGTTGAAACATCACCAGTAGATGCGATTATCCTCCTGACGCCCGCACTCATGGAACCAGTTCCACCCATTCGAACCTTGCGAACTAGGAATAGAATAACTACGACAAAGAATATTGTCGAAATTGTAAAGTACCAGTCTCCAGGCCCCCAAGGTATCCAGGGCTGTAGAGGAGTTGAGAATAAACGGTCGAAGAAACCGAATATGTATTGGAAGAATGTATCCATATATTCAGGTTGGGCGAATTGCAACTGGTATCACCTTATAGCATGTCGGCTAATGTTCGCATCACGTGTGCTGTATTTTAGCTTTCTTGTGAGGCTTTTTTGGTTTGTATCACGTACGTGTCACTAGGCTTCACAAGATGTGGCTCTACTGGCCAAGAATTGTTGTGGAATCTGACCTGATAAACATGTTCGTGATAGATAAGAAACAGTGTTCATTAAAGTGACAAGTTTCCTATTTTTGGCTATATTTTACATTCCTAAACAGTTGTCAGTCTAACTGACATTAGCTTAAATGACAGCATGAATAATGGACAACAGAAAATGAATTCAATGAGTCTGCTCGATCCGACAATTAGTTTTTATGTGTTGCACGAAAAAACTTGGAAGTTTGGTGGTGGAGAAATCTACGACCAACACTGTAACAAAGTTGGCTCCATGAAAAGAAGACTCCTTTCAATGCGAGCTGAGATTCAGTTGTATGACCCAGATGAAACTCTCCTCTGTACAATCAATAAGAAATTGATTAGCGCCCGTCCAATTTATGACGTCAAGAATCCAAATGATGAGCTGATTGGTAGAGCTAAGAGACCGCTAGTCGCCCTCAGAGACTCTGTTGACTTCTATGATCATAATGATGTTCATGTATACAAGGCACAAGGTGGAGTGACAAAATGGAACTTCGAGATAATTGATGCTGTTGATAGGAAAAAGAAGTATGCTGTGATAAAAAAGGCAGATAGGTGGCGTGACGTGTTTGCGCTTAGTTTTAATTTCAAGGACCGTTATGCCATACATATAGAAGACACGGACGTTGACAGACTGATGCTTTTGGCCTATGCAATTATTATTGATAATATCTACCACGACAAATGATGCTCCAAGATGTTACACATCAGTTTTCTTGAAGCGATATTACAAGCGAATTCCCAAAGGTGGGTCAATGGGAAGTTAGAGATAATCGACTGTACTAAGGTTAGATAGGTAGAAATGACATTTATGTATTATTGGATAAAGTGATGAAACGTTCATCAGTGGTCAGAAGCATATTCGTCATTGGGTTGCTACTCGTAGCTTCAGTAGATGTGTTCTTTTTTGTCCAGCCCAGACTGAATCAGAGATTTGACTTTCAATGGGCAGTATCTATCAACGACAAATTTGCCTATTCGGTAATTATCCGTAGAGTTGATATCATCTATGAGTATGACTCCGTCAATGAAACACTGATTTACTACGAAAGTCCACTGTTAATTGCAGCCATAAACAACTCAGTAATTGTAGCTCGTATTCTCAATTTGCCAAGAGTTCCAGAGGAAATAAACAGGAGTTCCTTTGGAGAATTCGTTCGTACCGACAAGGTGGACTGTGGTTTTGTGATTGGTACCGAGATTTCAATAGAAAGTAAGAGATGATTGAATCTTCTCATTTCTACTGGGTTGCTGCCAATTGGTGGATGGTCATTCTTAGACGAGTTATATCAAGACCCTCTGATTGATGTTATCTGCTTAGGGAATGATCAATATGCAAAGCTATTTGATAGCCATTTTCAAATTGTAGATGTTTATGGAGGTGTGGAGATAGAATACTGGGTACAGGCGATTGTATCTCTTGAAAATGGATGTTTAATTGAGGGATACTTTACATATGGTAAGTATGGTTCACATTTCATTACAGACATCTATAGCTGGTATGATATTGAGATTGAACTAGCTCTCCTATCCCAAGTAGTTCGTTGAGTAAATAGAACTGGTTGTCATGAGTTCTGTCATACTGCGAAAACTCTATAATGAGTTGAAGAATGGGCAGTGAATAATGCCCCAGTAGCAAAGCGGCCTACTGTGATATTCTGCCCCTGTGTTTGGGATGACAAATATTGCAGGTCGACACTGCGCCTGACTTGTATGTCGTAAGTGCTTCTGCCGACTAAGAAATCAGGAGATCGCGAGTTCAAATCTCGCCTGGGGCTCCATTTCTCTATCATCCATTCGATGCCAAAGCACTAATCAGTTTGTATTGGGCTTTAGGTCCGCTTCTGGGTCTTGTGTCTGAACTTGTACATTGCAAGAACAAGTCCAAGGTCTTCACCAACAAGAATGAAAAAGAGCTGAGTTGCCTCAGCAACACACCACTCATCTCTCTTTGCTCTTCTTTTGTCCTACCACATTGCCATGAGAGAAATTACATTCAGTATTAAATATAGGATAGAACAACAACTAGGACAGGTTCAATAGGCAATCGCATTCATTCGTTCACATCCGTCTTGCTGCTTCTTCAAGAGCAACGATAAGATCGAGCTTCTTGCCTGTGAGAAAGTTGATAGTTGCTCCGCCCCCGGTGCTGATGTGAGTGATTTTGTCTTCTATCTTCTTTGCTTTGGCCATGGCACCCATATGACCGCCACCAACAACAGTGATTCCTTGACACGCAGCAATTGCATCAAGAATTTCTGACGTTCCAATCGCGAAAGCTTCTTTTTCAAAGAAGCCCATCGGACCATTTGCAAACACAACAGCTGACTTGGTGATTGTGTCGGCAAAGCTCGCAACAGTCTTTGGGCCAATGTCAAAGAACGGAGCGTCATTCATTTTGTCGAAATCGCATTCAATTCTTTGACCCTTTTTTTCAACTGCAGCATCTATGGGAAGTTGAATAATATCAGAATATGATCCTAAGATTTTCTTTGCCCTTGCCGCTATATCGTCAAAACCCTTTATGGAAGCAGAATAGCTCTCAGAAATCTTGCCTTTGGTTATGAGAAACAGCGTACCCACTAAGCCGCCTAGCAGGGCATTGTCTATTCGACCTACTGCAAGAAGTTTCTCCAGTGTTTTAATCTTGTCTTCTATCTTGCTGCCGCCAAGAACCAATGTCCAAGGATGCCGATCCGTGGCTGTAGCATCCGTGAGTGTGCGAATCTCCTTTTCGACAAGTCTGCCTGCTACCGAGGGGAGAACAGCTGTGAATCCAACCAAAGAAGGTTGAGACCGGTGTGCTGCTCCGAATGCATCATTAATGAATAGGTCGAATAATGGATAAAGCTCTTGTACAATGGATTCCTTAGCAACCTCTTTTGCAGGGCCTGTCTTGAGTTCTCCATCGAAACATCTTACGTTTTGAAGAACGAGTACCTCTCCGACTTGCACATTTCGAATCGCGTTCTTGGCCTTATCTCCGAAGATGTCATCAACAAAGGAGGCATTTATCCCATAGTTCTTCAAGATCTGTGTATGTTGCTGTAGGGAAATGAAGTCATCACTCCCAGGGCGGCCTTGATGAGCCATCAACACGACTTTAGCGGATGATAGCTCTCTAAGGGTAGGTAGAAGAGCAACTATTCTTGAATCGTCAAGTATTATCTTGGTTTCGGGGTCAACTGAGCAATTCATATCAACACGAAGCAGTATCCGTTTTCCAGCGATTTCTACATCATCGATAGTTTTGAATGGCAGAGACAAGCTATCTCACCTGTGCAGTGCAGGAGAATATCTTGGATAAAGAACTTGTTATCTTGCCATGTATCAGAGGATGCCTTTTTCAGTGATTTCCACCCATTATCATTTCAACAAACTGATTGGAGATATTTCCTCTGGGATAATTTGCTGTTGCTATATATCGATCCTTGTATTTCAGGTGAATTGTTTGTTCCTTACCTCTGCATACTAGAAGCAGGGTGCGGATTGCGGGAATTGTCCATTCTGTTATGTCAATAGTGCCAAACATACTATATTTTCTCAATAGACTCTCGAAGTGAGAAGTCAAACCCTCTGTGATCATTTTTCCAAATGACTCGATTGCAATTCGTCTTTCGTCAAGATTGAGTACTGTGAGATTCGAGTCTATTGTCATATGTCTTGGTTTGATGATGTATCTATTATACTCCTACTTGAATTCTCTTGTGCTACGCTATAGAGCTTAGAAGGACACCTAGGAATTTCTTCCTTGTTTCTCCAATAGACAGCCCAGACACCATTGTCAGTACGGTGAAGGAACACTTGTTTTTCTTGTTTGATCTCTTTTGCTAGCTCAATTGCTTCGATTGGGTCTTCGAAAATATCAACTAGCTTGAAGACCCTCCCTCCTAGTATCTTCCATTTCTCAGCTGTCATGGTTCTTTGTCTGTATTTTTCCTAATAATCCCGTAATGAAACTTCTAGCTGTAACAACTTTGAGTATTGCTTCCCAGCTTTCTAGATTAGAAGAGAAGAATCTTGATTTTAGATACAACAGAACTTAGGAAAAAAGGAGTAAGGAGTGGTGCCGCAGGTGGGATGTTCGCCCCATCACGTAACGTAACGGAGTTTCGAGCCCACGACTTCGAGATGCCTCAACAAAGCTTGGGCTGAGAACTGACCCCGTATTTTTGACCGGGAACTCCAGTCAGATTATGAGTCTCGCGCCCTGCCAGGCTAGGCCACTGCGGCTCGTATCAGACAAAAGAATCTCATTGAATCCTTTGGTCTGTTCGAGCAGCACTCTGGGCTCTACTATTAAAGTTATTCTTATCATTTCAAGACTGTCGTTTTTCTGCAAGAATTCTTTTGATTTCTTGGATGATAAGACGTCTGACAGTCTTTCCATCGGCTTTTCCTCTGAGTTCTTTCATGGCCAGGCCCATGAGACCCCCCACAGCGGTTTCTTTTCGCTCCCAGACAAAGTCAGTTCGACTCGCAACAATGTTTCGAATGATTTGCTTGAGTTCATCTTCCGTTATCATTTCAAGATTCGTAGCACTCAAAGCATCCTCAATATTGCTTCTTGGATTGATTGACAAGTGAGTTAGAATACGTGGAATGGCTTCCGCTGAAATCTTATCTTTTGATACATATTCGAAAAGGGACAATATGTGCGAATCTTGCAGTTGTTCTATGGGAACACCAACCCTATGTAGACTTACTAGGGTGTTCTCAAGAGTAGCTGCAACAAGTGTGGGTGAGACATCTGAATCTGCAATTATTCTCTCAAAGAGCTCCAAGTTGGTAGACTTAACCATCTGGGAAGCCAGCTCTTCACTGAGACCAATTTCAGTGATGAATCGTTTCCCTTTCTTTTCAAGGGTTTCAGGTATAGATCTCGTAATTTTCTTCAAATGCTGCTGTGAAATCTGTACAGGTCTGACATCTGTTTCTGGATACATTCTTTGGGCACCAGGGCGAGGACGAGCATACATAGTGGTCGCATCAGGCAGCGGAGTTCTCGTTTCTGTTGGTATTCCAATTGTAGCTTGTCGTGCCCTATCGACTACTGCATTCAATGCAGAAACTGCATTAGCCTTTGGAGCTGCCACCATGACCACGGCATCAAGGTCTTCTGCATTCGCTTTTGTACGCAGCATAGATACATCTTCGTTTGATATTCCATATTTGGGGAGTTCATCAGTATGAAAGATCCCTCCTACTTGTCCCCAGAATTTCGCATAATCTGATAGCTCTGTTCCAAGTCTCCTGCTAGGCTGAATTTCTTTTCCCAGAAGTCCATGAAACCCTTGGAGATTGACTGCCAGAACAACCCCACCTGAATTTAGTGCCTTTCTGATTATTCTCGCCTCGGTGCCTGAGAATGCATCACTCACATCGTGAATCTTCCCTTCGATGTCATTGGGAGATATTCCTCGTTCTACAAGTTGTTGATGTATCTCCAATAGTCGTTCTTGCCGAAGCGCTTCCATTTCAACAAGATTAGATAGCATATCCAGCTGTTGAAATCCCTTAATTTCAGTAATTGCTCCCCCACTAATAGATACATTAACATCTTGACGAATTGTGCCCAGTCCGCGTTTGACTTTTCCTGTCGATCTTAATAGAAGCCCGATTTTCAGAGCCACTTCTTGTGTCTCGGAGGGTGTGTGTATATCTGGTGCAGTAGCTATTTCAATAAGCGGAATACCGAGCCGGTCAAGTCTGTACACACGCATATTGTCCTTTTCAGCGATTTTCCTAGCTGCATCTTCCTCAAGGCAAATTGTCTGAATTCCGATTGATTTCTCGCCAAATTGAAGACTTCCGCCTGTGGCCACAATGCAAGTCCGTTGGAAACCTGTGGTATTGCTTCCGTCAATTACAATCTTCCTCATAGGATGGATTTCATCGACAGGCCTTGATTTCAGAAAATCTGCCATGATAAGACAAATGTCGATGGCTTCATCGCATAATTCATGTGGAGGTTCTTCGTCTGCCTCGACAAGACACGTCGTATCATTGTAATACTCGTAATAGAATTGTTTCTTTTGTTGAAATTCGAATAGGGCTGCCGGATCAATTTCACCCATCTCGCTCTGCGTTGGTCTCAGTCTTCTTACAAAGCCACCATGAGGGTCATCATCTCGAATTGTTGTTGGACAGTGACAATAGAGTTTCCTTGAAGTATCAAGTTGTTGGTGTAGCTCAAGACCAACTCTCAGGCCAAGTTTCTTGTATCTTGTATCGTCACTCATTCTTTCTCACGTCCAATTCGAGTATACTGAGCCATTTCACTACGCATAGATATCTCTCCCACGAGAGGTGTCAGCATCATTGTTCGCACGTCCTGAATATTCTTAAAATTGGCAAGAGCCCACATGAGTTTGACAAGTGCAGTTTCAGTTAGCATATCTTCACATGGCAATACACCCATCTCAAGTAGCTCAACACCTGTTCGGTAGACATTCATGTCCACCCGCCCAGAAATACACTGGCTGGTCATTGCGACAATAATTTCGGAATCGATTGCTCGCTTTATGGCACTTTGAAGAACTTGAGGAACATGTCCAAGTCCACTTCCCTCGATTACTATGCCCTTGTAATCAGATTCGATTAGCGATTCGATTAATGATGCTTTGATTCCTGGGTGCGTTCGTATCATGCCTACTCTATCTTCAAATGATGCCTTCATCTTTAACTTTCTTTTCGAGTCACGACGCAATAATGGTAGAGAGATTTCCTCAAAGTTTGAAGAAGTGATTTTAAAGAGTGGATAGAAGTTTGGTGATTGGAAAGCGTCCCTTCTACTGGTGTGACTCTTTCTTACTCGCGTTCCACGATGCGCATAGGCGAAGCTATCATCCGTTTCTCCATGCATAACAACCATAACTTCAGCTGCATCTATTCTTCCCACCAAGTCTGTGGCTCGGATAAGATTCATGGCAGAATCGGAAGATGGTCTATCGGAAGACCTCTGTGAGCCTACTAACGCAACTGGAACTGGTAAGTTCTGTAATGCAAAAGAAAGGGCAGCAGAAGTGAATGCCATGGTGTCGGTACCATGGGCAATAACAATGCCATCAGTTCCTTTTCGTATTTCCGATGCAACGGCTTTTGCTATTCTTGTCCAATCCGTAGGGTGAATATTTTCTGAGAGTGCACTCATCAGTACTTTAGCCTTAACATCGGCATGTACTCTTAGCTCCGGAACGGTATCATAAAAGTCTTGGGCTGACAGTGCCGGATTTACTGCACCTGTTTGATAGTCAACTTTGCTTGCAATTGTCCCACCAGTGCTCAGAATTGATACATTCGGGAGGTTGGAATTGATTTCTGGAGGTTTATCTGCAACGGTTTTCTTCTTCCGTTTTCCACGTTTTAATAGTGCAACTTCTGAGCTGGATGATAGTTTGATTCCAATATTGTAGCCGCTTGAAAGCTTAATCACGATATGATTTGAATCGCTACCAATTTGTGCACGTGGCATCAAAATCCCACTATATTCACTGCCATTATACCTGATTATGACGAGGTCACCGATTTTCGCATTTATTGATACAAGTTTTTCGAGAACAAGTCCGCTATAACCAGAGATTTCTAATCCCAAGACTATCTCACCTTAAAGGAAGCAAGGCTTCTTCTCTCTGGCTCGGTCATAAAGTCTTCGCCAAATTCATGATATGCTAATACTCTAACCATTTAGAGAATATTCAGCATAATGAGAATTGCAAAAATGATGAATATTGCTCCGGTTGCTTTGTTGATAAGTTGTATTGGTAAACGGTTTGCAGCTCTGTCACCTGCAAAGGCTCCAATGAGATTCACTATGAAAAAGCCAGCAATTGATCCGAAAAGTATGAATAATGGGAATTGAGACTGTGCTGCCAATGCTAAAATTGCAAGTTGGCTTTTGTCACCGAGTTCGGAAACTAAGACAAGAGAAATCATGCTAAGAAAGGTTGTTGGTTGTCTGCAGGCATCTTCCTCTGGAATACTCTTTACAAAGGAGTGGATACCCATTATAAGAAACAGTCCTGCTGAGATGAGAAGAATTAGGTCAGCTGGAAGTGATAATGCCAAAAGGGTTCCAATAACAACTGCGATTATGGATGCCAATAATAGAGCTAGCATTGTTGCAAGTAAGACAACTAAAGGTCTTCTATATTGAGCGCTCAAGCATAGTGTAGTTAGCATGGTTTTGTCAGCAATCTCTGTGACAAAGACAATACCGATTGCAGACAAGAGAGATTGTAGAGGCATAACGATTCAATCATCTCCAATTTGACAAAATGCGCTGTTGTAGCTCCTCAGTCAGGCCATTATTCCGTATTATATCTCTATACATGAAGGCACTATTCCGAGAATGTCGCTCTTGGGTTTTATAGTCAATCTCCACTAGTCCGAAATGGCTACTGTATCCTTGAGTCCATTCAAAGTTGTCTGTTAAACTCCATACAAGATAACCACGAATATCCACTTTATCTTCTATGGCACGATATACTTGTTGGAGATGACTCACAATGTATCTCTGCTTTAGCATATCATCAAGGGTACCAATTCCATTCTCCGTTAGGAAGATTGGTTTTCTATAATTGTCCCAGTATGATTTGATGATTGGGTAGTATCCTTGGGGATATACCTCCCAGTCCAATCCTTCGCATCGTTCAAGATTCGGGTTTCTTGGTGCCATCTCACCCGCCAGATAATCTAATTCTGACGATACGACTTGGCGGCTGTAATAGTTGAGCCCGATGAAATCCACGGAGTTCTCGAGTGGAGTATACCGCTCGCCATTTCCATCTAGGTCGGGGATAATTCCTGTTACTGCGCCCCGAATCCATTCTTGATTATACAAATTATCTAAATAGTTCGCAAGTTCGACATCTTCTTTGTTATCCGCATTTGCTGGCATGAAGTAACTAACGCTGAGAACAGGGGCAATTAATGGTTGTTCCAATCCCTTTTCATCGTATACTTCCCGAATATTCATGGCCGCTTGGCCATGCGCCTTTAGCATATTCATTGTCGCAGTAATTGTCTTGTTGAAATCCTTGTAACCAGGGGGAAACTCTCCGAATAGATGACCAAGTGTTGCTACTACCATGGGTTCGTTAATGGTGTTCCATATGAGGTTGTACTTGGAAAAAACCTCGGCGGCTTTTCTCGCATACTTGCCAAACAATTCAGGACTCTCGGGATTAAGCCATGCATCCATATCTCGAAACCAAATTGGGTTTGCAAAATGATGAAGGGTCATCATTGGCTTGATATTTCGTTCTAGTAAGGTTTTGATAACGGACTCGTAATGCCCGAGTTCGCTATCATTCCATCTTCCTTGGTTTGGCTCAATTCGGCTCCATTCTATGGAAAAACGGTGAATCTGATGACCCAGTTCCTTTGCTAAGTCAAAGTCGTCTTTGTATCTGTTGTAGTGATCACATGCTATGTCAGCGTTTGAACCGTCCTTAATCTTCCCGGGAATTTTCTCCCATTCGCTCCAGCTGTTATGGTTACCACCTTCTGTCTGATGAGCAGAAGCAGCACTTCCCCAAAGGAAATCGTCTGGGAATTCAAGATTTCTATAGCCCATGGCCATCACTCCTGATTTCTCGTTGCAAGAGCTCGGATAAGACTATCTCGATAGTCAAAAGAAGAGAATGGTGCGGAAGGTGGGCTTCGATCCCACGAACTGCTTCCAGACCAGATGTCCTCTTCGTATGACCCCACTGTACATACGATCTTAAGTCTGGCGCCTTTGGCCTGGCTTGGCTACTTCCGCGCTTTTCTTAGTATCTTGCTTCGGGTTAGAATTGATTCGGCTTTTAAGGTTCCTGAACTCAATAATACATATTCTAGTCTAATACATGGGAATTCTGAACAATAATAACGGAGATTTATGAGTAGAGGCTCTTTGACCTGTCTTTGGCATTTGAGCAATTGAAGAATAACTTGTGATTTCAGTTGCCATTTGTCTTGTTATTTTAGACAGAAGGAACAACAGTTGAGTAGCTTTGACAGCGAAATGTATCACACAGGGATAACCTTAATGCCATTCCGAGAGAATACAATTCTAGATGTAATGGAGTGACTGAGTTGAGAAAAGCTGTCATCTTCCTTTTAATCATTTTACTTGTATTTTTCCAAGTCCCGGGGATTTGTGCCCTTCAATCACTGTATATTCTGCCTGAGAAATATGAAACTTGGACGTGGTATACGTCCAGCAAGAATTACATGGGTCTGTTTGGTCAATTCGAATTGTAAATGGAACAGGAATAACGTTTTTCATCTGCAATGAAACTGAATTCAATCACTGGACAGATGGTCATGAAATTGAAGCCTGTGAATTTCAAGAAGATGTGACTAGTGGTGAGCATGAGTTTCTCAGCTATGGTGGCAGGTGGTCAGGCATTCGTTGGTATCTGGTCTTTGATAACACAGATGATGCTTGCACGGCACAAACAATGAACACAGAACTCTATATTGATTTGGTCGAACCCACAATAGAATGCAATGTCAATGATGATGATGTGCTATCAGGAATTTGGAATTTTGATGCCGCGTACACAAAGTTGGTATTGATTCAATTGAATGTACAATATGTGCCTTTAGCTATCCCAATTCGTTTGACCCATATAGATGGAATGTATATTACATTGAAGGAAATTCTACCATCTTTATTCTTGATGCAATCGAGATGGATAATGGCAGTTACTACATAACTATTAAAGTGACAGATATATGTGATAATGAACAACCAAAAACCATACGCTTTAGTGTAGAGAATGCAGCCTTTGAGAGAATAAGCCTTCCCACAGTTCCATTATTCGTAGGCCTTAGTTTCCTAGCCTTGGTAAGCTTTATGGTCATTATTCGAATAAGAAGACCATCATTTGGCATATCATATAAACTAAGGACTCTAGATGCAAAACTTGCAGCCGAGTTGAAAAGAGCATATCGATGAGAAATCCAAGTTCTTCGCCTTTGATCAGGCTTGGTTACTCCCGGCAATTCCGATCCGCTCTTCTTGATCCTATTGATTCCTTGTAGGAACTCGCTGCATGTAGAGAAATGGTGGGGCGGGCCGGATTCGAACCAGCGACCTTCGAGTCCAAAGAGCGTAAGGCTTCAGTGGCTTCTCGGTGTAAGCGAGACATCATAGCCGGGCTAGACCACCGCCCCTAATGCTGGGGTTTAATCAATCCCAATAAAAGAATTGCTTAGTGTCGCCTTCCAACTACATGAAATTCTTTGCGTGATACTTGTATTACGATACCTTTTACATCGTGAAATTCAAGATTCTCTACTTTATTCACTATATCAGAAATGATATTTGGAGAAGGAACCGCTTTGAATGCTGCGACAAGCCAACCCTCGCTTACTAGAAGTGATGAGTACTTTTCGATCAGCTTTATGGTCCCTTCAAGCCCTGTTGTAACATCAATTAGTAGAAGATCAAGAGTACTCTGTTGAGAGATTATGCTCGGATCAAGAGCAAAGGCGTTATCTATCAAAACCGAAACAGTGTCATGCTGTTGAGTGATTTCTTGCAATGCATCCATGAATTCATCTGAGATTTCAATACCTGTTACATGGCTACAATTCTCTGCAAGGTAGCGTAGAAAACCTCCAGCTGAGCTTCCAATATCTAATGCTTGAGTTTGAGGTGTGATAAGATGTGATACCGTCCTATGCAGAAATTCGAGCTTGGAGTATCCGATGGGAAAATTAAGTGCTGTATCAGAAACTTCAATGCCCTCTGTTCCTGACACCTGTGTGGATGGTTTTGCTTTTACTCCATCTATCGTAACAAGTCCTTGATGAATAGCCCGTTTTGCTGCCTGACGTGATGAGAAGTGCTTGTTTTGAACGAGCCATAGGTCCAGTCTTGTCATTTTCTTGCCGCCTCAATTTCACTTGGAATGAATAAATGCATAGGAATACCTCTCATTCTTGGGCCAATAGCTGCAAGTATTCCAAAGGCCCTTGTACTTCTCTTACATCGGAGGGAGTATTCAAAGATTCCAAGCTTTTCGATTTGGTAGATGTCTTCCCTATGGCCAGATCTAACGAGTGTGTTTTCAACCATGTCAAGTGTAGAACCAAGGACTAATAGTCGTTCATGATCATCTGCAATCCAATTATTCAAACGATCAAGAAAGGTCTGCTCAAATTCTGCTTCTATTCTCTGTCTTGCAAAATCGGTATTCAGAATTTCGATGTCAACGGGTAGGTTATCAACTAGAATGATCTTTTTTGCAATGCTTCTTAGTGATGCTTCAGGCAAGAGCAGCTGTTCTCGTAGTCTGTGAAGAGGAATTAAGGCATCCATTTGGCGTGAAGTAGTTATGCCAATGTCAACATAAAGACCATAGCCTACTTTTCCTACGTCGATCAAGTACCCCCTTGTGTGAAATCCGGGCTGTATCTCATCTAATTTTGGAATAGTTCCATATTCTTTTTGTAGGACGTTGGAAACAAATTCGCTATCTCTTCCTTCCAGCTCAATGACAATGAGCCCTCTTCTATCTGTTCGCAGTCCTAAGAGATTGCAATCAAGATTTGCGATCATCCCCATTACTTCTGAACGTATAGATTGCAGAATTCTCTTTTGATAAGAACCGTAGATGTGTGTCTTTAGAGAGAACTCCATTGGAAAACTCCTCCAGTCCGCGCCAAACGCAATTCTCGAAATCTATTGATATATGTAATGTCTGATTGCTGTTTCACGATGTTGAAGTTGCATTTAGGTCTGCCTTCAGTTCCTCAACTCGTTTCTTCAGAAAACTGATTGCTTTGCTATTGTCAACATATTCAAGCTGTTCATTGCATGTTGGACACCGGAATGACAAATTCATAGCCTCTTCAAAAGGGACTGGTGAAGAATCACGGTTCACGCAGGCATAAAGGTCATTGCTCGTTTCGTGATCCAGTCTCTGTTCCAAGAGACCTAGAACCATTCTTTTCTTGCGATTTACGAGCGCCTGAGCCTTCTTGGGGTCGATTCTCCAATAGTATAGAAACCATCCTGTATTAGTATCGCGGATTCGGCGATAGGAAGCAAGATGATTATCATGTAATTTGTACAGAATTCGTCGAACTATATTCAGCTTTAGGTCGGTCTTGGTGGCAATTTCTTCATCAGTGGTTTCTTCTGCATTCACTAGAACAGATGCTACGTCCACTCCTTCCTTACCAGATATTTCTTCTACAACGAGACGGAAGAGATCATTATTGAATCCTGAATGTACCATTGAAGTGTTCACCTAGATGAGCGGGATTTAGTTAGTCCACTGAATATGTGTTGGGAACGGAACTCCAGCGTCTGGAAATTGTCACTCATACTATTATATGTCTAGATACTATATATTCACTTCGTTTGAGGTTTTTCTAGTCTAGTTTCTTTGGCTTCTTCCGTTTCACAACGACTCTGTCGCCAAGAGTTGGACTACCAGTTGAAATGCCTCGTGCTGCCTTGATAGAGACAGGGTCAATGGGTTCAAGCAGAGAAATTCCAAGCTCTCTTTCAAGTCCTCGTATTGTCTTATTGTTTGGCTTTTGTCTTCCGGTTTCGATAGCCTGAAGAGTGGAAATGCGTTCACCGACTTTTTGAGCCAATTCTTCTTGACTAACACCCATTTTTTGTCTTGCAGTTCTGATGACCTTGTCGTAATTTTCGATTAGCATCAAATCATCCAAGAGAACACCTCTTCTGGGAGCTGGCTTTGCACTTGGTTTCCTTGGTGGAGACGATGGTGATCGAGACGCGGAGGTAGGCTTCTTCTCAGGAGGACCTATCCATGACGGGCGAGTTGCCACGTAAGACGATTTGGGGTCGGTATCAGATGAGGGACTTCCGAACTTTGAGGCACATTGTGGACAAACGATTATTGATGCTCCTTCTATTTCGATACGTCTGCCTCGGCCTTTCATGTTTCGTCCACAAAGCTCGCAGCTGTGCATCTTTAATTCACATTTTGAGAATAGTGGGAATGAAGATAAAAGTTGTCGACTGGCAAGACAATAGGAAATAGAAATAGGTGACTGATTTCAAAGTAACCATTAATTGTAAGTTGGACAAACTTGGACATGAAGTATAAGCAGTCCGTCCACAAACGGTAGTGGGCTCTTGAATATACATTGTATTCCTTGCAGCATCCACATCAGCATGAAAGTGTTCATCATACTCATGGCAGTACACACAGACAGACATGAGTAGAACTCCTTGATAGTTGCCAAGAGTCCTGACATAGTGTGACCATGCGAGTCTTGGTGTCTAATAATCATCTTTGGACATATACCAAGCCTTCGAGATATTGTGATACTGAAGATATAAACTAATTCATTCAACTCCTGTCTGATGAATGTTCGACTTTGCTTAGGCCTTAGAGAGCTGTTAGCAACCCTTAAAACACTAGTTAGCAGATTGAGGCGTGAGGTGACAAGGATTGCCAGGGACGACTGATGCTAAGAAAGAAGGAAGCATCGAAGATACTACTTATACTCAGAATTACACCCGGCATCTCGAACGACGGCTTCGTGCTTTGGAAACTGAGAAACAGATACTTCAAGCCGAAAGAAGTCGACTTGAAAAGGATAATCAAACTCTGAGAACAGAGCTTGAGAAACTCAGACAATCACCTCTCATTACAGCATCAGTCATTGAAATATTAGAGGATGGCCGAGCCATCGTTAAGAGTTCTACAGGACCGAACTTCGTTGTTCATGTTCATTCCTCAATTCCAAAAGAACGTATGCAGCCTGGAATGCGTGTAGCGCTGAACCAACGTTCATTTGCCGTAACGCAAGAATTGCCTCCGCCAAAGGATCCAATGATTCGAGCTATGGAAATTGAAGAAGCGCCTGATGTATCCTTCGCAGATATAGGTGGTCTTAAGGATCAGCTTAGAGAAATTCGTGAAACTGTTGAACTGCCTCTATTAAAACCGGACCTATTTGCTCAGGTTGGAATTGAACCTCCAAAGGGAGTGTTATTGACAGGACCCCCTGGTACCGGAAAAACTCTATGTGCCAGAGCTGTAGCACACGAAACAAATGCTACATTTATTCGCGTTATAGGATCAGAGCTTGTGCAGAAATTTATTGGTGAAGGAGCTAGGCTTGTGCGTGAGATATTTATGTTGGCCAAAGAAAAAGCTCCTGCAATAGTATTCGTTGATGAACTTGACGCTGTTGGTTCCCATCGTTTGGATATTGCCACATCAGGTGACAGAGAAGTTCAGCGGACGCTTATGCAACTCCTGAGCGAATTAGATGGGTTTGAAAATCGAGGGCAGGTTGCTGTACTTGGAGCAACAAATCGGCCAGATATCTTGGACCCTGCTCTGTTGCGACCAGGGCGCTTCGACAGAATAATTGAGTTTCCAACACCAGATGATGAAAGCAGGGGTGAGATATTTAAGATTCATACTCGAGGAATGAATCTTCACGAAAACGTTGACTTTGGTAGATTAGTTTCTGCAACTCATAACTTGACAGGCGCAGATATCAAGGCAATTTGCACAGAAGCGGGAATGTTTGCCATTCGTGACAGTAGAATATGTGTTACAAGTGAAGACTTCAGCAAAGCCATTGGGAAGTTGCAGAGCCGTGGAAAGGGAGATCAAGCTCCTAGTAGTCTTTATTGCTAGGAAATAGCAATACAAATATTACACGCTCGGGCTGGAAATGAGATACAGAGAATTTATTGAACATCGGTTAGCAGGAGCTATTTCAAACATCGAATCCTTACCTTCAGGATACCATCTCGTAGGACATGTTGCCCTATTGCAAATAAAAAGGGAACTTATGAAATATTCAAAAGAAATAGGGGAAGCAACACTTCAGTATGATAATAGAATTCGTTCTGTTGCAATAAGAACTGGACCGACAGTTGGAGTAGAGAGACATCCTAATTATATGATAGTGGCAGGAATACAAGATACTATTGTTATACATACGGAAGGGGGAGTGAAGTACAAACTTGACCCACTTGTCCTGACTTTTTCTGGAGGAAATATACAAGAAAGAATCAGAATGGCTTCAATTACTCGACCCGGAGAAACTGTTTTCGATATGTTTGCTTGTGTTGGTCAGTTCTCAATTCCAATTGCCATGAATAATGCAAGAAAAGTCTATGCAACAGAGATCAACCCTGTAGCATACGATTTTCTTCTTGAAAACATCAGACTCAACAAGGTTGAACAAAAGGTGAAACCATTCTTAGGAGATTGCAAGGAATTCCAGCCCGATGAAAATGTGGATAGGGTAGTCATGGGATACTTGCATGATACGAATTGCTTTCTTGGCTATGCAATTAGTGCTTTAAAGAAGAGCGGGGGTATTGTGCATATGCATATTGCACAACAAGAAGACAACAAGGAAGAGATTGTGAAGCATGTAGAAGATGTATGCTCTGGACATGATTTTCTTCCATCTATTTCGATAACTATGATTAAGAATTATGCACCGTCTGTGAAACATTATGTCTTTGACATTGTTCTCTCTCGAAAAGGTCGGGTGTGAAACAAAATCGTTTTATCTATCGCTCAAGTATCTATCTTTGTCAAAGGTATTGAATCGCATTTCGAGGAATTGTACATGGGCCGAAGATCTAGTAGAGTTTCATCTCGTAGCCTTACCCGAATGATGAAGCAGATGGGAATTGAACAGAGTGAAGTTACCGGCGTCGAAGAGGTGATATTTCGCTTTTATGACAAAGAATGGGTACTTGATGATCCTCAGGTCATTATGATTAAACAGTCAGGGACTGAGTCCTTCCAAGTTTCTGGCATCCGTTCCGAACGTGCTCTTACTAAGGGAGAAATTGATGAGAAAGAAATAGAACCGGTAAAGAGGATTGAAGTGCCAATGGAAGATGCAGCACTTGTGGCCAGTCAAACAGGTGTTAACATTGAAGTCGCATTGCAGGCATTGAAGGATACTGGTGGAGATTTGGCTGCAGCAATATTGAAACTAAGGCGTAGGTAGGATACAAGCATTACGTTATTCATGCATCCGGTCACGGATCATCTTAATACGGAAGAAGTCCTCTCTTTCGCGTTCTTCAAGCGCAAGTTTGACATATTTTGATGTGGCTTCTAGGCGAGGAATGACAACAGATTCGAGCGCTGAAACTCGACGCTTTGTCCTTTCGATTTCAAGAGCGAGACGTTTTACTGTTGAATCGATTTCTGCTAGTCGAACGATAGACTTAAGGGCTTCTTGAAACTTAACTGCCATCACATCTAGTTGGGCACTTGAATCAGGCAAGGAATATGGTATATTGGGAGTATGCTGTTCAACTGATAGTACTGGGACAAGAACACCCATCATGCTTCGTGTTGAAATTGAGAGATTCGCCTGAACTCTTGATGAGCGTGCAAATTCTACAACTGCTGAAGGTCCCATTACCATTTTTGCTTTGGTAAGAGCTGAGAATGCCTCTATGAGATCCGTTTCGACCTTTTCTCTTGCTTCTTTGATTTCAGCAATCGCATTGAAGAACTCCATAATGAGACTATCACGCTTCTCTTTCAAAAGATCGTGTCCGCGTTCTGCCAAACGCATTCGATTCTTGAGCCTAAGTAGCTCCATTCTTGTGGTCTTTGTTCCTGGCAGAATCTTGCTCATTTGTATTCACTTCGACTAGGCGGTGATTAGCAAGCTTTGGGGAAGCCTCTTCAAATTCCTCTTTCCTAAAATCTTTATGTTAAGTTCAAGAGAATATGAAAACAAGTGCAGATACAAATACCATAAAGGCGCATAGAATCAACCATTGATTGACATGTCTACTTGCAGTAGTAGGTTTCTCTTCAATAAGGCCGGTTGTGATTAAAGTCATCATAGATACGAATAGGAAAGCAAAAGGAAGAGCCACTGTTCCGTTCGAAAGAGGAGCATTTGTGATTAAGATTATGATTGAAAGTCCTCCGAAAATAAGAAAGCTTAGTATCATTAAAGATGTCAGTATATGTTGAATTCTATCAACGTCCATAAACGGTCTTCTCCTAGGATTCCAGTTTGTATACGTCAGATTTGATTCAGGATGAAGTCAATGAAATCTGTTCAAAAAGGTTGTGTCTTGTGGTCACGATTTGAAAACTTTGTTTTTGATGAATTGCAATTGAACATAATAACCGCGCAACTTATAACTAATACAAACCTGTACTTATTGTATTACAATAAGTACATGTGATACATGAGGTCGCCAATATGACAATCGCGATACATGAGAGTGCATTGATTCGTCATTTCAATACTCGCAAGGAGGTTTTGCGAGCATGGGAAGAAAAGATTGGTGCACGATTCTCCCCGTTTCGTGGATTCAAGATGCCGGATTCTAGATTATATGTAGAACATCCGGATTTCCTCGATAGTATAGTTGACTTGATAATTACAAATGAACGACATATATTCCTTAGAGGACCTGTAGGATCAGGAAAAAGCACACTGATGCTTTTAGCTTTGAGAGACCTTCCTACTTTGGCTGATCGGAAAGGTAACAAGTTTGTGACTGGCTATGTCGGGATGACTGGTCTCTATGAAAAGCAGATGTCCGCAGCTATTGCTGATTCATTGAGAGTAAAATATAGAAGGTCATGGGAATCAAGTCAGATTATTGAGGCAGTAGCTAAGGAATGTGTTAGAAGATACATCGAAGAAAAATCACGTACCGCGTTATTTGTAGAAGACGTGGCTGATAATCAAGAGGCAGCTTTTCACAAGCTCAGATATTTGGCTGATTTACCAACTCAGGAAATGAAGGATGAATATCCTGAAGTCTTAGATGAGCCGATTATTACATTGATAATGTCGGGTACCAATGTATATTGGAATGCAATGCTTAGTTTCTTGCCACAGATTGCTGATAGAACAGAACCACTTGATGTCCCAGCTCTTGATGATATGAAAGCTAAGGAGTTTATCGGAAGAAGAATTGCCTATGCTCAGGGTGATATTGATAGCTTCAATCCAAACAACACTGACATTTCGCCCTTTACCGATGAAGCTGTTAAGGTGATTAATGATGCAGCTAAGGGAAATCCGAGAGATATTCGAATGTTGGCGCGAGGATGTCAACAGGTGGCTGCGGAGAATCTAAGGCGATCTGGTAATCCAGAGGTGACTAAGGATATTGCCAAACTGGTAGCGGAAGCTTATGCTACAATACTTAGAGAGGTGCGCTAGTATTGAGTCTCTTAGGAAAATATCGCAAAGAAGAAGAGAGAAAATCGGATGATGAAGATGCGACTAAGTCTTCTGTTGAAATAAGTCTAGGAAAACAAACTCCAGCAGAAGCTGTAGTTTCAGTTCCCAACAAAGAGAGAAAGAGCCCAATAGTATCTTTCTCCATTGCAGCGGATTTACGGTCATGTTTGCAGGCTGTAAGAAACGAAAGAGCTATTAACCTAAGTATGTGGGTTGAACGTAAGCTAAGAGATGCGGTAGCAAAGGAATTTCCTGATATAGCAGATG
Source organism: Candidatus Thorarchaeota archaeon (assembly GCA_011364985.1). Taxonomy (GTDB): domain Archaea; phylum Asgardarchaeota; class Thorarchaeia; order Thorarchaeales; family Thorarchaeaceae; genus SMTZ1-83. Next base: position 132,118 of record RDOC01000002.1, on the reverse strand, counting down.
AGTATCTTAGCTTGTAAGGATCAATCTTTCTTCTGCTTATTGAAATGCATTTGAGAGTATTCCGTGATATGTGCCATGCAAAGAGCAGCCATAGTAGGATCATCATAGCAGGGAATTTGATTCATTTCAAGCAAGTCCTTTCCAGGTTTACCAACATCGCCAGCTAGCCATACTCCAACAACAGGTTTTCTAGTATCTGCTGTTCTTACTCCTTCCAACGTACCAGCTGCATGTTCCGTCTGTGTCATTCCAGCAAATGTGGGCACACCGCAAATAACAAGGAGCATGTCTATGTTTGAATCTTTTAGCATGTACTCTGTAGTGAGTCGATACTCTCTTCTACCACCACTTGCTACAACGTCAACAGGGTTGTCAATTGCTGCCATTGGAGACAATGCCTGCCGCAATTCATGCCTTGTTTCACTTGAAAGGAGTGGGATGTTAAGGCCTAGATTTGAAGCAGCATCTGCTGCTAATACAGCTGCTCCACCTGTATTACTTATGATACCAATATTAGAACCTTGAGGCAGAGGTTGAAAGTCAAAGAGCTTGCATATTTCTAGTAGTGAATCAAGAGTTGGTGCCAAAACACAACCTGCTTGTTTGATTACTCCTTCAAAGATATGACTGGAACCGGCAAGAGAACCGGTATGAGATTTCGTTGCCCTGTTTCCGGCCTCGCTCCGACCACCCTTTAATATTACTACGGGTTTCTGCGAAGCTGCAGCCTTGAAAGAATTGAAAAGATTGCGGCCATCTTCTAAGCCCTCTACATAGACTGCAATAACACTGCTTTTCGGATCGTCTTTGAAATAGTCTAGAATCTCAACGAAGCTTACATCTGCTGCATTTCCAATACTTGCGAACTTGCTAATTCCAATACGCTTTGCTCTTGTAGTATAGATTAGCATGCCACCAAGAGCACCACTCTGAGATACTAAGGCAATGTTCCCGCGTTCTGGCATCATTGTAAATGTACCATTAAACACCTTACTATTGGAAACACCTACACAATTTGGACCAATTATGCGCACACCAGCCGTCTTTGCTGCTTTGACCAGCTCTTCTTCCATAGCTGCACCTTCAGTTCCAACTTCACTGAAACCTCCTGAGATAATGACTGCGTTTTTCGCACCAGCTTTCCTGATTTGCGTCATGAGATCTGTACAGTACTTAGCTGCAACTGCAACAATGACCAAATCTACTGGTTTTGGTATCTCTTTAAGAGACCCATAAGCACGGACGCCCAAAATGCTTTCTCTGTTTCGTGTTACAGGAAATACATCAATCTCTGATGCAAGAAGATTCATCAAAATCGAATTTCCTAGTTTACGATAGTCTGATGAAGCTCCAATTAGTGCAACAGATTGTGGATTGAAAAAGGGGTCTATCTCTGACAGATTAGATGTTTCTGAACTGGTCATAGCTTTGAGCCGAACTTCTTGTAGATTTATGTTTGTCGAGGATTGCATTGCGAGCATTGTAGCTATTATTCATTTGCCATATTGCTTAATTAGATGTTCCAGATCACCAGCGTTTTTGCAACCCGAGTCAATTGCTGCTTTGATGGAATATTTCGCTTGAGGATGTTTTTTTATTTGATTGCTTAGCGCTTCGAGTGAAGCCTGTATAATCCATTTCATTCTAGTTGCACAGAGCAAATCAATAAGTATAGCTGTTGCCGAATCATGGTAGTAATTCCCTAGTGCTGATATAGCCAGAGTGGTTATTCTCAAATCACGTAGATTAGTGAGAATTTCATAAGTAGTGAAAGAATCAGGGGAACGTATTAGAGTAAGATCGGATAGGCAATGAACGATTTGTCGGTATTTGTCACTTGATTGGGAAGACCGATATTGGCTCAGTGCTTCAAAGAGAAGTGCGTTAAGAGTAGGTACTGCATGTCTGCTTCCTTGCAGCCTTATGATCTGAGTGTCTTGTTCAATCAAGGATTTGAGTAGCTGGGAATAATCAGGATTTGAGATTCGCTCCCCTACGTTCGTTGATTGGACCGTTCTTGCTTTCTTTATTCCTGCCTTAAGCTGTTCTTTTACAGATTGTGGGATTTGTAATACAGATAATACAACTTCGATATCACTATAATCAATTTGGAAACCAGTGATACCTAGCTCGGAAAGTGCCCTTCTTCCATAACTGGTCGCCCATAATTGATCTATGTTGATTTTCCCCTCCACGTTACTCAACCGAAGGCATTCTAGCTCTTCCTTCCTTCTCTCCTCCAGTAACGATCTATGTTTTTCATATAATGGATGATTATGTGGAAGTTCAAAGAAGAGAGTATTGCGGTTTCTTATTTCTTCAATAGCTTGGTTTAATGCATATTCTTCAAACATAGTTGAGGCTTGTGCAAAAGACTTCTTGCTTTCAACATTTTGCAGAAGACTTATTGTAGTTTCTGGAATTGGTTCTAACCCTGGACAAGACAATAATTCGAATATAACCTCTCTGTATTTCAATGACTCAATTTTCTTATTCTTGTTTTGAATTGTAAACGGTGTTTTGTAGCTTCGATCTGATGCGTCCATAAGAATTGACACTGCTGTTTTCCAGTCTTTCGTCTTTTCTATGCCGGCTATTAGGTCAAGCAAATCTCTACATCTTCTTTCTCCAATTGCTTGTGTTACTTCTGAAACCAGTTTGTCCCTTTCTGTGGTCATTATCCGGTCTTTTGTAGCTTTTAGAAACAATTTGGAATTCGTGTCACCTGTCATTCTCATCACAGCTGGTCTTCACAATCATTTTCACTCTCATTTTTTTGGCGAATAAGACTTACTGGTCCAATCATTTGATGTATTATTTGTATTACATAATAGTTCGCACGAGATTTGTATCACTGGAGTCCCGTTCTAAGATTAGAACTATGTAGAAGTTTGTTCATAATTAGTATGAGTGTATTGTGCTGATGACAGTAGGCCAGTGCCGCTTAATCTGATTACAGTAGCATCCTCGGTCATCCGTCGTTGGTATCTCTATCTCCTCAAGCATACAAACCTCAAGAAGATCCACGCCGGCAAGAGCGATGTGCTGAAAGAGTCTTGCGGCAAATCATCTGCATGATACACTCGTGCCGTTATTTTTTCCTTTACCTTTCTGATTCGATTTCAGAGCCAGTCTTGCGTCGGGAGAGTCTAGATTTCAAGGAAAGAGATGTAGACAATGAGTCGAGTGCTGAAAGAATGGTACGTTCGGCTGATTGATAGCTTTCAATTTCCTCAGATGATAAATCTGTCTTCCCTGCTAATGTATCACGAATTCGGCGATATCCTTCTATTCGGGTGGCAAGTTCTTCAAAAGGAGAAAAGAATGTAAATTCAAATAATCCAAGATAGGCTAAGAGAAGCATTGTATAAAAACATCGAGTGATATTCTTGCGTGCTTGATTAAGGGTTCTATTGAATGCGCCTCGTGAAACACCTCTCGATCTACTCGCAGCCTTCGATCGTAAGGAAGCTTTCTCTTTGTACGAGATGTGGTTCTCAAATTCATCTTCAATTACAAGGTCTATAAGGAGTGTTTCAAGTTGTGTTTTTGTGAGTATTGATTTTTCCAGAATACTTTGTAGTATTGGTTCCTTCATAACATCCCTTGTGTTTTTTGCCATTATCCTTAACGAAGGCATTCTTGTTTCTCTTAACGAATCTTCTTCGGTCATGAATTACTCCTCTACTGTCAAGCTTTCGAACCTCATATTCCTTTAATCAATGAATAGAGGATTATAAGCGTCTCTTTTCTTAGTCTAATTGAAAGACCTCAGATGGATACAAAATTGTATACACGATATTTAAGATTGTGTCCGATAAGTAATTGTATTACAACTAATATAGGAGACCTATTTAACAGGCAAGGTCCATTCAGATTCGTTTGATATTGGAACAAAACCAAGAATTAGATTGCCCCTAATCTCATCGAACTTGAAGATGCCAAAAACATAGTTAGCGTCTTTTGTTTTCCATTCTATTTTACTGCGTGCTAAATAATGTTGGAAAATTGCACGAGACCGTTTTCGTATTTCGGCGAATAGATTTCGGTATCGTTTTCTTTGTGAAGGGCGGATTTTCCAACGTTCCATAATGAATTTGTTTGCCAAGCTGTTGCTGGAAATCAGAATAGATTTGCCTTTTCTTTTTGTGCTTTCTGACATCTCTTGAAGAATGACTCTTAAGCAGTCTGGGATTGTGGCAAGAATGGAAGGTGTCGTTTCAGGTTCGAATACAATGGTTCTTGAATCGTCGTGTGTTGTCCGCAAGGTTCATCATAAACTAGTACAAATATACCCTTAAGAGACCCTATGAGATCTTGTCCAATGTAATATACGTGTTCCATTGAGGATAAGTATATCGAAACCTGAATTTGTTTCTATATTGTATTTCTATTGAACAATAGAATTGTTGTCACTTCATTGTATTAATATCTGGAGAGATGTGAAACCTAATTGAGGTCTTGGTAAGTGACTCACCAAGCTGTAATACATGTCAAGGGGATTGTACAAGGTGTTGGATTTAGGCCATTTGTCTATCGCTTGGCTACAAGTTTCGCACTGACTGGGTATGTTCTGAATCTAGGTGATGCCGGAGTTAGAATTGTTGTGGAAGGCGAGAAACCATTAATTCTCCAGTTAATTGACAAAATAAAGACGAAACCACCATCAATATCTCGAGTCGATTCAGTTATCGTAGAATGGAAAGATGTCACAGGGATGTTTGACAGATTCTTCATCGAAAAATCATCCATAAAAAAGGGCAAAGAAGTTGCTCCGGATATTCCTCCTGATATTGCGATATGCAAGTCATGTATCTCTGACATGAGAGATTCGAGCTCCCGATGGTATGGATATCCTTTCACATCATGTGCCGCGTGTGGACCAAGGTATTCGACAATCACATCATTGCCTTATGATCGCCAAAATACAACTATGATCGATTTTCCCCTTTGTAATGATTGTAATACAGGTTATACGAATCCTCTAGACCGTCGGTATCATGCTCAAACAACTGCATGTGAGAAATGTGGGCCCCTTTATCAGTTGGTTGATTCGGAGCGTAATGGAAGTAGGAAGAGAAATGCTATTGTCCTTGCAGCAAAGCTGATTTCGGAGGGAGCGATTATTGCATTGCAGGGCATTGGTGGAACTCATCTGGTTACAAAGACAACAGATGTATCTCCAATTGAATTGCTTAGAAAAAGAAAAGGTCGATTAGAACGTCCTTTTGCTATTATGGTTCGAAACATTCGTACTCTAAGAGAGATGCTCAGTCCAACAAGGGAAGAAATCGATCTTCTTCAGTCTTGGCGAAGACCGGTAGTGCTTGTGAGAAAGTACAACCATATTGAAAATATATCAACTGTAATACCACAGGGATCGCTAGATGTGATATCTCCCAGTCTGGATACTGTGGGAGTCATGTTGCCCTATGCCCCAGTACATCACTTACTTTTTGACTTGCTTAAAGAGCCGGCTCTAGTAATGACAAGTGCCAATCCAACTGGTGTGCCAATGTATATTGATTCCAAAACTATAATATCTGAGTTGAATGATGTTGCAGATTATTTCTTAATACATAATAGGAGGATTTACCAGAGAGTTGATGATTCTGTAATTAAATTTGTGACTCAACAGACTCCTGTTTTCATTCGACGTGCAAGAGGATATGTTCCAGACCCAATCCCATTAGAAGGAATTTCTTCGTCGCTAATAATTATGGGTGTGGGCCCAGAAGAAAAGGTGACAGCTGCAATTGTAAAAGCTGGCAGGGCATATGTAACACAGCATATAGGCGATATTGATCAACTAGAGAATGTTCATTTTCTTGAAAATAGTATTAATCATATGATGCATCTGCTAGATGTACAAAGTTTAGATAAGATTGCCTGTGATCTTCATCCCGAATTCCTGACGACAGAATTCGCCGAAAGACTAGCTCGTGATAGAGATGTTCCCTTAATTCGCGTACAGCACCATCATGCCCACTTGGCATCGATCCTAGCAGATAACGGTCTTGCTGCTGATACAAATATTACTTGTATTACAGCAGATGGCTATGGTTACGGTCCAGATGGTACCGGATGGGGAGGAGATGTTCTCTATGGGAACGCACAAACCTATGAGCGAGTTGGAGGGCTGAAACCAGTATTATATCCAGGTGGAGACCTTTCCGCAAGGTTTGCTGTTCGGGCTTTACTAGGAATTATGGGTGAAGAATTGGAGATGGATGAAGTATTGGGGATGGCTTATGGAAAAAGAATAGCAGCGAATGTTTCTCTCAATGAAGAAACCTACAGAATTTTGAAGGATGCATGGTTGCGTAACTTGAATAATATAGAGAGTACGAGTACTGGTCGCTTTCTCGACGCACTATCTGTGGCTTTAGACGTATGTTATGAAAACTCTTATGATGGAGAATGTCCTATGAAACTTGAATCAATAGCAGCAAGATCCGGACCCAAAATAAAGGCAATGTTTCTTGAGTCAGAGGGAATCGTGGAATTAGATACAACTGAATCACTAAAGCAGATATTGAAATACAAGAAAGAAGGAATTCATTGCGATAAATTGGCATTTTCGGCGCAATGGCATTTGGGTCATTCTTTGGCAAAGATTGCGTGCGATAATGCCGAGAAGAATCATGTTGAATTTGTAGCTTTTTCTGGGGGTGTTGCCTTGAATCGCATTATCAGTCAATCAATCGCAAGGTATGTAAGTAATAGAAATCTAAAGCTACTCCTTCACAGAAATGTACCACCTGGGGATGGTGGTGTTTCGCTCGGTCAAGTATTAGTTGCATCTATGAACTAGTGTTGTGATACTAGTAATACAAATCATTGGGATACGGATTGCACTGCTTGTAAACCAAGTTGGAATGCTGTGGTATTGACTATCTCGAATTTCTTTGGAAATGCATTGCGTATTTCCTTCAGAGCGCTTTCTTCCGATATTGGGATGATACCGGTTCCAATAAGCCCTCCAAACATTACCATATTAAGAGAACGAGAACTTCCAGCCTGAATGGCCAATTTCATTGCATCGATTTCAACAAGATTATTTGTGAATTTCTTAATATTGGTAACTATTTCTTCATGCTTTGGATATTCTACTTGACCCATAGATACAGCAACCGGATATAAGATATGAGAATTCATTAAGACATGACCATCTTTTGCTATAGTCTGTATTTCTCTAAGGGTTTCAATAGGTTCGAAACCGATTAGTAATTGTGCAGTACCGGCATCAACGACTGGTCCGTATGCATTCTTTCCAATCCTGACCGTACAAACAACATGACCACCTCTTTGAGCCATTCCATGAATTTCTCCGACTCGCACATTATAGGACTGTGATAATGCAGACTTGGCCAAAATTTCAGCAAGAGTAAGGACACCTTGGCCGCCAACTCCCGAAATTACAATATTGACTGCATTATCGATATTACAGGTCATTTACTCCACCTCTCGTTTGATCGCACCTTGAGGGCATACTGCAATGCATGTGCCACACAAATTGCAAAGAGTCTCGTCTATTACTGCTTTTTCGGTTTTAGGATCTTGGTACATGGCAGGACAAGACAATCTATTCAAACAGCGCTTACAGGCATTGCATAGCTTTTCATCTACGTAATATTTTGGCGCAAAATCACCAGTACGTCTACGTTCAGCTGCTGTCAAAAGCGCACAAGGTTCTTTTGAAACAAGTACCGCAGGCAAGCTGTTATTTCTAACCCAGCTTACCATCTTACGAACCTCAGCAACTAGGTCAGCTATAGAATCGAAAGGATTTACGACTTTCACATATTTGACACCAAGACCTTTGCATACTTGAGAAATATCAAGAGGCGTAACTTGCTTTTGCATTCCTGTGACACCTGTACCAGGGTGGGGTTGATGCCCTGTCATGGCTGTTGTTCTATTGTCGAGAACAACGACGCTAATTGGATGTTCGTTGTAGACTGCACTGGCAATTCCAGGAAGAGCAGAAGCAAAGAATGTACTATCACCGATAGTAGCGATGACATCCTGTTTAGTGACCTTAGCAATTCCACATGCTGTTGTTATAGAAGAACCCATGTCAAAGAGGATGTCAGCTGTTTCTAATGGTGGCGCAATGCTTAGGGTATAACAGCCAATATCAGAAGGATAGATAGCTTTTCCTCTTGTCGCTGTACGAATAGCATAGTAGCTTGCCCTGTGTGGACAACCAGCACATAACAAAGGTGGACGGGGTGGAAGTGTGGGTAAGTCCTTCAAGCGGTCGTCAATTTCCTGCCAGTTAATAGGTGTATTACAATTAATAGCCTTGGTTAATCCTTCAATCACTATGCGTGGACTATATTCAAAAACCCGGGGAAAATAGCCCTGTTCTTTCCCCATGATTTCGACTTCGATCTTATTCAGCTGGGCAATGCGCCGAACATGAGTTTCTAAGAAAGGTTCCAACTCTTCGACAACAACAACCCTTCTATGCCGTCTAAGAAAATCTGCAATTGTTTTATCAGGAACTGGGTGGGTTAAACCCAATTTGAGTATCTCAGCTTTGCAATCTATTGAGAGTAGTGCTTCAAGGACATAGTTGTAAGAAACTCCGCTTGTGATAATTCCAAGCTCTCCGCTTCCTTGTGTGAAGTTCAGAGGGGAAGATTCTGAGATTTCCTTTGCTCGCTCTATGGTTTCTAGAAGAATGGGATGTCGTTTGCGTGCAACAGAAGGGAGTGGTACGAAACGGAAAGGGTCTTTGATAAAGTGTATAGTTTCCGGTCGCTCCTTGATTTTGCCAAAGATTACAGGTGCTCGTGTGTGGTTGACACGAGTTGTGGTTCTAAGTAGCACTGGGAGCTCAAGCATCTCCGATAGTTCATAGGCTTGCAAGAGCATGGCTTTTGCCTCGGAAGGATCGCTTGGTTCAAGCATAGGTATGTTGCCCATCAATGCATAATATCGACTATCATTTTCGTTTTGAGAGCTCCACATGCTAGGGTCATCTGCGACTAAGATGACCATTCCTCCCCTCACACCCACATAGGCAAGAGAAAAGAAGGGATCGGCGGCCACATTCAAACCTGGACCCTTGCAAATCATCATAGCACGTACGCCAGCAACTGCTGCAGCACCTGCTACCTCAAGTGCAACTTTTTCATTTGCACTAAATTCGAAATAGAAATTGGGTATGTGAGGAGCCATAAAGGTCAGATTATTACCTATTTCGCTGCTTGGAGTTCCAGGGTAGACTGCAACGAGTCGTACTCCAGCTTCAAATACTCCACGAGCAATTGCTTCGTTAGCAAGAAGAAGAATCTCTTTTCCAGGTGCATCTTCCAGAAGTACCGTTGCTTTTGTCAAGAAATGCTGCCTCCAATTAACTCTTTGTAGTCAATGATTTTCCACCCCTAAGAGGTCTGTATCAACCTTGTGGTTTTGGAAAAGGTCTTAGTATTATAATACGAATAATACATTTTGAACACGTGTTCTAATTTACAGAATAGTGTTTTGCCATACGATCATACCCCTTGGTTTCCGGTCGAATTAATGAAAATGGAGAATTACAGCATTGATATATTTAATAATAAAAATGGAGATAAATGCAATTTAGAAAACCAGTATTTATATTTGTTGGTATCTAAATATATTAGTCATACTTTTGATATTCTCTATCAGAAACGAAGGGGTACTATCCCTGTTCGAACACGTGTTCCATGCTTTTCTTTACACGACTTGAAACACTTCCGCATTCAGAATATCGGAATAGGATGCAAATAGATTATCAAATAGGTGTTTACAAGACTCTGGAACAAGAATTGCTGAATCTGTTACAACCTCTGCACCTAGGCATTGATCTATAAGACCTCTTTTTTTCTTTTGCTTAAATCCACTCTTTGTTTTCCAACTATACAAATATCCATAAAGCTCCTTTGTGAAAGAAACTCTACGTGCATTGAATTCACGTGCCTTTTTGCAATCATATAGATACAGGAATCTTGTCATATCTCTCAGCAAACTACTTGGAACACCTGTTCCGATTTTAGCTTGAGTAATACATTTCTGATATGGAAAGGTTAAAGCATAGTATTCAATCCCACGGCCTTGTCCTAACTTGGTAAATGCAAATCAGCTTGGAGGAAAGTATATGAATACAATAGGTCTTAGAAAGGAAGAGAAGGCCTTTGAAACAAGAGTAGCGGTAGTACCTGAACATGTAAAATATCTCTCAAGCCAACATGGCATAAAATTCATCATTGAACCGAGTGCTCAACGTACATTTTCCGAGGAAGAATACAAATTAGCAGGAGCAAATTCCGCAATTCTGAAAGGCAGCAGGATTCCCATTGTTTTAGGCATCAAAGAAATGCCAATTGATTTCTTTGAGAAAGATATTGTCTATATTTTCTTTAGTCATACAATCAAAGGACAGAAACAAAACATGCCTATGCTCAAACGAATCTTGAATACCGGTGCAACACTAATTGATTATGAACGTATATTAGATTCAAAGGGACGGCGATTAATTTACTTTGGAAATTGGGCTGGCATAGCAGGAGTATCGGATACTCTTCGAACCTTGGGTCAAAGAATGGAAAAGCGCGGTATCAGACCAAATCCCTTTACAGGGATGAAACCGACGTTACAATGCAAGGATCTGAACGAGCTCCAAGATGTATTTCATAGTGTAAAGGAACGAATTGAAAGAAATGGTCTCCCTGAAAGTATGACTCCCTTTGTAGTTGGCTTCTCTGGGTATGGAAACGTATCACAAGGTGCGCAAAGAATATTTGATATTCTCCCACATGAACAAGTGCCACCAGACTTACTTCCAAATCTGCCAAAGAGTAAGGACAAGCTTTACAAATGTATTTTCAAGGAAGAACATCTTGTAGAACCAAAAGATCCGAATGCCAAATTCGAACTACAAGATTATTACGAATTTGGAGCTTCCAAATATAATGGTATATTCCATAGATATATACCGTACCTCACAGTTCTCATGAATTGCATATACTGGTCCTCAAAATACCCTCGCCTTATTACAAAAGATTTTATCCAAGAACATTGGAATGATGATAATAGAAGACTTGAAGCGATTGGCGATATTTCCTGTGATATAAACGGAGCTATTGAAATCACGCTTCAATCTACAACACCTGACAATCCAGCTTTCTCATACATTGTGTCAAAAGATACAACAGAACCTGTCGTAGATGGTGACGGAATACTTGTTATAGCTATTGACAATCTACCTTGCGAACTTCCACGGGAATCATCTACTTCCTTTAGCAAAACCCTTTTGGATTTCATACCTTCACTGGCGAAGGCAGATTTCACAGTTCCCTTTGACGAACTCCAACTTCCTGAAGAAATCAAAGATGCTGTCATTGTCTACCAAGGAAAACTAACGAAAAACTACGAATACCTACAAAGGCACCTTTCAAACGAGGAGAATCAACATTGAAGAAAGTACTCTGTCTAGGAGCTGGTCTTGTTGCTCATCCCTTTGTACAATATTTGACTAATCATGGTTTTCATGTAATTGTAGCAAGTCGTACAAAAAACAAAGCAGACAGGTTAATTGAGGGATGCAAGAACGCTGAGTCTGTTGCATTCAACATAAAAACTGATGACAAACTTCTTGATGAATTGACTAACAAAGCAGATCTTGTATGTTCGTTACTACCATACACATATCATGTCAAGGCAGCCAAAATTGCAATTAAGAATAAAACACATTTTTGTACGACATCCTACATCTCCGATGAAATGCGCGGCTTGGAGGACGAGGCAAACGCAGCTGGTATCATTCTTTTGAATGAATGCGGCGTTGACCCAGGAATTGACCATATGAGTGCACAGAAAATTATTGATGAAATCCACAAGAATGACGGAGAAATCCGAAGCTTTACATCCTTCACTGGTGGTCTTCCTGCTCCAGAGGCTAATAACAATCCCTTCGGCTACAAACTCTCTTGGAGTCCAAGAGGAGTTCTCCTAGCAGGACGAAATGATGCACACTTTCTCCGAAATGGAAAGCAGATCAAAATACCTGGTCTTGAACTCTTCGATAATTATGAGATTATAGAAATTCCAAATCTTGGGAAATTCGAGGGTTATCCAAATAGAGATAGCATGTCTTACATTGACATCTACAAAATACCAGAAACAAAGACAATGCTAAGGGGTACACTCAGAAACCTCGGCTGGTGTACCACAATGAAGAAAATAACAGATATCGGTCTTCTTAATTTGGAAGAAACAAGTTTCGAAAAAATGACTTATGCTGATTTAATGAGGTGTCTAGTTGGAACGAAGGAACATGATCTAAGAAAAGCAACAGCCAAAAAGACAGACCTCTCCGTTGACGATCCGATAATTTCTCGCCTTAAATGGCTTGGTTTATTTGAGCATCAAGCTATACCTCTTGGTATCAATACAAACCTTGATGCTCTTTGTTTCCTATTTGAAGAAAAGCTACAATATAGTACAGGAGAACGTGATATGCTTGTGATGCATCACGAGTTCATTGCTGAATTTTCTGATCATGCAGAACGAATAACATCAACTATGATTGATTATGGCATTCCAAATGGGGACAGTTCAATGTCACGAACCGTTGCACTACCCGTTGCAATAGCCACTCGGATGATTCTCGAAGGTGAGATTAATTTGACGGGTGTGCATCGACCAGTATCGCCTGAACTTTATCAACCAATTCTAAGAGAGCTTGAGAAAACAGACATCTTCCTTGAAGAACACAGAATTCGAATTTAAATAAGCCCGTTGAAATACTACAAGCTCTTGCTTCTATTTGATTTGGATAGACGCAAGAATTTCTTCGGCTCTTTCGGTTTCTTTCCTAACTTCACTAATCTCTGTTTTTAATCGATAGATATACCCTGAACGATTACCATATCTTTCAAGATGCCCTTTTCCTCCATTCCACATTCTAGCCAAATACGTCGAGGCCGTGCTCTTTGGAAGATCCTCATTAAAGGTTGCCTGATATATTTCGGCAACATCTAAGGAAGAGAATTTACCATGTTTAAATGATGCATAGATAATGATGTGCATCTTCTCATAACTACTCATCGAATCGAAAGTAACATCTTTCAATTCCAAATCAGTAGTATCTTCTGGTTCTGTTACAAAGGAATAGCCAGTACTTGTTTCCAAAAATACTTTGAATTTCTCAAACATTTCATCTATGCTTCCACCTTTCACCTGAAAGCTAGATTCTTCTCCATTAGATTCATCTTGAACTACTATTTTGAAATCGAATGGGGCTTCTGTAAGCGAAAGGATTCTTCTAAAACGTGTCAGAGCCTCATCAGGTCTAACAAACTTACACTGGAATATCTCTCGAAGACCAGGTCCTGAATTATACGTAAACTCATACACATAATTAGTCCGTTCTTCTCCAGTCAAACATATTCACCCAAGTGTGCAATTTCTTAATATCAGTTCATTCACAATACTCTAGCTCGATTCTCCAAATAAGTGTGAGTATGTGAATCATCTATACCAGAATAACAGCAAGATAATGTATTGATACACATTAGCAAGATGTCTACTCCATTTTTTTCTCTTTAACAGCTTCTTATTCCTTATAAGCGAAAAAAGAGGATTATAATCTTCTTTCAAACGATTTAAGACTTTTTATCCATTTATTAAGATATTCACTAAATTATCATGCTTGTGAATAATGAGAAAGCGATTCATTTCTCTCCTTTCTTAGTTCCATTGGAAACGAAGGGGTGTGTCCATTCACACATAAAAACAACTCTATGGGCTGAGTTTCAGCATATCAGAGTAATTAGAACAATCTTTTCTAAAATATATTCACAAAAAAGGCGCCATTCACAACAATTCCCTGTGAACTGTGTGTATGTGTAAAACAAAAATCGCCATGATCAAATTTGCTTTGACAAAGGCACGAGATAATCCGATGGTCTTTCTCCAAGGACAAGCTGCATATACTTCTTCCCTGAGTTGTCCATCACCATTTCTAACATTCCCTTAGCTTGAATTTTCATACCTTTCTTAACATGTTCTGCAAAACGGCCTCTATAACTTACAAGATATTGAAGGTCTGCAAATTCTACGCATTCAATGGAATATACACATGGTGTGAAGATCGAGTCTAAATCAGAAAGCACTCTACCTTCAACAACGTGCTCACCTTTACTCTCGAAAAATAAATCATAAAACGACCAATCCATCTCATTTGGCAGTTTAACAGCTCGGATGTAGAACTCGTACGAAGAAAACAATCCTTGAAGGCATTTCTCTGATTCAATCTTCCTTAGCTTTGTCATCCACTTCGGTAGTCTTGCCCATCTAAAGCGAAGATGCTTTTCAAGTTGTTCCCCTCGATACTTCATAATACTTGGAATTGTATGCCCAGTATGTAATCGCGAGTAAAGCTTTCTGGCCGAAAAGCTCCCATAGACTACAAGATCAATATCAGAGGCGCTAGTTTCCAGACCGACAAGATGAGATCCCGTAATTCCAATACTAGACCAATCAATATCCGCCGTTTCCACAAGTATCTCAGCTAATTCCCGAGCAGCATTTTGTGATTGTGACATCTGATGTTTCATGTTTCTCATTTGTCGCATACTATCAACAGGATTCAGCACAAAAGCAATAGAATCTACAGGTACTGCCTGAATAACACGACCGTGTATTTCGCTGTTCCAAAGATATTGAGGATAATACTGTCTGAGGAATTCTTCTCTTTCTGCAAATTCATACACTTTCCTGTATTTCATTCCATTATTGCTTATCCGATTACCTTTCTCATCTGGAATATACCGTAGATATGCTATTATCCTGTCTTTAGGTTGAACATTTCCTTTAACCTCGAAAATCAGACCTTCATTAGTTACGATGAAGAAACCTTCGATTGGATCAATGATAGCCATATTGCAATAGTCACAAACAACGTCAATATTAAAGGAGCTTCCTAATTGAGAATCAGGGAGAATGGTTGAATGAACCTCAAGTCTGACTTCGGAGTCTATGACTCAATACCAAATCTCGCCTATTTCGATTCTATTAGTACCACTCTCGTACCAAGAATTTCCGCAGAAGGCACAAAAAAATTTCTTGAGACAATTGCTGTTTCATCTCGAAGAGGGGCACATAATCTAGCTGTACAAGGTGGTTCAAAAACAGAGGATGTACGCCGAAATCTAGCCAAACATCTTGCTACTAATCAATACCAACTATCCTTTCAGAAGTCTATTCCTACTGCAGTAGCATCCTTTGCATATGGAGTCTATGGTCAAAATAAAGAACGGTCAAAGATTATAATCTCTCAGAATGAAGAAAACTCCGTTCTTGTGAGTCTTCTTCGAATTGCCGAAGTTCTAAAGCTTGAGATTGAAGTAATACCAATAGATGTCGAAGGCACACTTGACATGGCTTTTCTTGAAAGGAAAATCGACGAAAAGACTGGCATTGTCGCTGTAGGTCATGTTACTGTTGGAACTGGTACTACCAATCCTATTAATCAAATTAGCAAAATAACTAATGAGAAACAAGCTCTTCTCCTCACTGATGCCACACGGTCAATTGGTTTCCTTGATTTCAAGCCTCAAAATTTGGGAGCTGATGTTGTCCTCTTCTCAGGGAATATTGGACTAATGGGGCCTCCTGGTCTAGCAATCCAATGGATTAAATCAGAGATTGGAGAATCTCATATACCAGGGATTCTGGGAGGGTCTGCTGTCGCCAACGTTGAACCAAAATCCTACGAATTATCATTGCAACCTGACAAATTCGAAGCTGGAACACTCAACATTCCTGCTATTGTTGGCCTTGGTGAATCCTTAGCCTACACCCGAAATCTTGGTATTCGGAATATCATTAATCATCTAAGAAGTCTCTGGAGTCATCTTGAGAAACGATTCTCCGAACTCAAAGAGGTGCAACTCTATGGATCAGGAAGAAAGTATGGAACGATACTTGGCTTTAATATTGGACATGATACTGGTATCAATTGTCATGAGGTAGCCATGTTTCTTGATGATTCCAACATAGCAGTAAGAAGTGGGCTTTTATGTGCTCATCCTCTAATCAAACCTATGGCAAGTGAAGGTCTAGTGCAAATATCTATTCATGCATACAATACCAAATCAGACATAGACCGTATGATAGAAGCTCTTCACATTATAATCAGGGAGCTACTTTGATAATCTATTGATCAGAGATTAGCCTAATATGAAACCTGGAGGATAAGTCACAAAGTACTGCACTATAATGGCAAGCAAGACTCCACTCATGACCAAGCTCTTCCCTTTGGAACAATTGACTTCAGTAAACCAGAGAATAGCCCCAACCAAGACTACTATTACGGCTGATATTCTTCCAATGAAAATGAGAAAGTCCCAAATCTCTGCGAAATATGCAGCTATTAAATTTGCAAAGTCTAAGAGCGGACTAAGAAGTACTCCCTGCATCTGGATTCACACATATAATCATGATTGGTGTATTTAAGGTCCTCAAAGGACTGTTACCGAC
Source organism: Candidatus Thorarchaeota archaeon (assembly GCA_011364985.1). GTDB lineage: Archaea > Asgardarchaeota > Thorarchaeia > Thorarchaeales > Thorarchaeaceae > SMTZ1-83. Next base: position 115,600 of record RDOC01000002.1, on the reverse strand, counting down.
TTTGCCAGATTTCGAGGTTTGTCAGGGTCAAACCCTTTTCTTCTCGCCATGTAGTAGCTAAATAGCTGAAGTGGTACTACGTATGGCATTGTCGAAAACTCGGGTTCAATGCCTTCTGGAACAACAAACGAATAGTCGGACAAATCCCCAAGCTCTTGGTCTCCTCTTTCTAAAACAGAAATAATAGAGGCACCACGTGCTTTCATTTCCATCACATTTCCAATTATCCGATTTCTTGTTTCATCTCTTGGTGCAACAAAAACAACAGGGTATCCTTTCTCAACAAGTGCGATTGGTCCATGCTTTGATTCTCCAGCAGAATATGCTTCAGCATGATTGTAAGCAATCTCCTTGAGCTTTAAAGCACCTTCTTCTGCTGTGGCAATCGATACTCCTCTTCCAAGAAAGAGTAGACTTGAACGCTTATATAGCTCTCCAGCAAGACGTCTCGCAATTTCCTCATTTCTTGAAATAACTTGAGATACCAAATCTGGTAATTCTTGAAGACACTTTCGTTTCTTCTCTATTAGATATTCTGCTAGAAATCCAGTCTGTTCAGACGCAGCTAAGGCAATTTGAGCTAGGACTGTTAGCTGCACCATAAATGTCTTTGTTGCCGCAACACCAATTTCTGGTCCTGCCTGAGTAATTACAGTATAATCTGCAATTCTTGTTATCGAACTGCCCACTACATTTGTGATTGCTAATACCTTTGTTCCAAAACTCTTCGCATACTTTGCTGATACTATTGTGTCAGTTGTTTCTCCCGATTGAGTTATTGCAACAATACAATCCTTTTCTGACAGAGATCCATAAACTATATCCTGAAAATCACTGGCAAGCTCAAATATAGGCAATATACCTGAGAGTGCAGCAAACATATGACGACCGGCAAGCGCTGCATGACCAGATGTACCCATTGCTAAGAAGTAGACCCGTCTAGCTTCCTGTATCATTTTAGCAGCCTTTTGTATCGTATCAAAACGTAGACGAAGAGTATTTCTTATGGCATCAGGCTGTTCATGAATTTCCTTTAGCATAAAATGAGGAAATCCACCTTTCTCAGCTTGATCTGCTGTCCAGCTTATCTTGATAGTTTCTCTATCAACCAGAGAATCATCTGATAGTTTACGAATCTCTACTCCACCTGCACTTAGCACTGCAATCTCTCCATCAAGGAGAAGAATCATGTCATCTGTCATTGGCAAGAAGGCGGGAATATCCGATGAAACATACGAAGCCCCTTCTTTCCTACCTATTACAAGAGGATTACCATCACGTGTACATACAATCTTATCAGATTCTTGAGTAGACATCGCCACAATCGCGTAAGTACCTTCAATACGTTTCGTAACTTCTTTCAATGCATCAACTAAGCTGTGTCCTTCAGCCATACCCTCCTCAATCATATGCGGAATGACTTCGGTATCTGTTTCCGAACTAAACTCATGTCCCTTGGAGCTCAGCTCGGATCTCAATTCTAGGAAATTGTCTATGACGCCGTTGTGAACAACAGCAATCTGATTTTTACAATCAAAATGAGGATGGGAATTATACATGGAAGGAATTCCATGAGTCGCCCATCTAGTATGTCCAATTCCAATATTCCCGGGCATATCATCTAGATTTAGTTTCACATGGACTTCTTCTATCTTACCTTTATCCTTCTTCATTGACAATTCGTTGTTGGAAATGGTAGTAACCCCTACAGAGTCATACCCTCTATACTCAAGACGTTTCAAAGCCTGATGTAAAAATGGAGCTACTTGACCACGTTTTTGGACAACACCAATAATCCCACACATCTTCTCGAAACGCCTCTGTCTTATTCAAACATATAGAAAACAGAGTTTGTACAAAAAGAGTTTGTGTCAAGACAAGGAAAGCATTAACTACCCTGTCAGCTCAATCTCAATGTAAACGGAATCAGGAATACGAACACGCATAATCTGCCGAATGGCTCGTTCATCAGCATCTATATCTATCAGACGCTTATGGACTCTCATTTCCCATTTATCCCATGACTCAGAACCCTGTCCACATGGCGTCTTCCGAGTCGGAACTACCATTTTTCGGGTTGGCAATGGGATTGGACCGGCCATACGAACACCTGTCTTACGAGTAATTCTCTTGATTTGATTACACACACTATCAAGGTGTTCAGTACTTGTGCTCGACAATCGAATCCTTGCTTTTTGAGTCATTCGGCAATTCATCCTCACTTGAGGTATCCAAAGCTACGGAATTGGATACGGATAAAAAGGTTGTCTTGTGTTTGAAATCAGATTCCACTTATTACATGGGAATATCCATAAGAAGGCCTTCTGCCTTGACTAAGCAAATGCCTCAAGCAAAGAAACTCATCATTGTAAAGCTTGGCGGGTCTGTCATAACACACAAATCATCTGTTCCTCCGAAAGTCAATATAGCAAATCTAACGCTAATAGCCAAGGAAATCAAAGACTACACTGGAAAACTTATCCTTGTTCTTGGAGGGGGAGCACATGGACATCAGGCTGCACATTCATACGGTTATTCCGATGTTTCTACAGACAAAAGGCAGTTGATTAGAGGTATTCCACACATTCGTCATAATATGAGTATACTCTCTTTAGAGGTAGAATCAATCTTGAAGGCTAATAACCTTCAAAGCGTTATACTTTCTCCATTTTCTCTTGTTTTGCTCAATGACAGGATAATCGAAAGTTTTGCTATCACATCCATTCAGAGAACAATAGACTCTGGTATCATTGTAATACTACATGGTGATGTATGCTTTGACAATATTCTTGGAGCTTCAATTTTAAGTGGCGACACAATTGCTGCATACCTTGCCAAGCGGCTCAAAGCCAATGCCCTATATATGGGAACAGACGTCGACGGCATCTTTGAAGGCGATCCACACCTTGATTCTTCAGCTAAACTGGTTCCTCTTATTGATCAATCGAACAAAGAACAAATACTAAGAATGGCTGGGCCCTCTTCTGCCACTGATGTTACTGGAGGAATGACAAAGAAGCTCCAAGAGCTTTTTTGGCTGTCCAATTCTGGAATCGACATAGCAATATTCAATCTTCAAAAGAAGGATGTTCTATCCGGGCTTCTTCGAGGTAGAAAGGTACTTTGCACTCGAATTGCCATTTAACCAAAGAAAAGTCTAACTATATATGTCTCCAAAGAATCAGGAAACACCTACAGCAGATACATACTCCGAAAAGTCAAACAAATGCATGTTTTGTGGCATAACTACATTATCTTCCAAATACTCAGCTGCTGTAAGAAGGCAGACAATTTGTCTGGACTTGCAAGTTCTGCAGGCAATATCACTTTGTAAATGTAATAGAGTATTCAATTGCTGCTGATTAGGAAAGACAACATAGGATACCCCATTCGCACAGAAGTCATAGTATCCATGACCCTTGAAGACCTGCATTCTTCTCCTTTTCAGTTCAGTTTCAATCACATCGAGGACACGATTTCGTAGCCCTTCCAGAACTACAGAATTCAAAACCCATAATCCTTCAGACAGATCTACGAAGTCAAATCCACTGCCAACTCGAACCGCAATAAGGACTTCATCAGCAAGCAACTCAGTTAAGGCGCGCTTTCCTTCTTCTGCATTCAATAGTGTAGATCTTCCTTTCAAGGATTGCATAGCAGTTGTGTTAATGAACTCCAACAGCACTGACCATTCCACTTGTCCATCGGAAAGGTCGATGAAATCCTGCATGAGCTGAAACCAAAGCCTCATTTGTATAGCTCGACTAGTAGCAGTACCCATCTCATGGATAGATCCAATAAGATCGATTTGTTCAGATTCCGGTTCAGATGATTCAAGACAAGATTGTTTTGTCTGAACTTCTTTTTGGTCTATTCTAGGAATCAGTTTCTCTATCATATTGTCTAAAGAACTTGGAAATGCAGATACAACATTCACAACATCAAAATCCTCAGAAATATCCATCATTTCTCGTAGCTTTGCCGCAGCAACACTCCCCCTTACAACCACAATCAATTCTGCGAAGCTGTTACCTAGAACATTCATTCGGCTTCTGATACTATGAAGTACTTTTTCAATTGATGATGCTTTCAAATGTTCAGGTAGAATAAGAATGGCCTTATCATCGATAAGGAGATCTAGTCCACCTTTACTTTTCTCCTCTTGTTCCTGATAATATGATCCTAAACGATTTACAATATAATCAATTATTGCAGCCTTTACTGCTTCAAGACCACAACCGGGAAGTGTAAAGACAAAGCCTCCAGATACTAGTGACAATGCTTCTCTTTCAATAGTCCCAAGAGATACAAGATCACGGATCATCTCATTGATATCTTCATCCTCAATTCCGAAGTCAATCGTTGTCAAAAGCGCTTGGATTTGCTTTTGTGTGGCCATTCCTCTTGATGCGAGAAAAGCTACAACATGATTTCCAACTTCTCCAATTCGGTCAAAGACAGTGCCATGTTTCGTAATCTTTTCTTCTATTTCAGATTCAACAAGTCGTTTCTTATATTCAATAGCATCATGTGAAGATATTTCATTCTCTGTGCTGACCATAGGTTGTTCATGTTCCATTGATATTCTACTTGGCACTACTTCTGAAGTCAACGATGTTTCAAAAGGATACGTCAACATCTCGAAGGTTTCAGTACCAGGGAGTATCACCAAAGCATGACCTCTTTTCAAAACTCTAAGGTACCTTTCTTGAGTTTCATCAAGCGACATGAATCTGCTGCCAATAGAGCTATCATAGGGTAGTCTAAAGGTTATCTTTGTAGATGTGTTTGCAAGAATATTAGATGATATATTTGGTCTCGTAGAGATTACAACAACTCCCTGTCCTGTAGCCCTAAGCAGCATCACCATTGATTCTCCTGTTGTAACATCAGCTGCAGTGTCACGAGAATAGCTTTCTGGCACCAAATTGCTAGCTTCTTCAAGAACAACAACATGTTGAAGCCCTGGTGTGATTCCTCTATGAAGGGCATAATCAAAAATTCTTTTGGCAATAAGATTGTAAAGCAGTCTGGCTGCTTCCATTCCTCCAACCATAGCTACATGATGTAGGTCAAATATCACTCGTTTTTCCATCATATCCGAAATCTTAATCGCGGAAGAACCTCCAGCAAGAATAGCTCCGAGAGGTTCTCGTGACAAGATTTCCAGACGATTCAAGAGAGCATCCTTAGTCATACTTCCTACTCGATCTTTATCTGATAACTCCACTATCTTCTGAACAAGAGCCTGTATCGAGTTCTCATTTTGTTCAGATCTTGCTACTGAGAGAACAGCAGAACGAAGTAGTCTCTCCATTGCTGGGGTTAGCTCTGATGATGTCCCTCTTTCCCTAAGTAGTTCTTTTAAAATCGCAAAGGTTGTATGTGCATGCCTTTCAATGGAATCAATTTCGGAATCCATTAAATCAATTACAAAGGAAGAATCGACTCCAGGACGTAAAACGTGAATATCTCCACGACATGAATTCATCAAATCAATATATTCAGATCCTTTGATATCAAAAATCCACCATGGTATGTCGGTTTTTGCACCAAGTTCTGCCATTAGCTGTTTCACAAGGGTAGTCTTTCCTGTCCCTGTTGCTCCAAGTACTGCGATATGTTCTCGTAGCCATTCAATTTTAAGTCCTACATCGTTAAGCCTATGACCTCCAAAAGAAACCTTGCCTATTATAAGTTCATTATCAACAACTTGATTTGGAGGTATTGAAAATGTGGGCAGAAGAGAAGCTGCAATTACTGGCAATTGCTGTACCGGTGTATTAACAAAAGCAGCAAGACGGCTTACATGCATCCTTTGAGATTTCAAATGTCGTCTTGCAAGCATTCGATAGGCCGTTCTCCGATTCAATTTTCTTCTTCTCAAATCAATAGTTTCATCTCCACCCCATATAGAGTAAAATAACCCCAAAAGACCTTCTTCTGATTGCCGAAGATGATCCCCATTATCTCCAACAATGGATAATGCCACAGATACATCAAACCAAGCTTCCTTTCCTTGAATCTCATTGTAATGGCGAAGAAGCCTCTTCTTTGTTGCCTGATCTTCCAAGGAGTCTTCGTTTCTCTTTTCCTTTGCACGTATCGATTTCCATTCTCCTTCAAGTCTTCTTCGTTCTCTTCCAGGTTTGGCTCTAGAAAAGACACAGGACAAACTGGCTGTATATCCTTGCTTCAATACAGTCGAAATGAATGTCCCCACTTGAGACGCATCATACAAAGGCATTACTCGTGGTTTTCCTTCCAAAACGAGAAATGTCTGATGCTCTGGGAAATCATCAAGAGTGATTCGATTCGATTCGCGAAATTCCTTTCCAAGATGGGAAAGCACAGCTTTTCTTAATTCAATATTGTTTAGCTGATTCAGTTCAATATTATTAAATGAAGCTAAGAATATTGCTTCGGCTCTAGTAGCTTCTGTTCTAATTCTACTAGTTATTTCATCTAACTCATTTCCTAAGGCAGTAATGAAGATTCGAAGAAACGGTTCATTATTCTGAACACCAATTTCGTAACTCATAGTAACTCTGGCATTTATTCCAGCTCGTAATGCTAAAAGAAATGTCGTATCATACTCCGGCTGGTTTCTATCTTCTATTCGTACAGATCCTGGCACCGTTAGAATATCAAGACAACTTATTCCAATCAATCGATTATCCACACTAAAAACAAGTATGTCATTCTTTATAGTAATCAGTATTTCTTTCCTCTCGAATCTACCAAATGTCATAATGATTGACAGACTAAGAGGGACAATACAGACTAGAATCTCTATCTGGAATTTGAACTGAAAGTAGAGGGAACCAGTAACATTAGCAAGTGGCAATAGGTATGCAAGAAGCAGGTAGAGTGAACTAATCAGAGTGGTCACAATCCAAAGAACCTCAATAATCCAAGTACTCCGTAAAACTGCTTCTTCGGAAGTATCATGGGTTGTTCTTCTTTTCTTACACCTAGTCATTAATACATCACTCGCTTCATCAACAGCAGTATCCGTGGATACTAAGTACTACAATCATGACCAAGCTCCTGTTCTTTCTAACACATATGAACTCCCCCAGACTTCTGTTTTTTCAATAGATATGAAGCCGGATTTGTAGGAGGTTAAAAATGAGTGTGAAGAACGTAAAGAAGGAACTGCCGCACATCTTGTGAAATTGTGCTGCAACAAGGAATGAGAGTTCATCTCATCAAGTATAGTAGCCAACTAGCTCAATCGAAGGTAATCCAATGAAACGATTTCTTACTCTATTAGTCATTGGTATTGTTGGTTTGATAGTCATATCAATATCTAATGCCACAGATGTTCATGCAGAAGGCGAGGTTATTGTGGTCAGAGGAGATGAGATACTTCTATCTGCACAATTGTTGCAAAATGGGACGTATGGTGATCCCGTTCCTGATCAAGTCATTAGCTTCTATGATGCTATTTTGGACGTATGCCTAGGTTCTGCGCTAACAAATCAAGAGGGCTATGCGTCAATAATATGGAGTATTCCATCGAATCATCCTTTGGGCATAACACCTGTGAACGTAACTTTCTTGGGAAATGAATCTCTAGCTCTTGCATCTTCTTCTCAATGGGCTTATATCCATATACTCTCAAGATCACAAATAATCATTGAACACTACTCAGAAACACTGCATCCCAACGACTACTTTCTCCTTGAACTCACACTTCTAAATGACATGAATGAACCCATAGCCGGAGCACAAGTTTCTCTATTTTCAATTGCATCCGAAATGGCATCCAGTACAACAAATGAAACTGGATACGCATTCTTCATGTTCCAGTGCAATTTGACTTGGAGCTCATTAGGTATCAATGATTTTTTGGTCAAGTTTGAACAAAGCTTAGAATCACATCATTCTGAAGCTGAGATTTCTCTGCAATACACTGTTGAACAAATCGAAAGTGTCATAGACTTGGATACTTCTCTTCCTGCTAATGTCAATTTGGCAGATACTTTGGAATTTCAACTACATCTTGAAACACACGAAGGCCGGACTCCGAATTCTGTCTTAGACTTACTTATTAACAATGCTCTCTTTGATTCCATAACAACAAACCAAAATGGGGACGCCATGGTCCAAATCAGCATAGATTCCAGATTCTTTCTTGGACCAAATACTGTTAGAATAGAATACAATGGTACAGATCGTAATGCAGCTACCTATATCGAAGTCAACTTCAATGTAATTAGTCCAGTTCTTTTAGATACGAAAATTCCGACCAATGTAGTTTTAGGAATCGATAACATATTCAGAATTGAAGTTTCTGATACCTTAGGTAGGTATATTCCAAATTCTGTAGTTAACCTACATGACCTGTTATCAGGCGAGGAAATGTCTACAAGAATTGCCTATAGTTTAACCTATGTAGATGTTCCATTTGCATTCAAGGATTGCATAGGCTCACATTCACTAGAAATCAGAATCACAGGCAACAACTACATTTCAAATACGACTCACTTCCAAGATGTTGTCGTATGGTCTCAACCAAATCTAGTAATCATATCCAATAGCATCCTTGGATATGCATCTCCTTCACAAGGTATATCATTTGAAGTCAAATTGAAGGACCATAACGGTGGAATATCCGAGAGATTGATTGAACTTAAGGGTCTCGATAACGAAACAATAGAAATCTTCACAACGAATTCAGAAGGCGTTGCTGAAATTCATCTTGTTGCTCCAGTAATTGAAAATGTCTACGTCTTCACTCTATTCTACTACGGGACACAATCAGGATTAGAACTGTCAGCTAATCTTTCCTATCCTTTTGTCGTGACAAGAGTTATGCCTGTAACGATTCAGACCGACAGCTACGAGATTACTCCACCAGCGCAGGAAATCATCGTAAACTTCATGATTCGTGGTCTTAATGGTACCTATTTGAAAGACGTAGATTTCAGTTATACATGGAATAAAATCACAATGACGGCAACATCTCAAGAAAATGGATTTGTTAGTATTCATCTTCCCATATTAGGAATTGGCACTCATATTCTTCACTACCAGACTAAGGTCCAGCCCACAATTGCTTCATGCTACGGAAATATTATGATAGTTGTTTCTGAGGCAGATGCACTAGCAGCCCAAGGTGTCGGTGTATCTGGACTCACATTGAGTATTCTACTATCCATAATTATAGTAGGAATTCCACTAATTTACAAAAGAAACATAATCAGTTGAAGAATTGGTGCTCCGGCCGGGATTTGAACCCGGGTCGGGGGATCGAGAGTCCCCCATGCTGGGCCGGACTACACTCGGTAATGCTGAATGAAATTACAGCATATCTACCGGAGCCTGATTGCGCCAGTCTGGAGCGCGAGAGCACCTCTCTAACCACAAATAAGGGTTTCCCCGCATCTATTATAATTGATTCATCAAGTATGTTTCTATTCTTAGATGTAAGGGTCTCATAGTTATAATGAATTTACGGCAAAACTAAGGAAGTAAATGTGTCACACCATTCCAGCTGTCTTCTAATAGCTGAAGCAACCCAGCAACTACATTTTGTGCCCAACCTGTCGCCTGAAAAATAACTGCAATCACTATCGAAATGGTAATCACAGCAAGACCAAGAAGTAAGCTTTCTTCTACCAATGGACCTCCCCTTTCATCTTTGAGAGGATTTTTGATTGCCTTCATCTATTCATACCTATGCTTTTGTCTATGTTCTTTATGTTTTAAATACCCCCAAATTCATGGATTATTTGAGTACTACATAAATTATTATTCACTACCGACAATCTTCAAGGGATGTCCATATTCCCAGAGCTTCTCGCTCAAATGGAAGCTATTCTCTTCTGTAATTGAAAGAACGTTTTCTCGAAGAATCTTCACAATGATTTCAAAAGCAGGAATATGGTTTTCGAATCCATCTTGGTTGGCATGGAACCGAAACGCCCCATCTTCCGCCCAACTGATCGGTTTGGAGACTACAACAGAATAGAGTATATTCAAGCCTCCAAAACGTAAGAACCCATCATCTATCCTCTTCTTCACTTCTGCAATCTCGACAACTCTTCTCAAAGATTCACCCGGGATTGGTCTATTTAGAGTCACTATTAGATCCATCATTGCTAGACTTGATTCTTCTATTCGATGATTGTATACCCACCTTGAAATCAGACTTGCTGCAGAATAACTATGACAAGTTTGGATTGTGCGCAAACCTGCTGCCATGGCTTGAAATAAGGACCTACTATGCTCCATTGTCTGTATTTCGCCCAGTATTAAATAATCGGGCGATCTATGTAAACTCTTGACAATCTCTACGTCCTTGTTATATCTACTATTAGCTTCGTCAACAGGATCAACCCTGATTCTCAGTTGATGGTGCGTCAATTGAGTTCTGCTTTCTATAGCATCTTCAATGTAGACTTTTCTCCAAGTACGAGGGCTGCTCATATCCAAGGCGTTCAAGAGGGTAGTTTTACCTGATCCTGGCTCACCAGTTATCGTAATGTTGAATCTACAACCAAGAGCAAGCATAAGAATGGAGGCTGCTTCTAGAGTAAGCGTTCCATTCTTTATCAAATCAAGCAAAGACAATGGTTTCTTGCGAGCACGACGTATTTCCAAATGAAAGCCATCTGAAGCTAGAGGCGGAGCACCAACAGACACTCTAAGTAAGTTTCCAAGAAGACTCAGATCCGTCTTCAAGGAAGGATTTTTTCGGTCCAAATGCAAATTACTTTCGGCTCTAAATAAGGTTACAAGACGGGAAATAATATCCATATCAAGTATCAGTGAAGTTCTACTACGTCCATGTCTTGCATGGTCAAAATATAGAGAGCTACATGGTCTGTCAAGGTATATCTCTTCAACTTCGTCATCCAGAAGAAGAGGAATCATCGGGCCAATTACAGTTGACTCATTTGCAACAATGCTTGATATTCTACTACGGGTGCTATCATTAATTTCTGGTAATAATTTTGAAATCTTCTTTGAAACTGCCAAGGCAAGCCTCTCAAGTCTATTTGTTAGCTTTACTCTAACTGAAGATTCTTTCTCCAAAATCTGTGACAAATCGCGTCCGAGTTGTTCTACAAGTGCTGTTTCAATTGGTGAACGGACAATAGGATATGCTTCATAGAATAGGTCACCACTGTTTTCTTCTTTGAAGAATACGGAAAGATAGGGATCAGTTGAATAGAAATCAACAATAGCATTAGGATCATCTAATATTCTTCCCTTGTGAACATAGACAGTATCCCAGCTGTTGCTGTACCATGGAGCTCGTTTCGGTAGTCGAACAAGCTTGCTGAAGTGTATGAGCCCCTTGCTTTGCTCTACTAGAAGGACGATTCGTAAATCTGTATTGTCTTGCAATTCTACAAGATTCATGCATTCAAGACCGGAGGCATGCTGACAATCCTTGCATCTATTTTTTGAACAGATTACAATCTTTATTTCTTTTTCAATCATTTCAAGTTCACTCATCGGACATTGCCACGACTTGCTTCATCATCCCAAAATGATCTCGAATACTATATTCAGCTACTTCTGTGGCGCTTGAGGTGAGCTTTTGGGTCAATACAGAACGTCTATTATGCTTCTCTGCAATTAATCGATCACTGGCATACGCTGCTGAAACAGTGAAAATGAATGGATTTCGGCCGCCCCGTTTCGAAGCTGGAATCAGTTCCAGTAATTCAAGGATTTTGTCACGCAGAGCATTCTCATAGCTTCTTGGATCCCATCCTCGTGAAATGACCTTGTCAACAACTCTTCTGCTATTCATTAGCATTGAGAGAACTCGTGGAACATAATCTTCGGGTTTCCGAATTTCTGGAGCCACACCCATTATAGACTTAAGTCGCAATGCTTCTCTTACGATAGCTCTTACATTAACCCTATGTCCACATTTCTCAAAAGTGCTGGCTATTTCTTCAAGTGTTATCGGAGCCCCCTCCTTGAATTCTCTAACAGCCATAAGAAGACAAACTGCAATGAGAAGGATGTTATTTGTAACTTTGTTCGAAGATTCCGAAACTATCTTCTTGTAGAGATAAGCTGTCCTATCACGCACTTGTTCATTTAGCATCAGTAATTTTGAAACGTGATTGAGAGTTCTGAGTGCTCTATACTTTGCCTCGTCTTTTCCAATTCTAATGCGCGTACTATAGACTGTCTTAAGCCGTTTAAACTTCTTTTGCATTCGTGACGAAAGCACTTGACCATGCGCATCCTGGAAATATCTTTCTTTGTGAAATCCAATATAACTCCCAAGTCCATCAACAATATGCATTCTATTTCCGAGAGACACGAATACACTTGCATCAGGTGTGTCAGTTCCCCTTTGTTCTCCCATTTGGTAGGTAGGAATGACATATTCTCTTGAAACAGCTAAACCACATTCAGTACACACAAAAAACCCTTGATTCACCACAAGCATCCCAGAACAATCAGGACACAACCATGGCGAATCTTGAATCACCTTGAATATTTCATCAATCAAAGACCACACCCAAGATTTGAGCGGTACGAAATCCTAACTGGCTTTCAGAATAGCTTAATCCCTTCTCTAGGACCATTAGTTCCATAGAGTGAATTCCATATACTGTCTCACAGGTTTAGAAAGCCTAGACAGAAAGAGGGGTCACTGTAACTAATCATAAGACATATAACTTCAAGACCTTGAGAAATCTACTGTATTACAAAAAAGAGCTTATCGGCATCAAATGTGGCTTTTTGCACAGTAGTAGGTTTATTCATCAGTAAGGTTAGTCTGAGTCCACCTGCAGCTGCAATGACATTCAATTCATCTTCTCCATCTGTTCTGAAAACTCTTGCCTCCATATACAGCCTAGAGTTCTCTCCTTTTGTCAACGCTTTCGAATCTAAGGTAACAGTCACTGAATCATTTGTATTCAAGGTTTCACAGAGAGCTTCCGGCAATTCAAGAGTAATAGCAGCCCCTTCGTCCTTGGAAACAATATGTATCAGTTTCAATCGTTTGGTATCAGCATCTTCAATTGATTCTATTACAGTATTTTTCAGCCGTACAACCATATGTTTACCCATCCAAGTCTTCGACTCAACTAACCTCCATCTAGTCCAGAATTAAAGTTGTCGTTGCAATCATGTGCTGTTTTTTAGGGATAGTCAAGACTTCCATTTGGTGTGTTATTTGAATAACCAGACTATTGTAATCGTATCCGTTTCAATTCTAACAATTCTTTGTATCGCAGCTCCTGTCACAGCATACTATTTCGAATTTTACTACTTTGAAACCGACAAACTGGTCTATGAAGTTGGCGAAACAATAGATATGGTTGCCAAGCTAATAGCAGACTTTAGTCAAGATGGATGGTGTTATGTTTCATTTTCAATCGTAACAGATCAAGGAGTTGTTTTTGCAGATAGTTACTATATTGGAGCTCTGCCCGACATACGCTATCTTAGTTCATCACACACGATTCGCCCTGACTGCGCTTCCCCTGGCATAGATGGATCTGTAGCCTATGTAATATTCAATGTAGAAATATATGACGGGTATTCTCAGGGCGGCGGCGATACAATTCCAATCAACATTACAAGAGGTTCTCTGGAGGTGCTTCCTGAATCATCAACAAATATCGAGTTTAATAGCAATTGCACACTCAAATTCAGAATCAATAGCATTCACAACAGTAACATAGTATTGTCAAATAGCCCTGTATCACTTGCAGTTTTCGATGAATCATCAACTGAAGTTTTCACCCAAGATTTTATCACAGATACAAATGGATTCCTATCCTTGAACTGGAGCAATAGCTTTGGTCCCCCAGGAAGCTATAGTCTCGCAATATCAGGCAATGGTACACTAGCTTTCTCTCCATTCTCAGACTCACTTCCAATTACTGTCCTTCCTGCCCACTCGAATATAACAGTCATATCATCTCCGAATATAATACTATGTGAAAATCCTTATGAAGATCATTCAGAATTGGTCAATATTACAATACTTCACACAAATATGGCAGAATCCAGATTGAATGACAGTCTTGTAATCTGGCAGACCTCATTTTCAAGTGGAACAATGGACAATGTTGGCAATGGATTCTATTCTGCTTCAATTCCCTTTGAAGTTCCACCAGGAATATGGTCTGTTAATATCACAGCACACAATTCCTTGTATCAATCAAGCACATCAACAATCCTCATAGAGGCGATTCGCAGAAACGTCACTCTATCCTTAACTTGTTCCGAGAACCCTACAAGTGGAGCATTCTTAGTCATCGATATTGAAATCGCAGACTCAACAATCGACACAAGCATCAAGTCATATCCAATTCTCATTGAAATATCAAATGAAACCATGATAATTGCTAGCAGTCTTCATGCAACCAATGTCAGTGGGGCTATTCGGGCCTTGCTGAATATCCCAAACACGTTTTTCGGTTCTGGATTAATAAGAGCTACAAGTAATGGAACGCTATATCACGAATCTTTAGACTATATTAAGAGCATTACCATCTTCTTCTCCGCGAATGTTTCCTATGACATTGTGCAACCCACAGTCCTAGGCCATGTTTCCGAGGCTGCTATAAGAGTTGGAAATGCTCAGGGAGATCCCATTGAGGGAGCTAATCTACGATTGATTAATGAAACTGGTGCTACTTTAGGAATCGGCACAACAAATATGCAAGGCATTTCATATATTGATTGGTTAGTGTCCACAGATACCCAAGTTGGAATACACCACCTTGCTATTCTTATAGAAACAAATCCTTCAATTTACCTAGCAGAAACTACAATCCCAATCGAAATCCCAATACAATATCCTGTTCTTTTCTCACCTGCTCAAACGTCATGGAATGCTATCAGAGGATCGAATCTGTCATTAGCGTTCACTCTGGATTCTGAGTTTTCTTTCAATCAATCTCTTAGGATTATGATTGATGATTTCACGGATGAGTTCTCTTTTTCATTTTCTGTAATGACTGACAAACAAGCGAGAATTTCGGTCATAATACCTAACAACGTTTCTCTTGGTATTCATGTACTAATGATTTCGATAGTAAACGTAACATATACCCTTTTGGAAACTCCTGAGATCGAAGTCCAAATTCAGGGGTCCATAGATGGATTAGTAACAATTAGCCCAGTATACTACAACGAAATAGCCAACCTAACGGTTTCTTTGCAATATGATAATGGTACATCTATATCATCTGTTAGCACACGAATATTCCTCGATAGTTTCAAAATACCAGTCATTTCCTTGAATAATCATAGTACATTCACAGAAATCCCATTTATTCTGCCTGTGTGGGTACAACCCGGAGAGCATCAAATTCTTTTCGAAATCACTACAGCATGGTGTATTTCTCTTAACAAGTCGTTTAGAACGATAGTATGGATGCGAACCAGCATCGTCCTGATTATTGACAATCAAGAACAGCAAGCTGTATCACTGCAGAATGAAATCACGATTTACGAAAGCTCTTCCGATATCTTTCTTAACAGCTCATCTGGTTCGATTAATAACCCACCACCAATCTTGGTCAATGACACTATCTCCTTGTCAGATCCCACAGATCTAGATACTTCTCTTGATAATTGTCCGAGACTAAGTTCAGGGACCAATAATCGGTCGACCGATTGCGCAAATTCGCGCATTTCCACATCAGGGAATGGCCATATTCCTCTGGGTCTAAATGATCTAATTGCCAGTTTGCTGGAATTGGTTGCTATAAGTTCCTCAACAGATCTTGATGTACATCCATACGAGATTATTCCCCAGTCACCTGTTTCAGGACCTGAAACCACGAAATCGGTCAGTAAAGATCGATTGTTCTGAATTTTCAATGCGAGTCGTCGGACAAGTGCATTATGGGCTTCTGGATCGGATGTTTTTCTAAAACCTTCCTTATCATGAGTTGAACCAGTGACAAGCAAATCATGGCCATCTCCGAATCTTGGCATTATGGCTTGTTTCTTTGCATCAATTCCTCCAAAATGTGGTTCATTTTTCCTAGCAAACCTACGATGAACTTGTACATCATCATTTGGCTTTACTACGACACCTTCACGTGAATGTGCTACCACTTCATCTGATAGAAGAATAACTGGGTGTCTAATGCTTTCTGAGATTTGAAAAGCCCTCAGAGTGAGTTCATAACACTCCTGAGCCGAATTTGGTGCCAGTACAATACTCTCATGGTCTCCGTGTGTGCCCCACCTTGCTTGCATAAAATCCCCTTGGGCCACCTTCGTTGCTTGTCCTGTACTGGGTCCAGCTCGCTGAACATCAATGATTACACAAGGGGTTTCGGTCATGATTGCATAACCTATATTTTCCTGCATCAGGCTAAAACCTGGCCCAGATGTTGCAGTCATGGAAAGCATGCCTCCCCATGAAGCCCCAACTATTGCTGAAATAGCCCCTATCTCATCTTCCATCTGAAGGTATGTTCCTCCAACTTCAGGAAGCCTCTTGGCCATGATTTCTGCTATCTCAGAAGCTGGAGTAATCGGGTAGCCTGCGAAGAACCTACATCCTGCAGATATTGCTGCTTCTGCACATGCCTGATTTCCTTGCCAAAAATAGGTTCTTTTCTTTTCTTCAGACATATCCAGACTTCCAAGTATTCAGCTGAAAGCAATCTCAAGATAAGGATTGAGATTTGGTTCATTACAAAGACCGGTTACATTTCATAGTTTGCCGATGCTCCCTCATCAACAAATGAACGTCAAAACGGAAGATTCTCACTGAATTGCCATACGAATATTATATCAACAATCTTAAATTACGACCAGATATAATCGTGTTTCGGAATTGCGACCGTTGTCTAGGGGTTATGATGCAGGCTTCCCAAGCCTGCGACTCGGGTTCGAATCCCGGCGGTCGCACCAATCTATGACATCATACTTAAGGCCTGATTCTTACATTCTTCTCATGGCGAGTAATGATTGCTCTGACCCCCATGAGTCTCCTGTGACGATGATATGGATCTTGAGTAAAGAACTCGCCAATATTACTTTCGGGAATCCCCTATCTAAGAATACGGTTAAGTGTACATTTCTCATAATACTTTTAAGATAGCTATTTGCTTTGAATTTGATTACGATGAGTCATGACTTCATTGAGGATGAATTGAGTAGGAAGAGTGTTTTCAAATCAGAACAGCTCCTGTCTGTTGATTATATCCCAGAATCACTTCCTCATCGAGAAGAGGAACTAAGAACACTTGCTCAGAGCTTCAAGACTCTCATAACATCACCAGGTCAGACTAGTCATAGATTCATAATCGAAGGCCCTGTTGGTACAGGAAAGACAGCCGTTGCCAAGCTTTTCGCAGAACAAATGGTACTTGCAGCGACTCGAAGGGGGATCAGACTCAACAAGCTTCACATCAATTGCAGAGTGAGCAAGAGCGCATACCTTGTCTACCTCCGTATGCTTCGCGAATTCAGACCTAGATTTCCGCGACGTGGTCATTCCCCAGAAGAGCTTTTAGATATGATTGTTGAAGTACTAGACGAAGAAGACTCATACCTTCTCCTGATCCTTGATGAATTGGACTATTTCATTAAACAACGTGGCGCAGACATCCTTTACGATTTGACTCGGCTAATGGACAATCGGCTAAATGCTCCTCAGAGACTCTCGATAATCGCAATAGGAAGGAAGATTCCCCTTGATGAAGATATATTAGACTCTAGTACACTTAGCACATTACAAAGAAATCTCTTGAGATTTCAGAAATACAGCTCCGAAGCCCTATATGACATTCTAAAAGAAAGGGTCCAAATGGCATTTGAAAAAGACACAGTCATGGATGAAACGCTTCAGATTATTTGCGATATTGCATCCGAACGTGGAGATGCAAGATACGCAATAGAGCTACTATGGCGGTCTGGAAAACAAGCTGATCGTGAGACATCAAGAAGAGTGATTCCTGATTACGCTCGCCATGCAAAGGCTGACACCCATCCTGAGCTAAGAAAGGAAGTTTTCGCCACGCTTCCAAGACAAAACATATTGCTTCTCTTGGCAGCAGCAAGACAGCTCAGGGAAATTCGAAGTGCTTACATTACTATGGGCGAACTCGAAGAAATGTATCGAACCGTTTGTGAGGAGTACTCCGAAGAACCACGGGCACATACTCAAGTTTGGGAGTGGGTCCAAGATTTAACTGCTCACCGACTTGTTGATACAAAACGGTCCGGAGCTGGTCAACGGGGACAGACTACTCTTATTGGGCTTTCAGATGTTCCTGCAGAGATGCTAGAGGACTACCTTCTGGACATTCTTGAATAATAGGAGGTCATTTCAATCACAGATACACAGAACCCCTTATCGAGAATACCAATTGAAGAGTTGTTTTCTTCAAAAGGCCGTATCAAGATACTCAAGGAGCTGGCCACATCGAATGAATTGAATATCTCTGAATTGTGCAGGAGAGTGTCATTGAATCACAGCTCTACAAAATCGCATCTTGAAGTCCTAATCGATTCTGGTCTTGTTGAGGAGAAAATATTCGGCCGAATCAAAATCTATCGATACCGGATAGAGGACCTACGCGCACGCTCGTTCAGAAACCTTTTTGATTTGTGGGACTCATAGGAGGTTTTTCTGTTTGGATACCTATATTTGTCGTCTTTTCTATCTGGGAACAAATTACTTCGGATCCCAATATCAGCCCGGATTTTCTACTATTCAAGGTGAGATAATTGAAGCTATCGAAGAATGGAGTAGCGAATCACACAATACCGAATCGATTCAGCTTTCAGGGCGAACAGATCGTGGTGTGCATAGCTATGGACAGATTGTAGCAATCCAAACAGAAAGACCTCTGGAAATTGATAGGATAAACAGATTCTTGCCAGATGATATCACGTTATGGGCATATTGTAAAGCTCCAGCTGATTTCAAACCAAGATTTGACATTCTTATGCGTCATTATAGATACTATCTTCCAACTCGAGGACGAACGCTTAATGTAGAAACAATGCAGTCCAGTATTCAGACAATTATTGGATTTCATGACTTTGGCTTATTATCCAAACCCGATGAAAATCGCCCAACATCAACCACAATTCTAAACGCTTCCGTTATTGCACATAAAAACACAACCCTAATTGATTTCTATGGAACGAATTTTCTTTGGAAATTGATACGGAAAATTGTCAGATTATTAACACAAATTGGAGAAGGCCACTTTGAGCCTAATATCATTGATAGAATTCTCAATCATACATATGAAATTACAAATGGAATTAATCCTGCCCCACCGGAATTTCTTGTCCTTGTTGAAGCAGTTACACCGATTATTATGAGAAGAAGCAAATCCGCTCTCAAACGCATTCAGAAGACCGTAGAAAGACAAGTCAGCTTCATTGAACGATACAATACAGCTCTATCATTTATTCGTGATGATTTCATTTCATTTCGAAGACGTCTTTCCTAACATCTAACCACCTAGCGAATCTTTGCCCTTGTGAAGGGTTTCTTTTGACAATTTCAGTAATGGTATCAACATAGGTCCGACCAGCTCTTTGTGTAGAAATGTCTGCAATCCTTGCAAGTGTTGAGAGAAGAGTGTAATTCTTGTCCATTCTTCTATTTCCTTGAAATACTAACCATGGCCATGTGGGTTCTGTATAATCAAGACGCCTATAGGGACTCGTCTTTCTACTTCCTGCAACTCCTCCTGAAAGAAAATCGTATACGTACGCAAGAAGCCTCCAGTTTTGCTCTTTCATTATCCTTCCTACTGAGAGATCTGCCAATGAAAGGGCTTCAAAACCATCGTCTAGTTCTAACGGTGTAGTTAAATGCAAGTGCATATTCTCTTCCACCCAAAGAAGCAACTGATTGTAATCCACATCCAGCTCAGATATTACTCTCTTAGCGGCAGAGGCATCAGTTGTCATAAAGAGTCTACGAAATACCCCTTCGATTCCTCTTCGTACGTCTCTTACTGGTAGCACATCGACTTCTCTGGTTTTCTTCCCTTCCACTAGTGTTTCCAAATCTGATATTGCTGCTCGAAGATCTCCATCTGCTTGCTCTGCAAGTTCTTCAATCGTTTCTCTAGATAAATCAGCATTATGATACTTTGCTATTCTCTCAAGCAGGTCGAACATATCAACAGAATCAATTGGATTGAAAACAAAAATCTGACATTTCTTCAATAAATCCTTCAATCGAGGGCTTTCCCGATCATTCGCAGTCATTATTATTGGATGAACGGTTTGCTCGATTACTTTCGAGATTGCACCTACACCGCCTCTATCACTTGTACCAGAGAGACCATCCACTTCATCAAGCAATATCAATCGTAGTCGTCCATCTAAAGTCTGCTGCGTAGCAGCTCTCCAAACGAACGTTTCTATGGTATTTTTATTTCGCTTGTCACTTGAGTTGAACTCCACAAGTTCCAAGTCATAGTCATGAGATAGTGCACCCACTGTTGCTGTCTTGCCACTACCTGGTGGTCCTACTAGTAATGCAGCATTTCTCACAGGCTGTCCGCCTATCCATGAGCTGATCCAATTTCGAATCTCGTTAATAGTTGCAGTATTTCCTACAAGACTATCCAAGCTAGTTGGCCGGTGTTGCTCATTCCAAGGAAGCCCTTTATTCTTCATTTGATTCTTACTCCAACCCCACATACGCCAATAGAGCAGCAAGCTGCACCTCTCCACTGGCTCCTTCAGCTATTCTGAACTCGGTTTCAGCCGATTTCTCTAGAAGAGTCATTCTCCTTTCCTGCGAGATTTCAAGCCGCAGGATCTCTCTATGTATCTGTCTTATCAAATCCAAAGGAGAAATTCCTTGTTCATATAGCAATGACTTCAGCAATTCCAAGGCATCATCGAAATTGCCTGATGTCACCTTGTCAAGCACTTTTCTTACTGTAGAAGGGTCTGCATGTCCAGAAATCGAAAAAACAATTCTATTGCTTATCTTCTCTCCTGTCGAGGATGCAGCCTGAAGTAGATTGATTGCCGCTCTCATATCGCCTTCTGACAAATACAAGATTGCATCTCTACCTGATTTCAAGAGAGTTACTTTCTCCTGTTTTGCAATATGGTCTAACCTTTCAGTTATCGCATTATCTTCTAAGCGCGCAAATCTGAAGATGGCGCATCGTGACTGAATCGGTGGTATAATTCTACTAGAGTAGTTGCATATCAGAATCATTCGACATGAAACCGAGTATGATTCCATGGTTCTTCGTAGAGCATGCTGTGCGTCAGTTGTTAGATGGTCTGCCTCATCGAGGACAAGTATCTTGAACGGAAGGTCACCAGCCGGCATCGTACGAGCGAAGTTTTTGATTTGATTTCTTACAACATCAATACCTCGTTCATCACTTGCATTTAACTCCATAAAGTTCCTATCAAACGTGTTACCAAACAAATCTCTTGCCATTGCTATAGCTGCTGTTGTTTTACTCGTACCTGGTGGTCCTGCAAAAAGGCAATGAGGCACGTTTTGACTATGTACAAACCTCATTAGACTTTCAATCACATGTTCTTGCCCGACAATCTCTTTCAAGGTGGGCGGTCTATATTTCTCTGTCCAAAGATCAAAATCCATTGAGAGTCCTATCCAGCAAGAGTCACGGCACAATTAGCAGTGCTGAGCCTCATTTCATTTGTAATACCCTTAAAGTCTTCCTGAGGATGAAAGCATAATATTCCCTATGAATCTCTTCGTCAAAAGAAAGCAGGCCTGTCACAAGGGTTGGGCAAGTACATTGGCACGCATTGCATTCTGAAATAGAACCTGAAAGGCCTCAAGAATATTCTGCCCTTCACTTGCTATACTTCTAAATACTGGAATCGAAGATGGAAGCCTAAGGTGAGCCCGAATTTCTTCCTCTTTGATTGCTCTAGGCAGATCTTGCTTGTTGAGACATACCACTATTGGCAATGGACGTTCCTCCTCTGCAACCATTGTCATAAGCTCATTCCAGCTGGCAAGATTCTCTTCGAGTAGGTGTTCTTGAGAATCGACCATAAACACAACACCATCGGCTCCCACAAGAACAACTTCTCTTGTGGAGCGATAAAAATCTTGTCCTGTTGCAGACCATATATGTGAATTAATCGTCCAACTATCCCCAAGAGAGAATGGAATAGTTCCAAAATCACAGAACATCGTACGACCAACAGTATTCTCTATTGAGGTCAAGTTCTCTGCATAGTCCAGACTTGAGAAAAGCCATCTGATTGCTGTCGTCTTTCCACTCATAGCAGGCCCAAAGAAGACTATTTTCAGGCCAATCGTTCTGTTTCCATAATCAATAATCACTTAATTCTCATCCTCCATTATGTTCCCCACATACTATCCACCCATGCACCTAGTCCAGAAAGCGCACCAGCCTTGACACAGTCGGAGAAATCTTCATGCCATTCTGCGTGAATGAGCTGAATCAAATCAGAGAGTTCTCCACTGTCCCAACCTATTGCCTCAAACAAATTCCTTTCAGTAAGAAATGTCGATGCACCCAACTCCCGTGCAAGCCTTATTCTTGAGAGAAGAGTAACAGCTCTTCGTGCAGCGTGAACGTAGTTACTTATCTCCTCATCAAAAACATCCTGTGTAAGCTTCTCCGATTCATTATCCAATTTCAGTATGGCATTAACAACATGATTGGAAACTTCAAGTCCTCTGAGTGATTTCATTAGAAGTCGTCTTATTCTCTCAAGCGATTGTTTCTTTCTAGTCAGTATCTTAGTTACAATTCTCTTTTCAATGTCAAGACTGCTATGATGAGTTTCTATCAAAGAGAAATTCATCGATGATGGAGTATCAATACGCAAGATGCCGCAATTCTGAGATGTTTGCAGAATTCTGTTTATCACTGTTTGAAGCAAACCATCGTCCACATCTACACCTAGAACAGTGTTTCCAAGTGGAATACCCAAAATCCATCCCGCAAATCGAGTGATTCTATCCAAGGCCAGTCTGAGGTTTGAGGACAAACCACATACAATTGTTCTGCTCACCTCATAATCATGTTTTTCCTCTTCCCACACGGACAAAATCTCATTCTCAGACGTGAAGTCACGCCAGAACACTAGTTTATGACGATGGGGGGCCAGCATGCTCAAACTCTCCGTCACATCATCAACCAGCTCAACATCATTCCCCGCAACAAGTATTGGCAGCCTGCTCATTACTGCATTAAGCAAAAGAGGAAAATCATTTTCAACCAACTCAATCAAACGCATTATAGAATATGTCATGGTTCTCTCCTCGCAAGCATCATGCTGCCGTTTCCTATCTCTCCGAGAAGCAGCTCCTTCAAGTCGTCTGGTACAGCAGATTTCATTTCATGACAAGCCTGTAAAACTCTTCTAATCTCCTCAATGTAGTGTTTGAGTAACAAACGCATCAGTCCAAGCTTCTGACTACTTCGATCAACCCATAGACTGAATACACCATTGGGCACAGCATATATGAAATGCCGTATGCTTTCGGTTTCACAAAGAACGGTCTGCAGTGAGCCGTTTCTCAATGTTCTTACAACGCGTTCAGATGCATCATGCAAAGCGAAGGACATGGCTGCTAGTCTATCATTTGTAAATCCCTCCAAGGACAAACGTACCCCTCCATTAAGTGAAAGAAACACAGAATCAGTGTTTGGAATGCTATCATGTACCTGTTTCAAAAGCGCACGAAGTGCCAAGGCCTGAGACCGATCAAAAGAGATTATTGATCTAGAGGTGCTATACTTAGTATCTTGTCCCTCAGCAACTGAAAAGCCTTTCAATATTCTTTGTGTTTCATGATTGCTATACGAACGTAGAGGAGGAAGTCTGTCATCTATGTGTTGTCGTAAAAGGAAGGAAACACGGAAGAGACTATCTTTCATTTCGATGAATAGTGCAGCCAGATTTACTCTCGGCGCTGTAGTAACAGTGAGGAAGTAATCAGTATCATTGGGTAATGACGCAAGAAACACCTTGGAAGTTTCTGATTCCATCAATAAATACTCAAAATCGCCATGAACTAACCGCGCAACCCCATAAATCGCACAAGTAGAAGATGCAACGGCAAAGACTTCCTCCTTGCTGAACCAAACTCCTGCACTGGCCACAGGTAAACCATCCTTTTGGATAAGGACCACATTTTCTACGCCAGTAATCATCTTAATGTTCTGAAGTGTTTCAGTCAGTTCGTTAGTCAATGATTCAGCTCCAGACCTATTAGCTGGTCCAAAGTAGAATCTAGGAGCTTACTATATAACCACCACACAGCCTTTTTCTGCTGTTGATTTCAGCTGTTCTGGATTTAATACTACATATGAATCAAAGCAGCTTCTGGTACTTCTTGGAATATTTCTCTCGCCGCTTGTCCCACCTCTTTTCGATGTTCGTCGTAGGTATAGACTCTAATCACATCAAGATATACTTTCATCATATCTGCGATATTTGAATATTCCGAGAAATTATGTGGTATCTTTTTTCCATCAACGATTTCAAAGATCTTAATCTCCATAGGATTGAGCTGATGAGGATCATATGGCACTGATGGAAGCGTTGGTACATCTACTATAACCTTCTCAGATGGAACTCCTGCTGCCTCTGCGATTTCTTCCTCAATACTCTCACGTACCTTTCGCTTTGTAAGGAGCTTTGAAATGAATTGATCATCGGTATGAAGTACTTTCTCAAATGCAGATTTGTAAAGAGTCCTTGTATCCAACATGCTCACCATTTTCACAGCCTCTTTTGCATTCTCCGATTCGGATGGGTCTATTCTTCTGATTTGAGATATTAACGACATATCATCAAGCAAGAGAAACTCCTCTGGTGTTGAAAACCCTGTCAAATTCAGAACGCTATCTGCTGCATGCATCATTTTTACAAGCATAATCTCAACACTTCGCACGGTTTTATGATAATAGACGTTGAGAAACATTTCATAGCGCGCCACAAGAAATGATTCAAGAGCTCCACGTGCCGCCAAATCAAATTGAAGAATCAAGTCATCAGACGCCTCAAGACTATTAATTAGGCGATGGATGTCAACAAGGCCATAATTTACTCCACAGTAAAACGAGTCTCGGATGAGATAGTCCATCTTATCAGCATCAACTTGTCCTGCTACTATTGAACTAACGACCGAATCGTTTTTTCTTTTTCGTTTTCCACGAACAAGATCTGCAATTCGGTTACGCGAAATCCCACCGTATTCGAGCAACTCACCAAGCTCGCTTTTTCGTATTATCCATTCAGTTACGTCTTCATGATTCCATCCTCTACGTTCAACAAGGACTTCCTCAAAAACGTGACTAAAGGGCCCATGCCCGATGTCGTGAAGTAGTCCAGCAATTCTAACTTCTTGAAGTGCGTCATTTCCAAGCCCTAGTGGAGCAAGAAGGCGTCTGCCCATCATACCGGCCAAATACATTGCACCAATGCAATGCCCGAATCTTGTATGTTCAGCAGTTGGATAGACAAAGTGACCACCTGATAGCTGTTTTATCCGTCTGAGTCTTTGATAAGTTTCGGAATTGATTATTCTAGCTTCAATATCAGTAAGTCCAATGAACCCATGAATCGGGTCATTTATTTCTGTTTCGAAGTTCACGTACTTCGTTCTCCTTCTCCGAATTATATCTGAGGATTGAAGGTTCGAATCTGATGTATCAACTCATCAGATTCCATATCCGATAGGCAGAGAGGCAGGTGTATACTATCAGCGATTTTCACAGCCAAAGGATCCAAATCGTTCACTCCCTGAAGGATTACAACAGCCGGTTTGACTGCAGATGATGTTCCAATCTGACTTGCTTTTATTGCTACCATTGGAGACCTACCAGTTGAAACATTCGAAAGTATGGCAGCCCGTTGAGTTGTTCCTCCATATAGACGTAAGAGTTGTTGGGGGGTCATACTAACGATTGCCTTTACGCTATCCAAGGCAGTATAGCCATATATATCACGATTTAGCAAATTAATATGCGTTAATACCTTACAATCAAGATACTCTACTAACAAACGTGCTGGAACCGGAAGTCCAAATTCCCGGCTATCTAGAATCGCCTCCGATGCAATTTCTGGTGCGACAAGTTTCTCAAGTGCCATGACTACACGGCCTCCACTTGCAGCATCAAGTTCAAGTAGGCCCTCAATGAATTTCTTAATTGTTTCAACTCTGGGCGATTTCCTTCTTCCGCTTTCATAGTCACTTATCACAGAGGGTGATACTTCGAGATGTTTTGCCAATTGTTTTTGAGATACTTGGAATCGTTCCCGCCATCGTTTCATGACCGCACCAGGGTCATTCTCAGCAAGGCAGATTTCTCCAGCTATGGCTTCTGCAAGCTTCTGGGTAGCCTCACTATCATCCATACTAGAAACCGATGTTTCATCTCAGATAAGACTTGTGCAGTAGCTGATTTGGTATTGGGCGATACCGAAGCACTCAAAGAGAAACGAAGCTTGCCTTTCAATCGGTTAAATCGATGCTCTTCACTTTCATAGTTGGTACTGCTGGGAGCGGAAAGTCCATGATGACTGCCTCTTTGGAGAAGTGGTTAGTCACAGCTGATATGAGCGTGACCGTGGTCAATCTGGATCCAGGAATTGAAAATCCTCCGTATACAAGTGATATTGATATCAGGGAATATGTTGATTATGGGGAAGTCATGAATAGCTTCAATCTAGGTCCAAATGGAGCACTGGTTGCTTCGTTGGATATGGCTGTGGGACAAATAGGAGAACTCAGAGAAGAGATTATCGAAATGGGTCGAGACTACGTTATTGTTGATTGCCCTGGACAAATGGAGCTTTTTGCCTATCGAAATTCTGGTCCACTTATGGTTTCAAGTATCAGAGATGCAGACCCAGCGCTTTCACTCTATCTACTTGATTCGAATATTGCCAGAACTCCAGCTGGATACCTTTCGTCAATGCTTCTAGGTCTTTCAATTCACATACGTTTTGTATTACCCCAACTCAACATACTTAGCAAACCTGACATTCTTATTGAAGAGCAGATCGAAGAGATTGTAAGCTGGTCAGATGATTCCTACCTCCTTGAAGGTGTCCTTGAGGAATTCTCAGATGGCCTTGTCCGTGAATACTCCACCGCAATTCTCCAAATGCTAAATGATATTGGAAACGAGAGTCACGTTATTCCCGTATCAGCAAGATCAATGTCAGGAATGGAGTCTCTATATGGAGAAATGCAAAGAATATTTCTTGGAGGAGATAACTTAATTGTGTGAGCAGTGATTTGCTAGTGACCAAATGCTTTGCCATTTTGTCTGGAGAAGAACCAGCACTTGCACGGGCAGAATTCGAATCAATTCTACATTTAGCGAATTTCGAAGCTGAATTAACTTGGAATCAGAATCTAGTTGTCTTCAATACAGGCAAACATAATCTTGCTTTTCTTCTTTTCAGAGCAGCAATGATTAAGGAAGCTGGATACATAATCGCGGAATCTTCTGCTCTTAATGAAGATATAGAATGGATTCCAGAGAAGAAATTAGCATCCAGCATTCAGCCAACCGAAACATTCTGTGTTCGTACACAATCCCTAGTATCCAAAGGTATGAATGAATATAGACAACAGATAACTAATCTTCTTGGAACCAAAATCAAACACCTTACCAAGGCAAAGATTGATGCAAAACGACCAAATGCCAAGATTCTCGTTCTATTGACTTCAAATGGTGTCAAGGTGTGTCGCAGCTACAAGTCTGATAGCAGAAAGAAACTCATGAACAAGAACTCAGCCAAGAAACCATTCTTTCATCCGTCAATGATGAACGCACAACTTGCGAGAGTCATGTGCAATCTCGCCGGCGTCATGTCTGGAAAGATTGCCTATGATCCTTTCTCGGGGAGTGGCGGAATTCTGTTAGAACTTGCAGCTTTGGGTGCGAAAACCATAGGTATGGATTTGAATTGGCGCCAACTAATGGGTTCCAAGTTAAATCTCATTCACCAGAAACATACCCTTTTCTCACTGATACAAGGAGATGCACGAGTTCCTCCTATCGCACAACATTTCTGCGATAGCATTGTCACTGACCCCCCTTACGGAAGAGCAAGTTCAACAAGGGGTAGCGAGGCCACTAATCTGGTTACCGAATTTCTTGCAGCAATCCCCAAAATATTGAAGCCAAATGGAATGCTATGCATAGCTGGAAGTAACAAAATGAGAATACCTGAGATTGCTAATGATCTTGGATTCAAATGCGCCTATCACATACCAATCCGAGTGCACAGCGGTCTCATTAGAGATATCGTAACCATTAGAGTTTAGATTGAACAATCTTTCCATCTTTTGTAGGGGGAACAAACCATTTCATGAAATCTTCAAATTCTTTCTCATGTTCAAAGCGAATTCTTATCTCGACAGCCCCAAGGGAGGGTTCTTCTTCTCTATCATCGATTAATTTGAACTTCCCATGATATGCTGCTTGTTTGTCAATAATAAATCGTGTTTCCAGACCTATCCGATTTCGTAGAATTGTTGCTCTTACAGCGTCTATAACTCGCATAGAATGAACAATACTTCTTATTACTTCCAAAGCCTTTCTTTCTGTAGCCGTTACAGAAACTTCCTGTATATCCTGATGATAAACTGCTTCTGCCGTTTCAAAGAAACTAATTGCTGCAGAGATAACCTTTGTTTCATCTTCCGTTGGGAAAACTGGAGAGGAGATTTTGATAATCATTTATACCAAGCTCTTTACAATGGCATCCGACTCTTTACGAAGTTCACCAATACTGCCATCGTTTACTATCATAATATCACTCAAAGCAATCACTCCACCTAGTCCAACAGAAATCTCTCTGATGTCACGTTCTCTGAAAGTGCCCCAATCCTGCGGGTCATCATCACGACCACGCTGACAGAGTCGTTGATATCTTATCTTAGGAGATGAATGGACACATACTATTAGTACACTGTCGGCACAACTGTCGAACACATCTACTTCGGCGAGACTTCTACATCCTTCTATAACGATGATCGACGAATCGATACTTCTAAGTTCCTCCAAGCAATACTTGGCTACGGCTCCGAACCCCTCCTTCTCTCTAAGATCAAGCATTATCTTCCTGTTGTTTTCAGGAGTCTGTGTCAAACCCCGTTTCATAACCTCCTTTCGGATTACATCTCCCATCACAATCACTGGAAATCCCGCTCTTCTGAATGCATCTGCTACCTCACTCTTGCCAGCCCCTGGCATTCCAGTCATTATTACAAGTTTCATTTCTATTTCACCAGATATAACTAGTTGAAAGGGTGATATACTCGATTTCTTCTGCAGCTTCCATTCTCCTTGCAGGCTGAAATCTCCTTTAAGAGTTGCTTAGAATCCTAGAGGCTATTATTAATAGATGGAGATTACTACTCCATACATCAATCGAGGTGACAATTTGTCCAATACAATGAGAGCCTTCCTAAGCTTGGATATAGAAGATTCTTCTCTTCTCTCAAATATAGTTCGAATACAGGGAAAACTTGATACAGATGCAATGAAAGTCAAGATTGTAGAGAGAGAGAACATTCATTTCACGCTTCGTTTCTTTGGCGATACACAAATCTCAAGAATTCAACAGATTCGTGGCGCCCTATCCAGCATTGAACTCAGCAAGTTCAAGATACGGATAGAGGGGGTTGGCGCTTTCCCAACCAAAAGAAACCCGCGAGTAATTTGGATTGGGGTCACACAAGGTGAAAAGAAAATCAATCAGCTCAAGTTAGCAGTCGAGACAAAACTGGAAGAGATTGGTTACGGGCGGGATAAACGCTTTCACGCCCATGCCACAATTGCACGTGTTCATAGGATTAAGAACCGAGATTCGATACTTAACAATCTTGAGGCACTTGCCATGGAACAAATAGGAGACATGCTAGTTTCATCTTTCAGAATGACTAAAAGCACGCTTATGCCATCTGGTCCAATCTATGAAACAGTATGGGAAGTACCGTTGAACTGATTAAGAATTGCCAAATCGGTGAAAGAAATATGGTGGGCCGGGGGCGATTTTCAGTATTCAGGAGTTCCCGAATACATTTGAACACCCGATCTCTTGCATATTGTGGCTTGAGGCTTGAGGCCAAGAGCCGCCCCAAGCAAGAATCATACCAAGCTAGACTACCGACCCATATACCAGCTGAGTGATTCCTGTACCCAAAATAAACGTTATTACATTTGCTATTATTTGCCCATTAATACTAGATAGTTGGTACACGTGTTCCAAATAGAATAACACACTTATCAGATATAATTTCCCGTCTTATTGCAAGAAACAAATTTTCACCTGGTGCATCGAAAATGGGTACTGACTTAGTCTTCCACGACATATTCACGAAACATATAATGAGCAAAGGACACCCAGAGCGACCAGAACGCCTCACAGCATCGCTGGATTACGTTACTAAGAGCGGTCTCTTAAGCGGATCAAAGATACATTTGATTGAACCTAAACCTGCAATAATTGAAGAAATCACCCCGCTTCACGATGAGAATTATCTCAATCTCATAAAATCAAAATCCGCTGCTGGAGGCGGATTTTTCACGCTTGACACAGCAGTCAACAAATACACCTATGATGCGGCAATTATGGCTGCAGGAGGAGGTATTCTAGCTGTCGATAGGATAATCGAAAAGAAGACCGAGAATGCCTATTTACTTTGCCGACCGCCAGGGCATCATGCGGAATTTAACAGAGCCCTTGGCTTCTGTTTTATCAACAGTATTGCAGTGGCTGCTCATCATCTCCATGATAAACACGAATTGCAACGAGTTCTCATCCTTGACTACGATGCACATCATGGGAATGGGACTCAGAATGCTTTCTACTCCACTAATCATGTACTCTATGTTGGAATGCATCAAGATGGACGTACACTTTTTCCAGGAACTGGGTTTCCCAATGAGATTGGCACTGGAAAGGGAAAGGGATACAATGTGAATATTTCGATGTACCCTGGGGCAGGTGACAAGTCATATAGACTCGCATTTCAAGAAGTCATTATTCCTCTCTGTATTTCATATAAACCTGAATTCATACTGGTTTCTGCCGGATACGATGGCCATTTCGATGATCCACTTACCTCATTAGGCTTGACAACCTCTGGCTATGCAATGATGAACTCCTTTCTTCATTCTCTTGCGGAAGAACACTGTGATGGAAGGATTGCAGTTTTTCTTGAAGGAGGATATAATCTAGACACAGTAGCAAAAGGAACGAGAAATCTCCTTGAAGAGCTCTCCGGTTCACCTATTACTAGGTTCAAAGACACTCATACTGAAAGCGAAACTTGCACTGAAAACAACAAAGCACTATTTGACCAGCTCAAGGCTAATCTTAAGGGGGTTCACTTTTAGAAATCCTTTGGTTCGAAGTCCTCAAGTAGTGTCTGTATGGAGTCAAGAGAGTCATCTACATATTCATTGTCCTCTGTCTCTTGGTCCTGTAACTTGATTTCAATGCCCAATTGACGCTTAACAGATTCGGCTACCGAAGTGCCAATTGTTGGAATGCGTGCAAGTTCTTCAACTGCAACATGATACAAATCCGCAACTGTCTTCAATCCATGACTGCTCAACATTCGTCCTCTGACACGACCAATGCCTCTTAGTCCAACAAGATCAAGTATGTCTTCCTTTACTCCATACTTCATCTGTAAATAAAGGGTGTGTAAATCAGCTAAATGATGTTTCACATTCATCGTTTTCGCAATCTCAGATGCAGCATAGGTAAGCCACTCAGCACTCTGCACGTACCGATGAATATCACCCATTCCGACACCAAAGTCTTCTGTCATATCTATTTCAGATTTTTCCGAAATCCAGTATATCAGAAGCCGAGCTGTCTTCACTTCGGATAGGAACTCCGCATAATTCTCAGATAATTCCCAACTATCCGGAAAGTCCACCAGAAAGTCTGAAATATGGTCATCAACAAAAAACTCGTAATCCTCGATTTCTGCTCTTGATACGTAAGTTGTAGGCTGGTCGATACTATGGCAAATCAAGTGTAACATTCCCAGCTGAGAAATCGATTTGGTTCCAGTTAGTGCATCCCTGAAAAGAATGGTTGTTGAAGGATCTATGTAGAGCCTAGATGTTCTTTTTCCTAGAAGTGTAGCTTTGTATGACTTGTCATTGTCAGTCTGAATTAGCTCTCCTTCTTCCAAGTAGGAAAGGGCTGATGATATATGGAAGTCTATTTCTTCTCGTTCAAATTGATAGGAGAAGAAAGTCTTTCCAACCAAGTCATCTATTTCAGAACGTGTCTGAGTCATCTCTGTCGCTATAGACGATAATACATGGAATCGAACAGCTTCGGGGGAGGCCAGTTTCGATGTGATCATCTCAGGATCAGAAAGCAAATACCTTTCAGTCAGAAAGTTCTGTTCCTGTTCAGACCGAGCAATAAGAATTGCCTCACCGTATTGGTCATACTTTGGTCTTCCTGCACGGCCTGCCATCTGTTTGTACTCAAGTATCGGAATTGGAAGGCTACCACGACCCTGTTCAAAACGTCTATAGTCCCGAATCAATACTCTTCTTGCAGGGAGATTTATTCCAGCAGCCAAAGTAGGAGTTGCTACAACAACTTTCAGAAGGTTCTGTTTGAATGAGTCTTCTACAAACGCTCTTTCCGTATTGTCAAGACCAGCATGATGAAAAGCCACCCCTGACATCATTAATCTGCCTAGATTCTTGGAAGCCTCAGGTGCTGAAGGCTTTCTGGCGATTCTTTTTGCTATTGCTGCCAATCTTTCTTGAGTATCCTGTTTCAGATAGGGCTTGACTGAAGGCGCAAGTCTTCTGGCCACGGCCACAGTGGACTTACGATTTGAAACAAAGACAAGTGCCTGTCCTCCTTCATCAAGTATGTCACAAACAATATCTGCTGAGTCTTCTTTCCTTTTTCTTTGAATTATTTTTCTCTTCCCACTGCTGAATGAAATTTGGTCATCTAGAAATACTCCTTCTGCAAGTGGTATGGGACGCCAATCGCTTATTACTAACTCAGCAGCAAGCCACCCAGCAATGTCTTCAGCATTAGAAATTGTTGCACTCAATGCAACAATCTGCACATTTGGAATTGCTTTCAGCAACTTGGCAAGAACCATTTCTAAAGTGGGTCCTCGTTTTGGGTCATTAACAAGATGAATCTCATCAACAACAATCACTCCAGTTTCATTAAGCCATTCTACTTTGTGCCGAACAAGCGAATCGGCTCGCTCAGTTGTCAGTACGATAATATCTGCTTCGCGTATTCTTACACCCGGCGAGTCGTAATCCCCTACTGACATCGCAGTCCGGATGCCAAGTGAATCATACTTCCTGAAATCAGCATACTTCTCACGGGCTAGAGACCTAAGTGGGACAAGATAGAGCGCTTTTCCACGTCCTTCTAGAATAGCTTTCATCATGCAAATCTCAGCAACAAGGGTCTTTCCAGCACTGGTCGGTACTGCCAATACCAAATTCTTCCCGTTCAATACGCCTGTTTCAAAGGCCATTATCTGAGGGGGAAAAAGCTCAGAAATGCCATTGTTCTCAAGTAGACTTGTAATCCTGTGATTAATGGCAAGTTCCTTGATTTGCATGATTCTCGTCCCCTGATATTGTCAATTACCTACTTCTGGGAGAGACTAATCTTTCCTTCACGTGGACTGAAAAGAGTTCCATCAGCTAGGAGTCTTTCGATTATCTCCTCTGCTCTCTCACGTGAGTGTCCTATTGCAATAGCCCTTTGTACCACGGCCTCCTTATCAACTCTAGACATACCTTCCGACTCTAGATCTCTCATTGTCTTGATAATGACATCAGAAATACTTCTCTGGGCCGCACTCATCTTTGAAACGATTCGATCGATGTCTCTCTTTCCTGTAATTGGATCAATAGCGACCATCTTCAGCGATTCTTCCATTAGATTGAGTGATGCTTCAGCATCTTCTTTTGTGACCTTTGATCGAAGGGCCATCTTAGCTCTTGCCTCAGCTAATCTAACGAGAGACTCCAGTTGTCGCGCCGTGATTGGAACTGGTGCTGCCCCTCCTTCTGCTTCTCTGCGCAATTCCACATAGAAGTCCTCAATCACCTTCGCAGCTTCTTGACTCAAGACAGGTTTCACATGGTTATTAGCGTGGCCTATATACTTCTTAAGAAAATCTGGATGCAAAGGTGGGTCTTCATCCTTTTCATAGGGTGGTTTCCCCTGATGCATACCTAGGATGAAGCTAGCCAATTTTCGATCCCTTGTTGCTTCGACAGTGTCAACCATGATCCAAATCAAATCAAAACGGGAGAGAATAGTAAAAGGCAGCTTTATGTTATCCTGAACAGAAAGCGACGGTTCGTATCTGCCTAGAGTAGGATTTGCTGCTGCAAGTATCGAGGTTCTAGCATTCAATGTTGCAACAATTCCTGCTTTGGCAATGCTTACTGTATGTTGCTCCATTGCCTCATGTATTGCTGTTCGGTCATTAGGGTCCATTTTGTCAAACTCATCAATGCATGCAATTCCTTGATCAGCCAAAACAAGAGCTCCAGCTTCAAGGGTCATTGCTCCTGTTTCACTGTCATGAACTACAGCAGCGGTGAGACCAGCAGCTGTTGTTCCTTTCCCTGATGTATAGAGTCCTCTTGTTGCAAGTCCTGCCACAAACTTTAGAATCTGGCTTTTCCCTGTTCCCGGATCGCCTATCATCAAAATATTCGATTTTCCCCTAAGTTTCGTACCATCATCAAATGCCTTATCCACGCCTCCAAATAGCAACAGAGCAATCGATTCCTTGATTCGAAGATGGCCTTGGATTGAAGGTGCAATTGAGTTGATGATACGTTGGTGAACATAGGGATCCTCAGCTAGATTTTCGATTCGTTTCATGTCCTCTTCAGAAATCTCAATTTGTTCGTACTCCTTTTCAGTAATCTCGACACCATTTGCTTCGATGAATACATTGAATGTTGCAAGTCTTCCACCTCTTCTGCTAAAATCAGGAGTTGTCTGAAGTAAACCAGTTATTTTTACTAAATCCCCTGGTCTGGATACATCAACTATATCCCCTTTAAGCACAACATCAACCGAACGTGGCATTTGACCTGGGGGTAATTCATCAGGCGATTCTTGAATTCGAACCTTCTGCCAATCGATAAATCGTGATTTTTCCAGTAATAGTCTCATTGGAGTTCTCTTTCCACAAGTAGGACAAAGAGGTGGTTCAGTATATCTTCCTTCTTCTTGCTCCTGAGGAATTTCTGTCATACAAACTCTGCACAGGAACCTTGCACTGATTAGAAGCGGTTTCACCTCACTTGCACGCATCATAATACCAGAAATACGAATTAAACGACCAATGTGTTTCGACCGTATGTACCTCAATGGTACATTTTCGCTATAATTTACGATTCGAACCTGTATTGTATCTTCTCCTATACGCTTGACGTAATCGGGATCTTCTATTCTTAGTATGGATACGAGAGCATTGTTCGCAGTTTCTAGAAATGATTGCGGATCTTCAGATGCACTATCAAGAAATACTAAATCAAAGCTTGATAGATCCTCAAAATCTACCACTAATGATGTTTCACCTTCTATTGACAACTGCTGAACTCGCGACCAATATACGGTGCTTCCTTGATTGTCCTTATAGGTGCGTAGGAATTCCTCAAATCTCTCCTGCAAGGAGTCCATTTCTACTGTCATGTTTTCCAAGGCATCCCAAAGCTTCTTGACCTCGCGGTCCAAACATACGACCTTCAATTCTATATTCATTAGGTCGAGATATTAATACCGCTCTCGTTAAATCAGAGTGGATAACTTAGAGTCTGCCTGTCCTATTTAAAAAGTGAGTGACATCGGATAAGGTGTTTAGACACAGATAACAGATTCTTCTCATGACTTTTAGGCCAGACTACTATTTTGTCAGCAATTCGCGCCAAGCAGAGAGTAGATCGTTTAGCTTGTCTGCTAACCATCTTTCTTCATAAGCCATATGCTTTCGCTTGTCTTGCTGTGCTCCTGATTTTGCTACACGCATTATCTTTGATAGCCGTGTTTCCATTAATACTTCCATATTACTCTGTGCTATCCCGATTTCTTCATACCGTTGCGGATCCAGCGAGGTTTTATCACTCTGAAGTCTGACCAATTTCCTCTTTAGTGCAGAATAGAGGTAGGGAGGAAATGGCTGCAATTTATGTGGCTGTTTGTCTTCAGCATAACGAAGATTCTGCAATCTTCTCAGTGACTCATATGCTTCATTTGGGAGGACATCTGCAATTCCGTTTAAGGCAAGCTTCTCGATAACCCAATTTGGTAACGTACTTCTGTCTCCAGCTTTGAAGGGTCCATAATTCTGGCCAGCTACAACAAACTGAGGGACATCAGCTCTAAACTCACAGCCCCTTGATTCATTCAAGAAGCACATTTCAAAGCGTTCTATTATTTCCTTTGTATCAGTCAAGTCGGACATAGCATTGGCACAATTCCTAGTCTAATCGCTGACTGATAAGACTCTTGTTCTCGTATACATTTGGCTCCAAATTGGCTGCTTCAACGAACCATTTATACGAGATTTATCAAGGACGTCAGCAGTCTTGAAGACTTAGCAGCATCTGCAGAAGGGACCTCTCACTTGAATCGAAAGAAAAGCAATACACGGTTCGTTTTTGTAACAGGTGGAGTACTCTCAGGAATCGGTAAGGGCGTCACAACTGCTTCTATTGCGAAATTGTTTCAGTTCAGAGGCTACAACATTAGAATCATGAAAATAGATCCCTATCTGAATGTAGATCCTGGTACCCTAAATCCTATTGAACATGGAGAAGTCTTTGTAACTGACAAAACTTGGATCTTCGAACCAGTAGAGGGGTTCAGATTTCCAATATGTGAAATAGACCTGGATTTTGGCACCTATGAGCGTTTTACAGGTATGAATGTTCATCCATCTCAAAACATAACATCGGGCCAGATCTACATCTCTGTTATTCTCGAAGAACGAAAAGGTACCTATCTTGGCCGAACTGTTCAGATAATACCCCATATAATTGATAGAATAAAGGAACGAATTTGGCAGGTAGTAGATGAACAAGAACCTGATATTCTCTTGGTGGAAATTGGTGGAACAGTGGGTGATATCGAGGCAATGCCTTTCCTAGAGGCAGTTCGCCAACTTGTTCGAGAAGTTGGCCGGCAACGGAGTGCGTTTGTACACGTTACCCTTGTTCCATATATTGCATCAGTCGGAGAGTTCAAGACAAAACCGACGCAGCACAGTGTCCATACTCTTCAGGGCTTAGGCCTTCAACCTGATTTCATTATTTGTAGGGCTGAAAGACCATTACCAGAATCTGCAGTTGAAAAGATAGCATTGTTCTGCAATGTTCCAGAGGACAGGGTAGTGTCAAATCCAGATATCCAGATTATTTACAGATTACCGCTCGCCTTTGAAGAGCAAGGTCTTGGTACCACACTTACTAAGCATCTGGATATGCAATCACGAAATCCAGATATTGCCCCTTGGGAAAAGATGCTTGAACCTTTTGATGCAGCATACGAAACAGTTGCCATTGCCATGCCTGGAAAATACACTCTTCTCAGTGATTCCTACAAAAGCATTAGCGAGGCTCTGATGCACGCGGCAATTTCTAACAGTGTAAATCTGAACATCAAATGGATCGAAACACAAGAGCATTGTGAAGAGAATGACCTAAGAAAGGAGCTTCAGCATGTAGAT
Source organism: Candidatus Thorarchaeota archaeon (assembly GCA_011364985.1). Lineage (GTDB taxonomy): Archaea > Asgardarchaeota > Thorarchaeia > Thorarchaeales > Thorarchaeaceae > SMTZ1-83. The sequence continues at coordinate 77,889 of RDOC01000002.1, read as the reverse complement.
GGCGTTCTTCTTACTCCGGGATTTGGTTCTCGTGGAGCTGAAGGAATGATTTGTGCTGCGGCTATCACCCTAGAAACTGACTTGCCATTTCTTGGCATCTGTTTCGGAGCTCAACTTGGGACGGTTGCCTTTGCTAGAAACGTGATGAAGTGGAAAGGAGCTCATACTACCGAGGTAGAACCCGATAGCCTGTATCCCGTTGTTGATTTAATGGATGAGCAGAAGATAAAGTCGGATAAGGGCGGGACAATGCGTCTGGGTGGTCATCAGGTGGAAATTGTCGAGAACACAAAGTTGTATTCTCTCTATGGTAGTGTGCAAACCCGCGAGCGATTTAGACATCGCTACCATCTTATTGACCGATATATCAGTAAGATGAAGAACGAAGGTTTGATAGTCTCTGCTTATGATTCTGAAAGACGAATAATCAATGCGATCGAGTATACAAAACATCCCTATTGGATTGGTGTACAGTTTCATCCAGAGTTTAGATCCCGACCAGATGCTCCACATCCAATCTACTTGGGTCTTATTAGGGCTGCTCTGGAATACAAAAGACAGAGAGGGAATTGACAGTGGACAAAAGCCTCGACACAATGCTTGCTAAATTAGTCGAGGAGATCGAAAGAATCGAATCCACACGGAACCGCTTTGGCTCTGTTTTACGAGAACTCAAACAATCAATTGATTTGAGCAAGTTTCCAGCTATTACCGCAAGTATTGCAGAACCCGAGTTCTCAAAAACTATCGCGCCTGTAGATCTATCAGGATTGCGTATTGCCGGAATAGATGGCGGTCTTGTCAGGAAGAGATTCAGATCTATGGATCTAGTACTAACACGTGGTATAGCTGTCATATTTCATTTTGGTCCGAAAGAAGGTCTTCATGTCGATTTCTTTCCAAAGGCATTTCCAGAGCCAAACATAACCCCAGTCATGCTGACACTGCCTGGTCCGGAACTTGATCAGCTAGCATCATTGGAACGTATGGCTGCCGAATTGAGAATTACAATTGCAGTTCTTGATAAATTCGAGACTGATTTGATTCTCGTCGATGGATCTCTCTTTTATCATCCACGAGACCGCCCTCAAACTGGGTCCATTGTGTATGCAAAGTTCCAAGAAGTCGCAGCTCTTTACAAGCAGCTCTATTCTAAAGCTATGAAGAAGAATACTATTCTGGTCGGCATTATTAAAGATAGTCGTTCGACGCGCATTGTAAGTCTACTCGGAGACCTGCTGCCGCATCTCCTACGCAACCCTACTACCTTTGAGAAGATGCAAGGTGTTGATTATAGATGGCTTTTGCGAATCTCAAGAGATTGTGACCTACTAGATGCATTCCTAGACACTGGGGAGCGAACCTTTGCCTTCAAATACTCAACGGAATTGGACCAAAACTCAAAAACACTCTCAAATGACCTATCCGAATGGGCCTCTTCAATCTGGATTACATACTTGAGAACAGCCGCTGATGACCTTCCACTGAGAATCGAAGTCCTTGCTGGAAGTAACGACCCTATAGGACGTATTGACAAAGCCCTATCAGCTATTTTTCCACTCTCTTGGCAACATCTAGAATATGGTATTCCAACTCCAATACTGGAGGCTGATGCCAGAGCAAAGATATCGATGAATGAAGCACAACTCATTATTGATAGGCTAATGGCACTTTCTGGATTAACATACACAACCTTGGAGAAAAGACGGTCACGAAATCCCTTCGGAGGAGCCTGATATGACTAAAGAGATGTCTTATTCCAGAATTGGCACCGTAATCTGCGAGCAAGACACACCAAGTGTAATGCTCTTCTCATTTGTTGTGGAAACCGAGGAATCTCTTATCTCTGCTCGAAGAGGAGAATTCGTGTCAGTTGCTGCAGAAGAAGGAGTAGTAATCGCCAGAATCAGTGATCTTATTCGGACAAATCGATATTATCAACACGCAGAAGCAGTAAGGGAGTATCAGTCCAGAGGAGAACCTCTTCGCTCTATTTTTCCAACAGATAGATGGCAATATACGATTGCTCATGCGCAAGTTCTAGGTTTTTGGGTAGATGATAAGGCCCTTCGTCCATATTTTGCCGTTTCTCCTGGTGCTTCAGTGCATCGAGTTGATGATGACATCCTCTCTGCTTTCTTGCATCTTGATAATCAAGGACCGAAACTTGGTATATTGGCACATCATGAGCTAGAATTCACACCATCAATTGACCGCCTGTTGTCAAAACACCTAGCTATCCTTGCAATGAGCGGGGCCGGCAAGTCATATTTTGTTTCCGTCTTACTAGAAGAGTTGCTAGCACGCACGAAAGAGAACGGGAGAATGGCCGTTGTTGTTGTAGATGTACATGGAGAATATTCATACTTGAAGGATATTGCTCCGATGGATTTAGGTGTGGATTCAGATACGTTTGAAATCGAGTATATACGAGGATCGCATTTTCAAGTTGCCGTTCGTTCATTATCTGCTGAAGCAATTGGTTCCTTGGTCGCTGATATGAGTTCAATTCAAGTCCGGGACCTAAAACGCATCATTTCTAAGATGAGTGCTCAAATGAAGCACGGGTTCACATTGAACGATATTATTGATTACGTTCGAATGGACGAAACAATCAGTAAAAACACCCGCGAGGCACTTGTAGGATGGCTAATCAACCTTGAAGAAACAGGTCTCTTTGGGAAAGAATCGATACCTGATATCAGCAAAACAATACAACCAGGTAAACTAACGCTTATCGATTTGAGCGATTTCATCAGTCTCAGGAAGAAACAGATTGTAGTTTCACATCTTGTAAATGAACTCCTATTTCTAAGGCGACGAGGCGAAATTCCTCCATTCCTGTTGATTCTAGAAGAGGCACATCAATTCTGCCCTGAAAGCAGGCATGAGCTGGCTCTTCCAAAAACACGCATAGAAACTATGGCCAGAGAAGGAAGAAAATTCCACGCGTTATTATGCCTCATCTCTCAAAGACCTGTAAAACTCTCAACCACCGTATTGAGTCAATGTAGCAATCAAGCTATTCTACGGACGACTAATCCCTATGACCTTGACCATATCGGAAGAAGCAGCGAAGGAATAGACAAGGCCGCATTAGATGCGATAACAACACTCGAAGTTGGCGAAGCATTGTTTGTGGGTGAAGTCGTTTCTGTTCCTGCTTTTGTCAAAATACGGAAGAGAAAATATGAACCAAAAGACACCGTACAGAGCTTGTTAGATGCTCTAAGGAAGGCAGACAAGAAAGCATGAAAGACGATACCATGCCACAAGAGTCAAAAACATAGTAATACTGAACGGCCTGAACAGTACTTCTGATTCCTGCAGGGGGTAATATTATGCCAAATGAAAGTCTTGAAGACCTTCGAGAACTGATAGACAATATGCAAGCAGGACTTGTAGAGCTTTTCAATCAACTTCATGAATTGAAACGTCGTTTGAATATTGCAGAAAGAAACGCTGACGAAGAATCAGAACAATCCGTGTTACCTATTTTTGCAAAGGTTTCCAAAGTAGATACTACACAAGATGACATACTTTCAGATGCGTACAAGGAGTACCCAGAATCAGAAACGGCGAGTGCTATTTCAGTTGCGCATCCAGAAAAGGTAGACACACAGGAAACACCTCTTCTCGAAGCTGAATCATCATCAACTCCCGAAACAAGAATTGCTAGGGTGCTGGACCCAATCCAGCAAGAACTACAAACAGGAGAATCTCCTGCAGAGGTGCTTGCTGAGTATGTCCAAGCAGCAAAGGATTACCTCCTGCCAAATCCTTTGGTAAACGAAAGAGTTGCTCATGATATGGATGTTGTATTGAAGTTTCTTCGTGCTCGAGGTAAAAGACTTATCCGTAACGACGAACGTGACAATATCCTAAAACGAATCGGCCAATGGAAAGCTCATCTCATAAAAGAAGATAGTTAACAAAACCCAAAGAATAAGTATCCCCTTTGGAACAAAGAAATGCTATCTTCCAGCTTCAGGACTTCCTAATTGGAATACTCCAAAGGGGATTCATATTATGATTAGTCCAAGTCGATCGTAATCTTTTTGATCTTCGTCTTTGATATTTTCTTTAACCCGTGTTGTCCAGGTTCATAACGGCACTCCAAAAGTCCTGCATCATACAGGATCTTGATTTGTGCACTAGCATTTGCTTCAGTACCACCAAGATGCCTTGCAACTTCTGTCACATTTGCGTCCTTGTCTTTCTCAAGCAAAAGTTTCAGTATTTTCAGTCGTGTCTTGGATGACAACGCGCGCCCAATACGTAAGATTGCATCCTCGTCGCTAACCAATAGTGATTCTGACAGTTGTAACACCTCGCAGGAGTCTGGCACGTTGCTCAAAGTATCCTTTATTATAGTTATTGTTTGGATATACTGGTTTACTCTCCTGATACATTCCTGATTCTATCTGAATGCTTATAGCCAATCCGACGGAATCTTTAGTGAGTGCTGAGACCATGGGCGATGAAAACGAATTCATCATCGGTTTCGATACACTTCCATCTCATAGCCCCAAATCAAAGACAAGTCCAAAGTTTGCCTGTGTTATAATGAAAGGAGGCACTATTCTCAATGAATATCCTGAGATATCACGAAGTAATCTCTTGAGGATAATTCGTGAAATTCGTCCAAAATGGATAAGCACTGATAATATCTTTGAAGTTGTTTCAGATAGCAAGTCATTATTCCGCTTCGTAAATCGCATTCCACCAGAAACACAGATGGTTCAAGTGACAGGCGTTCCTCCGCATCAGATGTCTCTAAAACGGCTTGCCAAATGTCACGGTTTGAGTGCGCGTGGAAAGATTGCGCCTCTTGATGCTGCACGTATTGTAGCTCAATTGACTTTTCTAGGTGTGGGTCATAGACTCGAATGTTTTGGGGAACAGACTGAGATAAAGATTACAAGAGGAAGAAAACCAGGCCGAGGAGGCCAAAGCGCAAACCGTTTTCGGCGAAAGGTGCACTCGGTAATACAGCAGATGACTCGTTTCATTGAGTCCCAAGTAAAGGAGGCAGGAATTGATTATGACATTGATATCAGAGAATCCGATTTTGGATATTCAAGTGCATGTATCATAGCATTTGCACCACTTCCTGTCATTCGCGACCTAATTGAATCCAAACGCGGAGGAGATTTTAAGGTTCTTATCTCACCTGTACGAAAAAGAGCTGAGTTTCTGCCTCTGGAGCCCAAACCTACCGCAGCTCAAATTCGTCCGAAATACTTCATCTTGGGAATCGACCCCGGATCAACAGCAGCGATATGCTTGCTTCCTCTTTCCGGACATAATCCATTTCTTCTCAGTGCAAAATCACTTACTAGAGCGGACATCATAAGAGAAGTCTACGAGCGCGGAATTCCTGTTATGGTTGCAACCGATGTCAATACTGTCCCTAATTTTGTAAAGAAAATCGCAAGCATACTAAATACTGAGTTGTTTGTCCCCAAAAAGGAAATCTCAGTAGCTGACAAACAGGAAATCGCGAGGGAGTTTTCGGATTCAGGGCGTATCAGAAACGCTCACGAACGGGACGCGCTTACTGCTGCAGTCTACGCATACCGCAGTCTTCTTCCAAAACTGGAACAAATCGATCGCAAAGTCAGAGACAAGCAGCTGGTGATAGACAGGAATCAGCTCAAAGCTCTTGTTATCAAGGGAATGCCAATGGCTGAGGCAATCTCCATCCTTCTCCATAAAGAATCCGAAGAGGTGGAAGTAGAACCTGAACCTCCTCAAGTTGAAGAACCCCTCACTCAGGAAAAATATGATCTACTAAAATCGAAATATGAGGAAGTTGAATCCGAGAACGAGATTCTCCACGAGAAACTTGAAGATCATCTCCGAGTTGTGGAATATCTGAAGTTCAGAGAGAGTGAGCTTGCTCATAGCCTCGAAATCATCAATAAAAAGAATTATTGGAGAATCAAACGCGACAGAGAGCTGGCAAAGAAAGAATCCGAACTTAAACAGATGCGAAGAGAAACTGACGGACTGCACAAACGCATCAAGATGCTGGAAGATAGATTGAAGCTCATAAAAGGAGTGAAGCACTTGGAAATGCGTGGTGATATGCTTGCTATCAAACTGATTCCGCACTTCACAAAAGAAAGCATTCAAGAATACAATAAGAAAGTTGGCATAAGATTCGGAGATATCGTTTTGTTTGAGGATGCAAGCGGAGGAGGTTCTCAAACGGCAGGATTACTAATCGAACAGGGAGTTCGTGCCGTAATAACCGACTCTCCTTTGTCACATCTTTCCGAGGATGCATTGGTAAAGGCTGCAGTTCCAGTGATATCTGCTGACAAGGTGGAATTACAAAGAATTGATGAGTTCGCTTTCATAAGTAAAAAGAAGTTTGAACAGCAGTTTCATCGTTTCATACTGAAAGTAAAAGAACAGGCACGGCAAAAAGGCGAAGAAGAACTAATCGAACTTGTCGAACGATATCGTCGAGAGATTGAAAGATAAGGCAGTTCTTATTCAGGTATCTGAATCCACAGTATGTTGTTACCCCTGAGAAGGAGTTCACCATATTTTGCCCTAATCTCGTTGTTTTCTAACTCTTCTGCATCACTCAATGTGAGGTTCATGTACATATCGCATCTTGTTAAGCGTCCTCGAAAAATTCTCTGATCCTTCAGCTTTATAGAAATCACATCATTCAAAACCGCCTCTAGAGCCTTGATTGGCATATTTTGCGACATGGCTGCATCCTCAAGTGAAATCCCAATCTTGAACATTATAAAGCCTTTGATGAAAACATCTGCTTCTTGTTGCAAGACTTGACTTAATGATGGTCATCGGAAAACCTCCAAGGCTTTTCAGAATCAGAGATGATCTACGATAACAGATCATGCAACTCTATCTGATATTTTCCAATCCTTCCTCCATAGTTGCCTGCAGTTATCTTGATGATTCCAGTATATCGACATACCACTTCAATTGCTGTTCTCATTGCTTCTGCTACCATACTCTCGGTGAGACCGTTGATTACTATCTCCATCACAAACTCGCATTTCTTGGGAACTTGTGTGTTCGGTACTATCGCCCTAATACTCGGGCAAAATGCTTCATTTGTTGAAGCTTTCAATCCTTTATATTTGGATGATGGCTTCGATCCTGCCCCAACCAACCCTCCGGGAAATGGAGTGTACACTCCTTCAACCTGTTCAATAGCCCTTACTGCAGCTTTTCCGCTTCCCATTGCACTACTAAGATTCTCACAGAAGTAAATGATGTTTCCACCTGCCACTCCACGGACGCTATTGAAGGTATTCTGAATGACGCAAGTTCCACTCATACGAGGAATTAGCCAAAGCACACGGCCATCAATAGGTCCTTTCTTAATCTCATAGCCGTCTCCAAACATTGCTAGTTTCTTGCCAATCTCATACGAATCTCTTGGATCAGGTGTTGCATCAAAGGCAGAAGCTGTAGGACTACTAAGAACACACTGTCCTAAACGTGCCAGAAGCTGCTGTTGAAGGTCCTCTTTCCTTGCTGTAGCAAAAATGACCCTGACTCCTGGTCGACCATCCGGAGTTGCCTCATCATTCAAAACATACTCTATCCCAGCCTCTGCCGGCGACATGATGATCGAAGTTCCAAATCCAGTAGCTTCCAGTGCGGTGATGCGGGCCCACTCTGAATCGTAGGCCGTAATCAGCGTTCGATTCATATGCATACTAAACGCTTCTGCGTAAGTATCCTCAATCTCTACGCCATTGATTTTCAATCTCTTCACAACCCTAGCTAGGCTTGAAAATATATATCGCTCCTTTTTTCTGTATCTTCAACCAGAATGCTGTTCACAGTTTTTATTAGAAAGTTGAGAAAGTCCAAGTTCGAAGGGGCATTATATGACTGTGCATATGAAACTAAGAGCAACATTGGATTTGCCTATCGAGGCAGAGTCCATAACGCCAAGCAGTTTTGCAAGAAGGAGTCTACACGAGATTCGAGATATGCCGGTCATTCAAGGAAACAGTATTCATCACCTATCCGAATTCTTTGACATAGATGGAACTGCAGGACCGACTGCCAAGGAAACCGAGATTCTCCTTAGCGGCAACTTGAATCAGGTAAAGATGATTGGTAAAGGGATGGATGGAGGACGAATCAAGATCGAGGGCAATGCAGGAATGCACCTTGGCGCTAATATGAAATCGGGCAGAATTCATGTAATTGGTTCTGTAGGTTCGTGGACTGCTGCCGAGATGGCTGGAGGAAACATACAAATCGAAGGTGACGCAGATCATAACCTGTGTTCTGCATATCGGGGCAGCAAGACCGGCATGACAGGTGGACGGGTCTACGTAAAGGGAAACGTAGCTTCCGAACTGGCGTCCCATATGTGTCGGGGTTTCATTGTCATAGGGGGAGACATAGGGCCTCTAGCTGCTGCTCGAATGATGGGTGGTACAATAATCCTGTGTGGAAATGTAGATGAGAGAATTGGTGTAGAAGCAACCAGAGGACTAATCATTTGCATTGGTACAGTCAAGTCTATACTCCCAACATACAGGTTGAATGATACTGCCAACAATGAATTCATTGGCTACTATCTGCGCTATCTCAAATCGAAACGACCAGACTTCCTAGATGATAATATCAGCACAAAGGAGCAATGGACTAAGTTCATTGGAGATTTTTCAGAAGATAATCCACGTCTAGAGATTTTCCTACAAACAAAGACCAACAAACACATGTCATAGAGGATGGAAAACATGGAGACCAGTGTCAACCAGAATGCTCTAATCATCTTCAAAGAGATGCTAAAATTAGAGGATAACCTTAGTTGTTCTGTTATCGAACAACCTAATGGAACAACAATAGTCGATGCAGGAATCGAGGTCAGTGGAAGTGAAGAGGCTGGGCGTCTGATTGGCGAAATATCCATGGGAGGATTGGGTGCAGTTCGTTTTGCACATACTCACATCGACAATATAACATTGCCTGCTGTTATTGTGGGCACGGATAAGCCTTCGATTGCCACCTTAGGTTCTCAACTCGCAGGATGGAGAATCAAGGTTGATGATTTCGTTGCGATGGCGTCCGGTCCTGCAAGGGCACTTGCTTGTGTAGAGAAAGAGCTATTTGATGAGTTAGAATATCAAGATGATTTTAATGAAGCTGTAATAGTACTCGAATCCAATGTATTGCCGTCTACGAAAGTAACTGATTTCATTGCCGAGAAATGCGGAATAGTTCCTTCGAATCTTCATTGTGTAGTTGCGCCAACGGCAAGCAAAGCAGGATCTGTACAGATCTCTGCCAGAGTCCTAGAAGTGGGATTGCACAAACTACATACACTTGGCTTTAGGACTCAGAAGATAAGAAAAGGATATGGAGTTGCTCCGGTGGCTCCTGCTGCCAAGAACGATGCTAGAGCCATGGGGATGTGCAATGACTGCATCCTTTACGGTGGTAGAGTATTTCTCTACGTACATGGTGATGCTACTGATGATATTTCCTCTTTAATTAAAAAAGCCCCTGCCTCAGCCTCTTCCCAATATGGAGTCCCTTTCTATGATCTGTTCAAGAGTTTTGATTTTGACTTCTACAAAGTTGACCCATTGCTTTTCAGTCCAGCTGAATTGACACTCAATGATACTGAAACAGGTAAGGTTCACAAGGCTGGCGCAATTAACCCAGAAGTGTTGAGAAAATCATTAGAATCGCTAGAATCTTAGACTTGAGAAAAGAAGAATCTGACCTTCCCTGAACTCGATGAAACGCCAGTCTTGTCCTTCATCCCGTTACATGCACTGGTTCGGGACTAGACGAAGCGATCTCTTTCTTGTGCCAAGGATTGATTAGTGCAATCGTATAAAGCGTTACACTGAATACGGTAAACATATCTCCAATCCATGTCAACCCTGCAGCAGCCCATACAATCTGACCAACTTGACTAATAACAGCCAAAATAGAGGCAAGGACTACAAGCTCACTTCTCACTTCCTTTAGACGACCTGTCTTCCAAGTGACCGAAAATGTGACTATCACACCAATAATGATTATCAAAATCCATATTGTGTGGTAAGTCTGCATTATTGCTTGGGTTGGAGCAAACAATGACACCCCTACAGAAACGGCAGTTAGTACCCCCCAGAGTCTAAGATGCCATCTCTTGCCGCTTGGCCACAGAAGTCTCATCAATACCAGTGACCAAGGTATATACACCCAAGCAATGATAAACGTCCTAAGTCTAAACATTTCAAGAGTATCAGGAACGAACCCAATCAATGTGGCCGACTTGAAGAATTGGCTTAGTGCACTTGCGACAAATACTACACCAAACATTAATGGAAGATCAAAGGGCAGACGTGCTTTCTGATGATACCACTTCTGTATTAAATATGTGGCCAGAATTGTAGACACAATCGTTGAAAGCCCCGATGAAATGAAGGCTATTTCGGTTTGCATTATATGCTATCTCCTCCAAATCTCATCTTTAGATGACTCACAAAACCGCTCCATTTTTCGTTGACATCTTCTACCTTGAACTTCCAAAAGAATAGAATCATCGCAAAATACCCTATCAGAAAAAACAAGATAGTGATACCCAAAATTGATGGATTTGTATAGACGTAATCCGGACCAGGCACAAGTAGCTCTGGTCCAAACTTCAGATGCTCATTGACGAAGTCCATGAAAGTATGAGAGACTATGAGGGCAACCAATGTACGTCCACTTGAGAACTTCTCGTAATAGACACCGTACAAAGTCCCAAAGACTGCAGAAAAGACAACCATAGATACTGCTTGTCCCACAGAGAATAGACTGTCAATTCCATTGATTATCGGCCAGATGGCATGCCAGACTCCAAAGAGAACTCCAGATAATACAATCCCGCCAACCACACCTATTTTCATCCTAAAGCTATTTTGAAGGACGCCTCTAAAGAGGATTTCTTCAAGGAAGCCGTTAGTGATAAAGAAGATCAAGGAATAGAATAGTAAATCAGCATCTGCTATTTGGAAGCCTAATTGATATGCTGAGTCAAAGAAGGTGGCATAGACAACTTGAGGAATTACATCAAGTAGTAGATACCATGTACCAGATAGGACAACTCCCAATATCATTTGTGTCTTGAAGAATTTGCCTTTGGAAAGACCAAGAACAGACACTACTTCCGTTCTTCTATACTTCCAGAAGGCTCCTACAATGATTAATAGCGGAAAGAGCTTGGACGGCATAATGTTTAGCCATGAGTCCCCCAAATGCAAGACAACTACATCTACAAACCGCCAAACGACGGCCACCGCGAAGAGAAGTCCTGCCAATGGCAAGAGACCAATTCTTGAGAGGAGATGCTGCTGTTCTTCAGCTTCTGGTTGCTGAGATATTCCAACGACGGTCATAAGAAATCATCCTTTGCAAGTAGTATGAATCAAAAATCAGTCAGGGTTTCCCGATTTAAAGACCCAAAAAAGAGAAATTGGATTCTAGCATAATCACGGACCAGTAAATATACTAATTAACCAAGTCTACACCACATCCATTTCATCTATCTCTCTTTTTTCTTCTTTTGTCGCTTGGACTATTGCTTCAGCTTTTGGTATTGGATGAGAAAATGCAATCCTGATTAGCATAGCTCCGGCAAATGTAATAAGAGCACACAAAATGAAAACCGGTGGAAAACCAGTTTCGGGAATAATCCATCCGAAAAATGCGATGAGTGGCATTGAAGTTAACATGATTAGAGTTGGCTGTAAGGAATACATACTATTTCTTATTCGATTAGGAATAATATCGATCATAATGCGTTGTGTCAAAATCTGCGCAAAACCACCAAATGCACTTGTAAGAACAAATACTAAGAAGACGAGTGTGACCGGTATTACTGACTGTATTGGCATTTCAATAACCGAGAGTTCGGTAAATGGGATTTTGATACTTACAAGGGATATTGAATTCAATGATGGAGGAGGAAAGACAACCACTATCAATGCAAGTAGAATATAGAAGAAAACTCCTCCAAACTGCAACAGCCTAAAACGGGGTATCCAAATTTTCGGGTCAAATCTGCGGGACCAAATACCACTTCTCTCTTGCATGAATGCTTCGGGAATGAAGACAAGAGTTCTATAGGAGGACACAGCTACATCACTAAACAAGTAGATGAAATAGAATGGGAAAAGGAGCAGATTCCACCATACCAGATCAGTGCTCCAAATCAACACCTCTCCAAGGATGATGAATGTCACGAATTTACTAGAACCTAAGAATCTTACACCGTCCTTAAGCAGATGACCATACTCTTCCAAGGAAGGCCGGTCATCTGTTTCGTTTCTTACCCCAGGAAGGTCCTTCACAAGGCGGAGAACAGTCATAGCCAAGACAGCAGACAGTATCGCCTGCAGCTGAAACACCCACTGCCGGTTAAGGACCAATGCTAGCCAAGACCCTGGGATCAGTACAAGAGTCGATGAAACCTGCCAAACCATACCTATGCGTCCCCAAAACACACCATAGATTTTGCGATCTTCATCATAGGGCATAGCAATTCTCCAATTCGAATCGAACCATGCCTGAAAGGCACCACTTTCTTGAGCAGATCCAATTCCCATTAGAGCATATATTGCAACAAAGACCGGAAATGGTGTTGTACTGTCAACGGTTGAAGTGATTCCAAAGGCAATTGAATAGCATAAAAGTGCCGAGGCAATGATATACCGTTGACCTATCCAGTCTCCAACTGCTCCAGTGGGATAATCAAATATGGTCTGTGCACCGAGACTGATGATCACAAGCACGCCAACCAGAGTCAGACCTGCAACGTAATCTCCTCCTCCCAACGTTTCTGCAATAAATATCATATAAAAAGTTGTACTAATCTGAAACGAAATTGCAAAAGATGGAAACAGGACTGCAAGAATTTTCACTAGACGTACGGAGTCATTGTTGGTCTCTTTCAGACCAAACAAGCGAGCCGCATGACTCATTGCTTCATTATTCGGTGGGATATCTTCACAGTCCATGGCCATATCAGTACAGAAGTCTAAGATAAGAAAATCCCTCGGTACAAACGAGTTATTTAGCTAAACAAGTCAGGAGGTATGTCCATGCCGGTTCCTTTATCAAAATCTCTTTCCATTCAAGAGTCTGATACCCATGAGCGTCACAATAATACTTCGCGGCTCAATTGCAGTCCATGTCAAATTATCTCGGTATGATGTCGAAATCGGTGACGACACAATTCTACGTGAAGTACTGCAAACGCTTGTTGGAAAATTCACAGAAATCCAGCATTTCTGGAGCACTCCTGATTTAATTGATCGCGATACATTAGTTCTTCTCAATGAAACAGACATTGGCTTAACTGGCGGTCTCGATTCAAAAGTGAGTCAAGGAGACATAATCATCATTTTACCTTTGGTACATGGCGGTTAAACAAGATTTGCTCCAGCTCTAACAGCTTCAATGTCCTTTTCTAATGCATTTGAGCTTACAAAATCCTTGAGCGATAATTCTAATGCATCTACTCCGAATACACCTGATTTCTTTACAAAGGCCCCTATCATTACCATATTTGATATCACTCTCAACCCCATCTCATCAGCTACTCTCATTGCTGGAATCTCTACGATTTCATAATCTATAATGCCTTGACTATCTACAAGGTCTGGATCTACAATCAAGACACTTTCTTTCTTGGCCCCATCAAGATACATATCAAATGCTTTCTGTGACATAAGAATGCTATAATCTGCCTCACGTACTTTTGGATATCTTATAGGGCTGTTACTCAGAATAATCTCGCTCTTTGCTGCAGTTCCTCTTGCTTCTGAACCATAACTCTGCGTCTGTACGGCATTCAATCCAGCATGAATAACTGCAGTATGACCAAGAATGACTCCTGCTAGAACGACGCCCATACCACCCGTTCCAGCTATCCGTACCTCTATTCTCAAAGCTATTTACGCTCCCAAATGCGAGTAAGTGCTGGCTAAGGAATCTAGAAATGAAGCTTCATCCCTATCTACAAACACGCCCAAATCGATACCGTCATGTGTGGGTGTCTTATAGTCCATAGGGTCATCTTTCTTTCTAACAGGCAATTTCTTGAACCATGCCAACATATCGACTGCATCTCCAGCCTTAGTTCTTCGTCCATAGGCAGTCGGACATTGGCTCAGCATCTCCACGAAAGTAAAACCTCTTTTCTGCAAGGCTGTCTTAATCGAACGGGCAGCCTGCAACGGGTGTCCTGTTGTCCATCTTGCTACATAATTCGCCCCTGCTGCAGCTACCAATCTAGCAACATCAAAGGGCCGTTCCGGATTCCCATAAGGCGTTGTTGTAGTTCTATCACCTGTGAAGGTTGTAGGTCCTACCTGTCCACCGGTCATTCCATAAATGTAGTTATTGGAACATATGACCGTCATGTCTATGTTGCGTCTTGCAGCATGGATCAGGTGATTTCCACCGATTGCTACAAGATCTCCGTCTCCGCTTATCACAACAACCTTCAGCTCAGGTCTAGCTAGCTTCAGACCAGATGCAAATGCAATCGCTCTTCCATGTGTAGTATGGAGTGTGTCAGCTCTAAAATGTGGAGACACAATCCAAGCCCCGCATCCAATTCCTGATACAAAGGCAAAGCTACTTAGATCTTCATGTCCAAGGTCCTTTACTGCTTTCATGAATGAATTTGCGATAATTCCGTTACCGCATCCTGGGCAAAATAAGCTATTCACTTCCCGTAAGTATTGCCTTGCGAAATGAACTGTGGACGCTGTCAGCTTGAAAACCACCTTGAGTAAGTGCTTGTGGCTCCATGAGACTAATATGTGATTCTCAGGCGGCAAGCTTCTTAGCTAATAACATTGCGAGAGCATCACTTTTAAAACAACATCATTGAAGCCAGCATTTGATTTTCCCAAGTATATGGTGATTAGGAATGTCAGATGTTGCAGCAATGAGAGCCTTCAACCGTGAACTTGGCTCCGTTATTGGAGCGACTGTTGAGGTCGTGACACAGACTGGTGAGAAATACACGGGCACTCTGAAGGGAATTGATCAAAACACTCTGAGTATAGTTCTTTCAGATGTACTAGACGCAGATGGAACCAATATTCCGAGGATATTCATCTATGGAACTGGTATCATTTCCTTCTCTGTTGCCGAGAAAGAAGTCACCCTAGAAGGACTGGTCAAGGAACTTGAAAAGGCATTTCCTCCTGGTGGTGTTCAGTACTTTCCCGATACTGGAATCGTAATCGTGATGAATAAAGTTAGAATAACCGCAGAAGATGGAGTAGATGGCAGCGGTCCTTTATACGAAAGGGTCAAGGCTATTGCTGACGAATGGTTCAAGGATCACGGTCTCGACTAGACTCCAAAATATGAAACAACACATGCTTCAATGACTGAATCGGTCACCTTAGACAACGTTAGGTTAACTGCTGCAACAGATTAAATCAAAGTAATCTTCGAAGACCAAGTTCTCTCAAATCCGTTTCTTCAACAGATTTAGGTGTTCTCTCTAGCAGTTTCTTCTCCAAGGGTTTGAGGCGGTCTTCCCAACTCCCACTTGATGAAAATGGAGGTATCTTTCCAAAACTGCGCGCTTTGGCAGAAACCGATCTAGATGCGGTAGTACTGACATGAGCCGCAAGAATCCCCAGTTCCGAGAGTCTGCTTATCCCTTTCCTAGGTTTTTCTTCTTCTCTGGAACACGGTAGAAGCTGTGGGCTCTTGACTCCTGTAAGGATTAGCATGACACGTAGAATGCTACTTAATCTTGGGTCCACACGTGCACCCCATATCACATTGGCATCTGAACTCATCTTTTGAGAAACAAGCTCCCCAACTTCATTTGCTTCAGCAAGCGACATATCTGATCCTCCAGTGATATGAATGAGTGCACCGGTCGCTCCATTCCACTCAACTTCCAGAAGCGGACTATTCAAGGCGTTCTTAATAGCTTCGTTTGCCCGATTGCTTCCTGACGCTTCTCCAAGCCCAACCAATGCAACACCACCATTACAGATAATGGACCGGACATCTGCATAATCTAGGTTGATCAAACTGGGCATAGTTATTGTTTCAGTAATGCCTTTTACCATGTTCGCAAGAACCTCATCAGCCACACCAAAGGCTTCCTCCAGCGGGAGATCGGGAACAAGCTCCATGAGCTTTTGATTATCAATAACAACAGCAGTATCTACATTTTCTTGGAGTTTCGCAAGTCCGGCCTTCGCCTTATCGAGTCGAGTTCGCTCCAAATCAAAGGGCATGGTCACAACTCCGACAACAATGGCATTGTTTCGTTTGGCGATTTCAGCAACAATCGGAGCACTACCAGTACCCGTACCGCCTCCCAAGCCCGCTGCGATAAATACCAGATCCGCATCTCGAAGCAGTTCGGCAAGCTGGTCTGCTGATTCCTCTGCTGCAGCTTGTCCAACGGGTGGGTATCCTCCTGCGCCCAGCCCTCGAGTTATCTTCTCCCCAATCAACAGCTTCCTATGGGCGGTAGTAACAGCCAAATGCTGACGGTCTGTATTTATAGCTATACACTCAGCACCTTGGACACCAATGGTCATTAGTCGTTTCACTGTGTTATTCCCAGCACCACCACATCCAACAACGACTATGCGTGCTTGACCCATGTCACGAGTTCCGAGGGTGTTTCTTTCAGCTCTGATATGCTCTCTTGCTGAATCGATTAATGTCTTCATTGTTGAGCTACCTCACTTGCCTTTTCTCGATGCACACTGTGCTCCCAAAGTTCCCGCTTCAATAGGTCTCGAATCGCAATCCGGATAGTTTCCGATCGATTCGGATAAAGCCCTCGGTCTACAAGACGCTGAATGTCATCAATTATCTTCTCAGGCAGATGTACAGCAATGAGTCGCATATCTAGACCTCATGATAGACCACCTATTTGTGAGATATGAATGTGGATATTACCATTAATTGTAATCTAGACAGACCTAGACAGCTAGTCTAGGCAGTCCGCCTAGTAACGGTACTGGGTTCTTCATGAACATGAATGACGTTTCGTGCTGTATTCACATCAGCATGAAAGTGCTCTTCACACTTCCCGTAGTAGAAGTACCCCCCGCTTTCTCCTTCCATTATGGAGAGAACATGACGATTCTTCAAAGAACAGCCTACTCAGTGTCTAGGATTTTCTAGGTCTAAGGTAACTGTTAGTCATCCTTGTCTTAAGACTCATCACATCTCTAGAGCTCGCGTATTATGCGTCGGGCACTAAGAAACTGATTATACAGTTGTTTCATTCTTGGACCGAGGTCAAGATGCCAGATTGTTTCAATGGCTTCGGTTTTCAATTTTAGTTGAGTGAATTGCTTCGAATACTCAACGTATCTCTTCTTCAATCTTGCACTATCAGAAAGCGCATCTTTTGCCTGATTCCGCAATTGCCTGATCCTTGATGAAACTGCTTCAATCTCAAAGTCAATTCGTTCTTGAATCAGGTCTAGAATGGGAGCTGGATTAGTCGCTTCTGTTACCTGTAAACGTGTCCAACGAAATACTTTGGCGCCCATCTCCTTGAGAGCCTGTGAGAACTGCATAGAATTGAGTAGAGATTGCGCACCTTTTCCATCTCTTTCTTTCTTCAAATCCTTTGACCTCATATGAGGAAAAAGAAATACACCTGGTCGTAGTCGAATAGAAGGTGTTCTTGCTACTAGTCGCTGAACGGCTTTCTTAAACTGTGGAGAGGTGGTCTTCGTGCGATATGCAACTAGTGCAAAGCTGCGATGTGGTGCCGTACGCATCTTTCTCGATTTTCTTCGAGGAATCTCCTTTGTTCGTCTAAGGGCTATATGAGGGACTTTTGATAAGGCTTCTATTACCTGCTTTGGCTTTCCGCAGACCAAGAAGAGTCCTTTTCTTACTCTGTGTACACTATGACTCTCTGATAGACTCATGAGCTGTTTTGTAGGAGTTCTGGGTCGATAGAATACTACCAACAAGGATGGCCCTCTCATTCTGAGGTCATCCTTAGGCATCGTCATGTCCTGCGACTCGGCCATTCACTAGTCCTCTTCAAAAACGAATCAAAGCATGTGTATTTCATTACTCACAATATCGCTTTTACACCTTTCCAAGGTGACAGAAACTTCACATAGGAATAAGTGTCCAAAATTGTCAATCAACATCTTTAGTCTTTCCGAAATATAAAACAATGTTGATAACCCCTTCAGCTCCCCTATATCATCTCATAGCAGTATTTTGGAAAAAAAGAGAGTTTATTTTCTCTCATTGGTTTTGGGGTATACTTTACTCTATTCATGTTAGATATGGATTTTGAGGTGTATTGCTCAATGCGCTTCGACGAAGACGATTGGGATGAAGACGACGACTGGGACGAAGACGACTGGGACGAAGATGACGATTTGGACGATGAAGATTAATCTTCTTCAATGGTCCATTGATGTCATCAATGTCGCTTTTGTTCTGTGTCCCTGACAAATACAGAACTACCTTTCGGTGACAGAGTGGTCTATTGGAAGGTCACTCTGCCTATCATCTTTCACTTTTTCATAATGACTGCTTTTTGATCCAACAATATCTGGTCAAAGAAGAGGAGTGAAGAGAGGAATCCTTTCTTCGAATCTACTTCTTTCTGCCAGTTCGTCTAGCGGCGATATTGCCAACTTTTCTACCTGGAGGCGCATTCCTACTAACAGTTGTAGGACGTCCGGGGGACTGATGTGAGCCTCCTCCATGAGGATGACTGCACGCATTCATTGCAGCTCCTCGGACAACAGGCCATTTCCTTGCCTTTCCACGAGTGTGGTGCCAAACAGCACCTGCTTTAAGGAACGGTTTTTCGGTTCTTCCGCCACCGGCAACTATTCCAATCGTGGCACGGCATTTTGGGCTAAACGACTTTTGGTGACCGCTGGGAAGCCTGACCATGGCCTTAGTTGGGTCTATGGAGACTATTGTGGCTGTGAGACCAGATGCTCTCACATACTTTCCCCCATCTCCGGGACTTCCTTCAATATTGTAGACAGGTGTTCCCTCTGGAATATGTTGAAGCATGAGAGTGTTCCCATTTTGAAGGGTTGCATCTTCTCCGCATTCAACTGCCTGACCAATCATAATTCCTTCAGGGGCTATCATATAGTGGATTCTTGCTTCATTTTCATATCTGACTTCAGCTAGCGGAGCTCCTCTGCCAGCTTCATGGAGAAGATTCGTCACTTTTCCAGTATAGGTCTTCTCCGGTGCCCATTTTGGATGTCTGGCAGGAGCAATTTTCTTATGACTGGGGCTTCTCCATTGAGTTGTTCCTCTTCCCTTGCGCTGAACGAGTATACGTCTACCCATTTTGAGGCCTCCTTAGAATATCCCAAGGTTGGTTGCAACCTCTGCAGCACTATACTCAGGTGCCAGACGCACGAATGCCTTCTTTCTTCCATCAGGCAGTATCAACGTGTTTACTTTCTCTACAACGACTTCATAGAGGGTTTCCACAGCCCACCGAATTGTGTTCTTGTTAGCTCTCCGATTGACATAGAAGGTGAGTCGATTGTGACTGTCTACGGATTCGAGGCTGGCTTCTGTGATTACAGGTCTTATGATTATCTCATTTGGATCCATGACTTCTCACCTCACATGAAGAGAGCTTCCTGCTCCAATTTCTCGATAGCCGACTTTGACCAGACAACAAGTCTTCCGGCATGAGTTCCAGGAGCAAGTAATTCTGCATTAAGCCCGTGTACCACTGCAACATCCACACCTGGCAGATTTCGGGCTGCCTTCCTTATCCCTTGGTCTTTTCCTACAACTATCAAGAATGACTTTGGAGTTTTCTTCCTCCGGCCGCGCATCTTGCCCTTTCCTGCTCTGATGCCACGACCTTGAATGGCTCTGAAGAGGTCATCTTCCAACCCTAGCGACATCACAACATCTCTGACCTCTTTCGTGGTCTGAAGAGTTTCAATCTTGTCGTCGACTACGAGAGGAATCTCAGGTACAGATCCTACCTTATGGCCTCTGTAACCAATTATTCTTTGGTCTGCTGTTGCAGCTATGGCTGATCTGATAGCAAGACGATTCTCCTTCTTATTGATTCTCTCAATAATCACTTTTCTTGCTTCGGATGGATGAGCAACTCTTCCACCAACTGTACCAGGAGCAAAAGCCGCCTTATTTGCAGCTAATGTTCCACTGCCTTTCACACGCGGTACTCTAGACCTTCCATGGCCTGTTTGCCAGCTCTGGGCAGTATTTCTTTTTCCTGCCAGCTCATCAACACCGTGTGGCTGACGTTTCTTGGACTGCAGCGACAAGACTGCTCTTTTGATAATATCTGGCCTATAAGGAGTTTCGAACTGCTGCGGAAGCTTGACCTTTGAGCCAGCTTTTCCTTTTAGAGAATATGTAGATACACTTGCCATTATTTCTTATCTCCCTATCATTGCTTCGAGGTGGTACTAACATAGCTCACCTGAATCGGCTTGACCTCGTGTTTTCTTTTCGGACGTACGGCAAATCGCAATCGGACTGGTCGCTTTACTGAGCCTGGGACTGAGCCTTTTAGCATTACATAATCACCACGGATAACTCCATAGTTGACAAAGCCCCCGGAGGGAGTAATCTCCTCACCACGTTCTCCAAGCTTCACGATGATATTATTGAAACTGGTACGTGTATGAAAACCTGTCTGACCAGGTCTCGGAACTGTATACCTGATGTTTGTTGGTGACCAAGGGCCAATACATCCCACACCTCGCTTGGTCTTCCGTGATTTATGCTGGAGAATCCGTATGCCCCATCGACGTACAGGTCCTTGAAAGCCATGGCCTTTAGTAACAGCAATTGAGTCGATAAGCATCCCTTCTTCCAAGATGTCTGCAACACGAATATCAGCTCCAAGGATCTCCTTAGCATATTCAAAGGCATCAGTGACACTAGGAGCGCCAATCTTGTATTCAGTAATATCAGGCTTCTTTTTAGGAACCCCTGCAAGTCTGGGCTGAGTGTGGATTAGCATCCGAATCTCGGCAAGCGAGTCGAGTTGGTTCTCAAACTCCTGTAACTTGGCTTCGAAGTCATAGCTCTTTGGCATAGGAAATACTCTACGGAGGTCTTCTGTTAGGTTCTCAGCCAAAACTTCTGTCACAAGTTGTTTTCCATATACTGTTACATTATATCCCCTTATTGAAAATGGTCGTATTGGTGGAACGTCTATCACTGTAACAGGGATGACAGTCTCCTGACCCTTGAATGGGCTATTGGGATTATCAACGGTTACTACAGCATGGGTCATACCAGCCTTGTATCCAACGAAACCAAGTAGTTTTGCAGCCGAATCATCATACTCAGGCCAGTTCTTGATGCGGGGTAAAAATTTCGAAGCCCGACCATGCGGCAAATATGCTAGACTACCGTGTCTTGGTGCATGCTTCTTTCTATGTGCCATTAAATCACATCGCATCTTTCCCGTACCGAACGGCCTACTGACTGGGCTATTCGTACTACTGCAGGGCTCGAACGGGAGTCATCTTTTAAAACTTACCCACTGACCAACTTTCTTAGAATCACTAGTGGAATGGACCCTCTATTTATGAAGGCCTGTGTCGGTCATTCTCATTGTTCTCAGGCTTTTGACAAATATCTATATCCTATTTCTGAGTTGAAATGGTTTGTTTGTCCATCGATCTTAAGATAATCATTAGACATATTGTGAGAGAAAGCCATATCGACCTGACTAAGTCAACGCCAGATCCTCGCTTCAAATCAGAGAAACTTCTGCTCTGTTCGAGCAATGATCTCATCTTGAAGAGGCTTCCCAAGATTGACGAAGTAATCACTATACCCAGCCACTCTAACAATGAGGTCGCCATATAATTCTGGATGATTCTGAGCATTCAAAAGAGTTTCTCTGTCAACCACATTGAACTGAATATGATGACCACCAAGCTTGAAGTATGTTCTAATTAGATAGACGAGATTCATTCGACCTTCATTATCTGCTAAGAGGTCCGGCATCAGTTTCTGGTTCAATAATGTGCCTCCAGTACGTCTATGATCAATCTTGGAGGCTGATTTTATGACTGCAGTAGGTCCCTTGATGTCGACACCATGAGACGGAGATATTCCGTCTGAGAGTGGTTGTCCTGCTCTTCTTCCATTTGGTGTTGCACCTGTGACTTGCCCAAAGTAAATGTGAACTGTTGTGGGGAGAAGATTCATACGGTATTCACCACCTTTTGTGTTTGGTCGACCATCTAGATTGTTGAAGTAGTCATCAAATACAGCCATAGCAAGACTGTCTGCAAAGTCATCATCATTTCCATAAGTTGGGGTCCTATTCATCAGCATCTGCTGCAGCGTTTCATGTCCTTCAAAATCATCTTTCAAAGCAGTTAGCAAAGCAGCTATTGAAAGGCTTTTCTTGTCAAAGACATGGTGCTTGATTGCAGAGAGGCAATCGGTTATCGTACCTATTCCCACTCCTTGAATGTACGTGGAATTATATCTGGATCCTCCGTCATGATAATCCTTGGCTCTCTTAATACAATCATCCATGAGTATAGACATGAATGGGGAAGGCATATACATTGCATAGAGTCGTTCAATGATGTTGTTACCCTGTATCTTTAGATTAACAAAATGCTCCAATTGCTGACTGAAAGCATCAAATAACTCATCGAACGATTCAAAGTCTAATGGATTGCCTGATTCTATTCCAACTTGCTTCTTTGTCAATGGGTCAATACCATTATTTAATGTCAGTTCGAGTATCTTTGGCAAGTTCATATACCCAGTAAGAATCACGCTCTCCTTCCCGAAGGCTCCAATGGTAACACAGCCGCTAGGTCCTCCACAACGGGCATCTTCGATTGATTTACCCATCCGAAGAAATTCTTCAATT
The DNA here is from genome assembly GCA_011364985.1 of Candidatus Thorarchaeota archaeon. Taxonomy (GTDB): domain Archaea; phylum Asgardarchaeota; class Thorarchaeia; order Thorarchaeales; family Thorarchaeaceae; genus SMTZ1-83. The sequence continues at coordinate 54,995 of RDOC01000002.1, read as the reverse complement.
ATCACATCCGTATTGAAAATAGAGGGCTGCCCAAACCCAGTAGCAACTACTTCTGTTGTTCTCAAGAGAAAATCATCAGGAGTCTGTTCACTGACCTGCACGCACAGGCTAGGCATCATTAGTTGCATCTCTTCGCACACTTCAAGCAGGAGATATGACACATCGTTGACAGCATTCTCTCCATCAACTGTCAGCCCTCCTGTATTGATGAGAGTGAAGTCCTGATATGTGCCGCTCTGTTCTTCTGTAATGTCAACTTTAGGTGGTGCAGGTTGATTATGTACCTTTATCCAGAAGCATTCAAGTAACTCTTTTGCGAAATCACGTGTCAATTCACCAGTCTGAAGTTCTTTTTCATAGAAGGAACATAGATGCTGATCAAGTCTACCAGGATTGAAACTATCCCACACATTCAGTTCCGTAATGACTCCAAGATGAATGAACCAATAAGACTGCAAGGCTTCCCAGAAGGTGCGCGAAGCATTCGCAGGAACATGATTACAAACATCAGCAATTCTCTTCAGTTCCTTTTCCCGCTCAGGGTTCGGTTCTTTTTCTGCCATTTCCATGGCCTTATCTGCATATCTTTGTGCAAATTCAATGATGGCTTCAGCTGCAATACGCATTGCTCTCAGATTCTGATCCTTTGTATAGGCATCAGGATCTCGGTAAAAATCAATCTTCAACAGACGTTCATCAATGTCTTGTATAATCTCTCGTACCCCTCTCCGGTATATCTTGTCGTCAAGAATGGCATGACCTGGCGCTCGCTGTTCCATAAACTCTGTAAAGACACCTGTTTCAAATGCTCTCATCCAATCATCCGACACCGAAGCAAAGACCTGTTCGCGCATAGCCCTACCGCGCCAAAATGGGATTATTTCATCCTGGTAGGTTTCTTTTGTATCTTCATTAACAATGAACCTTGATCGTGCTCTACTATGGCAAGTTTCTAAATCGGCAATGCTGTGGCAACACAATTCTGGATATGTTGGAGTAGCTCGTGGACTTGGCCCGCGTTCTCCTACAATGAGCTCATTGTCACCAATGTAGACTTCCTTATTGAGCAGAATATGACGGAAAGCCGAGGCTCGAGCCACAGGAGTGGAGAGTGTATCTGCTTTTCCGCTCTTATAAAAGTCGGTAAGCAATTCTGCTCGCTCAGTTGAAATATAGGGCACAGTTTCAATACTATCCCTTCTGAGGTGTTTCACTCTCTTTGACATCATAATACGATTCACCGAATACTGGGCATAGGTCCATCATTACGATTTCGCTTGCTATTATTACACTATAAAACCCATGGTGAATACAAGGTTTGACTATATGCTTTCGTAATAACCGGGCTCTGACAGTAGAGCTCCAACCGAGTTATTCAATATACCTAGACTGATTAACAGAGCCTCTTCAAGTCTGACAGTTTCAGTTCCTTGGTCTGGTATTGTATTAACCCAAAAATCAACATGCTGTTTCAGTGATGACAGTTCCCTTGAAACAAGCTTTGAAATCCCTCTCCTAGGACCACCAAAAAGGGCCACTACTGCTCTTGTGCCAGACACCGTAGATTTGATCTCGGATTCAATCCGATTATAATCCACTCCATTTCGTGAGAATGCAATTCGCGTTTTTTGGGACATCTTTTCGAGCTCTTCAGATATTGAGGGAGTCTTTCTGATTTCCCAACCCCAGTATTTTCCAATCTCGGTATGTCCAATGATTTCTAGTTTTATCCTAGGCTGTGTCTTAACGATTCGAAATTGTGTCGGTTCTCGCTCACTAACACTCTCTGAAAAGTCAACCAATTGGTCTAGGCCGATGTCTATTTTTCCTGCTCGTACCTGAACTCCCCACCGAATATCTTCCTCTGTGATGGGTTTCGAAGCCTCTCCCAGAGGGTGGCTCTGTGTTCTGAGAGGTGGCAAAATGCCTGCATATTTCAGCATTGGTGACTTGGGAAAGATTCGTTTTCGGAGATACTGAGGTGTGTCCATATATCTCAACAGGCCCATTATCAATTCCACATCGCGTAGCTGTCTTTGGGAGAGTTTCTCTGTCTTATACAACCAAATTTTGTCAACCTTAAACACCGCAAAGGCTCGCCCAAGAAGCCCCAGCTTTACGGTCTTTTGTCGAAGGTCTGAGCAGTCTATCAGGGCAGTATCAGGGATAGCAACTTCCAGCGTCAAGAGGCTCCCTCCTAGAGGTCTAAGGTGAACCAGAGAGTCGTGGACTCTGGCCGCTGATCAATTCTCATATCAGCATAAGTCATTGCTTTGACTTCAGTTCGTGTTTCATGTCTATCAAGGTCAATCTCCTCCCCCCAAACTCTTCCTTTGAGAGAACAGCCTTCATCTTTCTCATCAAGCTCCAATACCTCGAACATTGAGTAGAACTGAGTATTAATGTCAATCAGTGCAATCAAGTGTCCAATCCACTCAACAAGGAGTTCCTGAATATCAATCCCCTGTACACTAACATTCACAGATTCTATCGGCCTCACAGTATCTGTGTTCAATATTACTTCAAAAGTTGCCAATGCAGCTTGTTCAAAAGCCTCCTTTAATGACGATGCCCAACATTCTATTGTAATGTCAGCGGTGTGCTCGTGAAACTCGAAACCCTGTCTAGGCGTCATCCTCTGTCTTTCAGAAACCACTACACGAAGCTTAAAAGGCATTTCCAACGGCTTGCAACCGTTGGTCCTCTAGGGTCTGCAAGAAAGAGCCGAGGTAGCCAAGCCCGGATTACGGCGCTGGTCTTGAAAATCAGTTTCTCCGGAAACAAACCAAGCCAACCAGTGTGCTTTGTCACGCATGAGTTCGAATCTCATCCTCGGCGCCATTTCTTCTTTTTTTTCCTAAAATCTGCGTATTGATACCAATTTTATAATGGCAGGAAAAGATTGAAGCTCTGCAACGGCTTAGACTACGGGCTTTAGATCTAGACAGGTTTCGACAAGAAAGGACCCAAATCATCAAACCCCAACGCGCGATAATATGGTTTTGCACCAATTCCACTGTTCACCAAGATTCTTTTCGAATCGTATTCGTCTCTACCAATCATTTCTGCTAACTCGATCATTTTCTCGCCAAGGCCTAAATGCTGCCATGCTTCCGGATTTCTTTGCCCAATTTCCACCATTGGACCATATACACGAAGTTCTCGAATAATGGCACAGGGTCTTTGCGATATCTCTGGTCTGAATGTTTTTTCACTAGGAATTCTCAAACGAAGAAATCCAAAGATGATGTCTAAGTCTGATTCTTCGTACGACAGAAAAATCTCTGTACCCCCTGCAGCATCGTAGTCACGGCGGACCGACCGAATGTTCTCCAAGTTGATTTCAGCCTTGGTCCTCATTTGGAAATGGCCAATCTCTCGGTATCGAATGGTTGGATTTCTAAGCCCTTCCTTTCTCATCTTTTCATGCACTAGCTCTCTTAAGTTTCCCACGCTGAGACCGGCCTCGATTTGATGGAGTGGAATATCACGCTGCATTCTCTGAATTCGGACGTACTCTGGCATTAGACTCACTGCTTTTGCAACAAGGTCAATCATCTGGCTGTTTGTATAGGGTGAGTACTTGCCCTTTCTCCACCATTCGTAGAGCTTGGTATTCTTCACCACAATTGTAGGATAAATCTTGAACATGTCGGGTCTGAATTGAGGATCAGCGAAAAGAGTGACAAATTCTTCAATATCGCTTTCAGGAGTATTTCCTGGCAGTCCAGGCATCATATGATAACATATCTTCAGTCCACTATCTCTTAGCTTCTTGGTGGCCGCTATTGTTTCTTCAACACCATGGCCCCTTTCAACTCGCTTTAGGGTTTCATTTGAGAGGCTTTGAACTCCCACCTCTACTCTCGTTGCACCGAACTCCAGCATCTCATTGATGGTTTGTTCTGTTACCCAGTCTGGTCTTGTTTCAAACGTCATGCCAACATTCCGTACAGATGCGTATTCATTGAGGTGTATAGCATCAGAAAGACTCCTGCCGACCTCTCCATTCATTGCATCGATACATCCCTTGACAAACTTCTCACGATAGTCAAAGGCCTTTGAACACCAGTCACCACCCATTACAATCAGTTCTGTCTTGTCGATATTGTGTCCAATGGCAGCTAGCTGAGCAAGTCGCCCCTCTACCTGTTCATACGGGTCAAACCTGTACTGAATTCCTCTCATTGTGGCTGGCTCGTGTCCCGTATAGCTCTGTGGCACACCTAAGTCAGGTCCTCCAGGACAATAGGCACACTTCCCATGAGGGCATGCCTGTGGGTCTGTCATCACTGCCACAACAGACACCCCAGAAGCAGTACGGACAGGGCGTTTGCGCATTAGTGGTGCCAGAATTTCAAGTTCCTCGGGGATTGTCGTCTGAAGTATATCCGCATTGGAAGGAACTCTCGACACTCCAAACTCAGCACATATCTTGTTCTTGATTTGATTGATAGACTGCCTGTTGAGAGCCTTATCTGACCTCAGTAGGGCTTCAATTATTGCTCTGTGAAGGTCATAGTTTCCAGATGCAGTCATAATGTTGCCAAGTGTCTTTATCCGGTTAAACCATGTGGTCCAACTGTTACCAACACTTCTGTAAAGCTCTCCACACGACAAGCCTTAAAACAGCAACCTTTGCAAAACTAACTACTCAAAGAGGTAGACATGAATGCCAGGTTCACACGGCTCACTTACAAAGGCTGGAAAGGTTCGAGAGTCCACACCGAAAGTTCAAGGACGCGAACGCCACACACCCATTCCTAGAGTGCGCAACAAGAAAAACTTTGTCAAGAGGATGGTAAAGGGAAGAGTCACCGGTCAGATGAAATAAATGCCAGATTCAGGCCGTTTTCTATTTCTTCTCTGATTCAAAACTTCATTTTAATTCCCATAGCATTTCTTTGATACCGTCCAAATTCATCTATTTTGGCAAGCTGGTTTCCTGTAAAGACAGGACCATCAATACAGACTAGATCACCATTGGGGTCCAATGAGCAGGTCCCACAAAGACCGCAACCACACTTCATAAATCTCTCAAGGGAAGCTTGAAACTCTATTTTTGTTGATTGTGCCAACCCAAACAGTTTTGCCATCATCGGTTCTGGGCCACAGGTGCATATTCCACCAAACTGCTGCTCAGATAACAGCTCCTTAGCTACATCAGTTGCCAATCCATTGAATCCAGCTGTTCCGTCATCAGTAGATATGATGAGTTGGAATTTTTGGTTGGATATACCCTTCAACTCATCTAAGAATATGAGATTACTGGCAGACCTAGCCGCAGCTATGAGTGTGACTTCTGAGCTACGTCCAACTAGCGTTCTGACTAGAAACCTTAGAGGTGCTATTCCTATGCCTCCTCCAACAACAAGTTGTTTTCTATATGATGGCTGGAAGCTAGTTCCGAATGGCCCACGAATTCCAACAGAATCTCCCTTTTTCAATCTGGTCATTGATTTCGTTGCTTCCCCAACTGGAAGAACAGTTATCCCGGCTTCAGGTTTGTTCCAAGAAGACACACTCATTGGAATCTCGTCTACTCCTGGTATCCACACCATAAGGAATTGGCCTGGTCGAATATCAATCTCGGGGCTCTGCAGTTCAAAATAGAGCGTACGAACCAGCAAGTTCTCTTCTACTACCCTTGTGATTTCAACAGACCCAATTTGCTGCACTAGGTCACCAAGATTCACTGTCATTTTTCTCCTGCAATTCCAATTATCTCAGAAGTACGAGAGAATCCTTGAGTCTTCAAGTACTGCTGAACACCTTCTCGTATTTCCCTAAAGACCGACATTCCTTGAAGGAGGGCAGAGCCAATCTGTATTGCACTCGCTCCCGCAAGATGCATTTCTACTGCATCCTCCCAAGAGGATACTCCCCCAACACCAATTATCGGTATTGATAGACACTCGTACAGTTCGTAAACGGCTCGAATTGCTATCGGGAAGATGGGTGGGCCTGAGAGCCCTCCAATCTTATTCCCAAGAACGGGCCGTTTCTGCTGAATGTCTATTTTCATTCCTTTCAATGTATTGATCGCCACAACTGCATCTGCCCCAGCTTTTTCTGCTGCTTTGCCGATAGCGACAATATCTGACACATTTGGACTGATCTTAGCAAAGACCTGACAATTGACCACGCTCTTTACGGCCTCTACGTAGTCATGAGTAAGTAAAGGGTCATGAGAAATCTGACTGATTTCTGCATGTGGACATGATAGATTGAGTTCTATTGCATCAGGTCCCAAATTGGCCCCCTTGCATGCAACTTCAACTGTTTCATCTATTGACGAACCAAAGATACTCAAAACTACAGGCACATCAGAGGAGGTGAGCAAATTCATCTCTTCTGCAAATTCATCTATGCCAGGGTTTGTCAAACCAACGGCATTGAGTAATCCCCCATGCGAAGTAGTAAGCACTGGTCCTTGGTGTCCTTTTCTTGGAACCTTCCCGATTGACTTTGTGACCACTGCGTCGGCACCAGCGTGTCCTATGCGCTTTAGAATCGAGGCTGTCACACCTAAAATACCCGATGCTAACCAATATCCCTCTATTTTCAATGATACACCTTGGGCTGTGAGTTTGCTATTCCGTAATAAGCACAATGGCATCGGCCTTCTTCCGTACGACTGACATCACGGTCGACAGTCAGATTTATTCGACAATCAAACAGATTTGGTATGCAGTCCTTTGGAGGAAAGAAACTTGCCAGTCCATCTCTTATTCACTTGCTTCGGATTCCTACTCTTGAACAAAGAAAGTAATGTAATAGCAGAGCATCTAGTCTATCCAAGCATCGAGATGGCCGCCAGAGAAGCTGTTGCTATTGCAGAGGGAGAATCGACCGAATTGCTCCAGAAGGTCGCCAGTCAATTGGAGTCTGTCAAACCTGACATTGTTGTTGTTGAGGATGCATCACTAAACAAGGCCCTCTCTAGGCTTACAGAAATTCAGGTCACAACGGAATCCGACTCCGACATCATAAAATGGTTTCGGGACAACCATGACTCCTATTTGGTGGAAACTGGCAAGCTAGATAGCCTCCAAGAAGTCTACACCTTTAGACGGTCTGTTGCTATCGAAGTTGCGCGAAAGAGAATCTCCTCGGCAAGTGCGGAGAAGGACCTTCTTATCAAACACGCAATCGATGCTATTGGTGAGATTGACAAGTCAATCAACGTCCTAGCAATGCGACTTCGGGAGTGGTACTCTCTTCATCATCCGTCCCTTGATCAGCTTGTTGAAGATAATGAAACCTATGTTAGGATTGTAAAGAACTGCGGTGGCAGTACATCCCTGACTCAAGAGTGCATTGAATTAGGTGGAGTTCCTTACGACCTACTTCAAGTCATCATGGAATCCTCTCGAAAAGACCTTGGAGCACCATTAGAAGAAAAGGACTTCTTGATCATCCGAAGTCTTTCAGAACATGTGCAAGACCTGTTTCAAATGAGGAAGGAGCTTGAGGAGTATATTTCGGAAATGATGCATGAAGTTGCACCCAATATCACCACCCTCATCGGTCCATTGGTGGGTGCACGACTCGTAAGTTTCGCCGGATCATTAGAAGAGCTTGCTCGTAAACCATCGAGCACTGTGCAAATCCTTGGAGCAGAGAAGGCTCTTTTCAGGAGCCTTAAGACAGGAGCTGCACCTCCAAAACACGGCATAATCTATCAGGTTCCGGAGATACACTCAGCTCCATATTGGCACCGTGGCAAGATTGCTAGGGCGCTGGCTGGGAGAATCTCAATTGCAGCTCGTGTTGATGCATTTTCAGAGAGGAACATAGGAGACTTTCTTCGCCAGAAATTCCTAGAGCGAGTTGAAGAAATCAAAAGACAACATCCAGAGGCTCCGGTTTCTAAAGCCCCCATGAAGCCGCTCAAACGACCCAAGCGAAACCAAACAAAACAACGGTCAGGAAGTCATGGGAGAAAGAAGGGAGGCAGAAAATAATGCCAAGAATCGAAAATCACAAATTCTCTGGCATTTTCACAATAGCCGAGAAGGGACGAACATCGATTGCTACACGTAGCCTTATTCCTAACCAAAGCGTGTACGGTGAGAAAGTAGTTCATTCTGATGATGGCGATTATCGTCCTTGGGCTCCGAGACGGTCCAAGCTCGGCGCTGCCATCCAAAAGGGAATCACTCAGATGCCAATCCAGCTAGGCTCAAGAGTTCTGTATCTGGGCGCAGCCTCAGGCACTACTGTTAGCCACTGTTCTGATATCGTTGGGCCTAAAGGGGTAATCTATGCCGTTGAGTTCTCCGCAAGAACTGCAAGAGACCTTATTCAATTGGCTGAAAGCAGGACAAACATAGTGCCAATTGTGGATGATGCAAGATACCCAGCAAGGTATGCTGCACTAGTTGGAAGTCCCATGGATGTTGTCTATCAGGACCTATCTCAACCAGACCAAGCAAGAATTTTTTTCGAGAACATTAAGAAATTCACATCTTTTGGAGCATGGGGAATGATTGCGATCAAGGCCAGAAGTATTGATTCCACATCGAGTGTGGATGATATCATAGGTCAAGAAATCTCCTTACTTAGTGATTATGGTCTAGAGATAATAGAAAATCTCGATCTCGCACCGCTTGAGAAGGACCATCATCTTGTGCTTTGCAGGGTCACGGAGGGTATAATGTGACCTCAGGCATAGACCGAATGCTGGAAAGGGAAATTGAATCGATTAATGACCATATGCCAGCAGTCAGGCACACTCTGAAATCGCTTCTCCTACTGGAATCGCCAAAATACTTTACTAGAACTGGCCAAGAATCGATTATCAAGAAGGAAGAGATACAGAATCTGGCAAAAGAGGTTCCATCACATCTTCATGAAGAGATTAAGCTTCCAATACTTATTCTGAGGCGAATGGATTACGGCTCTGGCATCTATACAATCTCAGGAGGAAGATTCGATCTCTTTCTCGTTCATCATATCCTAGGATATATTGACCTACCATGGGAAGAAATGAGTTCTTGGAAACCTATAGAACAGATAATGCGACCACAGGTCCAAGAATTAAGACGGAGATTTCCGTCAGCAACTTGCATAGGCTTTGTTACGGTGGTTGCAGAGAAATAGACAAATCAGTCTAAGAATACATTGGAATCAAAAATCTACATTCAGCAATGTCTAAAAACCAACGAAATAAGGCAAGCATAAGGTCAGAATGATGACAAAGGGACGAACCCAGATAATCGATGAGGTTACATTTCACCTAGAAGAAGCTGGGTTCGATGTTTCTTCGCCCTGTGATGTGAAACCGAGCTGTTTTGACATAGCTGCAAGGAAAGGTGATCAGCTTGTTCTCATCAAGGCTTTATCAAATGTTGACAGTTTTCAGAAGGAAGACGCGCTTGCCCTCCAACTCGTGGCACACTTTTTCAATGCAGTACCACTCATCATTGGCTCCAAGACGAGAAGAGGACAACTGGAACAAGGTGTCATCTATGCTCGTCATGGTGTATCCACAATCACTGCTCCAAGTTTTGAGTCTCTGGTCGTAAAGAATAATATGCCACATGAGTTTGTTCAACGCGGCGGCCGCTTTGTTTCTATTAATGGTGCCAAAATGAAGAAAATCCGTCTATCTCGGGAGATGAGCAAGGAAGAACTTGCAGGCTGTATTCACGTTTCGGCGAGAGCGATACTAGCATATGAAAGAAATGAGATGGATATCAGTTCGAATGTTGCGGAAAAGCTTGAACAAGTTCTTGAAACCGATCTAATCATTCCAGTTGACATACTTGGTGGAGCATTTTCACAGAGAGAATCATTCCAGCAGAAGACGCCAACAGAACTGCCTAGTCTAGAAACGCGTGTCAATGAATTTTTCGAGAAGCTCGGCATGAAAATCATATGGACTGATAGAGCACCATTCCATGTAGCTGCAAAGGAAGAGGGGCCACCTCTAATTTCAACTGTAGGTTCCTTGCGTGGTCCACAAACTGAAAAGGATCCTGTTCGTTTCCTTTCCCTAAAACGCGTTGAGATTCTACGCAGTGTTTCAAAGGTCACAGAATCAGATGCAGTAATCATCGTTGAAGAAGGGAGTGCTGACGAGAGTATTGCAGCTCTTCCTGTTATACGACAGCTAGAGCTGGACGAGATTGAAAAACCACAGGAACTCAGAAAGATAATAGAGGAACGTTCGGACCACTAGCTCAAGAAGTATCTAGATTCGTTTGAATGGAGTTGTTCTCTTCCATAATACGACTGACAGATTCCCATGATTTTCGAATGATATCTGGCAATTCACTACCGCTTTTCGCAATCTTTCGAATAAAGTCCACTGTTCTTGGGTCGTTAGGATATCCAGAACCGAAGTCTCCATGTTTACTGTGCAATTGTGCGATTAGGGTATCTCGCTGCACTTTTGCGATTATTGATGCAGCCGCAACAACTTCATACTTGGAATCAGCCTTGTGCTCGGATACTATTCTGCATCCCTTTTCTGAAAGGAAGCTTCTCTGACCAATTTGGTTGCCAAAGCGTTCCGCTATTACATCAGCTGCATCAAGATAAAGCTCAGCTGGCTGTAATTCTTTCGCTATCGAAACAAATGATTGCAGCTCTATCTCATTCAAAGTAATTCCACGAGCCCTAAGCTGGTCAATCTCTAGGGCATCAACTGTCCTCAATGCAAATCTCTTTGCCAGTTTCTTTATTGGAATGACCATCTTCTCACGACTCTGTGGAGTAAGGGTCTTGGAATCTCTGACACCTAGAACACGGAGCTCGGGGACAATATCGGGCATGAATAGAACTCCACAAATCACCATTGGGCCCACCACTGGTCCTCGTCCAGCTTCATCGATTCCTGCAATTCCTTGAAGCGACATCTGGCGATTATTCATGGCAAAACATCAATCCGTGTAATATTGAGCAATATAGTAGTGAGGTGGTGGGGCGAGTGGGATTTGAACCCACGATCGACGAGTGTCTTCTACGACGACGGCCAGTTCTGACCCCACAATTCAGGTTCGAAGTGAACCCCGATCTGGAGCCCGTCGCCATGCCGGACTAGGCCACCGCCCCGTTGTGCAATAGGCTTGAGGGCGTGCACAAAGTCCCGATAATAAGCTTTCGTCTACTAGTTAGTACTGAGATAGAAGGTTTTTTTCTATCAGAATGAACACAGATTCTTGAAGAAAGGAATTGCTTCTATAGCAACCACTTTTACTAAAATGGCTAAACATGAGTCAATATAGTAGATGAAGTCGAAATGAAATCGGTCAGAGTCAAATCAACAATCGTTCTGCTTGCACTCCTTGTATCTGTATTTCCCATTGCATATGTTGAAGCAGTCAACCCGCAAAATAACCGTTTTGCCGCTTCTTATGCAAGAGAGAAGGTCGATGATTTTGGCTACCGTTTCTCATTTAGACTGTCCGATGGAGTTGAAGCCCTTTTCATCCGGGGATCTTATTGGCTTCAATATAGCTATCCCACTGATATCAACGAAGTCCCAAGACGAAGGCATACAATGTATGCCAATATTGGTTTCTACTACGGGAAGACTCCACTTGGTCGAAACATTGTGCAGTTTATCGCAGTAGATAATGTGGCCTTTTATCCTAAGTGGACTGATAGCGCAGGTTATGCTCACGATTTATACAATACGAGCTCGATGTTCATGATTAATGATTACATTCCCGATGGGGCTCATGTATTTACTGGAATGCGAATTGATGAAGATCCCGTTTCAAGTTACATGTCATATTTTGGTGGTACTTTTGTCTTTAGGGAATTGAGCTTTGTATTGGATGATGGCACTGAGATTATTGTTGGTGATGTTGATATCGAGCTGCTGAAGTACAGTAATGAGCTAGCTCCTCAGGCTACGTTATCCAACTACTCCTTAGCAGTCACATTTACTGCTGACGCAGATGTACTCACCGTTACAAGTGAAGGAACAGCACCGCTCATCCAACTTGTTGATACGATGCTGGTGATCGTTATTGTAGGTCTTCTTGCCACTATGGTTGTTCTCGGATATCTCCACAGAAAAGGCAAAGTATCTCTTCCTATTGGCGGAGTCCGATCCAATCTTTTGGGGTCAAAATTCTCTTCGACTAGTAACTAAGATCGCATAGTCGATCACTTGAACAGTCGTTCTATGGTAGTTGCAGATACTGCCAAATAAAGCCTCCCAGAGTTTTCTGTGAACATTCCTACGTCTTGCAGATTATTTGCGGTATGAGACGCTCAAAGCATCACAAAATCGCTTACGGCCCTCGCTTTCAGTGTTACCAACATACACTCGAAGATGAGTGAATAAATGACGCAGACACTCCAAATCCCAGTCAGACCTGAGCCTTGGAGAAGCTGATTTCTTCATATTTCATGTAACCGACTTCCTCATATTGTCCGAACCAACACATTCCGTTGTCTTCATAATGCAGAATCTCTAGTTCAGCAAGCGACGAGTTTGTAAGTGGTTGCTGAATTGATGAAAAAGGAGTATCCATCTTGAAGATTTGGAATGTCAAAACCAAATACTTGTTCATACGCCCCTAGATGAGATCGTATTCTTGGAATACTCGAAGGATTCATCATAATCTTTGGAGCAGATCTGATAAGTATCTGAAAGCCTGTTTCGTAACGGAGTCCGTTTCTGAATTTTTCGGAGTTGCCATGATCCTTTACCGTATGATAGTCCGTTTCCACACTAATATGGTACTCCCAAAAAGGGGAGAGAAAAAGAAGAGGACTCAGAGTTTCTCCTTCTCTCAAAATTGGTCGTTTCTGACGAAAAGTGACATTACATTGGCTGGTCATTTCTTTGGCAACAGCTTTTGGGCCCATCCTGCCAACGCAAGTCCTCCACCTACTGCAAGAACACCTGCTGCTATTGTGCCTGCAGTGGTAGTAGCGGCGCCTACGGCAATCATAGCTCCCACGGTTGTAACAATTGCTGCTACGCCAGTGAGCTTCTCTCCTGATGATTGTTGCTGAAAGCTATTCACGAGCGGCTTTACGAGCTGCTCCATACTTCCAGTCTGCCCCTTACGCATATGCCCCTGTTCTTGCAACAGAAAGTCCTTTCGAGCCTTTCTCAGATTCTCCAGCATCTTCTGAAAGTCCTTGCCAAGTTGACTCGTGTGTACAGGGTCAATTCTCTGTGGTGTTGATTGTGTCTCCGGAAGTGCCGCGGCCATTGTATTCGCAACCCAGAGCTGCCAATCCTCCATGGATCCCGGGAAGTTCCCGGGAAAAATATTCTCGATTTTCTCGCCAATGATGTCCCATCTGATCCGGTCGAACATCGATTGTACTGGTTCCAAGAGCTCGGTTCCTTGGAAGATCCGCTCAATGTTCAATCTAGCTTCGTTTCGTGCCCATTCGACAGTTTCCTCTATTTCCGATCTCATACTCCTTCCTCATTTCAGTTCTTTCCGTGAAATCACAGCAGTCTTACAGCCCTGTCTTAAATCAAATGACTTGTATATCAATCCTGCTGTTGACACTCCCTTCCGATGACGCTTCTTGATAGAAATACTAGCTCCCATATATCGCCAAGGAATCTTCTCGGTGGTTCTCAGGGTCATATCAAGGAATCTAGTGGAGTCGGGCAATTAGGATCCTAACAAGGCAGAAACCCGTGTGTTCCCACAGCATCCCAATTTGTAAATATTTGCCAATAAGCGAAATTATGGTACATATAAGCAAGAGTCGGACTCCCTGTTTTCCATTCCTCGCATTTCTAGGCTGCCAAGGCTTTGTCATTGTTCCCACATAATTCTCCATGATTTCACAGTCTGGGTTCACAGCCAGATTCTGACTCACAGCCAAGTATTATTCTGGCATCATGATCTTGAACGGTTAGATGCCATCAATGATAAAGGGCAACTCTACCGTATTCATAAAACGAACCTTCGATTTCTTCTCAGTCTCACAGGACTCTTACTTGCGCAATTGGAAGGTCGTGTGTTCACAGTCGCAAGCAATTCCATAGGTACAGGGAGGATTGAAAATCCGAAATTTCTAGAAGGCGTAGATTCCGAGATTGCGCTTGCACGTCTTGTGGTTACAATTCTATGTGATGGAAACATCCAAGAAAACAAGAAGGGAATTGACTATTATGAGTCAAATATCGAGAGAATAGTCAAAATTGAGCTTGGTTTGCAGGAGTTTGGGTATGTTCCCCTGAATCCAATATGGAATGAGAAACAGAGATTATACTCCTCTTATTTGTCGAATGTCTTCAATATAATAGTTCAGTATCTTGGTTTGGAAGTAGATGATAAAACAATTCAGAATCCAGAACTTCGAACAGAATTCGCTGAAGGCTTTTCTTGGACCGCTCTTTGTGCATTTATTGAGGATACAATACCAGAAGATGGCCATTTCAAACCATGGCGTTCTTCTTGCTGACATTCTATGGCATTACATGCAGGTGATAAATCTTCCACCTATGACCATGAACCCCTAGTGTAGGCAGTAGAGAGGTTGTCTTCATTAAAACGGGTAAAACAGAAGATGGGAGCTGGAAGTTACCTTTTGGAGAGATGATTTGTCTAAAAGATACAGACGACCCCAATGCATCAATGGCTAAGACACTCTATGATGCAGTTTACTTCAATCCGATCAATCTCATCAAAGAGAAATTAGAATTCTCAAGAGAATTGGAGTGCATGTCTTGGCTAGACCTGTTTCTGTCCACTACCATGGAAAGTATGGAAGAGTTTCTGTTTCTTGGAGATGGACGGCCACAGGAGAGAATGCAATTAAGCTGGGTATAATTGCTTCTCCTAATGATTTGGTTAAGCGCAAGCGTGTAAAGCTTTGACTGAATAGTATATCCGAGGATATCGAAAGGGTTGCAAACGTCTTTTCCCATCAAGGCATAACTTCCCATCATTGGTGGAAAGAAGATTCATGAACCTAAGGTAATCTTTAAAAACTCACGGCGTCTCTCCTACTTCGATGGCGGCCATAGGTCCTAGGGCACACCCGATCCCATTCCGAACTCGGAAGTTAAAAGCTGCTGGAGTCATTCCACGGGCTGACGTATGCTAGGATCGTTGCAGAAGATGTTCGCTGCGCGAGCGCGTGACAGGTCTGCAAGCTGCCACTACTTCTCCATATCAGCTTCATATACCTACAACCGAATGTCTAAATGACAAGGGTTAAAGCATAACCGGAATTTGTCGAGCTGATACAGATGCAGGGAATAGGAGCAGATAGCGAATTCAGCTGGATCATAAATCTGGCTTTCTTCGCATTCATCATCATTTTCAGTCTTTATGGTGCCAAGTTTCAGATATGGCAATGGCTAAAGCAGATTGAAGCCGGACTGATTGAGCTCAAGAAGATGGCACTAGAATCTAGGGAAACCGCCATTGAAACCTTCAAGAGGTATGGAAAGGGCGATGAAGAAGTCGCCAAGGAGCTAGACCGCTGGCTTGACTATTTCACTATCATGCCTGTGGACCTAGACCCAGCGGGAATACTAAAACGACTTGACCACCTTCTTGATGAGCGCAGAGACCGTTTTCAAGAGTTTGTAACGGACTTAGCTCCTGAGGCATCACAAGCCGAGCTACAGACCTTGGAAAATACTTTGGAAGTGACCCAAGTACTTAGTCTTGTATTTCGAATTGTGCGTCACTACTATATTCTCGGCAAGAAGACAAACAGCCAACTCATAATCATGCAAGTGCAGATGCAGCTTCCGGACATCCTACTGCTTGCTAAAGCCTACTTTGATTCGCTTGATGCCTTCTCCGAAGGAAAACCGATAGGTGATGGCATCGGCCCTCTTGTGGTCACAAGATTCGCAAGAGAGTATGGAGCTACTCCTGACTCATATATTACAGAAATCTCTCGCGAAGTTGGCTATTATCCGGTTGAAGTAGAGGGGCGAACAGTATACGCTCTCCGTGCAACTGGTCCTGGAGGTACTGTTGGTAAGCCTGGGCTTGCAGTAAAGACCCTTGTAGAGCAAAACAAAGGCAGAATTGCACGAATTATCACCGTCGATGCTGCCTTGAAACTTGAGGGCGAAGAGCTCGGAAGGGTATCTGAGGGAACAGGTGCAGCAATTGGTGATCTTGGACCAGAGAAGCACGCAATGGAACAGGCTGCAACCGAGAATAACATCGGCATCGAGGCTATTGTCATCAAGGAAAATGAGGCTGCAGCAGTTGGCGTCATGGATAAAAAAATCTTAGATGCCGTCCCTGAAGTAATTGAGCGAATACGTACAGCAATACTGAAGCGTACCAAGCCTGGTGACAAAATAATCCTTGCAGGCATTGGGAACACGATTGGTATTGGTCTTTAGAGGTTCCAAAAATGGGTGTAATTTCAAAACTACTCGGAATTGTGCTCGTAGTCGGAGGAGGCATCATGTTCTTCTTAGGATCTTCAGACCAGAACATGAATATTATCTACTACTTCCTTGGCCTTACAATTATGGCTATGGGCTTCTCACTACTCACTGCCGGTGGCAAGAAGGAGGAGAAACCCAATCCCCCAACTGTCACTGAGATTGCGTGTGACAACCCAGAGTGCACATTCAAGGAGATTAGAGACTTTCAGAAGGGCGACTTTATTCTAAAGTCACTCGAAACCAAATGCCCGAAGTGCCAAGGTTCAATGACAATTCAAGGTGTCTATATGGTGCGAGAAGAAGAGCCCGTTCCAACAGTCTAGCTCACCTTGGTCAAGATCACAGGCCCGTCTTTAGAGACAAAGATAGTATGCTCCGACATACTCACGGGCCTGGTACTCTTTTCCACCAACATAGGGATTGGCCTGATTGCTCTGTTTTTCAAGAGTTCTCTGAACTCGTCAACCAAGTTCACTTTTGCACTTGATGACTTGACCCACCGTATGGCAAAAGGTAGTGATCCATATTTCTCTCTAAGGTATAATCGTAGCTTTTCTGTTGTACCTTCGAGGGGTTCTGCTTTACCCCTATTTGCGAAGATGAAGATGTGATCTGTTTCAACTACTCTACCTGAACCACTGGTTGCATAGGGCTCAATTGCATAGTATTCTCCTGCTTCGATTGTTGGAAGGTTTCGCATTCCTATGTTTGGTACTTTCTTGCCGGCATGCAGCTTGAATCTTGCAATACTATGTCCACTGAGGTCTTTCACAGGTCTAAGACCGTATGCCCCAATGGTCCTCTCAATTTGCTTCCCAACTTTGCTTAGGCTCATACCAGGCTTGAACAGGGCAAACGCTTCTTGAAGAGCGTCATCAGTTGCTGCCGGAAACCCCTCTAGTGAACCATCAATATCAACCGTTAGTCCAGTATCAGCAATATAGCCATTCACATGTACTCCAACATCAAGCTTGACAAGACCAAACTCAGGTATGATTTCGGAATCATTTCTTGGCGATGTTCGATGCGCGGCAATATTGTTGATACATACATTAAATGGGAATGCTGGTTTTCCCCCGTATTCAACGATTCTCTTCTCAGCATGGACACACAGCCGGATAATCTTTGTATTAGGCTCGACCATTTTTCTTGTTTCTTTGAGAACGCGTGCTGCAATTTCTCCAGCCTTGACGGCGTCTGGATGTGGTTTGAGCAATTGAATGCACCCTTACATCAAAATGCATCTTGCTATTCTTAAGCCGTTTTATGTACGCTGGACGAAACTACTTGCGAAGAGTTGTTACAATGGCTCCATCTTCTCCAACAAATATGCTATGCTCAAACTGCGAAACCATGCCATTTCTGCCCTCGTATAGAATTGGGTACTCCCTAACTACTCCAGCTTTAACCAAGGTCGCAATGATTGTATTTGTATCAACTTTCTGACTTCTCAACCATCTTGATGCCCAAGGCAATGTGCCAAACCGTTGTCTGGTCTGATTTCGAATCTGAACGGATAGTCTATCAAGCTTCTTCTTGTTTGACATATTGTTTGAAAATATGAAGGCATTCTCACCACTTCTTATCGTACCATTCCCATTGGTCGCAAAAGGTTCAATCGCGTAAGTTTCCCCGACTTTCATTTCCGCACTTCGCCTTATTCTCACATTGGGAACGTTCTTTCCGGCATGCAATATCCATGGTTTTAACTGGTGTCCTGATAGCTGATGAACTGGCTTGAGACCGTGTCTCTTGATAGTTTTCTCAATCTCTGCACCCACTTCACCTACCTGTATTCCTGGACGGACAACATCAATAGCTGCATCGAGAGATGATTTGGCCGCGGCAACGAACTTTTCAAATGTTCCATCAAGGTCCACTGTCACCGCTGTATCAGAGATATGCCCATTTACATGTGCTCCAATATCGATTTTAACAAGACCCTGTTCCGGAAACATCTTCGTATCTCCTCGAGGGCTTGTATAATGTGCGGCCTCTTCATTGATAGAAACATTGCATGGAAAAGCAATTCCTCCTCTTTTCCCAACATATTCCAGTATCCTTCTTTCGGCAAGAGCACAAATTCGTAGAACCTTGACTCTCGGACGAACTTCTCTAGCTACTTCCTCGATTACTTTGGCCGCAATACGACCTGCTTCTACAAAATCTGGATGAGGAGCGGTAACCATACCTATTCACTTCTCATTCTGCATGTTTTCTCCATCTTAAGATATTCCATATATGAAAAACCAAGAAGAGTTATTCCGAGCGAATAATGATATATGAGAATATCCATGGCTGGATTTGTTCAGTTATCAAAGCAGATACTCAGAAGTCTGTGGAGCTTGTGTCTGAAAAAGCTCCCGGCTCTCGAGTGGAGATTCTGAAGATTGAAGAAACTAAGAATATAGCTATCTAGAATTAGAAAGTGGCCGATATCTATACTCCATACCACTAACTCCCAGCATCATGGCATCAGAAATACATCCGGCTCTGCTGAGTTGTCTCGTGCTGGACATTCATGACATCGGCCGTCCTGCCAATGTACGAGGCCTGGGTGACCCGCGGCTCATCTAAGGAGAAATCCTCATCACGCGAGTCCGTTATGGCTCGTCCGAATGGTCCTTGGCAGGCATCTGTTCAGACTGTTACCCCCTTCTTGCGCAACGCTTCATTGTGCAAACCTCAGCGCGCCCTCGTAAGAGGGATATTTCTCCTGAACATGAATTAATTCTCTCCCAGTGGTTATTAGCCTTATCAATTGGCGCGTATCACACAATTATCTGGCCCATCCTCCATGAAGAGCATATTAATGATGACTCTAACGACAGCTTCAAATAGCGTGTACTCCCAGATTAAGATGTAGGGTGTTTCTGAAATATAGTAATATTTGGTCACACCCACAACTTATCAAATCATCATATTACAAGTGCCACAGATTCCTCGAACAAACACTGATCCCGGTTCCTGAGGACTGTTGAGCCATTGCACAGGACGCTTATCATTCATCACTCATCAAATCACATACTCACAATGCATGTTTAATGGGAAATGGCGCATAGCGAATCAAGTTCCCGGTGGGGGTATGAAGAAGTATTCCCGAGTCAATAGAAAGACAGGAAATGGGCAAAATGCCCTAAGTTTGATTTGGGAGAGTCTATGGCACTGGATTTCATAGGAGATTTCATCGTTGGGTACAGATTTTGACTCAAGTGCTGCAAAATACGTCATTAGAGCAAAGATTGAGATAGATGGAGTAGTAGACAAACCAGACGTTGTTGGAGCCATATTTGGGCAGACAGAGGGGCTTCTGGGCGAGGAATTAGATCTTCGTGAACTACAACGGACCGGCAGAATCGGACGAATTCAAATTGCAATACGCTCCACAGGGGGCAATAGCAAGGGAGAGATTGTAATTCCTGTTTCGCTCAACAAGACAGCGACTGCAATACTTGCCGCTTCTCTCGAAACCGTAGATAGGGTGGGGCCTTGTACCGCCAAAGTGACATTGGAAAAGGTTGAAGATATTAGGGGCGCGAAGAGGCGAAGGGTTGTTAGCCGTGCTATCAGTATTCTCAAAGGATGGGAAGAAGATATTGCACCAGGGACAGAAGAAATCACTTCTGCAGTCACTAAAGGACGAAAGGGTACAATCACGAAGTACGGTCCTGATAACCTGCCAGCAGGTCCTGGAATGGAAGGAGCTGAGGAGATAATCATTGTTGAGGGAAGAGCTGATATTGTCAATCTCATGAAGTTCGGAATAGAGAATACCGTGGCTGTAGAAGGCACTCACGTATCGAAATCGATTGCTGACCTGACGAAGAAGAGCAAGAAGAAAATTATTGCTTTTCTTGATGGGGATAGGGGAGGTGACCTTATCCTCAGAGAATTGATGCAGGTTGCTAGGGTTGATTACATCGCCCGTGCTCCTGAAGGCAAAGAAGTGGAAGAACTAACACG
Organism: Candidatus Thorarchaeota archaeon; assembly: GCA_011364985.1. GTDB lineage: Archaea > Asgardarchaeota > Thorarchaeia > Thorarchaeales > Thorarchaeaceae > SMTZ1-83. The sequence continues at coordinate 34,672 of RDOC01000002.1, read as the reverse complement.
GGGAGAAGTAATCAAAGCTCTTCAAACACAAATCCCAGCAGACCAAGCTCTGGCGCTGGTGAGTGATAAACAACCCCTGTCAAGAAGAAAAGAAACGAAACCAAAGAGAGAGCCACATTCAAGAAGAACCGACCGGCGTGTACCGGCTCGGAAGGATGATGAAGAGGTTTCAAGAAGAGGAGCACCTCGGCGAAAACAATCAATAGAAGTAGATGAAGTTTACATACAGAAGGCTATTGAGATTAAAGAAGCTTTCAAAGCCGTGATCTTCGATCAGGAGAAGAATGTGATTGCAGATTGTGGTGTTGCCGACCTTGCAAGAGTTCTTGAGGGCCTCGAAAACCCGCATATTGTGGTATTTGATGGAGTAATCACACAACGCCTTGTAGACATCGCGAAACGAAAGAAGACAAGTCTACTAATAGGCGCTGCAATAGCTGATCTTGAGAAGGGAGTAACAGGTATTCAGATAGTCACTTTCGATGACATAGGTGCCTAATTCCGACCAATTCTAATGAAAGATAGGCCGGTTTCCATTATTTCATCCCTTAGTTCATTCGCCATCTTGTCGAGTAATACTCACAGTTATGATTTTGCTCCAGACTTCCATCTCCAAGTGACGTGTGAGACTTGAAACTCGATGATCTTGCTTGGATTTTAGAAGGTAGGGAATCAACGGCAGAAATATGCACTACCAATGACCCGTTTCAGAGGATAATCGGTCAAGATCATGCGGTTACTCTAGTTCGTTCGGCTATCACACAGAGAAGACATGTATTACTCTGCGGAGAACCTGGAATTGGGAAATCAATGCTTGCCAGTGCTGCATTCTCTCTTCTGCCAGAACCCGAAACCGAAATTGTCATTCTCCCTAATCTGGAACAGGATAGTCGACCAAAGGTACTTGTTCGAAGGACAGAAAAGAACGACATCCCGAATCCCTATGCTTTGAACACCATTGATGAATACGTTCGGCCTGATGACTTACCCTTCGATATTGCAGTAAGAATGGGATATCGGTGTCCAATCTGTAATAGTCTGTCCCTACCTAGTCAAGAGCTTTGCATTGAATGCGACTCTCCTAAGCGAAGTGACAGAAGCTATGAAAGCTATCAGCAATACAAATCTTACTCTGGTCTTCTTCGTGTGTTCAATATTGCCAGTGAGGCAGCCCTGCTAGAAGATTGGTATATTGAAGATTTGGATGGCCATCCATTCAAAGTCACTTATCGCAGGGAGGGCCTTGACAATATCCGGGTTCTACGAACTCCTCTTGACCACAACGAAGCTGAAGCACTCACACACTCACACAGCTCCATGAATGTTCTCGTTTCGTATGATTCGTCAAGATTTGTTAGAGTAAGTGGAACAAGTTCTACAGAGCTTCTCGGCGATGTGCGTCACGATCCCTATGGAGGGGCAGATGACATTGGCATCGCACCACACATGAGAGTCATACCAGGTGCTATTCATGAAGCACATGAGGGAATACTCTATGTCGATGAGATTGCTGCACTCGGTATTCTTCAGAAGTACTTGCTCACTGCGATGCAGGAGCGAAAGTATCCGATATCTGGGCACAACCCTACAAGCTCTGGAGCAGCAATTCGTGTGGATGATGTACCTTGTGACTTTCTTCTCTTTGCTTCCTGTAACATGGAGGACTTGAAGTTTATCTTGCCTCCTCTGCGCTCCCGTATTCGCGGCTATGGGTATGAGATAATGCTCAATCACTGGATGCCAAAGACGCCACAAAACGCGAACAATCTTGTTCGATTTATTGCACAGACAGTAATAGAAGATAGACGAATTCCCCACCTTAGCTCTGAAGCTGTTCTCTCCGTGCTTGAGATTGCCAAAGACATTGCGAGAAGGATTGATGGCCAACATAATGCTTTCACACTTAGACTACGAGAACTAGGTGGAATCATTCGTATCTCGGGCGATCTGGCTGTTCAAGATGGGCACAATCTTGTTGAGAACTCTCATGTAAAGAAAGCCGAGGCTTTGAGTCAAGGCCTAACCTTGTTGGAGTCACGACATCCAAGAAATACCAATCCGAACAAAGAACATAGTAGGTACGAAGACTATTTCTTCTAAGCAGAGCTTTCTTGGTGTGATGTCATCTTGAAGATACTTAAACGGGTTCTAAAAGAGGGAAAAATATCACTAAAAATCGAAGTATTAGATGACCTTTGGCACCTGTACAACGTTGTCAGCCCTGGTGATATTGTAGTATCCAGAACAACACGGCGAGTCAAAGTGGGTGATGAGGATAGCCGCAAACAAGAGAGCGTTCGAAAACCAATGACACTTATTCTTCAGGTGGACGATGTATCATTTCATGCCTTTTCAAACCGAGTACGAATCAAAGGCATAATTAAGGAAGGACCGAGTGACTTGGTGAATATAGGGGCATATCATACCTTCAACGTAGAAGTAGGCAATACACTTACCATAATTAAGGAGCATTGGCCGAAGTATCTTCTTACTAGGCTGGAAGAGGCACAAAAAGCTGGATTGAGACCGGTCTGTCTTCTTGTCACTATTGAGGACGGAACTGCTGAGCTGTTTCTAGTTGCAGACTTTGGAATCAAAGAGGCCACACGCATACGTACCAGCATATCCAGAAAGAGAGGTGACCAGAAATCCTACGATGCTACAATGAACGAATTCTTCAGTGATGTTAATCTTGCAATTTATTCTCAGCTAGAACAGAATGAAATCGCATTGATTATTGTAGCCGGCCCTGGTTTTGTGAAGGACCACTTCATTGAGCAGCTGAAGAAGGCTGGAATAAAGAACATGCCTCCGACTGTTGCAGAGAGTACGAATTCCATTGGCATTCCCGGGGCAAAGGAGATTCTATTTCGCGGAATTATTTCAAAGGTTGTAGAAAATCTGAAGATTGAAACTGAAACGCAGCTAATCTCTCAAATAATCGAGCATATCGCAAAGGGTGACGGCCTTGGAGCCTACGGGGACAAGGAAGTAGCGCAGGCTGTTCAGTATGGTGCAGTAGAGAATCTGCTGATTACCGATATAAAACTGCGAGAGGAAGATGATAGCCAGCGAAGATGGTTAGATGCACTGATTCGTGATACCGAGAAGGCTCGAGGTGCTTTTCATATTGTTTCCTCTGATCATCCTGCTGGTGACCAGCTCCAGAGCCTTGGCGGTATTGCTGCTCTTCTTCGTTTCAAAATCACAAGATAGATGCTACAAAGGTTCAAAGAGTACCTGTAATCGGTCCCACGATGGATACTCCAATGCAGTTCCTATTTCCAAGTTCTCTCCATCTTGAAGAACATTTCTTAGTTCACTAGCGATTTCTTCCAGAATCCATCCCGCAATTTCGATTCTCATTCGGGAATAATCAACACTCATCAAATCTGATGGAACATCAAAAGACTTGGAGAGAGTACTTGCGATATCTTCAAGCTTCTTAGCAGTTAGTTTCTTCCCATAGGGCGCTCGAATTACTCCTAGGATTAGAAGGGGGTCAGATTCATCCCGTTCTTCAAACTTCCGAATGACATTATCAAGTCGTCTGGAGAGCCTATTGCGCAATTGGACAGCATCCTTGAAACGAGAAGAGCAATAATGAATTGATAGATGCTCAAGATTGTTGGCAGCCCATTGCATGGCTTCAAATGCGGTTTCGGCACTTCCTTCAATAGCAGATGTCGCAGTATTTCGAAGCTTCATTCCCAGAGAAACCAAATGTGCAAAGTTGGTTTCACTGCTCTCAAGCTCGTTTATGTTGAGAAAGGAGACCCCAATCTTCTCTGCTCTGGCTGCAACATTCTTCAGATCATTGATACGACTTGGCATAGCAGGGACTTCAATACCCACTTCCATCCCAAGGTCCAAGCTACGTTCCAAACCATCCCAATTCTTACTCTGGGGATGGAATCGTATCTCATCAAGCCCGGCGTCTGCCAACTGTGAGAGCACACTCTTTGAAGCGGAAGACTGACTAGTATAGAGATGAATGTGAAAGGCGTGGTCATAGTGCGACTTCAACATTCTGATGAAATCAACAGTTCGTTCAGGTCTACATAGAGGATCTCCCCCAGTCAACCCTGCCCCTTCTGCATTAATGGCATCTGCTTCAAGAAGAATATCTTTGTCTGTCATGACTGGCATTTCATCTGCGAAGACCACGTCTTTGTTAGCCTTTTCTTCAGAGAGTGGGCAATAGAAACACCTGCTATCACAGAGACCAGTGACAAACAGAATCAGTTTTGCGCCTCTTGTACAATATCTGCATCCAGTTGGCAATTGACCTATAATCAAGGAGTCCTCATCAAGTTTCTTGATAGAACGAACCAATCTTGCCGTTCACCTATCCTTGGCGTTTTTCAGCTGTGCGTCGGATGGCCGGATCACTGTCCATAAGGCTCTTTGCAACAGCTTCAAAGCTCTCTTCTTCCGAAAGCGGACGTGTAAGATACACTCCAGTCCTACCCACACTATCACGTCGTCTGAGCACCCGAACACGTTCATGAGCAATGTCAGGGCTTACTTCGAGTCGTCTTGCTACTTGGCTTTCATATCCAATAACACCTTTCTCTTCATGACCCTGTTCATTGGGCTCAATTAGTATCAGTCTCTTGTCTACTCCTGGAACTCGAGTCTGTTCCTCAATATCCGCAAGTCCAATTCTCCCACCCCATTTGTAAAACTCCTCTTCTCTTGAACGGAGTTTGAATAAGGGAAAGGTCACCGTCATGTTTTGTTCAAGGTGAATATGGCCCTTGAGAATCATTGAAGGAGTAGCTTGAACGAGTTCTCGATATGTCTGCTTTCCAAGACAGACTTCTAGCCTGTAACTTGAAACAGGATATGGAATTACAATGTCAATATCCGACGCTTCAGTAACGTCTCCACGCGCAAGTGAACCATAAGCAAAGGATTGAATCTCATAGTTCTCCAGAAATCTCATGATCTGCAATGCCTTTTTCCTAAGATTGCTCAATACTTTCCAATGGCTTTCATCATATACTACACTCCGTGTGTCATGAAGTTGTTCCGGCCGTTTCGACAACTTCCTAGCCCCCAAACTCCGCCAGCAACGAACATGCCTTGCAGATCTTCTTGGAAGTAGGCATACCGCAGCTTACGCATTTGTGAATTCGGGCTACTTGTGGCAACAGCTCGTAGATCTCTGCAATGGCATCTCCAGAACGAAGAATTGCAAGAAGAGTTCCAGGCCGTTTATGTTCCATCTCATTCAAGAAGGTCCTGATGTCATTCCGATACGCTTCTTCTGCGTATGGACACGTCACATCGTGATAAGGCAAATGCAAATAATAAGCATAGGCAACTATGTCTCTTTCACTAAGTTCCTTTATTGGCTTTGCACGAGGTACCAGACCCGGAATGGGGAATTCTTGAGACCGATTTGTGCGGGCAATGCGTCTGCTGTCTCCTCGCATCACATTCATCACCACGGTCTGGGCTTCATCATCAAGATTATGGCCAGTCACTACAACATCTGCTTCAATCTCAAGGGCTGCAGTATTCAATGCCTGTCTTCTCAGAACACCACAGTACGAACATGCTCCTGTTGATGAGTTTTCTCTGTTCTCTACAATCCAATCCAATGAGTGTCCAAAAAGATCTTTGAAGGTTCTAACTTCAAGTGCGAGATCGAGCTTTGAGCAGAGTTCACGCGCAGCTTCAAGAGCCCTGTCTCTGTATCCCTTTATTCCTTCGTCTATCGTGAGCGGGGCTAGTTCTGTTCTAGGATAGTCTTTCTCAATCTGAACGAGGATCTCAAGGAGCACTGCGCTATCCTTTCCACCAGATATGGCCACAGCTATTCTGTCATCTTCACGAAGCATCTTTCCCTTGTTAATGGTCTTCTGAACCCGAAGTTGAGTTGTCTTAACAAGACATGACTTGCAAAGCTGCTCCATAGTGTATCTTCTCAGGTATACTGCTGGTTTCCCGCACTTTGAACATGGTGTGGACATGTACTAGCTACTCCATAGCTAGCAAGACGAGTTGCCTGTTAAAGACTCCTCTCTGGGTGTTACAACGGTACAAGGCAACTGTGTTTCTTGTATCGTTTCACTGATAATATACTACTCAAGAGAACTCTAATTTGTACTCGACTCCTTCTTCCGCTCATCAAGAAACCTTGTCTCTGGGCGACTAAGAGCTGCCTTGGATACTCTGAAATTCGCTGCTTGAAAGATATCATCTACCGCCTTATGCCATTCTGCAGGTGACAACACTTTGTACAAGTCCTTAAAGGCATCAACGAATCTCTCAATCCGAGCCAGAGACTCTATTCTATCTTGAGCCAATCTCTGCTCATCAAAGAACGCCAAGGAATGCCCCTTTAGAGCATCCCAATCAATCTCGGAATTCGATTGTAAAAGCAGCTTCAGCCGGACCAAGGGCTCTGTCCAAGAACCCGGCAGAAACATGGCAAGATAGTCTGTAATTGCTTTTCGAACCCGTTCACGTGTATCTGGAATAGTCGACATTTGTGGAGTAATCATTGTTCATCTTTCATGAGTCATGACAGGTTCTTTTTAGGTCCCATGAAGCCCAAACTTCCCACAATCTTGTTTTCAGACGCCCTTGTCCATAAAATCCTATGTGGACTGTCTTCTCAGAAAAGCCCTTTTCCAAGATAAAGGCTCAAACCAATACTGAGAACTACTATTGACACGGCAATAATCCTTGCTGGCCACATGATATATTGGATCTTTCTCTCATCCTTTACAGTCAGGCGAAGTGATTCTCTAAGTATCTTGTCGCCATCGAATAGGGGTATGGGTAGAAGATTAAACAGGCCCACCGAAACCAAGATTATCCATGTCCAGAACAGGGTCTGCTGAAGGTGAAAAACGTACAACGGACTCAGAAACAAGTTCCAACCCGGCTTCGGTTCCCAATAATCTGCCCCAAATACTCCAATATACCCTCTTGACGCGTTGTCCGGATGTTGGCCCAAGATCACTATCACAGACCCATCCAGTGTTTCAATTGTAACCTGAGCACCTACAGGGGCAGTAGACATGAACTCGCCCACATCAGCCCACGATTCGATGACTGTGTCATTTAGTCCTATAATGACATCGCCAAACTCTAGAGCCGCCCCGCCTGCTGTCCCTGTTTCCGTTTCATAGATGAATGCTCCACTTGGTTGGTTAAATGCAACCGACATTATGGGATTGAAATTCATGATTATAAGAAGCAGAAAGACAGCTGCTATGAGATTAGCATATGACCCCGCGGCGAGAAGTCGCATTCTCTGTTTTGATGTTGCTTTCTTCTCATACACTTCCTCGTCCGGTTCAACAAAGCCACCGAACAAGAGGAAGAAGAAGAGAAGTCCAGAACTCTTCACTGGAATATCGTCCTTCGACGCAGCCATACCGTGTGCAAACTCATGTGTGATAAGCGTAATTCCTAGACCTATCATCATGTAAAATAGGGGCAACCCAGTGATTGTAATGCCGGGAATAATGGGAACTACACCTCCTGCCTCAACGGGTGCGAAGAATAACTTCAGAAGATTATCTGTGAAGATATAGAATCCAAGTGCCATACCAATGAAAGCCACTACAATCCCGATATTCCAAAACAGCTTGGGAAATCGTTTTCCAGCTCTGGTAAGAAATGAATTGAGTCTCTCTGTCTTGAACATGAGAAAGAATGGAGTTCCTGCATCCACTCCCTTTTCGTTCAGTTTCTCAAGGCCAATAGCCTGAGAAACTATGTAAATCGTGGTCCAAACGATGACAATTGTGAAGATAAGAGTAAGTGTATCCATTATTACGTGCATCTCTGCCTTCGGTGGTTAGTGCGTCACAAACTTTCAGTGTTATAATGCTTATGTAGTGTACCGAAGAGAGATTGAATCCATCTGCCCGACCACAATCCTCATAAAGTGATGTCATTTGCGTACCGCCAGAGTCCGCATCAAGGATTCTCTTTACGACTCTAGGTAGGCGATTTGTCAGTTGCCATTCAAATTAGTAATATCTGATCCAGAAAATGGTAAAGCCATCCAGTACGAACTAGATGATGCAAAGACCAATGCATTAGTAGGAAAGAGTGTCGGGGATGTAGTGGAAGGTGATGCGATGGGCCTACCAGGATATAAGCTAAGGATTACTGGGGGTAGTGACTCTTCTGGTTTTCCAGTTCGTCCAGATGTACACGGGAGCGGCAAGAAGCGTATTTTAGTTCGTGGCCCACCTGGTTTTCGCCCGAAGCGGAGAGGAATAGCCCGAAGGAAGACGGTTCGTGGTCGAGAATTGAGTCCAGATATATCCCAAGTAAATGTGCGTATCGAAGAGAGAGGAAGTGCACCCTTAGAAGAACTGGTATTGAAGGAAGCCTAGACCACCCCAAGCTTCTCCACCTACACAGCATCTTCTGACTTGACCACAGTCTTCATAAATATGATTCAGTTGGCTTTATTGTGCGAATCACTATTGGACCTTGGAAGTGACAACTCGGTGACTAAAAAGTACGAAGGACAATCCGAAGTTAGTATTGGCACCCTCGGTCATGTTGACCATGGGAAGACCACTCTGGTAGAATATCTAACGGGAGAGTGGACAGATAGACACTCGGACGAGGTGAGAAGGGGTATCTCCATTAGACTGGGCTATGCTGCTACGACTCTTTTCAAATGTACGAAATGTCCAGAACCCGATTGTTACACCACGTCGTATTTGGCAAGAGAGAATAAATGTCCTAAGTGTGGAGGGTCCCTTGAGGTGCTTCGTGAGATCTCCTTCGTTGATAGTCCTGGTCATGAATCACTTATGGCAACTTGTCTGAGCGGAGCAAGTATAATGGATGGTGCAATATTGGTTATTGCAGCCAATGAGCCTTGCCCCATGCCCCAGACATCGGAACATCTTCGTGCACTGGAAATTGTTGGCGTGAAGAACCTTATCATTGTCCAAAACAAGATTGAACTAGTGTCAAAGGAAGAGGCTCTTAAACATTACAAACAGATTCAGGATTTTGTGAAGGGAACCACCGCAGAGAACGCTCCGATCATTCCTGTTTCTGCGGTCTTTGGTGCAAACACTGACTTGTTGATTCAACGAATCGAGGAAGTTATACCCACCCCTCATAGAGACGAGGATGCACCACCAAAGATGTTCGTTGCTAGATCCTTCGATATAAACAAGCCAGGAACTCCTCCCAACCAGCTCAAGGGTGGCGTTGTTGGTGGCTCTATCGTTCGTGGTGTTCTCAAAGTGGGCGATGAGATTGAAATCGCTCCTGGTTCGAAGGGTGACAAGGGCTTTGAGCCAATCAGAGCTAGAATTGCCAGTCTTTTATCAGGAAGCAACAATCCTCTTGAAGAAGCTCGACCTGGTGGGCTAATTGGTGTGGGTACTGGACTCGACCCTGCATCGACTCGTGCAGACCGTTTGGTTGGGAATGTCGTTGGCAAAGTGAATAAAATGCCAAATATCATTGACAAGCTCATGATTAAGCCCAAGCTTATGGAACGTGTTGTTGGAATGGAAACAAAAAAAATTGTTGAGAACCTTCGGCTCAATGAGCCTTTGATGATGGTCATAGGAACAGCTGCCACCGTGGGTATTATCACACGTTTGCACGGCGACGAGATTGAGCTATCTCTAAAGCGGCCTGTTGCGGCGGAAAAAGGGCAACGTATCGCACTCGGACGCCAGGTAGAAAACAAATGGCGTCTTGTCGGTTATGCCGAGATCTAAGATGCATGGCATGTGAACGATTTGGCAGTTCTCGTAGTGGTCGATGCAAACTTCATGACTATCCCTGCTCAGTTCAATATTGATATGTTTCTAGAAGCCGAAAGAATACTGGAACGTCAACCCGAGTTCATTCTACTCTCCTCTGTCCTTGATGAAATCGAGGCTCTCGGTGAAGGAAAAGGCCTAACAAATCGCCGGATTTTTGGGATCGCACGCAGATTAGCGGAGAGATGTACAGTCATTGAGAGCCCTTTTCCCGAATTGCCAGTTGACCTTCAACTGTTAATGTATGCCACTTCTATCAAGGGCATTCTTGCAACGAATGATCGCGAACTCAGGGCTTCAGCCAGGAAACAAGGAATACCTGTCCTCTATTTGAGGGCCAAGAAACATCTCTCTCTTGAAGGTCTTATAGAATAAGGCCGATTCACAATGTTTTTATGTTTTTCAAAGTGTTGCACCGCTGAACCGGCGGGTTCAGATTTATATGATTCACTCATCAGTCTGGTCATTCTATTCGGAATTGTCCTGTCAGTCAAGGAGCGTCTGAAATGTACTCAATAGTAACAGTGAGAGATGTTGTACGTATTCCTCCTAAGGAATTTGGTGCACCAATCGAAGAGGCAGCAATGGTACATCTGCGCAAACAACATGAAAATGTCCTTGATAGGGACATTGGGCTGATGATTGCGGTAATTGGAATTGAAGAAATAGGCCAAGGTCGCCTTATGCCCGGCGACGGCGCTACTTACCACTCGGTCACATATCAGGTTCTTGTCTTCAAACCTATCCGGGGAGAAATTGTTGAAGGCAACGTTGTGGAGCTGATGGACTTCGGTGCATTCATTCGAATGGGTCCACTAGACGGTCTCTGTCATGTTAGTCAAATCTGTGATGACTTTATCACACAAGACTCAAAGGGAAGTGCTCTGTTGGGAAAGGAAACTGGACGTACTCTTTCAGAAGGTGACATGGTACGCGCACGAATCACATCAATAAGCTTTGAATCAGGGAGCAGGTCCGGAAAACTCGGCCTCACAATGCGTCAACCCTTTCTTGGCAAAATCGGCCCAGATCACTCTTGGGTCGAGGATGATGTGAAAATGGCCCGTGGGGAGAAGTCAAAGAAAGACAAAGACGTAAAGAAGAAATAGCGAGGATTGAAGAAGAATGGCCAAACCAAGAGCCTGTAGAGAATGCCATTTTCTCACCATAGAGGATCAGTGTCCAAATTGTAGAAGTACCAACCTTTCAAGTTCGTACACTGGAATAGTTGTTATCCTTCCCGGAAGCAAACCTCACGATGACCCACGAAAGCATTCATACATAGCTTCACGACTGAACATCGATAAACCAGGCAAGTATGCCCTCAAGGTCCGTTAGGATTCTATACAATTGCCGCTGCTGTGGTGAAAACTTTATTAGACAACCCAGAGTCGAATGGCTGACTCCACTCCGGAAATGCCCATTTGTAGTAAGTGATGTACATGAAAATCGAAATCCTCAAAGAAATCGAGAATGCGCCTCTTGCTAGAAAGGAGATAAAGTTCAAGGTACTACATACAGGCGGTACGACTCCAAGCAGGGCCGATGTGCGTGCCAAAATTATCGCGCAATTCGATGCAGATGAGGCAAGGGTTGTTGTCAGAAGCCTCAAGACGAGATTTGGGAGTGATCACTCCGAGGGCATCGCCAGAATATATGATTCCTCAGAACAGATGAAAAAAGTAGAGCGCAAACATATCCTTGTCAGGCATGAGACAAAGAAGGAGGGCACATAAGTGTCACATAAGCTGTATAAAGTTGATAAGAAAGGCATAATCTCCCGTACCCGTCGAGAATGCCCCCGGTGCGAGAAGGGCACCTTTATGGCCGAGCATTTTGACCGTTTTGCTTGTGGTCGATGCGGCTATACGGAATTCAAGCGAAAGGACAAGCAGGAAGGCTAGCTGACCTCAAGAGGCTTCTAAGAGACCTATGGCTATTCATCTACTATGGCCATTACCCATCGAATGAAGAGTAACACTCCAACTACTATTGTCAGCAGAAGATTCACCGCGAAGGTGCCAGGAATGAATGTCTCTATTAGCGCCGCCAGAATCATCGCAATAGGAAAGGTGACTATGAACGGAAGGGTGGTCATAGTAAGAGACACCTCCTCGGTGGAAACCATCGATGCAACAAGAATCAGTATCCAGATGGAGTAAATGCCAATGAGGAGAGCAATCTCTGGTATCATGTCTAGTGTCATTCCTGCCTTATGCTACAACATATATGAATTGCAGCGGCTATATAGAGTCCTTAGGTGATTTCTCTGAGATGGTCCTATCAAGATCGTGGCCATGCAGGTATGATTCTTGCGAACGAGCTGCGCCATATCAAATTGTGGTCTAGGCCGATGGTTCTAGCAATTCCTAATGGTGGAGTCACTATTGCTGTTCAGATTGCGAAAGCACTCAATGCTAGTCTTGATCTTATTATTGTATGGAAGATGCAATTCCGTACAATACTGAGGCTGGCTTTGGTGTTCTGACATCACTTGGGACAATGATTCTGAACGAGGATTTGGTTGCCAGAATTGGATTGACCGAGAATGAAATCATGTCGATTCGCGAGCAGACTCTAGCACAAATCGAAAACAGAAGGGCGGCATATCACCGGCTTGTCGGCATTGAGAACCCTGAGAATCGAGATGTGATTCTAGTTGATGATGGATTGGCATCCGGATTCACAATGATGGCTGCAATTCAGTCGGTAAAGGAGTTTTTACCAAGTCGGTCACTGTTGCAATCCCGACTTCTTCAGGAAGTGCAGCCCAAAGAGTAAGGCCTCTCGTGGATCATCTGGTCTGGCCCAAGAATCGAAACCGGCTTTGCCTTTGCTGTTGCCAATGCATACGCGAATTGGTATGATGTTTCTGATGATAAGGTTGTAAACCTGCTATCTGCACATCGTAAGAACTCAAAGGCATAATATGAAATGAAATCGGTTGTAGCTCTCATCCTAGATTCATCTGTTCGTGTGGTGTCGGCCTATAGTAGTGTTTGGCATATTTCACCGGATCGAAGCCGCTCTTAAACCACCCCTCGTTTAGCGCTGTACCATCAAGGATCTATGACTTTAATGAGATGCCACGTGAATCCCGTCTTCTCAATGAACTCAGTATTCTCCGCTAGGTATCTTGAGAGGAACTCGACCGTCATACTCCCGATGGGCTCATTGGGATGAGGAAACGCAAATAGAAGTGCATTCTTCTCATCTCTGCCAATCTTCAAGCATGAAATAGGTCTTTCTTCTTCAAATTCTCCAATCATCTATAAGGAAACCTCGGCGAACTCCTCTGAGAGCATCTTGCTCGATCTATCAAGCTCGCTGACAGTCATGAACTCCTTATAGGAAGGGGCCGAGTCGAGAATTTCATCAAAATCCATTTCTCTTTTCTCCAGACTCTGAAATCCATAATATGGAGTCGCATATGCCCCTTGAATATCGGAGGTATACAACTGACAGAGTTCCATCTGTTATCAATAATCAATCTCCATATACATGCTTGAGGTCTGCCTGATTCATAATGCCTGTCCTGTATAGGTATATGATTTCTCTATCCCTCTCAGGCCAAGCTCTATTGGTATATAGACAATCACTGCAAGGAGGACTACGATGAACCAGACTCCAATTTTCGCTGTTATGTCTGCAAAGGGGCTTGGAATCGAAAAGAACAGAATATCTGCCAGAGTCAGGTTGTTCGGTATTGCTGCAGAGAGCAAAAACCCCCCTCCAAGGACAAAAGCGGTATATCCGTCGGTCACAACGTGCTTGTATTCCTCCCACGGAACCCTACCTCGGCCTTGATTCAGGAAGAGCACATGCAACGATCCAACCAGCATACCAATACTGCCCATATCTAATGGATACAACCATGTCTGAGCCAAGAATGATACCTCTCCTGATTCTCCAATGAATCCGGAAAAGAAGAGTCGCATAATGAATGGTAGAATAGCTACTAACAAACACAGAATATAAAGAATCCCCGAGATAGTCTCTCCATACACCACATAATCCTCAAAGAAGCGACGAACCCAAACCCAAAACAGACTGACAAGGAAGAAGGTCAAGAAAAAGAAACCTATTGCGAAATAGACATCTTCAATGGTAGATATTTCATATTCAGTAAGGCTAAAAGCTCCAAGGCCGAGAGCCAAGCCAAACACAGTGTCCGTGATGATTTGAATCGCCTTTCTCTCGGACCTCTGATGAAGGCTCTCTTTTGTATTCACCACACACCACCAAGTACCGTGCTGTTTTCTTGATTTATAGAACTTTATGGTCATGTTATCGCGAATTAGAAAGAGATGAATCTAAGATGCAAGGGCGGTTGGTATGTCATAGGAGAGTCTCAACCGGCAGGCCTTAAGGGCATGTTTATGTCCGACTATCAGCCCCAAAGCGATGGCCATATATCATGGTGGAAAAACCCTTGACTGCAAATCGAGGGGGTTTAAATTGTCTGCAATGAAAACGGAAGTATGGTGAAAATCTCTGAATCCATGTTGCTTAGTCATAAAATGAGTAGAACGAAAGCAAATGAACACAATCGAAGTAATTCAATTGCTTCGTGAGAATACAGTACGAATACAAATAGTATAACCAGCACGAATATACCCCGATGAGAACTCTGCAATACTATACAAAGTCAAAGGCTCTCTTTGTCATCTTCTGCAGAAACAAGAACAAAGAATGACGCAATTTGTTGTGTACTTATAGCCCCGCCAAACTACTCTATTAAGATGAAAGTGTCAATCGATTTAGTTACAAGTGATAGAAATCACAGTCGTGAAATCGCAAGGCAGATTGAGGCTGATGGGCAGTCCGTGAATCCTGTTTGGGAGGAATACTTGACTTGAGTACATCAATAGAGGAAGTAGAGGAGAGCATTCTCCGAATGCTAGAAAATGAGAGCAACGGTCAGCTCCCCAGAAGTTTGGTCGAGAATAATCTTTCATCCCAATATAGCATCGGACATGTGAATGGTGCCATAACGAATCTTATCAACAAACTTGCAATCGATCTTGTTGTTGATTGCCCATCTGATGATTCTGAACTTGATTCAGGGCGACCATGTTGGCATTTGAAAATTTTATCAATAGAGGAAAAACAAGAAATTCGCGACTTATCTCCAATGGCATTAGGTCTTCTTAGAATAGTACAAGAAGCAGATGGTGTTTTTCCTGGCGAGACACCTATTAAAGAAGTCAGAGACAGACTTGCTGCCAAAGGCTTTTCTAATGATGACCTTGACTGGATGGATATTCCAAATAGAATAAGGAGAACAAAAGCGACATGTGACGGGAAGTCAATTCATTGCTTCATGCTTATTCCAGAATACGAGAAGACTGAGGAATATAAGAGAACCATGGAAGAGATGCATGAGGAGTTTTCAAGGAAGGAAGACTTCCGTATGTATATTGCCGATATTCATGACCTCGCCCACGGAATATTGGAGGCGGTACGAGCGTCTCCTGAGGGTATCTCAAAGAAAGACATCATCAAGCAGCTCTTTATGGACGAACCCGACTATCTTAAGGATGCTTTCAGGATTGCCACTGAAGAGAATGAGATTCTGCCGGTCGTCCTAGATGGCGGTGAGGAGGGGTATAGACTCAATCCCACTTTCCATGAGGAAGATTTCTAAGAAAAGTGATGATAGGTTCAGGAAAGAAACAAGAAAATTAACCATGGTTAAGTGGTAGCGGGTGGATGAGATTCCTACGGGCAGGATGACCCTGCGCAGTATTTTGAACATCCGATCTCAGGGTTATGAGCCCTGCGGGATAGGCCTATGAAGCAGCCCGGAACGAATCCGATATTCTGCGGCTTCCCCAACCCGCTTTACTTAAACATCTGTTTTAGCAAAGACAAGGCTTGAGTACGATACCCAATCCGCTATTGCTACAGGAAATTGCCCCTGTGAGGCTCTTAAGGGTTTTCATAGGTCTGCCAATAACTCAATACTATCTTCCGTGTTCTATCTCACCCAGTTTTCATCTACACCTATTTTCGATAATAATAGAACGCGCTGATGGATGCAACTGCAACAGCTCCGAACCATAGCAGAACAAGTGCAAGAGAGACATCAGTCGAAATATCAGTTGCCGAGAGGCCAACAATTGCAGCCGGGACCAAGAACAATACGAAGGCAAATCCATTGCGTGCGGCCTTGTCGGATATGTAGATAGTCCGCTCATCACGGAGCCTTTGTGAGTATATCATAAAGCCCATCATTACCGCAATGAAGACGATCCCTCCAAACGCCGACGAAACCAACGTGGGCCAGTCCGCATTCGGGAAGATAAGACTCGTAACGAGTTGTCCAGCCCCCCATCCGAAAGCAAGGCAAATCAACATCACAAAAAACGATTTGTTTGATAGCTTCTCTTCCGTCAAGAAATCACCTTTATTATCTATAGTAGTAGAGCAATCCCAGAAGGTAGATTGCAACCGAGACAGACCATAGTGAGAATACTAGTCCAGCAGCGGCCATAATTGTGATAGAATCTATTGCTACAATACTACGTTTCATCATCATCACCATAACTAAAGATCTCCTCGATTCTCATCTCAAACACACGGGCTAACTTGAACGCAAGTTGAAGGGAGGGGTTATAGGTGCCTTTCTCCATTGAGATGACTGTCTGACGTGTAATTCCCAAGCGACGTGCCAGGCCTTCCTGCGTCCACATATCGGGAGTGGAGCTTTCAGCCATTCGTTCTTCCCGAATCTCTTTGATTCTGTTCACAATCACGCCATCGCATCCATTGAGATGTAAAGTACACTTTACGTAAAATAGACTTTACATTTAAGGCTATCGTTCTTCTCTACTGAAATGAAAGACCAAGAAGACTTACAATTGATATAGGACAAATCCTTGGAACTACAAGTCATGAAACGTGCCCTTGTTCGCCCGCCTGGTGACAGCTATCCTAAATGTATCTCTTCCCATACTGATTGTTATTCAGTTGACCTTAAGTTGGCCCGGCAACAACATGCAGAGTACTGTCGAATCCTCACGGAATTGGGACTCGATGTGATAGAACTTGAGGCCGACCATCTTCATCCTGACGCCTGCTTTGTGGAGGATACAGCCGTGATTCATCGAAACAGGGCGTTCATTACAAGAATGGCATGCGAGAGTAGACGAGGGGAAGAAGCAGTAGTATTAAGGCTTCTCAGTGAGCATATGCGAACAAGAGAAGCCACTTTCCCGGCTACGATTGAGGGGGGCGATGTTATTCATCTTTCAGATAGACTAGTCACTGGAATAACTCAACGAACCAATCTGGTCGGAGTTGATCAGATGGTCGAGTGGCTTCAAGTTGATTCAAAGCTTGTTACTGATTATAGCATTGTGCATCTTAAGAGCCATGCGACATACATTGCTGACGGTCTCTTCATTGTGAGCAGTATCTTTGCCAATCATCCTGTCTTTCTCGATTCTGAAAAAGTAGTTGTCCCTCTCGATGAGCAATATGCAACAAACACCTTGACAATTGATGATATAGTCTTGATGCCCGCAGGTCATTTGAGATCCATCAGTATGGTCAAAGAACATGGGTTTGAGGTCATTCCCGTCAACATGAGCGAATTTGAGAAGTGTGAAGGGGCACTTACCTGTCTGTCCCTAATTTTCTAGTTGTTGCTCCTAAGGTGTGTGATAAAGGAAGGAAATTCAGTGGCTAGGAATCAACCATATGCCATGAATTTTCGGGATATTCTTCGTTCTCAAGCAAACCGTTCCAGCGAATTTCGCTAGGATAGTCAAAATCAGCGAGTTCTCGACATCGACCAACCCATCTCCAGCAAGGCACATTATCCACTGTTTCCATTTTATAGAGATTGGCCTTAGTAGCATTGAAACGGACTTCAAGGAGGGTACCTTCAGGCAAATCGTCAATGTCCGCAACCTCAAGAACATCACGATTGCTGGATTCGTCCTTTGCTCTTCGTGACAGGTAATATCGAATCTCACTGTCAGTGTCCTTGACGACGATGGCAACATGAGGTCTTGCTAATGAGTCCCATTTTCGCGGGAACGAAGGTCTTCTAATTAGCACGGGAACCGTGACCGCTTCCAATGGGGTGGAAATGCCTGTCTGCATTGTGTTCCTCTCTGACTAATGAATCACAAAAAATACATATAAGGCAGCATCGCATATGCGCGTGCCTCAGAGCCCACGCAGAATATTTCAGAAGCGGTTTTTGAGAGGTTGTATTACTCAGACATCTATCTCCGGAAAACGACGCAAAGAGAAGGTTGACTTACAGACCACACTACTTAACAAATGGCCAAATAGATTTCTCGTAGACTACTCATCTTCAATGTTGTCAGCTATCTGCCCTATTATTAATGGACGCCCTTCAAACAATGCCTGTATCACCTTGCGCCGAGCTTCGGTAAGTAGTCTCCAGACTGTCCCCCTAGACACATTCATTGACATTCCTGCCTCCTCTTGATACTGGCCTTCAAGGTCCACTAGTCGTAGCGCCTCCACTTCAGCTTCGTCGATATACACGGGCTTTGAATCCCCAACGGGAACTGGATCCATGCGCCTTGCCTTTGGTTTTGTCCCCGTTATGAAATCCTGAAAGGGATATCTTCCTCGTCCGCCTCGTCTGTGCCTTCTCATAGATAATTACACACCAGTTTTCTGAGCGAATGGTACGTCCTTCTGGGCTGTTCTTATATTGATTATTGTTCGTATGAACAAGGTTAAAAATGTGCATATGCACATAATATTTGAGGTAGATACAATGGCATACTACGGTTATGGTAGAGGTCGAGGCGGTGGCTTTGGACGAGGTCGAGGCAGTGGCATGTGGCCTGGGAACGGCCCATTTAGGGATCTCCCACCCTGGGAACGTCCAGGCTGGCTTTATGGTCCTGGATCGTGTTGGTACTTGGGATACCGCAACTGGCCTCCACTAAACGCTCCAACAAGCACCCCACCAAGTATTGCACCTGATGCAGAGAGGAGAGTTCTGGAGCAACAGAAAGCAATGCTCCAACAGAGTCTCGAGTCAATTCAAGAGTCCCTAAAGACGATTCAAGAAAGACTTGCAAAGCTAGAGGAGGATCAATAGATACTCCTCTACACCTTTTCTTTTTTTTCTTGCAGAAGAATCTCTTCGATTGCCGACCACATCTTTCTGACGAAACCCGTAATCTCGTGTGATGGGGCAAACTCAGGAAGGGTTTTTGCTGCTACCATCGATTCAGTCATGATGGAGTCAAAGGCCACGCGTCCTAGCAAATAGAGACCGTTCTCCTGGCAGTACTCCTCAATTTGCTGGGTATTCTCCACATTCAGGTCATACTTGTTGATAATGACAGCTCCCGACACTCCAAATTTGTCGAGAAGACCTGCTACTCTTTCCATATCATGAATCCCAGACATAGTTGGTTCAGTTACAATAATGCCAATACTGATGCCAGTGACAGTAGCAATTACAGGGCAACCTATGCCTGGCGAACCATCAATGAGAATCCTATCCAGATTGCGTTCTTTTGCCATCTCCTGTGCCTGTCTTCTCACGTCTGTTACCAGCTTGCCTGAATTGCCTTCTCCAGGAAGAAGTTTCGCATGAGACATCGGGCCAAATCTGGTTTCAGAATAGTACAGCATGCCAGATACACGATTATCCATGCTGATAGCTTCTTCGGGACATAGATATGCACAGACACCACAGCCCTCACAAGCTATCGCATTAATCTCTGGTGGATTTGCAGCGTCAAATCGACAATTATCATGACATACTCCACACTGAGTACAGAGCTCCTGATTAATCGAGGCAACTTTTGAGCTCTTGAACTCCATAGTCTGTTTTGTGTGGGGCTGAAGGAGAATGTGCATATCCGGTGCGTCAACATCACAATCCGCAATCACGATGCCGTTCGCTAATGCCGCAAAGGCTGCAGAGAAGGTTGTTTTACCGGTTCCACCCTTTCCACTGATAACTGCAATCTCAGCTGTCATTTCTCATTATCTCCTTTGCGTTTTCGAACAGCTCAAGAAACTGTTCTTTCCATTCAGGCATTTCTTCAACAAAGGGAACCCCTCTTGAGTAGAACTCAGCAATCTCTCTGTCAAACGGGATCTCTAGCAAGATGGGAATATCCATTTCCTTACAATACTCTTGTACAGCATTGTCACCAATACCTGCTCGGTTAACCACAACTCCATGAGGAATTCCAAGCTGTTTCACAACATCCACTGCCATGGCCAAGTCATGTAAGCCAAAGGGTGTTGGTTCCGTTACAAGCATTAGGAAATCGCTCTTCTCCATTGTTTCGATGACCGGACACGCAGTGCCCGGAGGAGCGTCAAGTATGTTAATCTTCTTTGGTTCAATCTGTTTCTTCACGGCCTTAATGATTGGAGTAGCTAATGGTTCCCCTATCTTCAGCTCTCCATACACAAGGTGTATGGCCTTAACATGGGTTTGGTGAATCTTTCCTATTGTTCGTCCCTCTTCTTCAATTGCCTTTTCCGGGCATACTAACCTGCAACCACCACAGGAATGGCAAATCTCTGGGTAGACTACAACCTTCTTCTTGCCCACAAAGATCGCGTTGAACTCGCAGAACTCACCGCATTTCCCACAGAGACTACATTTGCCATGATCTACTACCGGGGTTGGCAACAGGACATCTTCAGTTGCGATTTTCCTTGGCTTCAACAGTGTATGTACATTGGGCTCCTCCACATCACAATCTAGAATATTCGCATTTCCTATCGAGAGGGCCAGATTCACCGCAATTGTGGTCTTGCCAGTACCACCTTTTCCAGAGGCAACTGTGATAATCACGATACTATGCAACTCCAGAATATCGGTTCTACTTGTGGTGGGCGTGAGAACAGCCCTCAGTGAGTTCAGGTAGGTCTCCACGAAGGTAAGATGCTATGGCTTCATCAACCAATCGACTCCTACTCTGTAGAACAGCAATGTCTTGAGATTCGAAGCTTCTTAGACCTCTCGGGCCCATTCCTTGAACAATTACCACGTGCGGTGAGTAGCTCAATACATTGTCATGAGCATGTCCTCTTCCTCCTAGATGCCCACTTGTGTTGCGCTGGACCGATCTAGAAGTGATATTTCCGCGGTTATCGAGGTCAACAAGAACGAAGAACGAAGCCCGGCCAAAATGATCTGCAACCGATATCCCATCTGCATCATCACTTGGAATAAGGAGCCTACAGGTCAAGACTAGCCCCAACCTCCTCTTCCACCTTGTCCTCTCCCTCTGCCATCACGTCTTCCTCCGCCTCCTCTCATACCCATGTGGGATGGTCCAGGAGTGGTGATTTCACTGAGCTTGTTCGCCTTATACATCTCGACTGCACTCTTTACAGTACCAGATGCTCCAGTCATAATCTTGATGTCAGAGCTCGCAAGAGCAGAATAGGCATTAGGGCCAACGCTTCCTGTGACAACAGCCTCAATGTTTTTGCCGGAGACTGCCTGAGCCGCTTGAATTCCTGCCCCCCCGGATGCGCCAACGGCTGTGTTTGAAATCGCTTCAAACTCCATCGTGTTGGGGTCTACAATTACAAAATAAGCACATCTGCCAAATCGAGGGTCAATCTGTGCCTCCAGAGTTTTTCCGGTGGATGTAACACATATTTTCGACATTTACTGAAACCAGCCTTATACGCTTTCTAAAACTATTATGAGCTTAAGCACATAAAATCTCATCGAAAGGACCATAACCTCTATACTTTAAATCTGACCGAATATCAATTCTTCTGTATCTCCAAAAGGTGAGCGGAAATGGGATTCAGTATTGGAATTGTTGGAAAACCGTCATGTGGAAAGACGTCCTTTACAAATGCTGCTTGCATGACCGACTTTCCAGTTGGCAGCTATCCGTTCACAACAATAAAGGCCAACCTTGGCGTTACGCACGTTCGAACAGTCTGCGCCTGCAGAGATTTCAACGTAGAGGACAATCCCCAGAATTCAATCTGCATTGACGGCATTCGTCTAGTTCCCATAAAGCTGATAGATGTTGCCGGATTAGTGCCTGGCGCCCATACTGGAAGAGGTATGGGAAACCAATTTCTCGATGACCTTCGTCAAGCTGACGTTCTTATCCATATAGTGGATGCAAGTGGGGGACTTGATGCCGAGGGGCAGGAAGTTGATGCTGGTAGCTATGACCCAATCGATGACATAAGATTTCTTGAAGAGGAGATTACAGAATGGGTGCTTGGAATACTCCATAAGGACTGGAGACGAATAGCCGGACGCGTTAGAACTGAAGGGGCGAAGATGGACGAACTGCTTCTTGAGAAGCTCTCTGGTCTCAATATCAAGCGAAAGCACATTCTCAAGGCCATCCGCGAGGCAGAACTCAAAGTTGAAACCGCAGACAAATGGAGCGAGGAAGAGATACGCAACTTCGCTTCTTTCTTATGGCGTACTGCCAAACCAATTATTGTTGCAGCCAACAAGATAGATCGTCCTGGCGCCGAAGATAACTATGAACGAATGAAGATGGAGTTTCCTAATTACTTCATTGTTCCAATAAGTGCTCTTGCAGAAAAGGCTCTCAAAGATCTGGCCAGAAAAAACATGATCAAGTACATTCCAGGAAGCGCCGATTTCGAGATTCTAAACCCCGATAGTTTCAAAGCTGCTGAGCTAGATCAACTGGAGAAGATTAAGGAACATATCCTGAAGAAGTATGGCGGCACAGGAGTTCAAAACATACTGGACAGAGCGGTATTTGATTTCCTTCACATGATAACGGTATATCCTGTCCATGATTCCAACGCACTCACGGATAGGGATGGGAATGTTCTTCCTGACGTCTATCTAGTTCCCGAAGGTACAACTGCAAAGGAATTTGCTGGGTATATTCACACAGACCTAATGGAGTCCTTTATCCATGCCATCGATGCCAGGACGAAGATGAGAATATCTGATAAACATGAACTCAAGGATCGCGATGTTGTGAAGATTGTTAGTGCGAAGGGTACGAAATAGTGATGATTCCCAAGGGGGTTCAGAGGACTCTTGCTGACATAATATGTTGTTCTTACCCAATTTAAGAATGTAACATAATCAGTGACGGTTTCCTTGTCAAAGTCATCTGATTGATGAATCTGCGGCAGAAAGAAGTACTCAGCTTACCAAATGATGTTCAGTGCTTATTCATTGTACAATCCATTAGAATAATTGTCTGGGGTGATCGAGACTTTGGAGATATTTCTGACCTTGGATGATGCAAAGGCATGTGGCGCTCGTTGTGCGCGATTAGGTGAAGCGCCTACAATCTACGAGCTTGAAACCAGAGAGTACGCCCTTGTAATGAAAGGAAAATGGCCTCCGCCACATTCTTGGCCAATTCTAAAATGGGCTGGGGTCTCTCAAGAATGGATACCAATCCTTGCTCGTCTTGACTCATTCAGTCGGGCACGAGAGGTCTGTGGGCTATTCAAGCTTCTCGGGCATCGACCCATAGTTGTCGAATTCCCAGGAATAACCTTCGACGTCTTTCTCAAGGAGAGAAACATACCTGTTGGTGCTTGGGTCATCCTGAGATCTGATGGTGACAATTACGAGCGATATCTGCATCAGAACCGTTTCTATGATGAGGAAGATTCCGAGGAGATAGAGATTCCTTAGGTCTCTACCCAATGAGGATGATAGTCTAACTAAGACGTTCGCCTAAGGACCAGTACTGACCTGAGAGGGGCAGATACGTAAGCAAATCCATCTTAGAGGGGTCAAAGCTCTCGCGCGTGTCCAGAATAGACTTGTCAAGATGAACTGCAACCACTTCGGCAATGAAGAGATCATGTGCCCCAAGATTCTGGACATGCCTTACCTTGCACTCGACATTTATTGGGCATTCTTCTATCATTGGAGACTTCACCTTGCTGGAAGGAATTGGAGTCAGATTACACGTTTCGAACTTATCGTATTCACGTCCTGATTTGGTCCCAGCGAACTTACATGCCTCAAGTTCCTTCGTCGATGGAATATTGAGGACAAAGTCTCCTGCTTCCCTTACCATATCGTGGCTGTGCCGCTCTGGCCGTATTCCGACCACAACAGTAGGCGGCTTGCTACACACATTAGCAACCCAAGATAATGTGATAATATTAGGTCTGTTCTTCCCAGCCACACTGAGAAGAACAACGGGACATGGCACAATTGCTGTTGTGGGTCTGATTTCCTTTTTCATATCATCTGACTAAATCACACACAAGAAAAATGTCGCGGTCGTCAGATTTAAGATGAGTCTGGGACCGACGAAGCTCAATAACCTAAGAAGGTATTCATCAATGGCACGAATTCTTGTAGCAGATCCACTTGCAGATTCAGCAATGCAGCAACTAATGGATGCTGGCTTGGAAGTAGTTGTAAGAGACAAGGAATCCGATGGTCCAATTGAAGAACAGATCAAGGGATTCGATTGCGTAATAGTCAGAAGTGCAACCAAGGTGACGAAGGAAGTCATCGATTCAGCTGACAATCTGAAACTAGTCGTGCGGGCTGGAGTTGGTCTAGATAACGTCGATCAAGATGCCGCAAAGGCAAAAGGAGTCAAGGTGATGAATACTCCTGAAGCCCCATCAGTTTCAGTAGCTGAAATGGTCATTGCGTTAATGTTTGCTCTGTCAAGACGACTCACTTCGGCAGATAGCTCGATGAAGAATGAGCAATGGGAGAAAAAGAAGCTTACAGGAACAGAGCTTTGGCAGAAGACTCTGGGCATTATTGGCCTTGGCAGAATTGGTTACGAAGCAGCAAAACGAGCAAAGGCACTCGAAATGACAGTTCTTGCTTATGATGTTTTGGACATTGATAATGCCTGCAAGAAACTTGGTGCAGAACGTACCGACCTAGAAACGCTTCTCAGAAGCTCAGATTACATTTCTGTACACGTTCCCCTTTTACCTCATACACAAGGGATGATTGGTCCCAAGGAGTTTGATTTGATGAAGGAAACCGCTTATGTAATTAATACTGCACGTGGGGGCATTGTTGATGAAAAGGCGTTGCTCAAGGCATTGAATGAAGGAAAAATAGCTGGAGCTGCTCTTGATGTGTTCGAGTCTGAACCATTACAGGATTGGTCAATCGCAAAACATCCGAAGGTCATAGCAACCCCTCATATTTCATCATCCACTAGCGAGGCTCAGGAGCGCGTTGGCAGTCTCACTGTGGACAAAGTAATTGCCGAATTTAAGTAGCACTGGATGTTGATATTGCGACCAATCGCTAGACCTTTAAGCAAATGAATTCGTGATTAGCAAAGCTCAGAGGCGGCATATTCGTCACCTTCGAAACTAAACCATTTCCTTTGTTTAGGCGGATCCGTCCGCAGGGATGTGGCCATAAAAGGCTGAACCACAAACAAAGCGAACTTGTAACTGCAAAGGATGGTATAATCGATGTCTGCGTACAAGCACATGAATGAGAGCTGGATTAAGGAACAGAAGCAACGTTCCGATCTCGTGAGGAGTCGGCTCATTGTCTGGAGAAAGCAAGGTAGTATTGTCAGATTGGAGAAACCCACTCGACTGGGTAGAGCTCGCTTCCTTGGTTATAAAGCCAAACAAGGCTACATTGTAGTTAGAGTCAAAACAGGGCGTGGTCCTCGTGAAAAACCACGGCCCCGAATGGGTAGAAAACCAAGGAGCCTGGGTGTGACCAAGTACACACCTCAAAAATCACGCAGATGGATTGCGGAAGAGCGTGCAGCAACTAAGTATCCAAATCTCAGAGTACTAAACTCCTATTGGGTGGGGTCGGACCACAGATGGCTGTTCCATGAAGTAATTCTTGTTGATCCCAATCATCCAGTGATTTACAACGATCCTGCGATCAATTGGATTTGTGATGCAATTCAACAGGGACGAGAGAATCGTGGCCTTACATCAGCTGGGAAACGAAGCCGAGGCCTAAGGAAGAAAGGACGTGGAGCAGAGAAGGTGCGTCCCTCTCTTGGAGCCAAGGGGAATCTAGCCAAATAGTTAGCAGCCCCTGTAAGGGGTACTCATGATGATGGCCGTCAGAAGAATTGAAGCACGTGCTCATGTTCGGGCTACCGAGGTTCCTGATAGAGTACTTGCCGCAGTGACCAACGTATTCCCGGAAATATATCATGATCAACTGGAAACAACTTGGACTAAGGTAGAGACTCACAGCGGCATTCTCATGTTCGTTGTCATCGCAGTACTGGAAGGCGAAAAAGCATGTATCAATGCATTTGAAAGCATCATGAACACTTTGTCCATGCCTGATAAGAGGACTCTATCCCGGACTATCGAATCAAGAATAGATGATCAATGTATATTCTATCTTCGATTAGAAAAGCAAGAGGCCTTTCTAGAAAGACTGAAGTTAGCAATTGGACCTGATGTAATTAGCCTACGAGTTCATTTGCAGCAGCTTCCTCGATGCAAATATGATGACGCGGCCAAATTCATTATTGACCGGCTTGAAAATGCTGGAGGGCACAATTGATGGCGATAGACCTCAATGTACGAGTTCCAAGTGAAGTAGACATTTCCCATTTTCTATCGATGGCAAAGAAGTTGGGGTTCGTAGGCATTGCAGCTATGGGAACTAAGGCGCCCTACTTGAATGGCACAGAAGGGGAGACGGTCTTAGTAAATCGTGCTGAAATTCTTGAAACCTCCCTGAAGGCAGTAAAGAGATCCGCTATGCGTCTTCGAATGAAGTCAACCATTGTTGCTCTGCCTCTTCGAGGCATAGAAGTAGCCAATTGGGCAGCTGAGGACTCCAGAATTGACCTACTGACTCTAACAGAGCCACTGAATGAATACAAGCTTCGCCCAACCACTGCAAAACTGGCAGCAGCCTCTCATACGGCCTTAGAGGTGCCTGTCTTGCCTCTTCTGCACACAACAGGATTGGTGAGAGCTCGACTTCTTAAGAGCCTTAGAGAGAATACCAAAATCGCAGTGAATGCAGGAATGCATATTGTTCTCTCCAGCGGCTGCAGTGTGCCAATTCACATGCGGTCTCCGATGGCTCTAAGCCATATTGGGCTACTTCTCGGATTGGACATAAAGGAGGCAAAGAGGGCAGCTTTTGAATATCCCCACACAATAGTATCCTCTAATCTCAAGCGGTTTCAGTCAGAGTATCTGGGACCTGGGATGGAATTGGTCAGAGAGGAGGACAACAAATGAGAGACGTACGACGTAGATATCTTCTCTTTACGCTCCACAGAGATGGTCCTCCCGTTCCTGAGAAAGCGCTAGTATCCGAGATTAGAAAACAGCTTCTCTCCCTCTATGGCGAACTGGTTGTTGCAGACTCAAAGCTCTATCTTAACGAATATCAGCAGAAGTCTGGAATTGGCATTCTTCAATGCTCTGAAAAGAGTCTACATAAGGTCATCGCGGCCGCAGCAGTCATCGGAATGATCGATGCAACATCCGTTTCTTTCGAACCAAGAAGAATCTCGGGGACAATTAGGGCGCTGAAGAAGAAGTTGGAACTAACCTAATACAATTTCCACTCTTTGAACTCTCTCATCTTCGTATACAAAAGCATTGCATTCCCATCTTCCTGTCAGTTTCGATGCAATTAGCCAAACAACTGGATTCACTTTCATGTTTCTTTTGTCTCTTGCTGATGGTTCTGGAAGTGCAGGGTGGGAATGAAAGATGCCAACTAGATCTTGTCCTCTCTCTTCAGCGTCAACTAGCAGTCTATACTCTCTCTCTGGATCCACCTCAAAGGATGTTGAGGAGTTGGCCATGTTCTCCATCAGCTCTATACTAGCAACTTCCACTTGGGACTCCATAACCTGTCCGAAGAGCAACGCAACTGCCTCCAATGGAAGAGCGCCTTCCGCATGTTCATGAAGCGTTTCGAGTTGAGATGATTGCATCAATAGCGCCCTTTGCATGACATTTCACCCATTAAGATGTCGATTTGATGTCCTCAAGTACGATGCAAGTCTCTATCTCTCCAACACCAGAAACCTTGCCCAGTTGTACTTCAAGAAACTCTCTGAGCTTCTGGAGGTCATCCACAGTGACTTTTAGCATAATTCCGCAGGCGCCGTCTAAGAAATAGGCCTCATCCACTTCTTTGAAGTCATGCACTCTCTTGGATATAACAGATGCTTCCTTCATGGCTGTCTTGACCCTGATGAAGGCTCGTATTTTGCGACCTGTCTTCAAGGGATCTAAGATGACAGTGAATTTCTTGATATACCCTTCATCGACCAGACGCTTTACTCTTCGACGTATGGTAACTTCTGTGCGCTTTACTTTTTCAGCTATTTCGCTATATGACCGTCTTCCGTTTTCCTGAAGCATCCCGATTATTCTGTGGTCGATTGGATCAAGCTCCATTGTGTTATCACTCTGACGTAGATGATGCACGCAGCGCCCGCTATCGCACATATATATTAGCTGATATGTACGGTCTCGTTACAATAGGTGTTCGTAATCGTCGGAACTCAAATCAGCGGTTTCAACACATAGGATGATACTGCAGACTAAAGTACTTGAAGCTCCTCAGTTGTAATTATGCTGTCTGCCTTCCCAGACATCACTGCATACAATTCTATGTGTTCAAGTAGTCTGGGCGCTCCGCGTATCTTCTTCTCCAGTAGTTCCTGTATCTGGAATATCCCTGTTGCATTATTCATAATCACATCGATTCGAACTGTCTTCTTCTCTCCCTTTCGGATACGAACCTCGTCGATTGCCATTGCGGATGCTGAATGAATGTTTACACTACCTGCTTCAAAGGGTATCCTTGCTCGGCCCTTTGTCATATCTAGGGCATCAGCAATCCCAACTACACCCGCTTCTACCGTCAATGGTGGGGCAGCCATATCATGAGAATAAATGGTATGAAGCACATGGCCTCGGATATGTACCTGTCTGTGCTGATCATCAGGGTATATCTTTGCAAGAATCTTGTCAAGAATTGGTGTTGCCAGCACGACGGTGAAAATATCGTGATTGTTTCTGGCCACAACCATTCCGATATCGTGAAGGTAGCAACCGAGAAACACTACGAGTTCCGCGTCATCAAGCCCTCCTGTGCCTTCTTGCACAATGGATGGTTCAAGTCCATGACTAAGTGCCTGTATCAACTTGATACCATTCATTGCTACAATGAGTGAGTGAGTATGACCATGGTCAGAATATCCCATTCTATCAATTGCCATCCTGTTCGAGTCTTCAAGAAGTGTTTGAACTTCGACATCCTTCTCCAATTCATCAAGCGCTATTCTACATAGTCTGTTATCTTTGAGCGCCTTTCGTAACCTATCTTTCAGGGTGTACCTTGCCTTCTGTGTCTTTGTCATTTGTGACACACTCTGTTTCTTCCTATCAATGCTCAATTCCCGTATGCCCTTCGCCTAAAATGGATTCGGCTTTCATAAAAGACATTTTGTTGCAGGCAGAAATCCTATCCACCTCATTGAACTAGGAGTCCTATTCCACCAGTGTGAACTCTACTTGGAAAAGCTCAGTTGTCTTAAGATCGATCCGACTGAGTCTCCGAATCAATCCATTGACAATAACCGCTTTCGGTTTGAGAGCTTTTCGCGCCATTGCTGTGCTGGTATTAGTTCTTCGAAGACGGGTCTGAACGCAGCTCGGTTCCAAGCTCCTGACAGCTCAGGAACATCAGTTTATAGGCAAAATAGGCTCTCCGAATTCGCAAGGCGATTCAATCATGAACATCCGTACCTTTGAACACGAAGATCTCAACCAAGTGATTGATCTCGCGAACAAATACTCATCCTTCGATTCTGATGTCACTGAGGAGTTCTTTCAACCAGCACAGTCATTTTCCCAGGGTTTTCTCGTTGCAGAAATCGACGGCAAACTGGTTGGATTTGTCTTTGCCTATCTACGAGAGGTTCCTGATGAGGTCCTGAGCAGATGGACTGCAACCAAGGTGGCCCAGATCGAACTTCTGGCTGTCGATACATCATATCGAAGACAAGGCATTGGTGAAGAACTGCTTGACAAACTACTTCGAACCCTGAAAACGGAGGGTATTGATATTGCTCTTCTCCACTGTCCTATTGAGGCGAAAGCAGCAAAGCATCTGTATGACAAACTGGGTTTTGAGATCCGTGCCTATGCTATGAGAAAACGGTTATGACTCATCATACTAACAGAATCTGAACCTGTCTTTGCAGTTTCGTTGGCATGCAAGCCATCAGCAGAGTCTATCTGCAGTTGAAGAGCCTCTCTATCCATATAAGTCCTGAAATCACTGCATAGATTCAAATGTCTTCTATGAGGCATGTTTCGATACAATTGGCAATAGAAGAATGAGAAACATACCAACCAGAATGATTGAAGAAACAAGGACTGCAGTCGCTAGACATCCACATCTTGTCCGGAAGACGCCTCATAACAGAACAAACTCGCACCAGCTGTGAGTCAATCACGCATTCTTCTTTTCCTTGAAGAATACGTAGTAGTCGGTGCTTTGGGAATTCTGTCAATAATCACATCAAGAATCCATGGTATCAGAACCAATTGCTCATTCATACTTCTAATCAAATATAAGTGGAAGCAAATCGAATGAGTTAATCGGATTTATAACCGATTTGTCTTTGAGTGTATCTTCCGAAGCCCCTTGTCGAATTTGTCGACGTTATATTCTTGGAGAGAGTCAGTTCTGCGAGTTTCCTGAGAGTCACCAAACAAGCTCGGTATTGGAATACTTCTTTGAGCAGTCAGAACAGACACGCACCCAAAGATGCTGTTCTGGGTTTTCGAGCTTCTTTGATTGCACTTCGCCGTTTTCTATTGGTAGCTCACTGCCACACAGATTGCATCTGTATGTGGCCTCAATCTCAAACTGAATGACCCTTCCAGGACAGTTGTAGACGCGAATGTGACGGTGCGGACTTCCTAGCTCTCTCATATCACCCAATACTCTCAACGAATGAAGGACAGGATACATACCTACGAAACTCTCGCCGCACATACCCTTAGGAGTACACCAAACAAATTCGAAGACCTGCCCCTTCTTGTGGTTGGCTCTGCAGTTACCTTCCTTAACAACTGATGCTCTGAAGGCAACAGGTTCATGCCAAAGATCACCTATCTTCAGAGTCTTACGTTCACCATTCTGATTCATATTTATCCCTTCACGAAATAAACCTACCATCCCCCAACCAAGGCTACCTATAACAATAACTCTCATAAGAAACGAGATGGAGTACGCTTCCCATATCTGTTCCTCGTTTATTGTTATCCAAACTAGGACAGGAAATCAATCATTCGGTTCATAATCTTACTGGATTCAGCCCTGTTTCTCGAATCTACTTGGTGAACTTGTTCATCTCAGCCGCGAAAATGTCTCCCTCTGCAGCACTAACAAACATCATCTTGACTCGCCCCTCGTTCAAGCCCAGCTGGCCAATCAGCTTTCTCGCGAACCACATCCTTCTCTCAGCCCTCTTCTGCACTGTCTTCAGGATGAAGTTGAGGCCTAATCGCGCGGTGCAGGGCATCCTGCTGATCCTGCTCGTGACATCGTACTGTAGCTTCATGGTTCCAGCTAGGTCCGCAGCGTCGTACATGCATTGCATGAAACTCACTTAGCAACGAGCTTAAATTCACATCATACACATACATACATGAGGAATAATCGATGGGATATAAGACGATCTCCCTTTCAGAAGAAGCCTATGAGGTCCTACGAAAGGCGAAAAGAGAAAACGAGAGCTTCAGTCAGGTTGTGATACGACTTGCACATAAACGAACATTGAGCGACTTCATAGACTCTATCTCCGATGACTCCGCCATCAAACTCTCAAAGGCTTTGGAAGACTTCAGGAAGGAACGAAGTGAACTCTGGGGCCAAAGCATGGAAGAACTGATGAGTTGAACAAGTGATGATCGCAGATTCAAGTTTCATCATCGATATTATGAGGAAATCGAAAGACGCCTTGGCTAAGCTTGAAGCGCTATCCAGAGATGGAACCACGCAATATCTCACAACTCCCACAGTCATGGAGATTGCAGTTGGTATTTCGTTGGCCCAGCTTCCTGAAAAGGAACAGAATCGCATCGATACAATTATCGGAGACTTTCAGGTCCTTCCTCTAGATGCGATTTCAGCATGGCGCGCAGGCATTGAACTTGGCCGTTTGAGGAAGGAGGGGCTACTTGTGGACCCCATCGATGCACAGATAGCAGGAATTGCCTTACAACATAACGAAATGGTTGTCACTAGAAATCAGAGGCATTTCGAACGTTTTGAAGGACTGCATGTCGAGTCTTACTAAAGCCGTATCGGATTCGGTTCAATCTTCCGTATCTTCTCAGTAAACTTGTTAATCTCAGCTGTGAACAGGTCCACCTCTGCTGCGCTCACGAAGACTATCTTCATCCGCCCCTCCTACAGCACCTTCAGAATGAAGTTGATATCCAGCCTCGCAGTACAATGGCATTCTGCTGATCCTGCTCGTGACATCGTACTGTAGCTTCATGGTCCCCGCTAGATCAGCAGCAGCATACATGCATTGCATTAAGGACTATTTCTCATCAAGATCCTTAGCTATTCGTACTGCTAGTCTGTAGACTTTTGAGTCCAATCGAAATCCTGAATCAATCATTCTATCAAGAATCTCTACATATTCACTGAGGTCTATTATTGAAATAGATAAAGCTCGTAGGAGCACACCTACTGTGCCCAAACACCTGACTCCTAGGATCTCAGCTGTAGTTCTCCCCATCTTATCGTCAATGAGAAGCAAAGCTTCTGTTTCTTTTGCTAGCAGTATTGCTGCCGCTTCTCCAATGTCAATCCCAGAACTCTTTGCGAGAGAATCAATATCTCTACTTACCACATCCTTGGTATGTATCCATCCATCATCCACAGCCGAAGATATCACAATCGAATCAGGAGTGTCCCGCATACCGCATACCTCTCTGAAGACTTCCTCCGGAATAAGAATTTCATTAAACAAATTATTGAGCAAGCGAAGATTGCCTACCATTGAGAGATAGATTAGAGGACTTGCATTGCTCACCACTCTACTGGTCCCTGACAAATGCAAGATCACGCTCCAAGTCTTCCTCGTCGTATGCTACAGGAATCATCGCTCGGTCCGCTTCTTTCATCATAGTTCTCAAGGGAAGCCCTGCCATGGATGCAGCTTTCCAGAGAGACACTCGTCGCTCTCTGTACTCCTTGAGTGCTCGTTCTAGAAGAAACTGCTGTATCCCAATATCAAGTGCCCTTCTGATCAACTCAGACCTGTCTATCTGTTCCTCTCTTGCAATGAGTTCCAGCTTCTTGATCATTTCCTCTGGTAATCTAGCAGTGACAGTCTCCATGATACATCGTGTACAATATAATATCTTGCACACATAAAGATTCCTCTGGCTCTCCCATCACAATCTGATTGGATTCGGCCCTATCTTCCGGATCTCCTAGGCGAACTCGTTGATATACTTCGCAAATAGGTCCCCCTCTGCAGCGCTCACGAACACCATCTTCACCTAGTTCTCATTGTTCCATTGAGTAAGTAAATAGATCAAATAGGACATTCTTGCCTAAGCAGTCTGAAATAGAGTTCTCTCTTTCTCATCGGGCAACTCCACCTTAAGGTGTGGCAGGTATAATTTCTTCAGCATGTATATCATCCTTGTTTCATCTAAGGCATAGATATCTGGATGATTTCTGAGAACTAGACTTCCTTCAATCTTCTTCAGATAGAAATCGGCGAAATATTCCTGAAACCTGAGAAAGAAATCCAGAACTCTCTCTATTGTCCTCCGATTGATTTCGATTCGCTTTGAGAGCTCAAGGATCGAAAGCTCATCCTCAAGCTCAAGAGCATCTATGACACACTGGACCGCACTCTCAAACTTGGTTCTGCCTTCGTTCTCAGTATTGGTCCCAAGGATCTGCCTAGCCTCATCGGTAGTACAATGATTTTTCTCCTTCCCCTTGAAGAACTTCTCATCAATAAACCACTCTCTGACCTTGCTGGGAAGTCTGGTCAGGTCAATCCGCAACTCCACAAGCACGATCTTGCGACCCCTCCCTCCGAGGACCTCAATCTTGTTGGCGTGGAAATAGTCTTGCATATCCATAGCAAGACTTGTAGCACGATCAACGACATTCCAGCTGAGATTCGTTTCACTGGCAATTTCGCTTATTGTTGAAGGAGTGTCTTTCGGCAACTGCTTCAGTATGATTTCAAGTGCATCTTCCACCGAGGTTCTCTTTCGCTTTACCATCGTGTATCCGTACTCCAATCATTCTGTGCGGGCATTGACATTGTAGTTTTAATGTGGCATTCACAATGCAAGTAATCATATAGATAGTCACGATTGTTTTCGTGCCATTAACTGCACAATTAACTATGCAATTATTCGTGCACCTTGATGCATGGTTAATTGCATGCCTTTTCTCGTGTTTGTTAGAGTGTTTACTTGCACTTGTTATGTCAATTTGTTTGCACGTTTTGTCGCGTGATTGTTCGCGTGCTTTATTGTAACAATTTATGTATATAAATCTTACATTTGTATGCTATTATTTGCGATACTATTTATAAAACTAATTATATCGTTAATAACACACAACAAACGCAATCCTTAAATCCAGATTTGCTATATACCTTTCATGCCACTCGAAAAGGATGACCTTGATCTACTAGCTTGTTTCTTCAGAAAGAAGGTCATAGGTAAGAGCCATCGTCGAGTGGACTCTATTGCAGGACTATGTCATATCAGAAATAAAAAAGGGTTCAAGAAACAACTGAAGCAACTTGTCCAGTATGGATTTCTTGATGAATTTCACGGTTCAAGCTATTCACTCACAGATATTGGCTGGCGTGTCGGTCAACGGTGGAATGACGGACAGTCAATTGAGGAAATAAGAGATAGCCTTGGGT
>RDOC01000022.1:2781-6358 GCA_011364985.1 Candidatus Thorarchaeota archaeon | reverse complement strand
TTCCCTTGCATTTCTTCTTGAATGTTTCAACGGGCATCATAGTCAATCACAGTCGCCTCATGGGCGACGAGCTCTATATAAAACTTTCAGTTTGTTAATTTTTTATTTACAATTTCTTCAATAAGAAACTGCTGAAGTTGAACTAAAGACAAATTCTCAAGGCCGAGACTTGCAAGGGTTCGCCCCTCGGTCCAGTAGTCCGTCCCGGTCATGAATGATGCAATTGTGACAAAGGCATCATTCAGAGGGGTCTTCTTGTCTACCAGCTTTGCCAACTCCGAGACAGGGACGAGCCCAAATGGAACATCCTCTGTGAGGTACCTATCATCTAGGCTGTTAGGACCAACAGACTCCAACAATCGGGAATCATGCAGAACATTGTATACTGTGTCATTTTCAGCAAGGCGTTTCACCTTGTAACCCAGCGCCTTAATCACTTCAAGTCGTTCTCTTTCGATGGCCTCAATGACTCTTGCAACCGATGGTGTTACTCCTTCTCTGTACATGAAATAGTCCTGCTGATCCAAATGAGCTGATTCTATGCGTCCTGCATTGAGAATCAGTCCACATGGATGGGCAATTGGATTCAGATTATTCAAGAAAGTTTCGACAACATCTCTAGTAAGAGAGGCAGCATCATTGTATATCAAGTTGAGCTCATTCAGAAACTCAGCATTATTAGTGGCAGGAAATGCCGAGGCGAGGAACTTCTTCTTATCCTTGATGATCTTTACTTTCCCAGGGCGAACCATCCGTGCTATGTAGGGAAGTGTACTTGTTTCCCCAACCAACACACCCTCGGTTCCAGATTCATTCAAACGCTTACTTAAATGAACTGAACCCAGATTGCCAGTCGTCAGAATAACCTTCTGTTTCTCGTGAAAGAAAGGAAGCATTGACTCAATGAATGGGTCCTGTGCATATGTTGGAATTGCGAATATTATGGTTTCTGCATCTACGGTTGCTTCTTTTGCACTAGTTGTTGCCTTGTCAACAGCGACGGTCGCTTCTATCTCTCCAACTACTTCGATTGTCTTGGTCTCGAGAACTTTCTTGATGTTTCTTTCGAACTGAGGGTGCTCAAATAGTGTAACTTTGAAGTCTCTGAAAGCGAGGTCTGCTGCCATTGCATGTGCACCATTTCCGCCGCCGCATACTGTAATGTTCTGGGTCATTTATTCGGCTCCATGACTAATGCTGTGAGTCTAGAGAAAACCCTCAAACTCTTTTCTTAACACGACATCATGTATGTAGTTACAGAGTGTTATAATATCGAAAACTGGCAAACCTGTGCTTTTTTGGACTCCATAGGAATATGGTGGTAGATTAGTGCATTCAAACACAATAGCACCTATATCTTCTTTCTTCTTTAGTTCATTGCATACAGAAACTATACCAGCTTGTATCTTGTGAGGTTCTAATGGCCGCTTCAAGTTTCCCCCAATTGCCTCTGCAAATTCCTCTCGATCTTCCAAGCCTGCAATGGCAACGGGAATGTCATCAGTTATACCAACTGAGCGTAAATGATCCTTTGTCAGAGCTTTGGAGTTTGCCGTTAGTATGCCTACTTTCTTACTCGCTGGCATCATTCTATATGCCAAAGGTACTTGTAACAAACTTGATGTAAAGATGGGAATGTGTAGAGCATCAGCCATTTCCTTTTGGAGAAGGGCCAGAAATCCACAAGAGGTTGTTATGGCTCTGACACCCTCTGTTTCCAACTCCTTTGCTGCCTCAATAAACTGAGGAAGCAGTGTTTTGATTGCTTTTTCAACAACAAGAGCAGGTGTTGCATTCTCAATCACCTTGTATCTAACAGGGAATTTGAATGTGGATGCGTTACCAATATCACCTGGGATTCGAGTAAACGAGGTGTTAACCATGAGGATTCCTAGGACCTGCCCGTAGTTGTTGCGTCCGCTAGCCAGCTCAGCCATTATTGCCACCTGCCGGTTGTACCGTCTCTTCCATACTTGACGATTTCCATTTATCGTGGATGCTTTGAGCGATACCGCAAAGGCCATCCTTGAATGTTCTCATCATAACCAGAACTATTATTCCGTACAGAACCATTCTGATTTCGCCGAATTCTCTTAGGTATTCGCTCAGAACTTCTATGGTTATTGCACCAAGCACTGGACCATAGAAGTAACCATACCCTCCTACTATTGTCATTATTATTATGATTGCCATCTCCTCGAAGGCAAACAAGGATGGGCTGATGATGCCCAAGTAATGAGCATAATATGCTCCGAATATTCCAGCTATGAATCCGACTAGGATGAATATCCGTTTCTTATACTTCACAGTGTCTACGCCTGCCACTTCGGCTGCGATGGAATCTTCTCTTATTGCTTTCAAGAATAATCCCATCCGCGAGTTGATGATCTTGTATATTGCAAGCAATGCAACTGCTGTCAATGCCAAAGTTGTGTAGTAATACATCATGGGCGCAATTCCAGGAATGACTCCATATAGATACTGAACTGTCAATCCAAGTTCTCCTCTGGTGACCTCATAGTTTATCGATATGAAGATCTTTGCAGAACCTGCGAATGCCCAAGTGGCCAAGGCCAAGTAGATGCCACGCATGTTGAGAGTTAGGCTCCCAATGGCATAGCTGACGAAGGCGGCGAGAACTCCACCAAGCAGGATCCCTACAATGGGGTTTATTCCTAGATGATACGATAGCAGCCCTGTTGTATACGCTCCAGTGGCCGAGAGTGCTGCTTGTGCTAACGAGAAAATTCCCGTATATCCGGCCAGAAGATTCCATGCGCTTGCAATGATAATGTAGTATAAGATGACATTTAATATGTGCACTTGGTAAACACCTAAAAAGTTCGGAATCACCAAGAGTGCTGCAGCAAGAGCAACAAACAGCAGCAGCTTCTCTCTTGGTATCTTCTTTATTCCTTCCACCTCGCTCCTTAGGCGTTCCATGGACGTCATCAGCTCCTTGTCTCAAAGTTGTTCTACTTAATAGTATGCTTGGGTTCACCAAGAACTTCATATTTCACTTCCAAGCCAAGGCCGACACCTTTCGGCGCAATAGCCATCCCATCTTTTATTGTGACGCCTCCCGACTCGAGAATATTGAGTTTGTGAGAGAGGAAGAAGTGTTGTGCCACTCCACATCCCACAATATCCTTGGACGCCAAGGCAAGATGAGCGCTTGCCGTATTGCCAATCTTTGTTACAGCCATATCGTCAATCCTGTAAGGAATTCCGGCGGTGTCGCATATCGATCGGATCTTCAGACACTCAGTAAAGCCACCTGCTTTCAGGATCTTCATGCTGATGATATCCGCCGCGTCTTTCTTTATGATATTCAAGGCATCTTGTGCAGTGAATATGCTTTCATCAGCAATGATAGGCAAGCTGATCTTGTCTCTAATCCACGCAAGACCTTCCAATGACCTGGTTGGTTGTTCGGCCAAAATGTTGGTATAATGCTCGATCTGTTTGAGAACATTGACTGCTTCCATGGGGGTCCATCCACAATTTGCATCCACAATCAGTGTTGCTTTGTCTCCAATGGCATCCTCAATAGCTACTACTCTATCAACATCTCGCT
>RDOC01000022.1:0-2371 GCA_011364985.1 Candidatus Thorarchaeota archaeon | reverse complement strand
TTTGTCGTATCAATGTATGTATGATATGCAACTTTAGTTTCCCTTTCATAAGGTATTGTTAAGACATATATCTCAACTTTAGAAATTTTCATAAATTACAACTCCAAACTTCAAATAATGACAACAGTCAAAAGACGAACGTCATAATAAACTTATTCCCATAATCGAA
Organism: Candidatus Thorarchaeota archaeon; assembly: GCA_011364985.1. Taxonomy (GTDB): domain Archaea; phylum Asgardarchaeota; class Thorarchaeia; order Thorarchaeales; family Thorarchaeaceae; genus SMTZ1-83. The sequence continues at coordinate 2,202 of RDOC01000022.1, read as the reverse complement.
AATCAAATGACTTGCATCAACTCAGATTGGCCCTCTATTCCCTTCTATTGACCGCGGCCGCTACGGTCAATAGCTTCTTCAAATGTTCAACATCATGTCATCTTTGACAACTCTTGCAACGACTTGGGAGTTGGTTCTGTCTACGCCGTCAATATTCATGATCTTTCTGATTATCGTGTTGAACTCATCTAGGTCACGAGCGCGAGCAAATACGAAGAAATCGACCTCGCCATATGCCCAATAGACCTTCGACACCCCATCAATATCAGCAATTTGCAGTCCAAGGTCCTCGAATGTAGGTCCGTGTTTGGCATAGACATGGATGATTGACTGAATATTGAGGCCCAATTTGGACGCATCCAAATGTGCGAAGTAACCCTTAATCACGCCCTCTTTTTCAAGTCGTCTCACTCTGTAATGAATTGTGGATACAGGAGTATCCAGACTATCTGCGATTTCCTGTAAGATTCTGCAGTCCTTTTGCAGTCCTCTCAGAATCTGTATATCAAGCTCATCTATCTTCGTCAATTTCTTCGCACTCCCTTAAATGTGGGATTGAAAAACTGCTAATTCCTATCCACTTTTCTTCTTCAGATTTCCAACATTAGGCTTACTTAACATTTTCGTATCATCCTCGGAAAAGGCTATCATCACTGAGCAGTGAGTGAGTGTATTAGGGGCACTGATCGAAGATCACAGACCTTTCACTTGGCCTGATATGGATCAGCTGAATGCTTCGAAAACCACTTGGTCATCGAGCTTGTATCTGAGATTCGCATTTGATGCGTTCTCAATGGATAGCAAATAGTCTGAAGCGAACGCCTCGTTTGCAGATACTATAATATTCAGATGATTGGGGTAGTGGATCTCACTGAATCCCACAACTTTTCCAATGGGCACTCCTTGGATTGTAACAGTCTGTCCCGTAACAACAAGTCCTCCGACAGTGATCTCAGCGAAACCAAGATACACAACGGAACTGACTTTGGTGCCAGGTTGGATATCAGTTTCATCAGTGACAGTGAGTTCAATGATACAGTACTTGGGACAAGCTCTTGTTCTGGGATGTATTATCCAAGTAACGCGATTGGTTAGCCTGAGTCCAGTCAACGCTATGAGGTGCCCTACAACCTTCTTTGTCGGGACAATCTTCCAATGATCCATTATTTGTTTATCTTTGTACGGTTCAGACAATGTGCTTTTCAGCTCCTCCATCTTCAATGGTACGGCGGGTTCTGCCGCTCTTCGAACTCAGTTTTCCATCCATGAATCTTATGAAAATTGAATCTGTCGCCAACGCAGCTTTTCTTTGCATGCACCCGTTTCCTATTCTCAATGCCCTCGTCTCCTTCAGGGTATGGAATGTCCTTTGTCCTTTCCTCGACTCAATATTCTCCTCTAACCAAAGAGGCTTTCATGCAGTATTTTCTCCAGATTCTCTTTAAAATAGGTTCCGGACCCTTCTGCTGCGTTTGCTCCGACACTTATCATATACACATAGTCGGCTATCTCCACAGCCTCTCTTATCCGCTGATCAACAAGAAGGATCGATACTCCGTCGTTGTTCATCTTCTTAAGTCTCTCATATACATTCGTACATAAACTGGGCATGAGTCCTGCACTAGGCTCATCGATAAGAAGCATCTTGGGTGATAGGACCAAGGACTTTGCAATTTCTAGCATTCTTGCCTGTCCTCCGCTAAGAAATGTAGCTCTCATGTCTTGATTCTCTTCAAGCACCGGGAATTCCTTAAATAATCTGTCAACACAAGAGGCTACTTTCTCCCTGTCCTTCTTGATAACCCAAGCACCCATTTCCAAATTCTCACGTACGGTCATCTGTGGGAAAAGCGCTCGCATCTGCGGAGTATACCCTATTCCTCTTTGTATGATATCACTCGCACTGTGTCCAGTGATATCTTGGCCATCAAAAACCACATTTCCATTTCTCGGTCTAAGCAGACCAAAAATGGACTTCAAGAGAGTGCTCTTGCCAGCGCCATTAGGTCCAATTATGGCTACCATCTTCCCCTCTTCTACCTTGAGGTTGATTTTGGTCAGAATATCAATGTCTTCGTAATAGCCGACAGTCAGATTCGATACTTCAAGTATGGATTTCATTCTTCCACCGTTGGACATGATAGATAGGCCTCCAGCACTTCTACATTGTTCTTGATATCTTCTGGCGTTCCCTCAGCTATG
>RDOC01000021.1 GCA_011364985.1 Candidatus Thorarchaeota archaeon | reverse complement strand
CACGAATCTCTTGAGATTTGCCCTGAGTGCTTAGTCAATGGGAAAATTGTTAGAACACTAGCAGGTTCTAATATCTGTCCTGAATGTGGATGGAGTTCTTAGAACACAAAGATCAAGATGACCCAGAGAGTAAATGCAACTAGAAAGGCCAACAGCCACCCCTTCTTGCCATACCCCCATACAATGGGTATCGGTCCTATGAGAATCACTCCCTTATGCTCCGTAGATATTGCATCGTGTGTCTTTCTGTCAGCCCATAAAGAAAGAAAAGCCGCAATCAGAAAGATGACTCCAAGAGTCAGGAGACCTATCCCAAGAAGTTCTATCTCTGCCGGCAGCTGAAGCATACAACTCAGTCCTCCTGTTCATCGTTTAAAGATAATCATCACACTTTTTTGACATATTTTCTAAGGTAGATCGAACACCATTCTTTCGTAGCCTCCAACATTATCTCCTTCGAATGCCCATAGAGTGATAATGTCATCGTATATCTCATATTCAAGTAGAGTATCAATCTCCACCAACTTCGTCGTCTTGGGGAATCTCCACATAATTTCAAAGTCATAGGGTGCTACTTCTTCCTCAAGCCATGTTTCAATCTTGTTCTTCTTTTGTTGAAACTCAGTACCAAAATCAATCAAGTAGACTACGGAGATGACATCAGTGCTTCCTTTTAGGAAGATATCTGTATAGCTCACCTTAGATCTAACGGGTATGCCATTGATTTCAACGCGTTCCGTATCCAAAAAGCACTGCATATTCGTAGCTAGTTTCTCTACCTCCAGACGAAGCAAATCATCGTCAGCTATGACGCGCCGATAATAACCTTCGGGATCTAAGTACTCATAGCTTAGCCGTTCATGTATCTCTCCGGTTCTTGAAACAGAGAAGAATGAGTCCGCGTGCACTGGCTCGATCATGTCTGACATGTAGTCCTCCATTATTCTCACCTTATTCAAGTGGAACGGCAGTGAATCCTTCATCTGTAAGATGTACTGAGAATTGTGCTGCGTTACTTGTAAAGCAATACACCAATCTCGGATTGACTTGCCGTGCGAATTCAATTAGACCAGGAAAATCGGTGTGAGCACTAAGAGGGAACCCTCTTTTTCCAGTTTCACCGAGTGTCCATCCTGAGAGTGAGAAGAAACTGAAGCGCGATTCCAGCTTTGCAGTATAGGAGTGACCAAATTCTGTTTGTAGATTTCTGACCATATATCTTGGGGCTGAGCACACAATTGCACAACCGGTTTCTATCATTTCAGATGCTTCTTTTTCCCGTAATGAAATATGTCTAAGATCAATGCCATGCTTCTTATAGACTTTGCACACATCATCGATCTTCTGATTCCCAGTGACTACATTGATTCCTCCACTGTGAAGAAGCGCAATTGCCTCTTGAGCCTTTCCCAGTGAATATGCTTGAAACACCGGTATTTTTCCATTGTCCATTATTTCGCTTGCTTTGAGGAGAATTTCCCTGTAGATCTCTTTCCTATCTGGGAAGACCCACTCTGGTGTGCCATAAGTTGCTTCTGATACCAATACATCTGCTTGCACTGCCTTTGCTGCCTTATGCACTAGACTGTCCACTGCATTGAAGTCTCCGGTATATAGCAATTTCAGGTCATCATCGAACTCAATCAGGAACATTGTAGACCCCAATACATGTCCTGCGTTCAGTGCAGTCACTTCCACGCCCAGCTGACCCACCGAGTCGCCAATGTCAATTGTGGTGACCTTTCCTCCTACTTTGTATCCTCTAGCATAAAGTGTTTCGAGTGTGCCTTTTGTTGCAACAATTCTATATGCCCTGGCAATGCCAGAAAGATGATCTGCATGGGCATGTGAAAGGAGAGTGGTCTCGTTGTTTAGTCCCGAATCCAAACCTAGTTTAACATGACCATATTCAAGGGCAAGACCTCCCCCGTGCTTGGAAATCTCCAGACTGGTCATTGTATTGCATCACTCGAAAAGGATGGACCTCACAAAAGGGTTTCTCAAAAGAATGATAATCTCATATCAATACTCCCCAAGCTAAAGCTGCTTCCTAAGAAGCATCTGCTCGTATATCACACTATCCGAATCACAGAGGTTTCTAATGATATTAATTGTTTCTTTTTGCCCCTTTCCTAGTAAGCTGAATATCAATGGGCCTTCTGAGAAGTGCTGAAGAAATGCTTCTGCAATCATCTCTGATGAAAGAATCTCAGGATTGGCGGCGAAGAATGGAACTAGGTGGCCACCTCTAAAGGACTCTGCAGCTATGGCCAAACAGATCTTTCCTTGAAGATGGAAGGTAGCCATAGTATTGCGTGCCTTTGCCATATCAAAGGCCAACCATTGTTGCGAACAACTTAGTCCAATTGTTTCTCGTTGATTCCACAGAAGTTCTCGAGCGCCGTCATAATTGGGAGTGTTATCCCTCTTCAGAGGAGATCGGACCTGTGCAGATTTGTTTCCTTCAAGGATAATCCCGTATGTGTGGGTTGCCTTCTGAAAGCCCATCATCTTCAAAGCTGGACACGTCCAGCTTTGCAGTGTGAAATCCATGGGAAATGGGATTCTGCCTGTTGTGTTATCACTTCCTACAATGGCATCCACATCTCTAATTGAGAGTGTCTTAAAAAAAGGAAGCGATGCCCTGAAGAGCTGCAAGGCGGTATCCTCCCTAAGCTTCGCTTCTAATCTTGCAGCAATTAATGCCACTGCAAGCCGGGTTTTATCCCTATAAATGGCCGTCCCGCCAATAGCTCTTCCCTCTACTGTGGTTATGAAGAACATGCTATCAGGAAGATTAAGGAATGCGGATACAAATTGGATTTCTTCTGCTGTCGGGGGTTGTTCCAACTCTAGCCAAGTATTAAGCTCGTTTTTCGCAAGCCTTCTTGTGTACAACATGGAAGGAGTCACATCCGATTCGCCAAGAAAGAGGATTTATTTCTCTGCTCATAAGTCATGCTGCAATAAGGAGTCCTACTTATTGCCGAATATCAAAGGATTTATTCACGGGGTTGCAATCTTCATCTATTGAAGGTGGATAGATGCAGTCACTTGTATTGACAAAGGATGGTTTTCAAATCGCAGACACACCTATGCCGCCTGTTATGCCCGGTGATGTACGAATTGAGATTCGTGCCGTTGGCATCTGCGGCACTGACTTAGCGATTTGGAAGGGCGAGTATGAGGTTGAGCTACCCTTAGTTCTAGGTCATGAAATCGTGGGGGTTGTCCATCAGAGTTCGGTTCAGGATATCGATCCCGGTACTCTAGTCACCACGGAAACGGATGTTCCTTGTCATCGTTGCTGGTATTGCCGTCATTCTGATCGAAGGCATTGTGTGGATAAGGAGGTCCTCGGAGTGACTACTGATGGTGGCCTATCAGAGTACTTGAGCGTTCCTGCTGAGCTTGTTCATCCCTTGCCCTTGGGCGTTGAGGAAAGCGAAGGGACCTTTGTAGAACCTCTGGCCTCTGCCCTGCAGACCATGAAGTATATGCCCCCTGAGCCAGACGAGAAGGTACTCGTTCTCGGTAGTGGAAAGCTGGGTCTTCTGGTAGCTCAGGTGTATGATGCCCACGGTGCCGAGGCAATACTGGTTGGCAGAAATCGCTGGCAGTTGGGACTCGGAAGGCAGCTCGGTTTAAAGAATACGATTAATGCAGCTGAGAAGGATTGGAAGCAAGCAGTTCTTGATGTCACATCCGGAGTTGGTCCGCGTTTGGTGGTTGAAACAACTGGTAATCCTGATGGACTCAAAATGGCCTTGGATATTGTTAGAAGCAATGGGTCAGTAGCCCTAAAGAGCATGCATGGACTACCAGTAGAGATCAATCCCACAGACATTGTGCAGCACGAAATATCTCTCTTTGGCAGTAGTTGCGGGCCTTTCAAGAAGGCCATTGATATGCTTGCCAAGGGCAGGATTGAAGTGAAGCGACTTGTGACAAAGAAGTTCAAACTGGAGGATGCAACAAAAGCCTTCGAGTTTGCCGATCAGCCCGCTACAACCAAAGTAATAATCAACATCTGAGGGACTCGCGAGTGCGGTCATTCAATGCAGACTTGCATATACACTCACTGCACTCCATTGGCGTTAGTAAGAATATGACTATCCCGAACTTGGTAAAGGGCGCCCGAAAGAAAGGCATTCACCTTCTTGGAACAGGTGATGTAACACAGCCTGATTGGCTAAACCATCTTGAGCGTACACTCACCAACAAGAATGGCGCCTTTGTTTGTGAGCAAGTCGCTTTTGTGCCGACGGTTGAAATTGAGGATACAGAGGCTGTACATCACCTTGTCCTTCTCCCAGACTTTGAAACAGTGAGGTCTCTAAGAGATGACCTGAGCGATTATTCTTCCAATATCAACCAGACTTGGGGCGGCCGTCCACGCGTAAATCTGCATGGTGAAACATTGGCCGGTCTTGTACGCGATAATGAGGGGATGATTGGGCCGGCGCACGCTTTTACACCCTTCAAGGCCATATTTCGGGAGGGCAAATATGATAATCTCGTGGATTGCTATGGAAATGAAGCAAAGCACATCCATTTCATCGAACTTGGATTATCTGCAGACTCAGCAATTGCTGATCACATCCCTGAGCTTCGAGAATTAACTTACATAACATCTAGCGATGCACATTCTCCCAGTCCTGACAAAATAGGTAGAGAATACGTTACCTTCACAATGGAATCTGCAACATATGACGAGATCAGAATGGCAATTCTACGGGAAAAGGGGAGAAAACCAATTCTGAATGTCGGGTTTGATCCAAGACTAGGTAAGTACTATCTCTCCTTCTGCTCTTCTTGTAGACGTACCCTCATTGTCAAACAGGGCGATGCTGCCCCAGAATTTGATGACCTGAACATCTACATCTCTGTCAAGTCTCCTGAGGAAAAGGAAAGACTGCTTCGTGATATCCATCGGCGTCGGGTTCTTTGTCCCGTAGATGGCAAAAAATTGCGCTTAGGAGTGCGAGACCGTGCAATGCAAATCGGTGAGGCAAAAAGCATATCCCCATCACATCGGCCTAGATACTTACACATCCCCCCTCTTCTAGACCTTATGTCAAATGCTTTGGGGATCAAATCAAAAACCTCTAGAGGTCTCCAATTCATCTATAATCAACTGAGAAGTACCTTTGGACCGGAAACCGAAATTCTAACAAAAACCCCGATTTCTGAGGTTAAGGCAATCAATGGCACAATCGGCAAAATGCTCGAGGTCTATCGCGATGGAACAATCAAATACATTCCGGGAGGTGGCGGACGATATGGGTCTTTCTCATTGCCTTGGGAGTTGGATGAATAGTGACTGTTGTTAGAGGAATAATCAGAGAGGTTGGTCCAAGTAGGACTGTGCAAGTCAGCGCACGAAGGTGGTACGGTACAACGGAAATTGTTATTCAGGACACAGAAACGAAGAAAACCTACAGCGTGAGAATTTCAGCAAATACCTTAGACAAGTGCAGATTCTTGCCTCGCGTAGGTATGCCGGTAGTGATCCATGGCTATGTTGAGGAAGCCGAATCTGGATTATCTGATTATGTTGTTTCACGTGTCACAAGTATCAAACATGAAGATGCTGGGATAAAGAAGATATACAGATTCGACAATGAGTAGCATCTACCTCGCTGCTCTTATTATATAGGCCGGGGAGAGAATCCATTCCGAGCGGCATTTGGGGCATTTTGATGGTTTCTTTGCAGCTTTCCGACTTGAAAACACGTAATTGCACTTGCCGCAGCTAGCTTGTCTAACAAGCAGTTCCTTTTCCTCCGCCTTTACTGATTGGGCAATGTGCTCAATGTCCTCATAGACAGTTGAACAGCTTTGTATTTCAAGGATATTGCATAACTCCTGTGCTGTCAGAGGTTGGGCTGTTTTTTCCAGCAGATCCTTGATTTTTTCTCTTCGAGTCTTCATCGTGTCCAGTTCCCCAAATTAGCTGATATAGTTTCGGTGTCCCCTCCATGAGGTCTATATGCATTTGAATGAAAGGAATAGCTAGAGAACTGACTACTCAAAGCAAGAACAAGGAATAATTCATGATGGCTCAACTCAAGCTCTCAAATGTTCCCAAGACCAAAGGGTTGTCTTACGATGAGAGAGTCTGCTCGAAATGCATGGGCCATCGTCATCTATGTGGCATCAAACCTTGTCCAATTCTGATGAGGGCAAAGGCACTTACAAACATCGAGAAAGCAGCTTCAGGTCTTAATCTGGCCGGTTCCTCTCCTCCCTCTGTTTTCGTCGGAGAACATGGATACCCCAAGGTGCTTGCTGGTCCTTTGATACCTCCAATATTCGGAGCAGATGCGGAGATTATGGAGCGACCAGATCTATGGCTTACCAAGAATATGGATGAAATACTGTCTTTTCGCTTCAACCTTGTCAGAACGAAGAAACCAGTCCCAGTTGATGCAGCGGTGGACCCGCCTCGCCTTCTTCAAGAAACTCAAACACTGGCATTATCCGATTCGGCAACTGATTCTGAAGCTACGCTATTAAAGAGGCCTCAATTTAGTTGCGTCTTGTCAGACACAACATTGCCCGTCGGTCCATCTGCTCCTCTTGAGCTGTTTGTTCTCGATGACAACCCTCGGGTTCCACGTATTGTCGATCGGATCACTTCGGATACT
>RDOC01000020.1 GCA_011364985.1 Candidatus Thorarchaeota archaeon | reverse complement strand
ACTCAGCAGCCAGGCTGGTCAGTATTCCGTTGGAAGTCGAGGAGAAGCGCGGAAGGTTCAATCCTACATGTCCTGTGAATGTGGTAGACCTACCTACAGATACAGAGATACTGGAAGGAAGTCTTGTGACCTCACCTCCCGCTCCAATCCTTCTGAATTCCGAATTGAAGGGTGAATATCATGAGGGAAAGGATTCATCCGGAGCGGTCCACAGGATTCCTGTCCCGAACAAGGAGCGATTCACCAGCTCCTTGACATAGGTGGTGCCCATGATGGAGGAAACATTTCAAACGGTAGTGGAGGGGACCTTCCTCGAATACTCCGAAGAGAGGCTTGAGAGTGGTCGTAAGCTCTACAAACATCAGGCTGAAACCGTCACAGCCGATGCAGATGTTGTTGTACTGGACGCACCGACTGGCGCAGGGAAGACGCTTGCCGCTCTGAAAAGGGTGTTGGATAAGGGTGTCTCTGCAATCTTCGTTTATCCCACTAATTCGCTCGTCAGTGACCAAGTGTCGTCCATCGGCGAGCTCTTGAAGGAACATCTGGGACGTACTGTAAATATCATAGGTGAAGGTTCCAATATACCGGAAGCTATCAAGAACACTCGAAAGACCAACATAGACCTCTTTCACTTCACAGGGGAGAGCCTAGAAGTACTGGCTGAAGCCGCATCGACATCCAAGGGATCAGCCCTAGACAGATTGCTGACTGGAACCTATATTGCTGGTAGGACTCGCATTCTTCTAACAAACCCGGATACTCTCTATCTGGTCTTCATAGGGAAGTACTCCAAGGCCGCACGTATCTTTGAACAGCTCTCCACTTTTCAGATACTTGTACTTGATGAGTTCCACCTCTATATGGGACCTACGCTAGCCAGAATTCTATTCATGATAAACGTGTTCAGGGGTTCCAATGAAAATCCCCTTGTTGAACTCGTCTTTCTTAGTGCGACACATGGGGATATGTTGACTCTGCTAGGCAACACCTATCCAGACCTGAAACTCATCCAAGTCGACCCTCTGCCATCTATGCCAAGTGATGGTTACCAGATACGGTACATTACCAGATGTAGGATTCGTGCCCTCGGTGATATTCTATCAGACGATGAACATGCAGAGACTGTGGCATCTGATATTCTGTCATTCTATGATAGGCAGCATGCCGGCTCATTCAATGTTAAGGTTCTTGGCATCTTCTCTTCAGTATCCTTCGCAGTGAGAGTGGCCAACAAGCTTCAGGAGCGAATCATGGCCCGTGGTCTCAACCACAACAATGTAGTGTACCAACTGCACGGACTGATACCACGAAAGGCAAGACCAGAACTGAAGGAGATGAAGAATGCAATCCTTGTGGGCACGTCGGCCATTGAGGTCGGCATAGATTTCGATGTACCCTATCTCGTGATGGAAGCGCACGATGTTAGCTCATTTCTGCAGAGGTTTGGGCGGGGAGGTAGGCATGGAGATTGTGAAACGGTTCTATATATCCCAAGGACACTAGCAGATCGGCTAATAAGTAGAGAGGAGTGGTCATTCTCGGAGTTTGTTGAGGAGAGTCACCAAGCATTAGTGGAACTGCCATCATATGCAGAGTTCTTGTGCAGCAAGCAGGTCGTCCCAATTGTCTACTCGATGGCATTGGCAGCGAGTACGAAGTCGCCTAGGCGAAATCGCCAGAGAGAGATGTACGATTACGACACAGCTGTCCAGTTCTTCACAGAAATAGTTGAGTCTAACAAAGATCTGGCTATTGGGAACGCAACACTCGCCGAAACGATTGATGTGGATGATTCAAGGAGAATCGCAAGTAGAATCAAGAGCTTTGCAGTTAAGACCATGGTGAAACATGGGTTCCTGCGAGGGACAATGAACAATGTTCTTGTGAAGTTCCCGGGCCCTTTGATTGGTCAGCCCTCGCCCGTCTTTGCGGAGACTGATCTCTTTGACGTCTTCAAGATGAAAGGCCATATTGAGCAGGCTTCAAGCTATTGGAGTAGCATACCTGCAAGGCTGAAGAGAAGGTACACACAGGACGCGATAGTGTTTGTTGTGGAGGATCTTGGACAGCCAAAGTATCCAAGAGTAGTCCTGACAAGCGATGCCAGTGTTCGAAGAAGGACTTCAGTCTTCAGAGAGCCTGAATGCCATCTCAAATATCCTGATTCTCACCTCGCAATGCTGGGACAAGATCTACTAAGCAATCGAAATGTAGCATTTCACTGGAGAAGCATGAATCGAAGAACTGACTTTCGTATTCCGCGACTCTATGTCGAAGAAGAACCTGGGGGCGTGGTCGTCGGCGACTGGGCCTTCATTGCTGAGTATCTACTTGAGAAACAGACAAAGGAGGATAAGCAGTTATGATAACTCTACGTTTTCATCTAACAAGCCCATTCTCGGGTGAGATTGGATTCAGTGGTGTGCCTCTACGTGCAGCATTTCTTGATTTCTTGAGAGAGTGCAACGGAGAATTAAGCGAGAGAGTACATGGCGCAGAAGGGACACGGGCGTACTCCATTGACCCATTTCCATGTGATGCGAAGTTCAACACCCACTTCGAGGCAGGGCAGGAATACGTGTTCTGTGTGCATCTTTTCAAACCAAGTGCGTATCAAGATGTCATCAGTAACATCGCCTTGAAGAACGGCCACAGCCTGCGTCTGCATCATCACAGATTTCCAATGAATCGGATCGACTTTCTGAGAAGAGCCCCGCACTCGATGATGCAGGAGTGGACGGATTTTCTCAACGATATTGAAGAAGGATTGATTAGGCTTCGATTTAACTTTCTTACACCTACACAGCTTTCAGAATTCGGAAGTGATAAGGCGTCCCTGTTGCCAACTCCAGAGAAGGTGTTCACTAGCCTGTTGCGCGTCTGGAACACAATGGAGAACGCCACCAAACTTGAAAGGACAGGTATGTTCCGTGATTGGGTCACTAAGAATGTCTATGTCAGTGGATACTACTTGCGAACTGTAAGGGTACCATTGGGAAGAGGGCGGACTGTGATAGGCTTCATCGGAAACGTCGTTTACAACATCGAGCCGGATGATAGTCCCTTGGTGAACTTGACAACCGGCTTGGCACGGTATGCCGAGATATGCAATATCGGAAAGAACCGTTCTGCTGGATTTGGAAAAGTAGAGGTTGATATTCTGAATAAATCTGACAATAAGGGAAATAGAAACGCACAAGCAAGGGGGGATTATTATGTACTTCCTACCGGAAGAGATTCAGAGAAGACTACTGCGAAGATATCGAAGACGTTCGCGTGAGATAGTGGTGGACGACAGGTTCAGGGGATGGGCTTGGGAGTATTCTCCAGTTGATCCTCCGTATGACTACTTGCTTCCTCTGAGTGAGATTGCAGGCCGCTACTGTGAGAGCATGCGCGACATCTATCTCCATCATGTTGAGAAGAAACGGAAGCCCAGAACTGGCAAGATGGTGGAGGGGGCACTTTACCACAAGATAGTATCTTCATGCGTTGAGCATGCTAAGAGGACATTGTACTCAATGGGCATCATCGATGGTAATGAGTTAGGAACAATTCTGAACCAGCTCAAGAGCGAAGTAATCGAAGATCAGCTGAAACGGGCTCCAAAGCCTTCTCCAGCCAACCGAAACGGCCAATGGAACATGAAAACCATTCGGGAAAACATGACTTGGCTTTGGGAGTACGAGGTCAATCAGATTGTGGCAGCCGTAGAGCGAACGAGAACGGTCCAGCCGTACATCGGACTTGATGCGCTCGTCAATTCGGCAATTCCAATAGTAGTCGAGCAGAAACTGGATGGTAGGAATCTTGGCCTTAGTGGCTATCTAAGTGCTGACGCCTTCGCTACTGAGGGTGTGGTCCTTGACCTCAAGACAGGCGAGAAGCGTTACTTCCATCGGATTGCGACCACTGGCTATGCGATGGTAATTGAGAGTATTCACGAACAACCTATCGACGTGGGATGCATAGTATATTGCTGGTTGAGAGATGGGATTCCTCCTCGTGTGGACTACGATATTCACTCAATTGATGAACCGCTACGACAGGAGTTTCTCGAACTTAGAGATGAGGCAATGAAGCTAGTCTATGATCAGAGAGACCCCGGACTCCCATCAAAGTGCTACGAGGACTGTCCCTACTGGGATGAGTGTCATTGAAAAAAAAAGCCACCCCTAGTCCCTTGCGAGTTCGGGGTGGCCGTACATTGAACTAGCGAGCCGCTAAGGGCTCAAATCAAGAACAGAAGACCCGGCCTACCTTCACCAGGGCCAGACTGGGTCTTCTTCAGGCCATTCGACGAACATGGTTCATCGAGACATGGCACGAATCAGAAACTGACAAGGGAATACGATTCCACTTTCCAGGTGGGGTGGATAGTTGAACTTGGGGCTTCAACTTTCAATGCTGGCAGAAGCTTTTTTGTTCTTCAAGACCCAATTCGGGCATGGTGGTACCAATGTCCAAACGACTCCATATCGCCACAGTAGGCATACATGCCAACGAGAGAATCGACTATGTTGTGACAAAGAAGGGGGCTGACAAGATTGCTCTAGTCTACAGTGAGAAGAATGCAGAGGACGCAGAGAGCATCAGAATCATGTTCGTGGAGCGCGGTCTCAAGGCAGTAAGTGTGAAGGTCGAGCCTTGGGACTATCACTGCATACTTGCAAGAATCCTTGAGATTGCAGTTGACCATTTGAATTACGAGATAGAGTACAATGTATCCTGTGGGACTCGTGTTATGACAGCTGCAGCTCACCAAGCAGCACTCCTCACTGACTCTAAGGTCTACTTCATCCTTGGAGACTACGATGAGCAGCTAGACAAGATTGTCGATGTTCAGCCCATCTCCGTCACCGTTCTAACTGAGCCTAAGAGAAACATATTAGCACGAATTGATGCACTCAAGGGTCAGGTCTCCTCTCAGAAAGAACTTGGCAGTCGGACAAGGCTGAAGGTGTCATCGGTTTCAAAGCATCTAAGAGAACTTGAAGACTCTGGTTACATCACAAGAGAACGCTGTGGTCGAGCAACCTCTGTAAGACTCACTGGCCTTGGAAGGGTTATATTAAAATTGAAGCAGTACAAGAAAGGTAAAGCCTGTGTTGGCGATACCCTTGACTAGACTGATGAGTGAGCGCCTAACTAGGACTCTTACTGATTTCCACAAAGATGTGAAGCAAGTCATTAGTGATGAGTACAACCTAGACCCAGAGAAGATTGGGAAGTTTGACCTTCTTTCGTTCCAGAACTACCTTGATGAGAGATTAGAGGAGGCTGATCAGCTTTCCTTCCATGCTCCTTTGGAAGAGTCGTTACCCTTCGCGCGGGGCATATTGGCAAAATGGTGTTTCCAACAGGTCTTGGATTTCAAGTCTATTTGCAGTGAATGTATTGATGACCTCTCGAACGAATTCGCACGACTGATGCTAGAGCCGTCTGAGCGTTCCGCATGGGTCGAATACTGGCGGCTTGTATCGCCTCGAAGAAAAGTGAGCTCGGTCCTAGTCTACAATCCATCCATCAGATTTCCAAGTCTTGCCGATATGGTGGGGGATAGGGGGTTTAAGACCATAATCCATGAGCTCTGTATGCTGTCAAAGAATGATATTAGTCTCAGTCTGGATGATTACCTCGCATTTCTTCGTGACCGCATCCGTCGCTTTTCATTGCCGCTGAATTCAACTGAACTCAAAATCGTCCGAAAACTTGTCATAGAAGGAGACTTCAGCCACGAGCGACTGGCGAAAGATCTTGGCATATCTTCTCAATGGCTCTCACGGAGGTTGACTGCACTCAAGAAGCGTAATATCCTACGGCGTTTTGACAGAGCCCCCTTCTCAAGGATTGGGATTCGCATGTACCATTTCTACGTGAGGAACATAGATGCGGTCGATGACCCATACAAGCTCTTATCTAAGTGCCCATTCCTTTACACCTACCAGAGCGTCTTAACGGGTCTCTGGACAGCATATGCTGTATTCTGCGTTCCAGACAATCACCAGAGCATAAGAACGCTCAGTGTGGCTCAGACTGCCTTTGAAAAATGGGGATTCTCCACAATGCTTGTCGAGGTGGCGTCTTCTGGGTTTTCCTATTCATTCGACTTCTATGACTGCGAAGCAGGCGAGTGGCGTATGCCCTGGGAGATTCTTGCAGTCGAACTGACAAGAGTACTCAATAATCGACTTGCCGACATCATCCCAAGAGTCGACCATCCAGCAAATAGAACCTCTCTTTCATTGGACCAACTTGATATGAGTATTATTGAGCAGGTGTATCGGGGAAACACGTCAATTCAAGGCATCCGCAGTGCGCTCAGAGTAGGACAACAGAGGGTAAACGACAGAATGAGGCGTCTCAGGAAGGATGGAATCATCGCCACAAAATGGGAAGCACACAATATCGGGCTCTATGAGAATATTGTAATTGTCTGCGATGACTTGGATGTTGGCGAAGCTGTAGCGGCCTGGGCCCGACGCGTCCCTGAAGCGATTGTTTCCTTTGACCTCAATCGGAGGCTTTCCTTACTAGTACGGTTGCCCTGCGGAGGAAGCTATGGTCTTGCCCAGTCTATTGGCCAAGTAACAGATGCCGCTTCGATTGGACTGCTCGGCCCCAGAATCTATGGCGCTTGGGGTCTTCCAATCGACCTTTGGGACGCAAACGTTCAGAAGTGGCTCAGCCCAACGGCACAAGTCAATCAATGGCTGGATTCTCTCCGTTAGACCTTTCCTTGAATGGTAGTGACCTTTTATAAAGGACTATACAGAATTCAAGGTCACCATAACAGACTTCCATAAGAAGCCATACTAATGCTCCTTTTCGGAAAATCTATATGTTTTCGACCGGGTCACAGAAGAAGATCCCACATTGAGGGGATTGAAAGTATACACCCCCCACGTCCAACTTCGTTCGGTCCGGAATGTCACAGAAGAAGATCCCACATTGAGGGGATTGAAAGCTTACTCTTCATGCGGGAGAAATTCTCGTGGGACATCAGTCACAGAAGAGGATCCCACAGTGAGGGGCTTGAAAGTCGGGG
>RDOC01000001.1:422629-471486 GCA_011364985.1 Candidatus Thorarchaeota archaeon | reverse complement strand
ACGGCTTTCTTGTATAGTAGGTTGACTCTCGCCTGTCCCGGACATCCGAATTCCCTCATTAAAGAAGAATTACGTACCTCTTTACCCTTAAAAACCGTCCCCACGAATTATGAAGAACAGAAGTCATAAACATTCAATTCTATTTCAAAAAGAAAAAGGGGCAATTTTGATGCCCCTCTGCATGACCCTCATCTCGTTCCGTACTTCCTGAATAGTATAATACCGACTAAAAGAACAGCAATCCCGATCAATGAAACAACACCGAAGTTCATCCAGATAGAGAAAGTGGCTACTGGGGCTCCCCTAAGAAACAGCGTGGTCAAGGATTCTGTCACATAGTTACTCGGCACGAATTGTGCGATGATCTCCGCTGCTTCGCCTAGTGGCATGAATGTACCCAAAAACATCTGCGGCATGATGAAGATGAAGGACATTCCCGTTGCTATTTCGGCTGACTTGGAAACGGTGGCTGCAATCAGACCAAAACCTACGTTCACCAACGAGAATGCTAGAAGTATCACGAACGCAAAGGCAAGGCCTCCGGCATCTGTTGCAGGTCGGTAGCCTATCAAGTAGGATGTCACAAAGACAAGAGCTACTTGGATTACTGCAATGATCATGTAGGAAATCACCTCACTTAGCATGAACTCGTGAGACTTAAGCGGGGTGGTGCCCATGCGTTTCAACAGCCCTCCATCTCGCTCCTCAGTTAATGACTGTGCAACAATCATTATCATGAAGATGCTTGCAAAGACGAATATTCCTGGAGCCATGAAGTCCCATTGGGAGAATGCACTTACTTCCACCATTGAGGGGTTTCCAATGTTAACCGGCAGGTCAAGGGTAGTTGCCTCGATTCCGAACAGAGTCTTGAGCATGACTTGTTGTATAAGAGGCGGTACTGCACTGCTTGCTATCATTGAGCCACTGTCAACATAGAGCTCTACTGTTGTATTGGTCCAAGAACTTCCGTTGAATGGAGCCTCCCAGTATGAATTGCAGCTATCGCCAAAGCCCTGAGGAATAACAACGAATGCATCAAGATTTCCTTGGATCAACTGTGAATGGCCAGTTTCATTGGTATCAAAATAGTGTACAGTTATTCCTTTCAATTCGGTCAGATTGTCCTCAAAACTCTCTGCCCACTGCACATCTGTGGTCGCAGTATCCAGATTAAGAAGGCCAATATCGAAATCAGTTGTGCCTCCTTCGCCCATGCTTCCAAAGGCTAGGCCAAAGGTTGCTGTGACGATCAATGGGAAAAGCAATAGCATGAATAGAACTGCAGGCTGTCTTGTAAACATCTTCACATTCTTCCTCACTAGAGCTGATATGCGCCGTATACTCATCTAGACCGCCTCCCTTAGCTTCTTCCCAGTGAGCTTGATGAATACCTCTTCCAAATTCTTGGCAGAGTGTTCTTCCATCAGTTCCTCAGGTGTCCCAAGAGCGATTAGCTTACCTTCATCAACAATTCCAACACGGTCGCAGAGTTCCTCTGCCTCCTCCATGTAGTGCGTTGTAAGAATGATCGCCATCCCATTGTTCTTCAACTCCTTGATGAAGTCCCATACAGCGCGTCTGGATACCGGATCCATAGCCACAGTGGGTTCATCGAGTAGAGCAACCTTTGGATTGTTGATTAAGGACATCACCGTGCTGACACGGCGAATCATTCCTCCGCTGTACTGTCCAGCTCGACGGTCTGCATCTTCTTTCAATCCAATCTTCTTGAGCATGGTTTCAATGCGTTCATTGAGGACATTTTGAGGAACTTCATGGAGATCTCCGAAGAGCTCGATATTCTCCCTGCCAGTGAGATGCTTGTAGAATGCCGGCTCTTGTGGACAGACTCCAATTATCCTTCTAATAGCATCTGCATCGTAGACGACGTCATGACTTGCAATTGTTGCTACGCCATTAGTAGGCTGAAGCAAAGTGCTAAGGATGTTAATTACAGTTGTCTTTCCAGCACCGTTAGGACCAAGAAGTCCAAAGAGTTCACCCCAACCAATTTCAAGACTGAGGTCATCAACGGCAGTGATTTTCCCAAATCTCTTTGTCAGGTTTTCTACCATAATTGCAGGTTCAAACATTGTAGATGTCATATATCTAGCATGACATCAAATGCATATAACATGGCGACCGAATTTGTGGGCCAAACGAGTTTGCGGCACAAACTTTCCTTTAAAAAGAGGCGAAGAAGATTCTGTTGTGACAACATTGCCCTCGACCACTAGCAAAGGATGTGCATTCTCCATGGCATTTCAGTTGTACAACTGATGGTTCATTTACAGAGCGAACTTGCATGAGATCGTGCCAAAGATAGGAGGAGAATTAGGCTGATGTTGTATACAGTGCATGGTACTAAGGAACTGGCAAAGACTATCGTTGAAGCAATGGAAGACAGGAGCGCAGCTCTAGTGACTAATCATGTCGCTATCTGCATCGGAAAGAACCCTCATGCAGCCTTCGATAATGCCCTGCTACCTGAACATGCACGATGTATCTGCTCGCACAACAGATTGATACGTCCACACAGTCTGCGGAAGGCGTTGTAGAGGACAAGTCTAACATCTAGGAGATGATATACAAATACTGGGAATGGACAGCATGCATGGCAGAACTATTCAAAGCCCCTCTTCTTTGTGGCATGCCCCGAAAGTATAGTCCAACCTCTCTGCTTATACGTGAGTAACGTGGCCAGGATTTGAGGTAAACAGAAGTGGAATTTTCCGAGCTGGCGATTCGAATTGGTCTATTCTATGCGTTTATTCTATTTGGTTACCTACTCGGCCGATTTTCATTGAAAGGTGAAGATGCAAATTCACTATTAACAAAACTTCTTGTCAATATCCTCATGCCTTTGCTTGTCCTTTATTCACTCCTAACTGCTTCACCAGCATCCTTGGAGGAAATCCCTTCCATAATTGTACTCGCTCTTACAGTACATCTTTCAGGGCCTATTATTCTGTATATACTGATAAGAAACTCGGATATTCCTGCCAAGAGAAAGGGAGCGTTTTTCCTATGTTCAGCCTTCAACAATGCTCTCTTCATTCCACTGCCTCTAGTTCTAGTATTCGTGGGTCCCATGGGCATACCAATAGTAGTTACATTCTCTGTTACTCAGATGCTTCTAATGGTGACTTTAGGATCTTTCATAGGGTCCACCTATGGTGGCACCTCCATCCCAAGGAGTTCTAGACTAATAAAAGCGGTCACTTTCCCTCCATTGCTTGCAGCTTGTCTAGCTGGTTTATTGCTTTTTTTCAGTTTTTCCCTACCTGGGATTGCTGCAAGCATTCTATCATACTCTGGTAACATCACTACTTATCTTGCATTGATATCCGTAGGTCTCTCTGTTGGCACTAGGTATTCCACTGTAAACTTGAGAGAAGCCTTGAGAGTCGTGTTTGTACGTCAAGTTCTTGTTCCAACTATAACAATCCCTCTTCTTTTGCTGTTCGCACTTTCTGCAGCAACAACCCAAGTTGTGATGCTTGAGGCGATAATGCCTACTGCTGTCTTGAATGTTGTCTATGCAGGTGCCTTTGATTTGGAGACTGAAACAGTGGCGACTATTGTTACCATTGGTACTATCCTCCTTCTCCCTGTCATCGCATTCATCCCATTCTTCTTAGGATAGTATAAGAAGTATGAATAACTCCCTATGTGAAGGCATATAACTCACGGTCATGCCAAGTCTCATGGTGAACTCCTTGAGCAAAAATGAGTCGGATAGAAACCCTGAAGACATCAAGAGATCCCTAGATGATGTGGTCCACAAGTTGGAGCAGACTTCCGACTCAAGCGAAAGCTGGAGTGATTCAGTTTCTGCAAATCGTGAGTCATGGTGCGAACTCAAAGAGAAGATTCGTGAGCGTCAGAGAGCCCTAAAACAGCTTGTTATGGAGAAGAAAGCTGGTCTTGTTGGGCCTGATGAATTCAACAATCGATACAGAAAGATTCAGGATGAGCTGACCGAGCTGGAATTTCGTGTCTACAATATGCGTCTTGGAACTAAGATTCAGAAATGACTCTGGCTATTCAGCTCTTGCCCTAGCAATTAGGACGACCGTTTCAATCGCTACAAGTGTGCCGAGCACGATGGCGAGGGCAATCAAAGATAGATCGAGAACATTCGACTGGCCAGCTTCATCATCGAGTTCCAGCGTTGCAGTCAACGATCCAAGATTGTAGGTCATGATTGATATATAATCCGACAGTCCGGAGAAGAATACGGCTCGCCACCATACGAGTTTACCACCATAATCCTTGATTAGTTGTTCAGCAAATTCTCCTCCGGCCTGAAAGCGGGCAACATCCGACCCCAGAATGAGTTCAATCGTTCCATTTCGAAGGGCATTTTGCACTTGAAGGAGTTCATCACCAGTGATGGTCTGGCTCTCGACAATCAGGACTGCCTCCACTTCTATTCCAAAGGCCTCTGCCACGTATGCCTCAGCTGGAAACACAACAACTGCATGCATCTCTGAAAACCGATACTCACTATCAGCTTCTTCAACAAGATGACTCAGGGATTCAACATCATCAACAAAGCCATTGAAGTTGTCATTCCAGTTACTTGCAAGAGCAGAGTCCAAGCTGCTAAGGGCTGCTCTGGTGGCATTTGCTATTGCTATTGCATTCTCAGGCAATAGCCAGTATGCATGAGGATTACGATCGTCGTGTTCATTTTGGACAAGGACTAGCTCATCCACATGAGTTCCAGGCATTGGTGACAGCCTTGCTCCGAAGTCTTCATAGCTCATCAATGCGCCTTCATCGTCTAGAGTGATGTACGGAGTAGCAGTGAGATCTGCCAATTCTTCTTCCCAATCATAATGTCCTGTAAGAACCAGAAGGTCAGCGCTATCGGCTATGGCGACGATCGATGGGTCCACTGTATATGCATGTGGTTCTACTGCTTCTGTAAGTAGGATTGTCGTTTCAATGAAGTTGCCACCCACACCATCAACAATCCCTCCCAATGGAGCAATAGATACTGCAAGCATCAACCTAGATTCTGTTTGAGCATGTACAACAAATGGCGGGCTCAACGGTATGAATGCCAATGAACTAATGAGAATCAGAAGAACAGTTTTGTGCCATTTCATTTTATCCAATCCTAAAAGGAAATACTCAGATATTAAGCTCCTGTTAGAGGCCTCATTTATGAATGCATGAGAAGATTATTCAAGGCCTAGAACAGAACTATCTCTAGTTGATTTTTTGTCAGAGGTCAGGAAATTGGGAAGGCAACTAATGATGGAGGCCAACGACCTTGCCGTTAGATATCCGAATGGAGACATTGCTCTGCATGATGTGAATTTCAGCATAGATTCACCGAGCTTCACCGCGATAATTGGTCCAAACGGGTCAGGAAAAAGTACACTGGTAAAGACGGTACTTGGTCTCCTGAAGCCTGCTAAGGGCTTTGTGAAGCTTCATGGCTACGATTCCGTCAGAGAGAAGAATCGTATCAGAAAGATTGTCCGTTATGTTCCTCAGCGGGACCACATTGAACTCAATGTACCTATGAAGGTTAAGGATATTGTGTTGATGGGACGTCTTTTGAAGAAGCCGCCTCCACGATTCTCCACATCCAAGGACAGGAATGCAGTGATTGCCGCCCTAAAGCAAGTGGACATGGACGACCTGTGGGAGCGTCCCTTTCCCGAGCTTTCTGGGGGTCAACGACAGAGAGTGCTTGTAGCAAGAGCCCTTGCAAGCGACGGTTCAGTTCTAATGCTGGATGAACCACTAGCTGGTACTGACTCTCACAGCCAAGATCTGATAGTGGAAGCTCTCGGTACCTATCACCGTGAGAACGATGTAGACATTGTAATGGTGACCCATGATCTAAATCCAATACATAGTTACGTCAAAGATGTCCTACTCATGAAGAACACTGTTGTTGGTATAGGTACTCCCTGCGATATCATGGATTTGGACATGATGAAACACGTTTATGGCCCAACAGCACGGATTGTTGAGCATTCGGGGCATAGATATTGCATTACAAAGGACTCGGGATTCGATCGCCATGATTGATCTTCTTATGCTAATTCTTGACAGCCCCTTTCTCCAGCGAGCTTTGGTTGGAGCTTTTCTTATCGCTATCGTCGCTTCAAGTAGTGGAACTTTCCTAGTTTTCCGAGGTCTCTCCTTTATGACATCAGGTGCTGCACATGCGGCACTTGGCGGGGCTGCTCTGGGTTTCTATCTTCAAGCGACAGGAATCGCTCCTTGGTTTGATCCTGTCATTGGAGCTCTCCTGTTTGCTGTCTTGGTTTCTGTTGTCACAGGGTATGCAGGCGAATCTGGTATCGCAGAGAAGATGGAAGTGGCCGTGGGTGTTTCCTTTGCCTTTTCTATGAGTTTCGCTGTCTTTCTTATGTACTACATTCCTTCCCAAGATGTTCTGAGAATCTGGGCATACCTTGTGGGTGACATTCTACTGCTTACGGATTTCGATATAATCTCCCTTGCTGCTACCACCGTGATACTCGTCTTCATCATGATCCTATTCGGTAAGGAGTTCATCTACGTAAGCGTAGATATGGAGGGGTCCATTGCCCATGGAATGAATGCTAGGGCGTATCACTATCTGATGCTAATCATATCTGCCTTAGCTATCGCCTTAGCTACAAAAGCTGTTGGTGCAATTCTGGTCTATGCAATAATGGTTGCACCTGCTGCGGCGTCAAATGAGGTTCTCAGATCGGTGCGCAGTGTCATTTTGGCTGTATTCTGTATAGCCCTGCTCTCTGAACTTGCTGGAATCTCCTTGTCTTTCATTATTCGTGTATCTCCCAGCGCCGTCGCAGGAGTTATTGCTTCTCTGTCTTATATCGCAGGTCTCTATGTCAAACGGGCTCGACAACATGTTGGGCTTGATGAACTGGAGAAAGAGCTAGAGAAACACCAGCCCTCATTGACCCCCAGTATGCCTCCATCCAACCATCATCATTCGCATTAACTACTGGGCAGGCTAGTGCATATCAGATGCTGTCGGTATCTTTAAGTGGAGTACATATTCTTCCCGACGCCAAGGCCGGTGTAAAGAGAATGAGTGATGAAATTCCTGAACGTGAAGAGATTGTCCGTTCTACGATTATTACTGTGTTCTTTGCAATAATTCTCTTAATTTTCGGTCTGGCTCTATGGGCATGGTCTGCTCCAGATGTCATTGACACTTCTCTAGTCGGTTCGCTGAATGCAGCTAACCCATTTCTAGTTCCCATAATCGAGATTTTCACCATGTTTGGAATGTTTGTATTCCTTACAGTTACTGCTGTCAACTTGCGCCTTTATCTAACACAGATCAGGTCTGGATGGTTGGAGATAATCATCCTTCTTGTCGTCGTTTGCTTGGCAGCCTATTTCATGTACTCCATAGAAGTTGCCGTAGTGACGGTTCTCTTGTCGATGGCTTTTATCGTGTATCTCTACTTGCTTCAAGAGTGACTGGGGACTGGTTCACAGCAGCATTCCGACAATATGTACCTGTAGGAAGCTTTATGTGCCTAGTCAGACTGTGCCCTTAGAGCCCTGGAGTATACCATATATCCTGGGCCGGAGTAATAACTGCAGTCTGGCGTCAATCAGTCGGAATTGCTAGGTAGTGCCCATGGTTTGAGGCTCCTACTTCCGTCCGGTTGCAGCGTTGACTACTTGGAGGAAAAGACGTGTTTGGTATATCTGGTGCTGGATATGATATGTCAACCAGCATCTTCAGTCCTGAGGGACGTATCTTTGCTGCTGAGTACGCAAAGAAGGCAGTGGAGCAAGGCGCCACCTCGATAGGGGTCCTAGTAAATGAAGGCGTTGTGCTCCTTGCAGAGAAGAAGATGATGCCACTTCAGGAACCAGACAGTGTTGAAAAGATATCAAAGATCGATGACCATATTGGAGTCGCAACATCTGGCTTCATGGCTGACGCAAGGAAACTAATCCAAGAAGCACGGATCAAAGCTCAGTCCTACTGGCTTACCTACGAGGAAATAGTACCAGGCGAAGTTCTGGCCGAACATATCTGTGACTTGAAGGCCCAATATACACAAGGGGGCGGAATCAGGCCATACGGTGTTGCGATGATTATTGGCTCTGTCGACCAAGACAATATGCCAAGACTCTTTGTCACTGATCCAGTAGGAACATATTGGGGTTTCTTGGCAGCTGTCATCGGCCGTGGAAGTACTCCTGCGGGTCAATTCTTGGAGCAAAACTATGACAAAAGCAAGAAACAAACGCTTACCCATGCCATCAAATTGGCTCTGGATGCGCTGAGACAAGCAACCGACTCGGAACTAACAGCAGACAATGTTGAGATTGCAAAAATATCAGTTGAAACCCGACTATTTCATAGACTCAGACGGGAAGAAAAAGAAGAATTCCTCGGGGCCTAGAAGAGGAGAGCGAATAGCCAATGATGGGTTCAGGTAGAAAAACTGGTGACAAATGGATTGAGCTCGATGCTGTTGCCATTGGTTACAAGAAGGAGCATCTCCATATCGAGATATTTGTTGATCCTGACCTTGCCTTCGAATACAGACGCGGCGGAATCGTGCCTATTGAAGAAATCTTGAAAAGCTATGACATCTTTGAAGATGCGCGACGAGGCGACCACGCTTCGGAAGAGCTAGTCGAAGACGCCTTTGGAACGACTGACATCTTCGAAATCGCCCCTGAAGTCATCAAACATGGCGAGTTCAAACTGACCCATGAGCAGAGAATTCAGATGGTTCATGAGAAGACCGAGCTGATCATCGAACACATCTCCAAGAGGGCAATGAATCCACAAACCGGGCATCCCCACCCTCCTGACCGTATTAGACAGGCAATGGAAGAGGCAAAAGTTCGAGTAGATCCGTTCATTAAGGTGGATGAGCAGATACCTGGAGTAGTGCAGTCTCTAAGGGTAATCATTCCGATTTCCTTTGAGAGCGTTAAGCTTCAAATCACCCTTCCTGCTGCATTCAGTGGAAAAGGTTACAACATGGTTGCAGAATCTGGAGTTATCAAGAACGAATCCTGGGCACAAGATGGTTCATGGTCTGGGCTTGTTGAGATTCCTGCCCAGAAACGTCAGGAGCTCTATGATGATCTCAATAAGTTATGCAAGGGACAGGTTAGGATAGAAACTGTCCGATAACAAGGTAATCGAATAATCCAATTTATCAATGAAATCAAACGAGGGAATACATTGGCAGTATACTTTCAAAAGCGAGAAATAGTAGTCCCAGGTCAATTATTGGCTGAGGGCAGATATCGCCCCTCCGAAGGGACTTATAGTGAAAAAGGCAAGATCTATGCTTCAGTTGTGGGACTTGCAGAGCTTCGTGGCAACAGGGTAAAAGTCGTTGCTCTTGAAGGAGTATACATACCCCGCGAGGGTGATCTAGTCCTAGGAACAATCACGCTTGTTGCAGGAAATAACTGGAAAGTCGATATTGGTGGCCCCTATGGGGCATCACTGCACGCTAACAATGCATTGCGCAGACCCTATTCCGATGATATTTCGGAATACATGGATATCGGCGATGTTATAGCCGCGGAAGTAATAGCTTTCGATAGGAGTGGAGGCCCATTCCTTAGCATGAAAGGACGAGGACTTCGCAAGCTTGGCGACGGCATGATTCTGCACATCAGTCCGGCAAAAATCCCACGGATAATCGGACGCAGAGGGTCAATGATCAATATGATTAAGGACCAATTGCGTATCCAGACAATGGTGGGACAGAATGGTCGAATCTGGATTCGTGCACCGAGCACGGATGTTCTGCGGCTTGCAATTAGGGCCTTCAAGATGATTGAAGAGGAAGCACATACATCAAAGCTAACTGACCGAGTTAGAGCAATGTTAGAGGAAGAGATGGCAAAGATGGAGGGGGCACAAGATGATGATGATACCGGTACAGCTTCCGAAGAGCCACAAGAATCAAAGAGCAAACCAGAACCGAAGCTTGAGAAAGAAAATGGCTCCACACCAGAAGATACAGCGGCTGAGAAGAATGCCGGCACAGAGGAAGATTCTGAGGAAGAAACGACAAATCAAGAGTCGTCGTTAGCGGCGCCTGCTGAGGAGATGAAAGATGCCGCAGAAGAGGAGGAGTCTAGTGAAACTGAGGATGATTCAGCAAAAGATGATGATTCAGAGGATGTGAATAAGTAATGAGTACAGAGAAAAGGCCTGATGCCTTGATTAATGCAGAGGGCTTACGTTTTGATGGGAGAAGACCAGACGAATTGCGCCCGATTCAGATGGAAGTTGGAGTGCTCAAGAGTGCGGATGGTTCAGCGTCTATCAGACAGGGGAAGACCTACATTTTGGCTGCTGTCTATGGTCCACGCGAACTACATCCACGGCATCTAACTCTTAATGATCGGGCATATTTGAGATGTGTATACCGTATGGCTACTTTCTCGGTTTCTGACAGGAAGCGGCCAGCTCCTTCACGAAGAGAAAGGGAGATATCAATGGTGATTGCAAACGCATTAGAACCCGCACTCTTCTTGGAAGACTTTCCTAAAGCCGTGGTTGATGTGTTCATTCAGGTCATCCAGGCCGACGGTGGTACAAGATGCGCCGCAATAAATGCTGCATCACTTGCTTTGGCTGACGCAGGTATACCGATGAGGAGTCTGGTTCCTGCCGTGGCTGTTGGTAAGGCTGATGGAACACTCATTGTGGACTTGGGTGATGAAGAAGACAAATACGGTGAGGGCGACATTCCACTGGCGGTCCTGCCTAAGACCGGCGAGATAACGCTCCTTCAACAGGATGGTTCTTTCACAAGAGAGGAACTTCTGGAAGCAGTGCAGCTGGGAGTCAATGCATGTAAGTATCTTCATGAACTCCAAAAGGATGCCCTGAAGCGTGCCTACGCTAAGCGTACTCCCGAAGATGATGATGAAGATGATGAAGATGATGAGGACTTCGAAGATGATTTGGAAACAGACCTTGGTGAGTCTGACTTAATGGAGGATGAGTAGAATGGGAGACTTCAGTGCTGAAGTGATAAGTCACATTGATCGTAACTACATTGCCGATCTTTTGAAAAGAGGCGATAGGGTGGATGGACGAAAATTCGACGAATACCGTCAACTCGAAATCGAGCCAAATCCAGTTGCTGCCAAGGCAGAAGGGTCTGCAATTGTCCGACTTGGTGGAACTAGCGTAGTTGCTGGTGTCAAGGTGCTCACAGGAGAGCCATACCCAGACACCCCTGATGAGGGAGTTGTAATGATTACTGCGGAATTGGCACCCATTGCATCTCCTCTGTTCGAGATAGGGCCTCCAAAAGAAGACGCCATTGAGTTAGCACGCGTAGTTGATAGAGGTGTTCGTGAGTCTGAGACTGTGGACGTGAAGAATCTCTGTATCGAGGAAGGTAGAAAGGTCTACATGGTCTTTGCAGATGTCTATCCTTTGGAATATGACGGAAATCTCATCGATGCAAGTTCAATTGCTGTGAATGCAGCGCTGCTAACAACGCGCTTTCCAGAGATGAAGTTGGAAGATAACGAACTCGTTGAAACGGGGAAGATGCTTGAGCTGCCTCTCAGCAACATGGCCATTGAACACACTGTGTCAAAGATTGCAGATCATGTGGTCATCGACCCCATTCTCAAGGAGGAAATTGTTCAATCATGCCGTCTCACAATGGCAATTGACAAGAATGATAAGTTCACTGCGATTCAAAAGGGTGGTGGAGCTGGTCCAATCTCGATCGAATTGATTGAACAAGCTATGGATATGGCGCTTAGTCAAACAAAAGAAATCCGAGGTTTGATTACTGATACAGTGAAAGAAGCTGGCGTCTGACTCTTGGACTCCACCCCGTTCTGAGGGTCAGTCTTGGTTTTCCCACAGACGTACGCCATGTCAGGTTTCTAGTCATCACACTCAGTCAGTTCCCACATCCAGACCTGAAACTTCTCATGGGACAGGATTCTCTATGCTTGCCATTTAGGGGCAGGAGTCATCCCCGCAGTCATGCCTTTGAATCCAGTGGCACGGGTTGAAGGTTCTACAAGAGCAGTCCTTGACCCAGAGGCACTTCGCAATCCGACTCTCCTTGTCGCCCAGGGCGATTTGGGCATCGTTGAGCATATCTTCGATGTCGCTAGGCACAAAGCGGAAGGCATGGGTCTTAGACCTATGCTATGAGATTGTTAACGAAGTGGAGCAGACGTTTTAGACAGTGCAAGAGATATCTCTAGGCATCAAGATCTCTCAATCACAGACAGATACGCTAATAAGCGAAAGTGAAGGGCGACTGGATGAAATTGATGGCAAATCCATCGGTTTGATGAAATTCGAAGGAGACCAACTCGTTGGGACGTACCAAAAAGGTAGGAAGCACTGGAAGATTCAGCTCTAGATATGGAGCTAAGCTACGTCGAAGGGTCCTCGATATTGAAAAGAGGAGAAACGAAGCCCACAGATGCCCTTCGTGTGCTACACGTGCCTTGGCTCGAAAATCTGCTGGTCTCTGGGTATGCAAGAAATGCGGTCTACTATTTGCAGGCGGTGCCTATGTTCCATACACTGATGCAGGGCGAGCCGCAAGACGGGCCATCGCACAAAGAGTATCTGGCGATTTCCTAGCACTAAGGGATGAAGATGAAATCGTCGTTCCAAACGAGTTTCTACCTAATGTAGAAGAAGATGTCGTCGCGTCGACGACTGTGGACGTTGACGATGAGGAGTCTTCTGAGGCTCCTGAATAGAGCAAGAATCGTTCATCTTGCTGGGGACAGTGGATTGAGATGCCCACTGTGCTGATTACAACCTCTCGAAATACCTCCAATAGAGTGCGTTCCTTTGTTCGTGATCTTCACTCTGTACTCCCTAGGAGCGAACGGTTCAATCGTGGCGGTATGAACATCAAGGAGCTAGTAGCAAGAATCAGTCAATCAGATGCAAAAGCTGCGCTTGTTATAACAATGTTCAAGGGTAATCCTCGAACAATCCAAATTCTTTTGCCAACTGGATCCATTGGTGCCACCCTGTTCTTGGAGAGCGCGATTCTTCGTAGGGAGATAATCCCCGACAAAGGTCCACGTATCAGTGGAGCAATCTCTGTATGTATAGAGGAAAATACATCTCAGCAGGCTCGAATCTTGGCAGATTCCCTCTCCGAATTGTTGGATGTGATGGTGTCAGAAAGAACCTTCCCCATGTGCATCGGAGAGAAGGGTCGTGGTCAAATAGAGCTATGGTTGTCGAGTCTTCCAAATGGGAAAATTCTCTGGACACACTATCATGCACTAGATGCCAAGGAGATAGGTCCCCGCATGAGAATAACCAAATATGAAAGGTCGTAGTCGAATGAAGCCAAGCTTAGTTTCCTTGCAGGCCAATCTTGAAGTTCCCATGGGTTCTGGCGAGCTAGCCAAGATAATCTACGATGCGATTATTCCCGAAACACGTTCTGCACCGTCCGATAGGGCTGAAGTGAAGGTGTCCGTTCGTTCTTCTGTCCTCTTTCTCGAAATATCTGCTGAGGATTTGACGGCACTCAGAGCAGCAATGAATTCTTATCTGGCGTGGATTTCTGGGTGCATGCGTACTGTCGAATCGGTTGCAAGCCAAAATCCTTAAGTCACGACCGCGAAGCCGAAGGCGGAAGCAACCTACTACTATCAAGGCGTTGAACTACAATGGCTCAGAGTATACCTCCTGCATTACAGGACGATCTAAGAAGATTTGAGAATTTGAGACAACAGCATGAAACTCTAACCACATACAAGCAGACAATTCAAACCGAGTTAGTTGAGCTTCGCGCCACTTTGGAAGAGCTGCGTAAGCAACCTGACAATGTGGTCACATACAAAAGCGTTGGTCAGGTGATGTTTAGGGTGGACAAACCCAAGATCGTAGAAGAACTTGATGACCGTGAAAAGACGCTGCAGATGAAGTTCGAATCGACGAACAGCCAAATTGAGAAGCTCGCCAAGAAGCTCAGCGATCTTGAGGCGAAAATCAAAATCGAAATTGCTAAGCACGAACCAAAACTTTAGTGAGAGAAATGCGGCCAGAAGCTGACGAAATCGGGTTGCCCAACATTTCAGAAAAGCAAATAGAGCTGCTTGCTGAAGAGTGTGAAGCCAAGATAACTGAATTCATCTTTCGTAGGATTCCCAAAAAGAGCATTGCTGAACTAACAGTCAGTTGTTCGGTTCATCTTAGCGATAAGCTTGATCTAGACATTGACATCGATATCTCTCAAAACTATGAAAGCGGTGGTGATCTTAATGATCTCATCGACGAAGCGGCAGAACATGGCACAGCTTGGCTTGAGAAATGTCTCAAGGAGTTGAAGAGCTGTGAGTCTTGAATTTCTTCTGAGAGGCGCCAAGAATGTACTGATACTAGGCCATCACAATGCCGACCCTGATGCCGTATGTGCAATGCTGGCAATGCAGTACATATACAATGCTTTGAATCCTAAGGGTGCTGCAACCTTAGTCAGTGATGATGTTAGTAAGCTTTCAAACCAAGTACTCGAAAGCCTGACCCCTGGGGCTACCGTCTCAACTAGCTCTGACAAGACTCATGACCTTGTGGTCATACTTGACACAAATAATCGCTACCAGCTTGGAAGCTCAGTGGAGTCGTTGCTTCTCGACCCGAAGAGAACCATTGTAATTGACCATCATGGGATAAATCCTGATATTGCTAGCTTGGCCGAGCACACTATCATTCGTTCGGATACTTCATCGACTTGTGAGATTATGTTTGATCTCTCCAAGGAACTAGGAGTAGAACTGACTCCTGCAGTGGCAACCCTCCTCCTCACTGGAATGATTTTTGACACGAGACGCTTCTTCTACAGCGGTGCAGAGGCGCTTTCAACCGCTTTGGAACTCATAGATGCAGGAGCTGACTATTCCCAAAGTGTAAATTCATTGATAGTCAAGCCCGAGAGGTCGGAACGAATTGCACGCCTGAAGGCGGCTGGACGATGTAGAATCCATCTTCTTGGTGATTGGGTGATTGCTATATCAAAGATTAACGCCTTCGAGGCCAGTTCATGTCGGGGGTTGATTGAGCTGGGGGCCGATGTAGCAATAGTTGGTGGAAAGACCTCAAAGGGCGAAGTCCGTTTGAGCGCTCGAAGTACCAACAAGTTTTCTTCGATGACAGGAATCGATCTTGGTTCTGATATCATGGAACCCCTTGGTGTTGTCATTGGAGGGCATGGTGGTGGGCATGCTAATGCTGCAGGAGCCAACGGGACCATGAATCGTGACGCGGCTCTGGTTCGTTCAGTCGAACTCATTAGGGATGAAATATCGAAGAGGAACGGAAGCAAAGAATGTTCCAGCTAGGGAGGAATGATTTACTGCCGCTGATTGAGTTTGCAGATTTCAGCTTCAAGTATCTTGGAGCAGATTCATTGGCTCTTCGGAAGGTTTCTTTGACCGTTGAAGAAGATGAATACATTGTCGTAACTGGGCCTTCTGGTTGCGGAAAGACCACTCTGTGCAGAGCAATCAATGGGTTGGTGCCGCACTTCCATCGCGGCTATATTGCCGGGAACGTCTATGTTGATGGCATTAACACACGAGAGAGCACTGTTGCCCAATTGGCTCCACATGCCGGATTGGTTTTTCAGAACCCGACGAATCAACTTGTGACCCTCAACGTGGAAAAGGAAATAGCGTTTGGACCCGAGAATCTTGGTGTCGAACCGTCTGAGATTCGCAGGCGCGTCGAGCACTTCATTGACTTGCTTGAACTTGAAAGTCTGCGAGAGAAGCACCCTCACGAAATGTCAGGCGGAGAACAGCAGCGAGTGGCAATGGCTGCTACGCTTGCTCTCCAGCCACGTGTCTTGGTTGCTGACGAACCTACATCTAATCTCGACCCCAAAAGTGCTGAGAAAATTCTAGGAATTCTGGCCGAGTTCAATAGAAAGGGAATGACCATAGTGCTTGTTGAGCACAGGCTCGATTTGATTGCGAAGGACGCCTCTCGTGTTATTCTGATGGATAATGGGCAAATCGTGGCAGATGGCAATCCACGAGAAATGCTCTCATCCAGTGTCTGTGCTGAATTGGGAATCGGCATTCCAAAGGCCACTCAAATATACATGAAGCTTGAAAAACGTGGCCTAAAGTTAGGCAGAGTACCTCTTACTGGAGAAGAACTCTCGGACCTTGTAGAGGAGGCGAGCTGTTCTTGATAATCATGGAGGATGTGCATTTCTCCTACGAGGGTTTATACACAGCCTTGAGGGGCGTTTCGTTCCAAATCAACCAAGGCGATCGTCTTGCAATAATGGGAGCAAATGGGGCTGGTAAGACGACTCTGATTAAGCACATGAATGGTCTTCTGCGGCCAATGCGGGGCCGCGTATTCGTCGATGGTGGCAATGCCAGTAGTAAGTCTGTTGCAGAGCTGTCCAGAATTGTTGGGCTTGTTTGGCAGAATCCTGACCACCAGCTATTCCTAGACACAGTTGAGAAAGAAATCATCTTTGGCCTGAGAAACCTTGGCTTCTCCCAGGAGGATGCACAACAGCGGTGCGATAGGACGCTTTCCAAGCTTAGCCTTGAAGGTTTCGGAGAACGATCCCCCTTCTCATTATCTGGCGGTGAACGCAAACGCGTCGCTCTTGCATCAGTCCTAGCAATTGAGCCTCTTGTTCTTGCCTTGGATGAGCCAACAATCGGACAGGACGCTCGGCAGAAGGAATTACTGGCTGATCTCTTGAAAGAACTTAATGAAAAGGGCTGTACAGTAATCGTTGTCACTCATGATATCGAGTTCGTTGTTGAGCACTTTCCAAGGACAATTGCAATGGCTGATGGCAAGATAGTTGCAGATGGGCCTACTCGCTCAGTTCTAAGCAATCAACAAGTTCTTGATCTATGCTCACTAACAATTCCACAACTCACTCAAACCGCAAGAGCCCTTCATAGAACCTTTCCCACAGCTTCTGAGCGATGTTTCCTGCTCTCGGAAGTTGAAGATGCAATAGTCGAGATTCTGGAGGGTCAATAGTAATGTCTTTCCTTGAGGTATTTCAGTATACTCGACAGGATTCCCCCATTCATAACATAGACCCTCGTGCAAAACTAGTCATGTCAATTGCTTTTGCCATCATCTCCCTAACTTTCATCAATATTGTTCCGTTGCTCATCTTCTTCCTATTTCTTGTCCCGCTCATCATTGCTGCTAGATCTCTAAGAAGATGGAGCAGAAGCATGAAAGGTCTGAGTTTCTTGCTTCTCTTTATCATGGTGTTCAATACGCTTTTCTCAACTGTGCCTAATCCTTTTTCACATTCTATCGCTCTCACGCTTCGCTTGATTTGCCTTATGACCTCTTTCTCGCTGTTCTTCCTTACAGTACATCCTGATGAGCTTTCTCAAGCGTTGATTCAGATGAGAGTAAAGTTTGAGTTTGCCTTTGCAATGAGTATGGCAATGAGGTATGTACCAACACTTGGTCAAGAGGCTTATGCCATAATGGACGCACAAAGGGCTCGCGGTGTTGAACTTGACAAGGGTAGTCTTCTATCAAGAATTAGGGGTATTATCCCAATCATTGTACCCCTCATTATTGTGTCTATTCGTCGCGCGCTTTCAATCGCGGAGAGTATGGAGTCTCGTGGCTTTGGAGGAAGCGAAAACAGGACATACATGGAGCAACTTCGTTTCAGGTGTCGCGACTGGGGAGTTTTGGCGGCGTCGGTTCTGTTACTTCTCCTAATTCTCTATCTTCGTTTCTTTGTTCCTCTCCCAGATTGGGTGCTGTGGGAATTGCCCTACTAGTGCTAGTGAATAATTCAGGACTGGTATATTGACCCATGTGCATGTAGTAATAGCGTCCGATACATATGCAGATTATTTATCAGAATGCCGTCGTAGTTACTATACTGTTTTTGGCGTGTGAGGAGTATGTCTCGAAAGGAATCAAAGCTGACTGACCGAGATGCATACACAGTCAGGAATCTCATTGCCGATTTGAAGAAAATTGGCTGCACACCGAGCGTACTTGATATGGTTGGAAGAGAAGTGGTCTACTTTGAGTGGACTCAGGCGAGCGACCATTTAGGCCCTGACCATCCAGTTACCATTCAATTGGAGTCCCTGCTTGAGTTCATGAGAGGCGGATGTGAACAGATGCTCATTGAGGGGGAATTGTGCCGTGTAGCTGACACTCCAACTTCAGCAATCAACTCGGCAATTAAGGGCGCTCCAAAGGAATTCCTCTCGTACCGTCTAATTCGTTCTTCTGATCATATTAGAAATGTGCTTGAACAAGCAATGGAAGAGCGCAAACGTGAGAAAAAGCGGTACAAGGCAATTGAAAAGGGCATTCGAACCCAAATAGGGTCCAACCCTGATGATCCCGACCTATGGAACCAGCTACGACTCCTCTTATGGCTTATTGGCAAGTATAAGGACTCAAATGAAGCCTTCAAGAAGGCGAAGAAACTCGGATGGAAGAGCGAGAACAGCGGTTTCGTTGCAGTCTAATCTATCATAATAGGTCAACTTATCCTATGGCGCTTCCTTTCGTTCCATTGACAAGTTGAGAAATGATTCGACTTCTATGGGCTGCAAACCATACAAGAAGGTTTGGAATTCCAAGGCCATGTCTTCTTGTTCCAGTCAGATTCTCATTCCAAGTCTGTCTGTGTAGAACTTCACTATTGCCCTTAGGTTCTCAAGTCCGAAGAACACCAATCCTGCCAATTGCCTTTCTCCTTGAGACTACTGGTACTGGCTGGAAGCTTTTGCATCGTATTCTGCTGCCAGCTTACGAGAGATTTCAGCTTCCTCGTCATGACCCAGAGAAGAGCAAACTTGAGCAAGCAGCTTATAAATGGCTGCAAGACCCGCATAGTTTTCGATATCGGCCAGGATTTCCCTTGCCCTAAGAAGGAGTTCATATGCCTGATTATAGAGCGACTTGCTGTTCACAACATGCGCCTGCGCAAAAAGTGTCCATCCTAAGACCTGACGCATGTCGTTGTCTTCTTTTCGTTTCTCAGCTAGCTTGAATACGTATCTCCAATTCTTTTCTGCCTCTGAGATCTTTCCCCTATTCAACAGTCTGATTCCAAGAGCCAGATGGCAGCGGGCTATCTGAACCGCATCCTTTGATCTCTTGGCAACTTCAAGAGCATATATCGCTCTTTCAATCGCATTAGCGTTTTCCCCAGAATTGGATAAGGCTTCATCTAGCCTCATTAGACAATATGACAGAACACGATCACGTTCTTTTTCAATGTTCTCTGGGAGTTTCTTATACCCCTCCAGTTTCTCTTTGACCTCTTGATAAGCCCTGATTTCAGCTTGGTAATCTTCCTTGTTGCGACAGGACCACATAGTAGATTCGATTTCTTCCTCCACCTGCCTAATCTGTTCAAGAATACGTGCATCATCCTTGACCATTCTATGCCACTCTCATTGCTAATCTAACAAATCCCCTATCCTTTGATAAATGCAGAGGTTCATTGATTTCTCCTTTAAGACAAAGAAGCTATCCGCTTTTATGGACTAATGGCAGTTGAAACAATTATGGTGCGGAACAATACACTTTACCTTCTAAGACACGCACATACACAGATCGATTCACGCTTACCGGCGAGTTCATGGGTGCTATCTGAAGAAGGTATTAGGCAAGCGAAAGCCGCGAGGGCTTCAATTGGTCTGGGCTTTGATCGCATCTACTCTTCAGAGGAAAGAAAAGCCATTCAAACAGCTGAATTCTTCCTGTCATCTTCTGAAGAGGAAATAGTAGCTACTTCGCTTCTCAATGAGCTCAACCGTGACAAGGGGTCCTCTCTCTCTTCTGATGATTACTTTAAAGCGGTAGAAACCACATTAGCCAATCCGCACTGCAGTGTACATAATTGGGAATCTGCACAAAGCGCTCATGAAAGATTCTTGCAGGCAATCAGACAAATCGACAATGAAAACTTGAACGCCCCCATTCTGATTGTTTCGCACGGATTGGTCCTCTCCATATACTTCGCAAAGGCCCTTGGTCAAATCGAAGCTGTCTATGAGCGATGGAAAAAACTGCGCTTTTGTAGCTGGGGCATTGTTGAAAACAAGAATATCATCAAAGACATCATTGTCTAGTGATCAGCATCTATTGCTTCAAAACCGAAGCAACTGGTTCAGAATTCTCCGGTTTTGAGAGCCCCGGCGCAGGAATATGAACCAACCATGTCCCGTGAATAGATATTCAGTCTGTGCAAATGCTAGACTAGGTATGAGAAGCTATTGCTATGTCATAGTAATAGGAGATTCATTAAGCCAATTGGAATTGACACAATCATGATTGAATCATATCCTACTCAAGAAATCGCTTCAATTCTCTCTCTTCCTAGTTCTCTCTCCTGTCTAATGTTGCATGACATAAATGCACGCCCTGCTCCTCACATAATACCTACGAAAAATGAAATGATGTGAATGAAGAATGATTGGCGAGCCTCCCAAAAGCACACTTCTAGTGATTGATGCCTTGAAATCGAACGGTCCAATGGCCCCAAGAGATATCAGCCGAACGGCAGAGATCCCCCTTCGGACTGTGACTTTCGCTCTCAAGAAGCTGCTGTCTTGGAATGTCTGTCGAAGAATTCCCAATCTCAATGATATGCGTCGCCCGTTGTATGTTGTTGACCAAGAAAAACTTCGTGCAGTATTCATGAGGTACAGCCCAATACAGGTATAGGAAAACCTCCTGTTCTTGGCGGTGTCTGTATCGAACCATGGTGAATTTCTCAGTAGTTGATCAAACGAGGGGAAAGGAATGAAATGAAACAGGCGACAATACTGAAAACAAAATACACAAAATTGATATCTCAAGTAGCGTCCTCAGACTTTAATGAAGCTGGCGAAGCTGTTTCAATTCTCTTCGAGGATAGTTGGGTTCGTATTTTGGTGATCCGTACCAAAATCTCTTCAGATATTACAATCGAGGTTGAATCTTCGCTTCCAAGAGACCTTGCAGGTGGGAATGGTGAGACTTCTGCTGAAGAGCTATTGGATGGAGCTATTAGTCATCTCTACTATCTGAAAGAATTGAGATCCATTGGCTTCACTCTCGATGCGTTTCGCCAGGATTGTCTCTGGACCGCCTCTAGAATCTTTGGAAAGGCGGTTGATCTTTCAGTGTTTCAGAAGCTATGTCCCCCTGATTGCTCATCAAAACAGAGCCCAACATTATGAAAGGGTATATCTGAATTCTGATTTCCCGGTCAGGTAGCTCTCTCGTACCATTTCCGCAGCTTGTGATTCAGAAAACGGCAGATTCTCTCTTCCTAATCGCCCGATTCTCTACTTGCTGCCTTGTCTTTTTCTGCTCGTCGTTACCAAGGTATCACTTTTTCTTCTCTCCCTATTATCAAGCTACAACATTCTTAATGATGACTTTCTTTGGAGAGAACTTGGAATATCACCAAGTTCAGCTAGTGGTTGTTTGAAACGTAGGTCTACTTCCGAATCTAAGAAGAGACACGACGACTGAAATCGTTTTATGCTTGATTGACAACAAACCAGTTGAAATCAGGCGGTGTTGCTATTGACTAGTATTTCTGATGTAATGAATATAAAACTCTCATCTGAACTTCCTCCTGATCCGGAGTTCGAGTCTGGAATACGGAGAGCACCAGATAGAGGTTACAACCTGACTCAATCAGAAACCGTAGTCGCTCTAAAGAATGCCCTGCGTTATGTCCCAGACAGCCTTCATGAACGACTTGCACCAGAATTTCTGAATGAGCTAGTAACAAGGGGTCGAATCTATGGATACCGGTTCAGGTCTCAAGGGCGAATTAAAGCAAGATCCATTGACGAATATAAGGGAATTCTTGAGGCAAGAGCAATTCAATTGATGATAGACAATAACTTGGATTTTGATGTTGCACTCTATCCCTACGAACTCGTGACATATGGTGAATCAGGCCAAGTCTGCCAGAATTGGATGCAGTATCAGCTTATTATGAAGTATCTGCAGACAATGGATGAAGAGCAGACTCTGGCCGTCAATTCGGGTCATCCTTTGGGGTTATTTCCCTCTCATAGGAATGCCCCTCGAGTAATCTCGACAAATGGACTAATGGTCGGGATGTTTGATACTCCAGAGATGTTTCGCAAGGCATCCTCCCTCGGCGTCACGAATTACGGACAGGCTCTAGCACCACGCTGAGTCCCGCAAAGATGACTGCAGGTGGTTGGATGTACATTGGCCCGCAGGGGATTGTTCACGGAACCTATCTGACGTTACTGAATGCAGGTCGTCTCTACCTCGGTATTCCAGATGACAAGGATCTGAGTGGAAAGGTCTTCCTTAGTTCCGGTCTTGGAGGGATGAGTGGTGCCCAAGCAAAGGCAGTTGAGATTGCAGGGGGCATTGGGATTATTGCAGAAGTGGACAAGAGCAGAATAGAAACACGAAGCAAACAAGGATGGCTCAATCGCTCTTCTGATGATCTCGATGAGATCTTCGAATGGGTGAAGGAATTTCGCGAGAGTGGTGATACTGTTTCTATTGGCTATTACGGCAACATCGTCGATGCTTGGGATTATGTAGCAAGACATGAGATTCCTATCGAACTCTCCTCCGACCAGACCTCATGCCATGATGTATACAATGGCGGATATACACCTCAAGGATTGAGCTTTGAACAGGGAAGGGAGCTACTCAGAAGGGATCGTGCAGAGTTCAAGAACAAGGTCGATGAATCCCTTCGTCTGCAATTTGATTTAATACGGAAAGTAACTGCTCAAGGGACACACTTCTGGGACTACGGCAACAGCTTCATGAAGGCGGTCTTTGATGCTGGAGCTACGAGTATTGCGAGGAATGGTAAAACCACAGATGATGGATTCATTTTTCCATCGTATGTCGAACACATCATGGGCCCTGTGTGTTTCGATTATGGCTACGGTCCTTTTAGATGGATCTGTCTGAGCGGGGAGCACAAGGATCTCATAGAGACTGACAGTATCGCCATGTCCTGTATAGATCCCACAAGGCGAGGGCAAGACCGAGACAACTATGTCTGGATTCGGGACGCTGAGAAGAACGCCTTGGTCGTCGGCTCACAAGCAAGGATACTTTATGCAGATGTAGAGGGTCGTGTTAAGATTGCACTCAAGTTCAACAAAAGCGTACGCGAGGGTAAGATAGGGCCAATAATGCTTGGAAGGGACCACCATGATACAGGTGGAACAGATTCGCCCTTTAGAGAAACTGCAAACATACTAGATGGAAGTAATATCTCCAGCGACATGTCTCATCAGTGCTGGGCAGGAAATGCAGCAAGAGGAATGACTCTCTGCGTTCTATCAAATGGGGGTGGTGTAGGGATAGGCAAAGCAATCAATGGCGGATTTGGGCTTGTTCTCGATGGAAGTGATCGGGTTGACAATATCATAAGATCTGCATTAGACTGGGATGTAATGAGTGGCGTGGCTAGACGTGCTTGGGCTCGAAATGACCATGCCGTGGAAGCTGTGATTGAATGGAACAAGAGAATGGGAAAAAGAGGCCAAATAACCCTGCCTTACATTCCAGAGGACGATTATTTGGAGGAACTGGTTCGGAAGAAGATCATAGGATAAAGACTGCTTCTGCTGCAAAGCAGAGGCTTATCATTACACGTTCCTCTGCTATCGCAGGAGTGCAATCCCACCATGGAGTTCATCATTCGACCAGCGGAGTCTCAGGAAGATCTTCTGAACTACTACCATGCATGTTTCCCTCTATTCAAGGAGAAATTCTATGTCGGTAGCACTGATAGCGATGAGGATCTCTTCGAGAAGCACCGAGAGGATCTCTCCAAGGTTGATTTCTTTGATTTCGATGTTATGCTTTTTGTCGCCCAAGACTATGAGAATGTGTTCTGTGGAGCAATTTGGGTTGGTCTTCGTGAAGAAAACGACACGTGGGACAAGGCAGATGAAGAAATGGCTTGGGTCTATGATGTGGAAGTCCTGCAGGAATTCAGAGGGTACGGACTCGGACGGCGACTCATGATCAGAGTCGAAGACTGGGCGCGCGCAAGAGGTCTCGGCAGAATAGGTCTCCATACCGATTACTTGTTGGACGTGGCGCGGAAGTTGTACCTGTCCTTGGGTTACAAGGATTTTGCATATGTTCTGCGAAAACCTGTTTCAAAATCTGGCATAGAGCCCCCTACGAATCTTACTCCTATGCCGCCTCAATCAAAGAGGATATTGGGCTCGTATTACAAATGGAGAGCACAGCGCTTCTCCAGCATTGTGGGAGTGAGCAATGACTCGGAGCAATCCGAGATTCAGTCGCTCTATCCAAAATTCAGCCCTCGACCAGATCTCATGGATTCGAGCTATGCAACCTATGTAATTGGCGATGAAGATACAACTCTACTGGGGCTCGTATTTGGAAAGGAGTATGACGGGGCTGCTTGGATTCTTGACCTAGAAATCAATCCCGATTTCGACTGGGACCAAGGTGCACTTCCACTTCTGCGCCAAATGGAAATTTGGGCTAAGAGTCAGTATTTGACTACAATGGCAATCTTCATT
Organism: Candidatus Thorarchaeota archaeon; assembly: GCA_011364985.1. Taxonomy (GTDB): domain Archaea; phylum Asgardarchaeota; class Thorarchaeia; order Thorarchaeales; family Thorarchaeaceae; genus SMTZ1-83. Next base: position 446,934 of record RDOC01000001.1, on the reverse strand, counting down.
CACGCAAAACGAGAAGAGCTAATTCAAGCACTTCGAAAAGTCGGATACGAATTCACTGATTTCTTTATGCACAAATACCTATCATGAAGCCACTAGCTTGTAAATGCCGAATTCTTTGGAACCATAACTGCTAAAGCATAGACAGCTCACAGAAACCTGACGCTAATCTTCGAGGGCGGCAATAATGACAGTTGTTATCGACGGCGAACATCTTACGATTGATGAAGTAGTGCAGGTTTCGCGACATAAGAAATCAGTAGAACTCGCGGAGGCCGCCTTGGATGGAATCCTTGCCAGTCGAGATGTGGTTGAGTCTACATTAGCTGAAGGTAAGATTGTCTATGGAGTGAACACTGGCTTTGGAGACCTGTCCAACGTATCAATCAGCCCAAATGATTTGGCCCGACTGCAGGTAAATCTGATAAGAAGTCATAGTGCAGGAGTTGGTCCGCCCTTCAGTGAAGAAGTTGTTCGTGGTATGATGCTACTCAGAGCTAATGCATTGGCTAAGGGATATTCTGGAGTACGCCTAGAAGTAATTGAAGCTCTAATCGAGATGCTCAACAAGGATGTTGTTCCCATTGTGCCACAACAAGGCTCTGTTGGGTCAAGTGGAGATTTAGCTCCTCTTGCGCATATGGCTTTAGTTCTAATTGGAGAAGGGCGGGCATCATACAAAGGGACCATTTACAGTGGCGCCGAAGCTATGCAGAGTGCACAAATCACCCCTATCAGTCTTGAAGCCAAGGAGGGGGTGGCTTTGATTAACGGGACTCAACCTATGAGTTCTGTTGGTTGTCTTGTTGTTCATGATGCCTTAACACTTGTACGGAACGCAATTGTTGCCTCAGCTATGAGCTTGGAAGCCTTGAGAGGAACCAGAACTGCATTTGATGAGAGGATTCACATGACCCGCCGGCATGAGGGCCAACTTGACATTGCTAGAACAATGCTGGACATCCTGCGCGACAGTGAGATTAACAAGTCTCATGAGAACTGTGGGAAAGTGCAGGACGCCTATTCTCTCCGCTGTATTCCTCAAGTTCTCGGCGCTTCACTTGACTCCATACGCTATGCTAGATTTGTCCTTGAAATCGAGATTAACTCCGCAACTGACAATCCACTGGTCTTTGCCGATGAAAAGGAGATCCTCTCAGGTGGCAACTTTCACGGTCAGCCAATAGCGATTGCTATGGACCTCTTGGGAATAGTCATCTCCGAGATTGCGAACATATCGGAGCGCAGAATTAACCGACTTGTCAATGCTCACCTGAGTGGTCTTCCTCCTTTCCTGACAACTGAAGGCGGGCTTGAGTCCGGTTTGATGATTGCTCAGTATACTGCAGCATCCCTAGTTTCTGAAAACAAGGTACTTGCTCATCCAGCAAGTGTCGACTCCATTCCAACAAGTGCCGATCAGGAAGATCACGTCAGTATGGGCACTATTGCAGCTCGAAAGGCCATGCAAATTCTTCAAAATGCAGAGAATGTTATTGCCATTGAATACCTATGTGCATCACAAGGTATTGACCTTCTTTCACCCCTGGCCCCCTCTCAGCCAATCACAGCCGCCATGAGCAGCATTCGAGAAGTCGTTCCGATGATACAGAATGACCGACCGCTTCATGATGATATCTCTTCCATTCAAAGCATGATTCGAACTGGGCATATCATCAAATGTGTGGAAGCTGTGACAGGCTCTATTCTTGAAGAATAGATCATGCCATCACCGGAATTGAGCCCTTATCTATCAGAATTGGATCTCTATTGGCTGATAACCATGATTTGAACAAGATCTCGCAAGCTTGTTAATGAGTCCGAATGAAAATGTGTCTATCTAAGCAGTAGCCATACTACCCGTCTGATGATGTGAATACAGAAGTATTAATCAGCAAGTCCTCTAACCTTATTACCAGTCATGACTGAAATAACTAAGGCAATGGAACAGTACTTGGAAACCATATATGAACTCCAAGAGAAGCATGGTTCGGCTAGTGTTACTGAAATCGCCGAAGTCCGCGGCGTCAAAGCACCAAGTGTGACGTATGTTCTTCAAAAACTGAAGAAACTGGGTCTAGTGAATTACAAAAAATACCGTAGTGTGAGCCTTACGCCAGAGGGAATGGTGATTGCAGACCGCCTTGAAAGAACCCATCAGACATTGAAATGGTTCTTCAGTCTGATCGGAATTGATGAAGAGATCGCAGAGGCAGATGCATGCGAGTTTGAACACACGGCGCATCCTGAAACTATCGAGAAACTAACCGAGTTCGTTGATTGGGTCAAGGCGGCACCGAAAGACCCGAAATGGCTAGAACACTTCAGGCGCTATCAAGAGAACGGCTCTTACCCTGGTGAATGTCAGTAGTCTTCGTCCGGATTATTTCAAGGACCCAGCTTTGTATGAACTACCTCCCCATTTGAGATAACGGTATGTACTAGATTCACACCAAATCTCCAAGTGAGATATTCTGGATTGGGGCAATCTAAAATCAGCAAGTCAGCCTTCTTTCCTAGCTCAATGCTCCCTACTGACTCGCCTCGACCCAAGGCATGGGCCGCGTTTATCGTTGCCGCGGTAATGGCCTCTCTTGGCTGTATCTTCATTTTGTAGCATGCCAAGGCAATTGTGAAGAACATGGACTCATTGGCACAGTTTGGATTGAAGTCCGTTGCAAGTGCCACTGGAAGTCCCATCCCTATCATCTTTCTGGCGTTGGCATAGTCGGCATTTAGACTAAAAGCCGTAGATGGCAGCAGTGTTGCTATGGTTCCGGTTTTTCTCATTGCTTCCAAATCATTGTCAGAGGCCATGAGGAGGTGATCCGCTGAGATTGCACCAACTTCAGCAGCTAGCCCGGCGCCTCCCAACTGAACAATCTCATCAGCATGAATCTTGATTTTCATTCCCTTTTTCTTTGCTGCCAGTAGAATCCGTCTGGACTGTTCAACATCAAATACTCCCTTCTCACAAAAAACATCGCAGAACTCGGCTAAGCCCTGCTCTGATACTCTAGGGATCATTTCATTGACAACAAGATCTACATAGTCATCGGTCTTCCCCTCAAACTCCGGAGGAATGGCATGAGCCCCCAAAAAGGTTGAAACAATCTCCGTTGACAGCATCGTATTAAGTGCATTTGTGGCACGCAACATCTTCAGTTCATTCTCAATATCCAGCCCATAGCCACTCTTTGCTTCAATTGTTGTTGTTCCAGAGGAAAGCATACTTGATGCATAAGAGAATGCGTTCGCTGTAAGCTCCTCTTGTGAAGCCTGTCGTGTTGCCTTCAGTGTATTAAGAATGCCACCTCCTGCCTCTAGTATCTGAAGGTACGTTTTGCCTTCAAGCTTCATTGCAAAATCATGTTCTCTAGACCCACCGAAGGCCAGATGCGTGTGACTATCGACAAAACCGGGAATTGCAAGCATATCTGGGAATTCCACCGGAGGAAAGAACGGCTCTTCCGTGATTTGCGAATCAATCTCTTCACTTGTTCCTACTGCGATGATTATCCCATTTCTTATGGCTACTGCACCATTTTCTATAATTGCGAGATCTTTCATCCTATCGCCGGTTCTCGGTTCTTGGCTGCTGCCTCCAATGGTTGCTAATTGCCCAATATTTGTGAGCACAAGATCTGGTTTCATTTTTGACCCCTTGACTCTTGCTACCTGCTAGCACATTTAGGTTACGCTTCTGTTTCCGCCGCCACAGCGTTAATATGGCGGCAACTTTGAAGAGAGTCAAAGCCCTGAAGGGGTACAGGAGAAGAATGGAGTATCTAGTTCTGTCGTGGCAAGATATATACAACCTTACACTTCAGCTTTCAGAGAGAATTGTTGAAAGCGGCTTTGAACCTGACATCCTAGTTGGAATTGCAAGAGGCGGCTGGATTCCTGCAAGGATACTTTCTGATGTTCTCTATGCACGAAGTCTGCAGAATATCCGTATTGAGTACTATACCGATGTCGCTGTAAGAGGCAAGAAACCGAACATCACCCAGCCAATATCTGGGTCAATGAAAAACAAGAATCTCCTCATTATAGATGAGATCGCAGACACAGGTGACAGCCTTCTTCATGCAATCGAACATGCGAAGACCTTGGGTGCCAAGAATACCAAATCTGCTGTTCTTCATCTGAAACCAACTTCATGCATTGTTCCTGACTACTATATGGTCAAGACGACATGCTGGACCGTATACCCCTGGGAACATCGTGAATCAATAATATCTCTTGTGAAGATGTTCAAAGAGGAAGACCCCACTTTGAATATGAAGGATATTCGCAACAAACTTGTATTTGAAGTAGGGTTCGAACCAACGGTGGCGGATTATTTTCTCAAGCGTCTATGATTCAGCGTGTTTGTAGGTGATTAGACTGCACACTGTGGATTTATGGAAAGGCTCACGAAAAGTCAAGGCAATTTTCCATGAGATTTACAACACTAAGCAGAAAAGCCAGAATGAGCTGCTTGAGATTGCAGAGAAATACTCGAAGAACTTGCTAGCGCTCCAATTCTTTAATCCCGACTTGATTGCAGGTGTCGAACACCTTCTTTCTGCGTCGCAGAACGCTCTCAATGCTCTAACTGGCCAATACTACAAGGCAAGATCTCTGGATGTGGAGATAATACTGTATGCGTCTTGTCAACGTCAAATTGGCGTTGCACTAAATACTCTGGGAATAAGGGACAAACCTGCTTCAGTCGCGCTTGTTGCAATTGCAGAGGATTCGGAAGTGGTTTGCAGAACAGTGGCTGAAATCATCTCTCTCATTGGGATTGAAGCCCCAAATCCGTTCCAAGTAACCGAAGAACGAATCAGTAGAATTGCTACGCATTTTGGGATAGAATCCACTGAGATTCAGACAGTTTCAGAGTCGGAAACACTTGACGCACGGTATGAAGCTTTGAAGCGATGCATTTCAAGCAGGGTGTCTATGGTCGCCTTTGAGTCATAATCCCTCAGTCTTATCGTCTTAGTACTGATCATCACGCATGGTCATGATTGAGAGAATATCTATGTCCTGATTCAATATGGATACGCCAGTCCATTCTCCTACGACCTCAATCCAGACTGTTCTATCTGGCTGGTCCAAATTCACGGTTCTTTGAATGACCGAAGCAGCAGCCTTAACAATCTCTATATTTTCCAGCTCGGTATGTCTTCTTCTCACTGTCACTCTGAAGGAATCATTTTCTCTTATCTTGTATGAGAGTTCTTCTACTGCGGCAACAATTCTTGGTATTTCTGATTCTACACATCGTTCAATGGGTGTGAACTTAATTGCATATCTGAACTGGTACGGATTCTCATTGGCTAGGTCGGTCAGCTGCTTTATTGCCTCGAATGGATTGAGCCCTGTCCAACAGGCAAGTAGACCTGGTACATGAGTAATAGACACACTCAGATTCGAGTCTCCAAAGAGATCGCCAATGAAGTAATTGACTTCTGATGTTGCTGCTCGCTCTCTATTTCTGGGGCATCCAACCAAAAGATTATACTTGTGCAGACTGGCCGCCTCACTTGTCCGCGTACACAATACGCATTGTCCAAGATTTCAGGGCGTCAGAATCTACCTTCAGTCTGTCGGTCAGCTCATTGATAGTGATCTCTCCCTCTCGATAGACCTTGATATTCAGTGGTTCTTCGCCCATTCCTGCTTCCTCAACACCTACAATTGTCGAATTCAATCTCGACTTAGAAGGTCCGTCATCAATGTAAAGGTCCACAATGTCACCAAGCTGTTTCAGTGCCGTATCTATATCAAAAGGCGATTCCTCTCCGCTAATATTCGCGCTCGTTCCTGATATTGGCGCTCCAATCTCGTTCGCCATTCCACGAGGAATGGCATGGTCGGGAACACGGACTGCAATGGAGTTCCTGCCAGATGCCACATGTTTCGGTACGGTACTGCTTGCTATTACAACCAGCGTCAAAGCCCCCGGCCAAAACATCTTGGCAAGAATCTTCTCCAGATTTGCAAACTCATGATACACTTCACATTGAGTTAGGTCTGAGAATAGCAGGGGAATTCCGAGATGTCTCTCTCTCCGTTTTGCATTAACAAGCCTCTCCATTGCATCCTCTTGCCTAGGATCGCATGCCAAACCATAGCTGGTATCAGTTGGATAGACAACGAGCCCTCCCTCTAGGACAATGGAAGCTGCCTCCTTGATTATGTCCTCGCAGTTGTTTGAATCCTGCACTTTCAGAACTCTTGGCGTCAATGAATACACCCAAGCTAGCTATTCTTACAAACATACATATGAACCTTACAAAGAAAAGAATTAGCATCAACGGAAGGATTTGAAATGCATGCGGTAATCCTAGCTGCAGGACAGGGCTCTCGAATGTCGGGAATAACAAGGGCGAGTCCGAAGACGATGATACGTTTAGCTGGAATGACAATTCTTGAACGTCTTATTCTGTCGCTCAGAGCGGCTGGGTTAGGAAAAATCACTGTCGGTTGTGGCTGGCAAGGCAATGAGATAATAGACATGATTTCTGGTTTGGGGTTTGGAGAGTCTCTCTTTGCCAGAAGAATTACGAATTACGAAATTGGTCCCTTACAGACTCTTGTTACCTTGTTGGACACTGTCGACGAGAGATCCTTCTTGGCATGTCCCGCTGACTATTTGGTTGACCCTAGCCTGGTTTTCTCTTTTCTATCCAGGTCTTCAGAGAGGAATAGCCATACACTTTGTCTTGCAGTCGATGCAGAGAGAAGTGTTGGTTCAAGAGTCTATGTTCGTGAAGACGGATCTATAGCCCAAATAGGCGGTCAAAACAGGTCGGAAGTCAAAGGACTATGCGCAGTAGGCGTTAGCACCATGTTATTAGCAGGCGGAACTGAAGTAAAGAATGAGTTCAGGCGTTTGCTCGAGGCAGGAGAGACATCCGTCAGAAGTGTTTTGAACGAAATTGCATCTTCCTCAATTAGAGTGTATCCTGTTCCGGTTAGTGGATTCTGGCATGACTTTGATACAATTAGTGATGTCCTCTCCGTGCTGCCCAAACTCATTGACGAGGCTAGTCCAAGACATGATACATTATTGGTCAAGAGTGGTGATGGTATTGAGTTTGGTGATACTCTGACTCTTCCATCTGGAATTACTATTGAAAGCAACGTACAATTGATAGGACCAGTATGCATTGAAGAGTCAAGAATCGGTTCTGGGTCAAGGATTGGACCCAATGTCAGTATCGGCAAAGGAACCTATGTACCATCCCATTGTAGCATAGACAATTCGGTTCTATACGGAGATCCGAAGCTAGAGCAAGGATTGCACATCACCAATATGGTCGCTCATTCCGCCGGAAGAATGTTCGGAGACACCAAATATGCCAAGCAAATATAGAGTTCGCGGGATTTTCAAAGGTCTTGTGTACCGTGTGGCAAAGCCCATGCAAGAGATGAGTGTTCCTCCCAATTCAGTGACGTTCTTGACCCTTTTCTTTGCACTTCTAGGAAGTCTTTTTCTGTTAGTTATCGGATCCGAGCCTTTATTTGGTGTCTTCGTTTTCCTAGTTGGTTTCTTTGATGGGGTAGATGGGGCTATCGCCAAAGGAGCTGGAAGATCCTCTGCAATCGGTGCGTTGACTGACTCTGTCATCGATAAGATTTCGGAGGTTGTGTTAATTCTGGGAATTGCCTTGGCATACGAGGGGCAAGATTTTCTCTCTCTTCCCATACCAATTTGGACGTTCTTGTGTATTTCTGGATGGTTGCTGACTAGCTATACTCGTTCGAGGGCTGAAAGTCTAGGGGTGACCGATCTTGACGTTGGTTTGGGTGCAAGGTCCGAGCGACTGCTCACCTTGGTCATGTTTTCCATCTTCTCGATACTATTGTGGGGCTTGGTTATCGTGACGCTCATGGGATTGCTAACTGCTGCATATCGCTTCCAGCATTTCACGAAAGAACTATCTATGCAGACCTAAGCAAACCATTATACTTAAGAGCGGAGGCAGGAAGGCCGCGTCGTCAACATTACATGGAGCCAAAAACAAATGCCCAAATTCAGAGCAGACCATTACTTAATTGCGGAGTTCGAAGATATGAGTGATATCAAAGCAACAGGGGAGAAAGTCTTGGCCGCGCTAAAGGAACTGCCCGAACTGAAAGATTTGGCCATGGTTTCAAAACGACTCGAAGGGAAGTCATGGTCTGAGATTCTGGGACGTATTGACATACCGGCTGGTTCCAAGGCATTTTGGGCCATGATCAAGAGAGAGGTTTCCGAGCGTGAGCCCTATAATCTCTTTGTCAGGTTCGACATGAATGCAGAGGCCGATACCATTGAGGAAGCCCGCGAGAAAGTGAAGTCTTGGCTTGAAGGCGAGGTGGTTCCTAAGATCAGGTCGAACACCAAGGTTAAGATGATTAAGATCCTGCAGCCCAATGAAGTATTCATGCCGAAGTTGACATAGTTATTTATTCGCTTTTCAGAGATAATACCAGCAAATCATTTCCAACGGCTTGAATAATCTCATTCCGGGAGTTTCCAGTGACATCTCCAAAGGCAATCATAGCTTCTCTTGCCTTTGACTTCGTCTTGATTGACGCTAGCTCAACTAGCTCACCGTCATCAAGATCATATAGGAGTACGCTCGAATCACAGAGACCTAGTATTATCTGTCCCTTTTCAGGATCATCAAGAAGGTGTCCCATTCTAATAGATGCAACATTATTGGGAGTTCTTATCGAGCAAATCTTCTCAAAAGACTGTTGCTCAAAAGATAGCAGTGTGAGGTTTCTTCCATCTGCAATAACCGCAGTTTCGTCATATCTGCTTCCAGTGATATTGCCCGTTGCTACCAGATTCACATCTCCTCCAATTCGGGTTCTGCTAATCTCATGCAATCTATCATCGGCATACTGGTAGATATAGAGATACCCACTATCATCACCAAATACAAATCTACTATACGGTAGATTCTTGGTGTTCAAAGGTTGCATTGAGAAAACGGGTCGTTCAACAACCTTATGCGCCAACTTGTCCAGAACTACATCATACCAACCATAGCATCTGAGCGCTTTATCGTTTGTAGCCACCAGAACTTCCGCACTTGGGTCATCAACAACATTGGCTACCATAAGCGCAGTAGGAAGGGTACCAACTGGTGTTGTTCCTCGGACTTCAAGCTTGCCACCCAAGTAGACTAGTACCCGCAGGAAATTGTCTAGGCCGCCAACAACAAAATCTGGTCTTCCATTTCCAAGAATGTCACCCACGGAGAAGGCCGCAACAGGTGGCAGTCCTCCGGTCTTCGCTATCTCCTTGATTTTTGGCTTCTTTCCTAGGTGGAATGAAAAAGCCCTGATATCTCCATTTAGTGTCGAAATGACCAGCTCGTTCTTGTCATCTCCAACCATGTCTGCAAGTTCCAGAGACGTGATTGGCTCCCTGAACGATTCCTCAAATATTATGTCGAGCTGGGCCATCTCGAAAGAACCTCACATAGAACTCGCACTGCGAAGGTCGGACATCGTTTAGACAATTTAAGAGTTGCTCCAAGGAGTATCGATTTGAAGTAACAATCAGTACAGGAGACCTCAACAGGGCAAGTGATGCCCTTAAGACCTAGTTTGCAACATCAAATAGTGATAGAGCTATGCCTGTGCCTTCAGAAGATGTCATGCTCAGTCCAGATAACTGGAACGAATCCGATGAGGACGTTGCTAAAGAACTTGGCCTGTTCATCTCAGAGTTTGGATCCTTTACGCCTGAATGGTTTGTTGACATCAAGTTCCACCTTCTTCGTCAATCCGGTCTAACTAAAGAGAGCAGGAACGAATTCTGCATGTTATCTATCGAGAAGAAATTCTGCCCGAAGTGCGACTTCCTTTATGTTGCCAAGAAATGCCTTCTATGGCTTCGCCTTTTCCGAATTATCACGTCATATCTCGTTAGGCGTGCTCCTCCTTGTATCAAGTATGCTTATTCTAGAAAGAGCATAAAGACCGTTGCTGACTATTTTGTTAAAGCCAGCTTGGTTGATGCACCCTTCTACAAAGTGCGCAGTGCGCCTTCTTGCAAGAGCTTGCGAAGATGGGGCTATTGCCACCCAGATGGGTACTGCAAAGCAATGGAACGCGACAACACGATTGAATACGCTTCTGCAAGAGAGAGAGTCCAGCGCTCAAAGCCAATATACCCCTGACTTCATCTGGAAGGACGACAAACTGATGCCTTATATGAGAGATGAGCGACTAGCTACCTGGGGTCATCAATGAATCAAGCTAATATTCCCAAGGGAAATTCTGTTAGACATCAGCAAATAGACCCTGATCTGATTCAGCTCATCCGAGTAACTGGCCTTCGAGAACAAAACCTTGTCACTGCGAAGGCGTCAGGTGGAGCTGCTCTGGCAAAGATAGAAAAGATTGTGTCGAACCACAAACGCCTGTTATCATTGGGTGAAAAGCATTCGCGGCAGAAAGCAATTCAAGATCCTATACACGGTGCAATCATCTTTGATCCTTGGGAGTTGGATATACTCTCCAGCTGGGAGATGCTTAGGCTCAGATTTGTCAAGCAGTTAGGCCCTGCACATATTGTATATCCCGGTGCTACTCATACTCGCTTTGAGCATTGCATGGGCACGAGCTTCTTGGCCCAGAAATGTATCAGCGTGGTGAATTACTGTAATGATATTGGCAAACCCTGCTTTGTTCCCTTGTCAAACTTGCTTGATGATTACCACCAGAAGATATTTCGTGCTGCTGCATTGCTTCATGACATAGGCCATCCTCCAACATCTCATAGCATTGAGTATGCACTTGAGGCTTGGGCTGGTCTCGACCATCTTGACCTTGGCGAGCATATTCTTCTCAATAGTAGCATAACAGAAATCCTCCAGCAGAATGACATGGAGCCTCGAATAATAATCGATGTATTCAGGGGCAAGACAAGAGACCCGATTCTAGGTCTTCTGTCCGAGTTCCTTGACCACCCTTTAGATATAGATAAAACCGATTACCTAATTCGTGATGCACACTTCAGTGGTGTGCAACTTGGCTTGTTCCCGGCAGAACGGGTCATGATGACAAACAGGGTCGTGCGTGACCGAAGCAGGAAGTATGTTAGAGCTTTCATGATCAAAGCCCTGCACTCTCTTGAGTCCCTGATTTTGTCACGCAACTGGATGTTTAGTGATCTATACTTGCATCATGCTGTTAAGCTTAGTGAGGCCTTGATCTCGAAGGCCACCTATTTTAGAATCAAGGAAGAAGCATTATCCAAGAATGAATGTATTGGGCTGTTTACAAGATGGACCGACGCCGATTTATACGATTGGCTTGGCGATTCTGAGATTGATTTCGTAAGAGAGTACATCTCTAGAATTCGGTACAGACGTCTCTTCAAGGTAGTTCTTTCAAGACCAATCTCCTCCTTCGCAATTGATGTGCAAAGCGAATTCCTGAGAATGTTGCATGACATCGAACGCTTGATGGACGCAGAAACTGAGGTTGCTAAAGAACCTGGGCGTGTTGTCATCGATGTTGTTAGTCCTGATCTTGGTGAAGAGAAGTTGAGTCGCATTCCGCTTCTTGTTGGCGGGGAACGTACTGGCCTAGAAATCATCCCTCTTGATGAAACAGATGAGGGAGCACCATTGATGAAGATTCTGAGGCAGCAAAGAAGAACAATTCCATCAGTGAGAGTCTATTCCGACCCAGGAGATGCAAATGATATTCTCAAACGATTTGAGAGACTTTTCCCCCTCGGTACAGGCAGAAAGTACTTGGATGATGAATATGATATGACCGAGGTCTAGCTAACAATGTGAGTGACCAAGTCCCGTACTTTGTCGAGGCCGTGATGAATGTATACGATCCCGTAAATCGCTTCAAGAAGCGTTCCTTTATCATGTTCCATTTCGCTCAGGCTTGGTCCGGCAGGATCAAAATGAATTCTGTAATCATAGAGTTGCCATCTATCACATACCTCTGCAAGATGTTGATTGCTTACGACGTTGGCACGGTGTTGTGTTAACATTCCAACATCAGCAGCCCTAGATTTCCAGAGCTGGTGTAGCACTGCCATTGAAATCGCCGCATCTCCCACAAGTGCCAGAACTTGGCTCATTTCTCCAAGGGCTATCAGGTCTGTGAAATCGTCGTCTTTCACAGGACTCACATCCTCATTTCGAAAGTGCGTTTCCAATTCCAGAAACAAGTTCTTTGTACTAGGTTGAAACATTGCTACTTGCAGGAGCTCATCGTCTTTCATCGACATACCAAATGCATTTTCCAAGATTGGGCCCAAGGCAGTCCTAATATTCGAGATCGAATCGAGTATCATATTGAGTTGCTTGGACCACCGTCTTGTTTTCTTGAGGAGTCGAGTATTTTGCTTGGGTGTAGTTCTCTCAATCTGATTGACCGCATCGACCAAGAGCTTCAGTCTTCTCTCCAAGTCGATTGGCTTCCATTCAAGCTTGTTCTTACCTCTCATAGTATCACTCTCTTGGCAGGACCCGTGTGACTGTGGATGCCCCTCCTTGGTGACGGATGAAGATTGCCGTGAGGGAGTAGTTCATTGCTACAAGAGTCAGTGCAGTTGGTATGAGAGGTGGTCCTGTTGATAGGTCCACGACCACTTCGTATTCGGGAAGGTTGTTTTGGATAATCGCTTCAATCTTCCCATAAGTGGCCATCAAGTCCCCAGGGATGCTTGTATCGAAGTCCCCTACTGTTTCCAGAGGAAGGTCCTCCCATGGATTGTCAAGAAGCTTCTCAAGGTATGTTCTTCTGTATGACGAATCACTGTCTCCTTTTTCATCAATCTCTGCAGGCACATGACGCGTCAGGTTCCTAGACGCTCCTCTTCTGAATGTTCCATCTGCAACAAGGATGCGTAGACGTACAATGTCGAATTCTGTCTGGTATGAAATCCACGATACGAAGGGTCGCTGGTCCTCGGGGTGAGACATAGAGGTGAGGAGTAAAATTGGTCTCTTTACTCCGAGTGCACGACGAACAGGTTGAATCGCCCAGGGTGTCAAGCCGAACTGCCTCTCTCTGGAATCCTTCCTGCTTGTGATGATGCCCGCCTCCTCAAGATACTTGGTATTGAAGTAAAGCTTCGGGTCCGTGACAGTGAAATCTGAAGGCGCCATTCCTTCCATTCCTTCTCGGAGGGCTTGAGCAAACATATCTGTTTGAATAGCATCCCGTAGCTCCTTGCCTGTCTTGGTGCCTCCCTCAAGCTGGTCCAAAATGACTTTTCGGGGACGCACACTCTCGACTTCCTCTTGAATAACTTGGTCTGCAGTCTTCCAGAACATTACGTTCGCCAAGTCTAATGCACACCAACGATATATATATATTTCACGTATATTTCATTATTCTTTAAAAGAATGCTTAATCTACCGAATCGAGAATGCGCTCAAAATAGCTCATTGAAGTCGGTTTACAATATAGTAAATTCATTAGACATACATCACCTATGTATGTGTGCTAGCAATTACAAACAAACAGACAATGCTTAAATATCTCCGTCAGAAACGTGATTCCAGTTCAGAGTAGTTTCAACTCTGATTGAGAATCTGATTCTCCTAGAACCAAAAAAGAGGACCGATAAAAATGGCTGAAGACGAGTTTCTTGGTGCAAAGCCCATCGTTATTGACAACGGTACTGGGCTAAGCAAAAACGGTTATGCCGGCGAAGATCAGCCACGGAGTGTCTGGCCCACACTGATTGGATATCCACGTTACGAGTCGATCATGACTGATGTCGACCACTATACGAGGGACTACTACATCGGTGAGGAAGCCATCAACCTGCGTGGTGTACTGCGACTAGTCTATCCAATCACCCACGGTGTAATTGACGACTGGGATGCAATTGAGAAGATCTGGAGTTACACTTTCTACAACGATCTTAAGGTGGATCCCAGCGAGAATCCTGTTCTCCTCACCGAGGCACCGTTCAATCCTCGTGAGAACAGAGAGCGCATGGCATCTGTCATGTTTGACAACTTCGGTGTACCAGCAGTATACGTTGCAACTCAGGCAGTACTCTCGCTGTACGCATCCGGAAGAACGACGGGACTTGTCATAGACTCTGGTGATGGTGTGACTCACATCGTGCCAATCTACGAGGGTTTCGCTATTTCCCATGCTATCCGAAGAATTGATCTTGCAGGCCGTGACATCACCGAGTACCTGCGCAGATTGCTCAGGCAGAGAGGCTATTCCTTCGTGAGCGGTGCTGAGAAGGAAATCGTCAGAGACGTCAAGGAGAAGCTGTGCTACGTAGCCCTTGATCCTGAGAGGGAGAGAACAGTCGCTGACAAGGCTGGTGTCGACAAGCCTTACATGCTTCCAGACGGTGAGGTAATCACTGTTGGTGCAGAGAGGTTCCAGGCTCCTGAGCTATTCTTTAATCCAAGCGCTATTGGTCTTGACACCCAGCCACTCGACGACCACATTGTTGAGTCAATCAAGGCGTGTGACGTCGACCTACGACGTGACCTCTATGCCAACGTTGTGTTGTCCGGTGGTTCGACTATGTTCCCAGGACTCAAGGAGCGACTCCATAAGGAGATCACCGAACTAGTTCCAGAGAACATCGAGGTCCGCATCATTGCTCCACCCGAGAGACAGTACTCTGTCTGGATCGGCGGTTCCATTCTTGCCTCACTTAAGACCTTCCAGAAGATGTGGGTGAGCCGCAAGGAATTCGAAGAGCAGGGACCCGAAGTCATCCACAGGTGTATCTAAGACCTGACCGTAGTTTCGAAGGTGGGCCGCGAAGCCCTCCTTCACACCTCTATTTTTCCTGCATTTCAAAATTCAATGAAGTGAACAACATTGTTACAGAATTATTAGCATAGGAAGAATTCATTAACTTGGCAGGTTCAACAGAGGACTGAGGAAATACTGTGTTGGATGGTGGAGTATTAGTTTTTGCTGGCGGACTTGTATCATGCTTCTTCGGATTTTCCTTGTACCTCATGCTAGAGAGTCAAGCAGAATCAAGAAGTACTGAAAAGACACTGGTGATCTTTTTCATTCGCCATGCCACCTTGACCGAGATAATAATTCAAATTTCAGCCATAGGGGGCATTTGTACAAGTCTTATCATCAGCTTCTTGACAATCATTGATAGAGATCCCGTTTTGGCATTCAGCTTCCTATCTCTGGTAATTGTTGCACCTCTCCCACTTGCATATACAATTCATAGAAGACTACGACATTTTCAGGATTTCCTCTTCAAGAGAACAGATCTTGAGATTAGCGCAGACATTGAAAAACTTGAACCAGTACTGAAGGCTAGAATCACACTTGTTGCGTGGCTGGCTGCAATCATTGCCTTAATAGTATCATTCCTTGTATACGACATTGAAGATTTCTTTGTCCTGTCACGAGTTCTGATGCTTCTTGGGACAGGAGGACTTATAATGCTCTCATGCCCTGCTTTGTTCTCCATTTTCACATTTTACGGAATCAGGATTAAACTTGCGCTAAAGAAAGGAGTTCGAAGAGCAGGGACCCGAAGTCATCTACAGGTGTACCTAGGACCTGATATGCATATCCAGAGAGATGTCCGTGGCGAACTAAGATTGATAAGGGAGAACATACTTGCAAGAGTGACCCCAGAGTAATTTAGCTTAGAGCCGCACTATACAATGGGGGCAACACAAACAAAAGCAGTGTAATTGAGGGAAAGACGTGAAGAAAAACATACAAGTCTATTTAACAATGGGGGCTGTTCTACTGCTCCTTGTGGGCGTGGGCCCGCAGAACGCGATTGAGGGATATTCGTTTCATAATGATGCTAACTATACACTTTCAAGTCAAACAGAAGGGGGTTATGTGGACAATATCAACTACAGAGTCATCTCTTCTGATTGGGGTCGAGTCCAGGCGCTCCTGAACAATGAGATAGACCTAATTGGCGTGTCAGTAGACGATTACTATGTTGCATTTGAAGACGACCCTGATGTGACGGTGAAAACAGTCCTTGGTAGTGGGTTGGGTGTTCTATATGTCAACTGTGACAAATATCCCTTCACCATAGCTGGTTTCCGCAGAGCTTTTGCTTTGGCCCTAGATAAGGTAGCAGCAGCAGCAACCATGACAAACCCCTGGTTGGCCACCCCCTACCAGCATCAAGACACATTTCTCCCTGCATCACTTCCCTTTTCCGCAGAGGAAGACTTGGGAGGTGTCTACTATGACGAAAGCATTATCCTAGCCAATAATATCCTTGATGAAGAGGGATTTGATGATGTTTCAGGAAACGCTCATCGAGAGGCACCAAATGGGGATACACTAACTGTCCTGATTGAGGTTGCTGATCAAGGAATTTACTTTGGAAACTTCGCCCAGATTCTTGCCAATGCCTTGGATGCTATCTCAATAAATGGAAGCGTCGTAATCACACCAATCGAAGACATAGGATCCCGGGTGATGGCTGGAGCAGATTATGACATCGCTTTTCTCCACCACTCTCTAACATACGCTTGGTACTATGATGTACGAAGGGAGTTGAAGAAGTTTGATTCACGATTCTCTATGAACAACTGGCCGCATTTCACCAATTCCACCTACGATTCGTTATGTGATGAGCTGGAATCAGCAGAAACATTCGCGGAAGCCAGTGCAGTCGTGAAATCAATGGAGGAGATAATACTGGAGCAGTGCCCTGTCATACCAGTGGGCTGTACCACAGAGAAATATGCTTTCAGGACTGACCGCTTCGAGGAATATCGCCCTGACCCAACATCTTCATGGGGATATCACTTCCCATGGGGGACCTACCTCGCGAGACTGCGAGCAACTGCCGGAGGACCGTTTGGAGGGACGTTGCGGATTGGAATTGATGAAGACCTAAGTACCTTCACCTACTGGCGGGCGGACAGAGCAGAGAAGCGAGTGCTGAGCCATACCATGCTTCCACTCTTGAACCTTGACACGAATGGCAATCTAATCCCCTGGCTTGCTGCGGGGTATACGATGGAAACCCATGATGACAACGGGGATGTTCCAGTAGGTCGTACGCGAATACATTTCAGCATTCGAGAGGGAATGACATGGTCCGACGGTAGTCCTATCACTGCCCTTGATGCCGCTGACAGTATCGAAACTTTCTATGCAGCCACGGATCGCGACGAATATCCGCTTGCTGTATCAGTCCATGTTCCTGCTACATATCAGTTATGGATAGAAGTTGAGGAAGATCCCTCTTTCTGGCTGCTGGTGGAGTTTGCTTATATCAGCATCTTTCCAGAAGGAGCCCTTGATGCAGTGAACCCCAGCACAGGAGATGGATATGATCCTGTTCTTGGTTATGATCCCTTTGTAACCGGAGGCCCCTTCACACTAAATGAGTATGTGGCTGACGACCATATCTCTTTCTCTCTGAAGATTGACTTCTTCGCAAATGTCGAGAGGATAGTCACGACGACAACAACGACTACGAGTGCCACTACGACAACGACAACCACCACAGATGAACTGCCCACAGAGTTGCTCTTGATGGCAGGTGGGGCTATTGCCATAGTTGTTGTCATCGTTACTGTTGTTGCGATGCGGAAGAAATAGGTGAAGTCGGAGGGAGTGCCCTTCTGCAACACACATCCGTCCAATACCAGTTTCGATATCACTTTGCAGGAGGGAGTCACGGTTTACACAGTATTCCATTCAGCCTTCGTGACATTCATTGAGAAGGTCGATTGGGATCTGGTTTCTGTATCTTCACAGACATACCCTATAACATATCCTCCTTCGCCACTCATCGCAGCTTTTGGTGTCCAATTGCGGTCAAGAATACACATGGCAAAGCTTGTCAAGTAGAGTAATCTAGCGGAAAAAACAACAGTCATCTGACTGCAATCACTGCTAGAAACGCATTACCAAAGTAGAGCTCGGAAATACGAAAATCATTTCGCTTTAACAACTCGTAGATTTCTTCCTTGCTGAAGTACCTTTTAGGAATGCAGAACTCTCTTCCATCATTTAATACTCGTTTCTGTATTCCTGTCTTTTGACGATGCAGGCTACGTTGTTTACTCCATGCAGAATCGATGATGAGAAGTTCCGCATCAGGTTTCATTATCCTACTTAATATCTGAAATAGCATTAGTTCATAATTGGGATTGAGGTGGCTGAGAAGGAATCCAACCACTGCGCTATCAAATGAGTCGCTTTGGAGTTTTGCTTCAAAAAAGTCACCTAGAATGAAAGTGCACTTGTCAGAAAGACCAGTTTTCTCAGCTCTTTTTCTGCAACACGCTAGCATATTCTTCGATTGGTCAAGAAGTGTAACCCGATCACAGTTGGCTGAATAATGGGGAAACCAGAACCCTGTTCCACAGGCAATATCAACTAGACTACCTCTACCGAATCTCTCTGCCATGCTACTGATTTGCCTTGCATCCTTTTTGTATGCGTTTTGATCAGGAAATGCAGGGCCTTCCCCTGAATAGACATGATCATACTCTGACGCCCTCTCATCATAGTATTGTTCCATTTCATCCCAGAATTCGCTATCTTTCAACTTAGGTTCAATAATATAGGTCACCTATACTTTAGATTTACTGAGAGGAATTTCAACTTTGAAGTGCAAGAACCTGAGGTCATCCGCAGGTATGTCTAAGACCTGCTACAGCAGTCTCCAAGGCGGGCTACGGAGCCACCCTTCACTTGCTCCTCTTTGGAGTTGTTGTGAACAACCTGGGCCATATATTGAATCGTTGAGGTGAAAATTAGACAGCAAAGCGAGCCTCGTCTAGCGATGTCATTTCCAACGGACTTGTATGTCCAAGGTCTTCTAGTCTTGGAGCTCTTGGGCTATTGGATAGGGTTCCACTTCTCTTTATGCTGAAAAGGGCTTTGAGCGCACTTACTGCAGTCTTCAAGAATATCTTCAGAGCATGCGGGCTTTCGGTGTCAACCACTCTGTAGAGGTCATAGATGTGTTCAAGGTTGTGCTTCCAGCACAGTTCCATTAGTCTCCAATGCTCCATGCTCATGTTTTCCGAAATGAACTGCTGCCTACCTTCTAAGCGGGTTTTCGTCATTGGAACAAAGAAGAGAGGTATGTATAATGCCTTGTAGGATTGGAGATCTTCAACTAGGTGGTACGTCGCTGCTATGTCCTCATGACTCTCACCGGGCAGTCCCATGATCAAGGTTGCAACAGGGTACCAGTTATTCTGGTCCATTATTCTTGACGCCTCATGGACAATCCAAGGCCATTGCTCTGATGTATAGGGTTTCATTTTCCCCGCCATCATAGCCTTCATCATACGAGTGCTACCGGTTTCAAGCCCTGGTTGACATCCATAGCTCGTCATTCCATGACTACGCAGGTATTTAGTGAACTCAACAATGAAGTCCTCATCCTTCACAAAGTTGGCAAATGATGCGTGAGTGATGTAGATTTGCCTTGCTCCTAATTCAAAGAGAGAATCGTACAATCCAAAGATGGCATCTGCATTTACCCTATACTCTCTATCAGCCGATTCATATCTGAAGAAGTCCTCAGAATGCAACAAAATGGATTTTGACCTGTTCCATGGAGCTTGCAAGTTAACGGCAACGCTTCTCAAAATCGTGTCAATCGGTAAACTTCGTAGTTTGCCGGATACTGTAGGAGAGCAGTACATGCAGCCCCTTCCGCAGCCTCTGGAGATTTCAACCAGTCCCCAGTTAGTCGGTGCCAGAATAGGGGGAATCTTCTCAGGACGTACGACTTGACCCCGAATTATAGATTCACCATCATAGGATCCATCAATGATGGATTTGAAGAGTTCAGGAATGACATTCTCTGATTCACCTACGAAGACATAGTCTATCTTGCATTTCTCATACAGATTGTCTTGTATAAGTTGCCAAGAGCCTGTTCCTCCTAATATGACTTTGAAATCGTACTTCTGCCTAAGTCTTATCAATGTTGAGAGAAGCTCAAGGAACTCCCATCTATTGTGTGGGATTCCTCCGAAGATTGTAGACCATGTTGTGGTTGCTGGGCCCAGACCGAGGGGATCATGACTCGATAGAGCCACGATCTTTGTATCCTCGTTGATTCTTGATTCCAAAAAGTCTGACCTCACTACTGAAATCTGGGTTCTGCTGAATCCTCCATTAATCAATGCCGATTCGACGGCGCGCAAAGGTAGCGGCGCCATGAGCGCATTACCGCAGTTATCTACGGGAACCTGAGGGACGAAGTATCTTCTATAGAGACTCCTAGAAACTAACCTATCTGGGATACAAGACACGAAACCCAAGTATATGTTCTTATGGTAGTGACTCATAGCAGCTCGGTCTTCAGTGATTAGGATTTCATTGGTCATTTACAGATTATGCCTCCGTCTATCTGTGAGGTGTTTCATGATTGCAATCATTACTGACGAAGAATCGCACAATAGCCGAATCGCCATTTTATGAAACCCCTCTATGTTCAATTACTAGTGAAAGAATTCCTTCTTAAAGTTTGACAGAAATAGACAACCAGACACTTTGACAACAGGAATATGCTGATTCTCATGCAAGAAGTTCGAGGGATAGAGGCAGGCATCATCGACAGATGCTTCTAAGGGCAACAGCGGTTTGGAAGTTGGGGTCAGTTGGAAGGAAAGAAATGAAATCGAAACCGTATGTGTGACTCAGGCTAGGTTGGCTTTTCATTTATGTGTGCCAGCACTGCCAGCAAATTGCTAGAGCACACTACGAGCAATTCCGGGAATGTAATCTTCCTGACAGTGTTTTCGTGCGTAATGAAGCAGGTCATCCACATTATCTTGACCAATCATAGGATTGATCCTCTCAATGAGCCTATTCAAGAAATACTCTAGCGCATCAAACATCTGGTCCAAATCTCTTGGATACATCTGCCCGTGTAAAGCACAAGTAATCGAAAGATCATCGAGCAACGTAGTCCTCGATAGCCAAGGCTTGTGGTCTACTGCTTCATCGATAGTCTCAGCAATCATGCTATGAAGGTCTTTCCCATCCATCATGTCGGCACATGCTTGCATGAATCTTGAGATTATGCACTCCTCAAGTAGAACCAGTTCACGTTCTACGGTGATTCTGTGAACATATCCTAAGAGGTTGAGATCGGCAAGCTCTCTTAGAAGAGAGTTCCGCGACTCCGCTGGAATCTGGCTGATGAATCTGGATAGAGAATCACGTCCATTCAGCTGGCCAATCAGTCGTGTCACTGCAGAAGATAGTCCTAAGGGATTGGTCCCATCGAGAGCAATTGTCAGAATCTCTTCAGTTATATCCAAGATGTCTTCTTGAGTGGGAACATACTTGATGCTAACCAAGTTCTGCCAACAGGCCTTGAGTATGTACTCGCGTGCCGTTCTAAATGGCATGAAGTTTTCATATGCTATGTTGGAAGCTGTAGTTTCCTCTTCAAGACCAAGCAGCATTTTTCTCGTTGTGAATGACACTTGCGGGCTCTTTGATGGCTGAATGTATTCCTTCCATCTAGGCCTTCTTGCAACAAGCGATTGAGGGGCAATTTTGTCTGACATGAAAGCTTTCATAACGTATTCGTCAAACTGGTTGAATGCGGTGCCTTCAAAGCCATCACTGTCACGCAGAGCTCCGAACGTTTCTTCAAATTCGTAGACAACCCTTCTTAGACGACTTCTGAGATCGGTGGTTTCTACTGAGACAGCAAGAACACCCACCATCCATTCTCCTGCTTCTGCAATAAGCGTCAAATCTGGACCGTAAGTCGTCTTCCAACTTGGCTGTTGTAACCCCAAGAACTCGGCTAGGAAACTGGACATTGCACTGACAAATCCTGACAGGATCTGGGGGTCTAAGTTTCCTATTACAAACTCGTGGAAGTAGGGTGCCAGCCCTGTGTATCGATTTAGCAAGAAAAGCACTTTTTCGTTCGAATTGGCATCTTCCTTCAGCTGGTCCAGTTTGCTGCTGTTTGTTCCTTTGGTGTATGATTCATCAGTCAAGTATAGTCCCCACTTGATGCATGCACCCCTATCACTCTAATGAGAACTGGAATATGTATTGAATCTATTGCACACGTCTTTGATGTGAAGAAGATTGCTAGGATATGAGATACTTTGTGATTAAAGGCGAAAAACAATTGATTTGATGCTGTTTTCAGTTTTGATTATCATTCACTGGAAATCCCAGGGAGTAATTAGTCCTTGTAATTAGTGTTTCTTTAGAGTGACTGCCTATTCAAAGAACTTCGAAGAACAAAGTTCCGAAGTCATCGACAAGCACATCCAAGACTTACAGCTCTCATAATATGACAGATGGCGAGACTCGTGTCCCCTTTCTTCACGAAGCAAGATGGAGGAACAACTGCAAGATGGCTTTGTTGATCTTCAACACTCATTGCTTACGGTAGAATTCATGAAGGCGTTTAAGCCATTCATCCATTCCAAGAGATTTGATTTGTTCATTTACTCTGATGATTCTTTTTCTTCTTTCGATCAGTGGACCCTCAAGCAATTTATTACACGGGAATTCATCACATTGAAAACAGAAGTCAAGACCCTTCGAAAGACAGCAATCTCGAACGGGGCAATCTGGCCACCATGACCATCCTCCACCTTGACGGCACCCCTTACAGGGCTTGTCTTGGCTTGCCAGCCATTGAGTCAATTTCGTGAACTGCTCATAGTCATAATCTGTGGACGTCTTCACTATGAGGCCAAGTGATTGATATTTCTCCACAAATTCAAGCAATCTCTTCGCTGCGTCAACAATCGTTCCTTTGTGATAATCACATTGGGTGCAAAGCCGTTGGCCACAGACAGTGATATCTGAGCACTCATTCGTCATTAGAACCCAGAAATCTCAAAGGTTTATTATTCCTTGGCATATCAGCAAATGCAGATTCCATTGTATCCACACATTTCTCTGAAGTCACTTAAGCAAAGCGTCTTGGTCAACATGTAGCGCCTCGTGTTCTACGAGATGAAGGAGTATCCATTGGATGCTGACAGCTGTATCTTCCCCCTCGGTGAGACGATTAAGCTCATTATCATTCATTACAACAAGGCAAGGGGATTGGCGATTTCGCTCTGCTTCTCAACTGTTGAGAATAAACACCTCTTCTATTGTGCTCTTCAAGGCCTTTGCAACTTTGTATGCTAGCTTGAGGGAGGGATTGTATTTTCCCTTCTCCAGATAGATGATAGTTTCTCTTCTCACTCCTACAATGCGAGCAAGCTCTTCCTGTGTCAAACCATGCTCTTCACGAAGCTTCTTCATCTTGGTCGTCATCAAATGAATCAATCTCCACGTCGATTGTAGACAATGAATGAAAACACAAAGGCCATTATACTAACTATGAAAAGCAGTGCGAAAACCAAAGGAAACGCCTGAATAGCATCAAAGGATACAACATAGACCAGCGAAGAAACCATGGTAATAGTAATCACAATATAGGCATTTCTGCATGCTCGATTTATGCTATTTTCAATTCGCTCATCAGAGCCCCTTCCTCCTAATATGCTTAGGAATCCGAAGAACCCGAAAAACCCCAAAAAACCAACATTGCCAGTTACGAATCCTAGTAGACCAAGAAACCCTAGAAACCCAAGATAGTTGACTAGATTGATTTGCATGCTTCTCACCAGTGTTGTATATTTCTAACGTTATATATTTCTAACATTTGCTTTTAGATTTTGCGTTGAGAGAAAAAGGCATGCTTACATGCCAAAATGATGAGTTCCGTAAACAAAATCCCAAAGTCACCAAGTGGGTACATCGAAGATATGTGTTATACGAAAGGAAAGACCTCAAAATCCTCCTCTAGGACGTCCAGTAGTAGAACTGCTTGCTAAACGCTTTCTTGAAACCGTACTTCTCGTACAGTTTTCTGGCAGGGTGATTGGCAATGGACACATCGAGGCATGCAGTATTGATGCCGGCATCTTTCACGCCTTCAAGAGCATTCACAAAGAGATAATTAGCTAGTCCCTTTCCTCGTTCCTCGGGAACTAATCCAACTGGGCCAATCTCTGCCTTATTGTTTGTCAACCGAGTGATGGCAAATCCGACTACCTGTCCCTTTTTTTCCAAAATCGGTGATGCCTTTTCAATTAGGGTCATTGCTATTTCTTCTGAATCACAATCTTCATCCACTACTGGCATAAAACCCTCAATGAAGGCCATGAGTGGAAAACCAATATAGTAGCTAATCCAAACAACCATATTGCTCTCGTCATCCAATGCCGTTAGTATCTTAGTGCTGTCATCTGTGGCAATTTTCTCGATTTCATTTGACACCACATCAATTCCTGCTGAAGTTTCAAGCGGGGTGTTCTTTCTAGAGGAAACGG
>RDOC01000001.1:0-422531 GCA_011364985.1 Candidatus Thorarchaeota archaeon | reverse complement strand
GTGATTCTTGCAAGTGCGTTGCAGTCCTCTTTATCAAGACTCTTGGAAACTACTCGGATCATCAATCAGCAAAATCCTGTACTGCTTCCAGTAGAAACGAACAAAGCTTCATAAAGGCGTCACTTGAAGCAAGGCGGGATGACGCCTTAGGAATATATAGTCTAAATTGGGACCTCTGATCGTTATCGCTGAATTTCGGATTGCATGGTTTTATCAGGAACCAGCATGACTAACTCATGGTCAAGTATCACTATATACTAACTCTGCACGCATGGTTGTGGTGGTCTCTTGAAGAAGAAGGACATTCTCTCATTGGTAGCAAATTCCACGCGTTTGACCATAATTCGTAGATTGGCAGCAGCCAGGAAGGCAGCATACAGCGATCTCATGGACTCGGTTGACTATATTCAACCATTGAATAGCACAGGGAACTTAAATTACCATATCAACTTCCTACTGAAAACCGAAATCATCAGGAAGGACGGCTCCATATACAGACTCACTGATAATGGGCAAGAAATTCTTCGCTTTGTAGAGGACACCGAAGATCGGTGGCAGGAACTGCAGCGGTCTCTTAGCGGTGATATAATGAACGTACTTAGCTATGCAGAGCAATTTGAAGACGAAACTGGAATCAAGATGGAGAAGGCAGCAATCGATTTTCACGGATTTGATATGATCATGGATGAGAATCGAATCATTGGAATTCTCCATCTTGGAAATGACATAAAGGTGTTTGAAGAATATTCTCTTCTCGATTCCGATGGATTCAGCATATCGAAACGAGAATATGCGAACAAAGACGGGAGTCTCAAGCAGATACCCCTTCTATGTCATCCAAAGTTAGAATACGAATTGTTCCCGAAGTGGTTTGGAGCGGTACAAGACTATCTAGAACGTAACCTTGGAGATGTACTGGTCTATGCCATCCCGGGAAAACCATCGCCCTTTCTTCTTAGAGCAGATGAGCTTGGTCGTGATGGTTTTGGAATCTCCTTTGTCGTGGCTCCATCAGTTGTTGATGAGAAGCTAAGGAATATAACCCCAAGCAAGGAATAAGGATGAAGATCAGCGTTTCTTTCCACGATTTTTCTTGGGAGGGGAAATGCAACTTCAACCTTCTACATTTTTCTTCAAGTTGCGGACTACTAGATGCCTACGTAACCTCGTGATGCTCTTGCAAAACCATTCACAATGACCGCTATTGACAAAAACAGCACTACAGCTGAGAATTCGGGTGGTGTAATTAGGATCACAATAGACGTCAATGTAATGGTTGCCAACCCCACGACAATCTGGAGTATTCTAGCCCACATTGCGACATCTTTCTCAAGTGCCCCAATCAGTATCCTAGCTATTCCCATAATCATCCATGCAATACCAAGTATCAGTAACAAGATTCCTTCAGGAAGTTCCACATCGAAAGCAACCAGAGCTGCCGCTCCTATTCCGATAGAACCCGCTATCAAATTAACCACGCGGCGGTATATGCCCTTCGCCTTCACTGCTGCTGCTCTAGCAAATCGTGCAAGTCCGACCATGAACAATGCAATAGTCAGAAGAATCAGAATCGCAATACTGGAAGGCAAAAGTCCAAGCAGAACGAATCCGCACAAAGCGATGGACAAAGCTCCCACGAGAATATCAATCGTGCGAAGCCAACTAGGAATGACAACTTGTTCCAATAGTCTATTCCTCCAAGATATGCATCTGCACTCAACGCTTACGGGCCGCTCCTATTAAAGAAGTAGTTCGGTACTCTCGATTTATTTAGTTACACCATATGACGCAACTTTTTCATCTCTTTTTTGGACGGTCAATCGAGGGTCTAAGGGGTCCATTAAAAGCTAGCTAAGTTCTTTTTCTTTTCGATTTCCCAAAAATATAGAAGATAAGGATTAGAAGAGCAAGTACAGTGTAAAAATCCCATGATTGTGAGTTTCATTGTCGTTATAGGCATAATCTCAGCTATCTTGACATTGCCGCTAATCTTCCCATCTCTTCTGGTCGGCTCTATGGGATATGTCTTAAGATGGAGACAGGGGGACTACCAAGGATGGACTTACTATGGGCAGCTCTTAATCAGGATTGGGGATTTTGAACATGCTCATTCAGCTCTAAGCACCGCAATTAGCATACGCTCGGATTACTCTGAGGCTTGGAAACAATCGGAGATTTTCTCATCAGAATGGATGACCGAGATGATGCAAAAAATGCATACAACCAAGCAGATCGTGACAACCTGTTCGATGTTTGATATACCTTATTTTTCGCCATAATTTGCATGTTGGTTTTTCTTATTCCATTGGTGTACAAAGCAAGGCATTCAACACTGCCAATCCGATTATTTCAGTTTCCAGATGAGTTTCATTCACGTGTTGTTAGGTAAAGCGAAAAGCCGCTATGAAACAGTGGAGATTATAAACTCTGACCTCACTCCCTTGGACATTCTTCCAAGTTGTTCCTCGTAGTCACATGGAGGCCAAAGAATGAGCAACGATGTCTATGAGCGCCTTGCCAAGATTCTTGATACAATCCCGAACGGTTTCACTCCAGTGAAGGATGGCACTCACTTGCGGTTACTTGAGTGGATTTTCACGCCTGAGGAAGCTGAGCTGGCTACAAAGATGCGCCTCTCAGGCGAAACCATTGACGAGATGACTGAGCGTCTTCAACTATGTCAGGAAGATCTCCTGCCTCTACTTGAAACAATGGCTGAGAAGGGGCAGATACGCGGCTGGGACTCGAGCACAGGTCGAAGATATGCGCTTATGCCATTTGCTGTGGGAATATACGAAGAACAGCTCGGCAGAATGGATGCGGAGTTTGCCCTGCTTGTTGAGGAATACTTCGAAAAGGGGTGTGGAGCTGGTCTTTTCGATACAGAACCTCCTATATTTCAAGTGATCCCGGTAAATCGTGCTGTGTCTACCGAATTGGAGATCTACTCATACCAAGTTGCTGAAGATATGATAAAGAATGCGAAGTCTTGGGGTGTTCGAGAATGCATTTGCAAGAAGCAGCAGGCTCTCCTAGGCAATGAATGCAAGTATCCTTCCACTGTCTGCATAATGATTGCACCCAAAAAGGAGCATGCCTATGACAATGATGAGCTAACCCGACCTGTAACTCAAGAGGAAGCACTTGAGATTCTCCAATGCGCCGAGGAGTCTGGTTTAGTCCATTGTTCAATGAACATTCAGAAAGGACACAACTACATCTGCAATTGCTGTACTTGCTGCTGTGCTGTTCTAAAAGGCCTCACCAAATTGAATCAGCCGTACGCATTCGTCAAGTCTGACTACTTCGCTCACGTTAATAGTAACCTTTGCATTGCCTGCGAGGCATGCATTGAAAGATGCCAGTTCAAAGCCTTGAGCATTCCTGAAAATACTTGCGTTGTTGATTTGGCACGAT
Source organism: Candidatus Thorarchaeota archaeon (assembly GCA_011364985.1). Classification (GTDB taxonomy): domain Archaea; phylum Asgardarchaeota; class Thorarchaeia; order Thorarchaeales; family Thorarchaeaceae; genus SMTZ1-83. The sequence continues at coordinate 419,114 of RDOC01000001.1, read as the reverse complement.
GTGTGGGCTGCGGAGTATGCACCTTGGCCTGTCCCAAGGGCGCGTTGAGCCTTCATCTCCGAAATCAGGATGAAAGAGGGAACCGACCAGAGAAACTCATGGATTGGATGACGCGAAAGGCAATATCACGAGGAGTTGATCCATCAGACCTTCTATGAAACCTGATCAAGACGTCCTTTGCATATGTTTTAAGAGGGAATCCATTGAACTAGTATTAGTCAGGAGCAATGGCTGTGGAGAGCAAGATTGGAAAGTGCAAGGCGTTTTCTTCCGAACGTGAAAAGAGGAGGTACATCCCTCATCTTGCAGAGTTCTTCTTTAGACCTGACTCGGACTGGTCTAAACCAGAAGCACAACGGCTCTATGAGAATGCATCACATGGTCTAGACGCCCTGAAGATAGACCATGTCTACTACGAGGATTGCATCAGCGGAATGAGCAGAATTCCTGATGAAACGATAAACCTCATAGTTGCAGATCCTCCATTCGGAATCGATTTCGATGGAAAAAGCAGTGTATATAATCGTGATGAAACCCTTGTTGTTGAAAACTACAAAGAAGTTCATGAATCATATGATGAATTCACAAGGTCATGGGCGAAACAAGTCGAGCGAATACTCAAACCTGATGGTTCAGTTTACATCTTCTCAGGCTGGACGAATCTAGAATCTGTGCTACGTGCAGTTCGTGAAGCAAGCTTACACACACTGAACCATATCGTCTGGCATTACAACTTTGGGGTCTTTACAAAGAGGAGGTTTGTGACCAGTCACTATCATATTCTCCTTCTCGTGAAAGACTCGAAGAACTACTTCTTCAACAAGGTTGAGCATTACCCGAAAGATGTGTGGATTGTAAGAAGAAAATATCGCTTTGGTGAGGCTAAGAACGGAACAAAACTGCCACTTGATGTCGTGGCGAAATGTATCGACTACTCCTCGAAACCCGGCGATTTGGTCCTTGATCCCTTTATGGGAAACGGAACAACTGCTGTGGCATGCAAAGCGAATTTTCGACATTTCATCGGTTTCGAAATCAATAAGGAACTAAGACGCATAATAGAACTTGAACTGGACCGTGTGCAGATAGGGGAAAGCTATCAACCGTATGGAGAACGCTTGCCATCGGCTCAGGAGCTAGCAAGTCAGCACCCTCGTGCATATCAGGAATACATAAGATTGAAATCCAATCCCGGAAGCGCGTTTGATTCTCATACCAGTATTCCAACTAAGACTTCGGGTGATGAAAACGAGTAGCGAAGATTTCTTCAAACGCCATTCTCTGGGACATGACCGTCTGGCTGATGCCGTTGCTCCGAGTGATGTATTTGATCGACAATTTGGTGCCCAGCTGGCAGCTTGGGAGATAAAACAGCATCAGAATTTCAAGTCTCGGTTCTCTGGCACCAAATATCAAATTCAGGGATTTGTCCATCTTACTCAAGACACAAGAATGATTCTGATTACTCCAAGTCCTTGGTTGCTTGAGGGTGAATTCGCTCTCTTTTCTTCTGATACAGAACCACCACCTGACGGTTCTTTTGTGGAGATTTCAGGACGCTTCGTTACAACAAGACCGGCTGGGACACCTAAAAGCCCTGATATACGAGTTCTCTACGTGGATGAGCACTCCACTTTACCCGAGGACTACTTAGACAATATCGAACCTCCAATGAATCTCAGGAATTTCTCGGCATTGCTGTTTGAGAATGTTGGAATGGCCGAGGCCAGCAAACGCGTCTTTGCACGTTTATTTATGTCAAGTCCTCCTCTTCAAGACAATGTAGGAGGCTTATCTGCAGGAATTCAGGCAATAGCTTCAAACTCACAAGTCAAACGACTTCTTTCTTTCATACGCGGAATTCTCCCTCCGACTCTCAGAGGTCGATGGAATGCTAAACATAATGTTCGTGGGATTTCTGTCTTGACACCAAGGATGTGGCGACTTTCAATTGGTCAGCTTCGTAGGCAGACAGCTGAAGCGCTTTGTCTCAAGCGTTTTGATCCAAGAGGATTTAGAGAGGTATCTTTGGGTGTGCTGACAGATTCAACTACGTCTTCTCTCCCAGATATTCCACTTGCTCTAGCCCATGAGGATTTCTGGGTAGAAATGAAAAACCCTGCTCATCTTCAATTGCCAGTCCTCAAGTCTTCTATCACCTACCAAATGCTTTTCCCAAAGATCTCTCAGCGCACAATTGATGCAGGGACAAAGTATGTCCTTGCTGGTCTAGAGGACCTAAAGGAAAGCTTTGCCCTCGATGATGCATCATTAGCAAGAGGGCACCTCCTCGATGCTGATATCAAGGGACGTCCCTTGAGCACAATTCGTCTTGCGCAGTCAAGTGCCAGAGGTTGGTGGAACGATAAGATTACTGCTAAGGATGTGAAGCGCTCTTGGAGTCATATACTTGAGCCTGCTCTTAAGGAGTTTATCGAACTTACAGAACTGCAAAACGGGCTGGATGCGGCATGGGGGAAGGACCGTCCAATTCACAAATTCAACACAAAGATTCTCCGTGCACTTCGGAAGCTCGACACAGGCAAAAAAGGGGACCTAGGACCAACTCTTGAGGAGATTGCTGCCGAAGCCGGCGTTGAACGTCATGTGGCCGCAAGAGAACTACTTGCTATGAAGGATAGCGGCGCTCTCTACGAGCCACGCAATGGTCACTACAGGTTGGTTTAAACTAATCTTATTCGAAGAAGTTCCAGAATTCTTCAGGTTCAAATCCTTGCTCGATTAGTTCAATGTCTTGGGTCCCCACCCGTTCAGCGTCATATCGTCGTGCGAGAATTGTCGCATCGAACTTCTCTCGTGCACTGGCTGCACTTCCGCGCCATACATAGATGTCTTCCCATGTGTCAAGAACATATACGTCATCACTGCTCAGATAATCTCTGTCGAGAGGCACTTCTTGGAAGAAGGTTTCGTCACCTTCTCTGTGCACACGCCACAACTTGTATTCGTGTTTTTCAAGATGTACTCTCTTCAGAATTCCTTCAGTGTCTTCATCAGTCAGTTGGAAGTCCTCAAAGAGATTCTTGAAATCATCAGGTTCCTGTCCGCCATCGATGTGGGATATTCTAGCGTTCCCCTTGCGTGCAGTGTCCTTGAAGACCGCCTCAGCAGCCGTCAGGAATTTCTCATCCACGCTTGACTTAGGTCCTATCCAGATATACAGATTCAAGCCCGCATCTACGAGATAGCAATCGCCTCTTCCAAAGGTCCCTCGATTTGGGGTTCGTACAAGCTTCCCCTTTTGAACATGATACACGACGACATCCCTTGTCATGATGGTATTCTCCTTGGTCGTTTCTGTAACGCAATGAGCCTTAAATTCTGCTTGCGTCTATATCCTTTTGCAGATCGAGTCATTTCCATGGGTTGAACACTATGCCAGAATTACCCGAACTAGAGAACATTGCGTCGAAGCTCACTGAAAGACTTCAAGGAGAGAGTATTCTCGAAGTAAGAGTCCTTGACCATCTTGTTATTCATGGATTGCCTGTGGAGAAGTTTCTATCAGGTTTTGATGGCGAGGTGTTTCAAGAATTCAGAGCAGATGGGAAGTTTCTGATAGGTGAGATGAAAGAGTCCACTATTGTAATCAACCCAATGCTAACAGGCCGATTTCATCTTGTAGCCAAACGGGAAAAGCGCTCATCGAAATCAGACATTCTATTCATCAAAACAAAGGATTATACTCTCTGGTACAGCGATCGAAAAAGGATGAGTAGGGTATATCGGATTCCAAATGGCGAGTATCAATCTGTTGCTGGATTCTTGAATCGCGGTCCATCTGCGCTTGATCCAGTAATCACATTAGACGAGTTCAAAGCGAGAATCAGGCGGCACAATGGGCAGATTAAGAATGTGTTACAGAATCAGAATTTCGTCAAAGGAATTGGTAATGCGTATGCCGATGAGATACTTCTCTATGCAGGAATCCTCCCTTTTCGAAAACGCTCTTCTCTCTCTGATGAGGAAATCGAGCGCCTTTTTCATGCAATGCAGAAAGTGCTTCGACGAATCCTAGAGCTTCTCTCTCGGCGAGGAATAAATGAAATTGCCAAGGAAACGCGCGACTTCTTGATGGTTCACGGTCGAGGTGGGAAGATGTGTCCATTATGCGGAGGGCGTATTTCCGAAATCACGGCCAATCGATTCAAAACGAACTACTGTCAAGCCTGCCAAAAATAGAGTCCGCCGGAATACTAATCTACCAGAGACCCCTTTATTTCAGCGCCAAATCTGGAGAATTGAATTTCTATGGATGCATGGGAGGAATCCTTCTTAAGGAAAATAGTTGAACTTGACACCAACAGTGATGAGAAGAAGAACTACGAAGAATGTGCAGAGATTATCAGGGAGTATTGTGAAGAAGCCGGACTCAAGGTTGAGGTATTCGATTCAAGACATGATGGAAAACCCCAACCAAACATTGTTGCCACACTTGATGCAGGTGCAAAGACCACGGCGCTTCTCTGTACTCATTATGATGTTGTACCAGCTGGTGATACTGATGCATGGAAGAAGCCGCCTTTCAAACTTACAATAGAAGAAGGAAAGGCCTACGGGCGTGGCGCGTCTGACAATAAAGGCAATATTGTGGCATGTGTCAGCGCGGCCAAGGAATTACTGAAACGCAATTCCTCCAACATCAATTGGAAGCTTCTCATTTCGCCTAATGAGGAGATTGGAGGAGGATGGGGCATAGACTATCTAATAAATGGGCCGCCTAGAATTCGGGGCGATGTCGGATTAGTCATTGATTCATCGCCCGATTATGTTAGCATAGGTGCCAGCGGAGTTGTATCTGGAACAATAATAGTGTATGGAAAGCAGGGCCATGCCGGATATCCCTTTGCCTTTACAAATGCAATTCACCTTTCGCTTCCACTCCTTTCAGCCATGTTGGACTATGTTGATCTGCGCAGAAAAGTGACATCCAATTATCCGGCGCCTCCTGGATCTCCTCACCAGAACCTTTGGGGTAGATTCTCAATGACGATGTATCAATCTGGTAGCAAGAGCAATATCATTCCCGGCAAAGCGGAGATCACTTTCGATTGCCGCTTAATACCGGAAGAAGATCCGAAAGATGTAATGAAGGAGATTGAGGAGTTCCTCGAACGCGCCAAGCAGGAAACCGGTGTGGATGCAGAAGTCACGTTCAAGATGAATGTTCATGGATGGGGATCAGATCCCAAGAACAAATTCATCCAGGAATTTCACGAAGCAGTGAAAAAAGCTGCCGGGCCTGACATACCCATTGCCGCAGACCTTGGTGGAAATGATGGGCACTTTTTCACCGAGGTAGGAATACCCACTGCCTGTTACGGAACCTTGGCTGATGACAACAACTATCATGGACTTGATGAGTTCATGCGTCTGGAGGACTTCGAAAAGGTCAAACAGGCTCTTATCACTTTGTCTGAGAAGTGCGAGTAATGAGCAAATTGGCCGAGTTAGAGATTGGGGCTCCCGGACCGTTCCTTCCTCCATATGAAAGAGTCCTCAAGAATGCTCAACTAATCGATTTCCTGGGCTATGACAGCATGGCTTTTCCTGACCATTTTGCAGGGTTTGTTCCTGAAAGCATATGGACCACAGACATTACACCTCTCGCTCTTCTTCAACAGTCACCTCATACGTACTATGAGCTGACGACAATCATGGCAGCCTGTGCCTCAGTGACCGAGAGAGTAAAGCTGTTATCTAGCGTGACCGAGCCAATACGGCGTCATCCTATCCTATTGGCGCAGGCCTTTCTTACACTGGACCACATCAGTAACGGTCGTGCAATTCTTGGCATAGGCGCAGGAGAAATTGAAAACATTGAGCCTTACGGCTTGAGTTATCACGGCCAGGTTGGAAAGCTAAAAGAAGCACTTCAAATAATCAGAAGAGTATGGAACTCGCACGAGCCATTCAGTTTCGAGGGACGGTACTGGAAGCTGAAGGATGCGGTTATGTCATTACGTCCTGTTCGTCCGGGCCATCCTCCTCCAGTCTGGATAGCAGCTCATGGTCCCAAAATGCTTGAAATCGCTGCAGAGTTTGGAGATGGCTGGCTTCCAACTCTACTCAGACCGCTTGATTATGGCGAAAAGCTGAAGGCTATACTTGCGCACAAAAGGAGGATAGACCGCAATGTCTCTTTTACTGCAGCGTTATGGAATTGGTGCATCTTGGATGAAGACATTGACGCGTGCGACAAGATGAAGCAGACGCCTCTTGCCAAGGCTCTTGCTTTGCTCTACCCATCAAGTGAATGGAAGAGACTAGGATATGAGCATCCTTTTGGCGACGATTTCTATTCGCTGCGTGACTATATTCCAATGCGCCATAAACGAGAAGAGATCTTGAACGCAATAGAGTCTGTTCCACCCGAAGTCCTAAATGAGTTCTATATGTCTGGTGGAACAGAAGATATAATCTCTCTTCTTGAGAAATACGTACATGAAGGATTAGATCACATTATTCTATGGAACTCAACAGGTATGTTTGACCTGGAGAAGACAAGAAGTTCTTACAAGGTTCTGAAGGAGGTATTGAGTTATGTCAAAGGACAAAGTGACGCTGGTAACACAAAACGAGAATAAGATTGCGGAATTAGCACCAATTTTCGAAGAATATGACGTACCATTCGAAACTACCAATCTACAGAAGCATGAGATTCGTTCACAAAGCGTAGGATACGTAGCCTTAGAAGCAGCCATTAGAGCATTTGATACATTGAAACGTCCAGTCGTAGTTGATGACACAGGTCTATACATCGAGCATCTCAATGAGTTTCCTGGTGCTTATGCTGCTTATGTTCTTGAAACAATAGGAGTTGAGGGAATTTTGCGATTAATGGAAGACGCGACTGACCGTGACGCACGGTTTGATACCAGCGTGGGCTACTGCAATGGACGCATTTCACGCTATTTCATTGGCACAATGTACGGGGACATTGCAGCATCCGCCACCGGTAAGGGCGGGTTCGGCTACGACCCAATCTTCATTCCTGAGAATGAAACCCGAACTTACGCAGAGCTATCCCTTGATGAGAAAATCGCTATCTCTCATAGGAGCCAAGCATTCCGAAAGTTCCTTGACTGGTACGTAGAATAATAAGCTGAACATCACTTTTAAAACCAATTTGCATTTACCACTGATAGTGGTTAAAATGACTATAAGTGATAGAGCCCTGAAAGCACTAAAGGAGCTGGGCTTAACTGAATACGAGACCTCTGCCTACCTGGCTGTCGTTGAATACGGCCCTCTTCCTGCTTCAGAGATTAGTGCAAAATCAAGTGTTCCATATTCGCGTATATATGATGTCCTTGGAAGACTAGAAGAGAAAGGATTCATTCAGATTCAAAAGGGGCGACCAACAATTTACAGAGCAAAGGCTCCCGGTGAGGTTGTTCGTCTTGTCCGTCTGAGCTGGGAAGAGAAGATAGATACTGCAAGCAAAGTTGTCACAGATGAATTACAGCCGCTTTTCGAAAAGGAAACTGGCGCAACGACCCGTGATGTATGGCTTCTCCATGGACGTGCTGCAATTCTAGCAAAAGCTCTGGAAATGCTGGATGCTGCAAGAGAAGAAATCATTGTGACGCTGCCGGGTCTATCAACAAAAACTTCTGACTTTCTCCCCATAATTGATAGATTCCTCGACGTAAAGGCTTCAAAGGTCAAGATACTGACCTCGAGCGTAGACCCTGATTTGCTTGAAGTAATTCCTAAAATTTTTGAGATTCGCACCCGAGAACGTGTATTTGGCGTTGGTATTGTTGTTGATGGTAGACAGACATTGATTATGCTCGCCGCAGGAGAAAGTGAAGAGGAATACATTGGTGTGTTCTCATCTCATGCCGTCTTTGCTGCCATGGCACAAGCCTACTTCTCATCGATGTGGAATGAGTCTTCCCCACTCTAGGAGCTTTTATCCAAGACATAGGACTTAGTCCTTGGTATTACGAAGCTACTTGGAAGTGAAGCTATTGTTTTTGCAACAGGATGGCGAGGATATGTCAGGCAATCATGAGCCGAATTGGGGGTCAGTCTTGTCTCCCAGCGCTAGGGCTCTCATGAAAACAATCAGAAATCTTGAAGATGATGTAGAAATAGATCTCTTCCAGCCCGGACCTGAAATTGAACGATTGGGGCAGATAGTCGCAAGCCATAAGGGTAGTCTTCATGCATCTCTGAAGACTAGGATTGTAGAAGTTCTCGCTTTAGGCGGCATTGATGTCATTACTCAGAGGGACTTGTGGACCCTGATTGAAGACTTGTGGTGCGCGAATGTTTCCAAGTTCAGTCCCACAGAATTGACGGTGCTGAAGGGGAGTGTAGAACATCCCAGAGAGGACCTGAGAAACCTTGCTAGGAGCATGAGTCTGACCTATTCTCAGACGCGCCGTGCAATTCAAAGATTGCGTCTTGCTGGTGTTCTGGCAAAAGAGGGACTTCTCAACTTTGAGAAGATGGGACTTCAGCAGATTTTGATAATCCTAGAAGCACCAAAGCTGGTTGTATCTAGCCCGTATATCACAAAAACGCTTTTCGTAGATGGCCCAAACCCGATGGTGTTTCAGGTTGCTTCAATGCCAATAAGATACATTGATGACATTCAAAATATCATCCGCTCATTACGTGGAACTTCTTTCAGGGCCTCATGTTGGTATATTTATCGGGGGCAACTGATGTTCAACGGCAAGTACTGCGATAGAAGAGGTGAATGGAATCTGGACCTCTTTCACTGGAAGATGCAGCTCAGAAGGGAGGATGAGGATCTGGTTATAGGCGAACAGCTCCGCGGAAAAGAGGAAGTCATGCACCTCACTCCTGTCGACCTCCGTATTCTGGATACATTGATTGAGAACTACGATGCGACAGCAAGCGAGATTGTGGAAGCAACAGGCATTTCAGAAAGCACAGCTTTCAGACGGCGAAGCCAAATCCTAGAAAAAAATGTGATTATGCCTCGCTGTCGTATCAGAATTCCTCAACTTAAGGATCGCGTACTTGTCATAACAAGTCCAAATTGTGCGGGAAGCATTCTCAGGGCTTGGTCTCAGCTTCCAGTGACGTATACAACAAGACTCGAAAACATAGAGACTCATGAAAGGAAGGTGCTTCTTTTTGCTGCTATTCCTCTCGGGACCACAGACAGTCTGTTAAAAGCACTAAACTCCTCCATGTCCCGAGTCGATGATTATGCCGCTTACAGCATATCGGCAGGATCCGAAGTTCAGCTTGCGACATCCTTCATGTTCAATAGAAAGGAGATGCAATGGAAATGGAATAAGGGGGATCTTCTCGATGCTCGGACGTATGAGATTGTGCGACGTGAGTGTGAAGGGCGTTCCATTCCGGTAGATCTAGTTTGATGTTTAAGGGCATAACTCATATCTTCATTTTTGACTCAGGTAATACGCACTGGTGGCATAATTCTGTGATTGATATAATTCTTCTAGGAACAGGAGGAAGCATTCCCACTGATGGCAGGAATCATCCTGCTATTGCAGTTTGCTTTGAGGGCTGGAATCTTCTCTTCGATTGCGGAGAAGACTGCCAAAGGCAATATGAAAGAGCTAATCTTGGCCTCAATAGGAAGATGGCTATTTTCATCAGTCACAATCATGCAGACCATTTGCTTGGACTTGGTGGTCTCCTCTTACGGTTTTCTCTTCTTGGAAGGATGAAACCACTCGACATCTTTGGTCCAGTGGAGTTAATCGACTATGTAAAGGTCAATCAAGAAACGATCAATCTTGGGACGATCTTTAAGACAACAGTGTATGGCATTAAGAAGGGACAGTCTGTATTCAATGCAGACGGCCTTTTCGTAAGGGCTTTTGAAGTGGACCATCGCGGTTTTGCGCTTGGGTATGAAGTCACATACGAGAGACCAACAGGTGAATTCTTACCAGACAAGGCACAGCAAAAGGGTATTCCAAAAGGTCCTCTCTGGGGCAAACTCTCTTCGGGCGAAAGCGTGAGGCTACCCGATGGAACACTAATAAATCCGGAAGATGTTACCGGCCCAAAACCAAGCCCTCTCCGTATTGTGTACTCTGGCGACACTCGTCCGTGTCAGTCGCTTCGTGATGCAGCCAAGAATGCCAATGTCCTCATCAGCGAAGCTATGTATACGCGAGAGCATTCAGACCTTGCGCACGAACGAGGACATATGACAGCAGCCGATGCAGCATTGCTTGCCAAGGAGAGTCAAGCAGGCCTTCTCGTGTTGACCCACTACAGTCCACGTTACGGAAATGGCCAGCCAATCTTTATGGAGGCTAAAGAGGTGTTTTCAAACTGCATCTTAGGCCAAGACCTAATGCGAATTCGCCTCGCTCTTGATGGTTCAAGCGAAGTATTGCAACACACCAAGCATTAGAAATTCAAGATCTAGAGTCCCAACCTTATTGCTTTAGTTGGGTGTTTTACAACGAGCCTTTTTGCCATTGATTTGCCCAGTTCTACTGGGGACTTGATACCTATGATCAAATCGAGTATGTAATCCTTCATCTGTGAGTCTTTATTGCATGTTTCCCATATCAATTCAATATTCCTCGGAGACCGGTAGAACACCCCTGCAAGAAGTCTTGCTGCTCTAAGTTCGTTAACAACTAGTTTCTGGATATGCTGATCGTACATTCTGACGAGAAGAGGATTCTTCTGCCTCACAGCCTTTGTGGCAAGGCTAGCCGCCAATCTTCCTGATTCTAAGGCATAGTATATCCCTTCCCCTGTTATGGGCGAAGCCAGTCCCGCTGCATCTCCCACCAACATCGTCCGCCTGCTAGTAAGTCGCTCCTTTATCCCTCCAATCGGGACCTTGAATGCTTGTGCCGATGAAACATCAAGCTCAAGTTCTTTCTTAGCTTCAAGAAACATCACAAAAGCCTTCCAAGCCTCTTTTAGTCTTCCTGCTTGGTCAAGTGGGGTTCCTATTCCAATGTTTAAGGACCGTTTCTTAGGGAAGCACCAAGCATATCCACACCCGACTCTACCGAAGAACAACTCAATACCAAGGCCATTGCGTGAAGAGGCAATTGACATAGTTCTTGCTATCGCCTTCGAGTCTACCAAAGCCTCTGTACTTATGCAAAGCGCTACCCTTTCTGCTGGCCAAGTCTGTCGGATGCCTGTGGCTTTGGCTACTGTGCTATTAACACCGTCAGCGCCAACCAGAAGATTACAGCGATGAGAGTCCCCTCGAGTGAGAACCCTGACTCCTTTTCTCGTCTGTTCAACCGCAACCACTCTGGAATTTCCTATTGTCTCGACACCCGCTTCTCTTGCCTTGTCCACAAGTAGAGCGTCGAATCTGGCACGGTCAACAAGGCTGCCGGTGATGTCGCTTCTATAGAACTCCAGCCTCTTCCCACTTGGCGAGTAGAAGAAAGCTCCATGTATCCTCGTTTCAATTACATCATCGATATCGAAATCCAGAATGCTATGGGCTCTCGGGCTTAGAGCGCCTCCGCAAGGTTTTGTGCGTGGATGACTCTCTTTCTCTATCAGGAGTACCTTAACACCCTGTAGTGCCGCTTTTCTGGCACACGTTGATCCTGCGGGGCCAGAACCCACCACAATGAGGTCGTACATTCGAAAAGCGCCTTCTTTACCAATAGCTAACACAATAGCAATAAATCCTGTTTGTTCTTCCAGTTTGAGGCTTTAATATGTCCACATCAGAACGTGCCAAGGTATGCCTAATCACTACCGGTGGGACAATCTCAAGCGTCTATGACGCTACTACTCATGCTCTGCGCCCCGGTCTCTCTGTTGATGCTGTTCTTGAGGGATTACCAAAGCAAATGGGCCAGATTGAAGTGGTCCGAAGAGAGCTATTCCAAATGGACTCCGCAAATGCCCAGCCTCATCACTGGCAGGACATTGCTAGTGCAATTAAGGATGTTAATGATGAGATCCCGGAGATTCAGGGGATTGTCATAACACATGGCACCGACACAATGGTCTATTCTGCGGCAGCAGTCAGTTTTATGGTCCAATCTTTCGGGAAGCCTATCGTCTTTACAGGAGCTCAGATTCCGGCTACTGTGCCTTGGAGTGATGGGCCTAGAAATCTGCTGGATGCCCTAAGACTAGCAGCATTTGGCGACATTGGTGAGACTTGCATTGTCTTCAATGGAGAGATTCATAGAGCCACAAGGGCAAAGAAGCTTCGAGTCAACTCCTATGATGCATTCGATTCGGTGGACCCAATCCCACTTGGGGTTCTGGCAGGTGAAATTGTTCTCTATGAAACCAGAAAGAAACGTCACAACTTGGTTCCACGATTCGACACCCGCCTTGATGATAGGGTATTCTTGTTGAAAGTCTTTCCAGGGATACCATCCCAGATACTTCAGAAGATCGTTGATATGGGGTATCAAGGAGTTGTCATAGAAGGGTTTGGTTCAGGGAATATACCTATTGAAGAAAACTCCATGACAGGCGTAATTCAGAAGGCCATTAATCAGGGCTGCTTTGTTGTTATCAGTTCTCAGTGTGCCTTTGGCCAAGCTGACTTGACAACGTATGATGTTGGTCTTGCTGCAGCTGAGGTTGGAGCCATTAGCGCATATGACATGACTTCGGAAGCGGCACTCGTCAAACTCGCATGGGTATTAGGCCATTCGCATGATTCAGAACGAGTTCGAGCTATGATGGAGGGTAATATTGTTGGCGAAATCTCGCAGTTCAGCAAAGGCTCTGGCCGCTAATTAGTGAGATCTTCCAGAAGATAATGTCATGCTGAAACAGACAAGAATGGCGCCCGGAATGAGATTCGAACTCTAGCAAGATTGAACTCATTGATCAACCTTCATGCCTCCCAAAGGGAGAGCAGCTGCCTGTTAGCGCAATACATATGTGTTGCTAGCTCCAGGCTGCCGCCGTAGCCGCTTGGCTATCCGGGCACACTGATTACGTATTCCGTGCCCCTTTTCATCTTTTCTCTACTCACGTAGAATCTAACACTGCTGCATGCGATTGCTGCTCTAAAAACTGATTAAAGGACGAGATTACGGGTCTCTTCATTGGGACTGTTTTCAGATTTCTTTCTGAAGATATCTCTGTGAGCATCTCCCGTAGAAGGCTAGGCAAAGCGAACAGCAATGATGGCTTTGGCTCCGTCAGTGATTTCACGTCGTTTTCCAAATGGCTGACATCTTTGAAACCTGTCAATCCATACCCATGTCTAGAAAACCTATCTGGGGACTTCTTTGAAATAACTGGAGCTGCATGGTAATGGTTATAAGGACTCTCCAGGAGTCGAGCAAAGCCTCAGCCAGTCAGAATGAGGTAGTATACCATGTCTGAAGAATATCGACATATTGTGCGGATTGCTGGCCGTGACATCGATGGTCAGGAGAATCTCCTCCACGGGCTCACAAAAGTCAAAGGAGTCGGCATGAGGCTTTCCAAAGCAATTTTGGGGAAGCTAAAGCTAAATCCCTATAGCCGACTCGGTTACTTGGGAGATGTCCAGATTGACCGAATTGAGGAACTTCTTAGACAGCCTCAAAACGCAGGGTTGCCGGACTGGTATGTGAATCGTCCCAGAGACCGTAGTTCTGGAAGAATGCTTCATTTGACTGGATCAGATCTGGATTTTGCACAACGAAGTGATATTGAGAGGCTAAGACGAATAAGGTCATGGAGAGGTATTCGACACAGCTTAGGGCTCAAGGTACGAGGACAGCATACAAGGACGACTGGACGCGGAGGAGCAGCTGTAGGAGTATCCAGAAAGAAAGCTAGTTGAGGAATGTGGAATGGGTGATCCTCGAAAGTCCAAAAAGAAGTATGTAAAGCCAAAACGTCCTTTCGAGAGCGACAGGTTCGAATCCGAGCTGCAGCTCGTAGGAACCTATGGTTTGAGAAACAAGAAGGAGCTTTGGAGGCACAGAACAGAGCTCTCCAATTACCGAAGGCAGGCTAGGAGTCTCCTTGCGCTTTCCGTGGATGACAGGGCACAACTTGAGCACGAACTCATTCGGAAACTAACTCGACTAGGATTCTTGAGTGGGTCTCCTGACTTGGATGATGTACTTGATTTATCCTTGGAAGATGTTCTCGAACGCCGCCTTCAAACTATTGTTCTCAGAAAGGGATTGGCTTGTTCTCCACATCATGCTCGCCAGCTTGTGACTCATGGGCACATTGCCCTGAATTCATCAAGGGTGACCACCCCCTCAAGGCTAATCACTGTCGCAGAAGAAGAACAAATAAGATATGCCGCAAGATCTCCCTTGAACGATGAATCTCATCCCACCCGAATCGCAGCTTCCACTGCTGCACAACGGGCCAAGGCAGCTCCGGCAGCTGCTGATATGGATGAGGACATCTTTGACGAGGAAGGTGAAGCAAGTTGAGTACAGACGAACGCGACAAGTGGGGGATTGCTCATATCTATGCATCCTACAATGACACCATCATTCACATTACTGACATTACCGGTGCTGAGACAATTGCAAGACACAGCGGTGGAATGATGGTCAAAGCCGACCGAAATGAGTCTTCACCTCATGCTGCTATGCAAGCCGCATTTCAGGCGGCGAGAGAAGCAAAGGATAAGGGAATCTATGGAATTCATATCCGCGTAAGGGCTCCCGGCGGCAGCGGCCCAAAGACCCCTGGACCTGGAGCTCAGGCCGCTATTCGTGCTCTAAGTAGAGCTGGACTAAGAATCGGGATTATCGATGAGGTCACGCCGATTCCACATGATGGTACTAGAAAGAAGGGTGGTCGTAGAGGCAGACGAGTCTAATTTGACTCGGTCTGGTCATTTCCTGTCATGTGACTGTGCCATTGATAAATAAGAGAAGTCTGTTCTCCCTCATTGCTCTGGTTCAATCGTGACATAGGTCTAGTAAGGTGCCTTTGAGCTCTCGGTGGTGGTAAGTACAGCCTTTTCTCTATGTTTCTTCTTGAAAGTATTGTGATTTTCTTGCCCTTTGGGTCCTTGAATCCACAGTTGAAGCATTTGTATCCCTTCCCACTTCCAGCACTCTTCATTCTCTTTGCACATCTTGGACATATTGGGTTGGTTAGCTTCAGTTTTTCAGCAGCTTTCAGGATCTCAATTCCCTCTACATTGAGGGTAAGACCATGAGTCTTAGCTGCTGGACGGACTCCTACATGAATCAGGACTTGGTCTCCTTTGATGAGATTCAAAATGATTTCTCTGAAGTTGCCTGTCGGCTCATATGCAGCACAGTCGATACGTCCTGAGCAATCCTCCACTCCAAATATGACATGACCTCCTTCAATTATTCTTGGGGCTGAATCAACTACTCCGTGAACAACAGCTGCCATATAGGGACGCAAATCTGCGATGTAAACACAGTTTGTTAAATGCGCTCCTGTTCCTTGATTCGTTCGGAAAACCATCCATCGGTCAATGTCCTGCTTGCTCTTGATGTAAGATGCGGCTTTTATGACATCTTGTGGTTGCTCTCCACGAATACCGAACAGCACTGGGTCTGGCCCATGAGGAGCTATCAATCCCAGGCCTGTCTTCCCGTCAATATTGGAGAATGTTTTATCCCCCATGGCCTTGTCCATCATCAAGACTGAATCATTGGAGACTCCTCGCATTTTTCCTGAATTCTGAATCTTCCGGTAAGCAATGTACTCAAAAGTGTAGTCCCCGTTCAGAAGATTTCCGACAGCAGCTAGAGCTCCCACAAGGCCTCTTCCATTTCCATATGAGATATGCTCACATTGCTCCTCGTGAATTAGTCTCTTACCGATTTCTATTGGAATTGTCCTCCAAAGGGCACGGTTGGCGAAATCTAGTATTCTAGCAGATGGTTTTCCTTCAATCAACATCGCTCCAGGATTTGTGTTTGGATAGGTCAAGTCCACGTAATCTTCAATCATGCTCTCCAGAAGAGGTTTGATCTGGATCAGATTCTGTTCCTTCAAGATGAATCTTAGTGCAATGGCACCATTTCCGCGTGTTCTAAAAGGTATGTTTGGATTTAGGCGAATCAAGTTGGGATAATCTGTCCAAACAGATCCTAGCGTAGACAAACGCTCAACTAAGAGGGCTGCAAAGTGCGTTGTGCATCCTCCTCCTGGGCTATCAATGTCATCTATTCCCAGATGGATTTGTTTCCTCATTTCTAACTCACCTTGCAAGCGTCGCAGATTGTGGCTTCTCCTTCCTTTTCTCCATGAGTTTCACAAACAAGCCTGCCACATAGACTGCAGGCGCGGGCTGATAGATACTCACCGCAGATTGAACAGCGAGTCTCAAGACATGCAAGGCAAATCTCCTCCGCTGTGCAGTTGTTACATATCATTGATCCACACATACTACAACACTCAAGATTCTCAGTCTTCTCACCACAAATCTCGCATTTTCCGCCTGGTGTGAATCGAATCATTCTCGTTCATCTGGTTACTGGTTCAATGGGAAGCCTGAAATCTGTTGTGCAACAAACCATCTTTGTTATGGCCTCTTCAAACATCTCTCCGAGAATTCTTGTATTTCACTCGGCACAATGCGACCCAAAGAAGTGCACCGGTCTTCGACTGGTGCGCATGAAGAGAGCTTCCATTATCAGAAATGTGCATCGAATCCCAGAAAATGCAGTTATTCTCAATCCGGCTTCCGAGACTGCCTTTTCTCCTAGCGACAGAGAAACTCTATTTCAATCAGGGCTTGTAGCTCTCGATTGCTCATGGAAACAAGCTGAAGCTGTTTTTCGTCAGACTAAAGGGGCATTTCAAAGATCATTGCCTTACTTGCTCGCAGCCAATCCGACCAATACGTACAGACCAATCAAGCTATCAACTGCCGAGGCAGTTGCAGCCGCTCTATACATTGTAGGTGAATCAGAAGTAGCAAACGACCTTATGTCTGTTTTCAAATGGGGACCTTCATTCATCACACTGAATAGGGAGTGGCTAGATTCATACGCCTCTTGTGAATCAAGCGCTGAGGTAGTTCGGGTCCAAAAGGAGATAATGACTTCTCATTCGAGAGGTTGAAGAGGGGCAATTTAGTACATTCTTGGAAAGATGATGAAACTTAATATCACGCTCAGAAGGCATACTATCTGTGAGTGAAATGCGGCTGAGTAATGGAAGACTGGATAGTCAGATAATCGGATGGATCAAATGGTTTATGTTCATCGTGACGGTTGTTTTCCCTTTTGGAATATTTCCGAATCTATACTTCATAGGGATCAGTACTACACAATCTGCCGACATTGTGGTTCTATCATATCTATGGGCATTCATTCCATCCTTTTCGGAAAAGGTTATCCTCCTCGATTTGCCTTGGATGATTTATGGCTTAGCCGGCGGCTTTGTCAACATCTTCTTTGCTTTGAATGTCATTCGCTACTGCGAAGACCGAATCAGCTGGGATGAACTACTATGGACTGGTCTGCTAACGCTCTCGATTCCATTTCTTTCGCTAGCCCTTCTAATTCCTACCATGATCTCAACAGGAGTATTTGCATACTTGGGGCCAATTCCAATTCAACTGGTAATCGGTCTGTGGATTGCAAAAAGGGCTGGTGATATCCACTTGCACAGCCCGAACTAAATGGAGAAGAAATGGCTCTGGTGCGATGAATAGCCCCAATTTTGTTCTATTCAGATCGTTACCAATCTGAACCTTGCGACATCAGTCTATGCTCTCTACCCTACACCTCCGGCCGATTCGTAAACGGTGTATTCTTGAGATTGCTACCTGGTGATAGGCCGTTTCATCCCATCCAATACAGTCCTCCGCGATTCTGAAGATCGCATCATTGTCATATCTGCCTTGGAGGTATCGTTTCTGTTCCCAGAGCGAGGCTCTCGCCTCCCTGCTTTCACAGGACCAGTATCGGCTAGTAGTTGGGAGCTTCCTCAGCCCTTGTCCTTAGGCAAGTACCGTCAGTCGCGCTTCCGCTCCAGAGCCATAGATATTTTATCCCGAGGTCATAAAAGCATAATGCAATTATTCAGCGCCTGTTCGTCTTTTCCACATTGCTGGATATCGTCCCCGTTCCATCAATACACGTTCGGTAGTTGCAACTATTCCGCTCCTTGCCTTCAAAATGGCATCAGACGTCATCTTGCTCTTTGCAAGTCCAATTGCTTCTTCCTTCTGAGTGACTAAAACAATCATATCTCCCTTTCCTATTCCAGACGAGAGAGTCACGATCCCATTCGCTGCTAGGTCGGCTCCATGGCAAAGCGCTTCGACTGCAGAATCGCGAACAGCGATAAAGGGCAGATGACTCAGTGCGAACTCAACGGGCTGCAGGTATCTTCTCAGTTCAGAATCATCATCGTCTTCTTTCCAGAAATGAAGTGCATCTTTCAAATCATAGAGCGAACAGAGATGTTCATCTTCTCGAAAGGGACCTACGCGCGTTCGTCTCAATTCGCGCATATGTGCTCCTGTTCCCAGTGCTTCTCCTATGTCAAAACACAGCTTTCTGATGTAGGTTCCTGCCTGACACCCCACACGAAAGAGGACAACTCGTCCCTTTATTTCGAGAATCTCGTTGTAATAGATCTCTCTCACTCTTAGAACTCTTTTCACAGAGGATCGAAGGGGTGGCTTCTGGTATATCTTTCCAACAAACTCCTCAATAATGCCGCGCACCTCTGTTTCTTCAGCATTGTGATGAAGCTCCATGACGCATATGTACTCCTTCCCGGCAGGAAGCAGAGCCTGCATTGCCTTCGTAGCATTACCAATTCCTACTGGGAGAATGCCGGTTACGCCTGGGTCTAGGGTCCCTCCATGGCCTACCCGCTTAGAATCCAGCATCTTCCTCACCCAAGTTGCCACTTCATGACTTGTTGGTCCAGCCGGCTTATCAAGTGATACAACTGCATTGTTAAGAAGGACTTCGATAGGTAACGGCTCCTTCGGAGAGTAGCCATAGCTTGGGTTACTCTCATCAATTGCTTTTACGATAACCTCTCGCGGAGAGTCTGCAGGCAGACGTTTACTCATTATCGCCTCTCACCTAGGAGAATACCGTCCGCTTGATTACTGTGTTACGCGAATCTTTGCCTTGAACTTGTCCAGCAATCCTGCATCAGTCAGCGCCTTTTCGACGGCCTTGTCGTCAGCCCCTTTCCCCACTTCAATCTTTGTTTCAAGAGGTTCAAGATGGCGGATATTACACTTACGCCTACGTACGCTGCTGATGTGCTTTGGGCCAGTAACAACAACAAAACGGCCCTCCATCACATCAACAATAACACAGTAACAGCCGGTTTCACGGCCCATTGTTTTAACACATACTCGTCCTATGTCGTATAGAGTCATAATAGATCGACCTCGCCAATCCTTGGTCCAGCTGACACCACAAGTCACCTCATGGCTTCATTCCATTAGATGGGAGAATGTGAGTTGGAGGGGTGAAAGCAATATCAGCCTTGCGCTTCCTATCTATTTGGCTTGATCAAAGTGAAGTCTTATGGCCAAGGCCAGAATCTGGATAACGCCTTCAAGGTCGTATTTCTCAGTGTTTAGAATGATATCGTAGATTGATTTGTTCGAGAGATCGACACCATAGTACTCAAGATATCTCGCTTTCTCGCTTCCTTCTCGGGTTATTGTTTCTCTTCTTGCATACTCGTAAGTAGTGCTGTCTCGTTCCGCAATGCGGCTAATACGCATCTCAAGCGGGGCTGTAAGTAGCACTTTCAAGTCTGCGTTGTCACCAGCCATCCATGCTGCAAGCTGGCCGTCTAGGATTGCGTTTCCTTTCCTTGCTTCTTCTCTTAGCGTATCGTCAACAAGCCTATCGATTTCTTCGTCACCCTCAGCAACCCTGCTAAATTCCTCCAGAGTCATTCCTCGTTCACAAGCTAGACGACGGAAAATAATCCCGGCAGATGTTCTTCGGAGATTGAACTCCTCTGATAGTCTCTGGGCAACAGAGCTTTTCCCTGTTCCATGAAGGCCTCCAATGGCAATTACGCGCTTCATTTTGGTTGTTCCCGAGCATTTCTAATAATGCCGCGACGTACAGACATGGCTGTTGCATAGCCACCGTATGGTCTATTTGGTCTCTTGCTCGAGCGACTTCCTTTTGGTTTCTTTGTGGCCTTTGGAAGATGCATCATTTTGCCCGAAAGCACACAAGTGCCTTGGCTCCTATACAGCTTTCGACGATGTGTAACTAGTCTTGCTCCTGGTGTCTTTACTTTGCGATTGACACGTCCACGTGTAAGCAAACCCGGTCGTGGCATGTTTGTCACCTAATCTTTCGCCTAGGGCTTTATAAGAAGCCGTCTGTCCATGCTTTTAAGGGACACGGTGTGGAGAGGTTGTCTGTGTTAGCCAATTCAAGACCGTCGGGAATCTAAAAAGAATTCAATCACAACTGCCAATATGATGCTTCCAAGAATAAGCCATGTTCCTACAATCTTGTTTTGCCCATACCTATCACAATCACATCAGTGAGTACAACAACGACGGCAGAAACTCTTCTCACGAATATCACGGCGGCCTAGAGTTTTCTGTTGTGAACTATGATGAATTGCGCAATCCATTCCAATGGGCTGGATATTCAAGAGGGTACATTCACCATCAGAGCCTTTCATACTTCCAACATTTCAAGAAGGAAGCGCGCGAAGATAACGGGAGCTTCGGGTTCTTTCCGTTTTTCCTACAAAGCATCCGCTGTCTAGCCTGTTAAGGATATACCCATAATTCTCTGTAGGATTTGCCCCATTCCCAATCCGACAAACATGTAGAATCCAAAGTAGTAGAAACCAAATCCATATGGTGTGGATGTTCCTAACCAGCCGACCAGAAATGGTAGGAGCTTATGAACATTAAATGGAACCACGGCTACAACGCTGTCTAGGCCTGTCATTGGGTCAATGTAGAATCCTCTTAGTACCTGAAAAACAATGAGAAACGGAACAAGGAAAATCAGAGACGGTTTACATCGTTGTTTGAGCATTTCTCCCTGAATTCTCTCAATGTATGCCTTTCTCCTACGAACCTTTCTTAGTAATTTCTCATTCTGGGTTTTTTCTGCTTCCTTCTGCATTTCTTGGTACTGTTTCACCTCGGCCTGATATCGGTTTAGCCGTCGCACATCTGTGAGGTGTTTTGTGGCGAGATTGCTTACGGTTGTGATTGACATCGAAACTAACAGGATGAAGATTGCAGACAGCGGAGGATCCTGGAAAATCTGAAATGTGGTTGAGAACCACAACATGAAGGCAGCGATTGGATCTTGCATTTGTTGCCTACTCCATTATTGTTGCCGCGAGTTCCTTACCAGCTTCCTCTACTTTACCTTCACGGTTCTTGATTATTCTAACGGTTGCACCAGTTAGAGTGCCCACAGTTGTAGCAGCGGCCCTGCACATTCTCTGGTGAGTATCTATATCTTCGACAAGCTGTGCATCTCGCGTTCTTGTTTCATCCGAACTTCTTCTCTCTGCAATTCTTTCAGGGTCTGCCTCAACCAGAACCAACGTCTTTGGTTGAATCGCTCTCACAACCCACTCTGGGAGTCCAATAAGAAATCCGTTGTTGGTCTGAATCAGAGTATGAGTGTCAATGATGACCTTGGCTTTCTTTGCCTTTTCAGCAATTGCTTCTCCTGCCATTCGCTGGACTTCTCGTTGCTTGGCTGTTGGCATCTTCCGAAGATGGTCCCGGTCTTCAATCAATCCCTTTTTGGATGCAATTTGAAATATCTCGGTCCCAAAGTTTAGAACCAGAACTGATTCATTGTGGTTTTGTTTCACCTCTTCAACTGCTTCGTTTATCACTGTGGTCTTTCCAACACCGGGAATTCCTGTCACAATGACAATATTCCTATCATCTGCCATAATCTCATTCACCCATTTTGTGCTTGTGAGCTGTGGGCAGCACTAACTATGCGTTTTATATAGCTTCTGTAAGCATGTTTCCCAAGCATGTCTGTTTCGTCTTTTTCTCCTACATTTGATGCACTATCTTCTCAATAATACTCGAAAGAAAGGCATCATGGTCTTCAGCCAGCTTCGGTCTGGTTCTTATGAGCGAAATCCAAGATAGATCGAATACTATCCGATCTGGAGTAGAATCCGTTACGATGCTCGGGTCTTTCTCTTCATTCGCCCATCTTTCAGGAGTTTCTTCTGATGTTTTGACATGATAGAAATGTCGTCTATGGATTTCGTGTATGCCATACTTGGATTGGTCCACATCAACAGAACCCAAGTATTCTATTTCTGATAATTCCAAAAGGCCTGTTTCCTCTTGCGTTTCTCGTAGTGCCGCTTGTTCTAGCGATTCACCTTCCTTGGGTGAACCTGCAGGTATCTGAAGGCCAGAACGCTCGAACTCACGTTCTGTGAATACAAGAAGGTCACTTCCTCTTGTAACGTAGACAAAGACTTTCTCCCTAAGGGATTTCTCATCTCGCTGCCAGAATTGAAACATGGACTAATCTCACTTCTTTTTCTTCGAAGTCTTCTTCTTTGCTGTCTTCTTTGGTTTCTTGAACTCCTTTTGAGAAATGATGATCTCTGCCACCTCTTCGGTTTCCAAAATTCCTTCTTTCTTGATATGCTTCTTTCGGGCAGCCAAGGCTTTCTCTGTATCTATCTTCTCAATATGAGGCTTGAGTACAACAACCGATCCGAGATTGCTTGCAAAACTTGTTATTCGTTTTCTGATTCTCTTTTGAGCCAATTCATTCGCGCCGACGGCTGGAAGAACGAACGCCATCACAAGAAACGGAAGGCCAATCACCCAAATAATGCTAAGCATCCAATCCCCCGAAGCAATGAACGCTGCGCCTTCGACAGAAAGCGGAGTCCAGAAGTATTTCTCAAACATGGAAATTGGGTATGCTACTAACGCATATCCCCCAAGCACATTTCCGACCCATCTCCCTACGCCCTGCGTGTCTGGACATTGTCTTACTTCAAGCTTGTCGTCACGCAGATGAGATACAATTCCTGAGTCATTCAGGACCCAAGTTGGCATAAACAACGCCAGCGATACTAGGAGGAAGAGCAGCGATGACATCAGTGTTAGGGCAATACGATACTGCAGTTCCATCCCCCCTGGAATTACGGGAACACCCCCAAAGAGGAAGTTCTGAATAGGAGCCTGTAGCTGTGCTGAAGAGCTAAGGCTAAAGAGAGCTGGAGCCAAGGCTCTTCGAACCATTCTGACGCCGCCAAAATTTGTGCCAATATTCATGATGTTGATTTCGTAGGAAGCCGCCCTCCACGTTTTGGCAAAGAGCAGTAGCAGCATTGCTCCAGGAATAGCTAGCAGTGCAAACTCGATGATATAAGCTGGAATTGCAGCCACCAAGAACACCGCGAGGTCTATTGTTATGGGAACGTTCATGATGTTGTATGTTTCTATGGGCGGAATTGCTTCGGTGACCCTCAAGATCATGTCAACTGAGTAATATGCACCAAGGAGAAAAATGAACGTGGGTATGAAGTACCGAACTCTGCTATTAGCCAATCTTGTGACCCCAGGATAACTTCTGTATCATTTTCACGTAGAAAAGCCCCATAATAGGTTTACCAGAAAGGCCAACCAGCGTATGTTTCCTAGTCTGAGTCCGATTTGACGGTTTCAGTTGTTTAGCATTCACTATCATGACCCAATATGCTAACTGAAGATACTCAACAGATATCCAGTTTCTCTTAGCACTTGACGATTATACTCGTGCCTGGCACTGCTTTCTCATGCATTATCATAACAGCTTCTCCTCTGCCAAGAGAGATTCCGAAGGAGCCGGAAGATTGGACCGTCTTATGCATGCTTGTGTCCGGAGTTCTGAGACGATATGCTTTTGATGTTCAAGCTGGCTTGTCATACGCGTCTGTGCACCACGCCCATCTTTCTCAGTCGGATACTCGCATCTTACATCGGAGAATATCGCCCTTCTTCACTTCAATTGAACTGGTTGAATCAGGAACGTCCGTCCCTATTACTCCCACCTCATGCATCATATCATTGGAGGCCCTTTACACAGACTATCCACTTCAATATTGCATAGAATATCTTCTTTCATTCTAGACATGCATATTCTGTTCTGTGGAGTCGGATGCCATTCATACAATGTCATGGTTATCGACTTGGAACCAGAGGACAAGCCAAGATTGGATTCTGATGAGATGGAGAGGACTATACTGCTAAATTATGCCGAGGAGACCAGCTACTCCTTCGCCGCCCATTTGGGCTAGCTGCTCACGAGCCAGCTGCTCATAATATTGCTTGATAATTGATACCATCAGTAGAATTCCGGTGCCACTGGCTAGGGCTCCCATAATATCCGCGGCTGCAGCCAAGATTCCAACCAATAGACCTCCAAGACCTGCAACTACTGGAATATATCTGTCAAGCAGTCTCTCAAGTATCTTCTCGCTTGTCCGGAAACCAGGAACGATATATCCTGAGTTCAAGAGCTGCCGAGAAACATCTCTTGGGGCTATTCCTGAGATATCAACCCAGATCTTCGAGAAGCCCCAACATAGCACTACCATCAGTGCCGCGTACACTAGAACGTGTACAAGGTCGAATTCTATGGTCTGACTGAAGATACCTTGCGGTGGCGTGACGTATTTACATAACCCTGATGTGGCTATCATCCGGTTTGTCCCATCATTTGCGGGCTCGAACTCTCCTATCCAATTAAGGAACGGATTAACTCCTCCAGGATTGAAGTTGGTGTAGATTATCTGGCCGAAGAACATAATATTGGCGAAGAGCGCTTGAGCCAAGATGACCGGGATATTCGATGTGTAGAGGAGCTTAATCGGATATCTTGCTTTCATGCCTCGATACTTGCTGTATTGAAGAGGGATCTCTACACGGACCGTTTCCATCCAGATGACGGACAGCATAATGATCAGAGTGACTATTAGAGAAACAATGCTGGGATTCAAACCGTCGCGGATTACAAACCAACTCCACTCAACCGGATTATCTCCAGTCAGTGCTCTCATCATGTTGGCAAAGAGTGCAGAGATGATTCCTTTTGGAAGGCTGGTGTCAGCTTCAACATCAATGAAGTTAAGCGAATTGTACATCACTTGGCCAGCCACGTTAGTCATGATGAATAGGGATACACCTGATCCGAGGCCCCATCCCTTCTGAATGAGTTCGTCCATGAGAATGACGATTATTCCGGAGAGAAGGAGCTGCATGAATACTAATACCATCTCTACGGGCTGAAGTTCTCCGTAGGCATTTCCCCAGATGTATGCTCCTGCCTGAAATGCAGTCATAAACATTGCAAGGACTTTCTGTCCTCCTGTGAACAAAGCTCTATCCTCTGGGTCCCCAAAATCAACATTGATAATTTTGGAACCTGATAGAAGCTGCATTACCAGTCCTGCAGTGACAATCGGTCCAATTCCTAGCTCCATCAGCGTGCCCCTTGTGCTGGCGAGGATAACACGCAAAGCCCATAGGTAGTCAGTTCCGACGTCTTGGTTGACCCCGTAAAGGGGTATATGACTCATAAGCAAGAAGATGATTAGCACTACCGCTGTCCAAACAATCTTTTCTCGAAAGGACACCTCTCGATCAGGAGCCTTTACCTCCGGCATCACACGGACAAATGGTGACAAGGCTTTTAGGAACGTGGAAGTCAAATCATTGACATCTCCTGCAGGTATTCTCGGTTTGGGATTTGACTAACCCTTTAAAGGTAATGGTTCGGTTAGTACACAAAATCGCATTCAATTCCCATGTCTTCACAACTTTGATGCGGAATCGCAAATCTTGGAGAATTGCTGCTTCTCTTCATGATTCAAGACCGCTACTCAGCAGCTATGTCGATTGAGCCGCCCTTGGCCACAATCTTCTCTTGAGCTCGGCTAGAACATTCTTTGACTCCTACGAGATCTAACGGTTTTGTGACTTTTCCTGATCCTAGTATCTTATCGATATCCAAGGATGTAACATCGATTGTGTACTTCTTCCCCTTCTTTGTTGCCTTTCCAGCTTCAGTAAGCCTGTCCGCAGCTTTGTCTATGTCGCCAATATTGACTGCCCTTTTGTTATCTTGGAGCTTTTGAGGGCGTTTGAAGCCCCATTTCCCGAAATACCTTGGGTCTTCTTGCACGACTTTTATGTAATGGTGCTTCTTAGACCCCGCGTTGCCTTTTCCTCCTCTCTGGCCTGAGGCTCTGTGACCCTTAGTGTATCCATACCCAGCTGACCTTTGACCTCTAAGTTTATTGATCTTCCTAGATTTCCTTTTTTCTTTCATGGATAGCTCCCCTATTGTTTTTTTAACCGGATCTCAAGAACACCGTTCCTGATGGTGGACTTTGCGTCCTCTTTGCTTACTTCAGCTGGCAGGTTCAGGGTCTTGCTGTATGGCTTCTCTGGATTCTCCACCTTTATTGTAAGCTCTTTTCCCTTTACTCTGATCTTAATCTCATCATTTGAAACACCCGGCATTTCTGCAACTACTACTATCTCATCCCCCTCTTCAATGACATCAACAAGTGGTTCCAGCTCAGGCGTCATCCGAATACCATCTGGTGAAGGGGCATTCCCAAACCTCTGAATAACTGGTTTGCCATCAGGTCCCATTCTCATTGAAAATCCAAAGACAAACGGATTCGTCCCCTGTGGATTCTCACGAAGGAATTCCTCGATCGATTTCATGTCAAACATGCTCCCTTCCTCCATCTCACGCATCATTTGGTCCATTAGCTCGTCAATTTGAGTGAAGACTCCCTCTGGTAGGAAGTCGCCAAACCATTTTCTTATTGCCTTTCTCGGGTCATCTGTGTCGAATGGGTCATCATCCCAACTCATATCTATCACCTCAAATCATTCTCTGGGCTAGAGCATTTATCTCTGAACCCCTATCACCAGTTGCCCCGCCCATTGCCAATGGCTGGGTCTTCTTTCCTTTGTAACCCTTCTTGGGTGGAGTCAGCCTAAAGACTGGCTTGAGCTCTGCAACATCCTTCATCGTTGCATTGCCTTCAGCAATTGCTTTTGCAAAAGCCTTAATCGTTCTATAGCTAGAATTGCTTTTAACATATGCATCTGTGAGCCTTCTGTTCCCCGGCAGCCGTCCACGTTTATTAAGCAGAAGGACTGCCGTTTCTTCATCAATTTCTCCCCAAGTGATGTAATCCTTCACTTTTGTAATCATACCTAGGATGCTTGGCGTGAGTTTCAAGACTCGCGCCTGATGAAGCCTTCCGAGAAGTAGTTTATTTAGCGTATCTTCTATTTGTGGTCGAACTCCCACCTGTCCTCTAACTCTGATTGCCAGTATCACTCTTCCTTCCGAACTCATTACTCAGACACTCCTGATGACATCCATTCCTGCGGAGGCAGGACTCTATATGTTCGTGTCAAAGCGTCTACAAATGCCTTAGCGAAATTTGAGGACGTTCTGGATCGACCCTTGGTTATTGACCAAACATCTTTCAAACCAGCAATTCGCAAGACAATCTTTCCTACATCTGCTGTCACGAGACCAGTGCCTTTTGGTGCTGGACGTAGAGTAACGCTAACAGAACCTGCTGCCCCATCTGTTTCAAAGGGTATGCTATGCGGCTCGCCACATCTACATTCCCAAGATCCACATCCTCTTCTGAATACTGTTGCATTCAGTTTGGCTCGAGCTTCAGCTGCACGAACAGCAGGCACGAACTCAGCGGCTTTGCCTATACCAATGCCAATGATTCCTTCTCCATTTCCAACAACAACAGTGATTCTGAAGCTCTTCTGCTGGCCGCTATCAGACTGTCTCTGTACCATGCTCACATCCACGACTTCTTGACGAAGGTCCGGTATTAGAACGTCAATGATCTCTGGCTCTCGAATCACGTAGTTGTTCCGGAAGATTTCTTCAATGCTGTTGATATGCCCCTCTTTCACCAACATCCCAAGAGATGTTTTGGGAACCCAGTCGTCCAGAGGACTTATCTCAGGTTTTGGTTGACGGCGTCTTCTTCTACTCATTCTTTATCAACCTCTACTTCTTCCCTTTCTTACCTCTTCCTCGAGATATCAGCTTCTTTGGTTTTGGCTTCCGAGGAACAGCCCTAGGCGGTGTTTCCTCAAGTTTGGGCTTTTTCTCCTTCTTAGTGGTCTTCTTAGCAGCTGGCTTTGCCGCGGGCTTTTTCTTGCTCTTCTTCTTCAAATCGGTCTTGGGAGTCTCAAGCATTGCTTTCTTTACTGCATCGAACTGCTTTGGAATGGTTGTTATTGCTGTCTTCTTCTTTCCAAGTTTCGAAAAAACATGACCATCCGCAGGATTATCAGTATAATACTTGAAGGCGTCCACAATGTGTTTGCCAGAAAGCCTGTCCCCATCGGGAATGATTTCCTCATCATGGGGCACATCCATTCCAGCATCAATTGCTCCTTTGAGGGCTCCATAGACTTTCGAACCTCTCACTGGAGGAATCAGCCCAATATCCAAGACTGCGGTATCAATTCCATTTGCCTTGGCACGAAGTCCTGCTAGAAATCCTGTCAGATATGCCGCGGGAAGATTCGCCCTTCCAGCATCCCATCCATACTTCTTGAGTTCGGTTGACTGCGCTGATGCAATCGTCATGTCGCCAACAACATTTGCTGTGATGACTTGGACAATCGTTCTGCTATTTGTCTTTCTCACTACTAATCTTGGTTTTCTGGATAACAACAACCGTCGTCTCTTGTAGTAATTTGTTTTTCCTTCACGTCTGCGTCTGAACTTGACCCGGTATGTTGGACCTTGAGCCATCACTTCTTCACCTCCAGCTTACGTTCGGATATATAGGTGCGAAGATGTCCAGTGTTCCTGAATGCATTTCCCTTTGCCTTTAGGTACAGATTTCGATAGACTCTAGGCGATATTCTCCCCTCATCTCTTAGTTTCTGTAATTCCTTACGCATAGGGCGGATTTTCATCATCCAGCGTTCTTTCTTAGAGAGCTTGGAGGTGGCTTTTCCCTTCTTCCTTCCAGGACCTTCTCTCTGTCCTTTTCGCTTCTGACTGAGAATATGACGAGCTCTTCCTCTGCTGACACCTGTCTTCTGTTTTGACTGAATGGCTCCCTCGTCGATAAGCCTTCTGATATCTGCTCTGGTAATTGCCAGCGAAACTTCATCCTCGAATTCAGGGTCAATCCATACTCGAGATATGCCAGTCTTCATTACTTCTGCGGCAAGTCTCCGTTGAGTTGTAAGCTTCATTCTAGTCGACCTCCAATTCTTCTAGGTCTGTGAAGAGGTCCGCCTCATCTACAGCCTCTGGTGCTCCAGGATTCAACACTCTGAGAAGCATTGTGTCTGCCTTTCGGATAATCTCCTGACGCTTTTTCATTCCCACCGTTGAACCGATTCGCACGGCATGGATTTCAGGATCCAGACTCTTCAGATCGTCAGGTCGGTGTACCGGCATCTCCACAAACCTCGATGGATGCAGTCCGCGAACTGCCTTGGGCTTCCGATATCCTGGGGAAACCATAGCAATTCTTCCTTTCATCTTCTCTCTGGTGGCGCTATCGATTCCTCGGATTTTCCTCCAAGAATCACTCACTCTCTTCCAGCGATGTGCCTGTTCGTGCTTGAAGCTGGGTTGGCGCCGCCTTTTCTCCTTTGCAATTCGAAGGAGCCTTTGGTCAATCAAGGTGTCCCTTTTTGGAATCTCGGGCTTCGCCTTGGTAGCCTTCTTCTTCCGTTTTTTCTTCGGCTTTTCGCTAGGCTCTTCCTTCTTCTTGACTGGTTCCAGTTGCTGAGCGGCTTCAATGAATTTGCTTGCTTGGGCCTCACCGAGTCCGTCCACCTCTGCAGCCAGCCTTTCAGGGTCTGCTTTAGAAAGATCACCAACTGCCACAATACCGGCCTCTGCAAGAGCCTCCCTTGTCTTTGGGCCTAGTCCAGATATATCGGTTAGTTCCGGCTTGTCCTCCTTGACCGTCTCTTTCTTTGGCTTCTTCTCAGTCTTCATTGGTGTTTTTTTCTCAGCTTTCTTTTCAGTCTTCTGAGGCGTCGCAAGCTTTTGAGCGGCTTCAATGAATTTGCTAGCCTGGGCTTCACCGAGTCCGTCAACTCTTGCAGCCAGCTTAACCGGGTCTGCTTTAGACAGCTTATCGACTGTCTTAATGCCTGCCTCTGCAAGAGCCTCCCTTGTCTTTGGACCCAGCCCTGAGATATCCGTTAGTTTTGGTTTCTTTGACATCAATCATGCCTCCCTAGACGATGGACTTAACAGATTCACCCTTTCTCTTCTTTATGACATAGATGCCGTCCATGAAGACACGTCTGTCTTTATCGCGAATCTTCGTGGCAAGTTGGATGTTTGCCGCACTTTGCGACACATGCTCTATATCGATTCCATCAATGATTACTTCATCCTCAGTTACCTTCACGTCGACGTCTCCGATCAGCTTAGCTTTACGGATGCCCCGCTCACCAATGAAATTCTTGATCAGCAATTCGTTATCCTTGACCTCTACTGTTATTGGAAAATGGCTGTATACAATCTTCATTTCATAAGTGTAGCCAAATTGCACTCCAACAAACAGGTTTCGCAAGTGTGCCAAGGCAGTGCCCACGAGGGCCTTTGATCTTTTTCTGCTGATTTCTGTAGATGCAACGATTTCGTTTCCTTCAATCGTGAATGTGGTCTGTGGCTCTGGGAATGTTCTGGACAACGTCCCCTTCGGTCCACTGACGGTGAAGGTTCTATCTTCTAATGTGACTTGGCAGTCACTTGGGATTTCAATGCGTTTCTCATATACTGCTCCCTTAGACATCGTCAGTTCACCTTTCAATACACATAGGCCAGAAGTCTGCCCCCTATTCCCAGTTTCTTTGCTTCGTTATGTGTCATTACTCCTTGCGGTGTCGTGACAATTAGGACTCCGAAGTTGTAGGCCGGAAGGTATCTCTTCTCGAAAGATTCGAATCCATCACGTCTCACTGGATACCTTGGTTTGATGACTCCGCATTTATTGGTCCGTCCCATTAGCTGTATGCGAAACCGTCCGGCCTTTCCATCGTCAATGTGTTCAAATTCCCCAATGTAGCCTTGAACTTGCATGACTCTCAGCACCTTTTCTATGAGATTGGATGCTGGCTCTATGATTACCTCTGGCTTACCAACAACTTCGCTATTGTAGATGCTAGACATTGCATCAGCAAGGGGATCTAGTAGTGTCATTCTTCACCTGCCTCCTCTAACTATACTTGCGGAATCCTAGCTTCTCAGCTGTTTCTCTAAAACAGCGTCTGCACATATTCAGCCCATAGGAGCGGATTATTGCTTGGTGCGTACCACATCGGGTGCACGTTCTGCTTCCCTTACCCATCTTCTTTCGCCGCTTTGTTCGCTCTTTCTTGCCGCTCATCGTCTCACCTCAAAACAGATAGGTTCGCTCACGCTCCTTCTCGAGGATTTCAACATCAAATCTCTCCGCTATGAACGCCATGCTCTCCTCAGGAGTTAATCTATGTCTGTAAGGTATTTTTGTTCTTCTTCGTCGTCTGCGTTTTACCCTGTAACCAGGTCGTTCTACACATACCGTGATGTTCATACCTTGGATGCCCAATTGAGGATCGTATTTCACACCAGGAATATCGATGTGCTCACTGATTCCAAAGGCGAAGTTGCCATCATCATCCCAATTACGTACCAAGAGGATTTTCTCCTTGGCCTGTAGAGCTCTTGATAGAAAGTCTTCTGCCTTCTCATCACGAAGAGTTACTCTAACAGCAATGGGCTCCTTTCTTCGAATGCCAAAGTCTCTAACAGTTTGGCGCGCCCTTGATTGCGTTGGGATTTGTCCCGTCAGCTCTTCAAGAATTGTCGATGCACGGCTTAGAGGTTCTCCTCCGCCAGTGCAAATGTCTACGACCACCTTGGCCACGAAGGGCTTTCTCATGGGGTTGTGCTCCCAATCTGCCTTGAAGAGGCGCTCATTGGGTAAATCTATCATTCAGCAGCACCTCCAGCGGAGCCCGTATCCAGTTCCGGCTTGTTCTTTCCTAGAACAAAGACGTACTCGAGAGCCGTTTGGAACTGGGTTCCTTCATTGTCTTGGATTGTGACGGTACTTGCATTTGTCCCGAAACGTTTCTCAATTTCCAAGATCTTTCCTTCGATTCCGATGTTCTTTCCTTGACTTACAACTGCATATGCTCCTTTTTCAAGAGCGATGGATTTTTCGTATTTCTGTGACGGGATTGCGATTTTGACAGAGTCCAAGGTTCTGAAATCAGATGGCTTGGTCCCTTCTGGAAGCAATAGATTACGCCCGTCGTGGAGGGTCATTTGGAGCTTCCCTCCCTGAATCATCATTTTCTTCTCCACGCGGCAAAGCTTGTATGATGACTCCTTCTCATCAATTGACACAAGTCGAAGTCCTCCACGAATCTTCGGCAAGAGTCTGAAACGTTCCCCTGAATTCCTGATTTCAACGACGTCCATCATTCCAACCGGATACCTCGGATCCTTCCGAGGCCGTCCATCTACGAATACCTGTCCTGTTGATAGAATTGATTTGACCTCGCGCATATTCTCCGCGTAGCCTAGAACCTCTCTAAGGAGAATTGCAAGAGGAAGACAGTCTTCCTTGGCATGTGGCCCTGGACTCGGTTTTGTGGCGAATTTCCCATGTTTCCTCTTAATTGGCCAGTACCTTGGCGCTGGCAGTCTTTTCAGATGCTTCTTCTGACCTCTTCGCGCCATCTATTCACTCTCCGCCATTCCAATCATCTTCTTCTCAAGTATTCTTTTGCGATCATCATCAAGTTCAAGCTTAACGAGCATCAAGTTGGAGGGATGCACTGGAACCTGAGCTTCCTTGCCATCCGCCTTTGTTGTCGTAGCGTTCTCAACGTAAATCTTGACTTTGCTATAGTTTATTCCAACTATCTTTCCCTCTGTGTCTCTGAACTGACCGCGCATTATTCGAACGAGGTCTCCCTTCTTTGGTACGAGAGACCTAATGCCATATTCTTCATGAAGGAACTCGTCCATTCTGCATTTCAACATCTTCTTGTGCGAATGAATTGGACCCTTGATTCTCCGCCGCTGTTTTCTTGGAGACTTGGAGCTCGGTTTCTTTGTCATCTTCCTGAACCTCATACTATCTTTGATGCTATCGCAGCGACCCTGGGCCACTTGAGAGTGACTTCTCTCGCCATTGGTCCTCGCAACTCTGAACCCTGTGGCTCACCACCAGGCTTGATCAGAACAGCCGCGTTGTCTTCGAACTGCATCCAAGTTCCATCAGGGCGACGATAGGGCTTTCTCTGCCTAACAACGACTGCCTGGAGCACTTGCTTTCTGAGTTCCTGCTTTCCCTTTGTGACTGCCACATTGACTCTGTCACCAACTCCTGCCTTCCCGACCTTCCTCAGGTTCCCTTTGTATCCAAAAACTGTGATGATTTGAAGCTCCCTTGCACCAGAATTATCAGCACAGAGAACTTTAGCACCCACGGGAAGGCCACGTGCAATCCTTGGGATAAACTTACGAATACCTCTTCCAACCTTTCTGGACATTTCTTACTCCTCCACGTCGGTATCTGCTTTTGTAACTGACACTACCACAAATGAAATGGTCTTGCTTAGTGGTCTACATTCAACTACCTTTACGAAGTCCCCGACAGTCACGTCAATGCAGGGCGGAAGATATGCATGTTTCTTCGACCGACGTCTCTCATAACGTGAGTATTTCTTTACAAGGCTGAAGTAGTCAGTTTGAAAGGTAATCGCCTTATGCATTTTCACACTTGTCACTAAGCCTTCCAGAATTCTTCCGCGAACAGGAAGATTGCCATGGAACGGGCAGTTCTCATCATCACAAGTCCTTTCTGGGGTCTCCACATTTGGAATCCCAATATTCCGAACTTTCGTTGCTTCCTTGGCCATAACTACCATCTCCTTAACCGATGTTTCTTCAAGCGGTCTTCCGGTGTACCTTGAAGCAACTGCCCATCCAAGCGTATGACATCGCCATTGGGCAGATGTACATCGAATGTGCAATTTGCTTTTGGAAGCATGAGTGCTCCGTCAGTAGTTGAGAGCAGAATGGTCTCTCGGCTTTCGTCTACTATCGTGCCTGATCGTGATACTAGGCCCGGATCACTGGAGCGAATAACTTCCGTCTGAAGTCCAATCAGTTCATGATTGAGCAGATTCATTGGCGAAATCTCCATTCTAGACCTCACTCTCCATTTCCTTCTGGATTGTTAAGATTCGAGCTATCGCCCGTTTAACGTAACGAATCCTATAGGGATTCTCAGTTGCACCGCCAGTGGCCATCTGTATCCTAATCTCAGAGAGCTCATTATAGAGCTCGTTTAGCCGCTTCTCACGTTCTGCCGATGTTAATTTGCGAATATCCTTGGCTGTAAGCTGAGGCATTTTTATTCGTCTCCCTCATCTAGATCATCAAGTTCGTCCAGCTCTTTGAGAGCGTCCTGTGTTTCCTCTGGGGTTGGCGCATTCTCGACTTCCTCGGAATCCTCAATCTTTTCGGTGAGCTCGGGCTCGTGAGCTGGCTCTTCTTCGTGCCTATCTGATATTCCTTCGACCAATTCCAGTCCGTCAAGCTCTTCGAGCTCTCTGAGTTCTTCGAGGTCTGTGATTCCCTCTAGCTCCTCATCCACAGCTGCCTCAACATCTTCGACTTCCATTTCCTCATCTGGACGCTTTACAAGTTGCAGAGCCTCAGCCTCCTTCGGCTTTGGCCTTTTGACAGCTACAATTCCTGGGAGTCTAGCGTCGGGTCGCATGATTCTCACCTTTATGCCAATGACCCCAGGCTTCAGAATCGCTCTATCGTCAGCCTCATCAACAAACAGATCTGATGGTTCTCCAGTCTTGGACACAGTTGCCTGCTTGAACTTCTGATAGCGGGCTCTTCGACTTGAGAGCTTGCCCTTTACGATGATTTCGCATCCTATAGCTCCTGCTCGCATGACCCGTCTGAGAATCCAGTATGCCATCCTTCGAAATCGAACACCACGTTCAAGCTGTCTAGCCAATCTTGATGCCATGACTTGTGCATTCAGCCATGGGTTCTCGATTTCTGCAACCTCTACTTGCACGTTTCCAATATCAAACTCCGCTTCAAGAATCTCCGAAAGTTCCCTGATCTTTGATCCACGTCGACCAATAACGACTCCTGGTCTGGAAGCCTGAATGACGACTTCGGTTCGCATTGGCATTTTCCGAATATCAACACCGCCATAGCCCGCGGAATTCAACTCTCTTGCTAAGAACTCGTCAATCTTCAGCTTCTTTGAATTCAGGTCTATGAAGTACTTAACCGCCGACATTAAATCACCTCTTCTAGAACAATCTCAACATGTGTTGTGTTCTTAAAGTATGGACTACTTCTGCCAAATGCTCTTTCGATATACTTCTTGTAGGTTCTACCCCTTGAGGCGGCCGCATGTATTATCCGTAACCTATCAATGTCCAAACCTTTGCTATCCGCATTGGCTTCTGCATTTTTCAGTATCTTCAAGATGTTCTCTGAGGCTTTGACCGGATGTCCGCCAGCAGCCCACTTCTTCATTCCTGAATGGTGTCCTCTCTTCTTCTTATGACGTCGATAAGGAATCCAAGCTTTCTCCTGAATCACATCTTCGAGAAGCTCAATGGCCCTGTCAAGCATCATTCCCCGGATAGCTTTGCAGATCTCTCTGCTCTGCTTCGGGGAACAGCGCATGTTTCTACCACTGGCTACTGCTGTTCTATCTGGGTCAATGCCTATGATGCTGTATCCGTACGTCGGCATGTCGGCTAACCTTCCGGTTTTCTTCTCTTTACCATATATTATGGCTTAGAGATGCAGATTCTTATCGCTGCCAGCCACTCCAGAATCATCGGGCACACGTATACAGGCATGTCCGCGAGCAGAATCAGGCGCCTGCACTGACTCCCATGACTCCAAAACAGCCGTTTCTTAAGAGCGACAGGTGTGCCGAGCGTACTCTGCATATAAGCGTTGCGAAATGTTGTAGGAGGGCTTAAAACACGCCTAGGGATTGTTCCCAAATTCCTCAGTGACGCGCTTTAGATTGGATGTGGAAATAGATCTATCTACAAGCTGCTGCCCTTTTTCCGTGAGAGTCCCCTTAATGTAGTGTACTCCTGCTGATGTCACATAAACTAGTCCTTTGCTTTTCAGTCTCTGTAAGCTACCTAGAACTACTTGAGTCAACTCCTCTTCTGAAAATTCGATTCCCTTTCCTGGAGTCTGAAATGCCTCACACATTCTCAGAACATTTCTCATGCTACTAAGCTGCCGCCTTTTGCTTTCATATGGATTTGAGTAGAGCCAAAGAAGAACAATCAAATCCACAACTTCTAGGTCAAGCTCTGGATTCATTGCTAGAGCCTTCTTTGCTACAATCTCTACTACTGGCACATCAAACGCCGCCTTCGGCTACTGATTCAATGTCTCCAATCTCATATCAGACTTATCATTCCTGACTTGGGCTCGTAAATCTCTCCTCGGCTCATAAGATGGTCAAGAGATTCCTCCACGGAGTCGATGCCGACATCTGCTAAGGCAAAATGCTTCACAATCTCATCGAAAAGCATCTCGCCGCCTGCCTTCTTCAAGAGCACAATAATCTCCTTTGAAGCATCAATCTTCAGGTCCGATTTACTGCTTGCTGAAGCTATCTGAACAAGCCTGATTGACCATGGTCGCGGAAAAACGATAACTCCTCGATTGGCCAGCTTCGTTAGCTGATGTTCGACCCATGCCCAGTCCAACTGATACTCAGCACAGAGAAGCTCAATTCTGTCAAGTGTGCACGCTTTCTCGGTTGCCTCATTCTCTAGAAGGCGCATCAATCGTCTTGCTTTCCCAGAGGGAAGGTCCTGCCTAAGGTTGCTCTTTACATCTGATGCACGGAGTTTTGTGAGAGGAATTAACTCCTTCATTTTCTCCCTTGTTTTCCGCACTGCTTGGTCAAATGCATCCCCTCCTCTTGAGGCGTTGAACTGCTTGACTGCAGCTGATGCTTTTTCTGGACTATCAAAGATTGCAGTGGCCGCCTTAGTTATGTCTATTATTTTTCCGCAATAACTGCAACGCCTGCGTTTTTGTCCGACAGGAGCATTTGTGAAATTCTTGCACTTAGGGCACATGAACACAAGAAAGGGCTTTAGCATTGCCGATGCCTTCTTCAACTAGTGTAGTTCTTAGCTATTTAACACCGACTCTTAGGTGTCAAATAAATAGCATTATATCAAAGAAGATTTTCTGCGCAAGATGGAGACATCAGGATTGCCCAAGAGAGTTCATGCTGTTGTTGTGGACAAGAACCTCTGCAAGGGGTGTCATATTTGCATTTCAGTCTGTCCTCATGGTGTTTTGGAGAAATCTAAGGAGGTTGATAATCGAGGATTTTATCTACCTGAAGTAGTCAATCTGGACGCCTGCATGGCCTGTAGGCTCTGTGAAATGCACTGCCCTGATTTTGCGATAGCAGTGGATGCAGATTAGTTTCTTATTGTCGAAGAGATGTGGCTTCTTCTATAATACATGCTGTAAAATACTTGTGAAGTAAACAGAAATAAGGCATCTATCGTTAGAACGAGGTCGGCAAGTGGAAAACATCGATATTCGTGCCCTTGTTGGGCTAAGAGAGGAATTGGGCGAAATACTTGAGGATCTTAGAGAGAAGACAGCACGAATAGAGGAAATACTTGAGAATCTTGACACGATTATTGGAGCTGGTAGCTTCTCAACAGCCGATGTTGCATTGACTAGGGCTACAGAAGAGCATAGTGAAGCAATGCCTCAATCCACAGCTGAAGCAGTCGTGTTGCCGAAATCTACTGCTGTGTTCAATAAGGCTCGTGATCTGGAACTCGCAACTATGCAGGTGGAGGATAACGAAATCACAATAATCCCTTCACCACATGCCCTTTATGACATTAAGCGTGGAGCTTTTGCCAGGTTCTTTGTTGAACGGATATTGGGGCAATATCAACAACAAGACAGAGAGCGAGTCGAAAGTGGTGAGATCGACTGGGTTCAAGCTTTTGATTTTGAGGTAGTTGCAGAAGATGGCATTCTTCAGAAGGTTGTTATTAGGAATTTCAGCGGTGAAGATCAATTCATGGAAATCGAACGCACTTTGCGATGGGCCCTGGAGAAGACCTATCGTGCTCGTTGACATTCGGCGCGAAAATGCCTCACCTCTTCTTCCTTTGGACAAGTACTTAAATCAGTATTCTGCGGTTTGGTAATAGCCTTTGGCTGAAGGAGTGCCCCAGCTTTGACGCACGTCGATAAGAGCATGGTTGTGAATCCACAAGTGGTTGTGCGTGTTGTACGAGATGCTCACGAGTTCTATGAGCAGAACGGAATTGATGAAAGATATGAGAACATAGCATTGGATTTGATCCGCAGGTATGTTTCTTCAGAGGGAGTGCCAAGAGAAGTTGATTCCTTCTTCAGCGCAGCGCTTTATGTAGTAACACGCCATCCTTGGAGTCACCCCAACCCGATCACAAAGACCCAATTCTCAGAGCGCCTTGACGTGAAGGAGTCCAGTATAGACTGGTACACTGATAGCATTGTCGACAAATTGCGCTACACGGTCTTGTACGACACTAGCCGACTACCTTTCTTCATGGATCCGGAAGGGACAGTAGCTAGTGTTATTGACTCCGTAGTCAAATCCAGTGTCGGGGAAGAAGTTGTACGAAGCATAATCAAGGAGTCTGTTGTTTCTCCGAATGCGCTGGCCGAGAGAATCGTAGATCGGCTTTGCAGCGTTGTAAAGATAGTACCTATTGCATTTGTTGAGGAGATACATAATCTAGTGCAGCGAAAAATCGAAGAGGAAAGCAAGCGGCTACTGGACCAGCTTGAAGGACGTTGAAGCTAAGAATTCTCCGGTTGTAGTGTCACCTCTTCAACAAACCGTTTACCAGCAACAACTTGGTCGATTGAGTGAATCACAGCGCCTGCCTGCTGTAGTATCTCCTTAATAGACTCAAATTGAAGGTCATCACCTTCCAATGTAATGGTGATGGATTCGGTATTTGCGTCAACCTCTTTTACTGTCACGTTTACTCCATTGACTCTCTCGTCTCGAGTAAGCATGAGGGCCAAATCTGTAAGCCTCGGTGTGTGAGGCTTCAATACATCTAATACTATTCTCCTGATGCCATGAGGCAATAGGTTCATACTCCGAGTTCCTCCCCTTAGGCAGGAGGCTCAACGTATTCCAAGATTCTCCCTTGTTAAACCTTGCTGCGTGGCATGAATGTGACTTTTCATGCGAAATCTTCATTGCCACATTTCTTAGGTATCTTTCCTAGACGTTGACTAGAAACATTCTCACAGGCCTCTATGACGCCCTAATGCTTATATCACAGAGGTATCATATCTTGGAGAGAGCAGCTTCCTTCGTTTCGCCGGGAATAGGTAAGGGATGCAAATTTGAAACAAGATAGACTCACGAGGCATACCATGGAAACCCAAAAGGACGCCCTTGTTTCTACCCCTCAAAAGAAAAGGAACAAGAAATCGACACGCCTTATCGAAATAGACTTGGGAGATTTCAAGACACACCCCCTCTGGGATATTCTTACTGAAACAGCCCAACGGAATCCAATGTATGCTGGTCTCCTTGGTTATACAAGGGATCATGTTATCGCAAAAAACCCGAAAGTGACACCAAAAGAATTGGCAAGCAAGCTGTCTATCTCATTAGGTGAGTCACTGGTGATCTTGGACGAAGTCACCAAGGACAATGGCTCATCCTAATATCCTACTGATTCTTCAAGTGCTATACAAGCTTCCTTTTATTCGCATTCACCGCTTTATTGATTGATGTTCATGCTGGACACGAGCAAGTTTCGGGATGCTAAGTATGCGAAGGCTCTAGTCAAGGAGATTAAACATCTTGCTAGGCCTAGCAAAATAAGAATCGTTCATATCTGCGGAACACATGAAGATACAATAAGCAGTCATGGCATTCGTTCTCTCTTGCCTGAAAGCATAAGTCTTGTTGCTGGTCCTGGATGCCCCGTATGCGTGTGCGCGGCACAAGATGTCGACATGGCTATAGAGCTTGCGCGCCAAGGACACATTATTGCCACCTTTGGTGATATGATGAGAGTCCCTTCTACATCATCATCGCTAGTGAAAGAGCGCGCAAACGGTGCTGATGTTAGAGTAGTATATGGAGTCACCGAATCTGTAGAAATCGCTAAGGCCCACCCTGATAGAGAAGTCGTGTTTATTGGCGTTGGCTTTGAAACCACTGCTCCTACAATGGCTGCAGAGATATCTCGCAGTCCTCCTGGCAACTTCTCTATTCTGACCTCATTGAAAATAATACCTCCCGCAATGGATCTCCTTGTCAATCTCGAAGGCTTTGCAGTAGATGGCTTTATCACGCCTGGGCATGTAAGCGCAATTATCGGAACAAATGCTTTTCAACCAATTGCTGAGATGTACAGAGTGCCTTGCGTGGCAGCTGGATTTGAACCCTTGGATGTCCTAGAGTCAATCAGAATGATTCTTCTTCAAAAGAAGGAAGGACGTGCTGAGTCCGAAAACGAATATACCCGTGTTGTGCATCCTGAGGGGAATTTAGCTGCACAAAAGATCCTTGATAGTGTGTTTAGGGTTGACGATGCACCGTGGAGAGGTCTTGGAATAATCAAGGAATCTGGATTGTTTCTGCGGAAAGAATACGAGGCCTTTAATGCTCGGCTTCGGTTCAGTTTTCCACCAACCGAATCAATTGATATCATGCCAGGATGCAGGTGCCATGATGTCATTCTTGGAATTGCTGATCCATCCGACTGTCCTCTCTTTGGAAAACGATGTGTTCCGGATAATCCGTACGGTCCTTGCATGGTGGGTCATGAAGGAACCTGTAGAATCAGGCACGAATATCATGCTGTTTAGCTTCGGCGATGGGCTTGCCCTTCGAGTCTAAGCAGTTCCTTTGGCGTATTGGCATTCCTAAAAGTGAGCAAATCAGGATCAAATCTCTGCAGGACTAAAGTTGAAACGTATATGACACGGTTCATCGTATCAAGTAGCATTTGCATTCGATATCTTCTGGCAGCTATCAGGTCTAGTCCCTTAGAATAGGCATGTTCTGTGAGATAGACTGAATGAAGTGGTTCGATATACCCCGATGGCCATCTCGGTACGACTGCGCCGTGACCTTCGGCTAGGTCCCCTAAGGCACGCAGGAGATACACATTGGCAAGAGGTGTGTCAATAGGAAGAAGCATGGTATGTGAAGTTTCAGAGTACTCGAAAGCAGTTAATGCACCTATGATCGGTGCCTTCGTCGACTCCTCTGGGTCAACTACTACTTCAGCCGAGCTCACCACGCTTCTAACGGATTTTGCCTGTTCTTCGCTTGATGTCACCACGAGGACATTTGGAGAAATGGACTTGGCAATATTCATCATATGGGCAATCAATGTTTTTCTTTGGAACTTAGCTAGGAATTTCTCTGCTTTGAAGCGTGTGGACTCTCCTCCAACTAATACTGCCACAGTCAAATCCGCCATTGACATCACTGTCGTCCCATTTCATTAACATCATGCAGTTTCTACTGGGGACTGGAAAGGAACGCATCAAGCATAGCTGCTATCTGCCCATCGGTGTAGTGCTGTGAGGAGATTGCCCCACTCGGGCAGGTTGCTGTACAGGTGCCGCATCCCTTGCACAGTGCAGGATTGATCTCCGCCTTTTCGCGTTCATTGATGCTTATTGCGTTGTAGGGACACACTGTTATGCATATTTTACAGCCGGCGCATTTGACTTCATCGACAATTGAGTAATAGGGCTCAATGTTGATCTTTCCCTTACCCATCAGCGCCATTGCACCTGATGCTGCTGCTTTGGCCTGAGCCACTGTGTCCGGAATGTCTTTCGGACCTTGTGCCATGCCTGCCACGAAGATGCCATCATTGAATGAGTCGACAGGTCGCAGCTTTGGATGCGCCTCCATGAGGAATCCATCAGGTGATATGCTTAGGTTCAGTGCATGCGCTATTCGCTCTGCTGCCTTGGGTGCAACAACACCTGTTGAAAGAACCACCAGGTCCACGTCGTTCAAATGAATTGGCTTTCCAATCAACGTATCCTCTCCTCTCACTGTGAGGAGGCTGGTTTCTTCCTCTTCCACAACCTCTCCTACTCTGCCTCGGATAAAAGTCACACCTGCCTCTGCTGTGCTCTCATAGAACTCTTCATACCCCTTTCCAAAGGTTCGAAGGTCAATATAGAAGATGTAGACCTCGGCTCCAAGTTTGTCACGAATCATCCGTGCTTGTTTAATTGCTGTCATGCAACAGATACGTGAGCAATACCTGTTGGTGAGCTCATCGCGGCTTCCTACGCATTGAACATACACGACACGCTTTGGTTCTTGAAGGTCCGAAGGACGAACAACGTGTCCCTTGGTCGGTCCTGCTGCATTCAGCATTCTTTCGACTTCTGCAATATTGACAACATTCGCGTATTCTCCGTAACCATATTCTTGCTTCTGGGAAGCATCAAAGAGATCAAAACCGGTAGCCACTATAATGGTTCCTACGCAGATCTTGGTTCTCTTATCATGGTCATCGTAGTCAATAGCTTCTGCCTCACAGGCATCTTTACACTTTCCGCATCGTACTGCATCTACTCCAAGGCAGTTCTCCATATCAAGAAGATATGCAGAAGGCACGGCTTGGGCGAATGGAATATGGATGGCCTTTCTGTAGCCCAAGTTTGCATCGAAGGCAGAGGGGATATCTACGGGACATATCTCTGAACAATCACCACATGAGGTACACTTCTCTATGTCGACGTATCGCGCCTTTTGATGAATTGTGATTTCGAAGTTGCCGACAAAACCATCTACCTGCTCAACTTCGGCCATGGTGAAGAGCTCGATATTTGGATGCGCACCCACCTCAGCCATCCGGGGAGTCAAAATACAGCTGGAGCAATCCAA
Source organism: Candidatus Thorarchaeota archaeon (assembly GCA_011364985.1). Classification (GTDB taxonomy): domain Archaea; phylum Asgardarchaeota; class Thorarchaeia; order Thorarchaeales; family Thorarchaeaceae; genus SMTZ1-83. The sequence goes on along the minus strand of RDOC01000001.1, from coordinate 376,172 downwards.
GGTCGGAAAGGTCTTATCCCACATTGCCATGTGCCCACCAATGGTTGGCTCTTTCTCTACAAGATACACCTTGTACCCCGCATTTGCCAAATCCAATGATGCCGAGATTCCAGCAATACCGGCACCAACAACAAGGCTTGCTTTCTTTATATTGACCTCTGGTTCATCTAGCGGCTCCAGAAGTCTTGCTCGAGCAAGGGACATGCGAACCAGATCGATTGCTTTCTCCGTTGCCCCCTCTGGGTCTTGGGCATGAATCCAGCTGACATGCTCTCGTATATTCGCTATATCCAAAAGGAACGCGTTCAACCCTGCTTCTCGCATGGTTTGTCTGAAGGTTGGTTCATGCATTCGCGGGCTACATGAGGCGATTACCACACGGTTAAGTTGATGCTGCTTGATACGATCCTTCAGCATCTGCTGCCCGGGCTTGGAACAGAGATACTTATAGTCCTCAACGTGCTCGACGTTAGGAAGTTCTGTAATCGCCTCCATCACTTTGTCGATATTAACGACACCTGCGATATTACTTCCACAGTGACATAGGAATACTCCAACGCGTGTTTCAGGCATATTAATGTCCTCTGCGCCAATAAAGGGTATCCGCGGCGCGCATTCCTTCTTAGCAATTTCGACCGTCGATTTCAAGCAATAAAGGGTTTCGGATGATGGCCCAGGGTGATGAATGATGGTGAATTTCATTCAATGCTCTTAGCAAACCAAAAATACAAGGCATGTAGAAATCACTTTATGACAGATTTCACTATCGTCGGACCTGTAATTGGAATACTGGCAGCAGTAGATGTCATTCTACACATACGCCTGGACCTCAAGAAGGTGAGAACAAAGACGAATTTCTTCCTTGCGGAGCCGTCAACCGAAGTCCCTATGACCGCGGTTGTTACTGTTGCGGTTTCAACTCTACTATCGTTCTTTCTGGTCTTTCTTATTCCAATAGCATGGTTGACTGGACTTGGATCAAACCTATTCTGGTTCACCTTCCCTATACTCTCTCCTCCTGTCGTAATGTGGATGCTGGGCCTTATGCTATTATCTTTGGGGATAGGTCTTCATTATTGGTCGCGCAGTGTACGTCAAGAGATGGCAGCATCATGGGCAATGAGTAAGACGCATCAGTTGGTCACCACGGGGCCCTACGGTCGAATTCGTCATCCTTCCTACGCATCATATCTTCTTTGCTTTCTGGGTTTGTTTTTACTCCTTCCATCGGTAGTATCTTGTCTCCTCTTCCTTGGATTTCCAGGGTATTATATCTTGGCTGATTCAGAAGAGTTGAATCTTATGAATCATTTTGGAGATGAGTACAGAGCATATATGAAAAAAACTGGACGATTTCTCCCTATCTGATCCCAAAACGAATTGCTCACTGCAGAAGATGACAAGGGTGTCTTATGGACTTGCTAGATTCTCAATTCTTGCTTTATCTGAATCCTTTTTTGCTCTGAAATTGGTCCTTTTGGTTTGACATGATATCTTGCCATTATGGCCTCTGTTCTTGGAATATTCATTCCTACTGCGAGAGGCTCAGCGTAGTAATGGGGTGATAGGTTGTAGTTGATTCCAATGTCAGTTTACAACTTGCCCATAATAAGCATTTCACGTAGAACTCATGCCTGATTTCAATATCTCCTGTCAGAATACGGAAATGTGACACAAGTGCCATTGGTTAACAGTGCACCAAAACCGTAAAAAGGCCGATGCCAAGCTTCGACATTTAACTCTGGAGGATTGCATACATGTCCGGAAACGTTTGGAAGTACATCACTGATAAACTAACAACCGAAGGTGCATGTCACTTCTCCCTCCTAGATCCCGATCCACTGTCAACGCAGATTGATACAATTGTTGAGATTGCCAAGCTGGTCGAGGATTCAGGCACTGATGCGATAATGATTGGGGGAAGTACGATCTTTGGGTCCATTGACGACTCAGTTAAGGCAATCTCAGATGCTGTCAATATCCCCACCATTCTTTTTCCTGGAAACCTAACAGGCGTCTCTGAGTATGCAGATGCCATGTTCTTCATGAGTCTGCTAAATAGCAACAACCCATACTACATTGTCGGAGCTCAAGCTCTAGCTGCTGCCCGAGTCAAGTTGTCAGGCATCGAATCAATCCCAATGGCCTACCTGCTCATTGAACCTGGTAAAAGTGCAGCTTGGGTTGGCCGAGCTGAATGCTTTCCGCGTGACAAACCAAGACTGGTTCTGATGTATGCTTTGGCCGCAGAATTGCTTGGGTTCAAACTTGTCTATCTGGAAGCGGGAAGTGGTGCTGAGGGAGGTGGCGTCCCTCCTGAAACAATATCAATGGTGTCTCAATACTGCGATGTCCCTGTCATAGCTGGAGGTGGATTTAATGATGCCAAATCGGTTGTACGCGGTGTTGAATCAGGCGCATCGATAATAGTCCAAGGGACATATATCGAAAAGCACGTTCAGAAAGACAATGGCGCTGGACTGAAGAGAATCGTTGAAGCACTAAAGGCAGCTGGCGCGAAGAAGGTCTAAATGGCCTGGAGTCCAAACTGGTCATGTTTAAATACTTGAGGAGCCTTTTGGAGCGAAGCAGCCCGTAGGGAGGTTCATCCTCAAATGTCCTCAAAGACAGAAATGCTCACACAACTACTTGAAGACCTCAGTCGCGCCTCCCAGAATAATGTGCAGGCTAGTATTATCATTTCGAGATCGCAAGGATTACCGATTTGTACACATTTTCCTCCTGACCAAGATGCTGCAACAATACCTGAAGAAGACGTCATAGCTGGTCGGTCCACGCAAATCGAAACAGCTACGCGGAAAGTGTTCAAACAGCTAAAACGAGGCGCCTTTGTGAGAATGCTCGTTGAAGGTGAAACAGGATACATTATCATCTGTGATGCGGGAGAAGATGCTCTCCTTGCCGTCTTAACAACGAAACGTGCCAACATTGGATATATGTTCTTCATGATGACAAGAATCGCACGACGAATAGAGGGTATTCTGTAATTGGTCCCTCTCCGTCACTCTTTTATGAACTTCACAAAGCATACCGGACTATCGCTCTAGGTGATTTGGAATGGCAGAGGATGAACCAACAAGAGATGAAATTCAAGAGGAAGGCGAAGGGCGTGATTGGGACAAGTGGCGTAAGGCTGGAGTGGCTGCAAAAGAGGCTCTTGATATTGCTCGGTCTATGGTCAAGCCCGGAACAAAGCTCTTGGACATCGTTGAGACCGTCGAGAAGTATATCTCTGAGAATGCAACCGGCATGTCCTTTCCCTGCAATATTGCCATAAACAATATTGCTGCGCACTATACCTCTCCACTTGACGATGAAACAGTAATCCAAGAGGGTGACCTTGTTACAGTTGATTGCGGTGCTCATGTTGATGGTTGTATTTCTGACAGTGCCTTCACAATTGCTTTGAACCCAGAACACGCGAAACTCGTCAAGGCCTCCGAGGATGCCACCAGAATTGCCATGGAGATGATTCGACCCGGAGCGAAGTTGAATACTATCGGTGCATTAATCGAGGACACAATCAAGAGCGCTGGATTTGAGCCAATCAAGCAACTCACTGGACATCAACTAAAAGAATACGAGCTTCACGCTGAGAAGCAAGTACCCTGTGTATCAGGGAAGTCCGAAGTATTGGTTGAGGAGAATGAGATTTATGCTATCGAAACGTTTGCAAGCACTGGCTCTGGAAACGTTTCCGACCTGCCTGATCCGCTGATATTTCAAATGCTTCCTATTCGCGTGCCGGTCCGTTTCAAGGGGACCAAGCAATTCCTATCCATTGCAAGACGCGACTACAAGGAGTTCCCTTTTGCCAAGCGATGGATGGCAGAACAGCTCAGAAGGGCTGATCTTGAGCTCGCGATTAGAGAGTTGCAGAAGAATGGTGCTCTTATTGCACACCATATTCTTGCAGAGGAAGAGGGTCAGTTTGTGTCTCAGGCAGAACACACGGTTATAGTAACTGAAGATGGCTTTGAGCGTACCACCTAGAGGTAGAACTTCCATTTGCTTCGATAATTGAAGGATATTTGAGGCGTCCATACAATTAAAAGCGTGTTTTCGCTTTTGTTATATACTGTGGTCCCGGGAGACTGTCTTCTAATTCAATGATTCATCATCGATAGCCGGCAGAATCTACCGGTCAGATATCGACGGAGGAGCCAACTTGGAACCTGTACGTGGCGATGCTCCAGAAAGGAGCAGTCTTCACAAGCCCGAGTCTGATGTGAAATCCTGTCCCGAGTGCGGGTCTTCATCAGTCGTCGAAGATCTAACTCGTGGAGAGCGTGTGTGCGGGGGGTGCGGTCTTGTTCTCTCTGACCATAGGATTGATACAGGCGCCGAATGGCGAGCCTTTAGTTCTGAAGAGGCTGATTCTCGAAGCAGAGTCGGTGCGCCAATGAGATATACTGTGCATGATAAAGGTCTATCAACAGTAATCGATTGGCGGGATCGAGATGTCAGCGGCAGGAAACTCAGTCCAACGCGACGGTCAGAAATCTATAGACTACGCAAATGGCAGATTCGAAGTAGAGTTCATAGTTCCATGGACCGTAATCTCGCTCAGGCTCTATCTGAGCTGGAGCGCTTGGCTTCACAACTTGGTATTCCCCAGCCAATTAGAGAATTGGCAGCTCTGCTCTATCGCAAGTCTATCCAGAAGAAACTGGTTCGAGGCAGGTCAATAGAAGCGATGGTGGCAGCTACACTCTATGCAGCATGCAGAATCCGCCAGAAACCACGTCCATTAGATGAAGTTGCTGATGCCTCACGCATTGATAAGAAGAAACTTGGGCAATGCTATCGTCTTCTTCTTAGAAGTCTAAATGTACGAATCCCGCTAAGTAATCCTATTGACTACATCTCTAGGTTCGCATCGCAGCTTGAGCTTTCCAGTCCTGTTCAACTACGAACAGTCGAGATTCTAGAGAGAAGCAGGGACATGGGCCTCACGATAGGAAGAGACCCTCTTGGTTTGGCTGCGGCCGCAATCTATGTCGCCTCAATTATGATGGACGAGCGCAGGACTCAGCGTGAGATTGCTGAAGTAGCTCGCGTGACAGAAGTCACGGTGAGAAATAGATACAAAGAGATTGTGCGCAAACTGGGAATTGATACAATGTCCTTGGTCTGAATTCCTCTAATCTGGCAGACCGTGCTTTATGTAATCCACATGGCCTAATTGCTTCAGAGATGTAGGACTATCTTCGGCCTTCAACAAATGACCAATCGATTTGAACCATTTCTTCCGGAAAGCCAAGTCTGGATAGTACTTCGGTTATAGTTCCTCTATGGTCTCCCTGAAGCTCGACATGACCATGCTTTGCGGCTCCGCCACAGGCAAGCTTGCCTTTGAGCTTTGTAGCCAAGTCTGAAAGATCTATATTCTTATCAAACCCCTCAACAATAGTCGTGAGTCGGCCCCACTTTCTTCGTTCAACTGTTACAGTAATACGGGCTTCCTCCTGAGCTATGGTTTCACAGACGCATAGGTCAGTAGGAAGGCCGCAATTCGGGCATATTCCACCTTCATCGCTCACGCAGTGATTTACTCCTGGTTATTTAGTTTCAGCTTAATGCTCGAACAGCCTTGGTTATTGCTTTATATAAGTTCTATGAAGGTGTAGTTTTTCCAAAGGCAAGTGCAAGAATATAGAAGGATGAAGACAATTCCATAGATAGAATGTCTGATCAAGTTCTCATAGTGGATGCGCTTAGCGCTGGTGTCGGACGACGTACGAGTTCTCGCGATTCCATAGGATGCGGTCCACGTGCAGTTGCAGGAGTATTGGAAAAACAGAAGGTTCAATGCAAAATCCAGCGAATGGAAGATGTTCTTGTCATCCCGAAGCGGCTAAGGAGATACAACCATGTTGCCATCAGCGCCATGACTATGGACCTTCCTGCAGCAGTCAAATTCGCTAAGATTTGGAAACACGAAAGGCCACACGGACGGATGATCATAGGTGGTCCTATTGCATTCAATCCAAAACCTGTTTTGGAGTCCCTGAAACCCGATCTCTTGGTTATGGGCGAGGGCGAAGCAACTCTTGAAAACCTGCTGGAGCAGGATTTCTTCTCAGAGAATATAGATCTTTCGAAGATAGATGGCATCGCCTATCTGGATCATGACGACTTGTTTTTAACTCCCTCTCGGAGCTTTATCACCTCTGAAGAATGGTCTAATGACTATAAGGCCTCTACAGAACGAATTGTTGACTATAAGGATTATCAAGCTGCTAGAGTGTACGTCGAGGTTCTGCGAGGCTGTTCCAATTTTGGAAGAACGACCCTTCCCCTTCCAGACGGCCGAGAGTGTACCAATTGCGGCAATTGCCAATCTTCCAATATGAACGAACGATTGGAATGTCCTGAAAATATACCTCCTGGCTGCGGCTTTTGCAGCGTACCAAACACTTGGGGTCCTCCGAGAAGCCGTTCTGCAGCATCCATCGTGAACGAAATCGAGGAATTGGTGGCCTCTGGCGTACACAGAATTGTCCTTGAGGCGCCTGACTTTCTAGACTATCAACGGGGCGAATCGCCAGTAACAAATCCCTGCGCACCGCCTGCAAATAACGATGCAATCGCATCTCTCCTTGATGATCTGAATGCAATACCAGAAATAAACTCGGGAAATGTCCATCTCTCAATTGAGAACATAAAGGCATGTCTGTTCGCAGATGAAATTGCAGGCGTATTGACCAAGAGGCTAACTTCAATCTCTCCTAATATAGGACTTGAAACTGGTTCGGATATACATATGGCACAAATCGGGAAATGTGGGAGCGCAAGCGACGTTGTCAATGCTGTGAAAACTGCAAAGAAGCATGGTATGTTCCCCTATATCTATTTCATCTATGGCCTACCTAGTGAGACGGCTGAATCTGTGCAGGCTTCGGTCAAAATCATGCACGAGGTCAGCGATGCAGGAGCTGAGCGAATCATACTCTATGGGTTTCGTCCACTTCCTGAATCCGCCTTCTCACATTTTTCAGAATCTTCTTTCCATGATCCATTGAGTGAGCCGCTGAGAAAGACTGCATCACGCATTAATCGAAACAAGAAGGATCGATACCTTGGCAAAACATTGTGCGGAATTGCTGCTGAACCCTCATGGAGTCGCCACGGCTACACAATTGTTTATCCTTTCGGAGAAGGTCCAATAATGACGGTGAGGGGTGGATATTCTGCAGGTTCACTGCTAATGCTAAAGATAACAAAAGTCTTGAGCCCTGGATTGCTTGAAGCTGAGGTTGTGAAGTAGTGCAAGAGGGAGTTCGATGCACTATAAGAAAAGCTTCATAAACTCAAGTCTCGCGCTTTTGCTTGAATGGTCGAAGAAATCAGTCGGCCCGTGTGGTGATTCCATGGTCTATATATGTCATACCTGTTCAAAAGAAGTCACTCCTGAAGGCCTCAAGACACTCCCAGGTGTGAAGTGTCCCTATTGCGGAGGAAGAATTCTTTACAAGATACGGCCTCCTGTTGTGAAACGTGTTAAAGGTGTTTAGGGCTGTTCTAGTCTATTCATGTCTATGGTTTATAGATTTGTGAAAGGGCGGCAAAAACTGACGCTATGAAAAGGAATACAAAGAATAGACCTATCAGCCTTTTCTTCCAGATATACCGCATCATTGATCCTCCCCGATTAGTATTCTGCCAAGATTCTCCAAACTATCAATCCCCACTATTTCTGTGTTAAGAAGTGGCACTTCTACGATGTCTATATCTTGATAGAGGTCGCGGATGTCTACTAAGTTCCTCTGCTGCATTTGTCTTCTTGAGCTGCAAAATTCGCAGCCCGGATTCTCAGGGATCAGCTGATTGACGACTATGTTATTCATTGGGATATTCCATGTATTAAGACTGGACAAGAGCCGCTGGGTTTCGAAGACCGCCATTGCTTCCGGTATCATCACAATAACAAATTGGGTCTTCTCTTGGTCTTGTAGCTCCAGCTTTGCTGACTTTATCTTCTCCTTTGTTTGCTGAAGCATTTCCCATGCCGTTTCTTCTTGTTCTCGCCCGCCCAACATGGCTCTAATTCCTGCAAGGGTTGAACTGAGTCGTTGTCTCATTGTTATGACTTTTCCAAGCCAGCTGTCCAATAGCTCGGGAAGTTCAAGTAGCTTAAGTGTATGACCGGTGGGCGCTGTATCGAAAATGACTCTGTCATATGACATATCATCAAGAAATTCCAAGATCTTCCCAAAGGCCATCGCCTCATCTGATCCTGGAGGAGTCATATCTCCTATGCTTCCAAGAAGTTGGGACGCCATCTCCATCTCCGTCCCTCCTCCATCCATGGCGTTTTGAAAATCCTGCATACCTTTCTCAGAGCTGATCTCCATGCCCCACAGATTGTCTATGCCCTCCACAGGTATAATCTCTCCTCCTGAGAGGTCTTGCTTGAAGCTATCACTAAGACTGTGCGCTGGATCGGTCGACAATACAAGAGTTCTTAGTCCGCTCTTAGCAGAAAGGACGGCCATTGCTCCTGCAGCGCTGGTTTTGCCTACTCCTCCTTTTCCGCCGGAGAGAATAAATTTGATACTTTGATTATACACAATGTTCTTTATTGTCATGGCACGTCCACAAGCGCACTGCGTTTCTATGTCTATTAATGCTTCCATCAGATACCATTAGTTGAGGGCATCAGGGATAAGTATAAGCACAAAAATCTCCGGCTTTTATGTAGATACAGAAATCCAATAAATGAAAGGATTCATAGTTGCTCTGTGAGGTCTCTTGGTGTCGTTTCCGCAGGTTAGAACTTCAGCCGCCGAATTTCCCTCAACAATTCTGAATCTAATGGGAATGGAAATTCCAGAAGAAATGCCGCCTGCGAACGCCGAGATTCTAGCCAAGTTCAAGTCCGGTAGATTGATTGTTATCGTGATTGACAACTTCGGTCTATTCGAGGCTGTCGTTTACAAGCCAGAGGCATTGATCAAAAACATGGAAGCTCTTGCGCTGATTGAAACTGACGACCCCTATGCAATACCTCTTGTTTCCAAGATATTGCGTGGACCATCTCAATCATTTCATCTCGTTGAGTATACACGAGGTTTTGGAAAGGCCGTTCAGGTCATATGCAGGGAGGACGATATGCTGACTTTCGGTTTTGATCCCGCCTACACTGTCAACAGACGTGACGATATGCAAACCTACGTCGAGGCAACTAAACATGTCGCTCGCGCAGAATTCCTCTACATGCACTTTCTTGACTTTGAGAGTCTGTATGCTCAGTACGGTCATAGGACTCCACCAAAGACTCTCCTTGAAAAGATAGTAAGAAGAACTGACAACTGGGTCAAGGTCCTCCTTAAGCAGGCACATGCTGGCACTATCTTCATAGTAATTGGAAATCATGGGCGTCATCCAGTTCCACTGAACTACGAAGGAAAGCTTGCTGAATGGAGACAGGCCAATGCTCCAATTGCGATGATGTTCCAGAAACGATTAGAATAGCTAAAGCAATGCAGGTAGGCCAAAGGCAATTGCAATCAGACCAAGGGTCAAACAGAGCTTCCAGAACGCAACTCTTCGTGCTAGCCTTAGAAGGAACTCCATGGACCCAAGTCCTGCTATGAAAACAACAACTTCCATCAGAATCAGGTCTATTGCTCCTACTGAAGGCAGTGCGGCACCTCCCCATAGTATCTCTACTGCGAATATGCCAAGGACAGCCGGAACGCTCATGAGAAAGCTGAATTGAAGCGCCTTTTCCTTGTCAACCTTCTGCATCAGTAGCGCCGACACAGTGACTCCCGATCTACTTAGACCTGGTAGTACGGACACCCCCTGAATCAGCCCAGTAATCAACGAAATACGATTATCGGGATTTTCAGTAGTAAGTCCTGAAGGATTTGCATCCTTTCTTGTTGGCAAGTACAGCACGATTGCCGTCAATAGAAGTAGTACTCCAACAACAGCATTCAGAAATTCACCTTGAGCTGCTGTCAGCGTTGCCTTGAGATAGATGTAGAATGGAATCGCCGTGATTGCAGTGGCCATAGTCGCAATAATCAACCACCTGAGCAGTTGCCAGTCTCGAAGAGTAATCAATTCATAAGCTGTTCTTGGATACCTTGCGACAACAGCCAGCGCTGTTCCAAGATGAAGCCATACCACTAGAGTGACTATCTCCTGTTGAGGCAGGGCACCAACATTGTAGACAAAGAGGACAACATGGCCCTCGCTACTAATTGGAAGCCATTCGATAAGTCCCTGAATCAGTGCGACGATGATATGCCAAGGTTCCATGGTGGATTTCGCTCAACTCGGTTGAGTACCGAAGACATAAAAAGGCTAACACGAGGCGAAACACCTATTCCAATGATGGAGTGCGCAGGAATGGTTCTCGATAATGATAGATACATGAGTTCTGAACTTGGCAATATTACAAAAATGATTGAAGATCATATGCGTTCAGCCCTCTCGGCTAACAAAATGGTACGAAGTGCAATAATCGACTGGCTTCAGGATGGCAAGAATGTCGCCCCGGAGAGCTTGGAGAAGATTACTCAGCTTGAAGAGAAGGCCGATGAACTCAAGCAAGCCATTCTGAATGAACTATCAAAGGCCAATTCCTTGATGCAGAGGGAAGATCTTCTTAGACTTGTAAACTACAACGACAAGCTACTTGATGGTGCTGAAATAGCCCTCTACCACCTCGCTGCAGTAACTCCTTCTTGGACTCCTGATGGCGAGATAAAGGAGAAACTCAATAGATTCTTTGAGCTCTTCAGCGATCAAATCACAGAACAGAGAGAGGCAGTCAGATTCCTCAGTTTGAATATTGAGGAATCCATGAAAAAGGCAGACGCGATTTGTAGGTTGGAGAAGCAAATCGATACTATTCAGAGAGACATTGTTTCGATACTTTATGCCCTTGATATCAAGTTTTCAACACTTCTTCGATTCCGCGATTTCATCAATATGATGGAAGAACTCTCCAACTTCAGCGAGGACGCCGCAAATGTAATTAGGGCTCTGTCACTAACGTTGAACACTTGACTATCGGTGGAATCATTGTTAGAGAATCCCATAACTGCTGAGTTTGTAGGCGATAGAGCTGTTGTATGGAATAACGAAGGTGCTATGTGTCTCTATGCAAATGGCTATTTCGGCCAGCCTGTCGGAATAAGAAAACCGAAGTCTGCCGATTTCGATAAGCCCCTTGAATTGTCCTTGCTTGAATGTGCGTATCTCACGGAGAAGAAAAGAATCAGAGTGAATGACTCCTCTAGAAATGCCGCTCTTTCAGTGAAAGATATTGTCAAACTGGGTATGGGTGTATCCAGATCCTTCCAAGATCAATTCTATGTCTACTCCGAATTGAGAGATCTTGGATATGTTGTACGACCAGGGCTAAAATTCGGAACCGATTTTGCAGTCTATGAACGTGGTCCTGGGCTGGATCATGCCCCCTTTCTAGTTCATGTCATAGCCCAAAAGAAGGGGGTTGCCCCACTTGATATTGTTCGCGCAGGCCGGTTGGCGACCAGCGTACGTAAGAAGTTCATCATTGCAACAGTGAAGGATAATGGGCAAATAGCCTACTATAGCTTTGTCTGGCATCGACCATAGGTCTTACATGAGAAATACAAATAAGGACCTGCGCTCTCGATTTCACAGTTTCATCGAGCCCACGAGGGTGGTTTCTTAATGACAGACAAAGCAGAAAATGCAAAGACCTTCGGTGCATTGTTGGCCCAGGCTTGGGAGAATACTCCCTCCTTCATCTGCAGCAATGATGACTATATTTACTGCCTGTTTCCAGCCGATGATACCAAACAGAAATGGGTGGAAGCGTCCTTAACTTTTCCTGATGGGTCTCTCGATAAAAAGGAGATAGATGCTCCACGAGCGACGGCGCTCCTAATTGAAGAACTGAAGGTGCTTCCTACCTATGGCGCAGACACAATAGTAAATACAAAGGGGAAACTTGATACTGCAGCAGCGCGTTTAGGTTCTCTTACCTAAGCTTCGTGGAAGCCTTGCATGAGTAATATCTGTACAGGTTTACATCGAATTGTTATCTAAGGTTGAGGTGTCTCATGCCTGACCGATTGATTGTATGTCCATCTTGTGGCAATGAAGTACCTATGGGACAATTCTGCAATTTCTGCGGATTTTCTCTGTCACAAGCACAAGCAGATCCCACCATGGAATCGAAGTCTAATGTTCCAAGACCTCAGTCTGACCACAGTGCAATGATGGGACATATTCCTCGCTTCACACTCACAATTGACGGCATGGACTCATTGGCATCTGCCTGTCTTCTTTCACGTGCTGAACTGGAGATCATTGGTGAGGAGTTGGACCAACTCATTGAGCAAATCGGTGCAACACGTCAGGCTCTACAACTCAAGGAAGCTGACAAATCGCTTCTTACTTCTCGTGCAAGCAAGCTTAGAAGAGCATTTGATGACACTAAGAAGAGACGAGAGGAACTAACGAGCTTTGATGCTAAACTTTCCTTGGAGGTCATTGTCCGTAACCTTGGCAATCTCAAGTCCAAACTGAAGAAACTTGAGAATGCGCAGAGCACACCGGACCCCTCTGTCGTTAAAGAACAGCGTTCAGAGATGCACGTCGAGATCAAAGCACTTGAGAAAGAGCTGAAGGGCGCAATTAAGGACGCTGGTCGATGGATGAAGGCAATAGACAGATTACGAAGAGTCCTTCTGAAGAAGCGAAGTCGGCTTGATATAGAGCACAAGATTGGCGACATTTCCACCTCTGCCTACGAGAGGGCAGTGGCACAGAATAATCGTGCAATAAGAATTCTTAACATCAGTGAAAGGATACTGGATGAAACTATACAACTAGCAAAAGAACGATAGTTGGTCTATACAATGAGAATGGAGTGATTGGAAATGTCCACGGCCATCCGAGAGTGCATCTCTTCTTGTGACAAGTTCAGATGTTACCAGAATCATTCTGCATATCTAGTCAAGCGCAAAGGAAATAGGAAATTAGTTTGGTGTAGTTGGATTGACGATGCATGCGATGGACCTTGGTGCAAGTTTGGGCTCTGTACTGCAAGGAAAATCGATGAAAACAGCAAATGTAAGAGCATGTCAACAAGACTAGCCTCCAAATCTAAGTTGCCAGAGAATTCGGTGATGATGAGTTCGATATGGACAAAGGTGTTTTCAAGAAATTCGTAAGAGAACTTGAAGGTTGAGTACTTGACTGGCACAAGCCCACAACCAAGAAAGAGACTAGAATCGTCTCTTGGTGAGGAGTTGTTGCTGACTGATCTGTCGATTGCAGTAGATTACTGTGAAAGGCTCATCTGATTGGAAGGGGATTCGTCACTCAAGAAGCAACCTCAATGCATCTATGGACTTCTTCCTATATTGAAGCTATGACTGCATCAAGAATGGGGGGAATCTACCAACAAATCATATAATCCATCTAGCGGCATAAAATGATAGGGATGTTAGGCTCTCATAACGAAAGATAGCATAGACAGGAGTCATGCGAATGACTGCACCTTAGAAGGCCTCCGCCAGCCTTGAAGGACTCGAAATCTACCACAAGGAGTGTCTATTGACTGTGGTCTATCGATTTCCATGTCTACCAAACAGCCGTTCGAAGTCGGGGCGATGTGATGAATTCCTCACACATGAGAGTTTGCAATGAATCGAATATATTTCCTCTAAGAGAAACTCGGACACTCAAGTCACTTAGCGTCTATAATAGGGCACTAATAAGCACAATAGATGATTTCGAGCTTTTGGCAGAGATATACGAAATTGATGTAAGAGAAATTGGACACAGGCTGGTGTGGTCTGTACTTGACAAGGATAATGGAAGGAGAACTGCCATCTATGGTACATCATCCAACTTGCAGGAGTTGAATCCTGAGAAAGTGGATATCACAAAAGCAAACACAAAACGAGAACATTCTCTCCTTGGTACAATCATCAGCACCGAGAAGTCAGTCGTGACACGAGGTACACTTACCGATTCATGGTTTGATCATCTTGTGTTACAGAGACATTACACTAGGAACGGGGGGCTGTGAACTTGATTGTTAGATTTGTTCTCATAACATCAGTCATGTTTCAAATTGCATCAGCAGTCTTGGCCTTTAGATTGACCCTGATAACCGGAAACCGACGTTCATTCACTTTAATTGCAGCAGCTATTCTCTTGATGGCTTTTAGGCGTGCTGTCACTCTGTATCGACTGATTTCAGGAGACCTCACGCTGCCACCTGACTTGGCGGCCGAGCTGATTGCCTTGTGCATATCCGTGCTTATGTTGATTGGTATGGATTCGATTGCACCATTGTTTCATGCGATCAAAGACTCTGAGGAAGCACTTAGAGATAGCGAGAGTAGGTATAGAATGCTGTTTGAAACAGCTCCAATAGCAATAGTCCTTACAGACATTGATGGTAACTTCATCGCAGCAAATGAATGGATGGAAAAGATATCTGATTACTCACGGAATGAATTGGAGAGTGTGAAAGCTCCAGCCTTGTACGTATATGAAGAAGATCGTAATAGAGTTCTGGCCAAGGTACATGAAACTGGAAGGCTTCGGGATTTCGAGGTGGAGCTCAGAAGAAAGAACGGAACGACGTACCATGCCCTGCTTAATGAGGACCTAGTAGAACTTGAAGGTAAGAAGATCAATCTAGCAACAATTCGCGATGTCACAGACCAGAAGAGGACAGAGGAGGCAATGCGACAATCGGAAGCTAGATACAAAGCCCTGTTCAAATACAGCCCGGTTTCGATCTGGATAGAGGATTTTAGAGCAGCAAGTGAATGGCTAGATAAGCTCCGAGCCAGTGGTGTGTCTGACCTAGTAAAGTACTTTGATGACAATCCGGAGGCAATCCTTGAAGTGATCTCCCTTGTAGAAGTTATTGATGTAAACGATGCAACTCTGGAGATATATGAGGTTGACACCAGAGAAGCTCTATTGAGCCGCCTGAACGAGGTTCTCATTGAAGTTTCTCCTGAGTACTTCAAACAGGAGCTTCTTGCTATCTGGGAAGGCAAGACATACGGAATCGAGTTCGAAACCACAACAAAGACGCTCAAAGGTAATCCTATTCAAGTCATTGTACATTGGAGGTCATATGCCATCAATGGCAAAATAGATCTCTCCCGAGTAATTGTTGCTATTACAGACATCACAAAGAGAAAGAGGGCAGAACATGATCTTAGGGCTGCGGCAGACACAGCCGAGCTGTATTTGGATCTCATGGGCCACGACCTACGTAATCATCTACAGGCAATTGTCATGGCCACAGAGATTATGAAGCACATGGACATCGGAGCTGATGTTGACCCAATGTTTGAACTCATCCTTGAGTCAGTAGACATCTCACAGTCGATTATCAGGAAAATGCAATCCACCCGTGGTCTACTAACAGCACCCTTCTTCATAAGACCGCTGGATGTAGTTCTGAACGAGTGTCTGATAGAATTATGTGCGACTTATGGTGATGTCAAGGTCGAGCTGGGCATACAAGTGCAGAAACCATTAGTCTATGCAGACAGATACCTTGAACATCTGCTCATGAATATCTTGGAAAATGCTGTTGTGCACAATAATAAGAAGGTCAGGTGTATCTGGGTCACCGTGAACGAGATAGAGAGAGGGTATGAAATATCGATAAGCGATAATGGTCCAGGTCTGACCGAGTCTGAAAAGGAGTCTCTCTTTGACCCAGAGAGACGCTTTGGAGGCGTTGGAGTCCATCAGGCGATAAGTATCATTCGCAAATATGGGGGGCGAATTCTCGTACGTGACAGGATACCAAACCATCAAAGCCAAGGTATCGAACTCTTGATTTGGCTTCCCAAGTGGTCATATTCCGGATGACCTCATTTAGGCATCTACCATCATGTTCAGCTGCTGAGCAGTGATGATAACATTGGCTTCTTTATGGTGTCCGTCAGTCGGGCATGTTCTTGGGATTGACAGCTGTAACACAGAATCCAAACAAAGCTGGATATTTATCAGACAGGAGTCAAAGGAATTAGTTCATGTTCTCAGTATGGTGGACTCTTCGAAGGCTTATCATCCGCACAAAGATCATCAGATTTAGGGACTGCAAACACATCTTTTACTAGGCTTAGAATCCTAACGACCATTTATCGTCATCTGGCTGATTGCTTTGTGAGAGTGCTTTATTGCACAATGCCTATAAGCATCACATAGGTCACGCCATACTATCTTAGGTGAGCAAAGTTGTTCGAAGAAATCTGTCCTGAAATGAGGGCTCTCATCTATTTGATGGTTGGCTTAACGTTGCTAGGCATAGGAATAATCCTTGGCCAGACCGCCTATGTTTTAGCTTTTCTATCTCCTCCGTAGATTCCATAAATATGCCTGGTGACTGCTCTTGAGCCGCCTGGAGGATATCGTGGCCAGACTTCTTGATTTTGATGGCATAAGTAGGAAATATGTACTTCCTTCAATAATTAGGCGCCTTCGCCTTGAGTCATTTCATGGAGATCATGCACATGGACTGGGCGAAGACTCCGCAGCAATTGGGACTGAGAGCAACGAAGTAATTCTCCTAACGACTGATGCCATTGTCGAGGAGCTCTGCCTTGAACATCCTCAAGCAGCTGGTTTCAATGCAGTTCTGGCAAATGTAATGGACATCTATGCAGCTGGAGGAGTTCCCACATCATTTGCTGTTGCTCTCTCTTACTCAGACAAAGACATCGGAGAACATCTACTTCAAGGGCTCATCGATGGCTCACACGCATTTCAGGTACCAATAGTACGAGGCCATACTAATCCCATAGCGACATCAACTTTTGTCGTTGGATCAGCCACAGGGACTGTCCAGAGGACTAATATGCTGACTGCAGGAGGCGCACAGACTGGCGATCTTCTTGTGCTCCTCTTTGACAAAACGGGCCAAAGAGGATCAAGCTACAACTTAGGGTGGGATTCCGTCACTGGACGAGAATCCACAACGCTCATGGAGCGTCTTTCCGTAATGAATGATCTAGCAGCAAACCAGTTGTTGAGTGCCGCAAAGGACGTGTCGGTAGCTGGCATCATTGGTACTGCTGGTATGCTTCTTGAGTACTCCGAGAAGGGTGGTATAATATCCTTGGATGCCGTCGATAAGGATAGACCGGATGATGTTCCAATGAGGGACTGGCTTAGAATGTTCATATCTCTGGGATTTCTTGTTTCGACCGCGAAAGCACATCTAGGACAGGTGCATGAAATAGCCAAAGCTCACGGCGTCACCGTGTCTGAAATAGGAGAGGTAAATGACACCAAAGAGCTGAAACTACGTCTTGGTTCTGAGGAGAAGATGATATTTGACTATTCTCAGGGGCCCATCCTTACTCCACGATGAAATCCAGTTCAATGTGATTGGCCGTCATAGTTATAATGATGCTCTTCGGAGCTGACAATGAGTGAGGAATTTGTCGTCGTCAAATAAGATATGCAGCATTGCCGGTTGCAACAACGAATCAAAGAGGTCATTTGCCACTGTACGTATTGCAGAAAGTGTTACGAGAACTGGGTTGAAACTGAAAGATGCACGCTCACGAAAAACCTACTTATGCGCCGACCACTGGAAACAAGTAAAGAAGGCATACAAAAAAGATACAAAAGGCGAACGAATGAGATGGGGTCCGTGATCTGAGTTTCTTCTTCTTTTGGAGCCGTTAGCTTGATTACTCCCTTGGAGCTGCCATAAATGAACGATGAAGATGTGACATTCTCCAAATTGAAACCAAACTACAAACTCTGGCTTGAGTTTGATGGGAAATATGTATTTGGACCTGGTGCATATGCCATTATGAATCATGTTCTCAAGAAGGGTACTCTTACAGGAGTCACCGAATCGACTGGAATGTCCTATCGGTACGCATGGGGGGTAATTCGCAAGATCGAGGCAACCCTCGGTGTCAAGATTCTTGTAACCTTCAAGGGCGGACCTTCAGGCGGAGGGGGCGCGAAAGTCACGGATTTTGGACTTAAACTAATGCAGATGTTCGCGAAGGTGCAAGGTGGATTTGACCGTGCCAGCGAAGTCTGAGGCCTTTTGGATCTTACGAGAACCTTATCTCAATGGCCTTGTTTGGACAATGGCTTTTGCACTCAAGACACATGATGCAATCTGGAGAGTACATATGCTGGTATGGATATCTTCTGATTCGAATATTCATTGGACACACCACTTCACATACATTGCACACATCTGGCGTGCATCTTGCTGGATTTCTGCCTATTCCAATCAGCGCATCGCGCGAAAATACGCTATATAACCATCCAGCTGGGCATATCCATCTACAAAACCAACGGGGGTACCAAACTGCAATAACAACAATAAGCGCAACAAGGACTAGCTGAGCAAGAGCCCACCCCCACTGCGTGAAATACCAGAGGGTATTGATATCTGTTGGCCATGCTTGATCAGGCAATACAACAAATATGATGTATGCCGGATTAAATGGATCGAAGGCTGCATCAGCAAAAGGTCCGAGTATTTCTACAAGCGTATCTGAGGTATCCAACGCTCGGCTGTACCCGACCCAAAGAGCAAAGAACATCGTAAGCACAAAGACGTAAACCTTGAATTTCCGAGCGTCTTTCTCGCTGTCTGGTCCGACTTGTGCTTTTTGTCTTTTGGGCAGAGTTGCGAAATCCTGAATTGTTCCTATTGGACAAATCCATCCACAACTCGTTCGACCAACAACAGCAAGGATAATAATCATGGCACCGATGGTAAAGAATGGGAACACTCCAGAGGTGAACTCTCGCTGAAGTGTGTCAAAAGAGCCCGCTAGAACGGCAAAAGAGCCCTCAAGCGGGGCTATAATCGGAAGCGTTGGAAGTATATCACGAAATGCCTGCCAAAAGGCAATGATCTGCTCGCCTTCTGCCCATGCTGCAAAGATGTACACATTTATTCCTAACAGGAAGAGAATCTGAACCACTCTACGTAGCATTCTCAGGTTGAAAATGAAACCAACAGGGTTCTTGATCTTGAATCTGCTAGAAGGTTCCTTTGTTTCTTTCTTCGAAAGATCTTCAGAGGAGGATGTTTCTTCCTCTTTCGCATCCTCTTTTTCAACATCTAGCTTCTCTGCCATTTCGTTGTCTTCGGCCATGGCATTTTGTCCTCGGCAAGGGCGATATTGGCGCGGAACTTGAGCCAGCATTAAAAACATTGTGTTGAATGGTTCTCGTCCCTTTGCTGTTAGTATGGACAGGACCAGCCTCAAAGGGAAGCAAATACGATTTCAATTGTGCCTGCAACCAAACTGATAGTCATGGAATACTGCCCAGCAGAAGTACTTCCAAGAAGGCTTACAGGGTGTAGGAATGTGTCTTTCCATTGAGTTTCTGGAATTCCTTCTTTTGTGAATGTGATAGTCAAAGTGCTTTCACTAGCGGATATTGTTACGTACTCCGGAATGAGAACTGCGAGTTCAGTCTTATTTGTAGTCCCAATGTCGACGAGCCGTGTTTCGTTTATCAGTCCAGTTGCAAAAGCCTCAGCCCTTTCAAGGTCTGTGATATTTCCAAGAGTGTTGACTGCGAACATCAAGGCCGGAACACCAATTATGACAACCGTTGTCAGTCCTAAAGCCATCAACACCATCTTTTCTAGAGATCTGGAGACCATGGGTCTGTGTTCAGCAAGCCTCCCAATAAACCGCCCGCTTCATTACACCGATTTCTCTTTCCCGCCCTGTTCTCTCCTCACTGTCAAAAATCTCGTATTTAGCCAAGGTTTTATGCGAGTGTACAGCTGAGATGAAAGGCGCTACATCATGAAGGACCTAGTTCCTGTCCATATTGGCCTTGTTGGACATATAGACCATGGAAAGACTGCTTTAGCCAAAGCACTTAGCGAAAAGGTATCCACAGCTGGATTAGACAGGCATCCACAGGCACAAGAACGCGGAATCACAATCGATCTCGGATTCACAATGTTCACTCTTAATGATTATATTGTAACACTGGTGGATGCACCAGGGCATGCCGACCTAATCCGAAGCGTTGTCGCAGGTGCATCTATCATTGATTTGGCGATTTTGGTTGTAGCAGCAGATGAAGGTCCAAAAATACAGACAGGAGAGCACATTGTGATTCTTAGGTCAATGGGTATTGATTCAATGGTTGTGGTTATTACTAAATCGGATCTAGTAAGACCTGAGAGATTGTCCGCCATTAAACATCAGATTGAACAAATAACGCAAGGCGCCGGCTTTCGCAGAGTCGAATATACGCAGGTTTCAACGAAGACTGGGGCGGGAATCGAACAGCTGAAGGAGGCGCTCCGGAACGTTATTGAACCAAGGAAACGTGATACTGGCAGCTCTTTTCTCATGCCTATAGACCATGTGTTTCCAATAAAGGGGCATGGAACTGTTGTAACTGGAACGATTCAGCGAGGTGTAATTGCGACCGGTGACAAGGTACAAATAATGCCCCAAGGTGCAATTGGGAAGGTTCGCTCCCTTCAGACATTTGGTGAAGCCAAGGTAGGAGCCTGTGCAGGAGAGAGAGTGGGAATAAACGTACCAGAACTCAGCCATGACAGCATTAGCAGAGGCGACTATCTCTGCCTTCCAGGAAGTCTCTCACGTATTTCGATTATGGTCGCAAGATTGGATAGGAATCCACTCTATAGAGAAAGAATCACAAATAGAATGATCGTAAGCGCAACCGTCGCCATGGCCACAGTGACAGCTGAGATTGTACCTTTTGAATCAATTAACAACAAGCGTGTAGTTCTAGATGAGGTGGACGACAAGCAACTTGAATTGACTGTTCTTCTGCATAAGCCTCTTGCAGTGGAAAAGGGAATGAGGATCCTGTTGACAAGAACAGACCTTCCTCCTTCCAAGATGAGGATTATTGGTGCTGGAACAGTAACCGATATTTCTGATACCATTGTTTTACACAAAAGGAGGAAACGGTTGGGCACAGTTACCCGTCTTCGAGAGGATGATGCACTTGTCCAAGGCTTGGCGTCCAGCAAGAGAGTTGCGGAAGCCCTTATTGGTACTGAAGTATATACAACCAAAGGTGTCAAGGGAGTTATTAGAAGCCCATTTGGCACAAGAGGTGTTGTAAGCATCGAGTTTCGAGAGCCAGTTTCTGAAGAAGATGAAGTGATTTATGAGAGATTTGTGACGGAGGATGTGACTTTTGGGTGCTGATGAACGCTTGAAAGCAGTTCTGCCACCGAGTATCGCAGCACGCGGTGAAATCACCCTTGATGCATTTTTAGCACCAATAAGAGACGTCTTGAATCGTCGAGTCTTTCCAGATGATTCTCTTTCAGATGAGCAATTAGATATCTTGCTGAAGCTTCTGTCATCCATGGATACAGACAAGGACCCTGAAGCCGCTCGCGTGGGTGAACGCGAGGCCAGGATTGCTTCACCTTTTGTCGGGATGCTATCTAGTGGTTTCAACCATGGCATAGGTCGGAGCGGGCATGTAACTGCAGCGCAGCCAAAGGCACCTGGCGCCTCTCTGATGCAGCAGGTAGCCAGCAGCGTTGCCCTGGATGCAATTCGAAAGCTCGGCCTTGGTAGTGTGAAAGGTGGCTTCATCTCCCCTCTTTCAACTGGCATGTCAATTGCGCTGACTCTGGCTGCGCTTCGAAGAACACAGGGCATAAGAACCGTCCTTTATCCGCGTGTTGATCATGAATCGCCTAAACGCGGAATCGCAATGGCTGGACTGAAGGAAATGGAAATACCAACAATCTTGGAGGGCGAGGCAGTTTGTGCTGACTTGTCCGCACTTACCAAGGCAATCAAAGACAATAAAGCAGTCGCTATCCTTGCAACAACCACGTTCTTCCCTCCACGTGAATCAGATCCTGTTAAGGAAATAGCAAGACTCTGTCAGGATGCAAGTATTCCGTTTGTAATCAATAACGCATACGGTGTCCAGTCCAACGAAGTAATGAAAGCCATAAGCTCTGCTATTGACGCCGGAAGGGTTGATGCCATTGTCCAGAGCAGTGATAAGAATTTCCTTACTCCCGTTGGTGCGTCAATCGTTGTATCTCCACACCAAGAGTCTATCGAAGCCATTTCAGAAACCTATGCTGGACGTGCAACAGCTGCCCCAGTTGTTCAAACCTTAGCATCGTTATTGTCCTTGGGTTTCTCAAGATACAAAGCGTTACAAGAGGAACAGAAGGCAAATAAGAAATACCTTGAATGCAGACTAGACGAAATCGCAGAAGAAGTGAGCCAAAGAGTTCTTTCAGTAGAAAACCCTGTCGCTTTGGCAATGACAATGGATGGTCTGGATGTCCGCGAAATTGGTGGAAGACTCTACAACATGCGAGTCACTGGTCCAAGAGCAGTTGAAATGGGCGCTTACGGATCCTGCATCGATGACTATCCACACAGCTATATCGTGATGAATTCGGCAATTGGGGCTACCAAAAGTGATGTTGAGAAAGCTACTACGAAACTCTATAAGGAAGTCAAAGGTTTACTCTCGGAAGCCTGAAGGGAGGTCAGCCATTGGAGGAAGTCGGTGACAAGACGGAGGTCAGTCGTACTTCAAGCTACCAGATAGCCGATTCAGCTGTGGTGTTCCGCCTAGCTTGGTATACAGTGGCATCCAAGCCAGGAGTCCTTCTGACTGAGTACAGTGAGGCTGAGAGCCAGATCTTCAAAGGCAAAGCCATGTTTTCTGTTGATGCTGATTCCCAGAAATATGATGTTAGAATTTGGGTTGAAGAGGCCCAGCGGTCAGTGGAGATTACTGTCTGGGGCAAAAATGGGAAAGCAATTCACGAATACCTCGAAACGATTGAGTCCGCTCTCAATGCACACTTGGAGAAATTCGCTACCATCTCAGATGACGAACGAGCCAAGCTTCGTCGTGCACTTGTTGCAAAGACCTGCTGGGACCGGCTCATTTTTGAAATTCTCAATAAGGCTCCACTGAATGATGTATATATTCAGCTTGCACACGGTAGGGAAATGATGATTAAGGCAACACAGGGTGAGGACTTGCATTCACTGACGCTATCGACATCAGGTTGGTTGTCAGAAATAGAATCTCTACCCAGAGATGAATCTCCTCCCGCAAATATCGCTGCTGAGTTAGCAAAGAAGACCATTGAATGGAAGAAGGAAACGCACGAAGTCATCGCGCGGTATCTGTAGTTCATCATTCAGACCCTCAAGCTTATTTTCATATATCTTCATCCAGAATCAAGGCCTCCTACAGGGCTGGTGGTCCGGCCCCGTGGACTTCAAACCCACGATCGTGCAAGCGATGAGAGTTCGATTCTCTTAGGAGGCCGCCATCTTTCTAAGACGTCCTGTCCGCAAGAATTCCAAGACGTACTCGTAACATCCGTTCAACTTCACGAACCTCCAATTGAAGAGTTCTGGCCTCAACAAGGAGTTCTCTTCTGAGACGTGATACTCTGGGGTCAGACCTGTAGGATGGGTACTCCTGCAGGAATTCTGATACTACTCTTCTTGTTACAGAGTCTATCTGGTTGTAAGCATTCGACTCAGCAGTTGGCGATCCTTCAATGTTTGGCAGAGAAAGATCACGAATCGACTCAACAACATTCTTCGCTGCGTCTATGGTCTTCTCTCTGCTTAGGTTTACAATAGCTACAGGGCTGTCCCATGTGTATTTTGTACCAGGAGTATTCATGCGCTCTTTGATGCGTTTCACAACATCTTCTGGAATTGGTTTTTTTCGCAGACTATTCCACTCCAATGATTTCTCCAGTGGCGTGGATACAAAGACTACCCCAAATGCACATCCATGCCTAACCGCAATCTCATAGAGCTCGTGTCGCATACTCGTATAGTAATTGGTATCATCATGAATGACCGAACGACCGCTTTTAACAATCTCCTCCGTTCTTCTCAAGGCTTCCTTTCTTACCTTCTTCTCTAATTCAGGAGTGAAATTAGAGCAATACGCCTCATCTCTGCAGGTGTCAGTATCGACAATTACTACGTCCGTCTCAACAGAAAGCAATTCCTGAATCACTCTAGCTAGGATTGTCTTCCCTGATGCTGGGATACCGCAAAGTGCCACGATGAACTGATTCATTGTTCTTCCGAAGGTGTATAACTCTGAAAAAGAATCTGGTATTGCCATGCGGTAGAAACAGCGGAAGCATTTCCTCTACTACGGCTTGATTGTGATTTGAAGGCTACTTGCGAGGTCCTTGTATCTATTTCTCACAGTGACCTCTGTTACGTTTGATGCCTCGGCAATTTCCCTCTGAGTACGACGGTCATTGGTAATAATGCCTGCAATATAGAGGGCAGCAGCTGCAAGTCCACCAGGGTCTTTCCCGGCAGTAATGCCTCTTTCTCTGGCATCATTTATGATTCCCATAGCTGTCTGTACAGTTTTGCCATCAAGTCCAAGATCTGCGGATATCCTCGGCATTAGGTCATTTGCAGATGGAATTGGAACTTTAACATCAACGTTCCGAAGAATCAGTCTGACACACTGACCAAGCTCCTTTCTGTTGACTCTCGCCTCGGTCACAATTTCATCCAGCTGCCTTGGAATCTTATGAATTCTGCATGACAAGTATATAGTAGCCGCAACCATGCCCTCAATGCTTCGTCCTCTGACAAGCCTCTTTGAAAGGGCCTTTCTGTAGATGAGGGCTGAGGTCTCCTTTGTTTCATGGGGGACTCCCAATTGTGAAGTAAGGCGGTCCATCTCGCTCATGGCAATACTGAGGTTTCGATGCTGCGAACTATGGACTAGAGTTCGAATCTGCCATTTACGCATCCTGTAAATAGCTGCACGTGAGCTTGCGGCAATTGCTCGACCATTTGCATCTCTGTCGCTCCAGCCAATGGTTGTTGCGAGTCCCTTGTCAGCCATAGTAAGGGTTGCAGGAGAACCGGTTCGAGCTCTGGCATCTCTTTCTTCAGAAGTAAAGGCGCGCCATTCTGGGCCATTATCAATAATCCTCTCAGTAATCACACATCCACACGATGTGCAAATACTCTCACCACGGGACAAATCTTCGTAGAATTTATCGGCGCCACAAATAGAACAGACTTTCATGCCTCTCTGCCTTTCGTTCATTGAGCGAACTGGCTTTGCCATAGGTTTCACCTTGTCTTTTCCCGTTGGGATGTGGCCGAGAATATGGTGGCTACCAATCAATGGTTAAAACCGGCCCCCAATTAGGGAGTGTCAGGAGGCGCTATTGTTTTCGTATATAAGTCTAAGCATCTATGAATAGATCGTGTTTATTCTCCGACATGGATTCAGCCGAACCCTTTGTCAGACTGAAGAAAACATGTGGGTGAACACTCAATAGAATCCTCCCTTATGGCTGTGTGGATCAAGCCATACTTGCGGCATTGAGTGTTCACCAATGGTTTCCATGAGCCAGTATCGAAATGTCTACTCCAGGCAGTTCATCTCTTTGACCACTGCTTCCGGAATCACCCGGATGTTGTCATAGTATGTCTTTCCCGATTCTTCTATTGTAGTCTTGGACAACGCGATCTTTAGAAGGCCGTTCTTCTTTCCAAGATAGTAGCCTGCGACGTATTGGAGAGGTACTTGTGTATTGTCAGCCTCTTCCTTCGTCATGGTACAGCATTCTACACCGGGGCTTTCATAGGTGATTTCGATCACATTATGAGATTCGCAGGCGGGATGGCGATTCAGTAGCCTTGTCGCTGCATCTAGTTGATGCTTTCCAGCGACTCTCTCCACCATTGTTGCATCGTAGTGGAAGGGGTCTCCTGGAAGTCTATGAATTGCTGGTACGAGATAGACAGTCTTGTCCTCCAAGGGCTTGAGTGTTTCGTTTCCACCATCTACGAATCGTTTCTCTTGGCTCTCACCCACGACATAGCGAATCTTGTCGCGTTTGGCATCTACTTGCTTCTCTTTGTCACCCTCTTTCACAGTGACAATAGTGTCTTCTGACATTATCATTGCATTGAAAGGATTCTTTTCCATTGTAACCACTTCTAATATTAACTATTGTTAATAATGTATACGACCCTTATAAAATTGGTGCAAGGGTTGCAAGATGTACTTCTGCTGAGCTGTTGAAGATTGGAATGTGCCCCATCTCAAAATGGTCATTGAATGCCAGAGAATTCGGTATTCAATCTTGAAGTTGCCCTCTTTGGACTACAATCATGTCTGTAAGTACTGCTGCGTGCCTGAGTACAGATCAGATGCCAGAACTCATCACTGATGGGATTCATGCAAGAATACGATGTCGCTTGCATTTGATAACCATTATAATGTTCACTAGTTCTCCTCGCCTGTAACTACTCCCTGACGCTGCTGTATACGAGGAAGAGAAGCTCATCCTTCATTACTGCGATGAATATGTTGAATACAAGAAATCTGCAGGATTTAGCCTTCTCTTAATAAAATCTCCTCACATCATTAAGATTCAAAGGGATATTTTCGAAAGGTGTCTTGCACGTTTGACAACAGCCGAAGGTACTTCGAGAGCCTCTCCTCTTTCAACAACGTAATGCTCGATTTCCACTTCCGAAGTGAAGTGCTTCTTAATATCTTCAACAACAAAATGCAATTGCACACAATGTGGACTTCCATCTATAGTGAGGACTGTAACTTTGGAAATCTTCGAGTATCGTATTATTGAAGCTATCTTGAATCCCGCCTGATTCACATGGGTCTCTTCCAAGCAAACATGTAGGACTGCATTGCCTTCATTTTTCGCTTTGAATTCGTTGGCAATATCAGGAAAACGGCTGTTCATGCAGCTTCCAATTAGGAGGAGTTCTCCTCTCTCTCTCAAGCGGGAATCTCCAACATTGATGCACATCAGCCGCTCTAGTTCTGTACAGTCAGCGGTATTACTCATTCTACCACTTCCTTCTCGGCTGTGGGATCGAATTAATGTCATCGTCCTTTGTCTTTGAACGTTCTACCAGACGCGCTGCGATCTCGGATATCATATCTCCTTCAAACACATAGACCATTTGACTCATGGAAACAACAATACCATCATAGGGCGTAGTAACATCGTTCTCGTCTTGGACACTTCCAATTACGTCCCCACTGATTACTTCTTCACCCGGTCTGATACTGGGGACAAAGAAGCCTTCTGAACCGACGTTCACTTGTCTTGTTATCCCTGTGAAAGTACTAGCGGCTTCGATTCCTTCGCCAGGCATCATATCTTTAATCCGCATGAAATTCAAGATGGCCTCGCGAACCTCTACCGCTGCTTGGGGCTCTACCCCGTTTCTAACTCCCCTCATCTGAATACATATTGCTGAGATTCCTTCATGAGCCGCCTCTGTGATTAGAGTACCTCTCTTCCCGGAGGCTTGGGTTACTAGCGGAAGGGCAATTTGGGACGCGAGATTTCTGACATGGATGTAATCCCTGTGAAGTGCTGTAACATGACTAACACAGGCCTGTTCACCAGTCTGCAGGTGAATCACATAGTCTGCCTGCACTACTCGTCTCCATATCTCCCAAGCTGTTCTTTCTGTCACTGTTCCATGTTCGTTTCCCGGGAACACCGTGTCGATGTTCTTGGAATCGAGTGGTGAAACCTTTACTCCCAGACGGAAAGCGAGTGGACTTGCCACAGGCAGTATCGTCACTGATCCGTCTATCCGTGGCACATCTCGCATATGCTTCATCATCAAGTAGTTTGCATAGACATCTGTCGCTGACCACCCACTCATAGCTGATATCAGCAAGATGTTTGGCCTATCTTCCCCGAAGGTGTAAAATCCTAGAGTTGTTCCTGTTTTGGGGTCAATGTCTAGTGCTTCCACCGTGGCCTTTACCATGCCCAGACCTTCTGCTGAGTGATACAACGAATCAGTATTATCATAATATGAATAGGTGTAACACGCGCTAATGCAAATGCTGCATCAAGGCCTTCTCGCAATGTATTCAATTGTCACCATTTTGTGGTTGTAAGTACGAAGGTCCATGATTCTCTTCTCCTTCACCAGTATCTCTACATCCTCGAAATACTTGTCAGGCTCACTATCTTCGTAAAAACTGTGGATTGTGACCTCACCATATTCCATTGACTCCCACTCGCCTGAGCCCACCTCCCTTCCTTCGCGGTATCCTTGGTCCTCAATAGAGAGGAAATTCACGTAGAGAAGCCCTCCTTGCGCGAGAACTCGTTTCATCTCCATCATTGCTTTGGCTGTATCAGACTTGGTAAGATGAAAGATAGAATTCTGCGAGTAGACACAGGAGAATGACTCATCTACAAAGTCAAGGGCTCTCATATCACCTATTCGAATATTGAGGTCAATACCGTATTTGTCTGAAAAATCGTAGGCTCTATTTACTTGTGCCTCAGCAATATCTATCCCATGCGTCTCGTAGCCCATCAAATGAAAGAGAGCGAGAGGTGGTCGAGGTCCTCCGGCTCCACAATCCAGAACTCTCTTCTCCGGCTTTTTATCACTCTCAAGAGTTTCGATAAAATGGAGGAACCTGTATGCATTGGGACTATACATAGTGCGGTGCATATCAGGCCAAGAGAAGAGGCTCACTACTAAGAATTACCATTAGCGCTATCGCAAGTCCCGCTATACAAAGGTTAGCTACGCAGTATTTTTGGAGTCCTGAATCTGACGCTACTTGAACAGCCGCTGGAGTGGATTTCAACTAGTGCCAATTGAAGAGATAGATGTCAGAGCGAAACTCGCGTTCTGCAAACTCGTCAGATCTTCCCAGCGAGAACCGGTTTCCAAGCTTTTTATGCTCGTTATCGAAAATGCCCGAGTGCGGTGCACATTTTTCCGGGTCGCCAATCCAGATCAGAGGAATACCTGATTCACAAATCGCTAACCCTGTTGAAGACAGCAAAGGCTCCCATGACAAGAGCACTGCATCAGGTCTGAATCTATCAATGGCATCAAGGGCCTCATATTCAACAATCCATTTTGGATATGGAATGTCATGAACGTTTCTCTTGGAATCCGTGGCAATCATTTCTGCTCTGATATGCGGCTTCAGAAATCGAGTGAGGCTTCCGTCTCCGGCCATCACCTCGAGAAGAATATGCTCCTTCTGTATCTTGGAATTCACAATCTGTGCCAAGTCTATAATGAACTCATGATTGAGTATCTGGAATACAAACCTGCCTCCTGCATTTGATCCGTTGCAGTAGTGCAGGACGTCAAAGTCTCGTTCAATCTCTTCAAAGAAATTCAAGACATCGACGTATCCAAGAAGATTGCTGTGCACATCAATGTATTCTCGGTTGCCTTCGTTCAGCCATTTGGGTGTCATAGAATCAGACAGCGTGAATTATCCGCTCCTTTTCAGCTCTTTGCTTTCAATCTCTACAAGATGAGAACCGGGGTCTCTCAAAAGGCGAAACGCCCATTTGGAAATATCTCATCATACATCACATCTTTGGCTGATGCTTCTGCAAACTGATTCAGATTGCCCGAAGGATGATGACGAGGACAAGGCCCATAGCAGAATCCACAATTCTTGCCGCATCTATTGAACATACATCGTTTGCGAGACACCAGATGGTCCATTCAAGTTAACCACAGCTCTAATAAGGGACTTCCAACCTGAAGAAAAGGAAGAGTGAGCCAGGATGGATTGCGTTCTCGTCTATTGACAGATGCTGCTTTTGCGTGTCCTTTATAGAGGGCATTGATTTTGGCTCCTGTGGTTCTTTAGAATTAGTTGAGGCTATTCAAGATGAGTGAGTTCGCCAAAATCGAGAAGAAGTGGCAGAAGAAGTGGAGCAAAGACCATGTCTTTGAGGCCAATCCGGATTCGAAGAAGAAGTTCTTTCTGACTGTTCCCTATCCATATGTCAACGGATCACTTCACATTGGCCACGGTCGAACATACACAGTTGGTGACTTGCTCGCTCGATACAAACGAATGAGAGGCTTCAATGTCCTATTCCCCATGGCGTCCCATATGACTGGGACTCCAGTTCAGGGAATGGTGGACAGGATCAAAGCAGGGGACAAGATGGCAATAGAGCAGTACAAGAGAGATTTGCGTCTATACTTCAAGACCGAAGAAGAAGTAGATGCTCAATTGATGAAATTCACTGACGCTTGGAAGACTGCTGCTTTCTTTGCCAAGGTCATCCATCAAGACTTCGATGCTCTTGGTTACAGCATAGACTGGAGACGACATTTCACGACAGGCGATCCAATCTATAATGAATTCATCACATGGCAGTATCACAAGTTCATGGATAAGGGATACCTGAAGCAAGGCAACTATCCCTTGCTCTATTGTCCAAAGGACCAAAATCCTGTTGGTGAGGATGACTTGCTAGAAGGAACCTCTGCCAAGGTAAAGGAATTCACTGCTATTAAATGGCCATTTGAAGATGGCTTCTTGGTTGCGGCTACACTACGCCCTGAGACCATTTTTGGTGTCACGAATATGTGGATTCATCCCGATAAGGAATATGTCTGGGCTGAGGTTGACGGCGAGAAGTGGATTGTTTCAAAGCCCGCATGTGAGAAGCTACGGCTTCAAGCCAAAGATGTAAAGACTCTGGAATCCTTCTCCGGGTCCAGAATAATCGGGAAGACATTCCGCGCTATTCACGATTCGCATGAGATTCCTATCCTGCCAGCTGAGTTCGTTGATGTCAATAATGCAACAGGAGTGGTCTACTCTGTTCCGGGCCATGCTCCATTTGACTACATTGCTCTCCTTGACTTGCAGGAAGATCCATCAGGCCTGGATAAGTATGGAATCTCGCCAGAGGCAGTCCGTGGAATAGATATTATCAGTATGATTGACATCAAGGGATACTCTGAGTACCCCGCAAAGGACGCAGTCGAGAAGAGAGGCATCAACTCCCAAAATGAGGACGAGAAGCTTGAAGATGCGACACAAGAAATCTACAAGGCCGAGTTCTATGAAGGCGTGATGAAGGATAATTGCGCTCAGTTCTCTGGGAGGCCCATCAGGGATGTCAAGGAAGAAGTTATTGAGTGGATGAAATCCATTAATCGAGTGGATGTCTTCTACGAACCTGACCAACGTCCCGTCGTTTGCAAATGTGGTGCCGATGTTCAGGTTGGAGTATTTGCAGGTCAATGGTTTCTAGACTATGAGAGTCCCGGCTGGAAGGACAAGGCGTGGGAAGCGTTAAATGAGATGGACATAGTTCCTGAGTTGTTCAGGAATCTGTTCGAGTCAACCTTCAACTGGTTAACGCAGCGTCCCTGTGCCCGAAAGCGTGGGGTTGGGACCAAATTACCATTTGATGAGGAGTGGATTATCGAGTCTCTCTCGGATTCAACTATCTATATGGCCTTCTACACCATTGCCCATCATTTGACTAAGAACAAGATTAGGCCGAAGCAGCTGATAATGAACTTCTTTGACTATGTCTTCCTAGGCAAAGGTACAGCAAAGAAGGTTGTCGAGGAAAGCGGTATATCTGAAGAACTGCTAAAGATAATGCGTGATGAGTTCAAGTACTGGTATCCAAACGACCAGCGTCACACGGCACCCTCTCATATCTCAAATCATCTGAGCTTTGCCATCTTCCATCACGTTGCTATATTCCCAAAGAAGGACTGGATTCAATGCATCAGCCTAAATGAGCACATGAATATGGAAGGCGGGAAGATGTCAAAAAGCAAGGGAAATACAATCCCACTGGTTGAGATTCCCGATAAATATGGAGCAGACGTATTCAGGACCTATGTGGTATCTGCAGCCGAGCCTGCCAGTATTATGGACTGGCGTGAACGGGACGTGCCTGCTGTCAGAAATCGATTGCGCCAATTCAGTGATATCATGAGGAAGTACTCGAAGTATACACCAGAAGTCCCATCCAAGAAGGCGAAAAGGTCCGAAATCACAAAATGGGCGTTGTCCCGAGTAAATTCCATCGTTCGGGACTGTACTGAATACTTGGAGAGCTTTCGAATACGGGATTATGCGATTACTGCAATGCACGAGATGATCCGTATTGTCAATCACTATCAAAACCGAACAGAAGTACCGAAGGAAGAACTGGAATCTACAATGGCTTACATCTGTGACAAATGGGTTCGTATGCTGGCACCAATGATACCACACCTTTGTGAAGAATACTGGTCCAAGATGGGGCATGAGGACTATGTTTCACTGGCGGAATGGCCGAGATTAGATAAGGCATTGATTGATCTTGCAGCTGAAAGAGCACATGTTGTTGTTGAATCCACAATCAGTGACATAAGAGAGATTCTAAAGCTCAAGAGAGACAAACAGCACAAGACAGTTCATATCTACGTGGCCCCTAGCTGGATGTTCGAAGCCATGAACAGCATTCGTGATGCCGATCTGCCAATGATCGTTGGTGACATCATGAAGCATCTAATGTCCAAGGACGAATTTCGCAAACATGGCAAAGAAGTGAAGAACATAGTTGACCGAATTGCTAAAGAGAATGGCTTATGGGATCATTCGACGACTGCAAAAGACGAGATATCGATGTTAAGAGATTCTTCAAATTACATCAGCAAAGAACTCGGTCTGAAGGTCGAGGTGCACAAGGCCGAAGATGCAAAATACGACCCACAAAGCAAGGCACGCTTCTCTCTCCCTGGCCGAGTCTCTTTGTATTTGGAGTGACTAGTGCTCAAAGAAACAGACCCAAAACGAGCATCGAAGATACTCAAGAGCTGATTCCGAAAACCAATGACACTTCCAAAGGGGCAGATTTATGTTGTCATTGGATAAGAAAAGGCTGGTTGATGTATTTTCTGGGTGACAGCAATGATTGTAGCATATATCATGGCTAAGATTGAGTCTGCAAAGGCTCGTGAGATATTGGATAAGGTGCGGGCACTAGATGAGGTTGAAGAGGCACATCTTATCTATGGTGCTTATGACTTGCTGATAAAATGCAATTTCAAGACACCTGAAGCCCTTAGTGCATTTGTTGTGGATACGTTGCGGAAAGTGGACGGAGTAAAGGACACAGTGACGAATGTCTGTGCAGCATGTGATTAGGAGTGATTTGCTCGTGTCGGAAGTCTTTAGCCGCCGTGTGTACACCTTCAGACCACGCTATGGTTATCAACTTTCAATGGGTGCGGCCGAGATACGAAATGCCGTACTAGGTCTTGGCAAGGAAGTACTAGGAAGCGAGTTCACTGCAGAGATTCTGTCGGAGGAAGACAACACAATAGAAGTTCAATGCTCAGCTGCAACCGGACAGCTTGTGTACGAGATGGACTACAAACTCATGATTCGTATTCTAAATTTCTGTGAGACAGAGAATATCGATTTTAGTATAGAACCTATGAGAGCAAGGCATGGCAGAACTGGTGAATGGGTCTAGTTTCCCGCTATTCTTCCTTCCAGTAGTATTCAAAATCGCAGCAGTCGTGACCTTGCATTACGGTTTTGTCCCGCTTCAATCTCAGATTTTGATGAATTCCAGGAGTAGCCGCGAAGTCATGCTTGCAGTGCAGAAGGTATCCTAGGTCTGCTGCATCCAAATCGTTGAAGATCTTTCCATACATGCATTCGGTAACGATACAGACTGATTTGCGTGAGGTTTCTTCTGTAATACTGACAGTTTCCATGCTCTCGTCTAGGTGCGTAATCCATTTTCTAAGGAGTAACTTCACATCTTCGAAGGAATTGATGGCAGTGTCTTCAGCTGCCATCACATTCTTGATGTTTGCAATTGCATTGGTCTCTGCCCACTTCGAGATGATTTGGTGAGTCATCTCCTTGCCAATGCTGTTCTCCAATTCACGGATAAGTGACACCAGTTCTGCAACCACTGCTCTATAGTGGTCGTATACCGTTATGTCCATCTTCTGCTGAAACTTGTGCAATACCATTAAGATTCCACCTTTCATTCTTTCCTAAAGGAGTTCCTTCCAGTCCTTCTCGAGACCCAAGCACTTGAGGGTTTCTGGAAGAGGAATACCAGTTTCAACATCCCAACCCCTATGCTCGTAGTACTCGCTGAGCATATCGTCCAACTCTACCACCTGCCCTTTAGGAGGGCCAACAGGGGACGGCTCTTTGGTCAGTCTGTCCGGAAGCGAGTCGTCCTTCCTTGTCACTCCTCGTGCAACATTGAAGAGTCGATTCAGATTAACAATCCTTTCTCCAATAGTCTTCAGGTCCTGTTTGGACAAATTCAACCCGTTGTGAACTCTTAGTGCGGCCGCCACATCTTCATAATAGAATTCGGGAGGAATTTGTGTCCCGTATTTGCATAGACCTAGGCTTTCAATCACGACCATATAATCCTCACATTCTTTTACCATTACCCCCTTGAATTTGGGATTTAGACGGTCTGCTATCTCAGGTAAGTATTCGTTGCCAAACCTCTTCTTGATTTCCACATCAAATCCTGCTTCATCGAGAACAGGGAATGCATACAGATGATCTGCTCCTCGGGCTGCAGTGACAGCTGCGAGCCCCATCGACTTTTGTGCTCTTGGCTCCTGTCCTGCAATCTCCTGTTTCTTGACAGTCATTACGAACTCCTCAGTCCCGCGTCCAATTCTTGCAGCAGCTCTTTCACTCCCTTCAGCCAAGATGTTTCCGAAGCCTTCCCGGAGTGCAATCATCTCTGTCAACTTCACAATGGTTTCGTGGTTGCCCCAAGAGAGGTCTATTCCTCCCGTATCCTCGCCTGTTAGAAGCCCCTCGTCCCATGCCTCCATCGCCCATGAGATTGTTGCGCCCAGAGAAATGGTATCCATCCCATACATATTGGCAAGGTGGTGCGTATACAGTATCGACTCTATGTTGGCATTCCCACATCTTGATCCCAACGATGATTGAGACTCAAATTCGGGAGATCCTCCAATATACTTGTAGGGGCCTGTCTTTACTCTAGTGTACCTGCCGCATCTCTGCAAGCAGTTCCAGTCAGCGCGAGGCTTCACCAAGTAGTGCTGCGTGATTGTTTCTCCGCTGATCTTTTCGTATTTCTCAAAGACTCCTTGTTTCATATTGTAGGTCGGCAAGCGCCCAATGTGGTTCATCAGTTCTAGAAGGTTTGTTGTACCGTATTTGACCCTCTCTTTCGTGAAGGGGTTTGCAAGCATTCGGTCAAAGAATATGTCCATCTGCTTAAGGTAGTTCTTTGAATCTGCAACCTCTATTTTCCCAGTGCCGCGTACTGCAACTGCTTTGACATTCTTGGAGCCCATCACTGCTCCTAGGCCCGCGCGCGCTGAAGCCCTGTCACGGTCGTTCATAATGGCGGCAAATCGCACAAGGTTCTCTCCGGCCTGCCCGATACCAAGTGTACGTGTCCTCTTCCCATGCTTCTCTCTAAGCCAGTCATCTGTTTCGAAGACATCAGCTCCCCAAATGTGAGATGCATCAAGAAGGTCTACCTTGTCATTTTCAATATTCAAGTATACAGGGTCCTTTGATGCACCCAAGAACATGATGGCATCATATCCTGCTAGTTTCAATTCCGGTCCCCAAAACCCCGCCGCATGGCTTTCTCCCCAGATCTCTGTCAGTGGGGAGAGTCCAGCCACAACGTGTCGAGATGACTGCGGGAACATTGATGCAGTTAATAGACCGGTGGCAATGCCAAGAACGTTTTTTGGAGAGAAGGGGTCAATACCAAGGGGAATCATATCAAAGAGCATTCTAGAAAGAAATCCTGCCCCGAGCAAGTACTTCTCGACCAAGTCCTCGTCGACTGGTTTCTTGTCTATTCGTCCTTTTGTGAGATCAACCCAAAGAATCTGTCCTCCAATTCCTCTTATCATGCTGATTTCTCCCTTCCATAGAGCTCCTCCTTATGGTCTTCATACAATCTTGCCATTCTTCCGTCTGCATCTTTCTCGGAGAGCTCTGCTTCTGTAGTGATCCATATGGCATCTGCTGGACATCTCTCTACACATTGACCACAATGAATGCACTTGATTGCCTTTCCTGTGTCTCGGTTGATCCTTATCGCATTATAGGGACAAGCCTTTACACACTCGCCGTGACCGGTACATTTTCCATCGTTTACAATAACAACGCCTTTCGATGTTCTACTAAGCGCCCCTTCTGGGCATGCACTAATGCACGGAGCATCTTCGCAATTTCTGCAGAATAAGGGAAAATCCAGTCCGGGTTCAACTCTCACAACTCGCACTCTGGACCATTCTGGTCCAATAACTTTAGAGTAGTACATACTACAAACGTTAACACAAATCATGCATCCTGAGCATATCTGAGGGTCACCATACACAAACTTGAGTTCCGTCATGCATTACACTCCTATTGGGGAGTATCCACTCATTGGTTGAAATTGACCATGCCCCGGCTTCACATGCATCCGATTATCTCCGTACACCTGCACGCCTCTTACAAAGGTCATGAGTGGAGTTCCTGTTACCTTCATTCCGTCGTAGAGAGTCCAGTCACATTTGGAGAACATCATTTCTTCGCCAATAGTCTCTTCAAGAGCAGGGTCAATGACAACGAAATCCGCATCTGAGCCAACCAGAAGTGCTCCCTTTCTTGGATAGAGGCCGAATAGTTTTGCCGGATTAAGCGATGCCACCCGAAGAAGTTTCTCAAATGTTATTCTCCCCTTGTTTACGCCCTCTGAGAGCAGAATTCTAAGGAGCATCTGTAGACCGTCTACTCCCGACCATGCCTTTCGAATGTCCTCCCGTCCTACCTCTTTCTCCTGAAGAGGTGAGGGTGCATGATCAGTGACGGCAAGGTCGATTATCCCTCGGAGCAGTGCAGACCATAATGCAGAAACATCTCGTTTGCTTCTGAGTGGCGGGTTCATCTTGCTCTTTGGTCCCAGCCGATTCATCTCATCGCTGTTAAACAAAAGATGGTGCGGGCAGACTTCAGTGGTCACCATTACTCCCCTAAGTTTTCCCTTCTCAATCTCTCTTACGCCGTCCGCAGTTGTGACATGAGCTATATGCAGATGTCCTCCTGTTCGCTCGGCCATATCAATCATCTGCTTCACTGCATATTGCTCTGCTATGAAGGGCCGGGAAAGAGCGTGACTGACGGGGGCATCCCACTCGTCTTGGAAGTCCTTGGCAAACTCGTCTATGATGCCTTGGTCTTCTGCATGTACAGTGAGATGGCCTCCCTGCTCCGATACCTCGCTCAAAGCACGAAGAATCACTCCGTTATTTGCATAATATGGTTCACAAGTAAAGGCCTTGAACGCTGCAATGCCCTTGTCAATAAGTAGTGGAATTGCGGGCACATTGTCCGAATTAATCATCCCAGCATAGAACGAGAAGTCGACAATAGCAATCGACTCCCCTTGCGATATCTTCTCATCCACAAGTATTGGAGTGTCGACTTGACTTGTGAGCGGCATGTCGATGACTGTTGTGATTCCTCCTGCGGCTGCGGCGCGAGTTCCGGTTGTGAAATCTTCATGGTCCAGCATTGCAGGATCATGAATGTGAGCATGGCCGTCAATTAGCCCTGGCATTAGTATGTTGGAGTTTGCATCGATGATGATGTTGGCATCAGGTAGATGCTCGTCTCTTGCTATTACTCCAATCTTCCCATCCTTAACGCCTATTCCTCCTCTTATCAATCCCGACTCAAGCAGAAGTCGTGCATTTTTTACAACCAGATCCAACATGATTTCATCTCTCCTAGTTCTGCACTACAGGCTAGCCTCCTCCGACGGGGGGGAAGAGAGCCATCGAATCTCCCTCCTTTAGCTTGGTATCGTATCTATCAAGGAGCTCAATCCTTCTTCCATTCACCATACAAGAGAAGAAGCGCTTCAGGTCGCCTGTTTCTTGGTCGATAACCGTTTCCGAGAAGTCCTTGCCAAACCGCTCTATGAGTCTATCGAGTACTTCTCTGACAGTACTCGCATCGACTTGCACACTTCTGGTGCCTAGAGCTTCACGGACCGTTGCGAAGAACTTCACCGTGACGGTAACCAAATTTGACCACTCAACTTCAAACAATGTGGAATGCTTGTTTTAACCGTTGCTAACCGCACCTGAAATCGAATGATAGAAGTTATAGGTGAGTACACCTTCATGCATCCCGCCTGATAGGTCCCAAGGAGTGTCGTTTCTGTGGAATTAGTCGTCATTGGTCATCTGAGTAGGGATTGTATTGTAACGCCTGAAGCAAGAATAGAAACATTAGGAGGCGGCCCTGCATATGCAATGATTGCGCCAGCAGTGGGAGCAATGGGGGCGGGCATTGTGAGCTGTATTGGCAGTGATTTCGAAGACGTCTACCTGGAGATACTTCAGAATTCAGGGTTGGACCTTTCAGGGTTACATGTAAAGGGTATGAAGAGCACACGCTTCATCAACGAATATGATTTTGAGGGTAGAAGCCAGTGTGTGGAGGCAATTGCCGAGCCTGTTGTCCCTGAGGATATTCTCCCTCAGCATCTTGGAGCCAGCATATATCATTTTTCTCCTTTGACTGCTGCTGACATTGATGATGGTTGTTATAGCAAGGCACGCATGGGTGGCCCCCTAGTTTCACTTGATGCGCAAGGCTATCTGAGAGATATTGTTGATGGCTGCGTGGTGGAGAAGGAATGGAAGAATCCGTCACGAATTCTTTCTCTGGTGGATGTTGTGAAATTCAACGAATTAGAACTAAGTGCAGCTTTTGATGCACAATCCGAGCTTTCAGCTGTAACAGAGATACTGGAACTTGGTCCCCGAATTGTCCTAGTGACCCGAAGCCGTAAAGGATCTACTGTCTACACTCGGAACACTCAGATGGATATACCACTTGTTCTTGGTTCTGAATCTGCGGATTCCACCGGAAGTGGAGATGTGTATGCTATGGGGTTCCTTCTTGAGTACATAAGGACCGGTGATGTGAAGAGAGCTGGCCTCTTTGGAGCAACGTGTTCTTCATTTAATGCGCAGACTCACGGTCCAATAGGCATGCCGAGTCGGAAACAGGTGGAGGATCGAATGAAGGTATATCTATAGCGAGGAGTATTCGAAAGGCTTATTCAATACATGATAGGCCATCCAATGGGTGATTTCCTTGCTTAAGGACCTGGACAGACTAATGCAAAAATATGAAGTGGATGCCATATTTGCATATGGCAGTGCCTTTGAAGTACCGGACATTTACTGGCTGACACGATTTAGGTCACCTGATGATATAGGAGTCTTCCAACAAAAGGACGAGAATTTAATCGGCATTACAGGACTAAACACATTAGACCGGCTAAAGAACGAAAGCATAGTCGAGAATACATACGATGCAACGGACTTGTATATGGAACTCATCACATCGGGAAAGAGATTAACAGATAATCCTGAACGGTTTTGGGGGAAGATTCTTGGTGAGATTTTTGATGGCAAGACCATTGGAATATCCAACGCTCTGCCCGCATATCTTGTCATCGGACTTCAAAAGCTTGGCTATGATGTGAAAGCAGTATCAGATCTGTTTCTTGAAGGTCGTGCAACGAAGTCCAAACGAGAACTTGAACTCATCAAGAAAGCTGGTGATGCGACAATGGGTGCCATCTCTCAGGTCATTGAATTCGTCAAGGAAACTGATGTTGGTCCAAACAAGACCTTAATGCACAATGGGACGCCTGTCACTGTCGGCGCCATCAAGCTCTCACTTGATCATTTCCTAATTGACCAAGGTGCTGAGTCTGCAGAAGACTGCATTGTTGCAGTAGGTGAGAAGGGGTTCGACTGGCACTATCTGGGCAATCCAGAAGACAAACTGAAGGCCGAGGTGCCAATCATTATTGACGTCTTTCCCAGACTAAAGCGGGAACGAT
The DNA here is from genome assembly GCA_011364985.1 of Candidatus Thorarchaeota archaeon. Taxonomy (GTDB): domain Archaea; phylum Asgardarchaeota; class Thorarchaeia; order Thorarchaeales; family Thorarchaeaceae; genus SMTZ1-83. Next base: position 336,418 of record RDOC01000001.1, on the reverse strand, counting down.
ACATTGCTGATGTGACAAGAACTATAGTCAAGAGCACAGTATCAAAGAAGCTTAGAGATATGTTCGAGGCAGTCTATGAGGCCCATATGGCTTCTGTTGATGCACTTACTGCAGGCGTGCAGATAGATGAAATAAACATGGCTTGCTACAATACACTTCGGAAGCATGGGTACAAATCCAGACGCCTAGACCCTGAAACAAAGGACGGGATGACCCATGGTCTTGGGCACGGCATTGGACTAGAGGTGCATGAACAGCCTAGTACCTATGACCGTGACGGCCATTTTGAAGTGGGTCATGTCATTACAATAGAACCAGGGGTCTATTTCGAGGGATTTGGCGGGGTTCGAATAGAGGATGACTATGCCGTCACGACAGGCAAAGCCACACACCTCACAAAGGGAATCGATCCATTTGTGTTTCTCTAATCTCAAGCTGAGCTATTCAATAGATAGCGCGTTATAGGGGCAGACTGAAACACACATGCCGCATCCCTCGCAGGTTTCGCTGTTAATCTCAAAGAAATCCTCTGCCTTGTTCACCGTGATGGCATGATATACACACGATTTCTCACATAGACCGCAGCGAGTACATGCATCAAGATCGACCTTTGGAGGTGGTCTAAGGGATACTCCTTTGGCAAGATGTGGAAGAGCTAATCCGCGAAGGTCTTCAATTGATTTGTATTCGTGCATATCCATCCACTCATTGATCTCTTTCGCAATTTTCCCATAGACAGTATTCCCTTCAAGAATTGCCGCCGTGCAAACTTCAACTGCTGACGCCCCAGCCATGAAGAATTCGATAGCATCCTTTCCCGTTGTCACTCCACCGACTCCAATGACAGGTTTGTTGATGGTCCGAGCAATCTCCACAACGCATCTTAAGGCGATGGGTTTGATCGCACTGCCACTCATCCAGCCTTCTCCGTATTCACTACCGAGAAATGGCTTGCCTGTTTCAATATCAATCCTGAGACAAGGCCCGTACGTATTAATGGCCACGATACCGTCAATGAATGGTTCCACAGCCTTTGCCACAGATGCCACATCCGCTTTTGGGCTAATCTTGGCAAAAATCGGCACATCAACAGATTCACGAAGTGCCTTTGCTATCTCTGCATGTTCTCCTACATAGTGTGTACTGAACTCTATTCCATGGACTCCTTTCTCAACAATTCTGGGCGCAATTGCAGACACCTCGTCTGGAGTGTAACCCACACTAGCTATAAGTGGCAAGCCCGAACTGAGGGCAATGGCATACTCCTTCTCGAGCCATTGCTCAATTGAAATCTCACTCCAGAGTTCAGCATTTAGAATACCTCGTTTCGATTCTACTCTTCCGCTACCAAATGCAGACATATTTGGTTTGGGAACATCAGCCCGTGTGACACTTACAGTCTTTGCGACAAGACCACCTACGCCGCCAGCAGCAGCATTCAACAGCGTCATGCCATTTCGGGACGTAGGACCAGCTGCCGTAAGAACAGGGTTCCTGAATTTAAGTCCAGCAATCTCTACCTTTAGGTCTGCCATGCCTTGCTGTAAGCCGCGCATCAACATAAGAGTTGCTTGAGACTTTTGGACATATTAGCTCTACAAGTAAGCTGGTTTCTGCGAGCTTAGTCTGACCATGTGGCTCCTGTAATCTAGCAAACTCTCTCTTCATGCTCTTCCCTTGAGCTATCGCAGGCGAACGCACTTGGACCAAAGCCAATGCTGTCCTTAGTCGTAGTGCCCATTTTAAGTGACTATTCTTGGACCTTTTGACCAGAGCGTTCTCATCATCTAAGCATTTTCCGTTGCTCAAGATCTTTTGCTACATAGTCCAATCCAAGCTCTAGAAGCTTCTCCTTCCTTGGATAACCTGTTTCTCTATCGCAGCCTCTGAAGTCATAGTACTCGTCAAGCATCTCAGCCAAATCCGGAAGTCCGCCCTTTGATGGGCCTGTTGGCATTGGGTCTTGGAGAAGTCTCTTTGGCAGAGTCTCCTCCTTTCGTGTAATCCCAAGTCTGTGATTGAATGCCCTGCGTAGATGGCTTATTCTTTCTGCTGTCCTTCGTACATACTTCGGGTCCGACCATTCCTTCATACCCGTCAGAGGCGTGATGACATTACTAAAGGTATCAAAGTAGAATACTGGCGGCCACATTGTCCCATACTTGCAAATCACAGCACTATCGACGATTGCATAGAGGTCTTCCATGTCCCAGACAAGCTCGCCCTTGTGTCTTGGCGACATTATGTCCAAGATTGCTTCGGTCTTTTCCTCTCCGAATCGTTGAGTGACAATTTCAGGATAACCAAGTTCTTCTAGACTTGATAAGCTCCTGAGATGGTCAGCTCCGCGCACATTAGTTGCATAGGTAAGACCAACCGACTGATGCGCCCTTGGGTCTTGTCCAGAAGCTTCAAGGCCCTTGACATGGACTGCATATTTCCAGGCATCGCCCCCAATCTTCTCTGCTGCCTTGCGTACTCCCTTACTAAGGAGCCTACCGAGGCCCTCTCGTTTTGCAATCATCTCCACAAGTTGAACCATTGAGTCTACATTTCCCCAAGACAGGTCAAGACCGCCTGTATCTTTCTCGGTAAGAATCCCCTGTTCCCAGAGGTCCATTGCAAAGCTTATGCTCTTTCCACATGATATTGTATCAAGTCCGAGGAGGTCACATTTTGTTCCTAGGTGAATGATGGAAGCCAGATCGTTGTTCATGCAGTTGGATCCAAATGCCATGAGGGTTTCGTACTCTGGTCCTCCCGCTGGTCCTCCTACAAAAGGTCCGTCCATTATCTTGTAGATATACTTACAGCCGATGGCGCATCCATGACAGGCTTCCTGTGCAATTCGAAATTTCGTTGCTATTGCCTCGGGTCCAATGTCATCAGCGTCTTCGTAAAAGCCAGTCCAATGATTCTTGGTTGGCAAGCGGCCAATTTCGTTGATTATAGCAACCAAGTCCGTTGTTCCGTATCTTCTGAGTGAGGAAAGTGACTCCTTCCAGAGCGGGTCATTCAGCTTTTCCATCTCCCCCTCATTCGCGGCGAGGTACTTCTCCATGTCATAGGCCTCAAGACCAAGAGATCCAGAGGCTGCAATTCCCTTGACATTCTTTGATCCTAAGACAGCGCCAATTCCTGTGCGCCCCGCAGCCCGATAGTAGTCGACAATTATGCATGAATAGAGGACTTGATTCTCACCTGCTGGACCAATAACAGCAGTTTCTATTTCGGGATTTTTGTGCTGTTCTCGAATCATATCTGTGGTCTCAGCAGTTTCTCTTCCCCAAAGGGCACTTGCATCTAGCAACTCCGCCTTTCCGTCCCTAAGAAAAAGGTAGACTGGCTTTGGAGACCGGCCATTGAATATAATGAAGTCAACACCTGCATATTTCATCTCGGGCCCAAAGAACCCACCGGCGTGGCTTTCTGCCCACACTCCAGTGAGCGGCGATTTGGAGGCAAACATGAATCTTCCAGATGGCGAGAACATCACTCCTGTCAAGGGTCCCGTTCCCACAACTACAATGTTCTGTGGAGAGAAGGGGTTCGTCTTGGGACCTGTCCGGTCCCATAAAATCTTGGCCGCAACTCCAGTGCCTCCAAGGTACAGTCTTGCCCATTCCTCTTCCATCTTTCGCTTCAAAACTTTACCCTTGGATAAGTCGATGTCTAGATATTGTCCGGCATATCCCTTGTATGGAAAAGTCATTCTTCAGCCTCCGCGAAGCTTGCTTCGAAGATTTGAGAGAGCACTTCAACGCCCTTTGCTCTCTGCAGCCGTCCCTTTGGACTGGACTCAACAAAGGTGATTGCTCCATAATCGCAGGCCTTTATACAGGCAGGATCGCCCCCACAAAGATCGCACTTGATTGCCTTCCTTGTGTAAGGGTCAATCTCTATGCCTCCATAAATACAGGCTGCCACACAATTTTGACATCCAATGCACACCTCATTATTGACGTAGAGTGTCCCAAATTCATTTCTTTGAATTGCTCCGTTCGGGCAGGCCTTCTCACAGAGGGGAGATTCACACTGAAGGCATACAATGGGAACAACCAAATCTTTTCTTTCTTCTTTTATGACTTGAATTCTCGCTCTTCTAGGATTGAAGGTGCCAGTGTGGTGAATTGAACATGCCAACTCGCAGTTTCTGCATCCTGTGCATTTCTCTACATCAATAGCAAGAATCTTCGTCAAATCCTTGAACATCTCCGTGAGCCTTTAGCCTTCTTATCGAATCTATTTAAGGCTATAAGTCGTTGCCATCATGTATATTCTTGAAAGAAGGCAGTCTACGGTTTCTCTACAAATTGGATGATGAGAATACTTGGATATAGAAGAGAACCCATCATGGGATTCCTTAGACGCTCGTGCCGGGCGATCTGAAGTCCCCCTCTCTCCTATGAACCCTTATTAAGCTATAATATAAAGAAATGCCCCTGACAACACAGACAGATTTGGGAATCCAAATGAAGCGAGCCCGATCGAGATTTCGTGAAGTTGCTGAGAATATGCCATTGGCCGTACTTGAGGTCGGAGTCGACTTCGCTCTTGAATATGCAAATCGCAAAGCATTAGACATGCTTCAGCTAGACGATAATGATCTTGAAAGAGAGGTTCCTGTCTATGACCTTGTTGCGCCAGAGCAGGTGGATCTGGTTCGCGAAGGCCTGAACCAGCTAACAAAAGAACAAAATCCAACTTCTATTAGCTTAAGAATTGTCCGGAAGGATAACGTCCAGATTCCTGTACAGGTCTATACTGAACGAATTATGTCTAATGGAAATCTTGAGGGTTTCTTAGTGTACATGGTTGATCTCTCAAGAAGAACCGCTGTTGAGGACAAGCTACGCGATAGAAGGAACCTTCTCGAATACACCATTGAGCACTCTGGGTTTACTGGAATTATGATTATTGACGATCAGTTTTGTATCGAATATGTTAATGACAAGCTGTGCAGTATTGTTGGGCGAAGACGTTCTGAGCTACTTGGACAAGACTTTCGTCGATTTCTTCACCCTGAAAGTGTTGAAATCGTTACAGAACGGTACAGACAAAGGCAGACTGGAGAAAAAGTGCCTCCAAGCTATGAATTCAAGATTGTGCTCCCCAATGGATCCACTCGGGAAATGGCAATGTACGCTAGCATGCTTGCGACAGAAGATGGGTCTGCGAAATCAGTTGCACAGCTAATGGACATCACCGAAGAAAGAGCTCGTCGTCATCAGCTGGAGGAGAGCGAACGACGTTGGAGAACCCTTGTTGAAACAATGACCGCTGGTCTTGGACTTGATGATGAAGACGGTCGTCTTGTCTACGCCAACCAGGCATTATGCGACATGCTGGAATATGACGAACAAGAATTGATTGGCGTTCCGAGTCACATGATTGTACAGGGAATTAGCGATGAGGAACAGGATGGCAGACTTGCCGCTCGAAAGGCTGGTGGAATTGAACATTATGAAGCGAAACTAGTGACAAAGTCAGGAAGACTAGTTCCTACAGTGGTTTCTGCGGCTCCAGTATTTGGACCTGATGGACAATATATTGGGAGTTTTGGCATCTTTAGTGATGTTTCTGCCCTCAAGGCGGCGGAAAACGAAGCACGGTTTCTTCTTGACCTATTGCTTCATGATATTGGAAATCAATTGCAGCTAATACTTGCCGGTGGTGACTTGATTCATGAAAACTGTGAGCCCGAAGAAATTCAAAAGGCAAGGCAGTATGTATTGGATGGTGCAGTTCGGAGCATCGAGCTCATATCAAAGGTTCGAAAGGCTGAGGAAGCCAAGAGTGAGCCTCTCAGTCCAGTTGATTTGGTTCCAGTACTTCAGCATGAGATTAAGGATATCGTCAAGCAATATGAGGTGAACATGGAGATCTACCGCATCCCTGAGAGCGTGTTTGTTTATGCTGACAGCGCTCTTTCTCAGCTTATATGGAACATAATGGAGAACGGTGTGAGGCATAACCCAAAGGACATTAAGACTCTCTGGATTGCAGGCCATGACTTTGGAGACACGTTTCTGCTAGCATTTGCTGACGATGGTCTTGGGCTGAATAGCGGCAAGAAGGAGAGATTATTCGATGCTGGTCGTCGTTTTGGTGGAGTTGGACTACACTTGGTTCGGCGCCTGGCCGAGAAGTACGGTGCTAAACTGAAGGTTCAGGATCGGATAGAAGGAAAACCCGAAACGGGGCTTAAGGTAAGTATTGAATTCCGATGCGCATCAAAAGACCCTGCTGCCTAGAATCCTGCTACCACAATCATTATGTCATAGATACATCTCTCTTGGAGAGATAGAGGCATTGAACATGGTCTCTCCTGAATCAATCCTTATCAAGAATGGCTATGTAATCACTCTGGATTCCAAAAGGCGAATCTTCCAAAATGGGTCCGTCTACATCAAGAACAAGTGGATTGCAGAGGTTGGAAAGAGTGATGCTCTCAGTAGCAGGAATGCAGAACTAGTTCTTGATGCCAGAGGAATGATTGTCATGCCGGGTCTTGTGGATACACATGTACATCTAGCACAAGCCCTAATTCGCGGGTGTGCTGACGACGTTTCTCTTGTTGACTGGCTCAAGAAATACGTGTGGGTTCTTCAGGGCAACTTTGAGGGTGATGACGGGAAGGTTTCCGCTGAGCTATGCATGGCGGAGATGATACGAACAGGGACAACCTCTTTTATCGAATGCATGATACACTCAAGATATGGGTTTGATAAGATTGCCAAGGCGGTCGAACAAGTTGGGATGAGGGCAGCTCTCTCAAAGATAATAATGGATTCCACTGGCTATGCTGATAGTTCAGACATAATGTATCCAGGAATGATTGAAGACCATGACGCTTGTCTTGACGAAACAGATCGTATGTACAACAAATGGCATGGAAAAGCAGATGGTCGTCTTGAAGTCTGGTATGGGTTACGTTCGCTAGGTGCAGTCTCTCCTGACTTATTCAAAGAGGTGGTCCAACTCTCTGAGGAGAAGGAAACGCATATGACTATGCATCTAGGCGAGATAGTGGATGATGTTCGCTATGTTCGTGACAACTTCAATCAGACTCTCACAGAATTTGCTGAAGAAATGGGTCTACTAACTCCAAGAATGGTCTTTGCCCATGGAATTCACCTCGACGATAATGACTTGACACGATTAGCGAAGTACCGCGCAAACATTGCTCACTGCCCATCAAGCAACTTGAAGCTGGCATCTGGCTTTGCTAGAATTCCTGACATGCTAGAAGCAGGAGTTCCTGTTTCGATTGCATGTGATGGAGGTCCAAGCAACAATACCTACGATATGATCCGTGAAATGCGCTTAGCAGCTCTTATTCACAAGGCAAAGGTTTCGAATCCTCTTGTGGTACCTGCAGAAACTGCCATTGAGATGGCCACTCTTGGTGGTGCAGTTGCCATGGGACTTGACAATATGGTAGGATCTCTGGAGACTGGAAAACTGGCAGACATCATTCTTGTCAACATGAGAGAGATTGGTCTAACTCCGAATTCGAATCCTGTGTCGAACCTTGTTTATGCCGGTATTGGTCACGCCGTTGATACGGTTATTGTGAATGGTCGTCTTCTAATGAATGGAAAGAAACTCCTGACTCTTAATGAAGACCAAGTCATAGACAATGCTATTGAACATAGTCGTGCTCTTCTGGAGAGATCTGGAGTTGATATTCAGCCCAAGTGGCCTGTTCAATAGGCAGAATCCACGGTCTAAACGATTATAGCTTCACGCTCAAAGAGTTTGGCACCAATGATTAGAAAGACGATGGTGAAGACTAACATATAGACTACATTAACCACCAGACTGGCTGCTGTCGCATTTCCCACAAGTACGCCATTTAGGAATATCACAGCATGGCTGAATGGAATTGCCAGCACCGCGAGTCCAAAGAGGCCTCCATATTGGAGGATGCTTCCTGTGAATCCCAAGATACCAATTACCATTGTTGGCACAAGGAGTACTAAATTGTTGATTGATTCGGCTGAAGCTTGATCCTTGGCGATACATGAGATAACAACGCCGATTGAAATTGCGGTCAGCAGAACTAGGAGCTGGCAAAACACGATTAGGGGAACAGATGCTAAATCAACGCTATAGTATGCAATGGCCGCCTCCCCTCCAATTGCACCTTGGGCTCTTAGTATGACCAAGAGATTGTACGTGACAATTCCCACCACAGTGAATACTGAGTATATGAGAGTCAATAGGAGTCCTGCCACGAGTTTTGTGAAAAGAATCCTCAAACGGCTCATCGGCACAACCAAGAGCGCTTCTAGGGTATGTCGCTCTCTCTCTCCAGCAAAAGACTGACCTACATATGGACTGGGAGCTAGAACCGAGGTCAGCATGACCAAGAATATGGCGAGCTGGTGACCGTAATTCGCCTGAGGTGCAACAGAATTTCGCTGGATATTCACCAGTCTTTCAATAAGGAGACTATTCACAATGCCAGATATGTAATTAGTGAGTCTAGTTGCAGCAGATGAAGCTCTGAAACTAGCAGCATTATATGTGATGTTTAGAGGACTTATATGAGAAGTAGTATTTGATAACAGCTTCTCGGTGAAATACGCTGGAATATAAATCCAGACTGACACAGTGATGTTGTCAGTCATCTCCACTCCTTCTTCATATGTGACATCAACAAGCTCTGAGATTAGAAGTGTGTCCATTGATTCCGAAAGATTTCCATAGACATAATCTCCCCATATTCCTGCATCCTCGTTTGTGATATAGATGCGTTCTGGCTCCACAGAGGCTTGTGCATAGACGAAACCTAGGAAGGCTCCTTGGAACATCCATGCAAATAACGGACTAATAATGAATCCCACAAGTAGCCATCTAGATCTAAGAACCGATTTAATCTCCTTTCTTAGCAACCAAACCATCTTTGGGTCCAGTCTATGCTGTCGAGATCCACTAATCATATACACCCTCTCCTGTGACTAAGCCGGTAAAGACCTCTTCTAGGTTTGCCGCCTTGAATTCTTCTTCGAGTGCGCTAGGCTTCCCCACTGCAGCAAGATTCCCATCGTTCAGGATTCCGACCCTATTGCATAACTCCTCTACTTCATGGAGGTCATGTGTTGTGAGAATGACCGTCTGCTTGTGTTCCGAGCTTATCTTTTTGAGCATGTTTCGAACAACACGAGCACCAATCGTATCAATTCCTGTGGTTGGCTCATCCATAAAGACTATTTGTGGTTCAATGATTAGGGCACGGGCTACAAGCACCTTTCTCTTCATGCCTCCACTAAATCCCCTCACCTGATAGTCTTCCTTCTCTCTAAGACCAACTATGTCCAAGAGCCTGTCGGTTCGTTCCTGCAGGGCATCATCCGGAATTCCATAGAGGCCACCGTAGTAGATGAGATTTTCACGAGCAGTAAGCCGCTCATAGATACCTGCTTCCTGAGGTAGTAGGGCAACTCTCGGGCGGATGTAATCAATATCCTCAACCACGTCCCTGTCAAGTACCCACGCCCTTCCAGAGGTAGGCGTCAGGAGACCAACAAGAATACGAATGAGAGTTGTCTTTCCTGCTCCGTTAGGCCCCAGTAATCCAAAGACCTCGCCCTTCTGGATGTCAAGACTCACGCTCTTGAGGGCACGTACCTCCTGTGCCTTTCCTTTTTCGAAGGTCTTGCTGAGGTGTTCGGTTCGAATCACGGTTTCAGACACTGGTGAGAGACTCTCCTTTCACTTGACATGCTTAACATGGGGAAATAATGGTTCTCCCTTGATTGTAAGAAGGAAATCGTGGGTATCTTTGATGTTCTTGTCGTCGCCGCTTACATAGAAGGTGACAGCACCTTCTGCACCATTCAGCCCTCCTGCAGCGATGGGAATGGTGAACACATCGAATAGCACATCCAGAGCCTCAATCTCGGTAAAGGCAATCGTATTGGGAATAGATATTGCTCCAACTGGGGTTCCTATTGCATAATCCCAATCGTTCATTCCGAACTCCGCGTTGAAGTCATTATAGCTTGCAGGTATGGATTTCTCCAGACCCACTGGCATGATAACAGTAATGTTTCGTGCAGCAGCAGCCCCAAGGAATGTTCCTATTGTTCCGGCAGTATTGCTCGCTAGCAGTACAATTGGAATGTAGTCAGAACCCAATGCATTTGCGCTCTTAATTATGACATCCTTAGGCCCAAGCTCATCCAAGACATCAATAACCTTCTTCCCTTCAAGAAGTAGACCCTTATGGAATATTGCATCAGTCATTCGCATTTTTCCATCGGTGACTGCAGGGCCTTTAGGAACAACAAGTCCTGCAAGATGCCTCGTCTTGTCATACTCTCCTAGAATCTCTTCCACAAGATAGGATGATGTACTTCCAAGAGTCACACAGAGATAACCGCTCTTTAAAGCGTGTTTCACCTGCTTGGTTGCTAATAGGCCCTTGGCAATGAGACGTTTGCCTTCGGCAGGGGTCAGAGTGACTAAAAGCTTCTTCATCTTAGCTTTCTTCGGATAGACTATGACGGTTAAGTATTTGGATACTCGCCTGTTCCTGCCAAGACCTAGACACTGAGACCAATATACTTCCTTACCTGGGTTGCAATATCAATCATCGTACCATGTGGGTCAACAAAGACCTTCTGAGAAAGATCTTTATTCTGGAGTTCCTTCTTCAGAATCTGATGCGCTGCTCCGAGCACAAGTACATCGCAAGAAGCAAGAACCTCCTCCAGTGATTCTACTTTCTTGTCTCCATGTTTCTCAAAAACCATGGGGTCGTACACGACAACCTCCATTCCAGTGAAGCCTAGGAGTTTAATCAGGTCCAGCGCAGGGCTATTTCTGGTGTCAGATACGTCCGGCTTGAAGCTGAGTCCGAGAATTCCGATTGTTGGACGCAATGACATATCTAGAACTGTCTCTCGAATCCTTTTGGATACATGTGCCGGCATGCTGTCATTTACCTGACGAGCAGCCGGAATCAGTATTCCTTCTTCACCAAATGGTCGTACCGATTCCACCAGGATCCATCCGTCTTTTGGAAGGCAATAGCCGCCTACACCCAGCCCTGGATTCAATATATCGACTCGTGGATGAAGGTTCGCAAGTTGGATGACTTCCGTAACATCGATCTCAAGGACCGTGCAAAACTTAGCAAGCTCATTCGCATATGCTATGTTAGCATCTCTAAAGGCGTTCTCCGCAAGTTTCGCCGTTTCAGATATACGAGACCTTGTCGCATGAATAAGCTCCGCATGGAATACTGTGTTGAGAAAAGCAACTGCCAACTCCGTAGATGCATTCGTAACACCACCAGCCAGTCTATGATTGGAATTCATCTCTTCCACAACCTTGCCTGGGAGAACTCGTTCCGGACAGTGAGCAAACCAGAAATCATGATCTAGCTTCTTTCCATTGACATCCCTAAAGATCTCTGCCAGTTTCTCAGTTGTCCCGACTGGGACCGTACTCTCCACGAGTAACAAGCATTCCTTCTTTACCCGATTCGCGATATCTCGCACCGAATTCTCTAAGTATCGAACGACGGGCTTCCCCTCCTCATCTATCGGGCTTGGTAGACATAAAACAAAGACATCGATTTCGCTAATTCCCTCGTAGGAAGTCCCTACTTTTATCTCCGAGAGATACTTCTCTGCAATCTTCTCAAGCCCCTCCTCTTTCATGCGAATCTTGCCTTCTTTCAATTCGTCAACTAGCTCCTTGTTGGTATCAATTCCATAAATCGTAAAGCCTGCTCGTCTATAGAATAGAGCTGTTGGCAGGCCAATATACCCAAGGCCTATGACACCAATAACAGCTGTCTTGTCTCGAATCCTCTTCAGGAGCTTCGCATAGGCGGTCAGTACTTGTACCTCCTGCTGTTAATGCCTGAAGCATTCAATATGGTCTTAAGCATTGCCTAGCATCTGCGATTGTACTATTGCATAGTAATCGATTCCAAGGAGGGTCATTTGTGGACAGCCTCTCGCGAAAGGAACTCGAAAATATAATTGAATCGTCTCTTAGACTGGATCGTTCCAAAGGAACCTTGGACCAAGACGCAAGACCGTTTGTCATTGGTTCATTACTTCGAGGAATTCCAGCAGGCGAACTAGAGATTCTGAATCTTGCCGGTGCTCGATTTGGCTATAGGCATGTTGGATTCAGCTTAGATTCTGTTTTCACCATGTCAACTGAAGACATAGTTGCCAAGGCCCAGATGGTGAGCCCATATATTGACACTCTCGTGACAGGCTTTATCGATGAGGAGACCTTTGGATATGGGCGCTCTCTCTCAGAAACACTATCCAATACAATTCAAGTACCCTTGGTCAGTATGATGGATGACATCTATGCGCCTCAACCAGCACTTGGCTTACTCTCAACAATCTGGGGCGAGCTAGGGAATATTGAAGGGCGGAGGATTGCAATCTCTTGGGGATATGGATCTCGCTTCACGCATCAGAATCTAGCTCACAGCCTTCTCACACTAGGTGCCAAATTGGGTGCAGAAATGGTGGTTGCGTCACCCCCAGAATTCTCTTTAATGCGGCGTATTATCAGGAATGCTGAGCAGCTGGCTGAGGAGAATAATGGCAGCCTTGTTGAAGCAACTGAATTCAGTATTCCTTCCATAAATGCCGATGTTGTCGTGGGGCTGAATTGGACTAGCTTGGATGACTTTAGCTACCCCGACAAGGTGGCAGACAAGGCAAAGAAGTACAAACACTGGCATTTCACGAAAAGTCTTCTAGGTGGCAGATCACTCTTCATCACTGAGCCCCCTATACAGACTGATCTCTTGGCCAGTATGGACCTAATTCAGAGTCGGAATAACCTCACTCCAAAAGCACTTGGAAGACGCATTCAGGTTCTTGTTCAATCGATTCGCTTTGTAAGTCAACTCAGTGCAGAAGGACTACGTGCAAGCTTAATATGAAACACAATCTTCGTAGCCCTTTTATCATATGATGCAGCTTCCCAATTTGAGTCATGTGGCGCACATTTAGACCCGATGCTGTTAGAGTCTGGAAAGATACTGAAACAGTGCGTAGACTAAGAAGATATCGCGGGATTATAGACCAAGAACGATGGGCGAAGTATCTTCTATCCAAGGATATAGCATTTACAGGAGATCTGAAGGACTCCTTGGACGCCCTCTGGAAATCGCATCAAGACCTTTCAGCGGCTCACACTGAATATGTTGATGCTGTGGATAGCGGCAAGGAAAGAATCACAGAAGAACATCGCCCGATAACCAGCTTTCTTGATTTGAAAACGGAAATCGCCAATAGGATCCTTCAGCATTGTCACTTCTGCGAACGCAGATGTGGCGTAGATCGAACGCGAGATGAGAAAGGATGGTGTCGTCTTGGTAGAACATCCCACGTTTCATCTGCCTTTCTTCATACCGGAGAAGAGGCGCCTCTCATCCCAAGTGGAACCATCTTCTTTGCTTCATGCTGTTTTGGATGTGTATTTTGCCAGAACGAAGACATATCTACGAATCCCAATTCCGGTCATCCTATTAGCGAGGAGGAACTTGCTGCCGTGTCAGACGCGTTGTACAAAGAGGGGGCTTTGAACATCAATTATGTTGGAGGGGATCCGATTCCGAATACTCACACAATTCTTGGTTCTATGAAGTATCAATCCGCGAATGTCACGCAGCTCTGGAATTCGAATCTCTACTGCTCAGCGGAAACCATGAATCTTCTGGTTGACATCTTCGATGTCTGGCTGCCAGATTTCAAGTATGGAAATGATGAATGTGCACTTAGACTCTCGGGCGTCAAAGACTACTTCAATATTGTTTCTCGTAATCATTTGCATGCCTACGAATACAGTGAGATGATCGTCCGGCACCTCGTTATGCCAAATCATGTCGATTGTTGCACTATTCCCATCTTAGAGTGGATATCAGAGAACATGCCCGACTGCATGGTAAACATAATGGGTCAATATCGTCCTGAACATCGAGTACGCCGAGAACCGGACAGATTCAGAGATATTGCTCGTGGAGTAAACAGAGAGGAAATGCGGCACGCCTTTGCGAAGGCTGAGGAGCTAGGCATCTATTATTCACCAGTCAGCTAACATCTAAAACTTAGACTTGGCAATGTGTTCCTCACCAATTGGAACGCATTCGTCACAGATGCCAAGTATCTCATCACTAGTTCTTGTCATTGGTCTTCCTTGGGGATCGAAGCAGTCCCTGTACCAAATAACGATGAGAAGTCCTGCGTCCTTGGCAGACTCAATTGCAGGAACATAATCATTCTCTCCAGTAACAAGTATGGCAGTTTCTATCTGACGACTCCAAGCCATTCGCATTAAGTCCACAGTCAACAGTACCTCAATTCGCTTCTGATAGAACTCTCCTGTTTGCAGGTTCCTTGCAGTTCTCCCAAGCCGAATTTCAAATCTATTAAGTCTCGCAAGGCTATTTACGAATCGTTCATGGTTTGCTGCTCTTCGCATCTCCTCTTCTGTTGGCGGATCATCCTGAAAGGGCGTACAGTCATAGACGTAGGTTCTTAGTCGTTCACGGTCTTCGCAGAGAAGGTCCGAGAACCTCTCAAAGTCTATGCGTGGTTCACCGAAGCAGTATTTCAGAACCTTTCCAAGATACCCAATATCGATAAACACAGCGGCCCTGTTCATTCGAAACTCCTCCAACCAGCCCAATAGAGGGTATGGCTGACTCGCTAACCTAGTCTTGCCTCCCCGTATAATATTCTCTCTCACATTGTTAACTTTTGCTATGTCAAATCATTGTTTGTACTTGGTTATGTCATAAGATTATAAAGAACAGACTACTCCCACTCAATGTGGACAATCATGTGTCTTGCGGTGCCAGGTCTTGTTGAAGTAGTCAACGGAGACTTCGCGGAAGTCGATTTTGGCGGAGTCCGGAAAAAGGTCTGTGTGACGTTGCTTCCGGAGTTGAAAGTGGGAGAGTATGTGATTGTTCATACTGGATATGCAATCGAAAAAATGAAGCCTGAAGAAGCCAAGAAAACTCTTGCACTCTTTGAAGAAATGGCTGAAATAGCACGAACGATGGAACAATGATGCAATCTTGTTTTCGTAACTCTTTTCTGTCTTCTTCGAATTGGAAACATGATTACCAATGTCCGATACCCTAGAATCCATTATGGCTGAAATTCGTTCAAGAGTAAACACCGAGGACAAAACCACCAAGGTTTCTCAGACAGAGATTGAGAATGCCAAAATGAAGACCGTTGTTGTACTGCCTGCTGGTGGAAAAGGTACTCGTATACGTGCCGAAACACACAGTGATGGCATTAACAAGGTGATGATCAGTATTGATGGAAAGCAAAGCATGATTGAGAGAACAATCTCTGACTACGCCTCAATTGGTATCAAGGATTTTGTGGTTCTCACAGGCTTTCTTGCTGAGATGGTTGAAGCACATCTTGGGGATGGGTCAAGATGGGGTGTAAGAATCAGGCACTCCCGCGATCCTGACGGAAGAAAAGTCGGCAATGCGGGAGCTATACTTCACGCTCTGAACAATGGCGCCTTAGATGATTCATTTACTGCGATTGTGCATAATCCTGATGACATGATAGTAGGAATGGGTCGGCCTTATGGTGAGGTCTTTCTTGAGGGCCATTTGAAGGGAGTAAAGAATGGCTGTGTCTGCACATTCGTGGTGGTTCCCGAAACTCCTTTGCAATACTCGGGTATGATAATTCGTGATGGTCGTGTTCTGGATGTGACAAAGTATCCTCCCATAGCTATTCCAGCTCATACGGGCATTACAATCTTTCATCCAGATTCATATGAGTACTTCCGTCGTCTCGTATCATTGGAACGAGAGTCATCCTTTGAAGCAGTTGTATGCCCGACTCTAGCTAAGGAAAAGAAGCTCTTTGCTATCAACATTCCTTCAGAAACTTGGATTCCTGTTAATGATTTGAAAGGAATCGAAGCCGCCCAAGCCGCTCTGGAATTCGCTTCTGGACATTGATCCTTTCTGCTTAACATACTCGGAACCTTCTTAATGCAAAGGTTTCCATTGGTGGAGTTGCCTATGAGCATGGGAAAGTCAACTGCGGTGCTACTATCCCTATGAGAACTATCATTATCCCAACAGTAAACGAAGCGGCAAATGTTGGACGCCTCATACCCTTGATTTTTCGCTACATTGGAGAAGATAATACCTCTGTTCTTGTTGTTGATGATAATAGTACTGATGGCACTATTGATGTTGTAGAACGACTAAGTGAGCAGTATGATGTTCATCTGCTGGAAAGAGGCCACAAATTAGGGATTTCGAGCGCAGTGCAGCAAGGCGCAGTTAGGGCAAACAAGGGCCATGTTGCAGTGATGGATGCTGATTTCTCTCACCATCCAAAATACCTCCCACTCTTGTTCGAAAAGCTCGACGAGGGCTATGATGTTGTAATCGGATCAAGGTACATTCTTGGCGGTGGTGTGAAAGGCTGGCCAGCTTATCGAGTTGTCATGAGTAAAGGTGCAACTGCAATTGCAAAAGCGCTGTTCAGAATGCCAGTCAAAGACCCGATGAGTGGTTTTGTGGCAGTGAGATCGAGTGACATTCTCATTGAGAGCATTAAGAATCCTGGTTCTAAGTTTGTTCTGGAGGTAATCATTGGAAATTGCTCTCTTCGCTATGCAGAGATTCCAATCAACTTTGAGAATCGAAGGCGTGGAGAGAGTAAGATGAGTATTCAGCTCATGCTATTCTATCTGGCAATGGTGGGAAGAGCTTTCCTCTCAGGACTGTTGAATTGGAAGAGCGCTTGACCATAGATGAAGCACCATTACCTTTTAGGACAATGCCCGAGGCTTTCTACAATAGACTGATATGTATACATTTTGCGAAAAGCAGATAATTTGCTATCTTGAACGTGTTCATATCCTAACAACAATGAGGCGAGTCTCTTGGAGATAGAAGATGTCTTTAAGCCTGAGATCGACAATTCAATTAGAGGTTCTCCTTCTGACCTAAGAGGTGTTTCAATTCTCCTTTTGCTTCTCGCACTGAATCTCATACCTTCGATATCTATGCGCATTGTATGCGACTCCATGATGCCTTTCTTCATAGTAATCTTTGTCTGGGCTGCCCTGTATATTCTAACGATGGGCCTGATTCTTTATCTGCTAGAGAAGGACAGCTCCCTACACGGAGTAATTCTATGGTCGCGAAAATCCCTAGTGATATTGATAGTACTCACAGTGATACCTCGAACTGTGTTCCTCGGTTCGGAAGTACTCATTTCGCTTGATGCCCTCTGGTATCTGGACTTTGGGGATTTCATGTCTTGGGGTGATATGCCTTATGCGGACTTCTATTTTCCATACCCCCCCGTTTTCGGGTATTTCATCTACGGAATCATGCTTATAGCTCCCACTGTTGACTCGTATAGAATACTAGCAATAGCGCTTGATGTCTTAATCGTTACAACTCTCTGGTGGATGAAGCAGAGCCATCCTGCAAATCACACACTGCAGATTGCTCCTTTCTTCTACGCCTTTCTGCCTTTTTCGGTGATAGAATCCGGACTGAACGGGCATTTTGAACCTCTGGCCAACCTGTTCCTTTTGATTGCTTTGTGTTGCTTGTTTGAAAATCGTGCACTTCTCGGAACAATACCATTTGGGCTAAGCATTGCTACGAAAATCTATCCCGTATTCATTCTTCCTATACTTCTTCTATCCATAGCGGGCAATCGGAAGAAGGTCGAGTTCATGCTTGGTACGACAGCTATATTCTTTTTGACATTCATCCCATTCTCAATTCCAGTATGGCTGCGAGGCGATCTTCTTTTTCCAGGAACTGCTATGCCGGGTTTGCAGACTGGTTTCTTTGATGCCATGATTGGATTCATCTTCGAGCTTGGTCCTATCCATTTAGTCACTATCTCGATGATTGGAATTGCAGTGCTTTTGCTGCTCGGCTTCTTTATCGGTCGTTCGACCGGAGCTGTATCTTTGCCTACGACGCTAACCTATAACGTCCTCACTTTCTGCATCGGCTTTCTCTTCGTGTTCATGTCTTTTCTTGCCATTGTCTATCCCTTCATTCCGCCAGCACTTGGAGTATTCTGGAGATATCCTACAAACATTGCCCTCTCCCGTGGCGTAGCCGCCTCGTCCATTGCTCTCCTGCTCATGATCACTGCCTGGAAACGATGGCGCTTTGCATCCGACCGAAAGGTGTCCATTGCATCCCTTGGTTTGGTTGCGTCCGTGACAATGCTACTTCTCATTACTCTCTCAAAGCAGGTGTTCTATGGATGGTATCTTCTGTGGCCTCTTATACCACTGCTCTTCCTTGATGATAGAAGAGTTGTCTGCCTTATTCTTGCCTGCATGTTATTACTCTATCCAAGCTACACACATGACAATTTCCTCTCTCTTGGATATGAAGAGAATCGTACTTGGAATGATGAATTCATTGACGTCGATGCTTGGGATGCTTATCTGGACTTCACAGACAGCGGGCTTAATGGAAGTCAAGTATCTGCCCAGATAGAATCTAAGAACGGAATCGGTGCGTTCTCTGTTAGTGCGACTGAAGACACATCGCTAGAACAGCTGAGTAGAATAAGAGCGATCTATTCTCGAGATGTAACCATAGATGTCACTATCGATACAGAGATTGTTCTTCTTATTTCATCAGATTGGGATCCGACATTCGGCCGATATGCTGATGTGGAACTCTATTTCCAAGGCATAAACGAAACGGGTCAGATTATATCCGATGCTGTCATCGCTGAATGGCAGTTCTCTCCAAAGAACATCACTTACGTTCTATGGCGATTTAGCTTCCAAGGAACTGGGATGGCAGTCCATCCGGTGGAATTAACGAAATTCATTCTTGTAATCGACAATATTCAGGAGCATTATCTATCCGTTCTGATAGATTTCATCTATACGACTGAGGTCTACAAGTTTACTCCGGCCACCATTGTTCTCGGCGTTCTTCTGGCTGTCCCCAGTCTTGTGTCTATCTTCATGCTTGAACGAATACTTCCAAGCTGGAAAACAAACTTGGAGGATGTCTACTAGCCTACGTCTTCAGTGTCTTCCTATAATGTGACAGCGTTCTTTCTCCTGCAAGGTCCCAAGTTTCTTTCCGTGTGTATTCTACCTGTTTCCGGCTCACCAACCGTGTTTCTTCCAAGTTGTCCAGTATCTCGGTAAGCTTCCTTGAAAGGTCGTCAGCGCTTCCTGCTTTGAATAGAAAGAGGTTTCCGCCTACACTATCTCGATTATGATATCCCACATCAGAGGCGAGAATTGGTACACCATAGCCTGCATAGTTATGTATTGGTCCGCTGGCTCCGACACTTTCGGTGTATGGGATTAGAAGAATTGAACTAGCTGCGAAATAGTCTGATATCTCCTCCTCCGGAATGAATCTGGCATCAAAGCGTACATTATCTGATAAGTTGAATTCTTGGCATATTCCTCGAAGTTCCTGCATATACTCTTCGGAATCAAATCCCTGTGGTCGACCTGCAATAAGCAGCAGCGTCTCTGGCCTCGATTCTCTCACTTTACTAATCGCATGAAGTGCGATATCAAATCCTTTTCCTCTTCGAATGAAACCAAACATCAGAACGACGGTCTTTCCCTCAAGACCAAGCTTTTGTGCTGCAATGCTCTGCTCTAGTGGTTTTCCAAGCTGCGCACAAGGATGAGGTATTTCGAGAATCTTCTCTGGATCGATAAACTCGTAGTTCCTACGAAAGGCAGTCCGAAGGGCAGAGTTCATTCTCACCGTGCTTAGCTGGATTGTGCTTGTTCCCCAATCTAACAGCCTCATATAGAGGCGAAAGAATGCTTGGGCGAATGGCAGGAGATTGCTAAGCACACCATATCCTTTCACTCTTTCTGATACTTGCTCCGGCATCCATGTACTATGAAGGGTTATGGTCGTCTTGATTCCCATAGCACGCAAGAGGATAAGGAGAAAGAGCATTATCTCCCCGAAGAGTCCTCCATAGACCTTTCCATATGGTCCAAATTGCACATGAACGATATCTACTCTTTGCTCTTTGATACACTTCGCCAAGGTTATTGGATACAATAGGGACCTACTGTCCCATATCCTCTGGGTCTGAATTCTCCCACTGTGACTGTCTAATGCGTCAGCATCCTTTCCTGTCACAGCTACAATCTGAACGCCATTATTCTTGACTAGGCTCTCTATTAATCGAGCCGCGTACGGCGATTCTCCTGTCTCTTGTGGTGGAAGTGTGGAGATAATTGCGATACGCATTGTGAGAACCGAGATGCTTAGGCTGCATCTCACTCAAAAGATTTTCCGGAGTAGCAATCCGACAACTCTATTTGTCATACACGCCACGGAACAACCAGCGATACTCGGAGTATCAATCAAGCCAACTCGGTCCAGAACAGGATGCCGGACTCATGACAGAAACCGCCTTGACTGCAGCACGTGGAACTTCCGTATTCATGTTTCAAGCAGCAATAACTGGT
This sequence comes from Candidatus Thorarchaeota archaeon, assembly GCA_011364985.1. GTDB lineage: Archaea > Asgardarchaeota > Thorarchaeia > Thorarchaeales > Thorarchaeaceae > SMTZ1-83. The sequence continues at coordinate 315,925 of RDOC01000001.1, read as the reverse complement.
ATTCTGCGAGTTCTCAATCTTGTGATACTCACCAGACTTCTTCTGCAATCAGAGATGGGGCAAATTGGATTCCTTGGGATTATCTACGGATTTATGCAATTTCTCGGAGCCGCAGGCTTAAACCACGCAGCTCCCCTCGTGGTGCCTGAAGAGGAGGGCAAGGGCACCTCAGGTGCTGTCAGAAACTTTCTGAAGCGGTCGGCTGCCATAATCTTGATTTCATCCTCGATATTGGTACTTCTTGTGTTCCTGCTCACCCCTTTCCTCTTCGGGATCAGTGGCGTTCCAGAGTCCCTAATTCATTTGGTCCTAATCATTGGCCCCTTCTCAGCAATGGAAACATTTCTTGATTCCTTCCTCTTGGCAAGATACTATGTTCGCAGTCTGACACTTGGACGCATTGTCTTTGATACCACACGGATCGTGGGTACAATTGGCCTTGTGCTTGCCGGTTTTGGCGTGGCAGGAGTAATGCTCGGATGGTTGGGAGGCGAACTTGTAGCAGTCCTTGTCTTTGTGACTGCAGCCAGCAGAAATCTGGAATATTCCTCTACCGCTATCAAAATGGGGCCAGTATTGGCATTCGCGTTGCCCAACCTGGCATTCCAGACCATTGATGTTGCGATTCAGAGTACTGATCGCCTTATCCTTCTGAACCTCATGGGGCTCACAGCTCTTGGTGTGTTCGATGTCTTTCTCAGAATCCTCTACATGTTTAGTCTGGTGTCACTTACGATTGCATCCTCAATCTATCCTGTCCTTACAAGAATACGTCTGAAACTTGAAGAGAAGGATGATTCAGGAAGTGCGATGGGAGGTGTCGTTGTTGCGCTGGTTCGCTATATCATTATCCTCCTACTTCCAGTGGCGGTAATAATTGCTCTGAACTCCTTCACTGTTCTTGAAGTCCTTTTTGGACTTCCCTACGCTGATTTCCCTGATGCTGTTCTCTCCTTCTCTCTTCTTGTCTTGGTGTACACCCTTTGGGGAGTTGTCTATGCCATTCACACCGCACTTAGGTCGATGGGTGAAGCAAGGTTCTTCATCATCGTTGGAGTCTTCATTATCGCCTTTGAGATTGTTGGCTGCTGGTATCTAACGTCTCTGTTTGGTCTTCTTGGTTCTGTGTTGGTACGATGTACATACATTACATTACTCTTTATTGCTTCGTGGGCTCGGCTGAAGCAAAGGGGTCTTCGCGGCTTGGGTCGAACCGTTATATCTCTTGGCAAGGTCGGAACGGCCTCCGCTCTAGCAGGTCTCATTGTCTTTATCGCATCGCCCTCAGGAATAATCGAACTGGGCTTATGGCTTCTAGTTTCAATCTTTGCGTACAGCATCTTCCTATTTCTATTTCGGGAGATGAAAGACATCGATTTCCAGCTTGCAAGGGCAGTTCTTCCATCTTCCTTGCATGGGCTGGTATCTCGTGTTGAGAGGATTTACTTCAAGAGCCCAGAATACCACCCAAATCAGCTGTCTTGAAAACGCTCTTAAGTTAGCACTGGAGGCCAAGTCTAGTGTAGTCCCAAGGTGATTCTGGTAAGGACGCATATGCCGGAAGCTAGCCTATGAAACGGGGTGTTCAGCGATGACTGACGAAGAATTGAGTCTCTTGATGTACAGCCCCCTTAGTCTCACGATGGGCGCTGGAGGGGATCGGTGGCTCATAGAGGTGGCTCCAAGACTCCTTCGTAGTGGCGTACGGCCAACCGTTGTCGCTTCTGATTTCGTGGCTAGAAGCTATTGCAAAAGTACAACTCCATGGTTTGTCAAGCAATTGCGTAAAGATGGAATCACTTACAAAGAGATACCATCAATGAAGATTTTCCACCGAATGAATCTGCCTGCTCTGAAAACTAAGGCGCTGAAAGAGCTAACACGTCTTATGCAAAGTCATGACGTAACGTATTTCATGAATGCCTACGCTCTACAAGACTTGACTGTCTGGATCGCAAAGAACCTGTCTGGAAAAGCACGTGTGATAAGTTCACAGCATTCCACAATCTTTCAAGAGGGCTACTTACACAATCTCTACATCCGTCTGGTCACGAAACGCCTGCTTCGGGTATTTGATGCATACCATGTGTTGAACAATGAAGACTCCACAATCTACCGGTCATGGGGTCTCCGGAATGTTCACATGATTCCCAATGGTGTTGACACCAAGAGATTTACTCCCCTAGTCCAGAAGGACTTGAGCGAATTCACCGTGTTCTTTGTGGGCCGACTCGACTATCAAAAGGGGATTGACATCATCCTTGGTGCAATAGAAGAACTTGAGGCGTCTGAACCTGAGATCGCCTCCCAGATTGTTTACAAGATCTGCGGCACAGGACCCATGGGTCAGATGGTCGAGAAATTCACAGAATCCCGAAGCAATGTTACCTACCTGGGTTACGTTTCGGATGAAGAATTGCTTCAGCATTACAGGTCAGCGAGCCTTTGTCTGATGCCCTCGCGTAGAGAAACGTTTGGCTTGGTGGCCATGGAAGCCATGGCTTCGGGTACGCCCGTTTTGGTGACAGACATACCCGGCCCTCGTACATTTGTTCGGAACGATTTCGGACTTATAGTGCCGCCAGAAGACCCACATTCACTGGCGAATGGCATCTCTCGGCTCTTCAGACTATGCAGAGACAATCCAGATGAGTTTGCGTCTATGGGTCATAGAGCTAGGAATGTTTGCGTAAAGGAATACGACTGGAATATAGTCGCGCATAAGTTATCTGTGATGATGAAGAGGACAGCTGAAGTTGGATAGCTGCGGTCAATTGGTATGATGGAGTGATATCTTTGAAGCGACGAAGTTTGAATCAGATTCTTCCTAGTCACATCAAAGTTGGCCGCGTTCTTCTTATCGTTTCACTCGTTGCATTTGGTTCCGTATTCATTGGAATTTCCCAGACGACAGTCAGTGAATACTCACATGACTCAATCACAATCACAAATATCCAAGAGAATACTACCGTCCTAATTAGCAGACAGTATCTCGAAGTCGACCAGATTCTCGGAATCCGTGTGGAGATGTCAAATGGAACGGGCATTCTCAGCATTCGGTATGTCAATCGTACAATAGCCATGACTGCATGGATGCATGAGCCTCGACTCACATTCTTCGTGGATGGATTCTCCAACTATTCCTTCTGGATATATGTGGACTCTTACAACGAAGAAATTACGACCACCTACTGGCTGGAGACTTGCTCCTATCCCTACGTACAGTTCTTTCCAATTGGTCTACTTCTGATTGCGGCTGGGTTTCTACTAATACTACAAATAATACCCTTTGACCTTCTTAGGCTGAGAGAGCAGAAAGCCAACTCCAAGGAGGATATTGAGGGCTCTGGAAGCAAGTTGAGTACGCTCCTGCCCAAGCAATCCCATCTCATTGTAGCCGTTGTGTTTCTGGTCGTGATATTCATCTTTCTTAGCGTCACAGATACTGGATACGTGCACAATGACTCTGTCGGCATGGGCCTTTCTGGCCCAGAAGGCCAATTCTCAGAGATTTGGAACTATGTGGCTTGGGGCTATCTCGATTTTGCAGAGATGGTGCGTTCCAATCTCGTCGATGGCGACTTCTCCTATACTGCTTGGGCCATGATTCATGGTTCGTCAAAGAACATAGGCCTGTCCCTTCTTGTCGGATTTCTCTCCTATGTAACTGGAATTGGTGTGTTTGCTATCTACCGCGTGACGGTTCGATTCTTCTTCATAATTCTCGCCGGAGCGGTAGGTCTAATCGCTCAAGCATTGATTCGAGACAGAAAGTCGTTCTACATTGCTGTTCTATTCATCATTACAAATCCCATCCTGCTGGAGTACTCCCGTTCGCTCTATCAAGAGATTCCCCTGAGTGCCATGATGGCTCTAGCACTCTATTTCCTGATTCGTGCCTCAAATAACGGTAGCATCAACCTTGTTCTGTCAGCAATATTCCTTGGGATTTCCTCGATGTTCAAATCAATCTTGATCCTTTTCCCCTTCATATTTGGCCTATTTCTGGTACTTCTCATCAATACGAACAAGAAGGAGTGGAATACTGAATACTTCTCCAGAGGATTTATCTCGCTTGGTCTACTGAGCATCATCTCTCTCTGCTTCTATTTCATCAGCTATCCTCTAAGATGGACAAATCCGATTAGTAAGCTGCTGGGATACTCACAGACCAACTGGGTTGCTAGTGAGGGACTGCTGGTCCTTCACAACATGGGCTTCTTTGCTTTCTTTCTGATATTCCAAACTCCACTGCTTGTGTTGGGATTAGTGTTTCTCACTCCTTGGGTTTCAAAGAGATACAATGACCATATGACAAGAGACCTGCCAGTTGCCATTTTTCTTGCACACATTCCCTTCTATGTAATGGAAACGAGGCTTCTTCAGCATCATATGGTCTACTGTCTATGGTCATTTCTTCTGATTTCAGCAGTAGTTCTGACAAAGCTCATCGATTCGATTAGACTCATCCGCACAAGATTGAGTCGAAAGGACCTGAAGCGATACTTCATTGTCATCGCGATTAGTATCAACATCACACTTGTAATGCCTCAAGTAAGCTATACAGGAATGTATCAAAACTCGTTGCATCTTGTATATGATGGTCCCAACTACTTTGAGCCCACCTATAGTCTGATGGAAGCTAGCATGCTGATCGGCACATATCCGGATCTAGGGTATCTAATGACTGTCAGAGCACCTCATGTTCTAAACTATTATATACCTAGCAGAAGAATCATAATCCCCCCCTCATATCTAGCCAGTCAAGAGAGTTCTCTTGCATCTCTGGCTCTCATCATGTCTCTTCCCGTTGATGTCTTTGTTCTCTCGGAAGGATGGTTCGAGCTCTTTCCAGATTCGCCTCAATGGGTTTCTCTCTTGATGAACTCTGGTGCGTTCCGTCTTGCTCATAGCCTGTCAGAAAGAGGTATTCCAACAATTGATCTCTACGTTAATCGAGTTCTGCATGATGGCTTAGCAGGTGATAGTCTCTTGGCGAGTGGTGTGAGTGTGTCTGGGAATAGCACTGCAGGTAATCTGACAATTGAATCCGATTCTATATCGGGCACCTTCACGTACCCCGCAAACCTGACTGGAACTGAATACTCACAGCTCTCCCTGAATTTGACACGAGCCTATACGATAGATGAAGCAATCTTCCTGTTTCATATGACCATGAATGGCACCTACGAGATACTCCCAAGAATCACTATTTCGCTGTGCAATTCGACTGCTTGTGAAGAGGTTCGGATATCACCAAATGTAGAAACTGGAATCTCGTTCTCTATTGCCTTGAATTTCTCGACAGCAGGAATCTTCTCTCTCGAAAGCTACAATGAAATAAAAGTCACGGTGTATGATCCCATCTTAGATGACACAGCGACATTGCAGTTGGAGATTGACCGAATAGAGCTGGTGACATAGGGGATGAGTATAATGGGCGATTCAATCTTTGATCCAAAGTGTGCTGGCCTGCGATCGAGACTGACATATATGCAGGTAACTGCATTGCGGAAGGTTGCTCTTGCCTTCCTCCTTTTCATATTCTCATTTCTTGGCATGTACTTTTCAGTCGCATCTGGATTGCTACTTGTTCTCATGTGCGGCGCACTTGTCAGGACCATCCTTCTAGGGAATCCTCACTGGAACCCTCGTTTACCTGACCATCTCTTGACAGGATTCACGGAGTCCTTCATGTTCAGTGCTCTTCTCTTGGCGCCTCTCGCCTATATTGGCCCCTTTCTGTTTGGACAGGTCAATTTCCTAGTAATGGTCTTCATAATCACAGTACTTCTGACGTGCATTGGAAGTTATCTTCGTCATGATGAATCTTCTGAAACACTCGAAGGAAAAGCTGGTGGGGACAAGGAGAGAGGTTTTCCGGCAGTATCTGCATGGATTGTAGTTCTTCTCTGGCTCTCTCTTGGTGTTCTCGATTTGGCATATTCATTTCACATGTACTATGGCTCATTTTCTGATACTTTTTTCATGTTTGGAGACCTGACCAATAACCTCACTATCATTCAGTCAATTGCAACAGGAGTCTACCCGCCCCCCAATCTCACTTTCTTTGGTTCCACCCTCTCTGAGAACCCAATCGCTCTAACTCTCTCTCTTGGCTATACCGCCATATTAATGGCAACCATGAACTTGCAGGGTTATGGCGACATCTTCATTATTGTCGTCAAGATGGTAATGCATTCTGCTGTTGTTCCTGTAATCTACTATGCAGTTCGTAGCATTTCTGAGAAAATACCAGGATGGATCATGGTCATTTCCACACTAGGCCTCGGAGTCACTATGGATCTTGCTCCTCTCTTCCGCTTCCTTGGGGTGTATGACGATGGCCTCAATTATACAGTGACAAACGAAATTAATAGGGGCGTTTCTTTTCCTTGGGATCGGCCAGACGGAGTTCCTGCAGATTTCTTTGTCCCTGGCCTTGGCTATGAATCATTCCTAGCAAGTTTTCATCATCTCCTTCCTCTTCTCTTCTTTGTCTTTATCATTGCTTTACTCTTTAGAGTGACGAATTGGAAAGGCGGTGCTACCATTGCCATCGCTGTCAGCATAGTAGAGCTACCCTTCTTCCATATCGGGCTTGGCTTCTTTCCCCTAGTGAGCGTTGGTATCTTCTTCGTTGGCATAGTTCTTCTCAGGCCCATTTCCAGAAGCAGGATGTGCCAACGCCTACTATTGTACAAAGCTCTGATCTTCATCGGAGTAGTTGGATTATTCCTCATTCGTAGTGTGGTGTCGAGCCTTGTCGTGATAACACCCCGATTCACTGGCACTGCAATCCTTAACGGGCTAGGAACCTATTTGGGACCCTTTGTTTTTCTTGGCCTGATTGGCTACATTGCTCTTCACTCTCTTCCTGACAGCCCGGGAAAGTGGCTATCCATAGTATGGCTTGAATTCACTCTGTTATCGACCATCTTATTCTCCATGGCTCGAGACTCGGGAATTGGCTACATGCCCACAGACTACTTCCCACTATTCAACCTGCAGACATCGGTTCTGCTGGCTTTTGCTCTGGGCGTGTCTTATTGGAGTTCAAATAAAAATGATGCTTTACAGCTACTTGAACGGTCATTTGGTTCACAGAATTGGTGGCGCAATCTGAAGCAATCCGACCAGAGAATGAAGTTACAGAAAGAGAGCATTGTGAGGCATGCACCAAAAGCGATAGCCGCAGGAAAAATGATATTCATTTTGTCCCTTCTGCTGTTAGGCAGTCTTCAAACCTCTTGGTTCTATCAGTACAATCTGGGTGAGTTCAATGAGAACTTCTACGGCACGGTCCCCAAGGTCACACTCGAGGAACGGTCAATGCTAAGATGGATCTATGAGAATTCCGAACCAGATGAGGTAGTGTTATGTGCACCTGAGAACTGGGAGCTGAGCGCCATTATCGGGCGCCAGATACTGTATTCTGGCTACAGAGTAGCGAACGCCTCTGATCCACGCTATCAAGCCTACTTTGCCATGTATAATGCCACTGCAATGGATGAGGTAATGGACCTATTCCTTGAATATGAGGTGAGTCTGGTCTTATTTACTCCTACTGAATTCAACCTATTTCCGCATGGCTATTCCAAGTTCGAATCAAGTCCCTTTTTAATCCTAGTATACAGCGAAGGCCAATACCTTGTGTTCAAAATGAAGGTTTCCGAGATGTGATCTGTATGTGTAGTTCCATTCTTAAGAGGAATTTATTACGTAGCGAGATTTGCATAAGGCCCTCCAAAGAACCCAGTAATTCTCCTGATCTATTTGGGGGATTATCCCAATGACACTTGTATACTATATGCTTCCTGCCTACAATGAAGAGGAGAACTTGCCTGATCTGCTCAAGGCAATAGCTCAAGTGCCCATTGAATACGAGATAGTCCTCGTAAATGATGGCTCCTCTGATAGAACAGGCGAAATCGCCAGAGAATTCGCCAAAGAAATGCCCATTACTGTCATAGACCATGACGTGAATAAAGGACTTGGGGGCGCCCTTCGTACTGGCCTTATTCACATTGCTAGGGAGGGCAAAGAGGATTCTGCCGTTGTGACCATGGACTCAGACTTGACCCATGATCCGCAACTTATCGTTCCCATGCTTAAGATACTGAATTCGGGCTATGACATTGTCGTTGCTTCAAGATATGTTGCTGGCGGAGAACAACTCAATCTTCCTCTCTCTCGACGTACTCTCAGCTGGGGAATCAACATGCTCATCAGGATGAAAGGGAGTAAGGTGCGCGACAACACATCTGGATTCAGATGCATTCGCTATGCCGTGTTGAAAAAGGCGATTGAGAAGTTTGGCGGGAACTTCATCAATACTCGCGAGTTCACCTCGGCGGTCTTGGTACTTCTCCGATTGCAGAGTGTCGGAGCAAGGCCATTCGAATATCCAATTTGTCTAGACTACGGCCTGAAGCGTGGAGCCAGTAAGATGAATGTACCTAGAACAATTAGGGCGTATCTTCGACTTCTCTTGGCCAACTAGGCCTCTAACTCTGTAGAGCTTCATATGCCTTCTTTAGGGTTGGAATATTCTCCTCCCAATAATGCGGAATCGGCTTTGGAGCACCACCATTCAGCCCTTCCACGATGCCTCTTGCATACAGCTCAGTTCTCGTATCAGTTGAGATATAGTCCTTTCCTGGTGAGTATCCGGCAGCCACAATTGGTTTCTCAAACAGCGCGTACTCAGACAGTTTCAAGCTGTCATAGATGTTGTAGAACTCAACAGGAAAGCCTCGCGTACGCTGCGACACGCACAAGTCGGCGGAGGCGATCCAGATTGGAATCTCCTTGTGCGGGATAGTCCCTGGAAAAATGAGCTCTTTCTTTGCAAGGTCTTTGAATTCGCTTGCTGTTAGCCCGACTTTGTGTTTGGGTCCCAGTATATAGAGGCGTGCGTCTGGCTTCTGCCTATGCACCTCTCTCCAAGCATCAATCAGCAGGTCGATGCCATAGATCTCTCTCAGCCTTCCTCCCCCAACAAAGAGGACGATCTGCTTGTCCTGCGGCAGATCCAGCTCGAGCCTCGCCTTCTCGATAGAGATATCAATGTAAAATCTCTTTAGAGGATAGTTAGGAACGACATAGAAGTCAGGCAACCTTGCGTATTCAGAGGCATGTGAGAGCATTCGCCAATTTGGTGAGATAATGGCCTTTGCTTGTCTGATACTGTCAGGAAGGAGTGCTCGGGCAATAGCTGCAACTGGCAAGTATCCAAGCCAAATCAATTCCGGGACAAGCGGGACGTGATAGTCATGGACGAAAGTAGCATTTCGCATGAAAGGTGTAATGAACACATCGATGCCATCAAGATGCATTGGTATCTTACGTACCATGGCTGAAAGACCGAGATTGAACATATTTGAGGCTGACCGCGAGCTCAGAGAAAGTCTGTTGCTTTGAGCCATTGAGAAACGGGGTGCGACGACATTGAAGCCATCACAAAGGCTGCGCACAAGATACTCACAGCGCGGATGTCGAATGTTGTGAGATAGGAATAGCAGATCGCGCAACGTCAATCCTCATTTGGCCTTCCTTTCCTGCCCAGCTTCCAAAGAAATGTCTTTCTGAGGTTGAAAACCTCATTTCGAGTGTGCCACACACACTGCTCAGCTACTAGAGCTGTAATTCATTGCTAATCCAGTTGAAGGTCTTTCTTAGTCCCTCGGATATGCCATATTTCGGGTCGTATCCCAACTCTCTGCAAATTAGTGTTAAGTCTGCAAGACTGTCATGAATGTCTCCTGGTCTAGATGCAAGGTATTCCTTCTTGGACTTTGAAGAGCTCAACCTGATTATCTCATCGGTCAATCCATCGATAGAGGTTTGTTCGCCTCTTGCGACATTGTATATTCTGCCTTTCGAGACGGGCTTGGCAGCCGCAAGGAGATTGGCCTGAACCACGTCTTCCACATAGGTGAAGTCTCTAGTACTCGTTCCATCCCCAAAAATGGGGAGGGCCTGATTCTCAAATGCCTTTTTGAAGAATATAGAAATGACTCCTGCATAGCTCCCTCCTCTTTGCCTTGGGCCATAGACATTGAAGTATCTCAAAGATGTAATATTCATGTTGTATGTTTCATGAAATGCTTTTCCAAGTTGCTCTTGTGCGAGTTTGGAAACGCCGTACGGAGAGATGGGGTTTGTACACATGGTTTCCACTTTTGGCAATGTAGGAGTATCTCCATATACCGATGAGGACGAGGCCACCACTATCTTCTCCACGTCAGCTTTGCGGCTCTCTTCTAGGAGTACTGTTGTTCCCATGACATTGACCTCTAGCACAAGGTGAGGGTTCCTCACCGAGTAGGGCACACTCACCCTTGCGGCTTGATGAAAAAGATACTCAACATCTCGAATCGCATTCCTCACAGTCTCCTGATTTCGAATGTCGCCCTTGATGAGTTTGAGTCGCTTATTGTCTTCCCACCTTGCTATATTCTTCAGATCTCCATTACTCATGTCGTCCAAGACAATGACTTCTGCATCCTGTTCAATCAGGCCATCCACAATATGTGATCCGATAAACCCAGCACCCCCGGTCACAAGGGTTCTTGCGCCATTAAGCTCCTTCAAGTTGTCCATACTCCTATTGGTATGTGCTTCCTATGTGGTGTCAAAAACTGATTGCACTTGTACTCCTTTGCGTCGCACTTCATTTTCCTTTTAATCTCTCTTATCACACATTAGAATTGACCCAATTAGATGGTACAGAGGACAACGAAGACAATAATGCCGAATTACCACTTAAAATCCCTCAGGGCCATCTTCCATGTTTAGGAATCTTTGTGAGAGCAACATGAGTGTTCCCTAGTCGTCAGTCCAGAATGAGATTGACTCAATCACAACAGATTCTCCAGCTTCGCCCTCAACAGTTATCCGAATGTCATTGATGAGTTCCTCTCCGTGGTAGCATATGAAGAGTCCCTCGGCGATTCGTTCGCCATGGCCAATTAAGCTATTATTGTCTGAAAGCATTTCAATTGATGTCACATTTGCGTCTATCTCATCTATACTGAATAGAATGAATCCTGTTTCTGGCAAGAGATTGAGACTAACATCACGGTGAATAATCGTTTGTGAAGCTTCAGCTCCGATGATCACTTGTGCATTATCGGATTGGTTCAGAATTTCTCCGTTGTCCGAAGCCTCCCAGCCTGGATCCACTACCGATATTGATTGATTCAATGAGAAATAGCTCTCATCAACTTTGAAGATTCTTGAGAATCTACCCGCATCATTTGGTTCATTTTGCACAACAAGAGTCAATGACTGGACAGGTCCGAAGGTTCCTTCCCCAACACATTCAGGGATTATTGAGCCGTTGAGTAAGACCGAATCTCCGATCTCCATTGATTGATGTAGGAGAAAGATTAACGTCTGCCATCTTGTTGTGGTATACATATCTATAATCAAAAAATCAACAGAGAATTCTCCCGTCAACGACATGATCTCTGAAGTGGCATTTGAATTGGGTAGGGCAGTGTCAGTGAACGCCAGAAAGACGCACTTTCTTCCTGTAAGCCATGAGAACTCTCTTACCCTATTTGCAAGGAATATGGAGTCCTCATCTCCAAGGTCTTCTACAATTGCCTGAAACCCATCCCATCCGTATCTATCTTCCATGTGGATTAAACTAAGTCCTGATGGATACATCTGATATGCTGGAATGAAACCAATGACAATGGCCGACAAAGTCAGAACTGCTACAGTTCCTCTTCGAAGTTGGCCAATACGAGGTATATGGATTTGATGCGTTGCAGATAGTCTACGGAAGAACTCCCCGGCTGCAAATATGAATAGCAGCACAGCCAGAATGAAGAACCTAGAATCAGAGTAGAAGTAGATGATCTTAAGACTCTCTGGTATTGTCCCTAGAACAACGAATGTTCCGAAGGCGACTACCATACCCAGTATTGAAAGACCAATTGTATTCTTATTCCTAGTTGCAATGAGTGTTGAAATAAGGATGATTAGTATGACTGGACCCAAATGCCAAGTAAGAAAGAACATGAATTGTAACATCTTTCCAGTCCAGTCTGTGACCAGCAGTGCAGATAGAAAGGATGGCGCTTCGAGATTACGTATGCCGCTAGGAATCGATTCTGAAACAATCTGCAAAGGAAAACGGAATACAACTGTCATGATAAGAAGAGCTGCATAGAAGGAAACTGGTTTCTGAATCTCCCAATCCAGAGTACCTCTTCCAAGAAGGATTAGACTAAAGATTGCCGCCCACAACAACATGAAGATAGGCGCATTGAGATAGTACAATCTCGCTATCAGGACAATTGGAAGAAGCAATACGAATCTCATGTTCTGTTTTCCTGACCAGAAATGCTGGAGAATAGCCGCAACAGGTAGCATGAAGCATATAATGTAGAAATTCGCGTACCACGTCACATCCACAAGACCCACTAGGACTCCAGCCATGACCAAGCTCAGAATTGTGCTCCTCTCATCCCTCAATAAGAGGACTGCATACAATACATACAGCAGACTTGTGATTTCTGGACCATATCCTACAACTGAATGAAAAACAAAAAGAGGATGAACAGAAACCAATCCGCAAATCCAGAGTGCCGCTCTCTCGCCGAATAAGTCCTTGCCGATCTCAAATATTGGAAACAGAACCGACACTCCAATGACGACCAATATGAATATGGGCCCTGATGTTGATGGTTCGATGAGGAGATATGACAGGGCAAAGACATAAGTGAACGCATGATGCGCCATGTAGTCAAATCCTTCTCTCAATTCGACTACTGCAGAATCATTGAGGACAAGCGAATCGTATTTTCCATTGACCAACTGCCGTGCAAAATCGGCATAAAGTGCGGAGTCTGGTGAAATTGATCCTTGGACCTGGCTCAGCAGAACAAACCTCAGGATTAGTGAAACTGCCAGAAGAATAGCAAATTGCCATCCATAGTTGAATCTGATGGGTGTCTTCAAGCAGCCATAATCATTCTTCAACTGGAGAACAGTCGCACCCAGCACTAGAAGAAATAAATTGCCTCCAAAAACCCAGATCTTTATTGGGGGAGTAGCGAAATAGAAGAAGCTCAACAAAAATCGTAGTTGCATAAGGAGCATCTGAATTACCAGCCCAAGGAACACAGATGTTCCAAGGTTTTGGTATTTCAAAGGAATCAGTATTCTTGACGCAACTATACCTGGCAGGAGAAGAATGGAAACAAGTCCAGCTGGAATTCCTAACAGCATTTGAGCTAGAGGCCAAGAAGAATCTCTCATGGTGAAATACACAAGAAATGAAACAAGAAACAGAAGAATGAGCTTCACTGGATTATGGAACCTGACCAGAGCATCCGACGCGATTGATACCATTCCTTGTTCATTCTCCAATTATGCATCGCCTCTCATCCAGCTCGGCTGAGTATCTTCTAGGTTGGAATATGCAGACGCCAAATCCCACACTTATCATTTCCTAATGATTCAAGCTTCAAAAGCATTCAAGCGTATTAGCTTGCCGCTAAACCCAACTTCCTGATGTATTGTCTGCAAAAACGGAGTGCTTCCAACAAGACTTAATTGTACCTTCGGAGATGATTGCACAAAGCTGTTAGCACTGGTAATGCGCGGTTAATGAAGTTAGCACATGGAGAATACTAGTTGAGGCTTGCACATATCTGTCCCTTTGTCGGAGAACACTTGGGTGGGTCTGAGAGATATGTCCATAATATATCAACGATGCAGTCGAAGGAGCACGACGTTCATGTGTATACGACTACGAGACACCTGAGCCGCGTCGGTGTTTCGAAGAAGAATGGTGTCACATATCACAGGTTCTATTCTCCAGCAGTTATTTGGAATATCAATCCCCTGAACTTAATGCTAAGCCAGCTTTGTAAGTCAGATGCAGACGTGTTTCATATTCATTCATACCTGTATTTCACATCCAATCAAGCAGTACTGGCAAGACTCCTGAAGAGAGGAAAGGCTTTGCTTCAACTACATGGTGGGGTCGGAAACCCTCCCTATCGAACCTCTCTAAGAAGACGATGGGTCAAACAAATCTATGACCACTCCTTGGGCCAATTCACCATTGACAAGAGTGACCTGATTGCATCTGTGTCCAAGACAGATCTAGAAACCATCTCTTCTGTGTACAATGTTCCTACCTGCAAGCTCTGCTATGTTCCGAATGTTGTTGATACAGACCAATTCTCGTTCTCATTACGGGATGCAGCATCTAAGAAGACCCTACTTTATGTTGGTGACCTAGAGAGATGGAAGGGTGTTGGGTCTCTCATTCAGTGGATTCGTGAGAAGAGGAATTGGGATGGTCAGAGTTTTAGAATTAGATTTGTTGGCCAAGGATCTCTTTATCCATCGCTTGCTAGGCTTAGAAATGAATTGCAGAAGAATGGCCACCCCATTGAGATTGATCTTCTTGGCCAACGGAAGCACTCTGAAATTCCTGAAATTCTAAAGTCTGCAGATGCGTTGGTTCTCCCCTCTTTCTGGGAGGGAATGCCAACGGTGGTACTGGAGGCAATGGCATCAGGAACTCCAGTGATATCCACACGGGTGGGTGACATTCCTACATTCGTTCAGCACAATCATAATGGACTCCTTTTTGAGAACTCAGTGGATAGTTTCAGAAGCGCCGTCTTTAGCCTGTTTGAAAATGAAGAATTGTCGCAGAAGATTGCCAAAAACGCCAGAAAAATGATTGAGAAGGAGTTTAGTCTTGAACGTATTGCCTCCGTCATCAATGACTTATATTTCTCTCTTGGACAATGACCTGCTCGTGTTAGCAGTGGATACGGATAGCTTAAGTGTAGGCTGTTATCATTGCGTTTCGCTCAGAGCAATGATAGGAGTTTTCTCGGATATCATGAACTTGCCTAAAAAGAAGATAAAAACAATGGCGCCATATCACGAATCTTTGCCTTACATTGGTCCAATGGGAGTGATCAGAATATGAGGGTGCTAGTCATCGCTCAATACTTTCCTCCCGACATGGGCGGAGGTGCCACACGTGCTTTCAATGCTTCATTGGGCCTGCGAAAAGCTGGTTGCGATGTGACAGTCGTATCTGCCTTCCCTCATTATCCTTCTGGAAACATTCCGCAGGGCTATCGAAGGAAGGCATTCGTTCTTGAAGCCACCAATGGTCTCAGGCTAATCCGGACTTATGTGCCACCATTGGCATCAGAGGGGTATGCGAAGCGTATGGTGCTCTTCATTTCATTCATCCTGTCATCAATGCTATCTATTCCCTTTTTAGGTAAAGTCGATGTCATTTGGGCTGCAAATCCGAATATCACTGCAATGTTTCCAGGAATAATGATTTCAAAGGTTAAGAAGTGTCCTATCGCCATGAATGTTGATGACCTGTGGCCCGAAGCTCTCTACGACTTGGGAATAAGCAAGAGATCCCTTATCGGAAGAGCTGGGGAGATTCTGGCAAAGATAGCATACCGATTTGCCAGCTTAGTGACTCCGATTAGTCCCGGTTATGTGAAAGCTGTTGTTTCCAAGTATGGCATAGCATCTAATGCAATTCATGTTATCAAGGCAGGCGTGAATATGGAATCATTTCAAGTATCTACAGACCATCAGAAGCGGCCCCTTAGTAGATTCAGGGTTCTGTATATTGGGGCTTTCTCTCCAGCTTATGATTTTCGCCAAGTCTTTGACGCCGCGCAAGAGCTTTCCAAGCATGACGGGATCGAAATCATTCTTCAAGGTGGGGGTGAGATGGCCAGCCAGCTGAATCGGATGCAATCCGAATTTGGACTGCCAAACGTGAAGGTCATTGAGAAGATCGTGTCGAGAGTCGAAGTCGTCGAAGCAATGAAAGATGCAGACGTTCTACTCCTACCCTTGTCTGGATACGGCTCGATTGAGCTAGGAATCTCCTCCAAGATCTATGAGTATCAAGCCATGGGAAAACCAATTCTTTGCTGTTCTAGCGGACAGCCTGGCATATATGTATCCAAAACAAACTCTGGCATTGTAATCAAGCCCGGCGATTACATTGCTCTTGCAGAATCAGTGTTATTACTTAGTGAGAATCCAAGCATTGTTTCATCTCTGGGCAAGAGCGGTAGGTCTTTTGTAGAGCGCAACCTCAGTATTGAGCGAATAGGAGAAGAACTGAAGAATGTCTTGGGTAATGTTACGAGAAGATACCGGTAGAGGAGCATATTGTCTGCTATGCTAAACCTAGTAAACGACATTTTGGTGTTGGAGCGGAATCCAGTACTCATTTATGATGTTCACCTACTAGAATGCGTTCAAGAGAACGCCAATTAGAGTCTTCGAACTAGAGTCCTTTTTATGGAAAAGGAGAATTCGATCAGCTACTACTTAATTTACGTACCCTCTTAGGTCTTCCTTTTCGTCAGAAGTCCTGATTATGTCTACCATTCTTCGAATCCCGGAAGTGAATGGTGAGTTGAAAATAATCTTTGCAAGAAGTTCGCTGTGAAATGGTACCAAAGATAAATAATCAAGCGGCGTTCTCTTGAACGAGAAAACCCTGCAGAACCTTCTCCAATCTGTGTTTACTCTAATCGACCTTAAATCGATAGGACCGAGTTTCTCCTCCGACGCCACTCTTATGTGCTTGATGTGATGGGGATCGAAGCCCATCACACTCGCTCCGACGCTATCGCTTGCTACAACATTGTTCCCAACAATCAGCAGATTCATTTCAACAGGTTGGCCAAACATTGGTCCATGTCCGTCTAGTGCATAGGTCCCGTCTATAATGCAGATTCGCGGATTCCAGAGCTTGGTGAGAAGCGCAAGTTTCTTGTCGATATCCTCGTGATAGAGGCATCTCATGGGATTTGGATGACACCCCCACAGGTTCTTGATTCCCAGCGAAACCAAGGTCATTGCATGTACCTTCAGAACGGGCACACATACAAAACAATCCACTTCATTCGGCAGAAATCTGGGTACGCTCACTTCTACCGTTCTTGAACCAATCTTATCCTTAGCCTTTGTAGAAGGACAGTCTGATAGGTTTACAGCGTCTATTCCGAATTCTTTGCACAGCTTTGGAATGCCATGTCCTCTGAAGGCTTCGTCAGCTGTGAAGACATTGTTTCCACCATTTGATTCTATTATTGTTATTTCTGAAGCTCGATTCTTCAGAATTCCTAATAGAGCTTCAAGAAGACACGGAGATGTCGTCACACCATAACGGTATGATGGAAAAGTGAAGTTTGGTTTCAGAAATACGTGGTCATCAGTTCTGATAATTTGTCTCCATTGTATGTGACCTAAACCATCGTTGAGTTTCTGGTTTAGCGGCTTTGAGTTCTCTATGTAAACACTGAATTCCTTTACCCTGCCCACACCCATGATTCTGCTGACCTTTTCGATGTCAAACCTTCTCTTTAAATCTTCATACATAGGCAGAGTACATGCAGCTGTCAATACTCCCCATTGAATCTCAAGATACAAAGGGCAGTCAGAAATGATGAATTACTTCTTCATAGGAAATTGCACAGCTGTCTGAAAACAGGATGTAACAAGAGTCATGCGGATTCTAGAAGTAGTATCGTATTTTCCTCCCGCCACAGCTTTTGGTGGGGCTCCCCGTGCAGCCTATCTGGTTTCCAAGGAACTTGCGAGAAGAGGTCATGATGTTGTGATCGCCACAAGCGATGCCAAGAATCTGAAGGATAGGTTAGATTGTGATTTTGTCACAATAACAGACGAAATGGAGATTCGTTATTACAGGAATATTGGCTTGCATCGCACTCGATTGTTCCTCATTTCTCCTCAACTAGCAATAGATGGAAGGAACTTGTTCAAGGATTTCGATGTTGCTCATCTCCATGAATTTCGTACTTTTCACAATGTTGTGGCACATCATTGGTTAAGGAAGACTGGAATTCCTTATTGCATTCAACCCCGTGGTTCGTTACCGCGCATGGTGCGTTGGCAGAGAGCTAAGAGTATCTATGATACCCTCTTCGGTATGAATCTGCTTCATGATGCTTCGGCACTAATTGCACTTAGTCAATTCGAAATGAAAACCGGTCGAAAACTTGGCATTCCAGATGAGAAGATCAGTGTTATTCCAAATGGCATTGACTTGTCTGAATTCAAAGATACTCCGGAGCCTGGGACATTCAGATACGCGTACAATATTAGTGATGACACACGCCTACTCCTCTTTGTAGGTAGGGTACACAGCATCAAAGGAATTGACCGCCTGCTTCGATCCCTACAAAGCATCCTGCGCTCACAAAAGAATGTTAACCTGATTGTTGTGGGTCCAGATGGAGGTCACTTAGGGTATTTGAAATCCCTTTCAACAAAACTGGGACTTGCGAATTACGTGCGTTTCACGGGGCCTCTTTTTGGAAATAAGAAGATATCTGCATACGTTGACTCTGACATTGTGATTCTGCCTTCAAGGTATGAGACATTTCCAAATGTGATTCTGGAAGCTTTTGCTTGTTCAAAACCAGTACTAGCAACAGATGTGGGAGGTATTCCTGATCTTGTTCGCCACGGTGACACTGGTTTCCTTGTCAGAAGTGGCGATGTTCTTCAACTCGCTAGAGCAATAGAATGGTTACTTGAAAATCCTAAAGATTCAAAGCTCATGGGAGATAAAGCTAATAAATATCTTGCCGATGAATTGACCATCGAAAAGACTGTGGACCGTCTGGAGCATCTCTACTCAACTTTGTCGAAAACAGAATCTCACAAGTGAGGTTCTTGGAATATTCCGAAATCCAATGTGGGATTCCCTAGTCCACAACATCGCACCATAGTTTGGGTTTAGTATTACTCCACCTAATACTGTGATAATGGCATCTTGTATGTTCGCCTTGTCCTACTATTGGTATATCACGGTCCTCCTTGAACTGGTTCGGAAATGGCAATTGATGATGCTGGCAGCTATGAAATGAGTCATTACTTGGATATTGTTTCTTGAAAACATGCCTCTGTTTGCAGCAGTGCTATTATCATTTATATTGCTCATTAGAATGGAATCAAGACCTAAAAGGAGCCAAGTATCGATTGTTTCGTTCACTCACGAGTTCGTACTTCTACTCAAAATTCTTTCTTCTGAACACCAACTCCTCAGCGTACTATGAACGCCTGATAAGAAACCAATGTCTTAGTTCAAGAGAACTAGCAGAATTGAACTGGCGAAAGCGAAAGAAACTGCTCCGTTATGCATACAAATCAGTCCCTTTCTATAGAAGGAAATTCAAGGCTGCAGGCATAATTCCAGATGACGTAAAAACGCCTGATGATTTCCTGAAAATACCTTTCCTCACGAAGAACGATATTCGAGAGAACTTGGCCGATATCATGGCTATGGAAGTGGACAAGCGATATTTCCAAGTGTCGACTACTGGTGGATCTACCGGCATACCACTCAGAGTATATCACGACAGAAGAGTTCCTTTGCATGCAATTGGATGGAGGCTCTTGGCAAGATGGGATTTGGCACCCTGGGATGACGGTGCTTTTGTTTTCAGGGATGTTCGCCAATCCAGATTTCAAGACCTAGCGTATTGTGCATTCTGGTGGCCGACAAAAAGAGTACTACTTGACGCGGCTTCAATGACAGAGAGTTCCATACGATGTTTCATAAGAAAATACAAATGCATCAAGCCTCGACTATTACAAGGTTACGTTGGAGCCATATGTCATCTGGCCGAGTACGTGGATGATCACTGCATAGAACTTCCACCGCCCAAAGCTGTATGGTTAACCTCTTCTCCTATAAGTGAGGTTCAACGAAACCTTGTTGAAAAAGTCTTCAATGCTCCGGTCTATGATCAATACGGTTGCGGAGAAGTCTACTGGCTTGCCGCTGAATGCAACCAACATACTGGTCTTCACATAGAATCTGATATACGCCATATCGAATTCGTGAAGAATGGGGAGATATGTGCAGAGGGAGAGTTCGGAGATATTGTTGTAACAGATTTAGAGAACTATGCATTCCCGATAATCCGATATCTGAACGAGGACCGCGGTCGGTTAATTGAAGGGCAGTGTCCATGTGGTCTTCCTTTTCCACTTATGGACCATGTTAGAGGGCGTGAGTCAGATATGATACGACTTCCAAATGGTACCGTATTGAGTGGCGATTTCCTCACCACCATCTTCGATGCTTGTCCGGAAGCTGTAAAAATGTTTCAATTCATTCAAAATGCAGACTACTCGATCGTTCTTCGTTTTGTTCCCAATAAATCTTATAGAGACTATCGTGGCGCAATAGGAAAAGTCAGAAACATCCTGCTGGAGAAAACGCAGCAACAAGTTCCTGTTCTAATGGAAGCAACCGAAGACATTCCCAGTCAGGGAGGGAAGCTGAAGTTCATAATCTCTAAGTTATCTTGAAGTTAATGAATATAACATGGGATGGAGTCTGTGTTTAGCCATCGTATTATCTTCTAAAGTATGTGTGGATGAATTATAGAAAACCACTTTCTTTTGAATCTCGGCGTCCTCATGGTCGCTCCCACAGATCAGCCGTTTCTTCTCCCTATAACCGAAGAAGAATTCACAAGAATGAATTACTGAATCTAACTTCGGGAATAGTTGAGGTGAATATTTGGATGGACTGGCTGGACGGCGCATAATCTGAAATAAGTTGGTCTTTACACAATCGCATGAAAAGGGCTTACTAGTCACACTTGCTTCTTGAATTGAGAAAGGTAACAACAGCCATTCTTGATTCGTTTTGGTTTCACTGCGTTCAGAGTACAAGAACCGAATGTCTAGAAGGTCCCCAAACTGAGGAATAAGAAATGAATGAATCAAGTCTATCTATAAGTATATGTAAGGCAAATGAAACTGCATCAGACATACCTTTGACGGTGTTCTGAAAAGAGGTAGACCTATGAAAGGGAGACCCCGGATATGTGTTGTCGGACTAAGTCCTGGACTTACTCCAATTGCAAACATCATTAGACTTCTCTCTAGTATTGCAAACACAGTACATGTACTAATTCCTGGACTTGATATAGGAAATTTAGGTCAGTTTCCGAATCTTCACGCAACAGCAATTAGACACAGAAACGTATCAAATGTGCTTCTAAGAATCATAAACAACTTGGCAATGCAAATGAGAGTCACAATTAGAGCATTGAGGTTGGCCAAGCATGTTGACATGTTTTTGTTTACAATTGGAGGTGAAACTCTGCTATTGCCAATGATTGCATTGAAACTCAGTGGCAATACAATTGCGTTTATGCCTGGGGGCAATGCAGTTCAAGTAGCTCAATCCAAGAATGATCGGTTTACCCGAATCATTGCGGCAGTCATGAACATTGTACTTGGACTGAGCATGAAGATCATTCTTTACTCGAAGCAGATGATGAAAGAATCTCCTTTCAACAGACACAGCAAAAAGGTTCTCATAGCTCATGAGCATTTCGTTGATTTCAGCGTGTTTTTCAGGACAAGTCGTATTGTTGAACGGCTTGACCAGATTGGATTCATCGGACGCCTGAGTTCAGAAAAAGGCGTAATCCCTTTGATTGATGCTATTTCATTGATTCTGGATTCTGGAAAACCCATTAGAGTCATTGTCGTTGGAGATGGCCCATTGTTTGATGAAGCTAAGCAGCGAGTACTAGATCATGGAATTGATTCATTTGTGACGTTCACAGGTAGAGTGCCACATATCCAAATTGCCCCAATTCTCAACTCATTGAAACTTCTAGTTGTGCCGTCCAAAACTGAAGGATTGCCTAATGTCCTTCTTGAGGCTATGGCCTGTGGCACTCCTATTCTTGCTTCTCGGGTGGGGAGTATAAGTGATTTCATTGCTGACGCACATACTGGCTTCATAATAACATCTACGGCTCCAAGAGGGTTGGCCAACCAAATATGCTCACTTCTGAAGGATCCGGAATTACTGGAACTTGTCAGCGAGCATGCGATGAAGTTCGTACGCCAAGATTTCGATTTCGCTACCACAGCTAGGAAATGGAAATCGGTGATTTCATCTGTTATCCTGAATCCCTAGCTTGTAACGGATGACTGATTTGCACTATACTCACAATTCGTTCAATTTGGATTAATTTCATTCATCTACGTTCTGTTTTCCAAACACTATTCTTGATACTGGCCTAAGACGCAATGCTATACTCAAGGCTTTCTCAGGAGTGAACAAACCGCAGAACACCTCAAAGATGTCTGTCCTCGTCATAATCTTCAGTCTTCCATACAAGATGAATGACCAAATAAGAATGAATGGAATTCCCAGTATCCATTCTACACTGAGATGCCAGACAAGTATGACGGAAGTACTCGGGATAATAATTGCTAGGAAGTACTTCTTCCAATCTGGTTTGTAACCAATGCTAATTGAGGAAAACGCAAGGCCGATCATTGCAACGAGAATTCCCCCGATGAAGGAAAAGGCGACTCCCATGGCACCAAACAACGAAGCAAGAAGGAAATACAAAGCCAGCCTTGTTCCATTAAGAACAAGTCCCAATCCAGTCACATGCCTGTATTCCTTTATTGCATATAGATATCCATAATATCCAACATAAATTGACCAGAACATCGCTCCGACTACGAGTATTGCCAGAAGAGGACCTGCATCTGAGTATGCTGGTCCTATTACGGAGAATGGAATTTCAGAATACAATGCGACAGCTAATGCAATGGGCGCTGTGGCTATAAGAGAAACACGTGTAGTGCGGCGAATGGCATCCTCTCGTCCGCTTTTCATACCACTCAAAACTGGGTACATTAGACTCTGAATGCTTGTTGGTATCGTGTATACAACTTGTGCCATGGCGAAAGCTAAGTAATAGAGGCCCGTTTGGCTCTCTCCAACTAATCCATAGATTACAAGAACGGCAACGGATTGTCCTGCTATCGTCAACATATTCGGAATCCATGCAGGCAGTCCAGATTCCACTAGTTCTCTTATACGGTCTGATTCAAACCTAGGTTGATATCCAAATTCTCTGAACATGTTCCGCGCGTGGTATAGCAATACTGAATCAGTTGTAATTGATGCCGCTATGAATGCCATCATGACTCCCAAGAATCCATAACCGAGAATCAGCATCATTAGCCCGAGAAGAAGTTTTACAATCGAAGAGAGTACTTGGGCTAGGGCAGTGATTTCAGTTTTCAACAATGAATCGAACAATGAAACTAGAGTTGGTGCCCAAAAACTAAGTAGAATAAGAGTCCCCACAAATGCAAGTTCTATTGCAGATAATCCATAACCACTATAGTGAAGAGCGGGTGCAGCTATCAGAATCAGTGAAACAGGCAGATTGAGAAGGAGGTTAACGCCCATACTTGTTGCGAAGTATTCAGAAATCAAATCATATCTTTCTTCACTGCCGCCTTTTCCAACGAAGCGACGCAATCCTGTAGGAAGACCTATGGTCATTATGGTCATGAGAAGTGCCTGAAGGGCTATGATGGCCGAAGCCGATCCAACAACATCTGGGGGTACGTAACTAGATGCAACTAGCCAGAATACGAAACCCAGAATATTCGTGACCAATCCTCCTATATATATGAAAACAGCACTCTTGATTACGTTGGACAAATCCAAGCTACCTTGCACCTCGGCGGTATTTTCTACATGCAAAACGCTTTCCTGTATTTCCTAAGGCATAGGGAACTATCCTTATTCAAGACTACCTAGAGATTCAGACTTGAATTTCGCACAATAATCTTGCCAATAATCATCACAATCCGACTATACACAGTCATGAGACTCTTAAAGACATCAAAAAAGGGCCATAGTCCCGGTCTAGAGGCGAGGGCTCGACCTGAATGAAGAAGAAGCTCATCCAAAGCGTC
The DNA here is from genome assembly GCA_011364985.1 of Candidatus Thorarchaeota archaeon. Classification (GTDB taxonomy): domain Archaea; phylum Asgardarchaeota; class Thorarchaeia; order Thorarchaeales; family Thorarchaeaceae; genus SMTZ1-83. The sequence goes on along the minus strand of RDOC01000001.1, from coordinate 292,102 downwards.
TCTAATTCTGAAACCTAGTTTTGATTCATACCGGCCCTTTGAGGGTCTTCCCATTCTGAGCAATTTCAATATCAGAAGTCTTGTTGGGTATCTCCTATGCTTGAGAAACATGGATGATTGTGATTCAATGACCTTCTTGATGCTTGTGTATTTGAGATGCAAATGACCTGCGTTCTCAGTTGATGATAGAGCTTCAGCTCCAATTCCAGACATGACTAACATAACAGATGTGCCAAGAGGATCAGTTGAAATATGTTCCCTTGAGAAAAAGTCCCCAAAACTGACATCCGCATTTAGGTTCAGTCCACTAAGACATGTCAGGCAACGATCAAGATAGAACCATCTAGCTATATTTGGCCAATACGTAACAAATGGGAGAGAAATAACATCATCTTTCGTTTCTGCATAGAATCGTCCAGGCCATCCGAATCCCCTGTATCCGATTGCCTGTATATTACTGAATTCAACATCATTCTGTCTGAGAATATACCTCGTTCCATGATAGCTAAGCGTGCCTCCACAAAACAATCCAATATAGATACTGATTTCGCCATTTAGTCTTCCCTTCTCCTGAAGTTTCCTAGTTGCGTATATCTGACAAGGCAGTCCAACAAATGCATACTTGGCTCCCGTTTTCATCTGCTTTAGGGCAGTGCTGATCCTCACAGGACAATACTTCGACCCCATTGCTTCTTGAATGGCTTCTTTGGACTCGGCAATCAATGAAACTCCAAGAGCTGGATCAGTGCTCGCAAGTTTCACGACAATTGCAGCGTCAATATGCCCCTCATCGAGCAGGTGAGTCAGCAGAGCTGTAACTGCCCCTCCCGATGATGCCCGAAACCTGAGATTTGAATCTGTGGCATATCCATAGCGGGCTACTTCCATTCCTCTTCCTTTTTGAATAAGACGCTGCAAAGATTCCTTTGGTTCGTGATGTTCTATTGCTGCACCAAAGCAAACGTCGATGCAAGCTCCGCAATAAACGCATTTTGTTTCATCCACGATCGCGTTGTAAACACCTCGATTATGTTCAACTGCCATTGCTATGGCCTGATGAGGGCACGCCAATTCGCAGGCGCCACACCCCACGCATTGATTATCTCGGACTACTTCACTTATGTTGTTCCTCGTCCTCTATCACCTCAATATTCGCTCCTAGATTGCTCAATTTGCTCTCTAGAGAGTCGTAACCCCTTTCAATGATTTCAAATCCATTGACAGTAGTTGAACCCTCTGCGCAAAGCGCGGCAAGAATCAGCGCCATTCCTCCCCGGATATCTGTTGCCGTTACATGTGCACCTTTGAGACTCACAGGTCCATCTATTGTTAATTCTCTTTGAGAGATCTGGATCTTGGCTCCCATCTTCTGCAACTCGGGAACATGCCCAAATCGATTTTCAAAGACCGTTTCAATGATTGAAGTCCTGCCTTCTGCTTGAGTGCTTAGCGATGTAAACTGTGGTTGCAGGTCAGTAGGGAAGGCTGGAAAGGGTCCGGTTTCGATTTTGAATGGACTTAAGCATATGTCGGAGAAATCTGCTCTCATGGTCATTCCGGATTCCAGTTCAATAGTCCCTCGTGCATCCCTTAGCGCCTGAATGACTTGACTGATGTGAGCTTCTACAACAGGATGAATCGTTATGCTACTTTTGGTGATTGCCGCTGCAACAGAATACGTTCCCGCCTCAAGTCTATCTGGAATTATCGAATGCCTTATGCCTTGAAGATTTGTCTTTCCTTCGATATCAATTCGTGATTTGGCCACATCAAAGGTGTACTGCATTCCCATTTTGCCAAGCATCTCAATAAGATTCATGACTTCTGGCTCAACTGCCATGTTGACTATTGTGGTCATGCCTTTGGCGCAACATGCTGCAAGTATCGAATTTTCGGTAGCACCGACACTTGGAAATGGGAGTTCAATGAGTGTTCCCTTGAGTTTCTTCGCAGATACTCTGATTTGGTTTCCTTTCGTATCTATCTTGGCTCCAAGTTTCCTAAATGCATCAAGGTGGTAGTCAATTGGTCTTTCCCCAATGGGGCATCCCCCATAGGATTCGAAAATCACCTCTCCACAACGGGCCAGGAGAGTTCCCATAAGAAGAGTGGCACCTCTCATTTTCGTGGAAAGCAAAGGAGGTATATCGGAAGAAGGGTTGATACACTGCATCCTCAGAGTAGTCCTCTCATCATCATATGACACCTTCACACTCATGGCTGCAAGAATTTCACATAGAGTATGTATGTCTTCAATTGCAGGAACGTTATGAAGTATTATGGGTTCATCGGTGAGGATTCCTGCTGCAATGCAAGGAATTGCAGCATTCTTACTGCCGCTAATCATTACGTTTCCATCAAGCGGCTCTTTACCCCTAATTCTCAGAGATTTCACCATAAGGAACTTCACTACTCCATAATTGCATCATAGATTCTGTCCAAAGCGCTAACGTACCCGTTGAGATCAAACTCGATTTCAGCTTGTTTGGCCGCAGCCATTCGATATCGTTTCATCATGTTTTCATCTCCAGTCAGTTTAAGAATAGCCTCTCCTAGAGCCCTTGGATTGGGTTTTACTAGCAGCCCTGTTTTCCCATCTCTTACAACAGTACCGGTTTCTTCTACATCAGTCGCGATAACAGGTATACCTGCGGCCATAGCTTCTCGAAGTGAAAGGCTCGGTGAGTTCGCTGTCGGAGATGTCGCAAGGAACACATCCGATTTCCAAAGAAATGGTCTGATATCAAGCCGAGGTCCCGTAAAATGGACCCTATCTTTCAAGTCCATCTTCTCAGCAAATGCTCTTAGTTGCTTTTCAAGCACACCACCACCAACCATGCAGAGATTCAGATTGGGGTCTTTCTTCGCGGCATAGGCAAATCCTTGAATTGCCAAAAATGGTCCTTTTCGTAGACTTAGGCGACCCAAGAAAAGGAGTTCGATGTTCTTCCTTTCTCTTGGGGGTGTTTCTTGATCTGGGCGTTTGTATTTCGAAACAGGTATAGGATTGCGAAGGAGAGCAAGTTTCTCAAAGCCCATTTTCAACAAGTACTGAAATGTTTGCTGCCTATTCGTAATTAGGTAATCCGCTTTTCTGAGAACATCTAGTCTTCTGGAATTCATTCTTATATCTTCGAATTGCGTACCGAATCTCCCATGAATGGTAACCACATGCTTTGCCTCGTTTTCTCTGCAAATCTTTGTCCCATACACAACATCACTGAACTCACCAAATTGAGAATGAACAATATCGAATGACCAATGATTCTTTACATTGTCAAGAAGGGACGTTAAGTTGCTAAGCTCTCTGGAGATAGAACCGATTATGCGAACCTGACTATATGGCAATGGGTTCCAGCCAACTCGATAGATACGGCAATTGTGTTTTCTTTCAAGCTTTCCTAATCCACGATAATGATGACTAATGATAAGCGATTTGTACTTTGTATTCGGGAGTTCCTCTACAAGATTTAGGACGTACCTTTCCACACCTCCAACAGAGATTGGCGGCAGCAGTCCTGATACGAAGCAGATACTTATGCTCAAGTCAATCACTTTTCAGTTTCTTCTTCACAACACAGATTAATCGCTCTTCTAGAATATATCGAATGCTATCTATCGGGAGCTTCTGTCCGGCAGTCTGTGCCGAAGTAGATCGCATGAAAGGCGAATAGTCCCTTCCTTATCTAGTTTGGCAATCCTCCTGACATCATGCACATGTCTGCAGGACTCAACGTTTCTAACAAATGTGACATATGCGACAGTCAAGACCTGCAACTACTCAATTTGAGATTGAAACTCGTGATTGACAATTACGCTGTCTTTTCGTGGTCATCTATCCTACCAACCAAATACTGTCGGGTCGTTTGCATAGATGAGCAGGACGCCTTGAGACATAGGCAAATACGACAGATTACTGAGGCCTTCTAATACATATTCAGATGAATATATCTCGAAAGCATATGGGAAAGATGATGTGAAGGAGCTGAAATGAACTGAGGCATTGGCTGAAATTCTTACAATCCTAGCAATTGCACTCCACTCTTCCACCTCAAGATCATTCAGAATACCAGCATTGCCATAAACCTGAATTCTGCCGGATATAGAGATGATCAAGTAGCCAAATTGTGCGGGCTCAAATCTCGCTTCCCCTTCAACCACCAAAATGCTGGCGTTAGTTAAGCTTCCTAAGGATTCATTCTGTAAGATATGCGGCAGAATCAATCCTGTTGTTTCTATTTCAAGAGTACCAGCATATCTAACAAATCCTGAGTTCTTCAAATAGAATTTTCGTTCAATATATGAGCAACTTGGAAGCATCAACTGAATCTGGAGGTATTCGGTCAATGCCAGCTGTGCTTCTCCCAAAGCGTCTTCATTACCTGTTCCCCTTATAGCTTCGATAAGAGGCCACACATTCAGATAGTCTATTTGCCTTGTGTCGTTGACAAATAATCTTACATGAAAGGGCAGGTTCTGATTTCCAGCATATGTACTAAGCACCAGTCCGCCTGATATTGATATGCAATCAACTCGCATAGAAGGAATATTCCATGTTTCATCAGATGCAACAAGGGAATCAGCTACTGTTGAGCAGTTGAGGTTTGTGATGTCGATATAGTCTTGGATGCTACTGCTTTCATTTAGATTTCCGAGAAGAATCACTCTTGAGTCTTCATTGATGCGTGCGAAGAAGCTAGTCAGATTCCCGTAAGTTGAATCCTCTGATGCTATGATTACTGAAGGCTGAGCTTCAAGGATGGAATCCCAACTTGATATAGTCGTGAAATTGAGATTCGTCATGGAAAGAAGTATGGCCGCATCAGCACGATTAGAATCCTCTCTATTAATCACTAGATAGTCAATACTCCCATTCAACTCGGATACATCTTCATTGTATATGTTGGTAAGACCGATTCTTAGCCCTGTTACGTTAGCCCCAACATTATCAAGATATGTGGTTAATGATATCCAGTCTTCTGACTGCAGATACGGTGTGCTTCCAAGGCGCGCATTGCTCATTGTCCTATCGTTGTAAAGAATCTGAACAAGTAATTTTGCACCGGGCGAAGTTTTGAACCTAACACCAATATACGTTCCCTTCTCCACTTGTAGTCCAGCATCAAAGAGCATCTGATATAGCATGACCGTTTTGCTTCCTGCCACTCCAGATGCCATCAGCTGAGCTTCCCCGTCCTCATTTGTCGTCAACGAGTACTCTAAGACATTAGTGAACGTCATGGGAGCTGCCACCCAGTTCGAAACATTCGAAAATGATTCTTGCCAACTTGGCTTCATGCCGAATCCAATTTCCTCTCCAAAGCGTTCTACGACATGGTCATCAACAAGAGCGGTACTTGATGTCAATGTGGGGCCTGACTGTGTGAGTACTTGGCAGACCCGATATGCACTATCGCTATACAGGATAGGTGACATCTCTGCAACAGGTCCAATTCCCACTATCGAATTTGGCTTGTCGAGAATCATGTATTGCACGTTGAGGTAATTTAAAAGCCACAGTGTTGTGTATATGTCTGACCCGTCGGAAAGCAATGGACCATAAACTGACGTTGATGGAGAATATACAATTGCTCCGGTGACTGCAGCGACACTTCTTGCCAGATTTGCGGGGGCATAAACTGTGCCTCCATCTGTGATATTCAGTGTATCCATGAATTCTACAACCGGCTCAATGTTTTGATTTATCCCGCTATTAGCAGCATTGTACTGAATCTTCAGTAGATGGGATGGTATACTTGAGGCAAGGAGCAATCCAATGACCAGACTTGGAACCAATCCTTTGGTTATCTTTCTCATAAAGGATGGAGCGCGGAACCTCTGTATTCTTTCCACTAGCACGAAGAGTGCCACAGACCCAGCTAATGAAAAAATCGGCCATACAACATCTCTGACGTATCTGAACTCATCCAAAATGGAGCCTACGATCAATGCAAATGGTATGCCCGCGTGATATAGACCTATCTCCCCCAGAATTACACAGGACACCAGCACAAGTAGAACTCCGTGTTTTCTGGCGTTGCGAAAGTCCAATTTTAGGAGCCAAATACCGGCTAGTACTCCGACAATACCTAGCTTAAGTGGAATAAGAAAGAGGGGAATCCAGGAGCAATGTGCACCTGGAGTCTTACCAAAGATGAACTCCAAATATGCAGTTCCCACAAAAAGCAAAGTCGCAACGATTGCTGTTGGTTTATAATTGTAAGTCAGCCAATTTTGAATGGATTTGGAATTGAAATGCCTGTCGCTTACGAGATAGGCCAACTCCCCTGCAACAATACAAACAACCAAGGTGGCTATGTAATATGCTGTGAACAGCCTTCTGAGGGCCACTAGATCGATGACAATAACAACTATCGAGGCGAGAACTAGGGCAGCTCCTATCTCTTTTGTCCTAATGCCCCGTTTACTTGTTATGACTCCAATCAGTGAAAGGATACCAGTGAGTCCCGCTATGATTAATGCTTTCTCCATATGGCTAAGTATGCTAATAATAAGAAGAATAGTCGAGATTGTCACTAGTTTCCCTGAGTCTGCATTCTTGTTGAACATCAGTCCCATAATCAACAAGAACGCGGCTAGATCTATCAGATAGGGTGCAACAATAATCGGCAGCCACAGAGAAAAGATAATGCTACAGGTATCATTTGATACACTTAGGATTGTCTGAAGGTCATTGGTGCCTGAGTATGAAGAAATGGCAATGAGCCAACCGAAGTCGGAAGTAACTTGGAAGAGTACAGTAGCAACAATGGACTGCTTGGAATTTCCAGTTACTGTCTTACTCATGACATAGAATGCCAACATTGGTAAGGGTAGTAGTATCAAGGCACTGAGCAGGAGATAATCTGCAACAGCGATTCCAGATATAGTCACACAGACGGCCATGAACAGATGGAAAAGGTACGGGTATGACGGTGTTGTGAGTATCCCCAGCTTATCTTCTTGCCATGTGACTGAATTAGAAAGAAGCTTTGCAATATACGCAACATGATCGAACTCATCCCCTACAATTGGGAGTGATGATTCGAATATATTGTGCACAGTGAAATATGTCAAATACAAGAATAGAGATAGCACAACAAGCACAATTGCATTCATTATGCTCATTTTAGTCTTGGAACGCTCCGATGAAATCGAATCGGGCCTTTCACTGATTATGTTGTAGATCACGTATACTGCCAGAATTAGAAGATTCGTTGCGACAAGAATCGGCTTGGAGAGTGCCATAGCACTCAAATTCCACGAGATGAATCCGATGCATCCTGTAACCAAGAAGCTACTTAGAATTGAATACACCAATCTCTCTGTGGTGTCTGTTGCATCTTCCATAACAGATACAACAATTGCATATCCTGGCATGAACGATGTAAGCAATACCGTTACTAGGAAACTGGGCAAATAGCGAGTCAGATCTCTGGATGCCAGAACAACCGGTTCGAAAGGGGTTCCCAATGACAATGCAGTAATGAGGATTAGCCCTGTATAGAGCATAACAAACATTAGTTGACTTCTCTTTATCGTATTAGAATAGACAATAATGGTTTCAGTGTCTGTGATGATGATTGCAGTCAGTCCTGCAATGACTGAAACAATGACGGCAAATCCGAATCTGAAGGGGATTGCATAAGGAAGAAGGATAACTATCAGAAACGGGAATATTGCTGCCATAATTGCATTCAATAGATGTCTTGCTAGTTTCTCACTTCTTCTCTGCTGATAGCCAATTGCTTCATACCAATCTCCCATTATATCACACCTAGTGGATGTTCAAGAACACAATATTAGGATGGCGCCTATATCCATCTGAGATCCACAGAACTTAATGTCGATATGGGGTACATTTCATACCCTGTTCTTTGAAAGGTGTGGACCATTTTTAATCGTAATGGAGATTCAGATGAAGCAGCAAAGTGCCTTAGTGCTCCACTAGTCTTTTAAGGACGATTTGGAGGGACAAATCCGACTGGGAGAAAGCAAAGGCGGTTGACGGTTTTGACTCTAGTGTTGGTGACTGGTGGGCAAGGGTTCATTGGTGTAAATCTTGTTTCGGAGCTCCAAAAGAGAGGGTATGATGCTTGGTCCGCGGACATCCTCCAATCGAAAGATCTCCGATTTCTTCGATGTGATGTAGCATCTTACAGACAGATTCAGAGAATATTCGAAGGAAAGGAGTTTGACTATGTCTACCACGCCGCAGCCGAATATGGCCGGTGGAACGGGGAGGCACATTATGAGAACCTTTGGAATACCAATGCAGTAGGGACAAAAAACATTTTGACGGCGCAAAAGGAATACGGCTTCAAGTTAATCTTCTTTGGCAGTGCTGAGGTCTACGGGGATTATGACGGGGTCATGGCTGAAGATGTCATGGAGAGGATCCCCATCAAACAGATGAACGACTATGCTCTGTCAAAATGGGTCAATGAGCTCCAAATCCTGAACTCCAGTAAGATGGATGGCACTGAATCCGTCCGGGTACGTCTCTTCAACGTATATGGACCACATGAACACTATAGCCCCTTCAGAGGAGTTGTCCCCGTTTTCATCTACCGTGCTCTCCATGGTCTTCCCTATACCGTTCACAAGGGGCACAAGAGAACCTTCGAATACGTGGAAGACATCTGCCGATCTCTGGCAAACATCATTGACGATTTCAAGCCCGGTGAAGTGTACAATCTCGGAAGCGAAAAACAATACTCCATCGAAGAGCTATCCGATATTGTCGTGAAACACACAGGAGCCGACCCGTCAAAAATCACTTTCAAAGAAGAAGAACCCTTTACTACCAGATTCAAGATAGCAGACTCATCAAAGGCAAAGGCTGACCTTGGCCACAAGATGACCATTACATTGGATGAAGGTATAAAAAGGACGGTAGACTGGTTCAAACTTGCTTATCGGATTGGAGAGTAATAGTTTGGACAGCGGCCAGGTTCTTTCTCATTACAATGACAAGAAGATTCTGATCACTGGGGGAGCAGGATGTATCGGAAGTAATTTGGTGCGAACACTGCTTTCTGTGGACCCTGCCAAGATCACCGTCCTTGATGATTTCTCAGCATCATTTCCTTGGAATCTGCCAAAACACCCTCTCTTGCAAGTGATTGAGGGAAGCGTGCTGGACGAACAAAAGCTGAAGCAGGTATTCTATGAAAATCCAGATTTCGTTATCCATCTGGCTGCACACTTTGCCAATCAGAACAGCATCGACCATCCTGAGACCGACCTGATGGTGAATGGTCTAGGTCTTTTAAGAGTCCTCGAATATTCACGGCTCATGGAACCTAAACGCGTCATATTTGCAGGCTCGGGATGTTCTGTCTACGGGAGTCATGCTGAGATTCCATTCAAGGAGGGCACAGTATCTCTAACTCTCGACACTCCATACCAGATTCACAAACTACTTGGAGAACTATACTGCAATCACTATCATGAAATATTTGGTCTGCCCACAGTAATTGGACGCTTCTTCAATGTCTATGGGCCTGGCGAGGTTCCAGGTCAGTATCGGAACGTAATTCCAGTATTCATGTGGCTTGCTATGCACGACAGACCATTACCAGTAATGGGCAAGGGCGAAGAAACTCGTGATTTTGCCTATGTCGATGATATCGTGGATGGTATTCTTCGAATGGGCGTCATAGATGGTGCCGTTGGTGAGGCAATGAACTTAGCATCGGGCACAGAAACCTCAGTCAGGAGTCTTGCGGACTTGGTCATTGAGATAACGGGTAGTAAGGGCGGATGGATACAAAAACCAAAGAGAGATTGGGACAGATCAAATCGCAGGTTAGCTTCGATTGAGAAAGCGAAAAGGATTCTTGGGTACAATCCGAAGAAGGATTTCAAAGAAGGTCTAGTAACGGTCTACAACTGGCTTGAAACCAATAGAGAGAATGTTGTTGAATCACTGGGTCCAAGTGCTGGGTTATGGTAGCACTACTATGGACTTGGGTGCTCAACACTCCATTCGCTACAAATAATACTAGATCCACTGCCAAGTATCTGAAATTCAATCAACCCACTAGCACTTCTTCGCTGCAAATTCCTATCAAAGTAGCTGACTTGTCCCTCCACCGAAAACACTGCAGATTTCAAGTTCAATGCCACTTGTCTGTTAGGCGAGTCCAAGACAAAATGAATCATCCCCTCGCCAATTTCAATCGAATTTGTTTGTGCGCTGCTTATTAGGTCAAATCTGGCTAGTGATCCGGCACTCAAGTCAATTTCAACATGAATAGCATCAGATGAAGACAACGTACTATACCAAGTATAATGATTGGTCGATAATCTACATGAACTAGTAGAGATTGAAATGCTATAGGTTCCTCGTAGGGCCAAATTCCTGATTACTGTGGCCAATTCAAGAGGATGTTCAAATAGAGTGCCATTTTGATAATCTAAGACAAAACTGGTTATTGGACAATTCCGAAGAACAAGACTTGTGCTCTCAATGGAAATATTGCCCACGCAATTCAGAGGGCTATATACTATTTCAAGTTCGATTTGCTCACTTACATCATGAAATCTAGGTAAGCTTAGAAGAAAAGGGATTTTTGTCAGTGCATTCGCGACCAGCCATGGCACATCCTGCCCGAACATAGGATTCAATAGGTTTGTAAATGGCCACATCTTTAGTGTCCATATCTCCCCAGCACCAGATTTCTTCGAGGTGGCAAGAGGTGATACTGGAACATCCTTGTTGTAGTACCACGCCAAGATACTCCAATCCGGAGATACCTCTAGTGAGTAGTCCACCTCCACAGAAGTGCAATTGACTTCCGAACCAGCTGCCACCAATTCGTCAGCAGCTCCCAATCGAATTGAGGAAGCATAAGGCATAGTTGTGTTTAGCAAAATGAAGGTATTGCCGTTGTTAATCCATGACACGATGTACGGTTCAGAGGCTAGAGACAGATTGCTTGAGATGATAAAACTCGTCTGTTCATCAATCCTGAGATCCGATTCGGTTCGAACATCGTAGGATGTGCCCGAGAACATGAGCATATTTGCAGGCAAGAAATGCGTGTAGAATGCATCCGAATACTCAGAGTAGCTACTGTCATGAAGACTAGGGACAAGCAGTAAGATCCTCGGTGAATCGTCAGGTGGGAAAAATGTCGGGACACTTCCCACCCTAGAGAATTCATCCTGATACATAAATTGAAGAAATGACACTATGTATTGATAGAAATACTCCTCAGCATGGTAGTCCAATGTGTTACGTAGCCTGTCCAATTCGAAATAGTACACAGGGACCATTCCAATCGACTCCCTATATAGAATGGATGCCAACAACGCAAGCTCTTCGGGAGTAGTCGAAGAGAATACGTCATTATTGTAGGAATCAAGGATTAACTTGGTGAACCTTGTCACTATTCGTGGATTTGATATCGATAGTCCCGGAGCTAGGCAAGTTCCAATTGACGGCAGGTTATTCAAGAAAGATATCCCTCCTAGTTCCTCTTGGCTGATACTAGCGTATGTATCCCTCATCACATAGTCTGTGACCAAGACCGTATCCCATACTCCAACTAGCGAAATACAAAGTATGATTGTGATTGATGCAATCTTGGGGAGCTGGGGCCTTATTCTAGGCATTTTAATTCGTCCGAGAGAGATGATACGATGAATAGCAATACCTGCTGCTAGGGCGATCCAATGCCAATACTGCCTAACGAATCTCCATTCCGGCAGAATTGGAATCGAAAGGTCGTGGAAAAGAATCGTATTTCCCTCGCTCGCTGTGAGCGAAAGAATGTATCCATAAGTATGCCCCACCAAGAAGATGATTGCAACGAAAGTTATTGCAATCGTCATGGGCCTTGATTCTTCATGAGCGATCCCAATCGCAGCAACGAAAAGGAAGAGTGATATGCCCAATTTCACAGGATACAAATTCAGTCGCATCGCATACAAGTCAGATATACTCTGATAGAGGTCTGCGAGTCCTTGAATAACCAGAACGGCACTAATCATCAGTAGTACTCCAGACACTACTCCTGCAAGTCTTCTTGAGGATGCCATGTCTGTGATTCTTTGATATCTTCCTAAATCAAACGACACTCTACTTCTCAGCAATAGCACAACAAATGAAATGATGATTGCTGATATGGCGACTATGACCAAGGGTGATAGGTAGACCGGAAATAGCCTCGGAAAATTAGAGCTCCATATGTCAGAGTTCATCGTCCCGAATATGGCAATTAGAACCATGCCAAATGCGGAGCCTGTGGTTAGCAGCCTAACCGAATCTCTCTCGCGATAGATAATAATCGCTAATGGGACTAGCATATAGATGAGCAACAGCGCCTCAAGTAAATGCCATAGGTATGATATGGCGATTAGAGTTCCAATCAACAAAGGGGTTTTCCAATTACCATTTCCCCTATTCTTTCTAAAGGCTAGATACATCGCAATGAAGATGCAGGCAGATGAGAAGATCTTGGGATATATAAAAAATAACGGCCTGACCATTGGATGCAGTCCCATCTCATCACCTAGAAACGCGAGGTCTGAATATTGTATGGTAGTCAAGCCAATAATTGCAATCCATCCTAATCCACTGAAAAGAGTATAAACAAGAGTGGAAAGCACTGCGATTCTGCTGTCAACAAAAGCTCTGGCAAAATAATAGAAACAGAAAGGTGTTAGGATAGAGAAGAATGGCAGGAACATGTAGGTATTCATAGCATTGATTCTGCTAATACCAAGTACTGTGGAATAATGCAGCTGAGGCCAGTAGTACGGAAAACTATACGCGACCGTGCTGTCCATCATTCTCAGAGTGGCCCCGAAAATAACCCACTGGTCATTGTAGGGGACGGCTATGAACGGGAAGTTGCTTACTATAGTAGAGGCCAATACTACGATGATGATGGGCACGAGAACTAAGACTAGACTTAATGGAACCTCGATTGTTTCAGAGTCTTCTATTGGCGTTTCAAGTAAGATGCGCAAGGAAAGGAGTGCAAGGAGAATAATGCTTAAAGCTAGATGAATGGTTCCTGCAAAACCTGAGCTCCTGAAAAACAGGACACTTACATAGCCAGATAGAGCCGAGGTGAACCAACTAAGAATATAGGCTATCAGAAGCTTTACTGGAATCCCAAGGTCCATATCGTCAAATCCCACTTTCAGGATTGCATAACCCGGAAAGAATGAAGTGAGCGGCAAAAAGAAAACGGAGAGTATTAAGTCTAAAACATCCAGACTTTCCCATGGTACAAAAATCAGGCTCATCGTCTCTCTCGGCAATAGGGCCAGAATAAGTAGAGCCGCCCAGATCCCAACAATGAGCAATTCCCATGGTAATCTATTCCCAATATCAATACGAAATGTTCTCTCTGTATCATTCTTTATTCCAAGATACGTAAGTGCAACCATAGAGACTGGGATCAGCAGGGCAATAGGTCCGATGGTCAGTGGAAGGGTGGACAAGAAATAGAGAATCAGGAGTGTTGTTGCCAAGACAACGGCTGATATTGTGACAAGAAACACCGCAGATTGATTTCTGTTCATCATCTCATCCTCTGAGAGAAAATCCTGCTTTTCTGTCCTTTAGCGTGACACCACATAGGTCGAAATGAGCACACTATATCTCTCTTTCGTACCAATGAGGATAGCGTTTCTTGTTGTAGCTCCCACTGAGAATCTTCTCCGAATCTCCCTTTCCTCAAATGACAAATGAGCTTCGGGTCTGAGCGGCGTGCTATTTGGTTCTCCGACAACATCAAGGGTTGTGCCAGTGATATGAGTCACACGGTCAGACTGTGCCTCCCGCAGCACCTTCTTTGGCTCATCTCTTCCTTAGGACCACAAAGACGATGACAGTTGCTGCCACATCTAAGTTCCACCTGCAATAATCCTATCTCTGTAATCAGTATCTAGACTTGGGGAGTTGTACCAGATCGCGCACATGAAACACTCCAACAACATTAGTCTTTCCAGGGATGTGCCTCACTCCAGATGTGAATACGACATCCTTGTCTATACTGATGAGTTCTCTTTCATGGGCTGCGCAAACTGCCTCCATAACCAAGTCATCAACGCTTTGGATGTCCTGGTCGTATTTCACAGGATACACACCCCACCAGAGTCTAAGTCGCCTTACGACTGCTGGATCGTTGGTGACTGCATAGATGTTCGTGGGTGGTCTGAACTTTGAGATCCATCTTGCTGTGAATCCGCTTCTGGTTGCAGTAATCACCCCGCCAATCTTGTCGGGAAGAAGGGCCACTGTATTGTAGACAAGGCTGCCTATGACCTCCACAATAAGCTTCTTTGGCGATGTGATATCATCTGGTTTGATGGGAGTAATTCGTTTCTCGGCCCTTCCTGCGACGCGTTTCATCATTTCAATGGCGCCAACAGGATCGTGTCCAATGGCCGTTTCGCCACTGAGCATCACTGCATCTGCTCTATCAAAAACGGCGTGGGCAACATCACTTACTTCAGCTCTGGTGGGCATCTGCTCATGTATCATTGATTCCAGCATGTGCGTTGCAACTATAGCTGCTCGAGCCCACATGTTTGCCTCGCGAATCAGGTCTCTTTGAAGAATCGGGACCTCTTCAATTGGAACTTCTATACCCAGATCACCACGGGCAATCATCACACCATGTGACTCCTCAAGAATGGCGGGATAATTCTTTACAGCCAAAGTATGCTCAATCTTGCTTATCACATCGACATTCTTTGGTCCATTCGATTTCAGAATCTTATTGACGCGTCTCACGTCGTTCTCGTCAACAACAAAGGAGATGGCAATTAGATCGGGCTCCAGTTCAGCTGCGAGGTCCAAGTCCTTCAGGTCTTTCTCTGTTGGCACTCCACAAGACAATCGTATTCCTGGTACATTCACTCCTTTTCTGCTTGAGATGGGACCACCGTGCGTTATCTCAGTACGCACCTCATCATCATCAATCTCCTTAACCCTGAGTCTTACAATCCCATCATTGATAGCTATGACATCCCCAGGTTTCACATCCCTCGGAAGGTCCTTGTGCGATATTGATGCTCGCTCTCTGTTCCCAACAAAGTCCTTGATTGATAACGTGAAGGAATCCCCTGTCTGCAGTTCTACTGCCTTTTTCATATCGCCTATCCTGATCTTCGGGCCTTGAATATCAAATAGAATCGGGATCGAATCGTCGACTGACCTAATGGTTTCGAAGGTCTTTCTGTGGATTGCATGAGTATCATGGGACAGGTTGAGTCGTGCAACATCCATACCTGCCTCAATCATTCTTGCTAGGGTTTCTCCGGACCTTGAGGCCGGCCCTATGGTACATACAATTTTGGTTCGGTTGCGTTTCTCAATTGCCATCTCAATCTCGATCCATTATCTTTGAAGATTCATTAGGGAAATCTGGCATAATAGGACTTCTCTGATGCAGTATGTGCATAGCCATTGCGTAAATCCCTTTAGGCAGGACTAAAGAGCAGAGGGTACAACTGCAAATACAAGGTGTTCAAAGATGACACGCATTATCGATGTCAAAGCAATCGAAATTCTGGATTCTCGTGGGAATCCGACACTCATGACGAAAGTCTATCTCTCCGATGGCACAGTCGGAATGGCACGGATTCCAAGTGGGGCTTCAACTGGTGTCCGAGAAGCTCTGGAACTCAGAGACGGCGGCAAACGGTATGGAGGTAAGGGGGTCGAAAAGGCAGTTGGGAATGTAAACACTACAATTGCTGGAACCGTGACATCGGTGGACCCCCTTGACCAACGAGCAGTAGATGACGTCCTCCTAAAAGCAGACCCGACTCCCGGAAAAGGGAAACTCGGTGCAAATGCCATTCTTTCGGTTTCCATGGCAACTGCTGTGGCTGCAGCAAAACATCTTGGCATGGATCTTTTCCAGTATCTTCGAATGAACGTTATTGGCAAGGAGGAAAAATATCTGCAGCCTGTTCCATTATCTAATGTAATCAACGGCGGTGCTCATGCGGGAAACGAGCTCGCTATTCAGGAGTTCATGATTCTGCCCGTTGGAGCTGCTGATGTCCAAGAGGCAATTCAGTGCATTAGCGAAGTCTACCATACCCTCGGTAAACGAATGATATCCAAACATGGAAGGATGGCAAAGCATGTGGGCGACGAGGGCGGCTATTGCGGATTTGGGCTCAAGAACACCAGTGATGCTTTCTCTGAGATTCTGGATGCAGCGGTGGAGACAGGTTACACCCCTGGCAAAGACGTTGTGCTGGGTATTGATGCCGCTGCAAGCGGGTTCTATGAAAACGGAGAATACACAGTCGATGGTAAGACCCTTGACTCGGGCGAGTTGCTGGAGTTCTATCTTGACCTTGAGAAGACCTTCCCGTTGATGACTGTGGAAGATCCCTTTGATGAGAACGCCTTTGATGATTTCGCCGAGTACACCAAGAAGTCGCGCGCACAAATAGTCACAGATGACCTTACTGTGTCAAATCCAGAAACCGTCAAGAAGGCAATAGATATGGGTGCTGGAAATGCTCTTCTGTTGAAGTTGAATCAAATTGGGAGTGTTTCTGAGGCAATCGATGCAGCTAAGGTAGCTAATGGTGCAAACTGGCCAGTCGTCGTGAGCCATAGAAGTGGAGAGACTGGTGACACATTCATCGCTGACCTTGCAGTGGCGCTATCGACAGGACAGATTAAGACAGGCGGCCCTGCAAGGAGCGACCGTGTAGAGAAGTACAACCGCTTACTGGAGATATACTCATTACTCGGAGGAGAATGCGGATACCCTGGTAAGGAGTTCAATACCATTTGGAGGAACTATTAGAAGATGCCCACTAAGCACACTGCCATGTTAGTGATTCTTGATGGCTTAGGAGACCGGGCCTGCAAGGATCTGAAGGGTGTGACTCCCCTTCAAGCAGCAAAGACGCCCACTTTTGACAAACTGGCCCTTGAAGGGCAGACTGGTCTCATGGATGTGATTGGACCTGGAATAACCCCTGGCAGTGATGCAGCTCACCTTGCGCTCTTTGGATACGATCCAATTGCCACCTATCCAGGCCGCGGTCCTCTTGAAGCTCTTGGGGCCGGACTGGCTTCTAAACCTGGTGACGTGGCTTTTCGCGCCAATTTTGCTACGGTGGATACTGAATTACGTGTCATTGACCGCAGGGCTGGTCGAGATTTCACCAATGAGGAACACAGAGCGCTCGAGGAGGCGCTGGCTGGTATTGAGATTGACGGAGTCAAGGTACATTTCACAGCGACTAGTCAACATCGGGGTGCAGTAGTCTTTGAAGGTCCTGGGCTTTCAGGTGAAGTAACGGATACGGACCCTCATGAAACGGGAGAAATAATTCTCAACTCCAAGGCTCTCACTTCTGAAGCACAGAAGACTGCCAAGATAGTTAACAGCCTGACAAAGATTGCACACGAGCGTTTGAAGGACATTAGAGTGAACAAGAACCGCATCGAACGAGGGTTACCTGCCGCCAATATCATCCTTCTTAGAGGGCCTGGACAGCATAAGAAGATGCCCACCTTGTCGGAGAGATATGGAATCAAGAGTGCCGCTCTTGCCGGAGGTTCTCTCTATATAGGCACTGCAAAATACGTCGGAATGGAGCATGTGAAAGTCAAAGGACAAACTGGAACGATTGATACAAACTTCGAGGGAATTGCAGAAAGGGCAATTGAGTGTGTCCAAGGAGATTATGATTATGTTTTCATCCATGTGAAGGCAACTGACAATGCAAGTCATGATGGTAATGCACAGGAAAAGGTGCTTGCCATCGAACGCACCGATATGATGGTACAGAAGATAATTGATGCCGTTGGTGACAAGCTTGTTATTGCTGTATCTGGCGATCATACAACGCCAATCGAGATTGGCGAGCATACATGTGATCCGGTCCCAGTTCTTCTATGGAGTAGTTTCATTAGACCCGATGACGTGAGGGCGTTTTCCGAGTTTGACTGTGCCCATGGCGTTCTCAAAATGATTATTGGACAAGACCTCATGCCTTTATTACTCGGATATGCTGGACATATTCCAAAACTGGGTGCCTAGCCTCGTCTTATTCCTACCTTGCCAATGCATCTATACTCAAAGCCCTTCGACTCAATTTCTCTCGCATCAAATACATTCCGTCCATCGACTATTGTGGGCGTTCTCATTTCGGCTTTAATCCCATCAAAATCGAGTTCAAAATACTCCTTGTGTTTGGTGACCAGAGCCAAGCAATCAGAATCTTTGACTGCCTTCATCAGGTTTCTCTCGATCTCCTGTGGTCCCAAGTCCCATTCACGGACGTAAGAATCATGTAGGACAATCTCAGCCCCTTTTGCCTGAAGTGCTCCAACAAGTGTTGCCGCCGGGCTATTCCGCGTGTCATCAGAGTCTTCCAAGTAAGCAAGCCCAAGTATAGTCACTCTCGCATTATGTATTGACACTCCACGAGAAGCGAGTGCGTTCTCGATTAGATCTGCCATATGTATGGGCATGTGATCATTTATTCGCCGAGCCAAAGAGATGAACTCGGGCTCAATTTTCCATGATCCATATTCGTATAGGCCAAAGCGCAGGAGCCACGGGTCCTTCGGCAAGCAGTGTCCCCCTACTCCCGCTCCAGGAATGTGCATATGCCTGTCATCTCTAGCATTGATCAGCTCAATAATCTCATAGACATTCACCCCAAGACTTTCACACACAAGTGCCATCTCGTTGGCAAAAGCGATGTTAACATCTCTATATGCATTCTCGATGGTCTTGGAGAGCTCAGCGCTGAGGGTGTCGGTAGTGTATATCTTCTTCTTTACGATGGTAGAATAGAAATCAACTGCGAGCTGAGTGGATTCCGGCGTTATTCCCCCTACGACACGCGGCATGTTTGTTATGAATTCTAGGAGTTTTCCAGGCATTACTCGCTCATAAGAGAATGCAAGATTGAAATCCACACCTCCCTTGAGTCCTGACTCCTTCTCAATGATCTTCTGAACCACGTTTTCAGTTGTTCCTGGAGCAACAGTCGACTCAACAATTACGAAAGCCCCTTTCTTTATGCGTTGGCCAATCTGTGCACTTACTTCTCTTAGAGAATCATACCGAGGCATGTTCTGTGCATCTGTTGGTGTCTGAACATCTATCAGAATGACATCTGCTTCTGTAAGAACCTCTACATCGTCAGTCGCACGGAAGCTGCCTTTCTTCACCACTCTCTCTATGAGCTCGTCGAGACCTGGTTCATCTCCTTCAAATGGCGATTTGCCCTTATTCAAAATATCGATTTTCCATCCTGAACGTTTGGATCTTCGCTGAAGGCCCGTAACATCAAATCCATTCACATCAGCCAGAAGTGCCGCTGCAGGAATCCCAACATATCCCATCCCGATTACAACTACTTTTTTTGTCAACTCAAACACGCGTCCTGAAAACCATGAGAGGCAATTGAAGATGCAATTCACAGGTCTTTGTGTTTCACATTAAAGGATTCCTCTAAAATCATCGTTGTACTAGCTCAAGAGGGATAAGCTGCCAAAAAGCGATTGGTCAAAGCTCTGATGATCTGTTCTCTCGAAAAATGTACAGCTCTAACTTGATTGCTGGCAATGGCATGAAGAAAAGTGCTGATATTGTCTCGCTTCAATACGGACAGAGTAGCATTAACGATGTCTGTTGCTGCACTAATTCCAACATTCACGTTGTTGATTTCTGTTCTTCCTTACTCTCCTTTGCTCATTATTGTTGATTCTGGTGCACATCTGCCCATTGTGCAGAATTTCACGGACTGTCTCATGAATCAATGAACGTTCCGTAGTTCGCGATCAATTGACGGAAGATCTCTTGCTCTTTGCAACGAAATGGGAGCTATTCAGAGCCTCAGATGAAACAACTTTCTTACAACCATATGCTCATATGTGCAATTCTGTAGAATCTTATCCGCAGGTGAATGGAGGAACTCACGATGGAATTGAGAAGAACCCTTCTAATCGTGGCCATTATCACTGGTGTTGCCATATCTATTGCTTCAGCCATCTACGGATGGTGGCTTGGTCAAATAATCTACGGGTCAATGTATGATACAAAATCTGGCGTGAGTTACTGGAACACCTGGACCCTTGACTGGAACATATTCATTGCGTCGGTCTTTCTTGCAATCCTGAGTTTGATCACGATACCTTGGCGGTCATCATTCATCTCGTTTATATCTGCGCTGTCCCAAACCGGACCTGTCAGAAAGAGTCTGGATGTGCCCACCACCATCCTATGGAGAGTCTTTCAGTTTGGTGGGTTCTTTCTTTACTATGTCGCAACTGGAGGGTATTCACTAACTGGCCAAAATGTTGCGTTCTTAATGTTTCTAATGGACAATGGATCAATCTCGTTGTCGTCTGGTGAGCTTTCAACGCTCTTTCAATTGCCCTTTGCTCCGAATACACCTGCCAGCTATGTTGAGAGTCTTATTCCAGCAATGGAAGCATACCAGCTCTATGTAGGTCTTCTGGGTACATTTCTTTTGATGAGCGCAGCTCGTCTGGTGCTGAGCATTATCACGGACCTAATGACGAGCAATCGAGATCCCTTTGTCGTAATAGCAAAGGGGCTTCTGGCTGTAACCTTCGGCATTGCACTGGAGCTACTTGGCGTTCCTATGTGGACTGTGAATGCAGGTACATGGATGTCCTATATAGCGCTGATTATTGCTATGGGTGTATGCCTCATTGGCTCATTTCTGTTTATGACCCTTCGTCTTCGAAGTGGTGATGCGCAACAGCGGCTGCGAAGTAAGATAGTTCAACTTGAAGGTGATTTGGCTAGACTTCAAGGTGAACTCATATCCATTAGGCAGGAATATGAATCGGGTGCGATTGATGCACAGGATTATCGACAGCGTGTTGAGCTTCTTATGCACGACAGAGCCAGCGTAGGCAATGAACTGCGGCGACTGAAGCTAGAACGAATGATTCCTCTCATTGGTTCGCCACGGAGATTTGGTATTTTTGCCCTCTTTCTCATAGTAGTTGTCGTTACCTTGCCTGCGATTCAGGCTGTGTACTACGGAATCCAGATGGAGGGCGACAAGTATGTTGAATGGAAATTCAATACTGAAACTGCAAAGGAAATCGAGATAACAACTTGGGCCGCTGGTCTTGAAGATATGCGGATTCTTCCTCTTGAAGACTTGACTGTGAATGCGACTCCCGAGGGAGAGGTTGAATCACTAACTACCGTTCGTCAATGGGACCAAACTGCGAGTTATTTACGGATGAAGAATCAAATTGGAACGAACTGGATGGAACTTGCGGACTCCGACATTGTGTACATTAAGGAGCACGAGTACTGGATTGCCCCTCTTACCTTTGATTTTCAACGTGTTACATCCGATTTCATCAGCCAGCACTTAATCTACACTCACACTAAAGGCCTTGTAGTGTTGGATGCCTACAGTGGCGATATCATTGAGAATGAGAACCTTGTTGCCCTTTTGAATCGAACTCAAGACATCAATATGTACTATGGGGAAGGAAACGGTTTTCGGGGTGTCACATTTGTAAACGTACCTGGCTTCACAGAAGTCGGCAACGTTACATTTTCGGCTTTTCCCGATTACGTCTTGGGTGGGTTTGAATCCTTCTTCTACATGCTAACAATGGGCTTTGATGCGTGGTCGTTTTTGGGACGAGAGATGGATATGTTGTTTGAGAGGGATGTTGTTTCTCGTGTGGACTCCGTTCTTCTGCAGGGACTTGAGGCTGATGCTGACCCTTACATAGTCGTGGATGAAAACGGCAACATTTTCTATGCTGTTTCGGTCTTCATTGACTATCGCTTAGCGACTGCCTATGCACAAGAAGACTACATGCGCTTCATCGGCGTTGTATTGGTCGATATAGCATCTGGCACTCTGCAGTTCTATAAATCCCCTTCTGAAGAAGCTGGCTTCTTCTTGGATTCAACCTACATGAGTTATTATCCATGGCAGGACTCTCCAGACTGGCTGCAGTCGCAGATGAAATGGCCTGAGGACTTGTATGAACGCCAGCTGGAGGTTGCTTACATCTATCATGTCACCAATGGACTGATTTGGCGAAGTGGCCTCGATTTTCATCAGATGCCGGAAGATTCTGACACACGCTACATAATCATGCGAATCGGGGGAGAAGAGCGATTTGTGGCCATGCACAATAGCGAGTTTCGTGATTCTGCCGGACGGAATCTGGCCGGAATCTATGTGATGGGCTGTGGAAACAAGGAGTTTGGCAAGTTAGCATTTTACAAAGCAGGAGAGGAAGGCACATCCACACTTCTCGGGCCAAATGCAGCTCAACAGGCCTTTGAAACCAACGATGTGGTCCGCACCCAACTTCAGCTTTGGGGGACTCACAGGTATGGAAACCGCCTCCTGTATCATCTTGGTGGTGATCTGTTCTTTGTGATTCCTGTGTTCTTAGAAGTGGAAACCTCATCGAACAGGGTTATAGAGAAGCTCGGCGGCGTTGGACTTGTGGATGCTAAAACTGGGGAACGCGTAGAACTGGGTAGGAATATCGTGGAGGCATATTACAGCATGTTTGGTCTACTGAACCAGACCATCATTGAATCCGGAGAAGTAGGTATCGAGAGTGCTGTCTTTAGCCCCATCACGATTGATTCCGGTGAATTTGCTGATCTAGTTATGCTCTTCCGTAATAACGACAATGTGAGCCACGATATTTGCCTTAATTTCGTAGTAACTACTGGGAATTTCTCGATCGAATGGCATGGGACCTCCATTACTCCCGTGGAAAATCCAACGAACTCCACTTTCACACTCGATATCGGTTCGGTGGGTCCTGGTGACTTGTACGGAACGACAGCTTTAGTAGCAGTGAATTTGCCGGCTGGAGTGGTAATGGCGCAGTATCTTGTCCAGTTGGTGCTCCGAACTGAAGAAGGAGTTGTTGATAAGCTAAGCCTGTTTCTTACGGTGACTTAGCAGTTGGATTACATTCGTCGTGTCGTTCCTGCACCGCTTCATACTCAGTTTTAGGTCACCATCTAGAGATCCATTTGGATGGAATCCCAGAGTGCTCTGCTGGTCGGCATATTTCCAGAGTATCCCCATCCGTTACTTTTATTTTGAATTCGTTTCGTGCGGCTTATTCGCGCATCTTAGGTGCGGTCAAGGCAGGGAAAACTGATGATATCATCATTGTCT
This sequence comes from Candidatus Thorarchaeota archaeon, assembly GCA_011364985.1. Lineage (GTDB taxonomy): Archaea > Asgardarchaeota > Thorarchaeia > Thorarchaeales > Thorarchaeaceae > SMTZ1-83. The sequence continues at coordinate 268,930 of RDOC01000001.1, read as the reverse complement.
GAAGTCATCCAACTGTTAATCTTGGTACTTACCGTAGTATTCTTCATTGTTGCAATAGAGTATCGCAAGCTCTCCTTCTCAGTCATTGCATTTGCGCTGGCAAATGGCATACTCAGTCTCTCATTCGTTATCTTGGGAGCACCATATGTGGCATTCTTCAACTGCACGGTATTCTCTGGAGCTTTTGCAATTCTCTTTCTTACCACAATGAACCTAGATGAGCCCGGTGAAGCGGAAACCGAACCCAAAACCGGTGACGAAGTAGAGGTGGCTTCACAATGAAGTACAAAATCGCAGCAGCATTTCTTTCCGTAATCCTCCTTTTAATCGTTGGAGTCAGCCTGTTGGACCTCACGGCCTTTGAATTGGCCGCCCCTGGTGGAACTACATTTGCCATCAATGACTGGGAGGGTATAGGGCGTATGGTCGGTGACTGGCTCTGGTCTTATCGGTCCATTGACTTGCTTGTGCAAGTAACCCTGCTATTCGCAGCAGTCATCGGAGCCTCTGCAATGTTCAGAACCATGAGGAGGAATGAGTAGGCGATGCTTGATATGCTCCAAATCTACTTGCTCTTCTCACTGGTTCTATACATTATCGGCATATACACACTGGCAAGCAATCGAAACATGGTGAAGCTTGTTATTGGAATTGAAATCTTGGTTGCAGCAGTGAATCTCAACTTCCTCGCATTCGGTGCCTTTCTAACCGGACCTTCCACCTTGGGCCCTATTGACCCAATGGTTCAGGTCTTCGTGATTCTTTCCATCTGCGTTGGCGGCGCAATTGCTGTGGTGGCCATTAGTCTGATCAAGAATGCCTACGAGCACTACGGTACACTTGACATTCGCAAGCTCAGGAGGTTACGAGGATGATGCTCCCACTTGAGATGGCTGGATGGTTAGTCATTGTAGTGCCAGCTATTGGAGCACTGCTGACTCCTGTCTTTGCAAGAATCCATGGAGCCCTCAGGGACTTTATGGCAGTTCTAGTTGGTTTTGTTACAGCTTTCATTGCAGTTGACATGGTTATCACCTTAGTTCTAGACCCAGCAATTGTACAGACTGCACCCTTTCCTGATGTGATTCTCTTCACTTGGGTAGTAGCTGGTGATTTAGCTCCCATCGAGTTCGGTGTCCTGATTGATGCCCTCAGCGTTCTAATGGCCATGATCGCCGCAGGGATTGGTTCTCTGATCATTCTCTTCAGTGTCGGATATATGACGGGACATGACGAGGAAGGCAAGCTAGTGAAGGACCCCAGTCTTACCCGTTATTACTTCTTCATGCAGTTCTTCGTTGCTGGCATGGTACTGCTGGTGATGTCTAACAACCTCTTGCAGACCTTCATTGGCTGGGAAATAGTCGGGCTCTGTAGCTATGCTCTTATCGGATTCTGGCACAATGTCAAGACCCCTAGTCCCGTTCCAGAGTATGAAACAGAGGGAGACTACAATGCTGTTTGTGGAATGAAGGCGTTCATGGTCACACGAGTTGGCGATATCGGCCTCCTTGCTGGCATTCTTCTGATCTACTTCATGGCAGGGACATTCAATTACACCGAGCTCTTCGCATTTGCACGCTCTCTCCCAGAACTTCATCTTACTGCCGATTTCGCCCAAATGCTATCCTTGCTGCTACCTATTGCTGCATTGCTCATTCTTGCAGGACCCATTGGAAAGAGTGCCCAGTTTCCTCTACACACATGGCTTCCAGAAGCTATGGCAGGTCCCACAACCGTCAGCGCCTTGATTCACGCTGCAGCCATGGTGAAGGCAGGAGTCTATCTTGTGGCAAGGGTAGTTCCCATTTTCATTGAGATTGCACTCACGTTTGTCAGCATCACCATCTTCTTTCAAGTAGTAGCATGGATAGGTGCCTTTACGGCATTTATGGCGGCAACAATGGCCTTGGTTCAGGATGAGATCAAGAAGGTTCTGGCGTATTCAACTATCTCACAGCTGGGATACATGTTCGTTGCTCTTGGGGCCTCTGGCTTAGTGGCGGAGAGCGTTGCTGCGTACAGTGCCGGTGCGTTCCATCTTCTGGCTCATGCCATTTTCAAAGCCCTCCTTTTTCTTGCTGCTGGCTCAGTACTTCATGCTGTTCAGAGCAAATCCATGAAGGACATGGGCGGACTCTGGAAAGACATGAAGATCACTGCGACAACATTCATTGTCGGAGCACTGGCTTTGGCCGGCGTTGCTCCAACCATAGGATTCTGGTCAAAGGAGATGATATTCGAGGCTCTGTGGCACGAGGGTGAGACTCTTCTCTTCATGGTGACCTTTGTTACCGCTATCCTTACGGCCTTCTACACCTTCAGAATGGTGGGAATGACTTTCTTTGGCGAGAAATCCGCCCACATCAGAGGCCTAGAATCCCATGGGCATCATATCCATGAGGCACCTATCACAATGAAGGTTCCTCTGGTGATTCTTGCTGCCTTTGCAGCAGGAGGTATGCTTCTTCAGCCAATCTTCTTCAACACCTTTGCACCCTTTGGGAGCCTACTCCTTCATCCATTTGACTGGTCTAGTCTGCCTGTATGGAGCCTCGGGTTTACTACGCTTTTCACGGTTGGAGTCTGGTGCGCTGGAATTATCCCTGCCTACGTCATCTACTTCAAGGGACGAGGCGATTTCACTGGTCTTCGAAATGGACCACTTGGACGGTTTCTGGAGAACCGTTGGTATATCAACGCAGCCTATAATCGCATCTTTGTGGATGGTTATCTTTGGCTCAGCAATGGACTAAGAACAAGAGTCGAGTCGGCGCTCCTCTCCTTTAGCGAGTCAGTGAGCGGCGGCATGGATACCATTTCGAGAGGATGGAGACGCACCATGACTGGTGTGCTCAATACAAATGTGTTGGGCATGATGATAGGCATCATCGCGTTTCTCCTCATTGTTATTTTGTTTTAGGAGGATACGAAAATGCAAGGACTACTTTCCATTCCTGTTCTCTCAGAATATCCAATGATACTCTCCGTAGTGCTCCTCCTCCTCGGTGGCCTACTCACTCTTGTAGCAGGTCGTTGGTCTGAAAAAGCATCAAAGACACTTGCTGGCCTGTCATTACTTGGCGCTTTGTTTCTCAATTTCCTTCTTCTGTTCAGTCCTGAAGTATGGTCCCATAATGAGATTCTGCATGTGTTTGATTGGATCGGCTCTGGAGATTCAGCGATAATGACATTTGGATTCAGAGGCGATGGATTGAGTGCCCCTGTTGCTATCCTAATCCTTAGCCTTGGTCTATTCTCAGTCACCTTCTCCTATGTTTACATGAAGAACTTGACTAATTCTGGCCACTACTATGCTCTAATGGTGTGGTTTGTCGCGGCCATGGTCGGGGTTGTTTATGCAACAGACTTACTCCAGTTCTTTCTATTCTATGAAGTAATGCTAATTCCTGCCTTTCTGCTGGTCTATCTCTATGGCGTGTCTGATGATCCTACTAGACGGTCAAGAAACGCATTTCAATTCTGGATTTGGACCGCAGTTGGAGGGCTTATTTCACTTATCGCCGTCTTCATGCTCTTTGCAGATGCTGGGTCCCTCGATATTGTGACCCTCTATTCGTCCTCCCTAGCCGTGGATCCAATGAAGGTTGATTTGGCAAAGACAATCGGTCTCATCTTCTTATTGGGGTTCGGAATTAAACTGGGGCTTGTCCCACTACATGTCTGGGCACCACCTGTCTACGGCGAAGCTCCAATCCCAGTATTGGTACTCCTCAGCGGGGCGATGACAAAGACTGCAGCCTATGGAGTCATACGAATTGTGATCCCGATTTTTTCGACAGCATTGTACGATTACTCAACAGGGCTCATGACCATTTCTGTAATTACGATGTTCTACGGTGCAATGCTTGCCATTGCACAAAAGGACCTGAAGATGATGCTAGCATATTCCAGCATAAGCCAGCTCGGCTATCTAATGTTTGGCTACTCAACCATGACCACGATTGGACTCAGTGGGGCTGCGTTTCAGCTGATCAATCACGGCATCCTTGCAAGTCTGATGTTCTTCTGTGCGGGCGCAATCAAGATGAAGACAGGAACCATGGACTTCGATAGGCTCGGGGGCCTTGCTCCAAAGATGCCTGTTTTGGCAACTACTTTTGTCATAGGTGCGTTGGCTCTCGCAGGAACACCTCCTCTATCTGCCTTTGCAGGAGAATGGATGATCTTCGCAGGAGCAGCCGAGAGGGCTGTGGAGGCAGGGGGTGTCTCCACCGCTTTTCTGGTTCTGACAGTTGTTGGCGTTGTGGCGACAGGGCTAACTGCCGGATACTATCTATGGGCCATTAGACGTGTGTTTTTCGGGCAAGTGCCGGAGGCACTTGAAGGCGTATCTGATCCCTCCAAGATCATTCTTTCAATCACCATTCTAATGACTCTACTTGTCGTTATTCTGGGAATCTGGCCTTGGTTGCTCTGGCAGATTGTGAATCCTGTTCTGCTGTCTATGATGGGAGGAGGCTAATACATATGCAACCTGACTTTCTCTATATTCCCGAGTTGGCTGCCGTTATACCGGTCGTTATTCCTGTAGCAACAGCGATACTGATTGCAATTCTGTCTGAGATCCATCTCTTCGCAAGGAAGAAACGCGCCGCCACCATGCCCGCTATCATAGCAATACTTGGATTTGCTTTGACATTCATCTATGTCTACTACCTTGGAATCGCTGTCTGGACTGGTGGTCTCCAAACATTTACTTGGCCCTTAGACGCTTCACATACCGAACCGTGTTCAGTGGTAATGATCGCAGACCAGTTCTCAGTCCTGCTAATGGGCATCTTCACCGTCCTTGGATTTGTGGTTTCGGTCTACTCGATTGGATACATGAAGAATGACACTGGGCTGCCCAGATATTACATGCTGCTTCTCATCATGGTAGGAGCAATGAATGGCGTCGTGGTTTCTGGGGACCTCTTTACATTATTCCTGTTCTATGAAACGATGAGCATTTGCAGTTTCATTCTTGTGGCCTTTAGAAGAACTTGGGAGGGTCTGGAAGCTTCAATCAAGTACCTGATGATGTCCGCTATTGGGTCTACATTGGTACTACTTTCTGCAAGCTATCTCTATGGTCTTACAGGCACTCTGAATCTAGGGGTCATGGCGACAGCGATACGAGCTGGCTCTGGACACCCACTGATTCCGATACTTGTGGCGCTGATGACAGCCGGCTTCGGAGTAAAGGGTGCCATTGTCCCCTTCGCAGCATGGTTAGCTGATGCTCACCCAGCAGCACCAAGTGGGATTAGTGCGATGCTCTCAGGTGTGGTAATCAAGGTCGGGATTTACGGTATAGTGCGAATGAACGCCGTTCTCTTCCCCTTCGAGATGGTCAATTGGCCTCTCCTTCTCGCGATATTTGCGGCAGTCACAATGACTGCAGGCAACTTCTATGCTCTCACACAGACTGACTTGAAACGAATGTTGGCGTACAGCTCAATCACACAAATTGGCTTCATCCTATTTGCATTTGCCGCAACGCCCTATGCCGGAACCGCCTTTGGCTATGAAACGGGTGCCTTCTATGTGGTGGTTCATGCCTTCACGAAGGGGTTGTTGTTCCTTTGCGCCGGAGCATTTCTGCATGCGGTTGGCACTAGAGACCTCGATGCCCTTCAGGGAATTGGAAAGAAAATGCCTCTTACTTCAGCATTCTTTGCAATTGGAGTGCTTTCGCTGATGGGAATGCCTCCCTTTGCTGGATTCTACGCCAAGCTCCTTATCCTAGCCGCTGGTGTTGATGCAGGTCTTGTAATAGGCAGTCCCTATCTGCTGTTCACATTGGTTGCAGTGTTCAATGCTCTTCTGGCTCTTGGCTATTATCTGAGGATGCTCAACGTGGTATGGCTGAAGGACCCAACAGAGAATGTTGAAAACGCCCACAGATCAAGTACATCCATGCTGTGTGCAATGGCTCTACTGGCAATTGCGCTGGTTGTAATAGGAGTATATCCTGCTCCAGTCTATTCTATTGCAGAGGCAGCCGGATCTGCCCTATTTCAAGTTGAAGCTTTCATCACTGGAATTACTGGTGCATTGAGTCCATAACCATGAATGAGGCTCCAAGAACCTGCACGCATTTTCGGTATTGCAAAGGCCTATATCCGGTCAACTGACTGACATAGCTGGTCGCAGATCAATGTACTTCGTCTATATTATTGAAACTGAAGATGGTACCTACTACACAGGCCAAACCAACGATCTGCAAAGACGTTTTTCGGAACATGTTTCGGGAAGCCCAAAGGGGGCTGCTTATCTTCGTGCTCACAAGCCAAAGTATCTGGTCTATCTTGAGGAGTGCGATGACCGAGGCAATGCAACGCGTCGAGAGAAACAGATTCAGAACAATCGAAGTCTCAAACTTCATCTGGTAGGATCCGGATTCCGCAGAGACCTACGAGAGGTCATCGAATCTGAACGAAGTTATAGATCGTAGCACCTTCCTACACGTCGAAGCTTTCTTATCAAGGATTGAGCAATGCCTGATTTGTGACATCACAATGAGTGAGCTTGTTCTTGCAATAGATGCAGGCACGACTGGTGTGCGTTCCATGCTCTTTGCTCCTGATGGAACTGTCAAGGCAAGGGCATACGAGGAGTTCGAGAGTATTTTTCCTCGACCGTCCTGGGTAGAGCAGAACGCTGATGATTGGTGGAATGCAACGTGCGCAACCATAGACTTATGTCTTCAGTCTAGCAGCACCCCTTGTTCTCGAATTGCAGCTGTGAGCGTCACGAACCAACGTGAAACGGTAGTTCCAATTGGAGAGAACGGGAGACCCCTATACAATGCAATCGTCTGGCAAGACAGGCGAACGGTTCCTCAATGCGAATGGATAAAGGAGCAGATCCCTGATAATGATGTCTACACGATAACTGGACTTACGGTGGATCCCTACTTCACTGCGCCAAAGCTTCTCTGGCTCAAGGAACATGAACCCGTAATATACGAGGATGCACATGCGTTCCTCCTTGTCCATGACTACCTTGTGTTCTGCCTAACTGGAACGATGACAACAGACTTCTCCAATGCTAGCAGGACTCTTCTCTTTGACATAGAACAGGCAAAGTGGTCAAAAAGGATGCTTGATGCTCTCGAACTACCTGGAGAAAAGCTTCCCACACCAGTACAATCCGGAACAATCTTGGGCGAGGTTTCTTCAGAAGCCTCAAAGGTATGCGGACTGGAGACAGGCACACCTGTTGTGGCAGGTGGAGGCGATCAGCAGTGTGCTGCTCTGGGTGTTGGTGTTGTTCATCCTGGCTCGTTGAAGTCCACAACCGGCACTGGAACTTTCATACTGGCATTTTCAAGAGAGAAGAAACTAGATGCCTCACGACGCGTGCTTTGCAGTAGACATGTAGTCCCTAATTCTTTTGTCATCGAAGCTAGCATGTTTACAACTGGCTCGGCACTGCGATGGTTTAGAGACCAGCTGGGCAGTCCTGAGAGAGAAATCGCAGAGGAAAGAGGCATTGATCCTTACGAGGTCATTACAGAGTGCGCAGCTGATGTCCCTCCTGGTTCGGAGGGAATTGTTCATATTCCTCACTTCGCAGGTGCAGGTGCTCCCTATTGGAATCCGTATGCCCGCGGAATTTTCGCAGGGCTCGCTCTTGGACACACACGTCATCATCTGATTCGTGCAATTCTGGAAGGAGTTTCGTATGAGATTAAGACAAATCTCGATGTCATGAATGACCTGGGAGTTGCAGCGAGGGAGATGAGGGTCACCGGTGGCGCCGCTCGTAGTGAAACTTGGATGCAGATTCAAGCTGATGTTGTGAACAAGCCTGTGATTAGAACAGAGATAGAAGAGGCAACTGCATTGGGGGCGGCCATGCTTGCATATTTGGGCATCGGTATCTATGATTCGCTCGTTGAAACAGCGGATTGCATGGTCAGACCGCTAACGCCTCTCAATCCAAGGGATGAAACGCGATCGATTTACGATGCCGGATACACACGATATAGAACTCTCTATGAAGCAATAAAGTCAATCCACTGGTAAGCGTCTGACGCCAATATCTCACTTGGCATAGACCGCAATCTTGTTGGCCTTGTCAAGAACAAGAATCTTTACTTCCGGATCCGCTTCTATCCATGCATCAATGACCTTTTGCAGGTTTGTCACCTTTTCCAGATGAGCTGACTCTACAACATCCTTCTCTAACTCAGTGTACATCTTAATACTGGCAACTCTCTTGAGAAGCTCGGCAAACTTGTACGCTTTATGCTCATAGAGATGGTATTTTCCGCTGATGGAGGCAATGACATCATCCAATGGAACAACTAGCTTATTGTAGAAGTTCTCTGTCGCTTCAGGGGGTGCAACTCCGTCACGACATTCTGCCAAGAACAGAATCTCACCATCATCTTCCACAGCATTCTTTGTGAGTTCGAGGCCTCTCTGGGCATGGTACAGGCTCTTGTCTTGCGGATAACCTCCCGGTGAAACAATGATCCTTGAAACAGGCTGAACGATGAAGCTAGCTGTTTCGTCCAGAATCTCTATCCCTCCAGCCACCACCGGTTCAACTTTCCCTGCGTCTGCCCAAATCAGCTTCCCTTCATCTGTAATCACTGACAAAGTGAAGACCTTTGCATCCTTCGTGATAATCTCCATGGCCTCTCTCATATCCTCGGCTAATGGGTTGTCTCTTCTATCAGGGTCTGGATGGTATGGATGCCTTCCAAAGGTAGAGCTGGGATTCAGAGCCATTGAATGATTTGCTTCAATAGTTTCAAAGGCACAGATTCCGGGAAGGAAGTTCTTGAGGGCATTAGAGTAGCCAGCGAAATAATGCGCTTTCATATCAGCGGCCACTACGTATACATCATGTCCTACAGCTGCTGAATTCACTATAAGAGGGGTTCCACGGCTAGTTTCTCCGAGGTGAGTCATTTCGCTGTTATGGCAGTCGTTGATCACAATATCGAAATTGCCAAGCTTGACATCCTGCGCTACACGTCTGATCAGCTCTACAATCTCAAGATTGCCAGGATGCTCAACCTCGTGGGACCCAGTGGTAATAATGAATTGTATTCTGTTTGCGTCCCTCAGAAGTGGTGCTATTGCATTAAGCAAGGCATAATGTGGCTCATCACGAGTATGATCCTCTACCAGTACACAAATGCTCTTGCTTCTCACAATCTCCTCAAGCTGTGGTCCATGAGGATTGGCAAGCACTCTAGACAATTCCTCGTCGATGTTAGAGAGTACATGTGCTTTCCTTGGCTCTATCATCCCGGCGATGTTTTTGTCTGGGATATTGAGATTTATGGTTCGATTTCCGTATCTGAGGTCCATCGTCATAGCTTGAACCTGTGCAATTTATTGCACAATCCACACAAAAGCCTTGGCTCAGCTGCACAGCTGCTAAACTACAATAACCAACAGCTATATCCGTGCTAGATGATACAATACTGTCATGAGCAGTGATACCGACTCAGTATCTTCAGGAATGACCGGAATTGGGCGATGGCTTGCAGTGGCTTCTGAGCTTCCCTGTTCTATAATCATCATGCTCTCCATTGGGAATTATCTCGGCTCTACATGGTGGGGCCCTCAGGGTGCATTATGGGGGTCTTTAGGGGGTCTCCTAGTCGGCTTCCTTTTTGGCATTTACAGTGTATATGTGACAGTTGGATACTATGATCGAATGGACCAACAGTCAACGATGAAGCGAACTTGGAGTCCGCCTCTTGAAGAAATCTATGAGGAGTTTGATTTCTCAGACAGGATGGGTATCTCTGATTCTACCTGAGAAACTCCTCATCATCGTCTGCATCTAGCACTTCGATTATCACTTTCGTTGCGCTTCTACCAACACCTGCTATGATTATCTGAACCAGAAAAGCAATGAAGAAAGCTCCCAATGCAAGTCCAAAGATTCTGAGTGATATGGAGTTAAAGGAAGCAGCAAAGGGTGTCAGATAGTAGATGTCAATCAGGTACCAGCCATAGATTCCCAGAATAGCCATCAAGGCCACCAAGACTCCGTAGAGAATGACAACTCCCTTTACCCCGGGAGTGTCGAATCGCACCTGCTCAATGCCTGGACCCACGACTGTGTTTCCAATACGTCTGGAGAATCTAACAAAGATGCTGATTGCAGCCAGGAACATGGCTAGAAAGAGAATGGATATGATCAGAAACAGAAGTACCTTCAGTTCATCGTTTAGAGCAAGAAACAAGTCTCCAATCGCAAAGGCGATCAAGGACCCAATCATAAGAATGACAGCTGCGATTTGTATCACAAAAGATATGGTTGCTGAGCTTCTGAACATACTGCCCAGGTCAAAGACATCTCTTTTCGTATATGTGCTGGCCTCGTCAGTCATGGTTATCTCCCATCAACAAATACTTCACCGGTTATTTGAATTCTTCTACTGAGGTGAGTGAAGACCAAGGCCCTATGTCGTCAACCTTATATCATCCTCTCGGAAGATGCTCGTTGTTCCCTCTTTTACCTGTTTATTTGGATGGGCAAGTAAATGGCCTTTCGTGCAGTAAGTGAATACGCATATGTTAACACACGAATAAGAGGTCTAAAGGCGCGATTTCTAACGGTCGGGGATTATGAAAGGCTCCTGCAATCTCCCAGCTATGTCGAGTTCATACGAGGCCTATCTGAAACATACTACGGCCCACTGATTGCCGGAGAATATCCACAAGAAGTTCCCAATGCTGCAGAGCTTGGTCAGATTCTGGCAAAGGACTATGCAGATGTGAGCTATCGCCTAACTCGAACACTTACAGGAAAGGCTCGGGCCTTTACAGAAACCTACCTTGATATGTTCTTGGCAGAGAATATCAAGTCTATCCTTCGAGGGCTGCATGTAGGTCTTGATAGGAATGAGATACTGGCATACCTTGTCCCCACATCCCCCAGTCAGACACAGGAGTTCGAGTCTCTTGTTGATCAGGGCTCTGTGAATCGTGCCATTGAGATGATGCCATACTGGGAACCAAAAATCGCTCTTCTAACACGGTTGCCAGCGTATGAAGAGCTTGACTCAACGGCACCTCTTGAGGTCGCCGTCGAAGAATGGTATCTCCGTTCCGTTCTTGAAGTGCTGAAGAAGTTTCCGCAACAAGATAGGGAAAGAGCCCTTGATGTCTTGGAGGCCCGTGTGGACCTGCGAAATCTCCTTACAATGATTCGAGCTTTGGCTCTTCAACTAGACACCAGAGCTATCGAGATGTCAATGATTCGATTCACTCGAAATGCACTGACAGAGTCGATAATGAATAGCCCTTCTTGGAGAGAAGCCATAAACAAACTCAACGAAACACGTTACGCACAGCTTGCTGGCAGACTGGCACGTTTGTACGAAGAAACCAACGACATCTCCGAACTGGAATTGGCAATTGAAGACTACATCGCCATGCGTGTCAAACTCCAGCTCACTGCATACCCCTTTCACATAGGTACTATTCTTGGCTTCTTTAGCCTGAAGCACTATGAAATTCGCAACCTTCGGTCTATTGCGGTAGGTTTAGAAAGAGGAATGGCAGCAGACAACATTAGAAGAATGATCACAATTTGGTAATTGGAGGATGGAATTCAGTGAAGATCGATACGCGGACAAGCAGCCTTTTCATATTTATCTTGGGCTTTGTAGGATTCCTATTTGTAATGGTGGCTCTTGTCACGTTCAACCTCCCCTCTACTTTGCATGCTTTGGGTACGCCCGCCAATCCTGGCTTTATGCCATTGCAGACCGAAGGTAATGGTTTGGCAATCCTTGGCCTTGCGATTGGAGCAGGTTTGGCGATTGGTCTTGCTGGTATCGGTGGTGGCGTTGGAATGGGTACTGCATCAGCCGCAGCTCTCGGTGCAATCACTGAAAAACCAGAGACCTTTGGTAAGAGTATTCTCTACGTTGTTTTCATCGAAGCCATTGCAATCTACGGATTTGTTATTGCCTTCCTCTTAGTGGGATATATTGGTACTCTGGTCTAGGAAGTAGAACATGTCACCTAGGGATGGACGCGATATCACCCGTTCTCTCTAAGATTTTTCTTCTTTCCCAAAGAGAACCGAAGCAATCATATCGCGGATATCTTCTTCTCTCCTCTCTCGTCTTGCTTCGAATGTATTATCCACCCACTTGGTCCCATCGGTAGCTCGTACGATAAGTCCACCTGAAGCTCGAATCTTTTCTTTGGACATTTTGACCTTCGTCTTTTTCCCGATCCGCTCTTCAATTCCCTTTGCTACCTCTTCTTCATCCACTGTGGATTTGATGCCATCGGGAAGAAGAATCTCTATCTCATCAACATTGAGGGTTGCGCCTCCATACACAGCAAGACGGGTTAGGATTACTTTGTAATCGGCTTTGCCAACCTTCTTCATCGCTTGGTCCCATGCGCTATCTAGGACCTCTTTCATTATGGATTCTTTCGTATTGAGAATCATATACTTATGTTTGAGAATTGCGCCCGCTTGATACTTTGAAACCTCCAAATGAGTTTCATTTTCGGCTCTTGAAGTGGCCTTCTCAACAATGGTCTTTGCCTGCTCCTTGGCACGTTTGATTCGCTCATTCTTGTATGCATTCGCATCAGCAACAATCTTGTCGGTCTGTTGGGTTGTTTTGGCTTTGATTATGTCTATGATATTCTCAACGCCTTCCATCCTGCTCATCCACTCCAGTAATCATCCGAACGGCTTGCTTTACTGCGTCATCAAATCTTCCACGTGCAGATTTCTCTATTTGCTTCGTAATCTTCTCGGACTCGTTCAGAGTACTTTGCTCAATCTCCCTCTTCCTATCTTGGAGGCCATTCGAGTGTCTTTGCAGAATCATTTGCGCCTCTTTCTGAGCAGCTGTGATAATCTCTTTTGCGTCCTTATCCGCTTTCTCCCTTATTTCCTTAGCGCGCTTTTCGGCTACACCAACCTCTTTCTTTGCAGAGACCTCAGCCTCATGTATCTGACCGATTTGTTCATGCGCCGCACACATGGCTGGTTCCTCAAGAAATCCTAGACAAGGATTTCCAATCTCAAGTATTGATAAAGATTGGGCTATATTTGTTAAACATGAATTAGTGATTTCATTTCATAATGTTTATCTTATGCAGAGAGGGCCAATTCATTACCAGATTATTGCTTCGAAACGCCTCCCATTTTGGTATGTTCTGGTGATGCTCTACGGTGGAACATTATGGGACTAAGAATGAGCCCAGCCGAGATGCTGGTAGCCAGAGTTGTGACTCATCGGGATTTGGAAAGAGAGCTTCTGCTTGCACTCGATCAATTTGGCCTCTTCGAATTCATCGATGTGACTCATCAGGCAGCAGCCATTGAGGTGAAGCGATCTCGAGATGAAGAAAGCGTGTTTGCTGCCCTCGAAAGGCTACAGAAGATCCTGGCCTCTCTTGATATCAAACTTGGACGTGGGATTGGTTCCCGTATCGACATTGATGAATCTAGCATTCAAAACATAATTGAATATGCTTCAGAAGTAATTCGTTCGGTGGAGCCGGAAATCGTGGAGCTGGATGCTGATTATGCCGCTACCCGATTGGAACTCGACAAGCAATTGGCAATACATGATGTAGTAGTTTCTTTGAAACCCCTTGGCATTGATCCATCCATGCTTGGGATGACTGAATTTACCTTTACCACAGCAGGCGTGATTCCACAGGGGCGAGTGAGCCAGCTTGAGTGGAGTCTGAAGGAAGTTACAGAAGATGCCTACGTGATGAATCACGTGCCGTTAAAGCGAGGTGTTGCAGTCGCAACTCTAAGTGTACCAATTGATCGTAGAAACGCTGTTGAACGGATTCTCACAGCAATGGAGTTTGAGTCATTTAGCACTCCAATAGCAGCAGATGGTCGCCCAGAAGATATTGCTGACGAGGCCACTACGAAGATTGCCGAACTCAAAGCCGAACTTGATCAGATTGACGCAAGAAAGAGAATCATTGCACGCGAATGGAAGCCGCGCATCCTTGCCGCTTGGGAACTTCTTGACATAGAGAGCAAAAGGATTGGTGCCAAGGCCTTTCTAGTCTACACCGAGCAGTCCGTCAAAGCATGGGGATGGATCCCCTCTGGAACAGAAGATGAATTTGAGTCAATTATTGGAAGCGTTGTTGGCCCTGCGTTGGATATCAAATTTGAGTATCCTGATTTTGCAGAACATGAGTCTCCCACCTATTTGAACAATCCCAAATTCATGAAACCAACGCAAGATGTCGTTTACGCTTATGGCACTCCCTCAAAGCATGACTTAGATCCCACAAAGCTAATGTTCTTGTCCTTCCCGATTATCTTTGGATTTGTCTTTTCAGACGTAGGTCAAGGATTTTTGATTATCCTTATTGGACTAGCGGCATGGCGGTCTAGAAACAGAGGCGATGATTGGGGACAAATACTGGGCTACCTACAATCGGGTGCTGAAGGCCTAATCTTGATGGGAATCTTTGCCATGGTCGGCGGCTTTCTATTTGGAAGTTTCTTTGGTGCTGAGACAGTAATCGAACCCCTATGGCCAACTTTCTCTTACTACTTGCTTGATGCTGAAGGCCACCTTCTGCTCGATCATGGGCATCCCGTAGAAAATCCCTACCGATCTGCCCATATGTTAAAACTATCCATCGAAATAGGTGTTATCCATATTCTTCTTGGCATTCTGCTTAATTTGTACAATAGAATCAAACACCATGAGCGTAGGGAAGCGATGGTTGCGATTTCCTATTTGATTCTATACTTGGGATTTATTAATCTGATATTTGGAGTGAGCTATGGCAGTATTGACGCGTGGTTCAATGCAGACCCAGGAGAGCAAGTCTATCTCTGGATTCCCATAGCTGGCATCGGCTACGGAATTGGAAATAACGGCGTGTATATCCCCAGTGGCATAGCTCCTCTCTCCTTTACAGTGCTCACACTCATTTTGCCCATGATAACAATGGCCGTCGCCTCCTTCAAGGGCGGAATGGATGGCGCTGTCGTGTTTCTTGAATATGCAATAGGAATGATTAGCCACACAGTCAGCTACGCACGAATATTCGCACTGAACTCGGTTCATGTCATTCTCAGTGGAGTGTTCTTCTCCATGATTCCTGCGATTATTGAGATTCCTTTCCCTGCAGTGTCTATTCTTGGCGTGGAGATTGTTCCACATGAGGTATTCAATGATGCCACTGAAACATGGGGCCCTGCATACCTCCCTCTGCTCGGAGCGATTATTGGCACATTCATTGTTGGAATTCTGGAGGGCCTTTTGGCATTCATGCACACACTACGTTTGCACTTTGTCGAGTGGTTTAGCAAGTTCTACCATGCAGGCGGAGTTGCTTTTGCCCCCTTCAAGACAAATAGGATATACACCAATCCAATCCTAACGCGGACGCCTGATCAGTCGTATGCTCTCACATGAACCGCGACAGTATTAGCCGCCTCCCATGTACAAGGCTGAAAGCTCAGCATCTCCCTTTTCATTTGGTTCTTGGTCTCTCTCAAGACGTTGCCTATTGTCCCAGATGCTGCGCGCAAGGATATCGGTTGTCTTTGCTCTGCCATCAACTGTTTGAGCCGCTTGAGCATCTCCGCTTTGCTGAAAGACTTGCGCAGCCGTATTGTAATTGCCGACTGCCTCCCTTAACTCGTCATTCGCATTTGAATAGTGAATTTTCGCCTTGGATATGTCGCCTGCCCTAAATGACACCTCAGCAAGAAAATCATTCTTGGCACCCTGGATTCTTCTTAGGTCACCCCTAAATTTCATCACTACAGCTTGAAGTTGGCGGACTTGGGCTTCCACATTGTTCCTCTTTCTAATCTCCTCATCTCTAACACTGGCAAGCTCATTGGCAGCCGAGTCGAAGGCTGCGATGGCCTGTTTTATTCTGGACAGGGTTGTGTCATGAGATTCCATTGCGTCGTCCATACTCTCCTCATCTTCAAGCTGCCCAAGCTCATCATCCATTTGCTTGAAGTAACCTATACGTTCCATCTGGGTTCTGAATGACCACTGTTCTGTTTGCCTAGCGTAGACTTGCGCCTCTGATGCATAGGCTGTTGCCAATGCAAGTCTGCCAAGATCTGTGAGCTCACTGGCCTGTGCCTTCTCTCCGATGACCTTGTAGTATGAGGCTGCTTCTGCGGCATGGAGATTCTCAAGAATTCGGGACTGTATGAATTTGACGCTCTGCTCAAGTTTTGAACTGAGCTGGAATTGAATGACATACTTGACGTTGTTCACCAATGCAATCGTTTTGTTCCTAAGATAGCCAATTTCTTCATCATCCACCTCTAGGCTGAGTAGAATGCCAAGATTATCTAGTCCCTCGCGTATTGCTTCAAGGGAATCAATGGCATTCTCTCCCAAGTTTGAGCCGGCTTCATCTAAGGCTTTACTTACACTCTGAATCAAGGTGGTTTTTCTAATCTCTTTGGCAAATTCAATTTGGTCTCGTATTGCACTTAGGTCATCAAACCTCTTCTTCAGGAGATTCTCTACAAACGAAAATGTGGTCAAATTCGCCTTGATGGCACCAGTTAATTCTCTTGTCTTTGATAGCTTCTCGGCCTTCCTGAGGTCCTTGAAAATCTCCTTAAGAATTGCAGACGATTCTTGCTTGTTGTTCAGCTTCATCAATTCGGATAGTGTTTGAACTGATGCCTCAGCT
This sequence comes from Candidatus Thorarchaeota archaeon, assembly GCA_011364985.1. Classification (GTDB taxonomy): domain Archaea; phylum Asgardarchaeota; class Thorarchaeia; order Thorarchaeales; family Thorarchaeaceae; genus SMTZ1-83. Next base: position 252,257 of record RDOC01000001.1, on the reverse strand, counting down.
CTACAGAAAAGGGATTGAGCCATCTTATGATCCTTATCATTAGCGGATTGTGTGGCATTTGCCTGAAGTTGAAGTGAGTTCCTAAAGCATTTCTCTGCCCTTCCAAATGCATCAGATGAGATGTGGTATAGCTTTGAGGCATCCTCGAGATTGCCCGCACGCATTTGTGCATCAGCAATGTCATTGTAAGTCATCGCTAGGTAGACTTCACTTAAACCTGCGGTGTTCTGTTTCCATGCCTTAATCTTGCCTATCTTCTGCTTGTTTTGCTTCTTGTTCTTCGCAAAGTGTGGAATTGACTCATTGTACAGGTCAGTGGCCTGCTCAAAAATGAAGGAGCTTAGGATGTTTCGCCAAATTAGCTCATCAAAGGGATTGAACGCTTGTCGAAATGTACTTTCCTGCCCTATTAGCTCATTAAGAAACTCATCATAGAATTCCGCTTCTGCAGTCTTGTTGCTTCCCATCAAATCTGCTAGGTCTCTGTCTTTTTCACCCCTGCCTTCACACATTAGCTGATAGGCCTTGTCTCCCAAGGCAACTCGACGAAGCTTTTGAGTACCATCGATCTTCTGAGGCACAGCAGAGAAGGGCTTTTCAAGCATGGTATATACGTCGGCAAGATGACTTGAAGCACTTCTCCTCTTCTCCTCATTATCTTCTTCGGTGAAGGGTCCGCTTGCAGCTGCAGCCTGATGTAACCAAGCAAGTACTAACGACATCCACACATCTGCAAGATTCTGCTGAGCCTTTGCCAGAAGCTCGCTAAGCGCATTTTCAATCTGTTGTTTTGCCTCATCTTCAGCTTGAGGAAGTCTGCTTCTTAGGTACTCGATGTCGAATTCCTCGCTGCCAATTTCATCGCTAAACTTGGCAATCGCATCATAGAGCTCGGTGTATGCATCGTGCATAGCAATTCGCTTAAGTTCTATCCCCTCTTCATCGTCAATATCGTGAAGAGAAAAATCCCTCACGGCATCCTGTGCCTGAATGTTGAGTTCGTACAGTTTGCTTGTGTACACCTCAACATCCTCGAAGTCGGCTTCGTCGTTCTTCTTGCCTGGCGCCTGGTTAGTCAACGGACATAACTCCTATTGCGAATCGCTAAAGGCTATGTACTAGATGCTATACTTAAGAATACCTAGGGTGCGAAATGTGCACTACTAAGAAGCGGCCCATGAAGTCAGTCTTCAAGACATCTGAATCTGATCTTTCTACCATCCCGGTACTTGACGACGTGACCCTTGTTGGCAAGCTTATTGAGCACTTCACTAGTTCGTGAGCGTGACCTACCCCACCGCGATGCTGCTTCGGTTGCGGTCAATCCTTGGTCGGCATCTTGCAGATGTTTCACTAGTCTTGTCCAGCTAAGGTCTCCCTCAACACAGATTCTTTGATTAGAAATAACTTTGTACAATCCTTCTTCCTTGGGCTTATTTTGAACAGGCTCTGTCTTCTCCAACTGCACTGTGAGTTCTCCTACGGTTCTTCTTAGGCCGAGGACAGTTTCTCTAAGCTCTTGGATTTCATCCTTGAGGTCTTCCACACTATTGTTCATCCTCTGTTCACCTACCCCTTCTCGTAAGCGTTTCTGAACTCAATGTAGTTTCGTCTTTTCTTCTTCTTCTCGAAGACCTCCTTAACCTCTTCAACCTCGAATTTTACTTCACGAGCCAGAACATAATGGTCACAAAGATCATTTTCAATCTCATTCATTGGGGGAAGGACTATTTCTGCTTCAATGTCTGCAGGGAGATCCTCAGCATTTTCTGGAAGCGCGTTTATCCTCTTCTCTCCTGTTTTGCTCTTTCCTGAATCGGCGTCTTGTCTTGCTGTGACATCTGACAGCTCGTAGGAGATTAGCCCCAGCCTCATTATGTTACCTAGTAGGTCTCTTGGACTCTTTGCAAAGGAAGTTCTCTTATGACGATAAGACATGGCGATGACCGACACATTCCGTCAATAATCGACAAAAACAATCGACAGTCAACAGACTGTATGAATGGATATAAAGTTTTAGTCGGGGGACTTCCTTAGGTACTGGAGATTGACCTGGCAAAGGTCATGTATCCTGTATGAGCAACCATCCATGTTGTTGGTCTGGTTCTTTCCTCTCTGACCATGATCTCCCTCTGAAGGACTTCAAGAGTCTTAATCATGCCCCACTTTCCTCCTTCGCCAAGTGCCTTGCATACTTTCATTGATTGTTCTATTGTCGGACTGTAGCTTGCTAGAATACAACTCGGTCTAAGTACTCTATGCGCTTCGTTGACCAAGTTCCAAGGCGTAGCTAAATCAAAAATGATAGCGTCCAGATTCTCTTCTTCTATTCCCTCCAAGATGTCTCTGTTATGCATGGTGACATTTTCCAGTAATCCATACCGGTCTAGATTCTTCTTTGCCCCTCTATACATATCCTCTCGAATCTCATAGGTATACACATGCCCCGACGGACCCACGGCTCTCGCCAATATGCTTGTCAGTGCTCCTGATCCTGTTCCGGATTCAACAATTCTTGAGCCAGCTACAACCCCCGTTTCGATCAGTATGGTGCCTGCATCTTTTGGATACACTATCTGAGTGTTTCTCCCCATTGATATCTGAATGTCCGTTTGACTTGGACGATGAATCTGAAAGACCGTTCCAGAATGACTTTCCACCCTGATTCCAAAGGGCTTTCCAATGATGTCGTCGAACTTGATTATTCCCTTATTGGAGTGAAACTCCTCTCCTTTTTCCACTCTGCGTATCCAGTTCCTTTTACTGTCAAGGTGGATGTATACGAAATCTCCATCTCGAATCTGGTCTTTCATGCTTCTGTTCAGCTCGAAACTCGATTTTAGTCTTGTGTCCCAAGTCCTTCTTCTTCACGCGCCAAAGAACAAAGCTTTATCCGGCTTCCTGTTTAGCTGCATTTGAGGGAGCTCTTTGGACGAAGACCACCACTCAGAAGATCCAATGCCGCCGGCTGAAGACGAACTAGTCCTGTCTGACCAGCCCGTGAGCCTTATTCCCAAATCTGCACTAGCATTCTACCCCCGAGTTGGAGATCCTCTCGACCTTCTGGTTGATCCCGGCTCTGGGGTTGTGATTGGACGGTCTGAGGGGTTCCATGCGAAATACCATCATGCGGGACTAGGATTGATTGGAGCAATAGCAGAATCAGCAGATGATATTCTTGAATCACTGTTAGGAATGCCTGTCCAACTCGATTTGATTAGTCCCCATGTACTATTTGTGGCTGGAAAAAGAGGTTCCGGCAAAAGCTATACGCTGGGAATAATCGCTGAAGAGCTCGCCCGAGCTATGGAGCGGCGAGAAATCGAGGTTGCTGCCGTTGTGATTGATACTGTTGACGTTTTTCGTCAGTGTGTTGAACCAAATGAGGATCAGGACAGTCTTCTGAGAAAGTGGAATCTAGAAGCAAGAGGTTTTCCTGTTTCAGTCTATATTCCACGCCGAACCTACATAGGTCTTCCTGATGAAGTGAAACAGCGCGCTCGGCTGTTTCCCCTTGCCATTTCTCCCAGAGAGCTGACCGCAGCAGATTGGGGTTATGTGTTGGAACGAGGCGGGACATTAAGCACCGCCATGGACAATTTGATTGGAGAGGTTCTTGATAGTCTTCGCAGAGGATATGTCACAGAAAGCGGCAGCAAGGTTTCTCTTAAACGCGATTTTAGCATCAAGGATATGATCGCCTGCATAGAAACCAATCCCACAATTCTTGACCTCTATCAACCCGCTACACGAACAGCTATGATTCAACGCCTGAAGCGCGCAGACCGACTAGGTGTCTTTCATCCAAGCGGAACAAGTGCCCAAGACCTAGCAGTCGCGGGGCGAATCACGATAATCGATGTTGCCCCCCTTGGATCAGAGGCTGACACAGTCCTTGCAATCCTGACGAATATGCTTTGTAGACAGGTTCTTACCTACAGAATGGCCTGGACGGATGAGGGAACTAGTGCCAGAGAGGAGCTACCTCCAACTTGGCTCATCATCGACGAAGCACACACTCTTGTTCCGAAGTCTGGTAATACTCCTGCAAAGGATGCCATAGTTGGCTATGCAAAGCTGGGCAGAAGATTCGGATGTAGCTTGGTTCTCTGTACTCAGCAACCATCAGCTGTTGCAGATGAAGCCATCTCTCAGGCTGACATTATTCTGTCACATTCTCTCTCACATGAGGCTGATATTCGAGCGCTTCAGCAGAGGGCTCCAGCAGTCATGCCTCTTAAGTTTAGGGACAAGGTATTCATCAGTAGTCTGCCCCGCGGCGTTGCAATTGTCTTTGATCAAACCACCGAGAACAAACGTGGATTCATCACTCAGATTCGCCCACGAATTTCACAGCACGGCGGAACTGACCGACTATCATCCCTTTTCGAGGCTGTTCGGTTGATGATCCCTAGTGAGTCAATTGGAGATGAGGGATCCGCCGACTTGGAACTTGGTGAAGATGAGCTGGAAATTGAATTAGAACCTTCGCAGCTGGAAAAAGAGGAAACTGTGGAGCTACCAGTAATACCGCGTCCTCCACTGAAACTAAGCAAAGAAGATTGGGCACTGCTTGACAACTGGATGCACGAGTACATAGAGAAGTACTTCGATGCTAGAATGCAGGATATCACAATAACCGATGAATCTGCTCCTCGAGCAGAAGCCTCTTCCTCTAATTTGAAATGGGAGTTACCACGGGCAGAGAGCGGAGTAACTGCATCATACGAGCCTGTCACCATAGAGGGAATGGAGGTGTGCATCAGGGAATTTGGAGTTCTATCAAGAACATTGCTTGAGAAGGCACTCACGCGAAAGATTCTCTATTCGGAAACGCCTCACGAATTTCTCTTCGCAGCAGATAACAAATTCAGAGATTCTATCGCGATATCTAGGATCGATATGGATCCCAAGCAGCTTGTCGAATTAGTCATTCAGAGTCTAGTGAGTTCTGGCATGACACTGGATTCCGTAAAGAGTGAGGGCGGCTTCTCTTATGTGCTTCTAAGAAAAGATGGTACTCGTGCTGGGCTGTCGATCGGTGTCAGTGGAATGCTAGCCTGCGTTTCGGTAGTTGTGACTAGCGAGAGCAAGAAAGAGGCAGCTCCCTTAATGGCCTCCGTTACAGACTTGTGCGAGTTAGAGAGACCTAAGCCTAGCCTTATAAGGTGATACTGACGCCGTCGTGTAGGTGTGCAAAATGAGCAAGGATGATGTTAGATCCCCTGTTAATCTGAAACTGGAATCGCTGACTGATCTTGCTCGAATGCTATTGGGATCATCAGCCCAACGAGATAGGATGCCAAGCATGCTCTACTTTGAGCACGAGGGTAAGCATGTCTTCGGAACGATGATTTCACACCATGGTTACTACGAATTATACGGATTGCCACTATGGATCTATACTGTTACTGATGAGGCTCCTGCAGGTAACTTCCTATCCTATTCCAGTAGGGAGAAGGAAGAAATTGAATTTGTGAACGTACCTCAATCAGAACCGCTGAAATTCTACTTGGCCATTATCAGGCTCGCTGATAAGATCGAGATTCTGGATATTTAGCGGTCTCTTGTTGACCAGAACGTAGCGTCTTTCTTCAGCCATCTCTTGAAATCGTCGAGTATGAGCCCATGGTCGAAAGCAAGATCTTTCGTGACAACATGGTCCAGTCTAACCCATCTAGCTGCTGCGGCATCATCTCCGCCTGTTGGAGCTTCTGCCTCGCTCTCCGCAATGAAAACGGTGCTCATTGTATGGGTTCTCGGGTCTCTATCCACAGCACTATATACCCCAAGAATAGCCAGAAGTGAAGCAGTCAAACCCGTTTCTTCTTTCACCTCTCGCAATGCAGCGGCTTCTACTGATTCACCGAAGTCTACAAATCCACCAGGAAGTGCCCATTTTCCTTCGAAGGGTTCGTGTCCCCGTTGAATGAGAACCACACTGCTTCCGTTCCATACCACCACGTCTACCGTGGGCGTTGGATTCCTATACAATCAGTACATCTCCCGAGGGGACGCCCTTACATAGTTCACAAGGCTGACTCCAGAGAATATTAGGAAGGCAAGCCATATTATAATCGTTTTTAGAACCAGATTCGTTTTATTGACTATCTCAACAATGAGGAAGGCACCGACTATTAGGATGTTCGAGGGTCCACCAAGGGTGCTATTGTCACTCACTCCGAGACCAAACTTCACCAATATCATGATCCCCATTATTCCCAATGAGATCCAGTTTATGTATTGCGTGAAGATCTGGTCTAGCCCAAGGAATAAACTGAACCCGAATGGGGTAACCACAACAGGGAGATACAAGTATAGAAACACTGCGAATATTACAGCCTCACCGAATCTGATCCAGCCAGAGGGCGTCCTAGTATACAGTCGCCCATATAGCCCTCTGTCGTATTCGCCAGCCGCGAAATAGATGAAGTAGATTGGCGCCCCGAAGTTCAATGCATTGACTAGACATTGAGATACTGCATAGACTATGTCAACCCACAGTGTGCTCCATGCACTAAGAATGGTCTCCCAAACCTGAAGATAGTTCGGAATGAACTCTATCATAACGATTATAGGCAGAATGCAAAGCGCAATAGCTACCAGCGCACCCAAAAACGCTGCAGGCTTTCCGCCTCCAAGCTTCCCAACGCCAATTCTGTAAAATACGTGTCCAGCTATGACTAGACCTCCTACGATGGCTAATGGTGCAGTGACCAGTGGCAAAACGAAGAAGACCACAACAAATGCAGCATTGGTTCCGTAGAAGACACGCCATCTGAGAGGAACTGCGTCTGTAGTTTCATTCATGAGATGAAACGTATTTGCCAGTCGATATCGATTGTTGTAGATTATCCCAAGCCAAGGCGCCGAAAATACTACTGGAACCACTACATAATGGAAGATTCGGTTGAATAGAACATCATCAAAAGGTGTCAGCTGAAAGGGCATAAGTGCCACTAATAGGACAAAGTAGACAGGGCCGAGTACGGCAATCGTTACAACCGCAATTCTAGACATCATCCAATCGGGGCTCAAGTCTGCTTCTCCGTTGATTTTTGAACCCGTATTTCATATAAGTGTGCATGAGCTAACCATACCACTAGGAGTTGGAGTTCATGGGTGAACAAGCATACGCTCGAAAACTCGCGGCTGCATCGTTTGTACGTAAAAGCAGGCTTATTATAGGAATAGACTTGACCACCAACCTTGTTGGCCTGGACCGACATGCCCGTGAGCAGGAACAGGAGAAACTGGAAAAACGCGCTATCCAAATCGTATCCCAAACTGCAGAATATGCCATTGCATTCAAGTTCAATCGTCAGATTGTTCTTCCTCTTGGTCTCTTTGATGGAGTGTCTCGGATCATTGATACAATTCATGATTTTGGATTGACGGCAATCATGGACTGCAAGATGAATGACATTGGCAACACGAATTTCCACATAGCGAAGTACTACTTTGATGCAGGTTTTGATGCCATCATCGCAAATCCCTTGGTGGGCTGGGAAGGTGGACTCGACAACGTCTATGAAATGGCGCGGCATCGCGACCGTGGGGTGATAACCCTCTGCTACATGTCACATCCTGCTGCCAATGAAGGATATGGTTTGGAGGTATTCGTCGATAATAAGACTCGTAAGTTCCTATACAAAGTCTTTGCCGAAAGGGCATTGCGCTGGGGCTCAGATGGAGTGATAGTCGGGGCTACTTATCCCGATAAAATCCGTGAAATCAAGTCCATCCTTGGTGAGAAGGTCCCCATAATCAGTCCGGGTGTTGGGATTCAGGGTGGTGGTGCCAAGGATGCAAGGGATGCAGGTGCTACCTACATAGTTGTAGTGAGGTCCATAGTGGAGGCTGAAGATCCCTCTTCTGTAGCAGCCAGATTTGCGGCCGAGAGCAAGTAGACCTGCCCATTGATTAACGCACACATATGTACACTGGGGCGCAACTAAGGGCGTCAAATCCTATTTGAAGTCAGTAAAGGATAAAGGGAAATCCTAACATCCTCCACAACGAACGTACATTTCTGTTCATGCTCAGATATGTACATCCTGAGTTCGTTTGGTCCGGGTGGTCATCCACCCTATAGACTCGGGGAGCGGTTTCAATGGCAAATGAGTCAGGTTATAGTTTTGCGACTTGGACGTCGTTTATAGCTGAGTCACAGATTCGTGCACTCCTGAAATACAAGGTGGATTTCTATTTTGCTGGTGGCAAACCTGGTATTGTTCCCACTGATACCTTCGCCAGAATAATGATTGACCTTGGTGAGAAATATCAGAAGGATCCCAAACTTGCTTTGGAAGATCTAAACTATGGTCCTACTGGTGGGCAGCCATATTTCCTAAAGACACTTGCTAAGCGTCTTTGTGAGATACGTGGTATTCCTATCGATTATGAAACAGAATACGAATCCGTATCAGTAACAAATGGGTCTCAACAGGCGCTATACGCCCTTCTTGATACACTGATTGATCCTGGAGATGTGATAATAACTCCCTCACCTGCATATCTTGGATTCCTTGGTCCCGCTGTCAAGCTTGGCGCGAGAGTAATCACCATTCCAACAGATTTGGATGGAATTATCCCTGAATATGCAGAGAAGGCAGTTCTTATTTCAAAGCGGGAGTTTGGAAAGACTCCTGACCTTCTCTATGTAGTTCCTGACAGTGACAACCCAAAGGGAACCACTGTACCCATGAAGCGAAGGCAAGCTCTCTACGACATATGCGAGAATCACAACATACTGCTGCTTGAGGACGCGGCATATGCTGAAATTCAGTTCAAGAAGAATCCGAAGCCAATCAAGTCTCTTGACAAAGACAACGCGCGTGTGGCCTATTTGGGTACTAGCAGTAAGGAAGCTGCTGTATTACGAGTAGGCTATTCTGTACTTCCAACCAACGTGAGAAACGAGGTTCTCAAGGACAAGGGCTACCTTGACCTATGCACTGCAAGTCTTGTCCAGCGTATCCTCAATGAGTACTATGAGCATCATATCGATGATGCAATGAGAAAGGGCATTCCCCAGTATAAGACGAGATACGAAGCCATGGCAAAGGCGATTGATGATTCGTTTCCAGCTGGCACAAGAACTGATCCAACTGGAGGATTCTTCGTTTGGTGGCAGAGTGAAAAGGAGTTTGATAGTAGTGTCTTCATGGAGAAGGTTGGTATTCCTAATGACATCATCTACGTTCCAGGAGTTGCCTTTTACCCAATCAGTGGCTATTCGTTGCACGAGGATGGAAACGGACTGGAACCCAGTAGACCAGAAGTGAACACCATGCGTCTAGGTTTCTCCTACGTCCCTCCGGACCTCATCACGGAAGGCATTGAGCGCCTTGGGAAACTTCTGTCAGAGAACCTATGAGTCACTTCTAGACTATGAAGTTGATAAACAGGGTTGCACCATTCTTCATCTCGGGAACATAGGCTCGGGCATAAGGCCCAAAGAGATCTGGGAAACTGGAATTAAGAGACCATTCTATCCATGACCATGAAACCTCCTGCCCCATCTTGTCCTCAGTATATTCGCCGTATGCCCAGCTTAAGTATCTCTCAATATCGAGACGAGTGAATCGAAGTTCATCCGTAGGTGATTTTTGAAGCGTTGCTGAGACTTCTTCGAGCTCTTTCTTCAGCTGCGAATGGGATTCGAGAAGGAATTTTCCAAACTCCTCTACGGTTTTGTTCATTTCCTCGAATCTGTTCTTTCTTCTGAATCTTGCTATCTTGCCTGTCAATTTGAACATGTCCTGTCGCTGGATTGGAGTGAGCTCCTTTTCCAGCAACTGCTTAGCAAGTGCTTCATTCCACGGAGTGTTGAAATAGACCCTGGGATATTTTACGAATGCAGGAAATGGAATTCTAAGCGCTCGAGCTGCTGGGATGACTTGAGCATAGTACGCAGTCTCTCCACCACCACCAACATGTGTCACTACTGGAAGCAAGGTATCGATTACAATCTGCCTGGAGTCCACTCTAGGTGACATCCATTCAGAATGTTCTGCAAGAGATGGATGGTCTACGTTGATCTCTATTTCTATTCTTTCTCCACACTGCGGACACTTGCCTGATAGAGTCGCCAAATTCCCTTTCTGGTCATAATATAGCTCAGTTCTTGCACGGTGACAGCCCTTGTTCGGACACTCATAGAAGAAAGGAACATATGAGTCATTTCTCTCAGTACTTCCGGGATTCATCCCGTGAGATCTGATCTTGTCTGTTGACTCATTATGGGATTTGACAAATCGAGTCCTGTTTTCTTCTGCGAGAAGAAACTCAAATCCCTCTACAAGAAGGCTTCTGATTGCGGAATCTGAGGCGGGCAGCAATGGAATTCCCAAATTGCCTTCGATGTTGAATAGTCGACCAAGGATTCTTGTGGCCCATTCACCGATAGTATTTGAGTTCCTATATGCCCAACGAGTGACAGAGAGAGCCTGTTCAAGCCGTTCTTCCATAAGCGTTCTTGTACTCCCCTCAAGTTCCTTGAATATTGGATGGTAGTTCGATCGGATGTTCTCTTCAACCTGTGAGTACCAACCTGTGCGTGGAAGAGGAATGGCACTGACTGGAGAATGTTCATATTCCCCTGAAACTGGCATGTTGATCAGAGTTCCTTCTTGTCCCATATTCGGAGTTCTGATGTTAGTGAGTTCAGTCTGAACAATATCATAATCTGCTACGCAAAAGAAACAACCAAGCGGGCTTTCTTGGTTAGAGTTCAGAAGAGCAATTCTATGCGCTACTGCAGCTTTATTCAATACATATCCTGGACCGCCCATAACAACTGACTGATGTGCTGCTTCAATTGCTCCGTTGAACAGCCTATGAATTGTATCCTCCACCTCTGGTGTTAGGGCTCCCACGCCTCGATTGATTCTTAGAAGGGCGTCAATCACTTCCTTGCGTCTTTCTTCGGTGTGCCACGAGGTTTCGCTGTATCGTGCTAGAATCTTTTGGGTACTCTCTCTGAAACCGCCAAGGGTCACTATCGGCAGGTCATACAGCTGTGCAGCAAGTTCGCTCATTGTGCCTCTCCAGATAAAATCATGGTAGACATTTGTCACTGAGGTATCCATCTGGTCTTAGGCCTCCTGCTCTTCTAGTACCTCTTGAAATACCTTCTCATACATAGGAACTATTCTGTTTGATGAGTAACTGTCTATGACCCTTTTCCGTCCAGCCTCTCCCAGCTCCTTTCTAAGCGAATCATTCTCAAGGACATCTATGACTGCCTCTGCGTACTCCTCTTGTTCGAATCCTCTAGTTACAATACCGTCCTTACCGGGTCTTACCAGTTCTGGAATGCCCCCTGCTGGAGTTGTAACAACAGGCAGTTTACATGACATTGCCTCAAGTAGAACCAAAGGCATTCCTTCCAGAGTCGAATTCAGGAGAAACGCATCAGCTGAGCACATTATTTGCTGCATATTGCTCTTTACGCCTAGCAAATGTATGTGGTTGCATAAGTCCAACGCTTCGATTTTTCTTTCAACCTCAATACGAGTTGGTCCATCTCCAGCGATTATGAGCCGGACATTCGGATAATGGTCGACGACAATCCGCATTATATCAACAAGCTCGACAACTCTCTTGACTTCGCGGAAGTTGGAGGCATGTAACAGAACCTTCTCGTCGGGATTGATTGCCTTGGCTTCTTCTTCACTCCGCAAACCAACGCAGCCGCTTTCAACAATTAATCGCGTTCCTGTAAGATGAACAAAGCGCTCTACATCGATGAAGTTGGGAATGACCTTGATTTCTCTCTCAATACCGAGCTTCTTATGAGCTTGGTCTTTCAAGAACTGGGAAACTGCTGTGACTGCGTTTGCTTTCTCTACGGTGTGTTTTACCACCGGCTGATATGCTGGGTCTAGTCCTAGAGAATGCACATCTGACCCATGAAGCGTGATGACATAGGGCGTTCCAGTTATTTCTCTGGTCATGTAAGCTGCCATTGCATGAGGAATGGCATAATGTGAATGTATCAGGTCAAGCTTAGAATCTGAGATGACCTTGACCATCTTTGATGTCAAGGCCATAGTGTAAGGTGGACCCACCGCTCTGAACAGCGGATAATCAAATCTATCAACAAGATCAACATAAACACCTCTTGTCTGTTCCCACATCAAAGAGAAAGGTCTCTGATAAGTGATGAAGTGGATACTATGACCCTTGTGCGCCAAGTGTTGACCAAGTCTTGTAGCTAGATGGCCTGAGCCTCCCACTGAGGGATAAAGATTCACTGCAATATGCAAATAACACACCTTCCTAGGGATCAACTGCTGCTGCCTTAGGATATTTGGTTACAACTTAAAACTCTCCTTCTGCGCTCAATAATCAGTGCCAAAGCTTGATTAGTCACCGCGGCGCTGGTCAATACATGAGCAAGACTGCGGCGCATGGGTTGCTTGTTGTTGCAGCTCATCCAGATGACGAAACTTTGGGGGCAGGTGGTACAATTCGAAAACACGTTGAGGGAGGTATACCTGTGGATGTACATTGCATGACAGGCAACGAATCGCGCAATGAAGAATTGAAAGCCGCGTGCAGTATACTTGGGGTTCGAAATCTCTATCTGAGCGAACGCGACGATTTTGCAATCGATTCCTCTCTTCAAAATGAGGTGATTGGAGCTATTCTCAAGTCGCATCCAAAGATTGTAATAACTCATTCTGGAGAGGACTATAATCGCAACCATGTCGAGTGCTCAGCCCTGGTTGAGCAGGCTGTTGAATGGGCTTCACATTCAACGATTTTTGATAATGCACATCGTGTGGACAAAATCCTTCACATGGAAGTAAATAGTCTTCTGCCTCGTCCACATCTCCATGTTGACACAACAGGAACCCACACCTTCGTTCTGAAGGCACTGGCTCAACATAAGTCGCAAATAGCCAAGGCCAACAACTACTATGCGAAGCTATATGATGTTAGGACACGACTACGAGGGGTTCAGGCTGCCTGTGAGAGGGCCGAGGCCTTTACAATCTCATTGCCAACACATGCTGGTCCTTTCTATCCTCAAAACAGCGTTGATCTTCTGCTCTAAAATACCCTGCTATTCACCGGACTCCGCTTTCTTTCGTCGTGCGGCTAGCAATGCCTTAAGCTCGCCCATCATACCTCCCGGACCAGAAGGCGCTTTGGGTGGTGGTGCTTGTGCGATTGGTGCTGCAGAGCTATCTGCCTCAGCTGCTGGTGAAGGTGCGCTAACAATAGCTCCACCACTTGCTACACCCTTCTCAAGTGAGATGATTTTGGCACCTAGATTTGATTCCACCTTCGAGAGCTTGTCTTGGAGGTCGTAGACATCTTGTTGTAACTTACTTATCGCTTCAGTGAGCTTACTGGTTATTATACTGACGACTTCACCCAAGGCTCTCAGTTTCTCTTCGGTGGGATCCTTCAGTGCCCACTCAAACTCATCCATGATAAAGTCGTCGCCTTTTTCACTCATGTCATTGACCTCTGATGTGATCACAATTTCTTCTGGTTTATCTATAAAGATTATCTGGATACTACCTATCGCCTCATTTTGTCAGTTTGCATCTAGAACAAGCTCAACACCATTGACAACGCAGAGCTGCTTTATGGCTTCCTTTTCTTCTTGGCTGCATTTGCTAAATCTGTTCATCGGAATGTGAATCTTTGTTTTTCCTTTCCAGATTTCCCTGTCAATCTCCTCTACTAATCTCAAGATATCTCCTCAGGAACTCAGAACCTTTTCAACTACTTCCTTTGCAGTCTTAAGAATGCTCGCAGCGGCTTCCTTTGAATGAGCCTCACATGTTATTCTAATGACTGGTTCAGTTCCGGAGGGTCTTACTAGCACCCATCCGTTTTGAAGGTATATTCCAAGGCCATCTACTGTGAGAACTTCTTTAGTGTTGTCAAATGCTTCAGGCAGGCGTTCTGAAAGGGTCTCCATGACTTCCATCTTCTTTGCATTGGAACATCTGATTTTGTCTTTCAACAATGGATAAACTGGTATCTCCGAGATCAGGTCCCCAAAGCTTCTTCCTGTCCGAGCCATCAATTCAAGCAATTTGCAGACTGCAAGGAATGGTTCAGGTGCCAAATGAAATTCAGAGAAGATGAATACTCCACATGCCTCGCCTCCAAAGCTTGACTTACTCTCTTTCATCTTAATAGCTACTTGAACATCTCCCACAGGAGTCCGAATGGTTGCTCCTCCTGCACGAGCCACGGATTCATCAAGCACACTTGAGCTGTCCACGGTAGTAACAATCCTCTCTTTCCCATTCTTGGCGAGTATCTCCTTGGCCAGAAGTGCAATGGTTCTATCTCCTCGGACCACTTCTCCTCTCTCAGAGACAAACACAACCCTATCCGCATCACCATCATGGGCAATTCCCAGATCAGCATCAATGTCTGTGACAACCTTGATAAGGTCGCCCAAGGACGTTTCATCGGGTTCGGACCTTCTTCCTGGAAAATGGCCATCTGCTTGGCTGTTTATGGAAAGCACCTTGCACCCGAGCTCTCTCGTCAGATAGGGAGTCAAGACAGAAGCCGAACCATTTCCTGGATCAACAACAACAGTGTAGTTCTTTGTGCGGATAAGATGTACATCACAGTGTTGCAACAGAGCTGCAATATGATCTTCCACTATTGCATCCAGTGAATGCAGCATCCCAAGTTTGTCCCATTCTGCAGCTTTGAACACGCCTGAGTCATAGACTGCTTCGATCTGACTCTCTTGTTCTGGGGTGTATCCCATGCCATCCGGCCTCCAGAATTTGATCCCGGTGTATTCTGGAGGATTGTGCGAGGCAGTCACCATGAGCCCTGCATCATATTTATTCTGCCGAGTGATGAACGCCAGAGTCGGTGTAGGAACTAGTCCCACTCTAACAACATTGACACCTGTTGACAACACACCGGCAGTGAGAGCGTCCGCGACCAGCTTTCCAGTTGTTCGCACATCTGTCCCTATTACTACTGTGCCCTCCTCAAGAATGGTTCCAAGCGCTTTTCCAAGCCTTACTGCCATCTCAAGGTCAAATTCTCTTCCGTATATCTTCCTCACTCCGGTTGTGCCGAATAGCCTGTTGGACATTGTACTCAATTGACTCCTTATGTCCCGATTCAAAAACCTACCTAAAGGCAATTCTCAAAGGGAATAGGCCTATATGTTATGGATTCATAGGCCAATCCTGGGGTGAACTCAAGTTGTCCCATCTCGTTCATGATGGAGTTCGGCTTCACTATGTGGTCGGCCCAAAGGGCACTGGTGATACAAGTATCCTCACAATTGTGTTTGTCCACGGAGCAGGGTCTTCTCATGAGGCTTGGACCCTTCAAGTGGAGGAGTTTGGAAAGCAGTATCAGACCATTGCTTTTGATTTCTCTGGTCATGGGAAGTCGGACCCAAATCCAAAGATGACTAGCATTGAGAACGGTTATACAGAGGAACTCGCAGCCTTAGCGGATCATCTTGAACTACAGAACTTCGTCTTGGTAGGTCATTCAATGGGTGGCGGCGTAGTCATGTCATATGCCTTGAGGGATGACTTTCCATGTCCGAAGGCGCTTACACTTGTTGACACATCATGTGATTTGAATCTTTCAAACCTTGCTGCAGGAATGACGCGCGAGGCGCTCGACACCTATCTATCACTTCTTCGTGACAGGATCAAGGGCAGCAATTCGAAGGCAATTGAGATAATCCGCAGAGAGGAGATACACAAGACGAGAAACCCTCATGTGATGCAACGAGACCTCGCTGTTGTGGATGGATTCGATATTACTAGCCGCATCCACGAGATTGACTTGCCAACTCTTGTTGTTGTGGGCGAACATGACAACATAATCACTCCATCAACTGCCAAAGACCTCGAAGAGAGGCTGCCTCGTGCAGACCTTGCTATCATTCGACATGCTGACCATGTGCCCATGCTGCAAAATCCTGCTGAATTCAACAGAGTTCTCGGAAAATACCTCGATTGGGTCGACAGACAGCCTTGAGTTCATGGACCTTACCGTTACAACTACCAGCTGCAAGGTGCAATTTGCTTTCTCAAGGACAGGTAATCTGATTGGCATTCTGTGATGTCGTGAGAGCGCAGATGCAGTGCATATTCGAGTTATTCAAAGTCCTCCACTCTTGGGATGAGTCCTGTCCTTTCCATACTATATTGTGCCAGCTCCCATGCAGCATGGAATAACAGCAACATGAACTTCATGTCAGACAGCCGAAGACGTGATATGAATCACTCTTTGAGCGCTATCTGGAAATCGTGCACTGCGATTCGTATGATTTCTGAGTTCATCACAAGAAACGATTTATTGTGAAATTCTCTGAGCCAATATGCAGCATTCTCAATGGCTCGGTGCCGATAGGGGGCACCAATAGCATCTGTGAATCAGATAAATTGACCGAGTGATGCAAGACTGTATACCATAGCAGCATGGGCTTGGTCAAAAAATGGCATCGATTAATCCAATGAATCCGGAGTTTCCTGAGGGAAGGGAAGCCCTTGACAAGATTCTTGAGTATTCCCTTGAAGGTATCGCCGTCTTTAGGGATGACAAGATAGTCGAGTATGTAAACGAAAGGCTTTGTGATATTCTAGGCAGAGAAAGACATGAAATTCTTGGTCAGCCCTTCGACAACTTCGTTCATCATGAGAGTCCCGAACTCATCATGGAACAATACTCCTCAAGACTTGACGGTGAAGCATTACCTTGGACCTGCGAAGCCAAGCTGCTTCACCGTAATGGTCAAGCCAGAGAAGTTCGAATTCATAACTCCTTTCTGACAAGTGGGAAGAACAGAATCAGAGTTCTAACACAGATTATTGATATCACAGAGGAGAAGAGGTATCAGCAAGCTCTTTCGAGGCATGAGGTTCTATATCACACCTTAGTGAATACCATGAACGAAGGTCTTGGAGTAATTGATGATAATGGTATTCTCGTGCAGGCAAATCCAGCTCTATGCAAAATGATCGATTACACGGAGGAGGATCTCATCGGCAAGCCCATATTTGATGTCATGGCTGGACTGACTAGAGATGAAGTGTTCTGTAAGATCAAGGAAAGAATGGTTGGAAAGTCTGACCGCTATGAAACGCATATCATCCATTCGTCAGGTCGATTGATTCCTGTAACAGTTTCAGCATCTCCTATTTTCGAAGATGCTTCCAAATACATTGGGAGTTGTGTGGTTATTACTGACATCACCAGGCGGAAGGCCATAGAGAGACATCTCCAGGTTGCTAGGAGTCGAGCAAAGATGTACCTCGATTTCATGAGACATGACATCAGAAACCACCTTCAGGAGGTCCAAGTTGCTGCCGAACTTCTTTTGCTCAATGACCTAGGCTCTTCCGTATCGGACCTTGTTGAGAATATACTCCATGCGGTATCAAAATCCATTACTACCATCTCAAATTCGGGAGTAATGGAGGTTCTGACAAATCTGCCCCTGAAAGAAAGAATTCTGGACGATGTCCTCTGTGAGAGTATGAAGGACGCGTCAATCCTCCTTGACGATGTTGTCATAAGCCTGTCGCTTCACGTAACAGACGCACGGGTCCAAGCGGATGACTACTTGGAGTTGCTGGTGTCTGAGCTGCTCGTTAACTCCTACGAGAACAATCCTTCAGATGAGAAAAGGATCTGGATTGAGCTCGAGTGTGATGATAGCCAGTATGTCCTATCCGTCAGCGACAATGGTCCTGGGTTATCCGAGATAACTAAACGCAGATTATTCGACCCGGGCTCTCGCATTGAGGGAATTGGCTTTCATCTCGCTCACGATATTGTAGAGAAGTATGGCGGGACAATCGAAGTTTTTGACAGGGTCAAAGGTGACCTGAGTCAGGGAAAGACAATCAGAGTGACTTTCCCAAAGATAGACCTGTGACTCTACTGCTACTTGTATGGCCTCATAAGTCTTCCATCCAGATGAACCAGTGACACTTCAAGAAACGAGTATGATCACTTTGCATAGGTATATCTGCTCGTGATGGCCTGTCTGACTTGGCATACAGTCTCAGCATCTTTCACGCTGGGCACGACCTCCATCACAGAATCTGGCGATAGAACGAAATCCTTTAGTTGCAGGCTATTCCGTTTCGGATCTCCTCTATGGTGGAGCAATCCTCTTAGTGGTACCTGAGATTTCGAAATCGAAGTTACGTCAATAGGCTCATTGGCCTTTTCCGCTACGGACCAGCTATCTCCAGCACGGATGGCAAGTTTCCAATTGCTGGTCAAGTAGTTACAACATTCGCTGTGGAACACATGGCTGTTGCTTGAAGTGCCATTAACGCTTGAACAAGTGCGTGAGCCATCCAGGGGTATGGGGGGTATGAGCAGACTCCTGGACATACTATGAGCCTTGCTGAGAAATAGAATGTCGTCAAGTTTCTGTTCATAGGTTTATATGCCATTAAAATGCAGCGCTCAATGCTTAGCTTGTCTGAGGAGTGTCTGAATAGCAAATCTAGAAACCGCAGTGTGACTTCTTCTCGATGATAGTCCACTTGTTGAAACTATGATATCAGCTGATGTTCCTTCCACAAAAACCTCCTTCATAATGTAGATTGTACTGGTATGACGAAACCTTATTAGACGGCTATCGTTTTATCGCCCGTAGGTCTATCCATATCAGTTGGAATGCATGAGCACTGTGGAGTAGTGGATAATGACCATGAGATCCCTTCTGGAATTGGTTCTCACTAGCAGATGTCCCTCAACGAAAATTACATCAGTGGTGGTTTTATAGATGAGTAGTTCATATGATTATTTATTTAAAGTAGTCGTGCTGGGCGAAGGAGCAGTAGGGAAAACAGCAATCGTCACCAGATTCTCTCATGGATTCTTCCGTACTGATTACAAGACCACCATCGGAAGTCAATTCGCCGTCAAGAATATCGATGTCATCAGCTCCAGCGGCGATAATCTCACCGTGAAGCTGCAGATCTGGGATGTAGCTGGTCAGTCCCGCTTTCAAATCCTGAGGCCGATGTACTATCGCGGTTCGAATGGTGGCCTCCTTGTGTATGATGTCAGTAGGCGCCGAACATTCATGCTCCTTGAGGAGTGGCTGGAAGAGCTGAAGCGGGCCATTGGAAAGGATATACCACTGGTCTTGGTGGCCAACAAGACGGATCTTCCTGACCGTGTTGTTGAGCCCAAGGAAGGGAAGGAGTTTGCAGACACTCATGGCATGCCCTACGTTGAGAGCAGTGCAAAAACGGGTGAGGGCATCATCGACATCTTCGCAGAACTTGGAAAAACGCTGGTGTATCGACGCGAACAGGGAATCCGCTAATTTCCTCCAATGATCGTGCCTATGTCTGCTGCCAGCATTATCTCGTCGTTATAGTTATCATCACATTTCAGCCCTCTACGTAGGATTCCAATTTGTTTGAAACCGAGCCTCTTGTATGCCCGCCACGCATCAGTGTTTCTCCGCTCCACGCTGACTTGGACTATCTTGACTCCTAGTTTCTTGAAGTGCTTGGCAATCTCAGCCATCATCTGTCTGGAAACTCTTCTCCTCTGATACTTGTCGCGAACTACGATCTGGACCAGCTCGACCCTATGACGTGAACCATGTCACCTCGCCCGTACGCCCGTACATACCCCAACGACTTTATCCTCTTCTAGGGCACACACACTGAAGACTTCATCCCGGCCAGGAGCCAGAAGTTCTCTTTGCTGACCAATAATCACTTCAGGGCTAGTTTCTGGGAATAGATGCTCTACTATTGAACCTGCATACTTTTCAGAATATTCCGCAATCGTTATGGTTTCCTTGGGCAGACTGGAACCACTTCCTACGAATCGTTGGTTCTTCCGAATAGTCGAAATAAGAGATTCGTTCGTTTAGAAACCAAAGTATCGTCTTACATCCCAACTCATATCAAGGGGAATGTGTTCTGCTAACAAGACAATGACAAAGGCTGATGAACATTACCCTGTCAACACTATTCCCCCTCTGGCATGGGCCTTCCAGCTCTATTTGAAGTCTGGGGCTCGGTACAGAGAGAAGGGTATCATCGAGGTCATCTTTCCTGTTGGTCCACACAAGGAACGAATGATGAAGAAGGGGCAGCATGAGATCATCCTCTGGATCTCAAAGAAGAAGATGTATGTCAGGGGAAAGTGTGACTTTGACACAAAATGCCCTGCCAATACAGGGAGAATTGATGCCGCTGACCGAGAGGCTGTGAAGAGCCTCCCATGGGACGACTTGAATGACCGTCCTTTCTTCAAAACGATGTGCAAGTGGATTATGCGGCTTGACCTTGATTTTGTCACCCTAATCCGCGCATTGAACACCATTGCAGACAGCAAAGTCAAGTTGCCACTCACGACTCGATTCGGTAAGGTCTTCAACAAGTTCAATGAATATCGGACAACACGTTGGCCAGAAGGCCTAACACCTAATAAACGAGAGGAATACCTAGAGGAGGTTCTGCTGCGAGTCTCTTTCTGGATTAGAGCCGCCTCTGAAGTTAATGCCCTAATTGAGTAGGTCTATCCATCAGAAACGCTAAAGGTCAGAAGGAATTCGGGAGACGTGACGTATCAATGATTATCGGACTGCTGATAAATCCAATCGCAGGAATGGGCGGTCGGGTCGGTCTCAAGGGGACTGATGGAGTGCTTGATGAGGCTGTGAAACTTGGTGCTACTCCTGTTGCTCCTAAGCGTGCAATGGAATTTCTTGAAACCTTGGGACGGATTATTCGTAGTGGTTCCCTCGATATTCAAATTCTTACGTGTCCGCAGCAAATGGGCGAACAAGTGGCGGCGAAAGCCGAAATTCCGCACAAAACTATTCCAATTGCCTTGGGTGATGTCACCTCTGCTGAGGATACACGCGCTTGTGTTCACGCTCTCTACAAGGCTGGTGTTAGACTGTTGGTTTTTGTGGGTGGTGACGGCACGGCCAGAGACATTCTAGACGAAGTTGATGAACATAGTCTTGACGATTTGATGGTCCTAGGCGTTCCTTCTGGTGTGAAGATGTATAGTGGCATCTTCGTGGTCAATCCAGCTGATGCAGCAGAAGTTGTGCGGCTCGTTGCTGAGGGCACTGCATCCTCCACAGAATTCGAGGTGATGGATGCCGATGAAGAGGCGTTCCGCAAGGACTGTTTTGAAATACGCCTCTACGGGTACCTTAAGGGACCTTCAGTTCCAGCTCGATTTCAGGGAGCAAAACAGGCAAGTCCTGAAACAATTGATGAAGGTGAAGCTCAAGAGGCCATCGCCCGATATGTCATTGACTCAATGATTCCCAAGGGGACGTATATACTAGGTCCGGGGACCACAGTGAAAAAGGTGGCCGAGCTTCTGGATGTTGAAAAGACCACTCTGGGCGTTGATATCTACAGAAATGAGCAGGTCTACAAGGATGTCAATGAAGAGCAAATTCTGAACTTGGTTGATGACTTCAACAAGACGTGGATTGTTGTGTCACCTATCGGTCACCAAGGAATGCTATTTGGTAGGGGAAACCAACAAATCAGCCCAAACATAATACAGAAAGTAGGAAAAGACAACATCATTGTAATCTGCACACCTGCGAAGCTTCGAGGAATTGAAAATGGTACACTGAAGGTCGACACCGGAGATCCCTCTGTAGATGAATTGCTTCGCGGATACGTTCGGGTCCTGACTGACTACAACGAGATTCGAATGGTGAAGATTGAATAATCAGCTGAGGAGGAAGAGCTTGATCGTACTGCTAACCGATTTTGGAGAGTCCGAGTTTGTTGGAATCATGAAAGGTGTGATCCTAGGCCATGCACCTAACACAAAAATCGTGGATCTCACACATTCAATATCTCCTCAGTCAGTGCGGGAAGCCGCTTGGGTGCTTCTCCAAAGCTTTGAGTCATTTCCTCTAGGAACAACCTTTGTATGCGTAGTAGATCCTGGCGTAGGCACAGAGCGTGATGCCATCTTTGCTAAGAGTAGTAACTACTTCTTCATTGCACCTGACAATGGACTGCTATCTCCCACGATGCGGAAGGATGGAATAGGAGAGATATTTTCCTTACGTATAGATAGTACCTCGTCTCGTACCTTTCATGGTCGGGATGTCTTTGCCAAGGCCGCAGGTCTTCTTGAAAATGGGGATCTAGAGTCGATGATTCAAGGAAAGAAGAATGGACTCGACATCGAGATTGCCTTTCATCTGAAAGGTCGTGAAGGTGAGGTTGTGAGAATAGACCATTTTGGAAATATTGTCACCAATCTCTCGCCCCTCTCAAAAGACAGGTTTCAATTGCGCATGTCTGGTATGGAAAGAGAACTAGTCCAGTGTATGACCTATGCAGATGGGCCTGATGATGACATCTTTGCAATAGTGGGAAGTGCTGGCACGCTAGAGGTTTCCCTAAGAAATGGACGTGCCATTGATCGCGTTTCGGCCAAAATCGGGGACCGAATCACCTTGGAGTAGTCCCTAATTCGCGTCTTGAAGTCCAGGGTAGAAGACACACTCTTCTTTTGCACAGTCCTTGTTTAGATGAGAGTTCTTGCAGGAGCTTGCCCGAGGCTCGGGGCCTAGGTCAATCTTAAACTTCTCACGAAGCACTTGCATTGCCGCTGCAATACCGTGAAATGTCGATCTCTTACAGCATCTAATGAGCCCGTCAGTGACCCGCTCCAATGCAGCAATTGTAGTGAGAATTGATGCTTTTCGTTCTGGTCCTCTTGTCGGAGTTGAACCGAGAAAGACGGCAATTGCAACTCCAGCTCCCACACATGCTCCACAGTTTCCTGCAGTCCCACAGAATCCTCCGGGGATTTTTGTACCTCTCCGAATGCCCTCGCGAACCATCTCTGCAGTCACTATGTCGCCGTTCGGTCTTTGTGCGGCGATGTTCTTAAGCGATATTAGAATCGCCGCTGGTACAAGGCTATGGTGTTCCGGTCCATGAAACTTGAAGGCATGATGCAGATAGGCATCCTCAACGATATCTATCGGATTTATTCGGTCGTTTGAGTCTGCCATTCTGTTTAGCAACTCGATTGCATCACCAGAATGACATACATCGCATACAAAATGGCCTTCTGGGCAGTAAATCGTAGACTTCGTTTTTTGCCCGCAGTAATCACAGATCTGTTCTTTCGCCTTGTCATCGTAAACAAGAGTTCCACCGCATACCATGCATGCAAATCCGTGAAACTTCTCCATGTTCAACACTGCACCTTCCTTGGATATACTCCCTTGAATTCGGGAGTACTATTGAGACTTGTGTTACACCAAAGCATTATGTGAGGTGTTGCCTATCCTGAAAATGAGTGCAAAGTGATGCTATATCATTGTATCTTTGAAACGGCCTTTGGCCATTGTGGAATAGTCTATCGGCTCGCGAATGAAAAAGCGCTTGCAATCCACATTATGCTTCCACAAAGTAAGAGTCAATTGGCTAGAACACTCTCACAGCGTTTTCCATCAACGCTTACGAAAGAGAATTCCAGAGTTGAAGAACTCGTCCGCAGGATTCAGCGATTTTTCTTAGGTGATTCTTCTCGCATCACTATGGACTATGTTGATACATCTGTCTGCAATAAATTCCAGCTTGACGTGCTTCTTGAAGAACGAAGAATTCCACGCGGAATGACTTCATCTTATGGGAGACTCGCATCAGAAATAGGTACTCGCGGCATTCGTGCAGTCGGTAACGCTCTGGCTAGGAATCCCTTCCCTGTTGTAGTACCTTGCCACAGAGCTGTCCGTTCTGATAGAACCTTGGGCGGATTCCAAGGAGGACTCGATATGAAACGCCGAATCCTGGAGATGGAGGGCGTTCGTTTTGATTCGGCAGGTCGGGTTCACGCTGAATATTTTCTCGGGTAAGACTCATGCAAACCTGCGCCAGACTAAAATATCCGTGAGTCCTCCAAGGGAACTATGGCTCGCATAGTTGTAATAGGTGGATGCGGTACTGTTGGAAGCATTGCTGTCCAGACGCTTGCATCCTACGATGATTTTGATGAGATCATTGTGGCCGACCTAGACTACGAAGGCGCTCAGACCTGCGCCAGTGAAGCTGATGCAAGTCGATGTTCTGCAATACTTGTTGATGCCAGTGACCCCGAGAACGTAAAGGATGCAATCAAGGGCGCGGATATTGTACTAAACGTCTGTGGTCCCTTTTACAAACTGGGTCCCATTGTCCTAAAAGCAGTAATTGAGTCAGGCATAGATTATGTGGATGTCTGTGATGATTTTGATGCAACAAAGAATCTTTTAGAAATGGACGAAGCCGCCAAGAAGGCGGACATCACTGCTCTTACAGGTATGGGGGGTTCCCCCGGCGTTGCCAATCTGCTTGCCAAATTCTGCGCTGATGCTATGTTAGATGAGGTTGATGCTATAGACATCTTGCACGTTCATGGTGGTGACGTGAGAGAGGGAGCTGCTGTCATTGCACATCGAATTCACAGTATGCTGGCTGATATACCCATGTATCTTGACGGCAAGTTCACAACGGTGAAGTATTTCGAAGAGAGTGGGATGGCATTGGAAGAAGATGTTGAATATCCCCTGATTGGCACCTACAGGAGCTACTGCTACCCGCATCCGGAAACAATCACCCTTCCGAACTATATCAAATGCAAGCGAGTCACAAATCTTGGATGCGTTATTCCTCCTGAGTACTATAGCCTCATTCAAAATGTTGTTCGCCTTGGCATTGTTGGCGAAGAGCCGATTGAGGTACGAGGTCAGCAGGTTGTTCCTTTGGACTTCGCGATTTCTTACATCCTCAGTCAACGGGACAGAATCCTCGAAGAAACCGATTTCGGGGAACAGAGAGGATGTCTAAAGATACGGGTCCGTGGCATTTTAGATGGCAATCCTCATGAATATGATTTCTCCTTGGCATCTGTAGGGCGTGCAATGGGTGATTCGACTGGAATACCGGCTGCAATTGGTGCGATTCTCATGTACCGTGGAAAGGTAAAAGGGAAGGGCGTATTGCCTCCTGAGGCATGTATAGTTCCAATGGACCTTCTATTGATGATGAAAGAAGTCCTCGGACTGAAAGAAGTCACCGGAGAGGGGTCGCCACTTATCATAGAATCTATCGACCACAAAGGAAATGTGGAAACCATAGATATCTGAATGGGAAGGAACTGCTCTCGAATCTCATATATGCGCGTTTGCCATTCCAGAATTGGGATTCGCATTGAATAGTGAGGAGAATAATTTCCTCTTAGCTGTGGATCATGGCACTTCTGCTATGAAAGTGGCAATCACTGATTCCTGTGGTGAGGTATTAGCATACGATTTTGAGGACACACCTATCACTTTGAAGAAAGGTGGAGGGGCCGAACAAGATCCAACGCTCTGGTGGGATGCATTCGTTAGGGCATCCAAGAACCTTGTTCAAGCAAATTATGTGCCAGCTGAGAGAATTGTTGGTGTCTGTGTATCTAGCCAATGGTCAGGTACTGTTCCTGTTGATGAGAACGGGCAACACCTTTGGAATGCAATAATCTGGATGGACACACGAGGCAAGCCGCACTTAGAGAAAATGATGAGGGGATTCATTAACATCCAGGGGTATTCCGTTCTCAATCTTCTTCGTTGGCTTCGCAAAACTGGTGGCATTCCGACAGGAAGTGGTAAAGATCCGATTGCACACATACTCTGGCTCAAGAACGAACACCCTGAAGTCTACAATTCCACCTACATGTTTCTCGAGTGCAAGGACTATCTCAATCTCAAACTAACAGGAAGGTTCGCAGCTTCCTACGACTCAATCATGCTCCACTGGGTCACTGACACACGTGACATCTCTAATATCAAATACGACGATGGCCTGATCAAGAAGCTGGGAATTCATCGAGAGAAACTACCTCCACTTATGCGTTCAATAGACATTCTCGGCGACTTGAAGCCGGATGTTGCTAACGAGATTGGATTGTCGCCGACAACCAAGGTGGTGGTTGGTTCTCCTGATTTGCACTCAGCTATTGTTGGGTCAGGTGCTGTGCGCAATTATGAAGGGCACATATACATTGGAACGAGTAGCTGGGTTCTGTGCCATGTACCTTTCAAAAAGACAGACATATCCCATAACATGGCATCCTTACCTTCTGCAATC
Source organism: Candidatus Thorarchaeota archaeon (assembly GCA_011364985.1). Taxonomy (GTDB): domain Archaea; phylum Asgardarchaeota; class Thorarchaeia; order Thorarchaeales; family Thorarchaeaceae; genus SMTZ1-83. The sequence goes on along the minus strand of RDOC01000001.1, from coordinate 226,131 downwards.
CCTGGTCGATACTTTGTGGCAAATGAGCAGGAAACAGCAGGAGCATGTTTGGCGTTTCTCCGGGACAATGTCTTGTTTCCCGATGACCCTCAACGCTTTGGCAAGCAAGAGGTCTATCAGGAGTTCGATACAATCGTCGAGAAAGTGCCACCCGGTAGCAACAAGTTGATTTTTACCCCCTGGCTCTATGGCGAACGTACTCCTGTTGAAGATTACACTCTTCGGGGGGGCCTGCATAATATCTCACTTGAAGCGAAACGAGAAGAAATCATTCGTGCCATATTTGAAGGAGTGGCCTATAATAGCCGCTGGTTGATGGAGCTTGTGGAGAAGTTCATCAAGAAAAGGATGGACCCACTGAATATCATTGGCGGCGGTGCTCAGTCAGATGTTTGGTGCCAGATCTATGCAGATGTGTTGAATCGAACTATACGCCAAATCAAGGATCCAATCTATGCGAATATTCGAGGTGCTGCACTAATTGGGGCAGTTGGTCTTGGAATATGTACCTTTAACGAAATCCCTGAACTGATACAATTCTCTCGAACTTTCCAACCAAATCCGGAGAATAGAGAGCTCTATGATGAGTTGTACAAGGAATTCCTGAACATATACAAGAACACCAAGGCTATGTATCGTCGACTAAACAAGTGAAATTTTAGCAAGTCATCGAGCCGTACGGTTTTCGAGTTCATAGAGGAGGAGCTTCGTAAGAGGATCCTTGGTGTGTTTACGGCAATCGATTCTAAGAATCAGCCATGTTTTACTGACATCCTCAAGGGAGTTTAACCATAGACATCCCGATTTGCTGCGCAGGATTTACTATCCTTCTCAGGATGGCACTGGGCAACTTGATTGGTCCAAGGTACACATTATGCTCTTTGAAACAGATCCTCTCCATAAAGCCTTTTTAGAACTCGAAGGGCTCGTAGAGTAATCCATTTTGAGGGCTGGCCCTTTTCCTCTATATTGCAAAGCATCTTTCCATTGTAAGTGTTCTTGAGAATCCATTTCCCGTCGTCTCGTCTGTTCTTCACAACAAGGTCAATGGAATCCTGCATTCTTTCATCTCTTACTCCAAGGCCAGTCAGCATATCAAGAACTTCCAGTACATCTGATTGATAGAAAAGAGGAAATCCAAATCGTGTCCAACCGACTTTTGCTTTTCTGCTGCCATCAGGGTTTCTGAGATATCTGAATAGTTGATTCTCAAGTATTACTTCGATTTCGCTCCGTATTATCTTCTGAACATCCTTAGACCTTTTCTCACTAGGGATCGAAGCGAGACCTTTGAGATTCTTTATCCTGCCCATGTAACAGTTGCTTGGGAAGACTCTTTCCGGATTGATTGGGTATGCGCGACACGGCCATCCCGTGTTTTCCCAATTATAGTACTCGACTTGGAAATCAATCAGACTTTGCGTCCTACTGTCATCTAGGAAACCAAAGTGGCTCAGGTAGTACAGAATATTCCCGTCAAGGCAGCAGCCATCTTTGACGGCACTCGAACGACCCTTTTCTGTCTTGGGCAAGTCTCCAAGGAAATGTCCAGAGGTCCTCTGAAATCTGAAAAGGTGCTCAATCGCCCTCTCTATTGCTTGTGTTCTTTTTGCACCCAATTCAGCTAGGATTAGCAAAGAATGAGTTGTAGCCGTATACTTGGGGTTATACATGTCATTGGCATCGCCCCAGGCGCCATTGGTGTTCTGTGCCGAAAGAATCCTTCGAACACAATCTGATGCCATAATGACATCTTGAGCTTTCCGAACCTCCTCGTGAGCAGGCTTCAAACCTTGCAGATTCTGCAGCGCCCAATATCGCACACTAGGATCACTATGCTCTAGCAGCCACGATACGATTGATTCATCAATTAGCTCCTGAGGGCGCATACATGAAGACTTGTAGAACTTGGTTATTAGACTTCTCCATGCTCTGAGACATGGCTTTCAAATGCTTCCAATCACAGGTCAAAGCCCGTCTTTCCAGAGCCCCAGGAATCGATAGCACGTTTCAATTCCTCATGTTCCTGCGAAGCCTTCTTAATTGATATTCCTGCCATGACTGCATCTATTGCCTGTCTAAATGCGCGAGACCCTGCTGCAGGACCATCGGGATGAGCATGGATCGCGCCCCCAGCTCCAATTACAATATCTGATCCAAGGGCTTCAATTACTTCATCTACCATACCCTGCGAGATGCCTCCGCTTGGCATCGGTGCTGTTTGCTCGATATGATGAAGTGGCATCACCATCTCCTTAGCCATTCCGTGAAACCGTTCTTTAAGAATCGGAGCTTTCCCATATGGGGCTGGAAAGACCGTGATATCTGAGCCGCAAATCCTTGGAAGTTTCCCAATCACTAAGTTTGTTGCTATCCCTACGTGAGGTGAGTAACTCATTGCACCGGTCACGTCCATATGAGCTAAGACTGGTACTTTGATTGATGGATCTTCACAGACATGACGGAAAGCCGAGTATCCCACTGCCAAGAAGTTGATCATAAGCCCATTGGCTCCTAACTCCAACGCTCTTTGTGCATTTTCAAACATCTGTGGTATTCTATCGGTAATGTTCACAGTGTAGAGGGTCTTCTCTCCCTTTTCTGAGTCTGCTTTATCAATGGCCTCCATGAAGAGCGGTATTCGTTCTTCCAGCGTGTTGAATGCAGGATTGGCCAGAAGCTCGTCATCCTTCACAATATCTGCCCCACCGACCGCGGCCTCATAGCACAGACTAGCTCCAACTTTAGCCTCAGTATAGACGCAGGGCTTGATCATATTGTTCAGAAGTGGCCGCTTTTTCACATTCAGAAGTCTGCGAAGGCCCTTGATGCCAAATTTCGGACCTTTGAACCCCTTTAACCAGCTCTTTGGGAACCTCATGTCAAGACACTTGATTCTTCCATAGAGACAGATATTTCCAATTACAGTAGTTAGAAGCATGGGTATCTGTTGTCCAAAATTCTCCCAGGGAAATGCCACCTGGAGAATGTACTCCCTCCTTTCAATATCCTTTGGAGTGCTGTACTCGTAAAAGGGTACCTCATAGACTCCAATGACCTTAGCGACGTGTCTTCTCCTCACTTCAACAGTTTCACCTGGTACCAATGTCCAAGTCCCGGTCGTCTGTTCTATGGCGGCAAAGTGCGCCACCTCACAAGCGTCAATGAAGGGAGGAAGCCCTGCATAATAAGTGCAAATGACATATTTCTCTACATCAATACCGTCGGGAAGCGCCTCAGGGAGTGCTTCAAGTGGTAATCGGTCCATTTTTATCATAGAAGTCTGTAACACGTCCTTCCCTTTATTCCCTTTGGCAGAATCTCTTTCACTATTTGGTGATTCGTACTGACCTGATACCTGCATGATGAAAGTCTGAGTTCAGCTTCAGTGCAAGGCGTTTCTCTAACATTTTCTGACCCATTTCAGATTCCCCTAGAGTCTAGTTTATTTGCAACCGCAAATAGCATATCTTAGCAAGCGTGCTGGAAATGGAGAAGGCCCGGTCATGATGCATATCATCGAAGTTGCAAAAAGAGCAGGAATCCCTGAGGAGTATTTAGAGCTATATGGCAAATACATGGCGAAGATTGATTTGAAGTTCAAGAAGACCTTGGGCAAACGGAAGGGTAAGCTGGTTCTTGTTACTGCTACCAATCCAACCCCTGCAGGAGAAGGCAAGACAACTAATTCAATCGGATTGTCAATGGCTCTCAATGCTTTGGGTCACAAGGCGGTTGTCACCCTAAGAGAGCCCTCTCTCGGTCCTGTGTTTGGAGTGAAGGGTGGGGCAGCTGGCGGTGGAGAATCAAAGGTCCTTCCTTTCGAACAAATCAATCTATTATTCACTAGTGACTTTCCTGCCGTTACTGCAGCTCACGACCTGCTATCATCAATGATTGATAATCACATCCACCACGAATCACAGCCCGAAATTGATCTCCGAAGAGTCTATTGGCCCAGGGCATTGGACATGAATGATCGTGCTTTGAGGAAAGTAATTGTTGGTCTTGGAGGCCGTTTTGATGGTTTTCCGAGAGAGGACAGTTTTGTCATTACTGCAGCCTCCGAAGTCATGGCTATTCTTGGTCTTAGCAAGGACTATCCTGACCTGAAGAAGCGGCTTGGTGATATTCTGATCGGCAGAAGCATGGCTCTGAAAGAGATGTTTGCCAGAGATCTCAAAGCAGAGGGTGCGATGGCAGTCCTTCTTCGAGATGCGCTCAAACCGAATCTTGTCCAAACATCGGAGGGTACTCCCGCCCTTGTTCACACAGGTCCCTTTGCGAATATCGCTCATGGAACCAACTCCATCGTTTCAATAGATATGGCTCTTCGACTGTTTGATTACGTCGTCGTAGAAGCAGGATTTGGGGCTGATCTTGGCGCTGAGAAATTCTTCAACATTGTAACAAGAGCTGGGGGCTTCAAAGTTGATGGAGTTATGATTGTGACAACTATACGGGCATTGAAAGATCATGGAAATGGAAATCTTGCAGCTGGCTTTCCTAATCTGGAGAAACACATGGAGAACATCGCAGCCTTTGGACCACCAGCAGTGATTGCCCTGAACAGATTTCGTGACGATACTGACGAGGAAATCACACTTCTGAAACGTTGGTGCGAAGAGAAAGGCTGGAAAATGGAGATATCGGAAGTCTTTGCGAGGGGAAGTGAGGGTGGAAAGGCGCTTGCCTCTGTATTGATAAATGCAATAAACGAATCTCCCGGCAGGCAGACCAACTACACCTATGACCTTGACGACCCAATTAAGACGAAGATCTCCAAGGTTGTGGAGAAAATCTATGGTGGTGCCGAAGTTGACTACACCACCGGAGCAAAGGGAAGAATACGTTCCCTTGAGAAGAGAGGGTATGATAATTTGCCCATTTGTATTGCAAAGACCCAATTCAGCCTATCTGACAATGACGCTCTCAGAGGCAGACCTACAGGTTTTGAGGTAGAAGTAGTGGGGGCTGATGTAAGCGCAGGAGCTGGCTTTGTTGTCATTTACATGGGAGACATTCGTCTTATGCCCGGTCTCCCAGAAGAGCCTGCAGCTTGGGGGATGGACATTGATGAGGATGGCAATATTAGCGGTGTATTCTAGGAAGGTGAACAAGGCTGTCATCAGATGATAATGAGAAACCTATCTATGAAAATCACATCATCAAAGGCCGTCGCCTCTCCAAACGACTTCGCGAAGAGGTCAAGGAAGAGGTGGCAAAACTCGTGGACAAGTATGGCAAAGTTCCAAAGCTTGTCACTGTGATTGTTGGTGATGATCCTGGGTCTGAGATGTATGTTCGAATGAAACGGGAAGCCTCAGAAAAGGTTGGAATTCTCTCAGACCATTATGGTCTTCCTGAGAAGACAACCGAGAAGGAGCTGCTATTTCTCATCGACAAATTGAATGAAGATCCGGCGGTGCATGGGATTCTCGTCCAGTTGCCTCTTCCGCCGCATATTGATGAGAAGCAGATTATTGGTGCAATTGCACCTTTGAAAGACATCGACGGATTTTCTCCTGCGAATATCTACCGTCTCTTTCATGGTGATGAAGAACTCACTTCTGCCACTCCACACGGAATTGTAACAATTCTGGATCACATCGGGATGAATGACCTTTCAGGAAAGCATGCTGTAATCATCAACAGGTCTACGATCGTAGGAAAGCCTCTCATATTTCTTCTTCTAAACCGAAATGCGACGGTCACTGTATGTCACTCACGAACTGCAAACATATCTGATTTCACGAGAAATGCTGATGTTCTAGTTACAGCAATAGGCCGGCGTAAATCCAAGGATGCCCCCTTCTTCATCACGTCTGATATGGTCAAGGATGGGTCAGTTATTATTGACGTTGCCACCCCACACGGAGATGTTGATTTCGATAAGGTCAAGGAAAAAGTGCTTCTCATTACTCCTGTTCCTGGTGGCGTTGGTCCGATGACAATTGCTATGCTTCTCAAGAATGTTGTTTCAGCGTTTTCAGCCCAAGTTGCAGCATGAATTCCAACTGCCCAAACCCTTTTGTGCATGGCTGCAGGGAACGGGCATCGGTGACTCACGTGAAGATCATTGAGTGTGTTCCAAACTTCTCTGAAGGCCGTCGAAAGGATGTCATCGATGCCCTTGCGGATGCAATTCGCAGTGTTGAGGGCATAAGATTACTGGACATTGAATTTGACCCCGATCACAACAGGTCTGTCTTTACCTTTGTTGGGGAACCCCAGATGGTAAAGCAGGCAGCTCTTAAAGCTGCAGAGCTGGCGGTCGAAAAGATCGATTTGACCAAACATAAGGGTGAGCATCCGAGAATGGGGGCTGTTGACGTTGTTCCTTTCATTCCTCTTCACGGGGCAACCACCGGAGAATGCATCGAACTCTCGAAAGAGTTTGCGGAGGAATTCTCTTCCAAGTGCAATGTCCCTGTTTACCTGTACAATAAGTCCGCTACTCGGCCGGAAAGAGCTGACCTTCCCAATATTCGTGAGGGTGAGTTTGAAGGTTTACGAGAATTGATTGGGACCGATTCCTCAAAGGATCCTGACTACGGTCCTAAGAAGATCCATCCTACAGCGGGAGCAACAGCCACAGGAGCACGCAACTTTCTCATCGCCATCAATTTTAATCTGAATACAAGGAATCTGGAAGTGGCAAAATCCTGCGCTAATGCCGTGCGAGGGCTCACAGGTGGCTTCGTGAATGTCCAAGGAATTGGCTTGGACCTTCCAGCCAAGAATTGCGTTCAAGTGTCCCTCAACTTAACACATCCAAGACGTACAAAGATACATCAGGTGTTCGAGGTCGTCAAGCTTGAGGCCAAGAGATTTGGGGCCACTGTCATAGAAACAGAAATCGTTGGTATGGTGCCCCTCTTTGCATTGTTGGACACTCTTCGATACTATCTACAGCCCGAGAAACTGGATGAGTCTATGATACTGGATCTCTACTATCTTGGAGGTGCGGAGGACCCCAAGGAAAAGACCTTCACTGAGATGTCGCTCATCGAATTCGGAGACGAGGTGAAGAGAGCGCGTGCTACTCCTGGTGGAGGAAGCGTGGCTGCTGCTTTGGGCTCTTATGGTGCGGCTCTGGTTGGAATGGTAACAGGTCTTTCATTGTCCGGACGCAAGTTTGCTGCGATCAAGGAAAAGATGCTAGAGCATCGTCATGCTGTTGACAATGATAGAGGAATCCTCATGGACCTTATTGAAACCGATTCTGCAGCCTTTGATGACGTCATGGCCACCTTTAGACTTCCCGAAGAAACCCCTGCTCAGAAGAAGGAGAAGGAAGAAGCAACAGAAAAAGCCACAATTCATGCAGCAGAGGTGCCTCTCTCAACCATGCGCCATTCACTGAAGGCGCTGTCACATGACCTTGTAGCAGCTCAGAAGGGTAACATCAATTCGATTACCGACGCTGGAGTTGCAGCACACGCCTTGATGGCGGCTATCGAAGGTGCTGCTTTGAATGTTCGAATCAACCTTGGGAATATCAAGGATCAGACATTTGTGAAGCGTACTTTAGATGAAGTAAGTGAGATAATTGCCAAAGGACGGAAGCTGAAGGATGAAATCCTTGAAGTCGTTGAGAGCAGGATGAAAGAACTAGCTGAGGATAACTGAGTCACCTATCCAATTCCATAAAGGCGGCTCCCTTGCCAATTCGCACAATGTATGGAGCTCCTCCTGCATCTTGAATTGCTTTGGCAACTTCTTCCTGGGCCTTCGGCGCATATGCAAGCATAGTTCCTCCGCCTCCACTGCCATTGATCTTACAGCCAAGGGCACCAGCATCAAGAGACCGTGCTATTAGCTTCTCAATCTTTGGGGTTGACCGCCCAAGACCATCTCTAAGGTACTTGTGATGTTCGTTAATCAAATCGCCTAGATCTCCAGCGTCCACTTTGGGCCCGTTGAGCACTCCTAGGGCTCTTTTTGTGAGGTCGCGATTTCTCAGTGTTGTTATCGCCATTGTTCTTGCCTTATCTGCCGTATTACGTGAAAGCTCCTCAATCTGATTGACAGGTGTATGTTTCAGGTCGAATTCTGGCATCTGCCGCTTGAACCTCTCATATTCGCTCTCGACGGTTTCTCTAATGGATCGAAGATCTCCCACAGTGTCCTGCTTTCTTTGCATGGAATCCCCAATTACAAATCCTTCTGGTTCGGCAGGAATCTGGGTCACCTTCAGCTTCTCATCAAAGGCTAGATGTATGAGTCCACCATATGCCGAAGCGTAGTGGTCCATTCTCCCACCACTCTCTTTGAACTCGGCAACTTCTGCGAAGAATGCAAGCTCGGCGAGTCTGTCCTTCCCAATTTCCTCTTCTGACATTCTTGCCACTGCGAGGACAGCCGCAGTAGTTAGTGCTGATGATGAAGATAGTCCTGCAGCAATAGGTATGTTACCTTCTATCTCCAGATGCCAACCGTGTTTCGGTGACATACCGTTTCTACGCATCACGTTAAACGCGCTTCGGACATAATCCCTACTTCTCTTATATGGGATGCACTGAGCGGCAGGAAAGGTGTCCTTTTGGCCTGTATCTAGATATTCAATACTGATTGTGTCATCATCTCCGGGATGGGCAGTAATTCGAATGTACATGTCAATGGCCGCAGGGATGACATCGAGTCCCAAGTAGTCACTATGTTCACCAAACAAGCAGACTCTTCCTGGTGCTTGTACTTCGAATGACATTCAGTTTCACGATCCTATTTGAGAAGCTTCAACTTGTTTTTCGCTTCTACTTATATAATCCACTAATAGAACCAAGAAACAAGAAAGAAATGCGAAAAGCAGTTCTAACCAGAGGATTTCAAAGAATCCATAGACGACTGCAAATACAACATTAACAACCGGTAGAAGGATAAATACCAAGGCTGTAGGATAGTTCTCTTTGAGTAGGAATCTATGTTTCATCCTTCCTCTCCAAAAAACCAGAAGCAATACAACTGGCGCGGCCAAGAATACTGACAGCATTATCCATTCTCCAATACTACCTTTGAAGAATATAGGTTCTAGCCACAGAAGGAAATTACTGAGTGGAGACATTAATACTGCTAAGGCAGCGAGCATAGAGAGCATAGGATAGAGCACGCCTACTTTATGGTTGTAATTTGAGCGTTTGAACCATCGACGTCCAAGGATAAGAAATACCGCTGCATACCCGCATAGGAGAACCCAGCCAGAGAAGTTGTACACAGGAACATTATAGATGTTAGCATCAGAAGGATCAATGAACCATGTCCACCTTCCAATGGTGCCATCTACTGTTGTAAATCTCAAACGTACGGCGACTGGATCAAGGGAGAAATCAAATATCCTTCCGAAAAACCCCACAATCAGTGGTTTGCACCATTCTGGGATTTCCATATGCCTAAGCATACCCAATGTCGTATAAACCACCAAATACTCAACTATTGGGACGCCAAGAGTAACATTACCAACCATGATTAGTGACCTACCATATTCGTACCAACCCATTATTGTTGCAAAGTTCTCAAAGATTGCAGCATAGAGTAGTGAAAAACAAACCATCTCTAATAGCACATATTGAGGGTATTCTTCCTTTTTGATAATATCATAGGTGGTTATCATTGCTATAATGAAGATTAAGGAATCCAGGAATACCCAAGTTGGTACGAATGTTAGGTCTGCCATTTTACATCTCACTCCACTACAATTGCCAAGCCTTTTCGAAATGTAATAAGAATCTTAAACAGACAACTAGGAATTCTGTCTTCAAAGAGCCCTTTTTCAAAGAACCAAAATTAAAGCCTTTTGTCTAATCTAGAGAATGAGAACCTAGTATCTTCAGACAACAAGTGTGAGAATCACCTTGTAGTATCCGATACAGATTGGGTCGCTTTCCCAGTGATTTATGTAGAAGGGAAATCCGGTGCCATAATCAAGTTTGGCATACCATCCATTGCCAGAATCAATGCTAAAGATTCTATGAGCGAAGAAGAAGAAGTAATCCTGATTGCTTGAGGCATAGTAATCATTCTCAGGTCGACCAATCAACACCGAAATGTTGTAGTCATTTTCATCAAAGAAGAGCCTATCTATTAGACTCCATTCATCAATCGGTAGAATTGCCCTTGAAATCATTGTGGATATCGTTGTAACCCATGGAGCGTCATACCCCTCCGGCTTGTCTGCTGGGAATTCAGTTCCATTAGCAAATACACTATGTACTTCCATAGCGCCCACAAGCTGCTCGAAGTTCTGTTCCAAATCGATTGTTGAAATATTCGGTAAGCTAATGATAGTGGTTTGTATTCGAGTGTTATTGAATATCAAGAATGGAATGGGAATCTCCTCATTGATATGCGCCCCTTCAACTCTAATGTCAAAGAGGAAGTCATCACCAGTTGCAATTCCCCACTCGCATTGGTGCGGCTCTAACATTGTGTATGATAATAGAAGGGTAACCGTAACAGCCACAGAGATTAGAATTACTATAATCCCAATTGCCTTTACTCTTTTCATCTTAGCCTGCTAATTGTATGGTGCCATCTCTCATATGTAATTCGGAAGTACAAACAACTCGCTTATCATACCAGAATTCATCAATGCAAAAGGCTTCAGAAACTGAAACCATCGAAGGTCACAGATTTGCTTTACTTCTGTTCGAGAGCCATCTTGATTGCCATTTCTAGATCTTCTGGAGTGACCCCTGGTGATTCAATCTTGTATTTCTCGTAGACAGATTGAATTCTGCTAGATGTTTCTCCGTTCTCGGTCTTGGCTCCGATCAAGGCGTGTTCAAGGTTACTTATGGCATCACCTGGGAGCATGAAGAAATCGCCACTGATGACTATCTCCTTGATCTTCTTCTCAACCTCTTCAACTGTCACCCTGATGAGCCCTCCTGGAGCTTTGAAATTTGACGTTCCGACAAGTGCGCTGGCTGATATGCGAACAGTTCTCGCATCTATTCTCCCGCCGCGCCTCCAATGTAACCACTCATCAGAGAGATACTTGGGTTTCAGCTCAGCCATCCTACCCATTTCCCATGAGCTGAGCTTGCCTTGCGCCAACTCGATATCTAGGGTTTCCTCATAGAGCCTAACTAAATCCTCCTTCACCTCGTTCCTGTCTGGGAGCCCTCCCGTTTCTAAGAGGATTGTAGTCATCCGTTCACGTAGGCTCTTTGCAATTTTGTCTCTGAATTTTTCGTCGGGTACTTTGAGAACCTTGACCATCATGTCAAAATTGAAGTCGAAAATGAGGTTCCCTGTTAGAATCCTCGCATCTCCTACGTCCCCTGCACCGTTTCCTGAAACCTTCTTTCCATTTGCAATCAAGTCGTTGACTGGCTTAAATTCCGCTGGAACTCCGAGATTCCTATAGGCTTGAACAGGTGCTTCAAGGAATTTTCTATAATAGTCATCTATCTTTCTTGGTGTCGTGGGGCTATCCAATCGACTGATGAGCTGGTAGAACAGCTGACCGTCGTCAAGATAGACGCCTCCACCACCAATCACTCGTCTCGTGAATACTATATCATTCTCAATGCAAAACTGTGTATCAATATCCTTCTCTATTTCTTGGAAGTAGCCTAGGCAGACAATGGGCTTTGTGGGCCAGCAAATGACCAGTGTGTTTTCAGATTCTTTCTCTGTGATTCCTTGCGCAATCATGTCATAGATAATCTGTGTTTCGAGTGGTGGAATCGGACCAAGGTCAAGTAGTCTCCACGTTTCGACTGTCATGTCGTGGGCCGACCTAGGAGTGACTAATAATGAATTCGGTTGGCTAATATCCCAACTATTAAAACTCTAGATGATTGAAGTTGACACTGATATAGATGATTGAGGCACTGGAACTCACAAAGAAGTTCACCGAATTCACCGCTGTTGACGGTCTCTCGTTTCATGTAGGCGCGGGCGAGATTTACGGCTTGCTGGGGCCCAATGGGTCCGGAAAGTCCACAACAATGAGAATGCTGTTGGGTATCCTGCAACCAACCTCTGGCACAGCTCGGATTATGGGACATGGTATCGCCAACGAGATAGTAGCCGCCAAACGTGTCATGGGTTATGTTCCTGAAGAACCTGTCTTACCGGAGCGTCTTACTGGCTGGGAGTATATCAACTACGTAGCTGATATTTGGCGAATACAAAGAGGCCCTGAACGTGAAGAGGAAATCGAAGAGCTTCTAACCCTTCTTGACATTCGTGATGCGAGTGATGATCTTATCGAGACCTACTCGAAAGGGATGGCTCGAAAGATAGGTCTTGTTGCCGCCTTGATTCACCATCCCAAGGTGCTTATTCTGGACGAGGTTCAAGCCGGCATCGACCCTAGAGGGGCTGCCACAATCAAGGAGATAATGAACGGCCTGCGCGACAGAGGCGCTAGCATACTAATGAGTACTCACGTCTTGGAAATTGCCGAGCAGATGTGTGACCGCATCGGGATAATTAACCAAGGGAAGATGATTGCAGAGGGTACAATGGATGAATTAAGACTTCAAGCAAAGGGTCATTCGAGTCTGGAAGAGATTTTCCTCTCCTTGACTGGTGGACCTGATATGCAGAAAATCGCAGAATTTCTAGGTGAGATTGCGTGAATCTATCGGACTTGCTGCTTTTGTTGCACGAAGATTTTCGCAAGAGCTTCCGGGTTGGACGTGTCAAGGGAAAGCGAACCGAACAAAAGAGCACGTTGCGCCGATTCTTTCCAGTCATTGGCGGAACACTTGTTGCTTTATTCATTATCTGGATTATCACCACAATCGTTCCTTTGTTTGGCTGGCCGTTTGTGGCTGAGCTTATCTCCGAAAATCTTGGGATTGGTGCAACCATCTTCAATGCAATCCTCCTTTTTTCGTTCATTGGTTCAATCATGGTGTCTGCTAGCACTGTGGGTAATAGCTCAAAGATGGAGTACGTCCTCATCATGCCAATTTCGATGCGGACAATCTTCTTGGAGAAGACAATCTATGTAATTCTGTACAACTCTATTCTCTGGCAGCTAGTCGGCGTTTCTATCTTCATTGGTCTTTCAATCGCATCATCATCCTTGTTCGCTTTTCTTTCAATTCCAGTCTTTGTTGTTCTTGTGCTGGGGGTGATTACGATTGGGGTTTCTCTTGGAGGTCTTCTCGGACTCCTGTTCTCAAAACTCCTTGCTGGTCGCCGAACGTTGAAGCAAATTGGCTGGTTCCTTGGAAGTGCTGCAGCCATCGTGGTAAGTGTATTCTATTACTATGCAATCTATTCCTCTGATAGTGGAGAACTCTTTCAGTGGCTATTCGCAATAACTAATGCCTTAGGATTCTCCTCAGACATGACTCCCGGCTATGCCGTCAGTGCACTCTCATTGAGCGTTCTAGTGGGAGTGCCAATCCGGATTCAGGATGTACTAATGGGACTTGTCTTTCTATTGGGTGGCGTATTTCTTGTATATCTCAATGCAGTCGTTAGTGAAAAAGCGCATTACAGCGGCTGGCTTGCTAGCGGATCCAAGCGTACTTCTGCAAAATTGGAGTCATTATCTCATGCAACTTGGAACCCACAACCTATTCCTGGATTTACCTTCAACCAAACGGTTAGCGTATCTATATGGTATAATATTGCCTCGATTAGGAGGGAGGGCCGCGTCTTGGCTCAATATCTCGTTGGTCCCCTTCGGTTTGTCATCTTCCTAATCCTCCCAGTGTTCGCAGTGGGTGAGGAAGCAATGATATTTACTCCCTTCCTCATACTTGCAGCCCTCATTCCCTTCGCCATTTCATACGGTGTATATTTCGCAGGCTATGAAATTGTCTACGAAGGGAAAAACATAATGACTCTTCAGCTGGCGGCGGCAAACATGGCTGACTATATCAAAGGTAAGGTATACAGTGCTGTACCATTTGTCATTGCTGCTACTGTCATTATTTCCGTTATTATTATCATCATTGATTTCTCCCTCTTACCCTATCTCCCTGCAGTGGCAATTGCAGCTGTTTTCATAAATGTTGCATCTGGAGCGATAGCGGCCAATGCAGCAGCAATTGGGGGCGACTTCAAGGCGGAACGGATAATTACACGACAGAGAGGTTCCGCAGTTCAGCAACCTATTCGCGGATGGTCCATTGTGAGAGCTCAGGTCATTCCCTACATCTTGGGATATGCTGGCGTTTTTGGAATGCTCGGTATTGGCACACTTGTAGGAGCAGTTCAAGGCGCGTTGATAGGCATTCTTTCCGTCTACATCTTCCTTCCGATTTATGCTGCCATCTGCTATTTCCTCTTTAGACGGTATTCTCATAGTGCGGGTGTGAAGCTTGCTCAGATTGAGGCATCGAAATATCTCTAGGATAGATGAAGTAGACTCCGAAAACGAATATTTCCCACACGATACATCATAATTTAATGCTGAATTCCAGTGGTTACGTATCATGAATGATGTGAACCCTGCAAAGGACAATATTGATGTGTCCAAAATCAGGCATGTAATGATTTTGGGTACAGAAGGTGGTGAGCTGATGCTCTATATTCCCTATGCAGGCGCAGAACCAGTTAATCCTGATATGCATGCAGCTCTACTAAGGGCAGTCCTACATTTGTCCAAGGATGACTTGCGAGCAATTCGATGGAAGAACTCCATCTATATTTTTGAGACTGCTAGCCATGCCATCGCTCTAATTGGTATGATTTCTGTTGATGATGAAGATGTCTATCGGGCAAAGCTAATGCGGATTCTACAGCAGTTTGAGATTGAATTTGACGATGCTATTCATTCTGGTGTTGGAGATATTCGGCAATTCAAGGACTTTGCACTGAACATAATCGAGGAGTTCCCCTTAGCAAATCTCAATCTAGATGTAGTTCTCAAGGCTTCAGACACTGGTGAAGTCATTCCTTGGAGAACTGCAGAAGTTGATTTCAAACTTGAGCTAATTGAGCAATCAACCAATGGAAAACGCACGCTCCGCGATATTGCTCGTATGGTGGGATTCTCCGACGGTGAGGCAATTGCCCTAGCTTCAATCTTGCTTTACTATGGATGGATAACCTTAGAGTAATGGGCTATAACTTGACTTCTCCCACGACTCTTCCAGGAGGGACTGTGATGTCGCAATCAAAGTAGAGACCAAGCATTGATGCTTCTATTTCAATAGAGCAAAAATCATCCTCTGGACCATTCTGGATTTCAAACTCAACCTCTCCTGACTTGCCACACTTTATGTCATAGGTAAGATATCCTGCCGTGATTTGTGCTAGGTCATATCCGTTTCCTGTAACACTTGGGATTACCTTGAAATTGATGTTTGGGCCGCTATCAATCCATTCCCCGTCGTCCTCAAGGATGCAAGAAGCCTTCAAGAGCGTGATGCCATGGCGGGCAACAGTCCCTTCCACAACATCTCCTTTCACGCTCAACTCAATCTCTGCTAGTTTTCGAGGATATCCCCAGATCTCTCGGCCTGCAGATTGGGCCACATCAGTATCGACATAGTTGTGGGCAAAGTAAACTCCGACTTCCTCCTCATTGGTATCTGGGTTGTCAAACATGCACTGCACAAGTATTGCCGCCTCCATGAACGTACCTGTTTCAACACATCTTTGCTCGCCGAACATCATTCCCGCCAACGGCATTTGAGAGGGCCGAAGTGGCTCCCGCAGCATCCTCTTCAACGAAGACTCCGTAGGGTTGAAGAGTGCGAGGAAAAGCTTCGCGTCCTTGTAATGATAGGGCGCTTTGGGATACAAAGGACTGCCAAGTGGTGTACTGAACTCGTTTGGCAAATTGATCACAAACATGGCTGAATACGGATGCATTATTGAATCTGCCGAGAATCCTCACTAGTCCTCAGGAATAACGATTGAATACAATAATCGGATGATGTATGGGAAAGTAAGAGACACCTTCATGATGAGCTTCCTTCTTCCCACAATTGATCATATCTTTGCTTTAGTAAAAATCAATGGCCAAAGAAAGGCTCCGATCAGAGCAACAAGGAAATAGCGTAAAGCTCGGAGTATGATGTCTTCTGTCGGCAAGAACGGCGACAATCCAAGCATGACTCCGAGCACTAGCAAAATACCAAACGCCACTCGGAGAACAAGCTTCCATTTTGGCACTGGAAACAAATTAGTTTCAAAGCCCACGAAACGCTGCTCCAACGGAAATGCAACAGCCAAACCCATTAACAGTCCTGCGTATGATCCGAAATTGTCTCTAGGGGGCGACGGCAATGCTAGGCTGATAAGTAGACCCATGAAACCTACTAGAAACAGAATGAAGTATAGATACTCTCCACGTAGTCTTTCCTGTGCTCTTTCAAGCGATCCTTCTAAACAATAATAGAGAATGACGGTTAGAATGCCTATTGCCCACCCTAGTAGCACGTCGCCCAGATAGTGTACCCCAAGATAGACTCGCGAGATGCCAATCAGCGTGACGATTACTATCGACAAAACTACCATCCACCATTTTCTAACCTTCAGGTCTAGCCAACCGTACAAGGTTGCTGCAAGCTGGGCATGACCACTAGGTGTGCTATAGTTGGTTGCTTCAACTCCTTCAACCCACACGGAGGTGGGCGGACGGGGATTGGCAATCACATACTTCAGCCAGTAGTTGGACAAATAGGTAAGAAGCAGCAGAATCGCAGCTGCTATTGCTTCTTTCTTCCTGAACGCCCAATAGGCAATCAGTATTACTGATACATAGAACGTTTCCGAACCTAGCTCGGTCATCAGGCGGAAGAATAGGTTTGCCCAAGGTATTAGATTCTGTAGAAAAGTCGAGATTCCTGGATCAAAAATCATGGCGTTCTATCTTTCAAGATAGCAATGAAAAATGTACCTACTACGCCGGTAGTGGAAGGCTAAATAGTGCCTTCGGTTCTAATTCAGTCCAAGGTATGCTTAGAATGGTATTGGAAGACTTGGAGCCAAAGCTGGTATGGGAGATTTTTGAATTCGTCTTATCGAAAAATCCACGACCATCAAAGAAGGAGGCCCGAGTACGATCGGCAATTAAGACTTGGGCTGTTAAGATGGCGAAGAATAAGGACAATGTCCTCGAGATATTAGAGGATGAAATTGGAAACCTCCTTATTCGAAAGGCTGCAACAGAGGGAAATGAATCATGGCCATCAATACTTCTTCAGGGACACTGTGATATGGTCTGCGAAACCAACAGACCTGAGGGCTTCAACTTCGATTCCAATCCAATTCCCATCCAGCTGTCTGAAGATGGTAAGTGGGTAGAAGCAGAGGGTACAACCCTCGGTGCTGATAATGGGATTGGCATTGCCCTTGCCTTGGCTTTGCTCTTTGATGATACAATTTCTCATGGTCCTCTTGAAGTTCTGATCACCGTGGATGAAGAGACAGGTCTTGTTGGTGCATTTGGTCTCGACATTGATGCATTGGGAATCAGGAGCAAGTTGATGATCAACATTGACTCCGAATTGCTGGGCACAATGACCATTGGCTCTGCCGGCGGGGGTGATGCCATCTTGAAGAGGCAAGTTTCTCTTTCCGATGAGAGTAAAGACTGGCATTTCCTCCATATTTCTGTTTCAGGTCTGCTTGGTGGCCACTCAGGTGTTGACATTCATCTTCCGCGCGGTAATGCTAATGTTCTTCTTGCACGAATTCTCTCGGCCATTTCCAACGATGTCACGATCTCATTGGCTGAGTGGAACGGAGGGTCCAAACATAATGCTATTGCCCGTGAATCCGAGGCAATTGTTGCAGTCAAGAACATAGATGCTGCAATAGAGATTCTGAAGAGTGAACGCAAAGCGATCCTGTCATACTATCGAAGTGATGTCACAGGTGCAAAGATACTTGAGCCAGAAATTGAAATCTCCTGGTATGATGAAGCGAAAAGACCCACCTTTTCAGTAAGAGAATCCAAAGCCATCATTGCTACCGCAAGTGCCCTTCCTCACGGACCATTAAGATACTCTCCTTCTGTTGAAGGCCTTGTTGAAACGTCTTCAAACTTCGCAATAATCGAGACCGAAGAAGAGCTAATCACATTTCATCTCTCCATACGAAGCAGCGTTGATGAAGAGATTGCAGCTACTCGCCGGTCAATTGCAGGAATTGCCAGCCTGGGACATTGGAATCTCACACAGACTCCCGCATATCCAGGGTGGAAACCAGAACCTGAAAGTCCATTCCTTCTCTTTGTAAAGGACATCTATGGCCGCGTGTTTGGAAGAGAAGTAGAGGTTTCTGCTATCCACGCAGGACTCGAAACAGGAATCATTGGGGCCAAAATCCCTGGCATCCAAATGGTATCAGTTGGGCCTGATATTCAAAACGCGCATACTCCAGATGAGCGGGTAAGAATCTCGGATATACCTGTCCTGTATAGGCTCTTGAAGTCCGTGATTACAGAAATACCTCGCCTCGATGAGTGATCCTGATTGACCTCCGCTTCATTGAATAAAACTAGAGAGCCCCAATTCCTTGATTCGCTTCTTGGGGGGCATTCCTGTCTTTCTGTCCCAACCTCTGAACTGGTACCAGGTATCAAGCATCTCATCAACGTCCGGTACATACCCCTCAGTTGGACCTTCGAGGGGGCTCAAGACTATCTCAGGTAGGCGTTCGTTTTCTGTTCTATATCCCATCTTCAAATTGAAGAGGCGCAGGAGTGTGAAAATCCGCTCACCGCTCTCAGCCAATTGCTCCACGGAGTAGTCCTTCCAGCCCGTTGTCTTCTGTATAAACTCCACCAACTCCTCAGCCAAGGCTGGATAATAGTGACAAATGAGTAGTGAGTTGGTGACACATCTCAGGTTCTGTTGCTTTGCAGTAATTTCTGCTTCATTGGTGAACCTGTTCTGACTCTCAATGCCAAGTGCTTCATTTGTCTGCCCCATCTGCACATTATACATGTCCGCAGTCATGTGGCAAGCACCGCGTGGCGAAGTCGCATATCCTATTGCCATGCCTGAGAAGCCTCTGGGATCATGCATGGGCATCTCAAGGCCATTGACCTGCGCAGCAAGCTCTTCACAGCCGTGCTTCTTCGCGAATGCAAGAGACCCCTCCGCCATGATGTTCCCTACTCCCTCTCTCTTGGCGATTTTTGCAAGCAATGCCAAGGCAGAATCAGACTCGCCCCATTCGGGGGTAATGCCATCCAAGTCTTTGGCTGTTATTCTTCCCTCCTTAAACAGATAGTATGCAAGAGCAATTGTGCTTCCACCAGATATGAAATCAATACCCAGAAGTTCCATCTGTTTTGCAGTGAATGTGACAGCTTCCAAATCATTGGTGAGGATGAGCGTTCCCATTGAACCAATGACCTCATACTCAGGTCCAGCAAAACGTCCTGTTGCGTACTTACCCTCTTTTATCTCAATTACTCTACCGCAGCCTATCGGGCACCTGTAACAGGCTGATTTTCCAACAAGTATCGTTTCACGCATGGTTGTTCCGCTGAGATTGTATGAATCAAAGTCTGAAACGGTATAGTACCCCGCAGGCAAGGAACCATACATCATGCTTGCCATATCCACATAACCGGCATTGCCCAACTCCGAATACATGTTGAAGGTTGGGTCTTCACTCAACGATTCGTTGAGGCTCTTTGCTAGCTCATTCAAGCCATCTGGATCTGCCACTGGCACATTTCGATCTGTGCCATTCACAACAATTGCTTTGAGTTTCTTAGAGCCCATGACCGCACCCATGCCCGTCCGCCCTGCAGCCCTATAGTGGTCAACACAGACGCAGGCATATCTGACGAGATTTTCACCGGCCAGCCCGATTCGTGCAACACCTGCATTCCTAAGTCCGGTCTCTTCCTTCAAAGTATCCCACGTTTCTTCAGTATTCCTTCCCCAGAGGTGTTCTGCATTTCTGACCTCTACATTTGAGTCATCAACCAAAATGTAGCATGGTTTCTCCGATGAACCCTCAATCAAAATACCATCATAACCTGCAAACTTCAGATTTGCTCCGAAGTGTCCTCCAAATATGCTATGTCCCCAAAGGTCGGTCTGTGGTGACTTGCTACACATTGCAGCCTTGCTCCCTGTGGGAATCATCGTTCCGCAGAATGGACCATTCAGTATAAGAAGCGGATTGTTAGGCCCTAACGGGTCGGTGTCTTTGTCAACCATATCGTAGAGGATACTTGCAGCAAGTCCAATTCCACCAATGAACTCACGGGCAACATCTTGGTCCAATGCCATCTCAGAGATATCCTGAGAACTTAGATTTACCCTCAGTATCTTTCCTCGATATCCAAACATTGATTCGTCCCTGCTAGAAGTCGATTGGCTCACCATCAAACATGGCCATATAGATCCTTTTGATTATGTTGCTGTCTGTGTTTCGCGGGCTCATGGTGATTGCTGCATCCATCATGGCATATTCAACCAGCTTGTTCAGTCCTTCCTTGAACTTCTTCTTCGTAACCTTTGCAGCCTTGAGACTTGTTGGGCTGTCTATCTTTTCCATTAGCACTCTTATTGCTTCAGCGAACTTCCTAGCGACGGTTTCGGGTTTTTTCCCAACGATTCCAATGATAGCAGCCAGCTCAGCGTAGTATTTGGCAGTGTCCTCATCCGTGCAGCAATATTCGATTGTGTACGGCAATGCCATTCCAACGGACATTCCATGATGAAGGCGAAGGACTGAACCAAGAGAATGTCCTAACGAGTGGGCTAGTGCTACTTGCGAATTGCTAAAGGCCATTCCCGCAAGACAGGCAGCGACTTGCATCTTCCCTCTTGCATCCATATCTGAAGTGTCAGCAACCGATTTTGGAAGCCATTCGAAGACCATTTTCACAGCCTTCATCGTGCATGCATCTGAGAAGGCATTCTTCCATGACGAGGTATATGCTTCAACAGCGTGGGTGAGCGCATCCATTCCTGTCCATGCGGTGAGGTTCTTCGGTAAATCCTTCACAAAATAAGGGTCAAGTATTGCAAGGTCAGGTACAAGCTCAGGATTGATTGTCGCAAACTTACGTCCTGATTCATCTTCTCTGATGACAACAGCCTTGGTTACTTCAGATCCTGTTCCTGAGGTTGTTGGAATACAGATAAGTTTCGCTTTCTCCCTTACTCCAAGCTCTTCAAAGGGGTTAAGGGCTGTGAGGTCCATGTCAGGCTGAGCGTATAGCGCCCAGGCGGCCTTTGCCGTGTCCATCACGCTTCCGCCTCCCAAAGCGACTATGATATCTGCACAGAAGTTCCTCATCCCTTCAGCAGCTTCCCGAACCGATGAAACACGTGGGTCTTGTTCTGCGCAGTCCCAAACGGCAATATTCCACTGGTTGTCGCTCAGAATCTGGACAACCTTCTCTACAAGTCCAAGCTTGTTGATAACACCATCAGTGACAAGGAATGCGCTATTTCCCTTCAGTCGATTAAGCTCTTCAATGGCATCCTCACCGAAGACTATCTTTGGTATATCATATTCCCATGACATATTCTGCACCTTATTTTGCAGTACCAATCTCTTTTTTGCTACAAGCCTTGGTATATGTGAATTGTAAACGCCCACTTATTTCTGACGTACTACCTTTCATCAACATACTGAAGGAGCCATCGAAGAGTTGAAGCAGCTTCTTCTATAATCTCTGTGATTAGCTCTTTCACCGTTGGCATGTCACTGATTCTACCAACCACCTCTCCACCGAACATCAAGGAAGTATCTTTCTTTGCGTCAAGAAGGTCGTCAAATCCGGTCCTTTCCAGCCTTAGTATCTCTGCGTTGGAGTCAATGGGTTTTCCGAGATAAAAACGTGGCAAATCTTGGAGTGTCTGTTCTACTATTTGCTCTGCACGTCTATTCCTCAGGAATCTCATTGGGCCAAAAATGCCCCTGCCCACAAGAGTCTCTCTTTCCTCATGTGACATGATAGCTTGCTTCCATATTGGTTCGAAGTCGCTTTCTTTGGTGGCAATGAACCTTGTACCCATTTGTATTCCTTCAGCTCCAAGACTCAATGCTGAGGCTAGCGATCTCCCATCGCAGAATCCTCCTGCTGCAACAACTGGCGTCTTAACTGCCTTTGCCACAGCGGGAACTAATACGATGGAGTGAACAGGATCCCATGAGACATGGGCGCCCCCTTCATGCCCCGAAGCAACTATGATATCCACACCTGCTTTCTCAGCCTTTTTTGCATGATAAACTGATGGCACGACGTGAATCCAAATCAGACCATGTTTCTTTAGTTCAGCCCATGGAGTAGGGTTTCCAGCGGATGTCACAACAACCCTGAGAGATCTTTCTATATCCGAATCATCCGAGCGAGATTCGAGAACCTGTTTAGAAAATATCTGTGAGGCAAGGATAAATTCAGAGGCGACAGGAATATTGACGCCAAAGACGCCTCCTGACTGTCTTGTTTCCTTGGCAACTTTCTCGATTGATTTCTGCAGAATGACTGTTGGAGGATCCATACCAAAGAGTTTCACTGCGTCTATGGGGGCGGCGTCTGGCAGAAGTGTCGCTGCCATGCCAATACTGCTGATAACCCCAAGCGCACCCGCATTTGATACAGCAATTGCAAGATCTTCAGTCTTGTACGGTCCCATTCCCCCTTGAAGAATCGGATGCTTAATTCCTAGAATTTCGCATATCGGTGTTCGAATGGAGGGCATAGCCTCTTTTGAAGCTTTGATATCGTATTAAGTATGTGATTCTATGGATTTACCCATGAACTACTCATCAAGGAACTTGGTGGGGACTTTCGTTGTCGCATTGACAAGTTCCATAGCCGCTTTGGTATAGCGCATTATCTTCCCCATGTCATTTCCTTTGCCCAACTTGAATTTCCTCTGCATCAGGCCCTTTATCGGGTCTATCTTCTTGTCGAAGAGGAGCTTCCAATTCTTATAGGGGCCAGCGTAAGTGAACTCGGCCGTATCATTGGCTCCAGCCATCCGTGCAGACCTACACTTCCCATGCCATAGATCCAAATAGAACCGGATGGACTCCTTTATTATCTCTCCATCTGGTTCTATCTCAAATACGAAGTCTCCTTCCCAATCATAGGCCGCGTCTTCGTATTCTTTGCTGGCGTTCAGGACTTCTTCATATTTCTCAATCCATTCCTCTGAAGGAAAAATGAATTTGTTATCACCCATAGCACTACTCTCCTGACTACGTCTTGTTGTAATGAAGGAATGGCATGAGAAAAGCCTTCTGGGTCCTAAGAATCCGTCTGTTTCTAGGGTATTTATGCATTCAATAGTGTAAGATCCAGCGCAACAGCTAATTTGAATTGGTCATCTAATTTTCCTATGGTGTCCAAGCTATGAGAGTCACTGCCAAGTGTAAACAGACATCCTGCATCCCGTGCTGCTTCTAGAAACTCCGTATGCACAGGTTCATACCTTGAACTGAGTTCGATTGCTACTTCAGCCTCTGCAAGCGCCTCCGCCACCTTGACTCCTTCTTCATGCTTGTAAGTTGTCAGGTAGCCATCCCAGTGACCAAGAACATCAAAGTGGGTCATTGCGAGTGTTTTCAGCATTGCTGATGTCCATTGTTCAGATCCAGATAGCCAATGCACCGAGCCAATTACAAGATCAAACTTGTCGGGGCCGCCAGCAACAGGTACAAATCCACCATTGGAGAGAATATCAATCTCTGCCCCATCAAGGATTGTCATTGCAGGGAAATCCTCTCTGAGGACGGCAATTTGCATACGCCGTTCTTCTATCGTTCCAAGCCCTCCTCTTTGAGATCCTAAGGATGGCCAGAAGTGGTCTGTTATTGCGATAGTTTTCAAGCGAAGCTCTGACGCTCTTTCTACTATCTGGGCAACACTTGGAATTCCGTCTGAAAAGTTGGAGTGAATGTGGAGGTCATATTGAGGCTTATTCATTGTTGATGCCAGTGTTTTCTGCGCGAATTTAACTTAGCGCTTACCGGAAACCTGCCATAAAGGAGTTCTTTTATTGGGGCACGGAACCCAGCCGATTCGGGTTACGGCGATGTCTGACAACAATATGTCATGGGATCTCTCTCAGATTGTCAACGGTGCATCTCCAGATGAAGTTCATGATATGCTTCAGGAGACGATTGAGGAAGCGGAGTCTTTTTCCCGCAAATACATGGATGAAATCGAATCAATGAACCCACATGCCCTGAAGATGTTCATTGATGAGTACGAACAGCTCTATGCCAGATTCATGGATTTGAATCTTTATTGCAGATTGAGTTTTTCTGCAAATAGTCAAGATAGGATCTCCATCCAGCTGAGGCAATGGGGAGAAGAAGCGCGCAGGAAATTCGAGCAGATAGAGAAACCGTTGTACATCCGACTAGGAAAGGTAGCACATGAATCCCCAGACTTGCTCGAAAACGCTGCCCTTGCTCGGCATCGTCACTGGCTTGAGAAACTGGCAGCTTGGCTTCCATATCGACTATCCGATGATGAAGAGAGAATCATTGTATCAAAGGACCTCTATGGCATCTTTCTCTTTGAAGAATTGAGGCAAACATGGGTATCGAGAAAGAAATATGAAGTTGAGATTGATGGTGAGAAAAAGATACTGCCATACTCCTCACTCAGTGCTCTGAGAAGTAATCCGAACCGGAATATTCGCAAAATGGCATCAGCAATGGAGTACAAGAGCCTTCATGATGATGGTCTTCTACATGCCTATGCACTGCGTTCAATCTGTGCAGACCATTTCTCCATGACAAAGAGAAGGGGAATGCCGTCTTCAATGACACAGAGCCTTCTAGATCAAGATGTGGATGAAAAGACGATAGAGAGTCTCCTTTCTGCAATCAAGAATACTGCTGGCAAATATCGAGAGTTTCTGAGGCTTAAAGGCAGAGTTCTAGGACTTGAGAAGTTGGCAGGATTTGATGTCATTGCTCCAATGACTGTGAAGTCAGACTGGTCCCTTGAATGGCCCATGGCTAAGAAAATGGTGATTGATGCATATAGCTCATTTGATGAAGAGATGGGGACAATAGTAAAAAACATGTTTGATGGGAAACGGGTTGACGCTGCCAGTCGTGTTGGAAAACGTAGCGGGGCATTCTGTACCTATTGGTTCCATGCGAAGACTTCTTTCATACAGACAACTTATGACAACTCCCTGAGCGACATATTCACTCTTACTCATGAGAATGGGCATGCTGTTCAAGGACACTATGCTCTGCATGCACAATCAGTACTAAGCAGGTCCCCGGGTCATTGTATGGCAGAAATGGGCAGCGTCTTTGGAGAGCTGCTACTCTCCGAGAGACTACTCTCACTGGCTGAATCGAGGGAACAGAAAATCGAAACACTTGGAGAACTGCTAACCCGCTTCTTCTATATAGTCTACTATGTCGGTGTCAGAGCATTCTTTGAGAAGAAAGTGTATGAGGCGATTGAAGCCGGGAAGGTTATCGATGCCGATGCTGCGTGTATCTTGTGGAGTGAGGCTAGAAGAGAGATCTTTGGCGAGACTGTGGATTGGGCAGAAGCAGATTACATCGACTATGAATGGGCACGAATTCCCCATTTTTACAAACCTAACTTCCGTTTCTACAATTATAGCTACTGCTTTGCACAGATGCTGGTCTTTGCCCTCTACGAGACCTATAAGCAGGAAGGTTCTACATTTGTAGAACGATTCAAGAAGCTGCTTTCCAAGGGCGGTAGCCAAAGTCCTCATGACCAATTACTTGAGTTTGGTTATGATATTTCTGACCCTGCATTTTGGGAGCTTGGTACCAAGCAGGCGGAACGCTTTCTTAGTGACCTTAGAGAACTTGTTCAGTCCCGCTACGAGTCCGTATGAATTGAACCGTTTGGCCTGCTTTAATGATAGCTATTATTTAGGAAAGTCGTCATACACTATATGATTATTTGAGTTTCCGAAATGTCTTCGATGAAAATATGATTTTCGCCATTCAGGATTAGAGTTAAAGAAACCTTGCAGATTTCCCTACTCCTCTCTTCCGCGGGCCCTGCTGCAAATGTGGATGCAGCAGGCCCTTTCCTGATTATTGATTTTAGAGTTGGCAATTCTCTTATTTCACTTTATCACTGGACCGTACTTTCTCCTTCCAATTAGGACGCCGACAACAATACCCCCTGAAGCAGCACCTATCATACCCAAGAATGTAATGGTCAGATCGATAGGTATTGCCTGCCCGAGTTCAAATATCCTCACAGTTACGGGAGCATCGCCATCGCCTGAAATTATGAACGCATGCAATCCAGTCGATGCAATGTAGTAACACCTGTATCTCACATCTTCATTTTTTTGCCTTGGAGTATAATACCATAAGTATTCGAATTGACCAGTCAGGAAGAACCCGCTCTCATTGTACAGCGCACAGTCTGCATAGCTGCTCCCATTAATAGCTGTAATCTCAATGCCATAGGTGTGACTGCTTTCGAGTGGTATTCGCAACACAGCAGCTTGATTCTCCTTGACATCAATATGTTGACTATTACCCATCGTTGCGTCGAAATGTGGTGATGCCTTTATTGAGACATTGATTTCTCCGGTCAAACGGGATGAGATATCAATATTTGGCACTTCAACAAGAAGCCATTGGTTTCCTGCCATCGGCTGATACACCAAATAAGTCTGGCTTCCCCCGGGGTCGTAGCTGTCCCATAACACATGGACATCATAGTCCTGTCTTCTTTCCACATATGTTCTGCTTTTTTCATCCAACCATTGCCTTTCATTATACAGATAGCTCTGATCGAATCTCATGGATTGAAAGACAGAATACGATGTGGCCAGACCAGCGGAATGGTTCAGGGTTATGTCGTAGACGGTCATCCCTTGAAGGTCCATCAATTGGAAGAGATACCAATAGGGCCCTTCATAGTTGTCCAATGGACATGCGATACTACTGCCTACCGTAACTATTGGTGCTTCTACACTTTGAGTGACGGCCAACGTAACATCTCCCTCTCCTGACTCTACTAGCAATTCGAGAATCATTCGTGAATGATCGATAATGTCTCCATTCCACCCTGTTTCCAATTGTGACTCAGCTCCACCTGGTTCTTCAGGTCTTCTCCTCCCAGAGGAATAGGAAGAGAATTGACCCCAAAGAATCAGATCAGTGACGATCTCCGTTTCACCATATCCCCCATCAGAGAAATCGAGTGATATTGCACCGGTTGCAGGTCCTTTGTATATCTTGAATGCTACATCCATACTTGCTTCACAGTTGGCAGAGATTTCATAGTGAACTCCTTGGAGAAGACTTAGTTGATAGAACGTTCGTTGTTGCGCCTCTACTGCTTGGAGCATATTGACCTTCAATGACTCTCCGGGTTCCAAAATCTCCAGCTCGGTGGGCTTGAAGAAAGCCGTGACTGTACGCGGCAACGCTGAATGACTTACCATACAGAAGTAGTACTCAGCTGCATCCAAGAGAGCCACGTTTGTTCGGTTAGGAAGTGCTGACCCATAGCTGTGGATTAATCCATTCTTTTGATAAAAGCACCAGTCCACTAGTCCTGATTCATTGCTGTCTAGTCTGAATTTGTAAGCTTGCATTGTGGGAAAGAGGCGGTTCTGCCCAGTTTGTAATAGGAACCACTTATACTCCCCATCTTGGCGAAAATCATGGGATATTGGTACGCTGATTGCAGCAATATCAATATCTGACAATAAAACAAATCGCATGGTGTATGCTACTGGAAAGATTGCCTTCCACCAAAGCTCACCGTATATTACGATTTGATAGGTAAAGCGTTCTCCTAATTGGTCTGGATGAATATCTACGATTCTTGACCATTGGACGTTATCGAAGCGCCTCCTGAGTAAGGGTATCCTCCCTCGTAAGAACGGAAGTAAGCTACGGCGGAGGTTTGTCCCAACGATTCCAGTGTGAAGTTGTACAGACCCGGTGAACTAATCTGGATTCCAAAGAAGTCCTTGTCGTTCTCCTTGGTCAATTCCCCTACCATGGCGTCACCGGGATGAACCAAGTCTCCGGGAGATTGTGCGCTGACTTGTTCAAACGATATCATGACTGGAAGGTTTGACTCAAGGATGAGCAGGAGAAGAACGAGTAAGTATCTTGACTTCAGAGTGCTCCCTCCTTATGCTTCATGATTCCAGAATCAGGCTTTCCTATTATGTGTGTTGAACCTGGTACGAGATTTGGACTATGACTTCGGTTATTAGGAGAAGTGTGTTTTCTATCTGCAGGTGAATAGGCAATACAATGGCGTGAATACTGTTGCGAATCTTCTCTCACAGCATCTCCCCGAAAGCTCCTTTTTTGGCGTGATCCTATTCACCATTCCTCTCATTTATTGTCTGAATCCTTGTACTGAGCGGACAACGACAAGGGTTGTACCAAAATGCTGTCGTGCCATAGCGAGGAAGTATCACTTGCGTGACGAGGCCGTTGCTTAGGCAAAATCGGAATCAAGACCTGTGGTAGAAGCCAGTATCATCGAAATCCTGCGTGCTCTTGGAGCATATGGAATCTATATCTCTGATGGAAGAATGGAAGATGTAGAAGCGCTTGTTGAGGGAATAATACGGAACGGGTGTGTTGTTAAAGTGTTAATTCCGACTCGCATTCAAAGAATTCCTTTGGAGATGAGAATCCGAACTGATCGGACCATGCAAATCCTCATGTTTCAGATGGACCCGGGCTATAGTCGACTGAGTGTGGTATGGCATCGCTTTCTCATGTCCTTCTAATCTAGAAGTAGCTACTTCTAGTCCGGCGCAGGCTGCATTGAGCCCTCATCCATTTCGTACCAGATGCTGACCTGCGCTTTTCATAACCAATTGCTTCGGAAACCGGCATCTTTCTGATCGTTTTCTTCTATTTAGTGAACCACTTGGCTACCGTGACTAGATATGTGTCAACGTACGAGCATGGCATGTGAATCAAAATGGCATTTGCAAAGCAAGATAAAACAACTAAGCCCGAACCTGATATGTCAGACTACATGAAGTTCAAGAACGATGTTCGCGTTGAACTCTACAGAGTCTCATTCAGGAGATAGGAACGAATGAGTTTTAGTAAAGCGTCGTGCAAACCGCACGACATTCTTCCTTTTTTTTCAAAACGCGAATCTGACAGAACTTCTTGGATGAGAAGAATAGAGGAAAGATCTTGCCGAGAGCAATCAGCCAGACCCTTCTATGCTGATTTATCTATGATGCTATCTGGTGAGACAAAATCCCTCCCCTTCTGACAATGTGTTCTCTTACTACGCCTCTTGCGGCGGCATCAGTGATTCCGATGAAACGAAATCCGTTCATATTATAGTATAAGACGATGTGTACACAGCTGAATCACGAACTGACTCAACGCGGAGATTATAATGCTCTGATGGCAGAATGTCAACACCATGGTAGTCGCTTGGATTACCAAAATCTTGAGGGCTCGTTAGAGTATTGCATCGTTCTACAAGGTCTCCTAAGATCTGTACTGTGATAAGCTGTGTTTGTACAAGGAATAGTAACAGCACACCTGCACAGAGAAGAGGGATAAAAAGAATGTCTGATGTCTTCAGGGTAGTTCCTCCTAAGTATGCATACCGAACAATTCCATGCTGATATTGAGTTTTTCAAGTCATGTCATAATCGTCAGAACTCGGGGAAAGAATGATAACACTTTCTTTCCTTGTTAATAGCGGTGTAACTAGATTGAAGGCATCAGACATAGAAGTTCCCTTCAACGAATTAGTAAAAGACCCAAACTTCATTCTCATCGTGATTGGTGCGGTGATTTGGTTTGCTGCTCCGTATATCCCATTCATTCAGCCCATCTTTATGACGGCTGGATTCGTGCTAACATGCTTGGCCACAGCGGCCTCGGCCCTCAAGCGTCCCCTTACCATGGCTTGGCCCGGGCTGATTATTGGTATACTGATTTATCTTGTGGGCCTATACCTAGCGTTCATCCCAATTCTAGGCAATGCGCTGAGTGTCATTGGAGCAGTCCTCATCCTCTTTAGTGCAGTACCCCTGGCACTTCAGTACGGTAATGCACCCCTGATGGAGTCATTCTCTGACATTCTTGAAAAGAAGGACAAAGAGAAGAAAGCCCAGACGGAAGAGGAACCAGTAACTAGCAAAGAGAAATCGGAAGAAATCGCACAACCTGATGACATGGTCTAGAAACCAAATCGTTTGTAGCATGCAGTAGTCTATTGGAGCTATTGAGGCATTATCTCATTTCTTAGAACACTAAGAAGCAAGTAGCCTCTTACCAAATCTCCCCCCAAAGATGTTGGCATCAGGATGTGAGCTTCATGGAGTGGGTTTTCTTAATTGTCGATCAGAGCCAAGAATCTTGGATCCACAAATCTAGTATCTGTGTTCTTCTTTGTCAGTGTTTCCTCCATCTTTGGAGTTGCCTTCGTATGGTGCTTCTATATACGTTTCAAATGTAGCTACAGGCTTTCCGCTAGGTCCATTCTTTGCTGCTTTCTTAATGGCAGACAGCATCCCACGAGTCACATGAAAGACATGGAATGGATAACCAAATAGCACTTCGTCGAAAGCATTTGTTTCTCGGTCAAAAATCATCAATGCTCTACACCTTTGTGTGATCTCTCTAGGCTTCTGAATGCTTAGTGCAATTCCCGAAGCAAGTTATTTAGTGTTCTCAAATTTCGTGCCGTAGAATACTAGTACCTTTTTCATGATGTCAATTCCTGAGCGTCTCATGCGACCTCAGGCTTACACTTACTAAAGCCCCAAATCTGCTTCTGATGTTTGACGTTTGATACTCATAGATTCGTTTGGTGTTTAATGTTTGACAATAACCAAACATTTAATAAGTAAATGTGCGTACGTATGCCTGTAACAAACAATTATGGCGAAACGAAATGTCTACGAGTTTCAACACGATTATTGATGATATGAAGTCGAGTCTGAAGCTTGCCAGGAGTAGCATGCTTAGCTATTTCCTTGCGAACATCGGACTTCTGATTCTCCTTGTTGTCCTAGCGGTCATAACAGCAATTCCTCTGGCTGCAGCTGGTTTTCTTATCTTCGGGTTCAACTTTGAAGGCTTTAATGAGGCAGCCGCAGCAGCATGGACTCAGGCTAATCCCTGGGTTGTTGGAGGTGTTGGGCTATTGGTACTCATACCCATTATCTCCTTTCTATTCACGTTCATCGCGTCTGTCTATGGCATGAGCAAGGATCTGGTGGCAAATGGTGAGACCAAGGCGGAGCGAGCTTTCAGCTGGTTTAGACACAAGTTCCTGACGTTTGCTGGAGCTGGAGTGCTACTAACTGTCATTATTATTATCCCTCCATTGGTTCTCTGGGGTTCAGCTTCCATTCTCTCAGGCTATTCAATCGATCTCCTCCTCTCCTCGATCCTCTCTGTTGTGACCTTTGTCTGGGTCTTCCTCACAGTGGGCCTGTGCGCAATGGTCTTCCCTGCTATCACCTACGGCAAGGACGTTCAGGATGCCTTCAAGGAATCTTTTCACTTGGCAAGAACACAGTTTGAGCGAGTCTATGGATTGCTCTCTGGTATTCTTCTCCTCTTTGCCGCATCCCTTGGTCCCGCCATTGCATGGGGCTTGATTCTCCCAGCCGTGCCAACTTTGGTCCATATCGCCAATCCATTGGCCGTCACTATAATGGTCTACACTGTGGTCATGATGTTTCTCTGGATCCTTTGGTTCCTACCAATGGCAATTATATCATTTGTGAAAGTCTATGCCGAGATGGCCGGTGGTCAGGTGGCTAAGCAACAGCCCCCGCCTCTTCCACTTGTGTAGGTGGCTGTTGTCGAGAGTGCCTCGAATGATTTTTCAACGGGGCACTCTCAATCCTTTCTTGAGGTAAAAAAATGAGTAACAAAAACGCGAGTTTCGGGGCATTAGTGGAGGACCTAAAGGTAAGTTTCAAGTTTGCCGCCAAGAACATCATTTCCTTTCTACTTGGGACGATTGGGGTTGTGTTGGTGTCCGTTGTGGTACTCGTACTCTTCATGATAGCTGCTTTTATCCCAATGCTGATTTTACTTGGAGGATGGGAAGGACTCGCAATCTACTTCATGAATCTAGGAGTTGTACTCGAAGATGTATTCACTTCGGGTAGCATAATGAATCCTGCGGCATTTGGAGCGATGGCGTTCATTATTGCAATCATCGCAAGTCCCTTCTTCATTGCCATCGGGGCTCTCTTTGGCATGGGGCGTGAGATTGTTGAAAGCGAGGGCACAACAGCTGAAGGTGTCTTTGTATGGTACAGAAAGGAGTTCTTCTCCCTGGCCGGTACTGGCATTTTGCTCCTACTTATTGTATTGCTGCCCCTGTTAATGCTCTATGGTACTGCATTTGCCATAATAGGGTTTGAGTTGCCGAATATTCTCAATGCAGTGATTGCTACCATTTCGGGGCTCTGGTTGGTAATAAGCCTTGGATTGTCTTTAATGGTATTTCCAGCTGTCATCGATGGCCTTTCAGTGTTTGATGCATTCAAAGAGTCCTTCAGGCTAAGTATTAGGCACTTCGACAGGGTCTTTTCGCTTTGGCTTAGCTTCTTAGGAATGTTGGTAATCTGCATTGTTCCTCCACTTGCAGGATTCGAGGTTCTGGGAGAAGCAGGAGCGATTGTAATTGGAATAATGACATTGCCCTTAGCAGTATTCCTGTTGCTTCTTTACTTTCCTGCATTAGTCATAGCTTCGAACCGGCTCTACCTAATCTTTAGTGGGATTGAGGTCACCGTCCAAGAACCGGGAGACCCTGATTTGAGTTTCATAGGGGGCGTGTGATTAATGGAAACGATTGATTCTGTCCCGCCAATGAAGGACCTTGAAATTATTTCGGATACTAATGCCATCAAGATTCTCTTTGAAGAAACCAGGGCAAAGATTGTCTTCAACTACTTGGTCAATGGATCAATGACAGTAAAGCAACTATCTGATGCCACAGGCAAGAATCCTGGAACAATACTTCATCACATTCAGAAACTTCAGGAAGCGGGCCTTGTAGTTCAGGAACGTACTGAACAAACACCTACTGGTATTGTGCAAAGATACTATCGTGCAACGGCTCGAGAGTACAGATTAGGAATCAGTGGGATGATGGAAGCAAACGGTGGCGTAGCCCAGTTTGCAAGAGACCGCCTCACGTCCACAATATCCAGCCTCTCCGTCTATGGTATAGAGATTCCAGAGTCTCAGATGAAGAAGGCGGTGGACATTCTTAGGAGGCTAATAGAGCGGGAGAATGTTGTAAGCTCGAATCTGCCAATTTCGAATGAAAGAGCCTATCAAGCACTTCCTCCCGCAGTAAGGGGTGATGCATCCCGAATCATGCGTCGCCTCTCTCTGGAAGAAGATTCGGAATATCAACGGCTGCGAGAGGAGTGGCACGGCTTTCTCCGATCGCATCGAAAGGTAGGTATAGAAAATGAGTGAATATCAACGAAATACTGGAATGGTTCTGTGTATACTAGCTGTGCTGATTGGAAGCGCAGTCGTGGTTGGAGTTCTGTCTTTCTACGGGCCCAGTCATTGGTTTGTCGGCCCTGGAGAAACAGTCTACTACTCGTTTGATGAGGTCGTAGACACAACTTCAGGACTTGTAACCTTGGATGTAGATTTGACTGCTGGGTCAGTCAATATTGAGTTTGTGGAGAATACAACACTTCTCTATGAGATCGACATTGCTGTGGACAACGCGACCGTCCAAGAGAAAGGTCCCCCAACTGTTAGTTACGCATCTAATACGATTATATACAAATATACTGCAGGTGCAGTGAACATCACTTTGGGCAGCGGTACAAACTACACCCTTGACATAACAACAACAGCAGGTGCTGTAACCTGCGCCTTAGCAAGCGGGGCAAACGTAAGTGATATCTCAATCACGACCGATGCAGGTGCCATCGAGTTCTCAATGACTGACGATATTGTTATTATTGGAAGTCCTGACTTCGCCTTTGAAACCAGTATAGGCGCAATAGAGATTGACCTTGATTTGCCTGCAGGCATCGGAGGTAGCGTTGAAGCGGTAACTGAAATCGGTGCAGTTGATATTGATGCTCTTGGCTGGCATGAACTCACGTCCAGCCACTATGAGTCGTCTGATTACGACACAGCCAGCCAGACTGTCACAGTCACTGCAACAACTGACATTGGCGAAGTAGATATCGAGGTCCACTAGTACGCTTTGAAGAAGAAGATTCTCCCTTTTCTCTTCTTTTTCTCTCATCCAGAAAACATATTTTGAATGTATGTAATGACTTTCCTTGCTTGAAATGTCCAATCATCATCCCGAAATTGATCTATCGGAAGTGCATGAGCTTCCCCATCAGGAGGTCAATCTTTGTGGAATTCATCATGACGAAGAGTGGATTCTTGACATAGGAGGAGGTGGCGAGGGCATCATTGGCAGCCTCGAAGGCCGTCAAGTAGTGGCCATTGATCGCGTGAGCGATGAGCTCTTAGACACGAGGAACGAAGCTTTGAAACTTGTGATGGATGCCCGTCAGTTGAATTTCCTTGAGAATTCCTTTGGGACTGCAACTCTCTTTTTCACCCTCATGTATATTCCCCTTGACGACCTATCTTCCGTCTTTGGGGAGATATCACGTGTTCTCAAACCCGGCGGCGAGCTACTCATTTGGGATGTCAATGTGGAGCTGCCTTCCGACATAGAAGAGAAGAAGTACTTCTTAGTGCCACTGACTGTAGTCTTTCCTGATGGGAGAAGAAGAACAACCGGCTACGGTGCAGCTATACGAGACCAAAACATGGATTCGTTTATAGTTGAAGCTCAGAAACATGGATTCGAGGCCATTGAACAGGTAACCAGTGGATTGACATTCTTTGTACGTATGGCCCTCAGGAAATGAGCAAAAGCCCGCCATTACTCGTTGCCAAGAAGCTTCGATGCTGCATTCTCCGCGCATAGCAGAGTCTTATCCAAGTCCTCATCACTATGAACGAAAGACATTGCTCCTAGACCATGGTATCCAAAGATGCCCATCTCCATTAGATAGGCTTGGAACAGGTCCTGTTTCTGGTGGTCAAAAACGTCACCAACTTTGGTTCCAGTGAGCGGCTCGTCTATTCGCTTGGAGAGGCAGCTGATGAAGAGAATGGATCCAAATCCAGTTGCAAGATTGTTCGAGCCAACATTGTCAAATGCTTCGTTCAGTTTCTGTTTGAATCTGTTTCCTTTCTGAGAGAGCTGGGTGTATTGGCTTGTACGATTCTTGAGTTCTGCAAGAGTGGCCAAGCCTGCTGTCATCGAGAGTGGATGGCTGGAGAAGGTTCCTCCGCCTACCCATCGTCCACCTTTTGCTCCCGGAGCTGCTAGCCCCATGATATCTTCTCGCCCTCCGTACAGCCCAAATGGCATACCCCCCGCCACTATCTTACCAAGCGTTAGAAGGTCTGGTTCGACGCCAAAGATGTTGGAGCCAGCTGACCCGTATGACAATCTGAATCCAGTTATGATCTCATCGAAAATCAGTAGAATATCTCGTTTCTCAGTCTCTTCTCTCAAGAAGGAAAGAAATCCATCGGTTGGAGGTATCCCTCCAGCTGCTCCCATAACGGGTTCAACGATAATCGCTGCTATTTCTTTTCCATGCTGTTTAAGTAACGAAGTCACACTTTCTGCATCATTGAAATCGAAGGAAAGCCCGTTATAGTAAGGTTCGTCGTCATAGGGATGACTTACATGGAATCCAACGGCATCATTTCCTCCATGCCAGCCGCCACGAGCTTTGGCGACAAGTTTTCTGCCTGTGAACAATCTTGCTAGTCTGGTGCCATACATTGTAGCCTCGCTTCCTGTCGTGCAGAATCTCATCTTTTGGAGGAATGGAATTGCCTCTTGAAGCTCTTCGGCAAACTTCACTTGGTGCTCATTCAAAGCGCCGATATGGATACATTCTTCCAATTGGGCTCGAAGAGCGCTTACAATGGAACGGTGGCAGTGACCCAAGATATCTGAATAGTGAGTCATCCACCAATCGATGTACTCATTTCCATCAACATCCCATATCCTGCTTCCCTTTCCACTCTTGATATAAGGGGGATAAGCTCCAGCAGATAGCATCCCGAAGTTCCTAATATTGTGATTAACGCCTCCTGCGAAGACCTTGTTTGCACGAAACCAAAGCTTCTCCGATTTGGGCGTACGTTTTTTGTAATCCTCTAACAAGAGATCACCTCATGTATCATTGCAGCTGTGTTTGTGATTTCATCATCCTCTGAAATAGAATTGGGTGTTCCTTGGGCTTGGAAGGTCCTTCATTGTCAAGAGTCCTGGATGTGCATGTACAACAAGAGGTATGGCGTTTATCGCCATTGCAATCGTGCCATGGTCTCCCATTACGCCTCCTTCTATCCTCTGTTGAATCCTTGGAAATCCCTCGACAACGACTTCATCATATTCGGGGTCCGCATCTGCATAGGCTATGAAATCAAGAGTCACCACGGTGGTGTCCTCCCTCTTTCCTACAGCCCTGCTTCGCAGACCAAGGACATCTCCAGGGCTGATCGTCGCAAGTGGAGTTACTACTTCTGAGTCCGCGATAACGGGTTTGGGAGGTAGCTCTTCAACGTTGTCCAAGCCCAATTTCAGTGTGTCATCAATCATGCAAATGGACTCCTCCAGCCCCACATGACCTGTAATCACTCCGCTACTGATTGCATTGGAGAAATCCTTCTTCTTCATTCCCGTTCCGATCTTCTTCTGAAACGACATTCGTCGTCTGCTTGAATTAACGCAACGTGTGACATACAGCGCTTCAAGTGTCAGGCACGGTGCAGTCAGGAGTATTGGGAGAATATCCATCAGGTATCCCGGATTGATCCCTGTTCCTAGAACGGATCGCCCCACATCTCTTGCTGCATGGTCGATCTCTTTAGCAATCCTTGCATGCCGCTTGTAGGGATACGAGAGTTCCTCGCAGATTGACACAACATGGAGTCCTGCATCCAGTGCCTTCATGATCGTCTGTTTTACAGTCTTCAAGGAGGATGATGTTGCAATTATTGCGACATCTGCAGAAGCACCTATTACCTCCTCTAACACTCCGCTTATGGTCAGGCGCGTATTACTGTCTTCCCTTAGAATCTGGGACAGTTTCTTTCCGATAAGTTCAGGATTGGCATCCATAGTTCCTACAAGGCTCAAATTCCCTCGGTTGAGAATTGCCTTGGCAATTGGCAGGCCTATACTACCAAGGCCAACCTGTACAACTCTAAATGGTTTGGACATGAACTCGTATGCATCACATTCTGTTTATTTCTTGTTTGGTTCCTTGGCACTTCAGTAATTGTTATACGCAATTGGAGAATCTGTTCAGTGGTCGCTCAAATTGGAGTTTGATTCGAGAGTTACAGAGAATGGTATTGTTATCTACTTCAGGGGCGAAACCTACGCCATTGGATACTCTCCTGAGGTATGGGCTTCAACTCCTGACGAAAGCAAGATTGCCTTGCGTGACAACCTCGCCTTGGCTGTAACAATGCATCTCCCTCTGATCTTTGGTGAGAGTCGCGCAGTCTATCATTCTGGTCGTCCCTTGCTTGAAACATACTTCACTCAGAACTTCCTAAAGGACATTCCTTCCTGCACTGAAGTGGATGGAACTGATACAGCAGAAGTGGTGCGTCAGTTCTTCAACACAGAGTATGAGTTTAGACAACCGGAAATAGCTCTGCCCTCCTCTATCCCAGTTGATTCGGCAAGCCGTGCGATTGTGGGGCTAAGCTTTGGAAAGGACAGTCTCTTGACCTTTGCTGTCGCAAATGAGATTGGCCTTGACCCTCTACCAGTGTACATTGTTGAAGAAAGCATGACATATGAGGAAAAACACAAGAAGGCCCTTGGACATCGATTCAAGGAGGAGTTCGGAACGGAGCTCCTTGTTCTTCATCATGATACTGGGCGTTTAAGAGATTACAACCATCTTGGTTTACCATTCTCTGAGCTTGGATGGGGTCTTCAGACTACCGAGTACGCATTGGAACTTATCCCATTCGCGTATGCTCACAATGCAAAGTACATTCTCTTTGGCAATGAGCAGTCCGCCTCTGCAACCTATATGGACGCCGAAAACAAGTGGATTGTCTATCCCTGCTATGACCAATCGCATGCTTGGACAGTCCATATAGATCAGATTTCTCAGATGTTCTCAGGGGGATCAATAAGAACTGGCAGCCTCATTGAACCACTCATGGACATGATGGTGCAAAGGACATTGGCTCATAGATATCCGAATTATTCCAAGTACCAAATGAGTTGTTTCACTGAGAAGGAGTCAGGTAAGGACTATCATTGGTGTCATGACTGCACAATCTGTGCCAAGATGTACCTCCTCATTGTTGGTTCCGGAATTGATCCAGCTGCAATTGGATTGAAGGAGAATATGCTCACCTCGGACAAGAGACATCTCTTCACGCTTTTTGGGGGAAAGTCAAGCTTCACCTATGCGAATACGGCGATGGCGCGCGACGAACAGCTCTTTGCCTTCCTATGTGCATCAAAGCGGGGCGCAAAGGGTGGACTAATCGAAGAATTCAGGGCGAGTAAGATTTACGAAGAAGCCTTAGAGCGTGAGGATGAGCTCTTCAAGAAATTCGTACGAGTCTATGAGCCAATCTCGGTTCCAAAAGACCTGAAAAAGGAGGTAATGTCTATCTACCGGGAGGAGGTTTCATCCTTCTCGCTTTAGATGCGGGAATAGCGTCAAATACGTGAGCTAGACGACAAATGAAGCATTTGGATGGATATTTAATCCGAAAAGACACATTTTTGAGACTGTGCGAAAAATGCTAGTTGCACTGATAGTAAATACTCGTCTTGGAGAATCCGAATTCGAAGTTGAATACGATCCACCTCATACAATCGAGATGATTAAACACGGCATTGAAGCGGCTGGGCACAATTACATATTCATCGAAGCTGACGAGAACGTCATAGAAAACCTCAAGGATGTCAAACCTGATCTGGTGTTTAACAGGGCTGAAGGCCTACGAGGCGAGAGCAGAGAGTCTCACATTCCTGCGCTTCTTGAGATGCTTGGCATTCCGTATGTAGGTGCTAACGTTCTCACCACGGCAGTATGTCTCAACAAGGCCTGGACAAAGATGATACTTGCATATCATGGCGTTCGCACAGCAGCTTTCCATGTGTGTAGAACCGTCGAAGAAACCGAATCCCTTGACTTCACGTTTCCCGTTATTCTCAAGCCAAATGAGGAGGGGTCTTCAGTTGGAATAAACGAGGACAATGTGGTAAGGAATCGGGACGGACTTCGGGTCAAGCTTACAGCTATGCTAGAGTCTTATGAGCAGTCGATTCTGATAGAAGAATTCATCGAAGGACGGGAGTTTAGTGTCGGAATACTGGGTGTGCCTGGAGGAACTCCAGAGGTACTACCCATTCTGGAGATTGACTTCTCTGGATTTCCGCCAGAAGTTATGGGGGTCTATGGTCAAAGGGCAAAGACGATATACGAGGATCTTGATCACTACGTCTGCCCGGCCAAGATTCCCGAGTTTCTGAAGGAGGAAATTGAACAGATTACAATTGATGTATGCAGGCATCTTGAGATTCCCGACTTTGCCAGAATCGATTATCGCATGAATGATGGCGGAAAGATCTTTTTCCTTGAAATCAATCCTCTTCCTGGAATGGATTTCGATTTGGAGGAGAAGGATATCTCCTTCTATCCCTACATGGCAATGAAGGGCGGGTATACTTATGACCAGTTGATTCATCGGTTGATAGAATCAGCTAGAAGTCGTTATGGCATAGATTCATGAGTAAACTATAATTTGGGTCGATTAGAAAAAAAAGAATGGGAGCTGAATCAGGAATGTATCTAAAGGATCAACCTGAACCCGATGAATCGATTTGGCTTAGCCTTAATGAGAAGCTTTCGGAGATATTCTCTGATGAGGTACAGATATTCTTCCCTCAAGAACTCAAGGACTATCATGTCGATTGGTTCATGGACCTCGAACGTGTGGCTTTCAGATCCTCCCTTAGATATTCAGAGGATGAAATCCTTGAGCGGCTCCAGGCTCCAGGACACCTCCTGATGTATGTAGTTGTAAACTCGGTACCGGAGGCTGTGCTCTTCGGATATACATTGCCAAGTACTTACGTGAAGACATTCCATCTAGATACAATTGCAGTGAAGCAACAGAGAAAGGGAATTGGCAAAAGAATGATTGAGGCTTTGATAGACTGGGCCCGAACTGAGAACTTTCTGGTCATCTCTGTTGATACTGAAGTGGAGGATGAAAAAGGCATCCAGCTCCAGCGATTCTATGAAGGTTTTGGATTCAGTATAGTGGCTCGTGAGAACTCAGGCAATCTTACAATGAAGCTCGTTCTTTAACCCAATGATCTTAGAAGTCTCTACCTGTGAGAATGGCCAAGAAAGTTCCTTTCACAACTACTCGGCTGTCAGCGAGGTCGGACATGACAGCCAGGGTGCTGGCTGCTGCTGGTAATACGTTCAGTCCTTCTTCTTCGCGAAGTAGCCTTGAGAACTCGACCATTTTCACTTCGGATGCATAGTCGGCAAATCCATCAGATTCATAGATGGCATCTAAGGCCTCTTGGCCGTCAAAGGAATGCCAGTTGGTCAACGGTTCATTGATTTTAGTCTCCTTGATCTCTTCTCTGCTCAAATCAATAAGCCGTCTACTTCTCATCTTGTAGGACTTCACAATGGCATTTCCCCGACGAGTACTAGTGGCAACCATTCTAGGAACCTTCATGGTCTTTCCAGATGCTACCAAGCTTTTGAAGCCTTGATAGATTCCAGCCAGTGTAGTACCATTTCCAACAGGGCAGAATACAAAATCTGGGGCTCTTCTAATGTCTCTAAAGACCTCAAGGGCAATCTCTGCATAGGCATTAAGTGCGATTTCTGTTGTTCCTTCTGCACCAGCATTTGCATCGTACCATCTATTCTCGTCGCACACCTGGCCTGAGAGATAAACCAGATCCTCATATTGTCCCTCCTCAAAATGGAGTACAGCACCCGATTCCTGTATTCGTTTCATCCTATCCTTTGGAACGTGATATTCCTTGGGTATATAGATGTGCGCCGGCAACTGCCATAGTTTTGCCGCATATGCAAGTGCAGCTCCGTAATTCCCGCATGTAGCGGTAACAATAGCAGCTGTGCCTTTCTTCCAAGCATCCTCAGCTAATGCCAGAGCAATTCTGTCTTTCTGAGTGCCAGTCGGATTTCCTCCTTCAAATTTGAGAAAGAGCTTCTCCACTCCCACCTTTGGTGCGAGGTTTCGCGATTCCAGAAAGGTGGACGATCCAACAAGGTCTTTCCATCTCGCCTTGGGAATCGCTTTCCTTGTATCATCTCCTGAATTGGATTTGACAATGTGGCTATTCTCTGGGTTATCCTTCATATTCTGCCAGGGCAACCTGCACAACGTTTTGGAATTGCGAGAGATGTAATTTCTCTTTGTATTTATTCTTATTCTATGTAGGACACACCCAGTAGGAGTCTCCTTATGAACTTGAGAGTCTCTTCATTCTTGCATTGCACTCTGCAGACCGGATATCATTACCTTCCTCGTCGTAGAGTGCCTTGGCAACCTGCCAAGTGCGTTTTGCCTCAGCATATCTTTCAAGATGTTCCAAACAGAATGCCCTGTGGTATAGATGTTCTGGGTTGTCTGGCTCAACAGAGAATGCAATATCGAAATCGGCCAGGGCCTCATCGTATCTCTGCATTCCATAATATACAAGACCCCTTTTGTGCGCTACATCTGCATCATCTGGTGCTAGAGCTAGAGCTGTATTGAAGTACTCAAGAGCAACATCTTGGTCATTCATCCACAGGAGGTTCTCTCCACTTCTTGCCCAAGCTTCCACGTGTTCTGGATCCGCATTAATTGCCTTTTGATATGCGTCATGTGCCTGCTTGTATGACTTCAGTAGTTTGTGAATGTCCCCCTTCCTAATCCAGAGCGCAGGGTCGTCGAATTTTATTGCAACGGCTCTATCGTAATAGAAGAGGCATTGATTGTAGTCCTTGAGTTCGTAGAAAACATCTCCAAGAATAGCATATGCATATGCTTGGTTTGGATCCACTCGAAGGACCTTCTTGAGGTCATCCACTGCTTTTTCGTGCTGTCCGAGTTCCAGATGGACTCTTCCGAGCTCCATCAGGGAAGGGACAAAGAACTCATCGACTTCAAGTGCCTTGGCAAACCAATTGAGGGCCCCTTCCAAGATTCCTTGACGTTTTAGGTACATTCCCTTTCCATGTCGAGCTCTCGCGCTGTTTGGGTCTACTTTCAACGCAAGGTCCAGATGTTTCTGGCAAGCATCAGAACTCCCTAGCTCACATTGAGCCACTGACATATGAACCAAGGCAACCACATTTTCATTGTCTAATGCAAGGGCACTTCCGAAACAACTTGCCGCATCCTTGTATTCATTTGATAGGAGATATGCAAGACCCATGTTAACCCATGCAGGAATTTGCCTGCTATCCATTCCAAGGGTAATCTCGTAGAGCATTATTGCCTTAGCAAAACTTCCTTCCAGAAGGTGAAGATTAGCCATCTTGAACAGGACTATTGGCAGTCTCTCATCGTGTTTCAGGGCTTCCAATGCATTCTGCAATTCGGGCTCAAGAGAAGTGATAGCTCTTCGGTTTCTGCTCTGATGCCTTGCCGGTCTGACAAGCTCTGGCTCAATAATCTCCTTAATCCCAACTACTTTGAGTTTTGCTTCGAGTTCGCTCAAGAGCTGGTCAGGATTCATGCTAGGATTTCCCCTTGAGTCTTAAGCTCCTCATCTACCTAATATCTTATCAACCTTGGCAACATATCGCCTTCTGATGAAGAAATAACTTAATATTAGGATTAGCTTGCGCTGATAGAAGTATCATTTGGAGGGGCCCCATTGTCTGAAGATGAAAAGAAGAAACAAAAGGAGCGGCTCGAGAAAGCTCTTGTCGAAATCGACGAGATTGTTGATGATCGCGACTTTGTAAGGCAGATGGAAATCAAAGTACGCAAGAAGAAACCTACGGATGATGACAGGGGGGATGATTGATAATGCCAGTCGACCTGAATGATCTCTCATCTAGCTGCCAGAAGAATCTAGCCAGAGATTATGAAGGGCGAATTGATACGATTGCCAACTTCATGGGCGATTCTTTTGAGCAGGATAAGGGACTCTTGGCAAGGAAGAAGAAGCAGCAACGCTGGCTAGAATTCATAATCATCCTTCTCCCGTTGATGGTAGCAATCATTTCCACCTATCTCATCTTTCTTACTGACCAGATTCTTGTCGCTGTCATCAATGCAGTAAACGCGATTCCACCATACATCCAGAAGATGATTCGAGAGGATATAGAGGCGCTGGAGAAACAGCGAAAATCCGCCTTTACTCTCCTTAGCTTGAGAAACACGATTGAGAGCTCCGCTGAGTTAGGCGTTCTTCAAGGCGACCTGCTGAGAAAAGCTCATGACGGCCTGAGCAACCTAATGACCACTTTCGATTTCGTATCACCCGGGGCACAGCTACAAGATATCAATACCCATGTCACCATGCTTTGTCCGGGTAGCAGTTGAAGTATCAGAGTCTATGGCATTGTGAAAATGGTTGCA
Organism: Candidatus Thorarchaeota archaeon; assembly: GCA_011364985.1. Lineage (GTDB taxonomy): Archaea > Asgardarchaeota > Thorarchaeia > Thorarchaeales > Thorarchaeaceae > SMTZ1-83. Next base: position 182,580 of record RDOC01000001.1, on the reverse strand, counting down.
TGGATGCTCTGGAATGTTCCAACAGCCAGCAAGAAGATTGCCAGGTAATAGGTCACCAGAATCAGCAGTTCTTGGATTTCCTGTCGTGCAGACTGGTGATGAAATTCCCTGATTCCGATCATCGAGTCCGATATCACGAAAAACAGCGCTCCAAGGAATACATAGGCGCCGTTGATTAGCTCTGAAGATAGCCACAAGAGAAGCGATGCACTGAGTGTTAGAGAGATCATGAAGGCATAGAAGTCCACTGCTCGAAGCATAGGTCTGGGGATTTCTGTCTCAGAAGTTTTGAGATATCTGTGATAGAAGAATATGTAGACCATCAATGCCGCCAAGCAGATGACGAAGGCTAGGATCGGAATAGGAGTTAGTCCAATTGTGATACTAAGCAGAAGGAAGTTTATGACATAGAAGATATGTGATATGAGGAAACAACCAAGTCCTGCAATGAGCTTGAACTCGATGCTGAAGTCTCCGCACGCGCAAAAGAACAAGGCAATGGCCAGAATCGAATAGAAGAAGACCGGATCAGGTTGCATCCGCAGAATGAAGACAACAGCCAAGACTCCCGGAATTGCCTTGATTGATGCGCCGATCGGGGTTCTAATCTCGAACTTGGGTATGGCTCTAAGGAGAATGGCAATGACTGCAAAGACCCAGAATAGCGTGACAAAGAGAATGAATGACATGACCTAGAACTAAGGAAGTTCCTCCTTATGAGTGTTGAATCTCTTACTTCATCGGATACTGATTCCTCTCATCGAAGGAGATACTAGAACGACACTACAATGACCGGAATGAGACACAAGACTGCCAGATAGGGATATGCCTCTTTATGGTAGGACTTGAATCCGCCATAAATGCCAATTATCCTTCCAAAGATGACACCGACCATCAAAAATGCAATGGCAATCTGTTCCAGAGATGAAGTATGGTTAGTGTTTGTTCCGAATGGTTCGACGTTGCTCCTGTGAAGAGAGTGAGATAGTCTTCTAGCTCATAGAGAGATTTCCAATCCATCATAAGCAAATTGGAGTCCGGGATTCTGTCTTTCTATTTGTAGCCTCTCCTTGCATGTGAACCCCGCAATCCAGTGCCAGTTTGCCCATTTATGGCATGCAAGATGCGTCAGAATGCATCTCTCAGGACCACTGCTTTTCCAGAAGTCAATGGCTCCGTGGACAGTGAAATGCCTCCATTCGATGTCTGCAGAATCAAACATGGCATCAAGGATTAACGTGTCTGCATCACTGATACTTCGAGCGGTTTCATCAGACGGTAGCGCGGTATCGACAAGGTATGCAATTCTCGACTTGGAGTTGAAAATGTATCCTACACTATCTTCTGTGTGGGCGGTCTTAACCACCTCGATGGTTGCATCGGGAAGTGCTATCGTATCGCCTGGAGATATCGAATGAAGCGTGACTCTGTCTTCCAGATATATGAGTTCTTTGGCAAAATGGGATATCAAGCTCTTCTCCACATAGACATCTATCGGTTTCCATTCGCGCATGACCTGTGGATAGTTGATCGCTCCAAGACCTGCCACATGATCATAGTGCCAGTGAGTGATGAGAATATTGTCAATCCTTCTGATGCTTTCGCGCTCAAGCTGCATTTCTAGGTCAGGTCCTGCATCAATGAGTGTCACCTCGTCACCCAAGATAGCTGCAGAAGCTCTTGTTCTTCTCAGTGCGGGTTCTCTGCGGGCTGTTTCACAGGTATCACACTCACAGAAGAATCGAGGAAGTGTGAACGGTCCTCCTGAACCAAGGATGATTAGTTTCTTATTCAATAATGGAGCCTCCAAGTAAGGCTAATCGAACATCTGTGGACAGCAATGGATGAGTGTTGGCTCTTTGTATCAATAGAACCCTGATCTTCTCCCAATCTGCTCTGGCCGAGCAGACTCGCCGTTATAACAGTGTGCATCATAGTTGTAGATATCCAAGGCACATGACTGTGACTCGAAGACAAGATGGAATCTCCTTAATCCCTAGGCGAGGTGTCAGAACATTAAGAGATGGGTGACTTCGTTTGTCTTGCACTTGATGTAGACTGCTACGTGGTGGAGATTGCTGACCATATCCGTTCTTCTATGCTACAATCCTGACGGGCTTTAGGTTCACTATACGGTGCTCACCCTCGACGGAGTCATATTCCACCATGCCTACTAGCTCGCCCTCGGCGCCGGGCTGCAATTCGAAGGCGATCTCTACCACTGCACTATCGCCGGGCTCAACAGAACCTGCGCTCTTGCTCTGGATGGTATCTGTCAGTTCGGGTATACCAAGCACCACCTGCACATTGCTCATGGGGTTCGCAGAGTTATTCCGTATCGCCACGCCAAAGACCACCTTGCCTTCGCGTATCTTGTACTCCACCGCGATGTCCATCCCCTTCTCAAGACCGAGGCTTGCAGGCTCTGCCTTTGTGATGTACTCCTCTCTGCGTGTAGTTCTACGTACGCGTTTATAGACTACTGCGGTGATGCCGCCAACGAATAGTAGAACGATGATTGGCACGACCCAGTGGAGCCGCGGATTGAAATCCATTGAGTCCATGAGACCGTCTGCATCCGTGTCGACCTTTAGCGGGTCGGTCCCGTAGATGGTGACTTCTTCATAGTCCGTCCAGCCATCTTGGTCTGTATCAGGAGCCAACGGGGAGGTTTTGTAGGTGTAGTATTCTGCATAGTCGTCAAGTCCATCCGCGTCTGTGTCATTCAGACCGGGGTTCGTGCCTATTGTGTAGAGTTCAAGGCTGTCGCTCAGCCCGTCGCTGTCAGAATCTGCCTGCCAGGGATTCATGTTATACTCGGCATAGGTTACAACTTCGGTATAGTCAGGGACCTGATCCCTATCGGAGTCTCCGGAGTTCGGGTCCGTAAAGTAGACGAAGATTTCATCGTAATCTGATAGGTTGTCTTGATCCGTGTCTTCAACGTTTGGGTTCGTGAAGTAGATGCGCACTTCATCGTAGTCATTGATTTGGTCTTCGTCGGTGTCCTCGGAGAGGGGGTCAGTTTGGTATACGTGCACTTCCAAGCCGTCAATGAGATTATCCAAGTCTGAGTCTTCTTCAAGGGGGTCCGTTCCCAGTGCGATTTCTTCGCCATCAAGCAAGTTGTCGTTGTCCGAATCAGGGTCTCCCGGTGATGTGGCGTAATTGTAGATCTCTGCACCATTGGATAAGAAGTCACCATCTGAGTCAATCTCATAGTCCGTATGAGTCGCATTGTACCACATATTCGTCGGGTCAGTTTCAGTTAGGAAGATTTCGATCCAATCGCTGAGCAGGTCGTAGTCTGTATCAAAGTAGGTCGCATTGGTGTGATAGGTGTTTATCTCCTCGTAGTCCTCGATTTCGTCCATGTCCGTGTCCTTGACGAGCGGATCTGTGCCGTAGTCTTCAACCTCTTCTCTGTCAGACAGTTTGTCTCCGTCAGTATCGCGACGTAGCGGGTCTGTCAGATAAATGTGCACCTCATCACCATTCGTGAGTCCATCCCCGTCCTGATCGTCGTTCAGGTCGCTAACACCGTCGTCGTCGGAGTCTCTGTCTCTGGGGTCAGTTTCAGTAATGACGCATTCCTCGTAGTTGGTCAAGAGGTCTCTATCCTCGTCATCTAATCCATCGATTTTGCCATCGGCATCGGTATCATTGCTAGCAGGGTTTGTTTTAGTCAGACGAATCTCCTGAGAATTTGTGAGCATGTCGTTATCGCCGTCACGGTCGGCGTCTGAAATTCCGTCGCCCTCCGTACTGTATAGGGTCGGATCTGTACCCGTCAAGTACACTTCTTCATAGTCTGTTAGTTCGTCTTCATCTGTATCTTCCACTCTTGGGTCAGTACCATAGAATTCCTCTTCGTCGTCCAGTAGTCTGTCATTGTCTGTGTCTTCATTGAGGGGGTCCGTGTTGTAGACGAACAACTCATAACCATCGGACAAATTGTCATCATCAGAATCGGGGTCCAACGCGTTTGTTTCGAAGACCTTGATTTCATCATAATCGTTGACCATATCGGCGTCTGTATCATCGAGGTTAGGGTCGGTGTGCCAGGTCAGAACTTCCTCACCATCTTGGAGGAGATCCCCGTCGGTATCCTTGCGTGTTGGATTGCTAGACCACATGAAGATTTCATCCCAGTCGCTAAGCAAATCATCATCGGTATCAACCTCATTCGGGTCGGTTACCCATGGATTTTGTGCGATTTCATAGCCATCCCCTAGCATATCCCCGTCGGTGTCAAAGAGAGTGCAGTTGGTTTCATACACGTAGATCTCATCGAAGTTGCTTATTCCATCGGCGTCCTTATCATCAAGGTCATCCGGGATTGAGTCCCCATCGGTGTCCGCGCGATTGGGATCGGTCTTGCTATTGAATATTTCATCACTATCTGCAAGGTTATCAAAGTCTGTGTCTGCGTTAATAGGACTGGTTTCGTAGATATTGACCTCATCATAATCGCTAAGGGAATCAAAGTCGGAGTCTTCATTCTCTGGGTCAGTTCCGTTCTCTATTTCTTCTGCGTCGTTAAGTCCATCTTCGTCTGCATCGGCCACTAGCGGGTCTGTACCGTAAATAACCCATTCTTCGTAGTCACTGAGGGTGTCTCCGTCAGTATCGTTGAGCAAGGGGTCGGTACCAACCTCAAACAGCTCCCTTCTGTCATTGAGCTGGTCGTTGTCCGAGTCCGCTGCCTTGGGGTCTGTCCCATATTCATTCACCTCGTCACCGTCAGAGAGCTGGTCATCGTCTGAGTCCCAGTCAGTAGGACTCGTAAGGGACACGTAGATTTCATAGTAGTCCGTCAAATCGTCTGAGTCTGAATCCGAGCCCGAAGCGTCTGTGTGGTAGACCATGTATTCTAAGTAGTCACTAACACCGTCATCGTCAGTGTCTTTGTCGGTCGGGCTGCTCCCTGCGAGATAGACCTCTATGCCATCTTCCAATTCATCTCCATCAGTGTCAGAAGACGTGGCATTGCTGTGGTAACCATAGAGTTCGAGACCGTTGCTTAGACCATCTCCATCCTCATCTCGGTCATAGTCTGAAGTGCCGTTGCCTGCTGTGCTCCATAGGTTCGGATCAGTGCCAAGAATCACAATCTCCGAATAGTCATCGACCTGATCTGCGTCAGAGTCCTGGGCCGCGGGGTTCGTCCCGTATCTCATAATCTCATCGTAGTCCGATAGCAGGTCTCCATCGGAGTCCCATTTTAGCGGGTCTGAGCCATAGACAAGTATCTCTTCGCCATCTCCAATGAGGTCGTCATCGGAGTCGAAGTCGCCGGGGCTAGTGTCATAGATGTAGATTTCGTCACCATTTGACAGCATGTCATTATCCGAGTCAATTTGGTAATCCGTGTGAGTGCCATTGAACCACATATTAGTTGGGTCGGTAAGGGTAACATTCACCTCAATATAGTCATCAAGGAGATCTCCATCAGTGTCGTTTGAAAGCGGATTCGTCCCGAAGTGAAGAACCTCCTGACCATCAAGCAGCAAATCTTCGTCCGAATCTGGTTTCAACGGATTCGTGCCCACTAAGTATTCCTCATAATCATCTAACTCATCCCCGTCGGAATCTGCGTTGTTCGGGTCGGTTTCTTCAGGGTCAACAATGCCATCTGCATCCACATCTTCTCCTAGCTCTTCAGGGTCATAGATTCCGTCCCCATCCTCATCGAACCATCCATCATAGATCCCATCCCCATCCGTGTCAAAGTTTGTCGCATTCAGCCCTATCTGAATCTCAAGCCCGTCGCGGATCATGTCTCCGTCGGTATCCCAATTGGTGGCATTCGTGTTATAGATCCGCAGTTCCTCTATGTTTGTTAGGCCATCGTTGTCCTGGTCGTCTTGACCATCGAGAATCGTGTCATCGTCGTCATCATTGTCGCTGGGATCGGTGAGCGTGTAGAGGACCTCTTCACCATCCGTTAGTTGGTCATTGTCAGAGTCTGCATCGAGGGGATCACACTCGTACCCAAAATCTCTCCATACCTCATACTCCTGCAGATTGGTCAAATCATCATTGTCTGGGTCCTCCTCCCAGTCAAAGATGCCATTGTCATTGGTATCATTGTACAGCGGGTCAGTCCCAGTTCTAAAGACTTCAAACCAGTTTGGCAAGAAATCTCCGTCACCATCATATTCGTCGTCTGGCGTTGTCCCGTGAGTTGTTGCGTCCAAGGGGTCAGTATCGGTGATATAGAGCTCGACACCATTGGAGAGGTTGTCCTCATCGGGGTCCTCATCATAATCGTTGATTGAATTATCATTCGTGTCCTCATCGTTGGGGTCAGTTCCTAAAATGAGATACTCATCACCATCCTTCACTTCATCCCCATCGGTATCAGGATTTCGAGGGTCTGTATCAGTCACGTTGATCTCATCGTAGTTGTTGATGTCATCCAAGTCAGCATCCTCAAGATTGTCGTTGGTACCATCTAGGTCTGAGTCAATTCGGCCTGGATGCGTTCGGGTGAGGTATATCTCCTGACCATTAGTAAGCAAGTCACCGTCAGCATCATAATCATAATCGCTCTCTGGCTGCCCCCAAGAAGTCGAATCCGTGGGGTCGAAACCAAATGCCAGATACTTGATCTCATCGTTGTCCCGAATCAGGTCGCCATCGGTGTCGACATTTGTGGCATTGGTGAAATAGGTAAGCAATTCAAGCGCGTCATTTATCGTGTCTCCGTCGGTGTCTGCCTTCTTGGGGTTCGTTCCCTGTGTAATCTCATAATCATCCGAAAGCGTGTCTAGATCCGTGTCCACCGAGTTGGGGTCAGTACCATATACATTTACTTCGTCGCCATCCGACAGAGTATCTCCGTCCGAGTCCCAATCGAGAGGGTCTGTGAAGTACTCATTGATCTCGTCTGCATCTTCCAAGTCGTCATAGTCCGAGTCGGCATTGGTGACGTTGGTTCCGTAGGTCACGTATTCTTCGTAGTCAGACAGCGTGTCTTCGTCAGTATCAGCTTTGGTGGGGTTCGAGCCAACAATCATGACTTCTTCATAGTCGGTCAAATCGTCTCCGTCAGTGTCTGGATTCGTGGGGCTGGACTTCCATATCTTGACCTCTGCACCGTCCAAAAGCAAGTCATCATCTGAGTCAGGATCAAGCGGGTCCGCACCGACCTGAATCTCCTTCCAGTTGGCGAGGCTATCTGCGTCCTCATCATCATAATAATCGCTGAGCGCATCTCCATCTGTGTTCACATCATTGGGATCGGTAAGCGTAAGACGCACTTCTTGCAGATTTGTCAGGCCATCGCCATCATTATCGTCAGCCCCGTCATTGATATCATTGTTGTTCGTGTCAGAATCAAGTGGGTCCGTGAGAGTCACGTTGTTCTCTTCAAAGTCTGTCAAGTCATCTCCGTCCGAGTCTTCGTCATTGGGATCGGTACCGAGGTAGATCTCTTGCCAGTCTGTGAGAAGGTCATCGTCAGAATCAGCATCGTTGGGATCGGTTCCATAGGTGTGAACTTCTGAGAAGTCCTTCAGCTTATCTGAGTCTGAGTCGTCGCTATTTGGATCTGTACCATACTGAAGAACCTCTTCACCATCATCTAAATTGTCATAGTCCGAGTCAGGCTCTGCGGGGTTAGTGAGGTCGATGAGGGTTTCTCGCGCATCTGCAAGGTCGTCGCCATCAAGATCCCTTCCGTAGACGTTAATGATGCCGTTGTTGGTTCCTGCGGCATACTCGCTGTTGCCATTGGTGTCGATATCACCGATGGCAATGACTCCTTGGAAAGTATCAAGGGTAGTCTGAACCACCCTGTAACCTGTGGCATTGTAGACGTTGAGGGTCCCAGCCCCAGTACCAGAGATGAGCTGATTGTTCGGGAGACCGCCCACATTGGCAAAGCGGATGCTGTTTACTTGGCCTGCCAACGTCTTATTCCATTGCATAGAGCCGGTGCCATTGTAGACGTGCAGTTCGTTTCCTGCAGTGCCAAAGGCCATCTCATCAAAGCCTCCAGAAACAAGCTGTCCAATGTGCAAGGCGGTCACTGCATCATCATGGTAGATGCCATATTCTGGAGTGCCGGCACTTCGATAGACTGCAATTTCGCCCCCAGCGGTACCAAAGGCTACCTCTAGATTTCCCCCGCTCAGCAGGTTTCCTGCAGCCACTCCAGTGATAGCATAAGCCTTGTCTACACTGAATGTGACGGCTCCAGTGGTTTCGACCAGAGCGAATTTTCCAGCTGAGGACCCGACAAGCACCTCTGCTCCACTGTCGAGGTCAACATCAGCGGCCAGAACCTGAGTGATGGGCCCATTGCTTGCAAACTCCCAGATATAGGTGCCATTTGCCTCATAGGCGTAGAGATGGTTGTCATCGCATCCAATGAAGACCTCGTCAAAGGTGTCCAGATCAAGGTCACCGGAATCAACGGCCTGTACTGGATTTGGAAGGGCAATATTGGCAAGAACGGTCTGGGATGCTGTCATCACCATGAAGCCATCGTCAGTTCCCACCACGATCTCCATTTCTCCGTCGGCGTTCCTATCCAAGGTCGCGATGTCATTGGCTGGAGTCATCAGGTCTCTGCTCCAGAGACGATTCCCAGTGTGATCATAGAGCTGTAACACCCCGGCCTGAGTGACCACCGCCATCTCATCGTAGTTATCGCCATCAAAATTAGCAATGGCAATACCAGCCACCTGTCCTCCTGTGTCATTGGACCACACAATCGCGGTGTCGAACGGAGCAATCTCCGCGACTACTGCACTGGACCTGTCCTGTATGATGGCAACAGATTGCCCTGTGGGATCTCCAATTAATGCTTGGAGTCCGATTAGCACACAAGCACACAATAATACTAGGAGTATTCTGTTTCGTTTCACGGAGTACTCTCTCCTCCACCATTGTCTTTCCAAGGCTTCACTTGGAAGTAATCGAAGAAATCGCTCTCTACTAGGGATATCTCCTCAAAGGGTATACCTCTCTGGTTGAGCATTTTGATAATTGGAAGAATCTGCTTATCCGGATCATCAATGAAAAGCTTGACTGCGTTTCTACCGGCTGCAGCCACATATTCGACGCCAGGAAGTGACATCACTTGGTTCATGATTCCAGTCGTTATCTTTGGAAGAACAATCCTCAAACTCTCGCCTTTTCCGGGCAGCGTGGAGATCAACTCCTCTGGAGTGCCAAATTGGCTAATGAGCCCGTCTTCCAGCAGGCATACTCGTGTACAATAGTCAACAATCTCAAGGTCATGGGAGATGATGACCATCGTTGTTCCCAGTTCGTAGTTCAGTTCTTTCAGGTAGTTCAGAGTCTCGTGTCTGAGGTGTGCATCGAGGCCGGTTGTAGGTTCGTCGAGCAACAGCACTGGGGGATCATGAATCATGCCAAGACAAATGGAAACACGCTTCCTCTCTCCACCTGAGAGTCTCTTTACCGCCTTTGTCATGAGTTCTTCATCGAAACCAAGAATTGTCAGGATGTTTCGAGCACGCTTCTCTATCTCCTTAGGCCTCAGGCCAAAACACCTACCAAAGAACTCGGCATTTTGAAGGGCGGTAAAGTCATAGTACAGACTGAGATGCTCTAGTTGAGGAACGTAGCCAACTAGAAGGCTGATTAGGTCGCTCTTCTTAGTCACATCAAAGCCGCCAACAAAGGCTTGACCAGAGGTTGGTCCGACCTGTCCTGTAAGAACACGGAGAACAGTGGTCTTCCCTGCTCCAGAGGCCCCAATGATTCCGAGGAACTCCTTCTTGTAAGCGAAAAACGAAACCCCATTAAGTGCGTAAAAATCACCAAAGGCAACCTTGAGGTCCTTGATGTCAATCTCGAGTGCTTGAGTCTTCTCAGCATCAGACATCTCACACACCTCCCACTCTATCGCTCACCTTCTTGAACTCCTTTTGTCCCTTTTCGAGCCCTTCCATAAGTCCTCTCAACGATTCTATTTTCTGTACTCGGTCTAGGTCTTCTCGTTGGATGAGCTGTTCTATCTGCGTGAAAGCAGCAAGCAATGCATTTAGCGTATTGTCAATCTCTCTCACTAATTCGGGCTCAATCTCAATGATGCGCATCTTCTTGCGCTTGGCTCTTCTATTGTAGACGAGCCCCAGTATTAGAGAGCCAAAGATGCCGCCGGCAGCTAACATGGCTATCTGGGCCATTGTCAAGAGTCTGAACGGCGGCTCGACTCCTGTAGTGGCACTTGGTTCATAAAGCTCGAATCCTATGCCGGCATAGGTATTGGCATAGTTCTCCCCACCCATTATCACAAAGATACCGTTGATTCTTCCTGCTGATTTCCAGTAGCTCGGAGTGAACTGGGACGAGTAGAGTCCGTTCTCCACAAATCCGGCAATAAAAAAGACAAGCGTATCATTGGGCAGCTCAAAGGCTATTGCCACGAACAAATCGTTCACAGGACGCCCATGTATGTCTGTTATCACAAGATTCAGATAGACGCTCTTTCCCGCCTCGTATAAGTGGGTGTCTTCAGCCAGTGATGCCTCTCCCGTCAGCGTGTTTCTCAATAGGTATGTGATTAGATTATCTAATAGAAGAGAATTGTTGCATTTTGCAAGATTCTTGTTCATGAATATTCTTGAAGACCCAAAGAGGGCCAACTCTGGTCTTGAATCGTCAAGGAGGACAACAGGTTTTCCATTGACGAAAGCGGTGGATAACGACTGATTACCCAGAATGTAGGTTCCACCACCAAGCCAGATTGAGTCTAGACTACTCCCAAGCAGCGTTCCACTTATGATGTCTGTGGTGTTCTCTTGCCGATGAGCGCCTTGCATCGAGTATCCAAAAGGCGAAATCAAATTGTTAATGCCAGTTAGATTGGCTGTACCATCCTCATCTCCAAGGACTATTAGCTTGCCACCATCTCTTGTATATTTCCTGAGCATGTCAACGTCTGTGCTGTTGAATTCTTCCGTTGGACTGAAGACAAAGACTGCCGAGAACTGGCTTAGAAGGTCTTCATCAAGCTCAATTCCTGGCGTTTCAACCAAATCAAGACCTCTGTTGGCCATCGCTTTCTTCATGCTTGATAGTCCTGAGAATGTTGTGAGACGAAATGCATCCAATAGACCGGTAAGATCACCTAGGTCTCCAAGGCTGCTGAGGTCGAATCCTGAATCAAGTGAAATGCCTCCGCTATCATCCTGTGCAAGCGGGAATTCCATGCTTCCGCCAATATCTCCCATACCTCCCACATCCCCAAAGCCTCCAAAGAAACTCAATCCTCCCCCGTGAGAGGTGTCAACCAGCATCATTGCTCTAGGATATCTAAGGCTTGTTTCCAACGTAATATTGTAGGTCCAGCCTGTGTCCGTATCGATTACATAGTCACATCGATGGTATCCATCAATGGTTATCGGGGATGCTAGAAGAAAGAGTGAGAAGTTGTAATAACCCTCCACTGTTTCTGTACTTGGTAGTGTGGCATTACCCCAATCGCTTGCATTGCCATACTTCTGTACAGTGAGGTTTCCAAGGCTTTCTGTTGTGGCGACTACGAATGTGTATAAACCAAAATCAGCGGGAAATACGATATCAAAGGGTGCAAATGGCAGCTGTTTAGGGAACACTGATGTTGAGGAGATTGGGTCAATGACAAAAACATCTCGCAAGAGAAAGTTGTCCAAGAGATTGATCAGGTCAACGATATTCGCTGTTCCCAAGAATAGTTGTGTTACAATAGCGAAATCTGGTGCAGCAATCCATGCAGCAGTGTTTATGCCCATCTTCTCAGGGCTCCAAGTTGTTGTTAGTATCTCTGCATGGAATGGTTTTACTTCATCAAACAAGAACACTCTGCTGAACATCGATAGTCCGTTGTCCTCTTCCTTTGCCACCAAGAATGCGCCGGTCGCTTGTGAGGCATTTCCACCCACGTTGATCATGACTGCCCTTGTTTTATAATGCTCCCCTATCTCGGCAACTCGTGGAATGTCTGCCTCGACAATAATGAGGTCTCCTTCATCAGTAACCGTAGATGGAGGCTCTGCTTCCCATTGTGCTAGGATTGACGCATCAAGGACTGTTCGATTCTCTCCGAAGCCCATAGCAATTGAAACGTTAGCTGGTTTCTTCACAGGGAGTTCTCCAAAATGCCATTTCATCCCTAGACCCACCGAACCGTCGAATGTGGTTGAGCCGGTCAAGCCGTCATCTGAAATATGAGATGATACCTCGGAAGAATTGCCAATCTCAAAGGCGGATAATGGGATGCTGGAATTCAGACCGAAGTAGAAGCTATCCAAGTCTTCTGATTGGCCATAGACAAACAACTCCTGCATGCCCAACGAGTATTTTCCATGGTCATCCTCTCCGTCACTAAAGAGATCAAGAGAATAGGACAGGAATAGACTGACATTATCAATAGGATTAGGACCCAGATTAAGAATATACGGTGTTACCTTTAATCCGTCAAGTGGCAAAGAAGAATATGTTGTAAGATTATATGATTCCACAAGCAGAACCACATAAATCTCATCATACGCAAGAACTCCAACCATTCTGTTGTAACCAAGATCTCCTGAGTCTAGTCTAGTGTAGTGAAGTTCACTTTTCACTTCAAATTCCATGAGGTTAGTGGGGCTTCTGTTTTCCCAGCTGAGGGCAAACATCCCCATGAGAATGTGAATGCTGGTGTCTTGACTAGTTCGTGTATCAACTGCTGCCACAGTAGTACCGTAGCTGCTCATTAGTAGAATGGTTGAGGAATCAGTTCCTGCAGTTGTCACGATACCAAGAGCAAGTTGTGATGTTCCCGTTGTTCTGTTTTGGGGGTTTATGGGCTCTTGCTTGGTTCGAAGATAGCTAAATGCTGCTTGCAGATTGAGAAGTCCAGCACCTCCATCATTTGCTCCGTAGGGAATTAGAGTTGCAGTGTCTCTTAGGACATTGCCAAGGGCAATGGGTGTTACCCTATCGAATGCCTGCATGAGAATTGCAGCAGCTCCTGCTACGATTGATGCAGATGCAGTTGTTGTATCGTCAACCATGTAGTACTCATCAAGGTCTTCTCCGGTGCTATCGCCACCGAGAAGCCCCGAGAGGCTTCCAATGGTGCCAAGGTCAAAGGATCCGAAACCAAGGCTTTCGAGCGCAGATCCCATCTTTGCTCCAACAACACCTACGCCTGGTGCCACAATGTCCGGTTTTGTTAGGAGGTCAAGAGATGGTCCTCTTCCCGAGAAATCAGGAATCTCTTGCTTCTCGGTATCATACGCCCCAACTGTAAATGTTGCAGCAGAACCCCCTGGTGACATGATTGTGAGGTAATCTGGTCCATCGTCACCGGCCGCCGCAACAACGAAGATTCCCTTCTCTGCTGCTTCGCGTACTGCGACAGAAACAGCATCTCCTGGCGCACCAAAGGTGTTGAAGGGCAGGAGGATGATGTCTGCGCCTCTACTTGCAGCCCATTCGATTCCTGATACAATCCAGCTAGGTGATGCGTATAGGCCTCCCAGTGTTACCTTGGCTGAAAGAATAGTAGCTCCTGGAGCTATCCCGGCATACAAGCCTTCCGAGCTATTCCCAGTGCCTGCAGCAATTGATGCCGCGTAAGTCCCATGGCCTATTATATCGATGGGCAGTGTATCGCCTTCGGAGAAGGATGCCGAAGCTGCAACTTTCGTGTCAGAAGTGCTGGCATTATCATCAAAGTCGTCAAGGTCTGCATGGGTGCTATCTACACCTGTGTCAAGAACCGCAATGACAACACCTGTTCCATTGAATCCTTCCTCCCAGAGACCCCGACCACCTATAAGGTCGATAGCAGGTTGGTACTGATTTGATGCAACGCTTGGACTCAAGGCATTGGTGCCTGATGACACCTCACACAACTCATTTGACCATATATTCGTGATGAAATTCAGTTCGACCAGTTTCCCAATCGAGCTTCCTATGAGCTTCACCCGAAGCATATTCAGGTCAGTGAATGTCTCAATGATTCTGGCTGAGCTGTCTATCATCTCAATTGATGTTTTCGCTTTGTATTCGGTAACAGCATCACTATACGTGAGAAGAATATCAGTTTCATTGCTCGAGTTCATATCATCTAAGAGGGCGTCATCTATTCTGACTACCGGTGATTCTTCAGTCATCTCCGGTAGTACAGACATCGTAGCAATCATAGGGCTAACTGAAACGACCATCACTAGAACCAAAACTGCGAAACCAGTCGCTGTTCGTCTTAGCAAGTTCGTCAGAGCCACTTCTTCATCACTTCTCGATTGTTCCTGTTACTAGGCCCCTAGTGATTGCTATGTAATAGTCCACCATATCGGCCACGGATTTTGTCTTCACAATCTTAACCGCAATCTTTCTGGTATCGAGTGCGGAGACACATTTCTGAGCCACTTTCTCAAGGGGCTCATCTGTGAATACCTTGAGTAGCTCTCCTCGCTGAAGCACAAAGCGGACTCCTTCCACTTCCTCAAGGATCGTCCTTGCTCGCGGATCCACCTCTTCAAGCACGACTCCAACAGAAAAGCCTCTATTTGGGAGGGACTCCTTGAGTCTTTGTGGGCTGCCAAAGGCAACAAGTGATTTTCCACGAATAAAGACCGCAACCTTATCGCAGAATTCTGCCTCTATCGGGTAGTGAGTGATTACAATGATTGAGGTTCCATATTCCTGATTGATATAGGCTAGATAGTTCCATAGCTCATTTCTGTTGTCTGGGTCGAGTCCGGAAGTCGGCTCGTCCATCAACAGTACCTTTGGCATGTGGGCCAAGGCCACAGCTATGGATACGCGTCGTTGCTGTCCTCCACTCAATTCTCTTGTAGCATTGTTTCCTTTTTCCAGAATCCCAAAGTCCCTAAGCAGCGATTTCCCTCTCTGAATCAATTGCCACTCCGGTATATCGTATTGTTTCCCAAACGCAATGATATTCTCCAATGGTGTGAAGGTCTCGTACATGTAGGATAGGTCTTGTGGGCAATATCCAAAGAAGTGCCTTACCTTTGTTGTTTGTCGGGAATCGACTCCTGCGATTCTGGCGACTCCTGTACTAGGTATATCCCCAATTAGTGCCTTCACAGTTGTTGACTTGCCAGCTCCCGACTCACCGATTATTGCAAGCATCTCTCCCTCTTCTAATGCAAATGATACATTCTCTACTAGGTTCTTGCCGGTCTTTAGAGAGACCGTGAGGTTCCTAGCTTCAACGACATCTCGATAGGCTGGCGCTTCTTTCCAGGCATAAGGCTGGATGTAAACCTTGCTGGCTATAATTGTAAGATTGGGATTATACCCTGGACCAATGAATAGCTGTGGTTGAGCGACCAAGTATATCTTCGGATCTCCCACAGAGCCCTCTGGCTCAACCCTGACTTCAAGAAACCCTTCAGGTAGAATCGTGCCGCGAGCAGGCTGCATTGCTTCAATGGCAAATCCTACAACCATTCCGCTTATCATAATCGGAAGCCTATCAGAGGCTCTATTACCCCACACAGTACAGAGGCTCTGTGTGCTCTTCATCTTTTCAAGGTCCTTCACTGCCTGCTGAAGGTCACGTCCATCATAATACAAGTCTTCTGCGAGGTTTCTTTTCAAGTAATTACGAAGTGTTATTTGGGTGGCTGCAACATCCTCTTGAGTTGCCCCTTCTCCGCCCACTGTGAGAATTGCATCAAGATCTCCTCTCTTCCTCTTTCTCAAATCCTCTTCAACAAGGGCGGCAAATCTCCGTGTCAAGACACTCTTCTTTATCTTCAGAAGCCTTCCGCTGAAACGTACTTCCCTGCTTGTACTGTTGAGTACTCCTTCCACTATACAGTGAATTTCTCGGTCGTGACGAGCAAGACACCAATCAATGGCTTCGTTCAGTCTTCCCCCAGAGAAGTAGGCTTCTTCTACAAAGGTTGGTTTTGCTTCGATTTCTGATGCTTCGTCACGATCTTGTTTTATCATGTCCATCACCTAGTCAAGAGTTGGCTTTCTAGAGAAAATGAATGATGCAGCTAGTATCATCCCTAATGAAATTGCAAGAAGTCTAAGAATGGCATCTATGATATCAAGTAATGATAATCCTTTGAATGCTGTATCAATCAGGACGCTCATTCCCAGATTCAGGGGGAGTACTTCATTGAGCCAACCCACGTCGATAAAGAATCCTGACATTATAACAGAGCCAAACATGACAAAGAGAAAGATCTGATTGGCCTGCAATCTTGTTCCTGCAGCTGCAGAGATGATTATCCCTGTAGATGATCCTGTCAAAGCTGTTAGGCTCATAATGATAACCAGACTCCCAAAACCAGTGTTCATCTCCAAATCGAAAGCAATAATCCAGAGGGAAATGAGAAGAAGCGATTGGAAGAAACCAATAATCACATAGGCGATGGCCTTAGAAGTAATCACTTCTAGCCTGTTTGTCGGGGTGAGTAACATTCTACGAAGAGGAATGTCACCTACAATGGATTGGGCAGAAGTCATAGCAATTCCTAGGTATGAGGATATTATGACAATGAATGCTCCAAAGACTGCAGCAAGGTAGCTTCCTTCTGGCTGGAATTCGATTATCATCGAAGGAAACACTTCAGATCTAATCCACAGTTTTGATGCCCTGAAGCTTATTATAGCCCCCTGAATTACACCTTGAACAGAAGCTTGATCCAATAGTGCTGTGGCATCTACATGAATTTCAACATATGTTGGTATGTTCTCAGTCAGGTTGGCCTCGAATCCATCAGGGATTATTACATATCCAAGGATTTCGCCCTCATACAAGTCTCGAAAAGCATCTGCCGTGTCGTTGTACATTATTAAATCGTCAACGAACATCTCCAAGTAGTTTGTGAAGTTTGTAGAGAGGTCCTCTCCTTCATAGACGCGTGTTGTGTCGAAGTCTAATAGCCCAATGCTGATACCTGTGTCCTCAGCTTCGGTTATGTTTGTGCTTGTGCCAATGTCTGTGCCGCCGTCATCATCGCCTAACTGAATATCTCCCATGTCGCTCATATCCGTAACCCACCAGAGCATTCCAATCAGCGCGGCTGGAAGCAGAAAGATCAAGAACAGAGCAACCTTGTCTTTAGCTATTAATCTGAGTTCCTTTGCAACCATATTCCTAATTCTACGAGACGGTTTCGTGAGGACTTCCGCCATAGCAAATCCCTCATATCTTTGGTCAATCAGCATTTGGGCTTAATACGCAATCATATCGAGCTTTTGTACAATCGGGCTTGAGAGTGTTATTAAGGCTTAGGTATCCATGACATGTCCGAAAAATGAACAAGCTACATTAATTACCTATTCCGCAACTTAGGACTCATCAGCCAGCTTCTCACTCTCACAAATTGGAGTTGGACCGTGTTGGACCTAACAGATGATAACCTTATTGAGCGATTCAGGCGAGTAGCACGAAATAACAAAGTGCCGTCGTCATCCTTTCAACATTCTTCCGCAGCACTTGAAATACGTGATCTACAGGTTGGATTGAACAAGGTAGTTTATACCTCCTCGGAATCATGGATGCTCCCCGCTTGGGCTACAAAGCAGGCATCAATTTCCAAATCTGGCAGTATATCCGAGGATGCCCTTTCCAATAACATGAGCCAGAACTGGATCACCATTGGCGGAGTGGGATCCAGCAATTATGCAATAATGGATGAAACAGGACTTGTGACAGCTAATCGTGAATGTGGGTCCATTGATTTCTGGTTTGAGGATAAAGGCTCTATGGTCTTCCCTGCCTTGGTTGACCGAAACGAATCAAGAATCGAGCTGTATAGTCCTGATGATCAGCTTTTCGAATGGAGAAAATTCTTTGGGGCGATCGAAGTGATTCGCCAGATTTATCATGGCACATCGAGCGGACGCGAAGCTCTATACAATGAGATTCACTTAAAGAACCATTCGCTGAATGATACTGAGTTTGTTTTCTATGCAGTTCTTAGACCCACTTCCGTTAGAGGGGTCGAACCATTGGAGTCCGTCGAGTATGATTCCGCTCAGAAGATGATGATTTCCAATGGTTACGTTGCCATGCTCTTTGACAAGCTGGCATCGTCAATCGTTCTTTCAACTGCTGATAATCCGAATCTGATCGCCACTATCCAAGAAGAGAATGACCGAAAGGACACAGAGTTCTCTAGCGTCAAAGGTCTCGTTACTGCTGTTCTGAAGTACAGAGTCAATTTAGCTCCGGCTGAATCCAAGAAGTATTTCTTTGTGAGTCCCTTATCCAGAATGACGAAGACAGACGAAATCCCCTTCAAAATGAATACGAACGTAAGGGATGAATATGTAGGCATGTGGTTCGATTTCGCCGAAAAGACAACGAATCTTACTTTTCCAGAGGTAGTGCTGAATGATGCCGCTCTGCAGGCGAAGGCCGTTCTTGCACAACAAGTTGACACAAAGCTGAACTCAGGCATTAGCTCAGTAGGCTCAACCGAGTCTATCGAATGGGCTAGAGTCTTTTCTGCACTATGCCGCTCTGGCTGTTCCGAGCTAGCGAAAGAACTTGCCCTTAAAGCAATCCGGAAGTGGTTTTCGGATGAAAAGGAAACACCTCCTAATAGCCAGAGTTCGTTGATTTGGGGAATTCTTCAGTATTTCTTCTATTTCCGAGATATGACGTTTCTGAAGACAATAAGCCCATTGATTGGCGCATATTATTCTAAGATGCAATTGACAATTGAGGCCAGAATCAGAGTGCAAAGTGAGTCTGGCGATTTGGCTGATGAATCAGTGAAGTCTGGGAGTATTCATGGTAAAATCAGAGAAGACAGTGAGCCGAAAGAGGAGTTCTTGGGTGTCGATGAAATACTGGCGGTAACGGCTGAATTGCGTGAGGACATCACAACGGATGTGGCTCCTGTTCCAATAAGAATGCAGTTTGGACTTCGTGATATTGTTGATTCACTATGGGATTTAGCAGCTCTAAGAATCGGTGTGGTGTCTCTCGAGGCACTTGAAATGACCCAATTGGCAGAATCGCTCTGTAGTCTGCAGAACGACTATGCAAAATGGCTTGAATCCAAATCAGTGAGGGTCTACCAAAGTGTCGTAGACCAAGCGGATGACCCCGATCTATCGCTTGCATCACTTGACCTCCTTGCAGCAATTGCTCTTCTCGGAAAGGGTACTATCGACAGCAGTCTTGAACAATGGTCGCTAAACACCACTTTGGACAACCTTATGCGAAGGAATCTAGTAATGATCCCGGGAGAGGAGAAACGATTTTCCAGTCATCTTGCACTGCGTTTGGCCCACTACTACGTCTTCACGCTTCGCAAATCTGGCACATGGAATATTCTTCGCAGAGCAATAGAGCTGCTCTCGGAATACCATACTCTTCCTGAGTTTGTCGATCCACATTCGGGTGCAGGACACTCTGGCGATGGATGCAGCATGATTGCAGCAGCAGATCTTCTCATCCTCTTGCGCGAAATGGTGGTATCTGAAATGGAGTCGGATATCGTTGTCCTCCCGGCCATTCCTGATGAATGGTATACTTCTCCCACACCCCTCCTCGTAGATAGAATTCCACTGTCACTGGGTGAGGTAGACATTGAAGTTGGAGCATCTACAAATCAACACCAGATTGAGATCCGGATGACTCAGCTGCCAAATGAATTGGAAATTCATGTGCCTACGTATTTCTCCTTGCCTATGATGAAAGTCTTTGGAGGAGGCATTGTAAACCGAGTGAAGGAGGTTGGAATTGCATACATTCGCGCTTTGCCAATGTCCAACACAGTGATTGCGACTTTCCATAGATGATTTCATTGCACTTGAGATGGCAGCTTTTTTATTACGCAGGGGTGTTTGTTTCAGGCTATGTCGCCGGAACCAGAAGAACTTCTCCAAGAGGCCATTTCGATGCATCAGTCTTCCAAGTTTGACAAGTGCATTAAGGCTGCTGAGAAAGCACATAAGAAATTCCAGAAGAGCGGGCAGATTGACCGCGCTGTAGAGGCTCTTCGTGTGATGGGTGATTGCACGCTGAATGCACACAATCTGAAGAAAGCCCAGACCATTTACGAGAATCTACACCGCGAAGGAATTAAGATTGACAACTATTGGTACCAATCTGCTGCGAAATGGGGCCTTGGGCAAGTAGCACTACGAAGGCTGGATTACAGTACCGCTGTCCAGCTTTTTGAGCAGGGCCTGACCTTGGCCAGAACAACAGCGGACGCATGGTATACTGCTTGGAATGCAATGGGTCTTGCAAGTGCCTACAGAGGTACAGGTAGATTAGAGGAGGCGAGAAGCCTACTCGAAGAAGCAGTATACAATTTCAGAAAGACTAACCAGTCGAAGTATGTTCAATGGGCCGAGAAATCCTTGACGGAAATAGGAGGCGAGATTCAGAGTGGGCCTCCAGTTGAGATGCAACCGTATCTATGTCCAATGTGTGGGAGCAGATTTAACGTAGAGCAAGCTAAGAAACTTCGAAAAGGGAAACTTGTGACCTGCGAGTACTGCGGGACTGCAATATGCTGATGCATGGCTATGGATAGGCTCTCACAGGGTCATCACTATCACGCCACTTCCAAAGCTCAACGAAGCATTTCGGGTCTCTCTTAAGCCCTTTGATTCCAAGACCGACGAAGGCATGAGTTCCATCAATGTAGATTCGCCCTTTGTCACGCGGTAGTTTGTCCAAGTAGCCAAGAAGATCCTCAGGGTACTGCCTAGCTACCACAACTGCACGAGACGGAAAGTACGGGACGAATTCCAGACTGTCCTTTATCATGACCATTACCCCGTAGCAGTCAGTGTTATCTAGGAATTCCATTATATCCCCCTTCTTGGCCACACCATCAACAGCCTGCACAAAGGTGTATTTATCCGAATAGAGATTAGAAATTCCATTTCTGAGATCCCGTGATTCTTCTTGAGTACTGGCTACGATATCAATGACACCTTGGCTTCCGCTCTTTTTATTAAATCGAGGTTTGATGGCCACCTCTCCCCCGTATTGCTTATGAATGAACCTAGCAACTCTACTCAAAAAGGGGTTCTTGATTTCTCTGATGTAATCATCAACAACGCCCTCGAAGTCTTTGTACATGCTTGGCTGCGGATTCCGGGGGACATCAAACCTAGACTCAAACTGCTCTGCTAGCTCGTATGCTAATGATACTGTGCTTTGATGATCAGGATTTTGGGGTTTTATTATTGCTGTGATAACCTTGTTCTTACGAGCCAAGAAGATTACCTTTTCTTCCGTTGTAAAGGAAGTGAGTCCGCCAAGGGATAGCTCGTTAGAGAAGTGTCTCGCAGCAGAAACGAAGCCCGTAAACAGCGATGGATCGATTCGTTTCTCAAGCCTAGAATAAAGCGGTATTCCAGAATTAGCATCGAAGATGACAACTCCTTCTATCTTGGACCCCTGCTTTTCCAATTCAGGATGAGGTTTTTCCCGCGGCACAGCCATTTCCATTCGACTCACGGTCTTTCGCTGGACGTTTCAACGATTTGCATTCGCCCCTGATGTCTCATAATAAAATCTTCTTATCATGTACCTCAGGAAATCTCTTAACGGGAATTAGAATCCGTGAAATCAATGGCACTCGACGTGCAACTGCTGAGATGTGAAAAGATTGAGCGATGTCGTATCGTCAGATGTCTTAGTCATTGGGTCTGGGATTGCAGGACTATCATTTTCTCTTAATATTCCTGAGACCTATACAGTGACAGTAGTGACAAAAACCTCCATCTTGGAGACCGCCACAAATAGGGCTCAGGGTGGTATAGCTGCTGTGATCTCGGATAAGGACTCAGTTGCTTCCCATATTGAAGATACAATCCGTGTTGGTGCAGGTCTCTGCCATCCCAAGGTTGTAGAATCCATTGTAAAGAGTGGTCCCAAGCGAATAGAAGAACTGGTTCGTCTTGGAGTCGAGTTTTGTAGGGAAGAGGGATGTGATGATTTTGACCTTGGCCTTGAGGGTGGGCATACAAACAGACGTGTCTTGCACGTAAAAGACCATACGGGAGCAGACATTCAGAGAGCTCTGGTAGAACAGATAAGAAAGCGCTCCAACGTCACAGTCTACGAGAACCATTCCGCAGTGAATCTCTATATGAGCAACGACTGTGTGATGGGTGCCTATGTCCTTGACAAGGAAACTAAAACCGTGAAGCGTTTTCCCTCGAAGGTTACAGTTCTTGCTACTGGCGGGGCGGGCAGGGTGTTTCTTTACACAAGCAACCCCGATGTTGCAACAGGTGACGGGATTGCAATGGCATATCGCGCAGGGGCGAGCATCACAAATCTCGAATTCATTCAATTCCATCCCACGCTTCTCTATCATTCAAAGATACGTTCTTTCCTAATCTCTGAGGCATTAAGAGGGGAGGGAGCCGTTCTTCTTGGACCAGATGGAAAACGCTTCATGGATGCCTATCATCCAGATGCAGAGCTTGCGCCTCGAGATGTTGTAGCGAGGGCAATTGACAGTGAACTGAAGAGGACAGGAGCGAATTTTGTCCACTTGGATATTTCCTTCAAAGATGCAGATTTCATCAAAGACCGTTTTCCTGCTATCTACTCGACATGCTTGAATGCTGGTATCGACATCACGCAGGAACCAATTCCAGTTGTACCTGGTGTTCACTATGTGTGTGGAGGGGTGAAGACCGATATTAATGGAAAAACCGATGTGAGGGGTCTCTATGCCATTGGAGAGTGTGCCGGCACCGGTTTTCACGGCGCCAACCGTCTTGCATCCAATTCCCTATTGGAAGGAGTTGTCATGGCTCATAATACAGCTGCGGCTGTGAGCGATGACTTGCAGCGGGGCATCGAAGTCCATAGCATGCCTCCTTGGGATCCAGGCGAAGCAACCGATCCTGATGAGCTCGTGGTCATTTCTCATATGTGGGACGAAGTGCGCCGTTTGATGGTCAACTATGTTGGCATCGTTCGGACAAACAAGCGATTGATACGAGCACGGAATAGAATTGGCTTCCTTGCTAGAGAGATCGAGTCGTTCTACTGGGACTTTATCATCACTCCTGACTTGATCGAGCTTCGGAACATTGCCACCGTGGCCGAACTCATCATCAAAATGGCCCGGATGAGAAAGGAGAGTCGAGGTGCTCACTACAACAGGGATTACCCAGAACCATCCAAGGCTGCCGTTGACACGGTGATGAAGAAGGGATACATTTCAGTTGATGAGGAGTGACTGCAGGTTGGCATTTCCTCCACGATATGAATAACTTGGATCATTTTGCCTGCCAATTGCTGTTCTTATTCTAATCCCTGGAATAGTCCTTTGGCTAACTGGCGGATTCCCCCGTGATCCTTACTATGTGTTTTCCATCTATTCTGAAGCTGGGCTTTCAGTCATCATCGTAGGTTCCATCATTTTGATACTATGCATCATGGATTTCTCAGAAATTGGAAAAGGAACTCTTGCTCCATGGTCTCCGACCAAGAAGCTAGTCATCGCAGGAATGTACAGATATGTTAGAAATCCAATGACTTGGGGCGTTCTCTTGGTCATCGTCGGAGAATCGATATACTTTCTCTCTCCTCACTTGTTGCTCTGGTTTCTACTCTTCTTTGTGGGAAATCACATCTATTTGATAAAATCAGAGGAGTCTGATTTCGTAGCAAGATTTGGCGATGAGTACTTGGAGTACATGCAGAATGTGCCGAGATGGATTCCTTGTCGTACGCCTTGGACCAGACGTTCGAGTTCTAATGAAACATAGAGGCGATGAAACGGTCGACCCCTTTATCAGGAACGCTTCTTGTTTACAGTGTTGGAGATCGAAGAATGTCTGACCAAGTGATAAAGGCGGAGGACCTATACGATTTTGTCAAACGTTTAATGATGAGGTGTCAGGTTTCTGACGTAGGGGCACACTACATTGCTGACAATCTCGTCACTGCCAATCTGCGTGGGATTGACTCGCATGGTGTTGGAAGAGTCAAGCGCTATGTTGAAGGAATCCGACGCGGGTATATTGTTCCGGATGTTTCTCCAAAGATAGTCAGAGAAAATAGCGTCCTTGGCAATGTCGATGCTCGAGACGGAGTTGGCCAACCTGCAGGTGTCTTTGGAATGGACATGGCAATTGAGAAGGCTCAAAGCGAAGGCATCGGTCTAGTGACTGTCTTCAATTCAAACCACTATGGTTTTGCAGGATACTACGCAATGAGAGCACTGGAACACAATCTCATCGGGATCTCCCTCACCAATTCTGAACCTCTAGTAGTACCGACTTTTGCAAGGAATGCAATTCTAGGTACAAATCCAATCTCTATTGCAGCGCCCACCTCCAAGAATAGGCCTTGGGTCATGGACCTTGCAACCAGTGTTGTACCAAGAGGAAAACTCGAGGTCTATGAGCGGCTTGGTAAAAGGATTCCACCAGGGTGGGCAACTGATGAGAGAGGAACAAGCACAGATGATCCAGCAAGAGTGCTTGAGAATGTACTTTACGGATACGCCGGAGGCATTCTACCATTGGGCGGAGAGGGAGAAACCCATGGAGGACACAAGGGGTATGGGCTGTCACTCATGGTGGATGTGCTGAGTGGAGTTCTTTCCGGCTCAAATTTCGGTCCTGACATCATAGCCACTAAAGATGGGAAGATGAATCATCCTAGAGTTGGTCACTTTTTCATGGCGCTAGATCCTGCGTTTTTCACGGAGCTTGATGTATTCAAAAGGAGGATGGACGACTATATCGACCTCCTTCACACATGTAATAGGGCGGAGGGCTGTTCAAGAATCTATGTTCATGGAGAAAAGGAGTACGAGATGCATGACTTGCGCACAAGGGAAGGGATTCCTCTTGATGCAAAGACTGCTGAGAGCCTTATCGAGTACTCTAAGCAATTCAATGAAGCGATTCATTTCATGAGCTGAGGCCATTTTGATTCTCGTTTACAGGAGTTGGCTTGAGCAGGGGAGCGTTTCTCTCCCGACAATTGTAGGGATTTCTTGGACTTCTGGGAGATCTTTTGTTTCCCCACCTGCCCTCAAACCTGCCAAAATTTGTATCACCAAGCCCTTTCAGATTCTCTTCGGTCTCCCAAATGGGACCTCCATCTTCTGTTTCATCTCGCCAAAATCCGAGGAATCTCCTCGTCTTATCATCGGGTGATAAGTAGCTGGCATGAGACCCCAGTGCAACCCAAACATGAATATGAAGATCTGCCAGTGTAACTGGTTGTGGCATAAATCCTTGGAGGATGAAATGGCCTGGATGAGATCCCAATATTGCCTTCAGATGATTTGAAACTAACCATATCGTTCCTGGCGTTTTCGAACCCAGTGGGTAATGTCTTACCTCAATATGTTCCC
This sequence comes from Candidatus Thorarchaeota archaeon, assembly GCA_011364985.1. Lineage (GTDB taxonomy): Archaea > Asgardarchaeota > Thorarchaeia > Thorarchaeales > Thorarchaeaceae > SMTZ1-83. The sequence goes on along the minus strand of RDOC01000001.1, from coordinate 157,273 downwards.
AATCACCAATATGCTGCCCCAATCCAAGAGGTGCCTTTGGGAATTTGTTGTAGTTGTACCAGAACCAGAACTTCATCTGCGTCATGTCGGGGCCATCCCATATTTCATAGTAACATGGCGTATCCTGCTGAAGCTTTTTGGGCTGGAGGGTTTTTCCGAATCCGCTCCAGTCCTTGGAGTGGCGTTCAAAGACCGCTTCTGCATCGGATGGAAAGCAGCAGTAATTGCCTTCCTTAGGATGGAAGTGAAGAATTGGAGCAAATGTCCTGACAAAATGCTCTGGGTCCTCCTCTGGGTAAACCATAACGAAACTTCATGAATACAGACCATCTTATTGCTCTATCGCAGGCTTGAGACTTTCCAGCCGAGACCTCGTTCTCTCATACATCGGTCCAGGTACATTGCCATCCTTTGGTACTGCAATCAAGTCCTATTCCGGTTCCAATAAAAAGGTGGCAATTCGTCGTCCAGGTAATTCCGCTTCCAGTATGTTCCCCTCTTTTAGAGTGACCTGCAAAGTATCATCTGGGATTTCATCAGCTCGTGCGCCTATGGCCTTACTCAATGCAAATCCCAGATTGATTTGACATTTCTTGCTGCTCTCAGAGGTGTTCCATACCCTAAGGACAAGATGCTTTCCATCTTCGGATGATTTGAAGGCTGACAGCTTGATGTGGCGTGAGTCAATCTGAACAAAGCTCCTGTTATACTGAACTTGTCTGGTTTCCCCAGGCGGAATGAAATGCGCTACTATCGGAAGTAAAGCTTCTTCAGTGTGCTGAAAGATATCACCCCACTCCTCCTTGGGGCTCTTTGGAGTAATGGAATACTCGAAGAGCAGGGTTCCTTGGCATTGTCCTCCTGGAGTTTTCAGCAATGGTCCTGCTCCTTCATGGCGTGTCTTCAGCTTCTCACGAGATAGCTGACCCACTGATCGAACCAGAGTAAGCGCAATTGTTTCTCCATCATCAGATTGTTGCACTTCAAACTCAAGTAGCCCCGAAGTTGATACAGTCAGTCCTCTTTTCGCAGAAGATAGATGAACAAAGCTTCGAAGAGGGTAGGTTGCAGCAACTGGCTGATGCCACCCCTCGTCATTGACGGTTGGGCGAACTGGCCTCTCTCGGATATCAAATGCAGTGTCTGCGTGGACTACCTCTGCGTCGGTTCCCGTTGGGAACAGGACTCGCAATCTATGGTCTTCGGCATAGTTGTCAAACTCGGTCTGAATTCTTATTGTGGGACTATTTGCATGAAGAGTAATCTCGGTCACAAAGTCGCATGACACATTCTCCTCAGATCTTCCGGTAAGGTCTTCCTTTGCTAGAGCTGGCAGCTCTAATTCGCCTGAGATTATTAGCGATCCTATAAGTGGCCCCGCGTATCCGACTTCTACTGATAGATCCGTTCCAGTTGTTCGAATCACTTGATGGTTTGTGGCTGGCGAATAGTCATATTCATCGCCTACGTCCTCAGAGTCCTCGAAGACAAGCAATCCCGTGTATTTCTCCCCAGTTCTTTTGTCGGTCAAGGAAACCGTCCCCTCCTCTTCGATTTTCACACTCACCAGACTATTCTCAATTGTCGTTTCTGTGCAAATGACAGCACCCTCAACCTCAATATCGGCCTCCTTGTCAGTTACTTCTAGGTCTAACCGTTTCGCTGCTATCCCTTGCAAGTTGTTTCCTTGAATGGCAATCGTCAGATATTCTTCTTCTTCTGATACTCGTATCGATTTTGGATCAACGTCTATATCCAATTCAAGTAATTGGCTGGGCATTCGGTCACCATCGACGCTAACAAATGCGGGTATGCCTGACATCAAATCAGCCGAATAGGCTTTTCTTGCCCATACCTCAACGATTCTGTTTCGCGAGTTAACACGGATTCTATAGGCTGTTGAGAGATGTTTAATCTGCTCCTTCATTTGAGGATACAGCAAGATCAAAGGACTGAAGTCGAATTCGTACTCCTTTAGCTCTTCTCCTCCGACTGTAATTGTTCTGATGGACGTTGGCGATGGGTCAAATCCCACCGTCCTCACAAAGGCTATGTGTACATCGTTTTTTGCTGCCTCCAACGGATCATCAGTAACAAGGTCTGGATCTGCTAGATTAATTGAAAGACGTGAATATCTAAAATCTGATGTAGGTATCCTCAGGAAGGCTATTCCATTTCTTGTAGTTGGTGATGAATTGAGCAGCAAAACACCCGGCTTCTCGTTGGTGAATCGCTCCAAGATAGTTCTCTCTGCAGAGTCCAAGATGGACTCCGCAATCTCTCGAATCCATCTGCTTCTCTGAACCATGTCGTCATGGACCTCATCAATACTGCACCCACAGATGTCGTCATGAGGATGATTTTTCAGAAGGTATTTCCAAGCCAGCCGCAGTTCATCGGTCGGATAATGATCTCCAAGAACGCTAGCTACTACGTTCCAAGGCTCAACAATCCTCTCAAGGTTCCTCTGCGTATGTTCGTTCATCTGCTTCAAGTAAACTCTTGTGGAATAGACGCCTGAGAGAAGATTCTGATGCTTGGACTGCCTGAACTCCCCTCTATACCTAGGTAGAGAATCTCGTTCTTTCCGAATGCGTTCAACAAACATCGGCAGCGTTCCCAGTACAATCTTGTTGTCATGTTTGTTGTTGTATGTCCTAATGACCTCAGGAACATGTGGCTGCGGCAGCAAATGGTCTGATCCATTCATTAGAAGAAGAGTCCCGATTCGAGTGTACTTTCGCAACTGCTTGAGAACTTCCTCCAACGTAAAGACAGCATCTTCTATATCCTCGGGCAAATTGGCTGCGTTGCCGTATGAAAGGGGCAGCCAGTGAGCTAGAACCTCGCTACCATCACTGCCTTCCCAAATGAATTCTGATTTGAGCCTGTCAACCTCTTCGCCAGTCCCCCGTGCAAAGACGACTGAATCGTATCCAAATTGCGACAGGATTTGTGGTATCTGGCTTACAAGTCCAAATGGGTCAGGAATGTACCCAACATCCATGATTCGACCAAACTCCTGTGCAAGTCTCCTGCCAATAAGCAAGTTGCGAATCAACGCTTCACCAGAAACCAGAAAGACATCAGGAAGGACGTAGAATGGTCCAATGTCAATGCGGCCCTTCTGAACAAGTTTCTTGATTCTCTCTCTCTGGTCTGGCTTGACCTCAAGATAATCTTCAAGAACCACAGTCTGACCATCAAAGGTGAAGGTCCTGAACTCTGGATCCGTTTCGAGAATATCCAAGAGCATGTCAACGAGTTTCACTAGCTTCATTCTGAATTGTTGGAAAGTCAAGTACCACGCGCGGTCCCAGTGAGTCTCGCTAATTAGAATTGATTCAATCTCATTCTCTTTCATGGTCGGTCACATCGAAAGGAGTTGGAACAGCAAAACGTCTATGCGCCATATGAATAGTTCGAATTGTCCTAAATGTACGAACTAGCAACCCCCCCGGGTATTCCCGTTTCTATAATATCTGGAGTAATCCCTGTTGCTGACTCATAATTCTGGCTTATGTTCTGGATGAAGGATCGGGAGAACTTGTCTTCAACTACTGTGAGAGTGGCCCCACCCAATCCTGCTCCTGTTAGGCGACTGCCTATAACACCTTTCATATTCCTTGCAAGGTCGACTAGGATGTCAAGCTTCGGGTGTGACACTTCGTAGAGGTTTCTGGAACTGGCATGGGACTCGAACATCTCTCTTCCGAAATCTGAAACCCTACCTTCTCTGAGCGCCTGGACCCCCCTTCTGACTCTCTGGTTTTCAAGTACAACATGCCTCACTCTTCTCGCCAATACCGAATCGAGCAATGCGTCAACAAGATGCAGTTTCTCTGGTTGTATCTCACTGAGATTTGATATCTCCCATCCTGCTTCAACTAGTTCATGCAGCCCCTGCTGGCATTCATAACGTCTCTGATTGAGGATATCCTTGGCTGCCCTTGACACTCTAGAGTCAACGACTACGAGTTTCAGTCTAGAATCCCACGGGACGTCCCCAGTGATCATATTTGAGCAGCGAATCGCCAGAAGATGATTAGGCTTGCCCAGCTGTGCGCTGAACTGGTCCATGATGCCGCATGCAACACCGCAGTACATCCTTTCAGCCTCAAATGCCAGCATTGCAATAGATTTCGGATTGAGCTCTATGCCGCTCAGTCCCAAGACAAGGTTGACGAAGGAAATCTCAAACGCCGCAGAAGAACTGAGTCCTGCTCCTTGTGGGACATTACCATGAATGATTGCCGTTGTGCCAGTGACCTGATGTCTTCGCCGTTCCAGTGCCCAATAGACTCCTTTCGCGTAGCTCTTCCACGTTAGGTCGTTTCGTGGTGTGATGAAATTTGGATGAAACGTAGTTTGTTCTCCAAGATCTAGCGAGTGAATCTCTACTTCTTTAGAACGCACTCCTACGCTCCATACATACCGGTCCATTGTCGCGGCTAATACATCTCCCCCGTTGTAGTCAGTATGATTGCCAAGCACTTCAATTCTCCCTGGAGCTCTAACCGCCATTGGAGATCGTCTGAAATCCTGAAAAACGTCAACCATCTTTTCACGTAGGTTCTGAGGAATCTGCATCTAAATGGCCTCGCGAAGCTGCTTTGCACTGCACTCTGGAGTCGAATCATTCGTATACGTTCCAGTTCCCTTCTCAATTCCCGCGAGGTGCTTTCGTTGCGACTTGTCCCTCCAAGGGGGGTAGAATTCGATATGAAAGTGCCAGAATGGATAGTCACCATTAGAGGGACGTGCATGGAAGACCATTACATATGCCACTTCCTCGAAGAAGGCTGCATATCTTCTTGCCACATCTTGAAGCATCTCACCCAATTCTTCAAGGCTTTCTTCCAGTTCTACTAGACTCGCAACATGCATTCTTGGGTAGACATGCACCTCATATGGCAATCTTGCTGCAAAGGGCACACAAGAGATGTAGTTGGCTGTTTCCTTGATAATTCTTGTGCCGGTTTTTCGCTCATTTTCTATGGCATCACATACAATGCATCTTTCCTCTGTTTCCCAAGTCTTCTTGACCTGCTGAACTTCGCGCTCAATCTTCGGAGGGATGAAGGGCAGGGCATAGACCTGAGCGTGAGGATGATTCAGGCTTACACCAACTGCTTTTCCACGATTCTCAAATTGTGCGACGTACTTGATGTTCTCTTTCTCATCAAGTTCCTGAAATACTCGAGCGAATTCCTGAAGCACTCGTGTGACCTGCTTCTTACTCATATCTTCAAGCTGTTCGTTATGGTTTCTTGAGGTGACAATCACCTTGCAGTACCCGTGAGCAGCGGTTTCGATGATTATATCACTGAATATGGGTGGGTATTCTGGATTCGGTTCTAGTGCTGGGTACTTGTTGTCAAGCGTCAGGACGCACCAGTTACCGGAGGTTTCTCCATTATCTGGACAGAATGGACACACTCTTTCTTCATCTTGGAAGGGTCTGTCTGATCTGCTTGGTGCAATTATTACCCATTCGCCCAGCATCTCGTTCCATCGAAGTCGACCCATTATTAAGCCTCTCTCTCTCCCAGTTTTGTACTTGCACATTAAGATGCCGAAGCTAGCCTTACGACTGGGAGAGCAGTATGAGAATTTCTATTAGTAGCCGTCTTATTGGGAGTTTGATATGACCGACTTGAACGAGATTATGAAGCTCGAAACGCTTGCCGCTAATGCGTGGCCTGCAAGAGAAACGAGGAAAATTGGCGGTTGGCTCTTGCGAGCTGATAATGGGATAACGCGACGAGCGAATAGTGTACTTCCCTTGGGTTCTCCCTCCGTTGAAGTTGAATTAGCAATAACTGATGTGATTAATTTTTATCAGAAGAGGAACATAACTCCGCGTTTTCAGATGACTCCTGCATGTGGGCCCCCTGAACTTGACAAGATTCTGGATGAAGACGGCTTTTCCATTGGTCTCTCTGTCCACATTCAGATCAATTCTCTGAGCAACATCATTGCTACTTCGATGAGGCATGATGTGACGATAGACTTCTCCCCAAAGGACAATTGGATAGCTGCTTACGGTCGGTTGGGCGAATACAGCGGCTTGTCTCTTGAAATCCGACGGGGAATCATGGATCGCATTCCTCTGCAAAAGGGCTTTGCATCTCTTTCAGTCAATGATGAAATTGTTGGAGTCTGCTTGGGTGTCGTTGAGAATACTTGGTTAGGTATTTTCGCATTGATTGTCGACAAGAAATACAGAAGGCATGGGATTGGCGCAGATCTGAATTCCGGACTTGCGATGTGGGCAGAGAGCTTGGGGTCGACAAATGCATATCTTCAAGTGGAAACAAGAAACAAGCCAGCAATCGCCTTCTACAAATCTCTGGGGTTCAAGACTCTCTACAATTATTGGTATCGCCTACTGGATGGCGAATAAAGAAAACAGCTTAGCTGGAGCAGTTCGATGCTCCAGCTGGTGCCTACTGGATTGGCTATGCCCAGGACTTGAAGTCTTCTTTTGTCTTGGCTGCAGTTTCGGAGTCACCAAAGCCCGGAGGGTCAATCTTCAGGACGGGTCCATCCTGAACTGCTTCAATGACCATCTCACCGGGGGCTTCAATCTTCACTCCCATTTTGCGATTTCGTGAGAAGCGTTCTACATATATAAGGTCCGAATTCTTAATTGCAGCATACAGCAAGAACGCTGTCTTCCTTTCCACCTCGTTAAGAGGGCTTATCGGAGCGACCTTTGGAAGTGATGATGTTTCCTTCTTGACAGTTTCTGCAGTCACTACTGGTGTCTCCTTTACCACTGACTTTGGAGTTGGTGCACCTGCAATTGGTCCCATAGGAGCCGAAGAGGCTAGTGATGCATCTATTGCTAAGAACTTGTCTTCGAAGTTCCAGTGCCTCGATATTTGCTCTCTGAATCTGCTGATACTTGTAGCCACATCTGGATCGCTGTCATCCTTCTCGAGCATTTCGACAAGATTTGTGGAAGCCAACCCGATTGTAGTAATCCCGATTTTATATCCGGATTTCTGCATGCTCTTTCCGATTCGAAGCGCATGCATTCTCGTTGGCATGCTGACATTTCTTCCAATGAACACCCAACAAGTATCACCATACTCGTCCAGAACAATGATTGCATTGTCACTTGTAACTAGTGCTGGATCGAGCTTCACTGGTTGAACTTCGCCGGAGTCATCCATGAGCATCAACATGTAGGGGTTTCTTGATAGTGTCTTACTAGGAATGACTAATTCCTCCTTTGACTAATTGGTCCCACTTTATTTTGGGGTTCTACTCCTTTTTAACAAATATTCAGATAAACCAGTAGGGACTCAGACTGCAGAGCTTCTAACTAGGTTCCAAGGTTCGTCGAAAGCATGTCGAGTTCGGCATCTATTACAAGAAGCGACTGAGTTTCGATGAGGCCTGAAATGGGTCTAATCTTTGTCAGAAGGATGTCAACAATTGCCTCCATATCCCTCCCTCGGATTTCAACGATAATGTCATAAGGTCCAAAGACCTTGTGTGCCTCTTCGGTGACAGAGAGCTTTAGCAGCTCCCTAATGATGGCGTCTTCTTTTCCACCGATTGTCTTTATCAGAACATATGCCTTGACCATTGACATCTTCCTCAATTGCTAGTCGATTACAGATTCACGCTATTGATAACTCTTACCAATCTCCTTGTTTCCCTAAGAGTGAACAATGCTCATTGAGCTTGATGGCCAAGCTCTAAGGGGGAATTATGGACCTAAAGCTGGGGAATAAGGCCAACAACCAAAGAAGTCTGGAAAGCGAGAAAGAGATGAGATAATTCAGGACTGGAGAAATCTCAATTCAAGGATACAAGAGTCTGAAGTGTGTTACCATGGAACGCATTGGAAATCTGCTGTTCACTTCTGCTGGGACTAGCCGAGCATCAGCGATGAAATTCTGTTCAGCATATGGCAAATTCTTTGGTGGATCTGAGATCCATTAACAATGCTAAGTAGCAACTTTACTCCTAAATATTCTGCATAAAGGATTATATTGCATTAAAACGGATTAAGACTTGGCAAGGTCCACGACGAGGAATTAGATCCGATGAGCAGAAGGGATGGAGTCAGAAATGGGCTGAAAGCACCCCTCTCGAATATTCGCAAGAGTAAGAAGAAGGCAGCTCTTCTTGTTGCAGTTCTCCTTTGGGTGTCCTATTCCTGCTACTGGTGGTTCATCATGCCTTCATGGACCAATTCGACCTTGAATGAGGAAATTGGAATCAGCCCCCTGCCTGCCTATACGAGTGAGAATGTCAATTTGACAGTTATACCCTCCTTGGGCTATTTAGAAACAGAGTCAAACATAGTAACCTCGGAACACGAAGCCAAGATTGAAGTAGCAAACTGGGGGTATCCGGGATACCTGAACATATGCTATATGGAGGTCCTAGTCCTCAACGGAACACCCGATATGACAATTGATGGGTGGTCACTGAATCTTACGTCAGGAAATCCAAGTGGATACGGCTCCTCAAGTCACCACAGTGTTAGAATTCCTGAACACACAGCGACTGATGTTATCACCTTTCATATTTCCCTCCTTTCCACAGACCATCAGAATAACACCTTTCCCACACCTACGCCGCTCAACGGTATGAACTTCACATACATGGTCTACTACTCAGAGAATGAAATTCATTTGGACCAGTATGAACGATCACTTGTGGGTTATTATTCTGGGTTGAACGTGATCTTCGGATTTTTCGGGCTCTGCATGTTTTTTGGGGTGACAAGACGCCAGATTACTGAAGTCGAGGAAGGCACTGCCAAGTTAGAGCAGGTCGAGAATCCAATCCTATGGATTGGATATTTCACTGGAAGATTCGATAGTCTGGAGAAAGAACGTCATGACCTAATGATAGAGGTCCAAGTTCTTCTGGTCATACTAGGGGCGATAGCAGCGTTCTCCGCTCCACTACCCGCTCCTAACTTGCTATTTGTTAACGCAATAATCTTGGCACTACCCTTGGTTTTTGCGATCGTCATTCTAATGATGGGACCTTCGAGAGAGCCCATCTCAGATCTTGTGGATTCAGACCCACAAGAGGTTTCAATGGCACTTAGAAAAGGAATGGTCAGAAAAGACAGATTCATAGGTCGGGTCAAGGGTCTGATTGCTCTTGGCGAGCTTTTTGCACTTGAGGTCGTGGTTATTAATCTACTACAGATTTCCGTAAACTATCAAGTGGTGTGGTTCAATCTTGCATCTGGAGGCACCATCATGCTCATCCTTCTCTGTGTGGCACTTCTGGCATATATCATTCGCACTGTATTCTCTACAATCGATGTCGAAACTCAAAACTAGCGAGGCTACGAAAAGTAATCTGTAAAGTTATTCTCTCTCATTCAAAACGTAGTTGAGATCAAAACATGAACATTTTTGACGAGAATGATTAACATTTCCTTGCCCACTTATATAGGCTTATGAAATGGACCTGTATTAGCTACAGCTTCGTAGAATAGAAATAAAACGCACATTCAAATCACACCCGCGGCATTACTCTTCTTTGCTATTCAAGTCAAAGCCCTCTGATTTGAGTTGGCGTCTTTACTTTCGGCACATTTTTTTGGCTGCCGCTTAGGCCAATTCATAAGCGCTTAAGTTCCTACATCATGATTCGGAGTCATAATGAATACGCTGGATAGTTCTGGTGAAGGGCATCAAAAACTGTCTTAATACCGACTTCCTTTGTCCCAGCATATACGAATAAAGATGCGAGATGAGGTTGTTGTAGAGCAGGCTGTGCTTCTTCTGGATTAGTCGCCCAAGAGAAGCGAGCTTGGAATTGACCATGATAGTGGTATCTTCTGGCATCCCAACCACTTTCTTCTACCAAGGCTCGGAGATAAGAATCCTTGAAACGATATTCAATAGTCATCACCACAGGGAAGTGAGTATGAGGGTGTTTATACTCCCCAATCAACTGCCGTCTTCTAGGAGCGTTTCTCCGTTTCCAATATCGTAGAGGAAGGCAATCCACTTCTTCTTGCCTTGGATATCTGCGCCAGCACCTTAGATTCGTTGGTTTCATCGTTTCGGGAACGCATTTTGATAGACGCAGAAAGAACGAGTTTGTGGAATCAATAAGGTGTGAATAGGATTCTTGAGGATATTCAGAGGTGGGCTGCTGCACATCAGTAGCTTGTTTTCTTGTGTGATGTGCAATCACAGATGAAAAGGCTATTGAAGATGGCTGAAGAACTAATGTGAGTATTGGACTGAGACTCAGTGCGTATCAACACTGAGTCCAGTCTTCTTTCTCTTTTTCCAGAAGAATAAGCTTGGGTCAGCCTTTCATGGCAAACCTTGGGCATTTTTCCTTCGTTATTCCGGGGGCCTCGCAAGGCTTGACCATACCCTCAAAAAAACGAAAGCCATCTACTCCGCACTTATTCTCTTCTGCATTGAACTCTGGGCATGTCATCAATTCGGTCTCCAACATTGGTCGTAGCGATTTCGAGTCCCTTCACATATGTGATGGGTAGAACCACCAAATGGGGGCTTTCTCTCGCTGCATATTAAGCTATTTCGGCTATTTTCTTCAAGAATTTGCAGTCATAAGGCGAATGGCTTTGCTAGAGCAACCCTCTTCGGGAGAGTGTTTCTATTAGAAGTCTAGGTTTATCAGTGAAGATTCCATCTACGTCAAGGTCAATAAGCCATTCCATTGTTGGGGCGTCGTTTATTGTCCATACATGGACAGCAATGTTTCTTCTATGGGCACTGCTGACAAAACGAGGACTAACAACTGTTGTCCCGTTCCACTTAATGGGAACTGCAAATGCACGGTATCTGATATTTCTTAAGAACAAAGGCAGCAATCTCAGCTTCATTCCATAAACGAAATTCCTGACCTCTTTGGGGTGCGCATACGTGGGAACTGAAGGCATGATCTTTCTGAAGCGCTCCAGCTGCGTTGGGGTGAAGGAAGCGACAATGACAGAGTCTTCTCTTTCTAGCTCCTTGAGAATTGAAGCAAACATCTGAGGCGCGTCAGAGCCCAAATCCCTTATGTCAAGACTGAAACGAGAATTGGGAAACGCCTCGAGTGCTTCTCGAAGAGTCACTGCAGTATGACCTTGACCACGAAAGGGGAAGCTGTGTCCGTTATCCAAAGTGAAATTATACCCAAAATCCACTTCTCGAAGCTCCTCTAGGGTTAAGTCGTTCACAGATACATCCATGCCTGCGATTCGACGGAGGTCTTCATCATGGAACAAAACGAATTCCTTGTCGGCCGTCAGTTGAAGGTCTGTTTCAAGCACATCTGCTCCTGCATCTACAGCGAATTGCATGGCCAGTAGGGTGTTCTCGGGTGCACTACTGGGGTCTCCTCGATGTGCCATTATAAGTGGTCTTCCAATATCAAATATCTTGGACTCGAACATTGAGTAAAGTGAAGTATAATCTTCTCTTAAGTTCTACTTCAGCGCAAGTTTATAAGAAAAGTTAGACGCCTCTAAGTTTGAGGATGCCCTTTTGCCCGAATCGACATCAACTAAGAACATAGATGAACTCTGGAATTTCTCAGATGATGAGATTCGAAGAGAAACACGTAGCCGAAGATCGCCTCAAAAGGAGCGTCAGTTGAAGCAGACCTTGCGAGGAGAACCTGCTGAAACTCTAGTCTATGCTGTTTTGTGCTCAATCTATGAGGGTCATGACACACGTCCCGCTCTCTATGACCAATTGGATGTGATGTTTGTCATGAGACTCGGGCGATTGTCAATCTCGCCAATTGACATCGATGTTGCTCTACAGCATGGAGCAAATGAAGAATTAATAGAACAAAACGAAGGGCGGTTCACACTCACTCCAAAAGGCATGGATTTGCTTCATACCGCAAGGAGACACCTATTGCATCAGAGCTATTGGATGAAGCGATTCCTAACTGAGCGGAATGCTGTCTTGATGTCTGCGCTATTCCTTATTTTTCTAGTCATCGTGAAGCTCTGGGTTGGCTTTAGTATTTCCAGCCATGCATTGATTACAGATGGATTTGAGAACCTGACTGACCTAATCGTTGTTGGTATAATTGCACTTAGTCTAAAATACAACAAGGATCGTTTTGGTGCAATTACAATAATGCTGTTTATGCTAATCTCAGGAACTCTACTTGGGTTCAATGCCTTCATTAGCCTCTTATCAGAGGAAGTAATAACAACTAGTTATTGGGGCTACGTAGTAGCAGTTCTCTCTATATTGCTGAATCTGATGTTAATTTATATCAAAACTCTAGTTGGACGGATGACCGGGAATCTCGCTTTGGTTAGTGATGCCAAGGAGGATGGTTCGCACATTAAAATTGGCGTTGGCGTTTTAGTCGGACTGCTATTTGCCGAGATTGGAATCTATGTTGTTGATTCAATTGTGGCTATTCTCATAGCCCTGATTGTTGTCTGGGAAGGGATTGAAGCACTGCGGGAGCTGATTCAGGCTGGTAGCGAGCTCAGCGTGGACACAATTCACCTCGCCGCTAGTGACCAATATGACGACCTGATCACTCACTGGATACTGGCACAGCTAGCTAGGGAACCAATGACAGAAGAAGAGCTAACCAAGAGATTCCTGCGGGGCGTAAAGCTCGGCTTTCGCTATTTTGATGTCCACGCAGTGCTTGGCTTCAAGGACCTTGAGAAAAAAGGCATATTCAAACACATCCAGATTGCAAAGAGAAGCGGCCTCCTCTACCAAGAAGGAAATGCACTCGCAATCACGAACAATGGTCTGGCTCTCTTCTACGAGCAAAGGGTTAGGGAGATGAAATCTGTAAAGAAGCAATTTTCAAGAACCCGCAATAGATGGATATCCGCAGGCTATGCGGTATTTGGATGGACTGCTTTTCTTCTGTTTGTGTTCTACGGGGAATCAGTCTATCTGTGGCTTGTTGACCTACTGCATCTTCTTGTTGGCTTAGCTTGATTCATGGTCGCCAGAGCTGAGCAAGATAACATTTGTGCATTTCAAAAGAATTTTGAGGGTCCTAGACCCGAATTCAATATAGGGGTTGAAGATAGAATGCCTGACCGTCCCATATATCTAGACTATAATGCAACAACGCCGATTGACAAGGAAGTTGCTGACGAGATGGCTCCATATCTGTACGAGCATTTCGGAAATCCATCCAGCAGCCATCTTTATGGTGCAAAGGCAAAGAGGGCTGTGGAGAAGGCGAGAGCACAGGTTGCCTCCCTTCTTAATTGCAGAGCCCATGAGATTGTCTTCACTAGCGGGGGAACTGAGAGCAATAATTACGCAATCAAGGGCGTTGCGATGTCCCGACGAGAACATGGCAATCACATAATCACGTCTGCAATTGAACATCCTGCCGTTGCTGAGGTTTGTGATTGGTTGAAGGACCAGGGCTTCCGTATCACTATCCTTCCAGTCGATGAGAATGGGCTTGTGAATCCAGATGACCTTGAGAAGGCGATAGACTCCGAAACAATTCTTGTAACTATCATGCATGCCAATAATGAGGTTGGAACTATTCAACCTATTACAGAATTGACGGAGATTGCACACGAGAATGGTGCACTCTTTCATACAGATGCTGCGCAGTCTGTAGGAAAAATCCCTGTGGCAGTTGACAACCTTCATGTCGATCTTTTGTCGGTGGCAGGACACAAGCTCTATGCTCCTAAGGGAATCGGAGTACTCTATGTCAGGACTGGCACTAAACTAAGCAAGCTGATGCATGGAGCGAATCATGAGCTTGATCGGCGTCCCGGAACAGAGAATGTTCTTGAAATTGTAGGACTTGGAAAGGCTTGTGAGCTTGCAAACCGCAACCTTGAGAAGAATATGAAGAAGGTCAGGGAACTGCGGGACCTTCTATATAATGACTTGGTTGATGCTCTTGGTGAGGAGTCGATCAGGCTAAATGGACATCCTGAGAAGCGTCTTCCAAACACGCTAAGTCTAAGTTTTCGAAATGTGGAAGCCAATACCTTGCTGTCTGAGATTGGGGATAGAGTCGCTGCATCCGCTGGGGCTGCTTGTCATGCAGAGGAGGTTGAGGTATCTCAGGTTTTACAGGCTATGGATGTACCGCTAGAGTGGGCAATGGGCACAATTCGTTTTTCTGTGGGCAAATATACAACCAAAGAGGATATTGAACAGGCTGCAACAATAGTGACTGAAGCCGTTAGAAGACTTCAGCCCGATGCAAGCACAGCTTCTGTGACGAAGACGGATGAACAAAAAGAGTACAAGCTCACGCAATATACTCATGGCCTAGGATGTGCCTGCAAGCTTCGGCCGCAGGCTCTTGAGGAGGTGCTTAGAGACCTCCCCATTCCAACTGATGCCTCTGTCTTGGTAGGCATTGAGACCGCTGATGATGCTGCAGTCTACAAACTAAATGATGAGTATGCCCTTGTGGAAACTGTTGACTTTTTCACTCCTATTGTCGATGACGCATATTGGTTCGGGGCAATATCAGCAGCAAACTCACTCAGTGACATTTATGCCATGGGTGCAAAACCGCTTTTTGCTCTGAGCGTAGTTGGCTTCCCATCAAATAGACTTCCACTATCTGTTCTGAAAGATATCATCAGGGGCGCACAAGATAAGGTCAAAGAAGCTGGTATCAGCATAGTTGGTGGTCATACGGTTGACGATACCGAACCAAAGTATGGATTGGCAGTGACCGGGTTCGTTCACCCTGACAGGATACTCCGAAATAGTACTGCTCAGCTCGATGATGTGCTTGTCTTGACAAAACCAATCGGTTTGGGAATTATAGCCACTGGCATCAAACGAGGTCTTGTCGATGTGGCTATGGCTGAAGAAGCAACGCGAATAATGGCTGAACTCAACAAGACCGCCGCCGAGGTCATGATTGAAGTTGGCGTGAGTGCCTGTACCGATATCACCGGTTTTGGGCTTCTGGGACACCTAAGAGAAATGGCTGCAGGCAGTAAAGTAGATGTTGAACTTGTCGCTAGTCATGTACCGATACTTCAGGAGGCGCGAAACCTTGCCGTCGCGAACGTGGTTCCCGGTGGCACTCTTGATAATCTCGCTCATGTAAGACCACACGTTGATTTTGACGATGCATTGTCAGAATTGGATCGGGTCCTGCTGGCTGATGCGCAGACCTCCGGTGGACTTCTTATCAGTGTTCCAGAAAAACGATGCGACTTACTACTTCGAAATCTCCAAGCACGTCATGTAGAACATGCAAAAATGATTGGGCGGATTACAGCCAAGGGCAAAGGACGAATCAGAGTAAGTCCATGAAGATACAATCAAGGTATCAAACTCACTTGCAGCAAAGATGATATACGAAGATGAGAATTCTCTTCACAGTGAGGCATCGTATTGCAAACCAGATCAAAGAAAGTGCTCACACTGCTCTTGGTTTCAGTTGCCTTTATTTGTTGCTGGGTGTATTTTGGATTTCCGCCATCAACGACGTCTCAAGGTTGGATGGTAAGGCAGTATGATGAGGTTCAGTACAATGTGGAAAGCTGCATAAACGCTGGCAACACGTTTGTGACGGAATTTCTGTCTCATTACGGTATAGAGTCTGCAACACAGCTCCGAATACGTGTGGCAGAAACTCCTTCTGTCATCAATACAACTGCAATAGCCGAAGGTATATTCACCTTTACTGGAGTTGTGCCTGTGGAGCGGCAGGTTGGGCAAGGATGGGTTCCACTAGAGTCAAGTTTGCCGTTCTTCATGCCCGTTGGATATTGGTCTGAGATTGAAACTCGTCTTAGTGAATTTTCCCTTCTTGCACTTAGAGAGGAGTGGTGGGGTGAAATGACCCTAACTGGATCCGTCAGTACAGAACCAAACTTGGAATTCTTCATGGCATGGGAGATTAGAGATGGGATTCTGCAGGGATTGACATTCAATGTAACCTCCTCCAATGAATGGGACTTTGTACGATTGGCACTATCCTCTCAAAAGCTAGCATACGAAACAGATCTTGACTATCTCGTGCAAACTATGAGCAGAAATGCTCCGAGAGTGTTAATCATGTTAGGGTTTCTCGGCCCGATTTGTATCAGTCTTCTAGTTTGGAACAAGGAGATTCGTGCTCACGTATTCAAGCCGCTCACCGGTTCTGTAGAAGAACAGCTTGAAGAGCATGGGCGAAGCTATATCTTCCTCTGGGGTCTCGGTCTATTAGTTTCAGCCCTAGCAGGCCTGTTTGCGTCGCAGTATGTCTGGGAATCAATTTTGCCCATGCTTGGTTCTTACGGGCTTGCAATTCTGCTTGCTTCAGGTGTTCTCTATTATCGAATAAGGCGGATTGAGTGGGACGAGAAACCTACCGAAATCATCCAGTACGCATTTGTTTCTGTGACTGCCTCCATTTGCGGGCTTTTCATATTCGAGTCTGGAGAAGCCAGTAGCCCCCTTGCCTATTTGTTGCCTCTCACAATGGTATTGGGAACCTTGATATTACTCGTCTTGCTGCACCCCTTGAGAAGCCTATACTCAAGGACGAAGAATCTAGCTTTGCTTGGTTAAGACGTATGTGAATTGCCAATCATTATCTTGTCATTGTGAGTGCTGGTATCAAGCAGCAGGCGTTCCTGAGTCTGTTATCTGGTCTCCAGAGGTAAGCGATTACGTGAAAAATGAGAATTAGGAGCGCAAGAGCGCCCCTGAAACATAGCGGTCATTCGATACCGCAACGTTTCTTCAGAAGTTCCCAATCATGGTTGACTTGGTCCTGGAGATCCTTCTTGAAATCACTCCACTTGGGGTCTTTCAGGTGTCGAAACTGCCCTTGAAGTGCCCAGAATTCCTCCAGTGGAGTGAGCTCTTTGATGCGTTTACTTGGTCCTGACATTATCCATTCTTCTCCGTCGATGACTTCGTAGAGCGGGTGAATTCCAACCTCAACAGCCATCTTTGCCAGCTCGATACTTCTTGACGTATCTGACCGCCAGCCTCTTGGACATGGGGAAAACGCATGGATGAACGCTGGTCCATCAACCTCCAAAGCCTTTCTGAACTTCATGATGAAGTCCCTGTAGTGGTATGGGTCAACCGTGGCAACGTATGGAGTCTTGTGTGCGGCAACAATCTCAGCCAAGGGTTTCTTCCGTTGTCGCTTGCCAGGTTCCACCTTACCTGCCCAAGATGTTGTGGTCTCTTGTCCGGGTAGTGTAGCGCCAGACCGTTGGATTCCAGTATTCTGATAGGCACCATTATCGTATACCATGTATACGACGTCGTGTCCTCTCTCCAGCATGCCGCTTATTGCTCCAAATCCAATGTCAAAGGTTCCACCATCACCACCAATAGCAATAACGTCGACATGCTCGTACTCAGAACGGTCCTTCTCTCTCATTATCTTCTGAGCCTCAATGACACCAGAGGCCACCGCTGCGGCGTTCTCGAAGGCCACGTGTATCCAAGGTATCTTCCACGCAGTAAAGGGATAGATTGTGGTTGCAACCTCAAGGCAGCCTGTGGCTTCACAGACTATTGTAGGGCCTCTTAGTGCCATGCCCATCAATTTCACAATTGTAGGAGCGGCGCAACCGGCGCACATCCTATGGCCAGAAGAGAGGATTTGGTCTTTTTGTAGCATGTCCTTGATTGATACAGCTGCTTCTTCCATTATTTTCGCACCCCCAAGGTTTCGTACAGTGGAGCTTGTCCTTTCTCCAAATACCTCTTCGTCTTCTCGTATCCTTCAACAAAGGTTGTCGGGGGCACATCCCTTCCACCGAGCCCGACTACAAAGTCAACGACCATTGGTCGCTTGTCAACATTATAGAGGGCGCTTCTCACTTCCATGGCAAGAGGGCTTGTGACCGCACCGAAAGACATAGCCTTCTCGAAGATCATAACTGCCTTGGCATCACCAACCGCCTCGGCAATCTCTTCTGATGGGAATGGCCTGAACATCTTCAGTCGAATGACTCCGACCTTCTCGCCCTTCTCACGAAGCACATCGGCTACAGCCTTTGCAGTTCCTCCCATGGTGCTCATTGCGAGGATGATAATGTCAGCATCCTTGGTCTTGTAATCTTCAAACATTCCATAGGATCGCCCAGTGATCTTCTTGAACTCCTCTTCAACCTTCTTGTAGGCCTCAGGGACTCGCCACATTGCCCTGTCTTGCTGCTCTTTGAACTCGAAGTAATAGTCAGTTAGAGCCAGTGGACCCATGGTTATCGGATTCTTCGGGTCTAGGGGTTGGACAGGATCGCGTACTCCAAGGAACTTGTGGACCATCTCTGTTGGAAGCATCTCTACTCTCTCAACGTTGTGACTGAGAATGAATCCATCAATGCCCACCATTACTGGGAGCAGGACGTCGTGGTCCTCAGCCAACTTAAAGGCCATAATAGTGGTGTCATAGGCCTCCTGCGAGGACTGACAGTACAACTGCACAAAGCCGCTATCACGCATACCCATTCCATCACTATGGTCATTGTGGATGTTGATAGGGGCTGAAAGTGCTCGGTTTGCCACAGTGAAGACGATTGGCATTCGCATTGAAGCCGCGCAGTACAGAATTTCCCACATCAGGGCGAGTCCTGCTGATGCTGAGGCCGTAGCAACTCTGGCTCCAATGGCTGATGCTCCCACACAAGCACTCATTGCACTGTGTTCAGACTCAACTGGAATAACTGCTGTGTGAACTTCTCCATCTGCTGCAAACTTCTGGAAGTCTTCTACGATTATAGTTACCTCTACAAGGACCACGAGGGTCAGTGTATCTGAGGCGTAATAGGATACGCTGCAAGGACATCCAGGTCGCATTGCTTCAGGGCATGTGCTATGGCGGCGTCGCCAGTTAGACCTTCAATAGAAATTGCATTTTCACTTATCGTTGGCGTCAATTGCCATCTCCAAGTGTTCCACAAACTTCCGTCTTTTAAGTATCTTACCTATTGACAAAACTCATATGAAGAAGAACTTCCGAAAACGAATCACATCTGTCATGATCTCCTATCCTGGAGAACGCACTCATGCCCGTGGCTATGTAATGCTATCCAATGTATACTGTTCATTCTTCTTTTCGGCTCGGCAAGGGATAGTATGCAGTAAGACCGAAACCTACAGAGATAGCAAGTAATTCTAGGAACATTACAGCATTGGAATTTGTCATGAATACACGCACAGATCCAGAACGTAGATGAGTAGACCACACTATGAGCCATATAATGGAGAAGCCGGATCACGAACAGAATCAGGAAGTGGTGCTAAGATTCCATACACCCTCACGGAGTGTGTCAATTCATAGATCTAGTCTATACCCGTCAATTAGCATAATCAGAAATCTCCAAAGGAGAATCTGATATAGATCTTCACCAACATAGACGAGATAGAAAAGTGGTAGTCTGCCCCGTCATTACTGCCTCAAAGATCGACCTGAGGAACGTTCGAATTGGTGATCTGTTCTTCATTGAACGGAATCCTGCAAAGCTCTTGCTGAGTGATGATGGCATAGGAGGGTCATTACATCATATCGGACATGTGAGGAAGGACGTATATGGCACAGGTGAGAGGTGCGCAGTTCTATGATTTCGAGAATGGATAGAAATGCAAGATAAACTTAATTTATCTTGTCAGGAATTAAGAGAAGGGGACTGGTTGTATTGTGACGAATGGAGTGCCTGGAAGGTATGCGGCCAACTATGTTCTGGGCATAGCGCTGGTCTTCTTGTTACTAGGAGGAGCAATGCAGGTGTTCACATTCATTCATGAGCTTGAAGCCCAAGCTATACAGTCAGAATATGAGTGCGCTCTCGATGAGTATGAATGTGATAATATCTATTACAATCCAAATGATATTATCCAATACGTTAGGATTCGCCAGAATCCATCTGGCTATTTCGTACTGAATCCAGACCTCATTTTCGAACCTTCAGAACTAAATGATCAAACCCTGAAGACCACAAGATTCGGCGTAACCACTCTGGGCACAATAAACTACACCTCCGCGATAAACGGCAACGCAACAGTAGACTATGTCATGAGTACAAGGCTATATTGTACAAATGCAGGATATAACACCACAGAAGGAAGCTGTAGAGGAGCTTCGAATGAGTGAGGAGAAATACAGCCAGCTCTTTCATTCAACCAGAGATGCAATTCTGATCCGAAGCCTGAATGGAAATACACTTGATGCAAATCAGAGCGCTGTGGACCTTTTTGGTTACACAAGAGATGAGCTGCTCTCCATAAAACTCACCAAAATTGCTGACAAAGAAACCATTCAACAGATTGTAGAGGCAATCAACGTGCAAGGTTGGACCAGAATTGAGGCAACGTTAAGAAGGAAGAACGGCGAAACATTCATTGCTGATGTTTCGTCTAATTTTGTTGATATAGGTAAAGAAAAGGTTATACAAACGGTCATATCTGATATTACTGAACGAAAACAAGCTGAGAATAACCTTAAACGAAGTGAGGAAAATTACAAAGCTTTAGCTGAGTCTTCTGTTCATGGTATCGCGATTCTCCAAGATGACAGAATTGTCTACTCAAATCAGGCATACGCTGATATGATGGGGTGCACTATTGATGAGATTCTGAATCTTGAGGTAAAGCATATGTCGAACTTCATCCATACTGAGGATGTCGTTATATTGAGAGAGGCATATTCGAGATTTCTTGAAGGATCTGAGACATCAACACATCAGCAATTTAGGATAATTCGCAGAGATGGGACTTGTAGATGGATTAATTCACATTTCGCTGTCATTCAGTATGATGGAGAAGATGCAATCCAGATTGTTCAGGTAGATAATACTGACAGAATAGAATCAGAGAAGAAGATAGAAGAGTCTCGGAATCGGGCCGAGTTCTTTTTGGATTTGATGAGTCACGATTTATCTAATATCAATCAGGCTGTATATGGGATCTTCGATATTCTTCTGTTGGATACAGGCCTTACAAATAGGACAAAAGAACTGATTCAAGAGGGATTATATCAAATGATTCGAAGCAACCGGCTAATCAAGAATGTTCAAAAATTCAAAAAGATAGAGGACTCACCCCCCGAACTTACGCCCACTAACCCTCTTGCTGCATTAACAAAAGCCACGGACAGAGTCCAGAAAGACTTGCCTTACAAGGAACTCAATCTGAAGACCAAGATTGAACCAGAGTTGCTTGAAGTAATGGCCGATGAGTACTTGACAGATGCTTTCTATGCAGTCCTTCATAATGCAATGAGATTCGATCCAGAACCTTCAGTTGATGTAGATATCAGTATGGTCATGAGTGAAGATAAATCAAGGATTAGAATTGACATTGCAGATCATGGGACGGGAATCCCTGATCAAACAAAAGGACTACTATTTGGAAGAGTATCGCTCTTAAGTTCTGGCCACCTTGGAACTGGAGTTGGTCTTACCTTACTAAACCGCATCATTAGTCATTATGGGGGGAAAATCGTTGTGGAAAACAGAGTGCCAGGAGATTACAGTCAGGGGGCGAGGTTTATCATAGAGATTCCTGCTGTGCCAATTGATTCTGCTCGATATGGTTAGGTATTCATAGCATTGACTTGCAAATCACCCTCAGTCTTTCGCAATATGATCTTATGCTGAAACGCTACTAGCCAATTTGCAAATGCTTTGTTGTTTTGTCTCTAAAGCAGGTCAATCTTCTGACTGTTTAGATGTCGAGAGTATTGCATCTTCATTTCGTCAGAATCCAAAGTGTAATGCAAATGATATCTCTCGAAGCATATGGAAAAGAAGATGCACTGGATTCTCTATCCTAGTGGTGCCTAATCCAGTCAACTCTGTTAGCAGAAAATGACACAGAAGATCAATTGAAAAACAGCAGTTTCTAGTAGAATATGTCCATCCAACAATAACGAACCCAATCTATGGAGGCATATATCCATTCTCAAATCCTTTCTCTATCAGAACCAATTCTGACTCTCAGTGCCTTATGACTATTCTATACCGCATCTGCTGAAGAATGGCACAACATGAAGTAGAATTCCTGCAAGCAAGATTCATAATGTGACAAAGAGTAGAGTTCCAAAAGCTTCAACAACAGAGAACAAACTGACTCAAATCTGAACTTATGTGAATCTATTGGACTGGACATGCCTATACCACAATCATTTGAGGGGATCAACCATGCGATTGAAAGCATTAATCCCAATGATGATTCTGAGTTCCTTGATCGAGACTTATGCAACCCCTTCTGATATAGCAATAATAACGCATGATTCATGTGAGGTGGGAGAAGTAGGCAAGTCAAACAAAAGTGACCAGAACACAGAAAAGCGAAGCTTTAGCCAGTCTTACAAGGCCTTTGGTTGGGAAAGAAGACGAAAACGCATATTATAGGAAGAGGTACCAACCACCGAAAAATAGATGAGATGATGTAGTCGCAGTTGCTAGCTCCAAGAAACCTCTGCAACTTCATCAAATATGCAGAAAAACAATGGAAATCATTGGGGAGCAGATATAAAGTAGTAGCTCGAAGTGAGCAGTCGCACCTTTATTGAATGTCAAAACGGTCGAAGAAATCGTAGGAGAATGCCTAATGATGGTGTCGATTATGATTGTGGACGATGATGTATTTCTTCACGAAATCCTTGAACGTCTCCAGGGCTTGGGCGGTCATGCTGTAACTGAACATGCATTCAATGGGGCAGAAGCTCTCCAAAGGTATGTCACACTGAATCCTAAACCGGATATCGTGCTGATGAATCACCGGATGCCTGTGATGAATGGTGTCGCGGCAACACAGGAGTGCAAGGAAATGAATCCCGATACAGTCGTAGTGTTCATCAGCGCCGACGATTCGGTGAAACAGAGAGCAATGAAGTTCGGCGCGCTGGGCTTCATGACAAAGCCAACTCAAAGCAAGAATCATTTTGAGGAAATTGGCAGATATACTAAATAACACGATAACGCAAACCTGAAGAGAAGGATGCAATACTATGAGTCGATTTCCGTCAGGAAGTGATTTGGTTTCATTTCTTAGATCGGATAGGGAGTCCTTTGCGACAAAGGATTACTCCACACTATCAAATGAGCAATTCTTGTTCATTCTGAATGCATTTTCGGGTGTCGCGCCATATTCTCATGAATTCGTTGCTGTATCACAAGATACACAGGTGCTATCAGGTTTGATTTCAGCACTTACATCTTTCATGCAAGAAATAACTGGAACTAGACGTACTCACTGGAAGACAGAGTATGGCTCCGATACAACCCTCATTGTTGAAGAGGGCGAATGGGCAATGGGCGTTCTTGTTGTAAAGAAAGAAACAAGCGAGGCAAGAAGCAAACTTCGTAGGATAGTGAGAGAATTTGAAGATAGCTTTGCGATACTCAGGGAAGCTGATGGATTTGAAGGAAGTGCATTTCGCGATTTCGACCAGTTCGTAAGGAGATTGTTTGTTGCAGACAGACTATCCAACAGAGCCATAATTCTGAAAGGTTATGATTGGAGAGAGAACTTTGTTCACTGTGAATCGCCTCGATGGTCATACAATATTAAGAAGCTACTCACTCAAATTGAGGACCGGATGACGCTTTCATCAGCAATGCAGCTTCTAGAGGTATCGTTTGAAGAGATTACAGAACTGATATCAAGGGCACTGTGGAATAGATTCATTCATGTTGTTTTTGTTCCGCCTGACGATGATATTCTCATGCTATCAGAGGAGTCAGGCAGTTTCTTACTAGACATGCAAAATCCAAAGAAACTTCGACTAGATACGCTGAAGGTCATTGGATCACTAAATAATAGGACAAAACTGATTCATATTCTGCGTAAGCTGAAATTGGACTCTAGCGAAACGCTGATGATTGAACTTGGTCTGTTGACGAATGGAGGATACATTCAAAGAGTCACGCTTGAACGAAAGCTAGTTCTTGTCAATGAATGTATCCTCACAATGATGCTCAAAAGGGCCTCAAACCTTTTGGATGCGAAATCAATAAGAAACTACTTCAATCTGGCAATTGAAAGAACTGTGGCTCAAATTCCATGGGCCACTAGAATAGAATGCAGCAGAGGTTTCAAAATCACTTGTCGGCTTGAAGAGGCTCTCGAAATCAGAAATTTGCTCCAGCTATCTGATGCTCTTGAGTCTATTCAGAAGGATTTGGCGAATCAAGTTTCACAGAAATTGGGTTCTGCGACTGCCGAAAGGATCTCGAAAGAGGCAATGACTTCTTGCCTTGAAGTGTGGAGTTCGAGCTTCGAGGACTTGGTTGTGTAATTTGGAGTAGTCACTGCAAATGGAATCTCAGCTTTGGCATTCGTTGAGGATTGGCAAGCATCCTTGAAACTCACTCTTCAACCTTGCTTTGTAGCAAAGTGTCGGTCTCACGAGATTTCTTCTGACAAGGCGGGCTCTGACCTTTACTTTACCGATGAAAATAGTCATGACAGAAACAGCTACGGCCAGTGTTCAGTGATTCTCAACTCTGCACACAAGTATGTGAGTGCATGGTAGAAACTCGTATCCTGACAGATTGGCCGGAGGATCTGCTCTCTTAAGGATCTTTGGCATCCTTGGAGTTGTCAGATGCTCAGAAAGCGAGCCTCTATTCCAGATACGAATGCTTCACATATCGAGCATCTCATGAAGTTGTTATGCCGAATGTTTGTCAATTACTGAGAAAAGCTCTGAGCTGCGAATGGGCTTTGTAAGGAAATCACGGGCGCCGGACTGCATCGCTTCTTCCTTCACAGTGTCATCAGCACTGATGAAAATGATTAGACTATCTAGATTCAAGCGGGTGATTTCTCTTGTGGCAGTGGCGCCATTCATGACAGGCATTCGATGGTCCATCAGAATAATATCAGGCTTTGGATTGAGTTTCACAAACTTCTCCAGTGCCTCTGCTCCGTCGTATGCGTGGTCGACAACCTGATGGCCGCCAATGATTAGGATTTTCTCCAACACTTTGTGCAGGAATTTGTCATCATCGACAATGAGTATACTTACCATCACGCCTCAACCTCCTTTGCTATTCTCTTGCTTCCGAGTTCTTCATATCGCATAAGTATCACAAAATTGGCCCCCTTAGTATGATCGCCCTCAACACGATCCTCTACGCGAATATACGCACCATAGTTCTCAAGAATTTTCCTTACCAAAGTCAAACCAAGACCTAGGCCCATAACGCTTTCCCGCCTATGAGCGAAACGCGCAAATACAGACTCCTTTTCCTCGTCCCTAATTCCAGGGCCGTGGTCCTTAATTTGAATCTTGAGAAAAGGTGTGTGCTTGATGGCTTCAATCTGCATATCCACTTCAACCTCATTCTTCTCGTCAAACTTCATCGAGTTGTGTAGAAGTCCGAAGAATACATCCTCAAGATACTCATCGGCCCTAACGACGAAGTCCCCAGGTTCGATATTCATTCGAAGAAGTAACTTCTTTTCAGGGAAGCTTCTCTCAACGTTCTTGGCGGAAATAGAGATGCTACTCGCCAAGTCCTTCTCCCTTGTTTCCAAGGCTTCTTTGTAAAGACGCGTCAATTTCCTGACATTGGAAATCAGGTCTGATCCTCTTTCTAATTCAGCAAGACTTTCTTTGACAATGGCCTCAATTTCACTCGGCATCTCCCGATTAAAGAGAAGGATTTCGAGAGCAGATAGGAGTTCTTGGTGGATATTTGCTATGTCATGAACCATCAAGTCCACAAAGAACTCGGTGTCTGCTTTTGCTTCCTGAAGCCTTTTCTTGGTTTCCATTTTCTCTGTGACATCTCTGAAGAAGCCAACTGCAGCAACAACTTTGCCACCCTCTTGTCTTGGAAACATGTTTCCCTCCGTCTCAATCAAATCACCATTCTTCGTGACAAAGGTCACCTGAACATCCTTCTTAGTCTTGCCACGAAAGATTTCCTTTACGAGTTCTTGATACTTCCTAATTTGGCCGGGAAAAACATAATCCTTTGTCTTCAACGTTTCAATATCCTTGTGGGAATAGCCCATGGTTTCCAACCAAGATCTGTTTACGAATTCCATGCTTTCATCTGCCTGAATGCTGTGAATTAGATCGTTAGTGCCTTCAATGAGGGATACGATAAGTTGGAGATTCTCCATTCCTTCATTACCTCCAATTCCTCTGATTATGCATCACAACATCATGAGGGATTCTGAGCAACTTCGTTGCAAATCATCATTATATTCATCTGAAATTCCCTTTTTAGCATACTCCCTATCTACTCCCTCCTCCTTTTATGTAAGCTCAAATCCTCTTCTTTCAGTTTACCGATTAATCTCGTATTGCAGAAGTTTCTGTTCAAGATATCCCATTACGGAGGGGGGGGATCGAACGATTCGATTTCATATTCACTTAGAGCTAGTAGCAACTTATAATCCTGAAAATACGTTTGACGAAACATTCTTAGATACATATTGGACCTATTCTCGCTGTCTGTCTACCAATAGATCCTATTAGTCACATGAGGTTAGCATTCACTTGCCGGAGAAAAATGTTCAATCAATTGAAGCAATAGCACACCAAATACTGTGTCTTAATGTGATCTCCAAGCTCTTCAAAGAATCACAGAAGGAAACCTCTGAAGTCATAAATACTCTAGTGCACTTGCTTCCCGAGGCTTGGCAATACCCTAACGATACCTGTGCCAGAGTGATTTGGGATAACAAAAAGATTTCTTCGGCGAATTTCAGAACGACTGATTGGCTGCAAAGAGCTGAAATAGCAATAGGGGACACTCCTATTGGTGCGGTGGAAGTCTATTACCTTGAAGAGAAACCCTGTGCGGAAGAAGGCCCTTTTCTACTTCACGAAAGGAACTTCATCGATACGGTGGCGGCAGAGCTTGGTCGTTACATGGAACTGAAACAGGTTGAGAGGACCAAGGATCAACTACATCATGAACTTGAGCTCTATGCATCCCTGCTGAGACACGATTTTCGGAACGATCTCGGGGTAATCTTGGGGAATGTTGAGATTGCCAAGATGACCATATCAGATAGAGATGATGTGTTGGATGAGATTCTTGCCTCAACCGAAGCCGTTTGTGAACGAATGCTGAATCTCCTGAATGCATTTGGAGCAGCTGCCAAAATGGCCGATACCGATCCCATTGCTATGATAGGAAGAATCGCAAACCAGATCAAGATAGCCAGCATGGGCATGAAAGTTGAAGTTATGGTCGATGAAAGCGTCAAGGGTGTTCGTATTCCCGCTAGCCAGCTTCTTCCACTTGTTTTTGATAACCTCCTGCGGAATGCCGAAGTCTATGCAGGAAACCATCCAACCGTTACTATTTCGATTTCAAAACAAGATGATACTCTTAGAGTTGTGGTGGCTGATGATGGACCTGGAGTGGCAAAGGAGATTAGAGGAGCATTATTCCAGAAGGGAGTTTCCACCCGAGGAGGCGGACTTGGGCTGTACCTGTCAAGACGTGTATTAGAGACAATGGGCGGCAGCATTGAGCTCATCGATTCGGATATCCGAAGGGGCGCATCTTTTGAGATTCTCTTACCCATTGTGGATTAGGCGTTTACATTCTGCTAGATGACCCTATATCTGTCTTGCAAGCATAGTCAAAACAGCTTCGTTCTTCCTCAAGACTAGGAATCCACAATCGAAACTCTAAGCCTTGTTCGGGGCACCCGGGAATACGGTCTGAAATCTGCAAGCTACCACCATACTTCTCCGTTACATGCGAAACCAGATGAAGTCCCACTCCGCCGTATCTTCTGTCTTTGTGGAATAAGTCAGCCTTGAGTTCGTCATGAATTCCTGGACCATTATCTGCTATTGTAACCTCGTATCCCTGATCCAGTTTCCTGAGATTCACCCAGATACACTTCTTATTGCTGTGATTATGAATGACCGCATTCTCAAGTACATTGGCTAGAAGTGTTTCGAGGAAGCTATCTGATTGTACAATCGCATTCTCAACGTTTGATGAGTAGTCTACTTCGACCCCATCAAAACTCGACTGGATCGCCTTCAGTGATTGTTCAATAGCGGTTGACAAAGATCTTCCAGCAAGAGGTGCTTTGTCTATTTTTTCGGTTGCTTTGACCTTAGAAATAAGGCTGGCGCATCTCTGAACATTGTTTTCAATATCATTGATCGTTTCAATTGAGCTGCTATCTTGTACAAAGAGGTTTAGTATCTCCAGACTCATGGCAATACCTTGAAGGCGGTTTCTGATATCGTGACTCATTAGGTCCAGATAGAGCATTGCTTTGTCCTCGGCGCGTCTAAGTATTGTCACATCTCGGAAGCTCCAGATTCTACTGAAGCTTCGATCGCCCTGAACTATCGGAACAGTGTAGCACTCGAACAGCCGTCCATCAAGAAACTTGAGATCAAAGATATCCGCTTTCATACTATGTCTGAGTTCATTGAAGTATGATTGGAATCTTAGTGAGTCCTCCAACTGATCTGTTACATAGTCAAGAGAATTGACATCTACTCCCTTGGTCGTCAGAGACCTTGGAATTCTGCACATCTCGGCAAATCGCGTGTTGCTGAGAAGATGTGTGCCTGCATCATCAACCACAAGAATGCCTTCGGCTGTTGACTCAAGAGTTGCTCTGAGCAGGTGCAATTCCGGATGTATTGAAATTGAAGGTAAGATCTTGCCTGTTTCTGGCAAAGACTCAGTCAAGGCATAAGTCATTCCTACAAGAACTCCTGAAACAAGAAGCAGTAGTACTTCAAAAGGATAGTCCATTACCCCGCTGAATTCATTAAAGCTCTGCGTCACCAGAAGAGAAAGGCTCCTAACAAGTAGCGCAATACAAGAAGCCGAGAGGAAGACTCCAAAAGGGTTTGGATTGTCATCCTTGACAAACTGGGCACCGAGTATTACCCCTGTTAGCTGGATAGCCGCCGATAATAAGGGGACAACTATCATCGTCATAATCCAAGATACCTCTGCAACTCAGTAATCGTAAGCTGGCGCTCGATGGAGATGCCTATGTTCAGGCGATTGACCATCTAAACCGCTGACTCAGTAGTGTTTACTATAATGCTCAGTCTAATTTGACCATTACCACGGTTCTATGGGATTCTCTGGTGGTCCGTACATTTTCATCGGCTATTCTGCGCAGGATTTCAATTCAAACTATGACGGTCGAAATGTACGTCCAGATGATAAGTTGCGTTCCATACGACAACTCTACGGAAAACACCTCAGCAATTGGCGTTTTTCCAAACACACTTAAAACACCACAAGCTCTTAAGGCCTCAAGTAAACCGAAGATGGTGATGATTTCACTAGAATCCAATATTGCAGACTATTGGTCTGCTTCTGCAAAGGTGATCCAAGAGTGTTATGGACTTGAGGTGCCCTTGGGTCCCACTGACATAGCAATTTCTCCTGAAAGTGGAGTTCTGCGAATTGGGGGACACTTCAATGCCAAAATTCGCGAACTCAAGATCTCAGAAAAAGTCGCAAGTGGTAGACTATCACTTAAGGGAGTTGTTTTCAGAGAGAGTTTCATTGCAGCCCTACCTAATGATCTTTGTACTGAAGCTCAAAGGGATTTTGGTACAGAATACGCCCGCCAGTATCTGAACAAGAATGAACAGAGTCGTTGGATTGAGTTATGGAAGGCAATTCCTTCAAGAAGGATGCGCTCAAACCTTGAGTATAACTCATTCAAGCTGATGAAATGGATAAGCGCACTAGGGGGAAGACGCCATTTTGGACTTCTCATTCATGAGCTTGTGGCTATGGCACGGTATGGCCATGTGCTAGACTTTGAGGAATATATCGAGTATATGGCTCGAAGAAGCCAAGACATTCAAGTGTCACTGGGGCATGCAGAGGTGAAGATTCTAGATATCTTGCTGAGAAATCAGGAAGCATCAAATGACGTGTTGGCATCATTGACCGGGCTTAGCAGTTCGTGGATTTCCACTCAAATCAATAGGCTCAAACGGAAATGTGTTTTGATTGGCCTTACAACGACGCCATTTTCAAGAATCGGAATTCGATCTTTTCACGTCTTGCTCTCTGGTATACCTTCACTTGACCCTTCTCGTTTCTTGAATAAGTGCCCTTTCTTGTACAGCATTAGACATATCCTTAACGGACCATGGCAAGTAATGGCTAGATTGGCTGTTCCTGACAATTATGACAATATCAAATCGCTCAAGCTTATGGCAAAGCGGCTCAATGACATTGACGTAACAGTGGACATAGGGGAAACGCATTCAGCGGGTCATTCATTCTCGTTCTACCATTATGATGTGGCAAACCACCAATGGGCTATTCCATGGGTGGCAATGCTGGGATGGGGACAAAGGATAGAGAGAGAATCACTAGACAAGGTGATAGAGCAGATTGATACACCTTCACTAACAACAAATGAATACATTGACAACACTGACATAATGATCTTAAGCTATATTCACGAAAATGTTTCTTCAACGAGAGCACTAAGAAAGCGACTAGGCATTGGACAAAACCAGCTTTCGCGTCGTATGAAGCGGTTGCGGTCTGCTGGACTGATTCGGAGCGTCTGGGATGCACACAATATTGGCTTGGTTGAAAGAGTGGCTCTCCGTGCCACAGACAGCAGAATCAGTAGCATGCTTGACGCATGGTCAAGAGAGATTCCGCACGTTGTTCTGCAATATGGTAAGAGACGAGATCTCACAATGCTCATCGACCTTCCCATTGGCGGGTCAACCAAGATGATGGACACAATTAGGAAACTCGGTTGGAATGTAGTTGCCTCTCCCCTCGGAAGTGGTATATGGGGCCAATGGCGATTCCCCGAACATCTCTGGAGTGAGGAAAGGCAAAGATGGTTATCTCCAGACAGAGAGATAGACATATGGATTGACTCGCTGGAAGAGGAATGTGAAGCGCCAACGCGTAAAACGGCCAAGTCTGCTCTTGCAACCGTACCGGTGGTCAAGAGACGCGGTTAGACTTGCAAGGAGCATCCGGTATCAATTATCTTTGAAAAATTCAAAATCGTTGATGAATGCTACTGGCCAAAATGGGGACTGCACGCTAAACCTTCGATTTCTGCATTAGAACGCCATATTGAGAAGGAATCGTTTGCTTATATACCCAAATCTTGTATTGTTTTAGATAGGAACAGGGACAAACTTGGAATATTGAGATGCAATACGAGAAACAGGTAGGTGGAGAGTGTCTAGTCCCTCGCCTTGAAAACGACAATCCATACCACGAAGGAATCAAGAACAGCCCTGAAACACGGACTTGTGCTTCAATAGGGGTCTCTTGAGCGTGAAAAAACCACGAGGTCGGATGTCAAATGACACAACCAACAATCCACGTAGCAATACTTGATGAGGAGGGGGGAGCACCTATCGAGCGCGTTTTGATGCGAAGATCAGTTGCAGAGCTTGTGATTATATACCCCATGGATAAACAAGAACTTGCTGCTGGAATTCTGGAGAGATACACAGCATTAGGATTTCCTGTCACTAGTGTATCTGTAGATCCATACAACTTTTACAGCATTCTTACAGCAGTTCTAAGATCTTTGGACCACCACAGGATTGACGAATATCAAATTGAGTTCAATGTGGCATTGAGCAAGGGACTCCTTGCAATTGCAGCATGTGTTGCGGCCGCGATTACAAATGCCACAATACTCTGCCCAACGGCAGACGATGTATTTGAAATCACTGAGATATGGCCCTCAGAGTTGATGAATCTACACCGAAGAAAGCGGGATATATTAGATTTTCTTGCAAAACAGCCGGTGCCGACATATCAAAAGGATATAACCAAGGAAACCGGAATACAAAGGTCGGGTGTTTCCAGGCACCTAAGTGACTTGGAGAAAGCGGGTTACATAGCTAGAATACGCCATTCCAGAAGGAAATATGTGAAAATAACTGACTTGGGTTCTGCAATCCTCCATTACAAACATTTGAGAAAAAGACGTTTCTGGGGACATGTTGCTGAACTCGCTGCCCAGCCATTAAGAACGGTGGAACAGGCTCATGGTTGAAGAAGAACTATTCTTCTATGGGCCTGGGGACGAAGAGATGCTCAGCGACTATGCCATGTTGTACAACCTTAGCGAGGGCTATGATAATAAGAATCATTCTGACTATACGGCACGTTATTTCCGTTCTGCATTCCAGTCATCTGGAACCGACCTGTCCAAGGATGTTGTTCTAGTACGAGATAGTGCAGGTTTCCTTGTTGCTGCTGGCACAATATTCGTGTCCGAGGAACTGAAAAGAGCACAACTTGTCATTCACGTACATCCGAAATATCGTAGAAGGGGGATAGGTACAAGCCTATTCCTTCGGCTTCGTTTAAGAGCAATGAATCAACATGTCAATGAGTTATCCCTTCGGGCTCTGAGCTTCCGACCTTATGCCATCGCTTTCGCTGCAAGTCTTGGTTTTCATCACATTAATTCTCGCGTCAAAATGAGACTTGATTTCACCGAACCAGTAAGACCAGCGCTATATCCATGGGGCTTCAAAGTGAGAGCTTTACATCCCCAGAAAGAACTGGAAACATGGGCAACCCTTCAGAATAAGCTATTCAAGAATACAATGTACTATGCTCCAGTCACATCACAGTCCCTAGAATCACGCAGTAAGCTCGTGGGCTTTGATCCTAACCTCGTTGTATTGGGAGAAGTCAGAAACATTCCAGTGGGGCTGTGCGTAGGTTGGACAGTTTCTGGTGGCACTGATGAAAGGGATGGCAAAATACTGCAGATAAATGCCCTAGGAGTACTCGCTGAGCATCGAAGAAAAGGATATGGATTATGCCTTCTACAGGAGGTCATGAATCGCGCGTATCTTAAAGGTCACACAAGGGTGGAATTGCTTGTAGATATCGATAATTCCGCAGCGATTGGATTGTATCACAAGGTAGGTCTTAGGGAAACATACAGGCATATGCAGTTCACTTACTCATATTGTTAGGACTGAAATCTTGGTGCTCGATATAACCATTGCATTAGGGGATATTCAGCACAATGATAGCTAGCAGCGGAATCATACCGATTCGCAAATTCATTGGGGAACAGCTGACGTCATCATGCCGATGATGAGGTCAAGACCTTGATGCTCAACAACGTTGATATAATAACCCAAGCTGATGGACCAACCTAGGCCAAGCTGATCTTGGTCGAGGGGATTTTGTTGCCTTCGTAAGGCAATGTCAGTGTATCTGTAACAAGACACGGTTTATTGTCAGGTAGAATCTACAAAGCTACTATTTGGGATTCTTAATTGCATGTCTCAACTTCATCCTCTCTTCAATACCAAGATTCTAGAGAGTCGTCGTTTCATGAGAAGAAAGGCAATGGCTGCAATGGCAATGCACCATGAAGGCGCCAAGATTAGATAGAACATAGTACTTTCTCCAACGATGCCAAGACGAAGATACAAAGGAGCCGGACTAAACTGTTCTCCATTATAAGCGACTCTCAGGGATTCATTAAGAACCAATCTATCTCCTGCTGCTGTTTCTACCTCAACTCTCCAAGCAAGTGAGAATCTCAATCTGGTGGATCTCCCAAGGTAACTCCCATCCTCGACGAGCAAAAAGTAGGTTATTCATCTTAATGATTTTTGCCCTACTATCTCCCATTTTCTTCTTTACGAGTTCTTCAACCAAGCTTGGTGCAATAACATACGATGTGTCAGCAGTTGGAAGGAGAAATCCTGTACGAGAGAATGAGCGAACCCATCCGAGATGAGCATCGATTCGAAGTACGAGTCCATATAGATGCTTGCCTAGGAGAACATTGTTATTTGTATAAGAGAAACGAACCTGATGCTCAGGCAAACTCAGAGTCTTGTTTGGAATAAGAAACTCTATCCCGAGATACAACATATCCTCTAGAACAATATAATCTATTGTTTTCAGAAAGTCCAGTGCCATTAATGCTCGCACTGCTTCAGCGCATGTGCAATTGCTGCTTCGCCGGTGGGTCTTTCAATCGTAATCTTTTCTTGGGATGCTCTTTCCACTGCAGCTATCTACTCACTCTTCATTTTGATGCTATCTGTAGGGCACTCATTGGAGCAAATTCCACAGCCCTTGCATGCATCCAGATTGTATTCATAGCTGTACTTTCCATCCTTCTCGATAAGACGAATCGCCATATCAGGACAGAATATCCAGCATCTTCCGCAGGTACCATTCTTTATCCAGAGGCAATTTGTCGGGTCATGGACTGGTCTTTGGGCTCGCCATCCTCCAGTTCTGTATTTCACAGCATTACCGGGTTCAATAATATTACCTGCCATCGGAATCTCGTTGAATTTCTCGCTCATCCTATTCTTGCCTCCTCTACAGCTCGTTTCATCGCAGCCTTGTTTAGGTCGCCAATCTTGCCCGGGTATCGTTCTACAACTTCGTTGATGACGGTCTCGATATTGACAACACCGGAGGCTTTCACAGCTGCTGCCATTGTTGGCATATTGTAAAAGGGCCTTCCGAGGATGTCTAGCGCAATCTTGGTGGCATCAACACTAACCACCTTGCCACCCTTGAAGTTGAACTTCTTGCGAATCTCCTCCGAGCTCAATGTAGTGTTAAGCACGAGCGTTCCATCTGGCTTCAAGCCCTCTGAGGGGTCAACCACGTCCAGAAGGGTTGGGTCTATGCAGACCACAATGTCAGGATTATATACCTGCGCGTAGACCTGGATGGGGCTCTTGCTGATTCTCAAAAATGCCCGCACTGGGGCTCCGGTTCGTTCTGGCCCGAACTCAGGGAAGGCCTGTATGTAGTTGCCTTCCGCCAGAGCGGCCTTGCCAAGCATCTGATTCGATGTGACAACACCTTGTCCGCCGCGTCCGTGCCATCGGAACTCAGTGATTCCTTTCGCGAAGTCAAGCGCCATTATCTATCTTCACCTACATAGGGAAGCTTCATCGATGGCACGAGAGGCCATGCTTATGTATTTAGTGGATTGCACCTGTTCTTGACCGCAAATTGATAGAAGGCGCAGAATCTGGTTCTATTCAAAAGAAGGATGGCATAGCGAGGAAGAGCTACACCATCAAAGAGACGATGTCTAGGCGCGTTTCTTCATGCAAGAATGATAATGCAGGCGAGAACATCCACCGCATCTATTGATTGTGTCAGCCCTAAGATCAAGAAAAGAATGAGTGGTGCAAACAACGAACCTATCAAATGTCAATTGGCTTCGAATACGTCCTCGGGGGCAACAAGGAGTGATACTTTGCTCATTTATAGCTGAAGGACTACGAATAGATTTCCAACTAGATTGAAGAATGTCTTTTCTGCCGCATTTTGAAGAATATTAACACTCCTAGCACAAATCCAACACTTCCCAAGGAGCCTATCATGAGTTCAGTTGTACCAATGTTACTGAATATTATAACGAAAACGAAGACTTCAACATCATCGAATGCCTCATTCCCGTCGATGTCAAAGAGTCTGATCTGGAACATGTGATTTCCTTGAGGCAGACCATCGATTTCGAAGGTAATAATCTGGCTGATCCATGTACCTTCTTTCTCTACTTGTGTTCCTCTAGTAATGACATAGGTCCACGAGAATTCGTCAGTTGCATTCCATTGAATCTCATTTCCAGTGCTTCCCTCTGCGTAGAATAAGTCTTGATGAGCTTCTAGAAAGGGGCTTTGGTCGTCCTGAAACTTGCTTGGTGTGTTGTCGGTCGAACTCGCCGCACCGGAAATCGTATATGGTCCTGGCGGAGCATAGTCTGACCAGTAGTTACCAGTCCAGTTATTCGATAGTCCAATGTCTATTGCGTTAATCTCTATTTCAGAGGCGTGATTTCTCCCAACTGTATTCTCTGTTACTAGGTTATTCACAGACTCCAAGCCCATGCAAATTCCAAATTCTGAGTTTCGATATACCTTATTTCTCGTCAGGTTGCACACATGACTTTCACTCAATAATATGCCATATTCGTTATTTAGAATTCGACATCTGGAGCAATTGAACATGAATGCAGAGGTGGCTCTTATCCCTATCTCTGCTTCAAGAAATATGTTGTCAGCAGCTGAAATGAAAGCCGTGTTTGCTAGGCTCATACCGCACGACCCTCCTTGAAAGATGCACTTTTCGAATGTCGTTTGGTTGGTGTGATCAAGAGCTACACATGGAAATTGATAATTACTAGCCCTAAAGTAGCAATTTCGGATTACAACATGATCTGAGATATTCTGCAGATACACACATCTTGTTGTTGCGGTGATATTCAGTCCTTCTATGGCAAAGGGATCGTCGGGCGTTCCTGTTCCATCAAAACCGAAACTGATGAAGTCACTAGACTCCTGAACATATATCGGAAGGTGTTCAATATAGTCACTTGGCATCTGTGACAGTGAAACTGAGATAGGTGTAACGTGCCCGTGACTTGCGGCCACTATATTTGGCGAAACCACTGTCTGAGCGAGAATGACCATAGCCAGCGACAAGGCAGCAAACACCCTTCCAATTCTATTCTTCATCAGCCACACCCGAAGAAACATCTATACCGTATCCTTCTATGGAGGTTTGTCTCTTGAATTCTGATGGATCCTCTTCTTGAGCTTGAGTGGCAGCAACAGAAGAAACGAAGTCGCAGGACATCTCATTGAGCTCCATGAAGGCTCTTCTGTACTCATCGTTTCTGATCCTTAGATATACACTATCCCTGCTTCTCTCTGTATTCAGAATTGTGACGGCTTTCTCAAGAGACCTTGGATAGAAGCCGTAAAATGCCATTAAAAGGAATATCAGCAAAGTCACCAGAAGTCCGAGGAGTGGAATTTCAAAGGGTCTTTCTTGAAGCATCGCATTTCTTAGTGAGAGGAAAAAGTAGAGCATTGGATAAAACATGACAAAATAGGCCGCAAATGCAAGCAGTCGCTTCCTTTCGGTGCGAACGCTTCGGCTTCCATGTTTGAGGCATGTTGGAATCCAGAAAACCGTTGCACCTCTTGCTGCCTCAAGTGCAGCTCCCACTTTATCTTCACCACTGCCCCATGAAGAGTGAGTGTCATACCTCTCCTTGCTTGGACTTCTCTCTATGACCGTGACTGCAATAAGGTCCTCTCCTTCTTTCATGCAAACAGGACATATCTCTGGAAACTGCAGGTTTGATATCTTGCATCTAAGAATCGAGGATTCATTTCCAATTGCCTGCTCCACACTTTCTTCATTCATATTTCCAGATTCTCCTACCATCGTCGCACCTACGATTCTGGGGGCATTACGATGATCTGTACGCTAGTGAGTATTTTTTCATCCTTGGGATCAATTGCGTCAAAGGTATCAAAGGTCATCTGATAGAGAAATCGTTGCTCCCTCTTCTTCAATTCATGAGCAATCCGAACTGAAAGACCGATTCCCTTGAACCCATACCCTCTGATAGCTACCATTCTTGAATCGCTCTTGACAAGATCGCGTATTGTTCCAGCAATCTGTGGAATGTTAATCTTACCGACAGTGTGAGATATCTCTAGCAGAATGTATTCATTCGTGGGGAACACAGACACGTCGTCTTCCATAGTAATGGATACTACCTCGTTTCTCAGCTTCAATTGGTCTGGGATCCTTTCTCGGAGTGCCATATTACTTTAATATGCGAGTCCTACTAATCAATTTGCTGAAAGACGCGTATGAATGTCAATGCTTAATTGTGTGTAGGTTCGGCAACGACACAAGAGGTTTTTCTTATGAACAAACAGCAGGCACTTGCTATTGGAATAATCGCAGTAATCGGTGGTGCTGCCCTGCTGGGCGCATTCTGGTATGTCACATCAGTCCCTGATGTCAGGATTGGATATCTCTCCAAGGATCTTCATCAGCTTGCCTTGCGTGTCGCACTGGAGAATGATTGGTTTGAAGAGGCTGGGATTCGAGTCGGCCTCGTGACTTTCCAGAATGGTGCATTGGAAATGGATGGTTTTCTTGGGGATCAAATCGATATGGGGTATTTGGGAGCTGCTCCTGCTCTCACGAAACGTATCAATCAAGATATCCTCATCACTGTTCTTGCCGCTGCAAATCTAGAGGGCTCAGCCATTATGGTTCGCAAGTCAGACTATGATTCTGGAGCCATCACTTGTATTTCCGATCTTGCTGGAAAGGGTGTATACCAGCCTGGGTCTTCAACTGTTCAAAATTTCCTTCTTAGGCTGGCACTTGACCAAGCAGGTCTAGATTTCACTGATTTAAGCGGGACCCACACAACATCTCCGGTTTACATGGCTAGTTCTCTATCAGAAGACATCCCCGCATTTGTCGCATGGGAACCCTTCAACGCTAAGGCTGAATATGATGGTCTAGCAGAGCCGTTGCTGCTCTCAGGTCAGATTTGGTCTCGGCATCCTTGCTGTGTTTTGGCAGCTGCAAATCAGTTCATGAACCTTCATCCAGATATAGTTCAGAAAATCGTTGAGATTCATGTACGGGCACAGGAATGGATCATCACACACCCAACCGAGGCAGTAGCAATAGCTGTTGACTGGCTTGAGATGGAGATAGAGCCCGTCGAAACAGCATTCAGCCGCATCATCTACGACTACAATGTGAACAATACTGGCTTGGAAATGTATCTCGACTTCTTGATTGACCAAGAGCTGCTTAACTCAGATAAAATACCTGCTGACACACCTACATTCATTCATGATTTTGTTAACACAACATACATTGAGGAAGCATTAGGCTAGCTCGGCTATCCGTCATCTGATTTGGATGGTGTAAAACGGCAGAAACAAAAGCATGCCACGTTCTCTTATTTATTGACATGGCATCAGAATCTGCCCTTGCTGCTGACGACAGAAGACAAGAGAAAGAAGTCCATAAGCGAGAAAAGGCTAGGTTAATGGCTCTTCGTGGTTTCCTATATAGGGCAGTTTTCCCAACAATTGTCCTAATTCTTCTTTGGCAGGTAATTGCTATTCCATCAAGAGTTTCCCTCATCGATATCGCACAGGCCTTTGTAAAGCTGATGATTGAGGGCGATAGTGATAACAGGGTTCTTCTGTTCCATTCTGCGTTGAGTGTGACAAGAGTACTTCTCGGCTTTCTAGCAGCAGCTTTGACTGGAATCCCCCTAGGAATAGCAGTTGGGCGCTATAAGGCTGTTGATGCTATTCTTGGACCTGTGATTGACGCAATGCGACCCATCCCACCCATTGCTTGGATTCCTCTGGCACTTATTGTTTTCACGGGGAATCTTCTTGGTGCGCAGGTGTTCGTCATTTGGGTGGGAGCTTTCTTTCCTATTCTAATCGATACAACCACAGGAGTAAAGAGAACCGAACCTGTCCACATTGATGTTGCAAAGACCTTTGGAGCGACGGAATCGGAAATTCTGGCAAAGGTTGTTATCCCCTCTGCTGCCCCCGAGATGTTCTCGGGTCTGCGTATTGGGTTTGGAATAGGTTGGATGTGTCTCATGGCTGCAGAGATGATTGGAGGAGGCCTTGGTCTTGGATATCTCGTATGGGATGGCTGGCAGGTTGGGAGGACAGCAGAGGTCATAGCAACCATGCTAGTTATCGGTCTGATCGGTTTCATTTTCAGCTACGGATTTCTTAGAATAGAACAACGTCTGCTTAGGTGGCGACAGGCGGTTTCAGTCTAGCTTGATCTCTCATGGCTTTTTCTTGCTCCACTTTCAGGAGGTCGAGAATTCGCGCGCGATATGAAAGGCACTCGGGTGAGGTTCTGATGCGAGGCTTCGGAAGATCGATGCTAAACTCAGCAATCAACTTCCCAGGAAGATTACTCATTACAAGTATTCTATCAGACATAAAGACAGCTTCATCCACATTATGCGAGACAAAGAGCACCGTTGACCCAGTTTCTTGGCTTATCCTCATGAGCTCCTCTTGAAGGTAGTTTCTCGTCTGGGCATCCAAGTTTGATAGTGCTTCATCCGCTATCAATATGTCTGGCTTCGTGACGAGACTGCGCGCCATTTCCGTCTTACGAGCTTGCCCGCCTGAAATCTCGTGGGGAAAATTGTCCTCAAGGCCTCTCATTCCTACAATAGAAACAATTTCATCGATTGAGCGGTTCTTTTCGGGTTCTTGGATCTCTGCTATCTCAAGACCAAATGCAATATTTTGCCTTACAGTGCGCCAAGGGAATAGCGACTCCTGCTGAAAGATGTAACCAGCTTGATTGTGGCCAGGCTTCACTTGTACATTGTCTATTGAAACATGCCCCTTATCCGGCTCAAGAAGGCCCGCGATGATCTTGAGCAAAGTCGTCTTACCGCATCCAGACGGACCTACAATACTGAGGAACTCGCCATTCTTCACCTCGAAGCTTATGTCCTCAAGTACTAATGTTTCCCCATCTTCTTCGTTTGGGTACGCTTTCCATATCCCCTGAACTGACAATCTCGGCAAGCTGGACACCTGCCCTTTCTTGGAAGAAAGTGGGTTAAATACTGTATCATTTGCATTTCTCCTTGAATTGCACAAATGGACTAAAACCTAGCAAGGTTCAAAAAGGCGGCTTACGAAGTTTCTGGTATCAGGGTAGATACCATTTGCCTAGCAGAAGGTCACTATCCTCATTAGCGAATGGATGGTAATCTATGTTGTCCTCGCCAAGGATTCTTTTCGAAGTTGAAGATGACAGGAGCACAAGCGCTATTGCGGTAGGAAGCATCACTGGTTCAGGTAGTTCACAGATTTGCACTGGGGACAGAGACGGCGTTTTGAAGCTCTATGAAGTAATCAATGGTGAAACCAAGTTCTTGGCCCAAAAAGACCTCGAAGGAAGTATTCTCTCAGCCAAAGTTTCAGATGCAAACAACGACGGTTTCATGGAGATAGTCGTTGGAAGAAGTCTGGGTCCTCAGGATGTGGAGGGTGAGGCTGGTACTGTCCAAGTCTACCGATATGCACCAAGCGGTCAACTAGAACTCCTTGCAGAGAAAGCTGTTGGAACCTTTGTAACAGCAGTGTATGTCACAGACGTGACGGGGGACAACAAGAATGAGATTCTAGTTGGTGCAAGTGACTCTACACTTCGAATTTACAAGATGGACACTGACAACAATCTCACAGAATATCTCAAGCATCAACTAGAGGATATGCCCATCGCGATCGGTACCTGTGATGTAATCGGGGATGAGATTGATGAGATAGTCACGGGGAATCTTGACAAGACACTCAGAGTGTTCAAGGTACGAAATCACTCCATTGAACAGATTGAGGTACTTAACCTGCCAAGTCCTGTCATCTCAGTCGCTGCTGGTGATGTCCTCGGAGACCGCAAGATGGAACTCGGCGTCGTCACTCGCGATGGCTCCGTACGTGTTTATCGGAATGAAGAGAGCAAGCTGGACCTGTTCACAAAGCTGGAGAATGTCAAGGCCTTATCTGTCAGGATTGAAGAGGTCAATGCAGACCACATGGATGAACTCATCATTGCGACTTCCGATCATAAGGTTGTGGTCTACAACCTACAGATGGCTGAGTTCCAACAGATTGCGTCCATGGACTTGGATATGAAGATTCTTTCAATAAGCGTTGGGGACGCAAACCGGGATGATAGGAAAGAGATTCTGGTAGGGGTCTCCGACGGGCCGCTGAAGGCCTTTCAGGGACTATATCAAATCATTCCGAAGTTTGAAGTGAGCACTGAAGTAAAGACAAGTGCAGACCTTACTGGAAGGCTCACTCTAGTAAATGTGTCCGATCAGCCTATCCATGGAATCACAGGAAAGCTTTACTGGTTTCCCAAGGACTATTTAGATGTTACACCGGAACAGATTCGCTTCGACCTTGGACCGGGTGAAACAAAATGCCTAGAACTTCAGCTCGCACCAAAGAGCGAGGGATCCGTTATTATCAGACCTATCGTTCTCATGTGGACGGACGCCACGGGACAGGTCAAGCAGGTCACCACACCAGAAACCGCTATTCTTGTGGAAGAAGGTGCAGTGATTGCTGCCCCAGCAGCTGAGCCCTCAGTGATGATGCAGTCCAGTGTCGAATTCACTCCAACTGAAACGATAATCGAAGAGGAGTCCCCCTTCACCCCTGTTAGTGGAACTGGCTTTGGTGAGGTCACCAGACAAAAGGCTGCAGAGATTCTGCGTACCACCGCTTCCGATGACTCGTCCGAGTCTCTGAAGGCCGCCGAAGAACTTCTGGACCAGCTCTTTGGAATTGAGGAAGAGGGCACACAAGCCCTGTCCGAATTTGATGATGTGTCTGCGATGATTGAAGAATCTGCTGCTGAGGTCACACCGATACCCGTGGTGGACGAAACCACCGCAGAGAGCCTGCTCGTGACTGAGATTAGAAGTAGGACACCAAAACCCCCTCGACCTGGCACACCCAGCGATACCTATACCTATCTGTTCAAGGTGATGGTAACTGGGGAGGGTGCTGTGGGCAAGACAACTCTCGTCAATCGCTATGTGACTGGTGTATTTGAGCGTGATTACAAAACCACGATCGGAAGTCAGTTCGCCGTCAAACTCGCCCATATATCGCCCTCCGAAACCGATTACGCCGTGGGCATAAAACTGCAGGCGTGGGATGTGGCCGGTCAGGCGCGATTCAAGGCTGTACGGAAGATGTACTACAGCGGTGCAGCTGGCGTCATTCTTGTCTTTGACGTGACACGTCGGCGGTCCTTCACAGAGTTATCAAAATGGGTCACGGAGGCAGACGAGTCCGTTGGCACAAGAGTGCCGATGATAGTGGTGGGCAACAAGATCGACCTTCCTGACCGTGCAGTGCCGTCCGACGAGGCAAAGCGATGGGCCGAGGACCAGGGCTTTCTCTATATGGAGAGCAGTGCGAAGACGGGTGACGGAGTTGCCGATATGTTTCACGTTCTCTCAGAATTGATGTGGAGAGAGGCGCGGCGTGCAACAGAGGCCAAGAAGATGAAAAGTGATTAGAGGTCTACCAAGCTCCTGAAGTCCTTCTTACCGGCCTCAAAAGCAACACGATTGAGATCCCATTCTTTCAAGGTCGTTTGAATCGCCCTTAGGATGTGCTCCTCAGTGAGCGAGGTCACTCCACTGGTGACCATCGCACCAAGCATGTATGCATTCAGTGCACGTCTTGTGCCTGTCTCAGCAAAGATTCGGCCGGGATCGAGAGAATAGACCTTTCCGCAAATGGCTCGAAGAGATCTCTTAATCTCTGTAATCTCTGGATACTTCACTTTGCCTGCAATTGACTCTGGGGTTTCAATCTTGGTCATGCTGATTATTGCTGTGGTACGTGATGTGGCTAGATCAACTGCAGCTCTAAGGGACTCTAGCGGTTCTAGTCC
Organism: Candidatus Thorarchaeota archaeon; assembly: GCA_011364985.1. Classification (GTDB taxonomy): domain Archaea; phylum Asgardarchaeota; class Thorarchaeia; order Thorarchaeales; family Thorarchaeaceae; genus SMTZ1-83. Next base: position 114,078 of record RDOC01000001.1, on the reverse strand, counting down.
CAGCAACAGGTCAAGTTGTTCTCGCGGGATTAGGGGTCCCAAATCATCCGCGTCTAGACGCAGATGTGTCAGGACTGTGCCACCACGCCGAGAGGCTCCGAAAGTTTCTCCAGTGGTGGGAGTGAGCCCTTGCTGAAGGGCCGCCTCTGCTAGGACACACCCACACACTAGGTTTCCCTGTCCTCCCACTCCAGCGATTAGAATATTGTACTGGTTCTTCATGGTTCTGCCCCCTTAATTGCGTCATGTGGACACACTGGGATACAGGCACCGCAACGAATGCACAAGTTCTCAATGACCTCCGCCTTCTTGAGGTTCTCATTCCATCCTATTGCCAGACAGGAAAATTGGTCGGTGCATATTCTGCAGTTCTCTCCCTTGCACAAGTTGATATCAACGACAACACGTGAAAACTCCTCATGGGTTTTCCCTAGCCGTTGCTCCTCTAGTCTGCAGACGCTGTTGACTAGAATGACTTTCAGACCATCTATCTCTACTGCCTTGTGAATCGTTTCAATCATAGCGTCAATATCTACTGCATTTATGATTTCAAAATGCGACGGTTCAATTGCTCTTACGATGCTTTCTATGCTGACAACAGTGTTACCTAGCCTTTGCTTGGAAGTGCCAGGATTAGGTTGGAATCCCGTCATTGCAGTCGTTGAGTTATCAAGAATCAGAAATGTCATGTTTGCGTTCTTGTGTTTGGCATTTACGAGCCCTGGCAAGCAAGCATGGAAAAAAGTCGAGTCTCCGGCAACCGTCACCACCTTCTGCTTCAGACCGAACCGTTCTAGTTGCCCTAGACCGCTGGCTGTACCAATTCCTGAGCCCATTGCCTGCATTGTGTTCATCGCCTCGTTGTAAAACACACCCAAGGAATAGCAACCGATATCCCCTGTGACAATCAATCCTTCTTTGATTCGCCTCTTCACTCTCCCAAGAGCCCAGTATACATTCCGGTGAGTGCACCCAGCACAAAAGGTCAAACGTCTTGGAATCAGCATCTGTCTTGCCAATTTGAGTGTGTTCAGATCCTGTTCGTCCTGATGTTTCTGGGGAATTCCCTGAATGGACCGCAACGCATCCATGACAGTATTTGTGTCAAGTTCTCCGAAGAACGGAACTACACCATTTCTCTTTCCTGAGAATGTCGGTATTTCGTCCAAGTGTAGCTCGGCGGCGATAGCCAACACCCCATCCTCAATGAAAGGATCAACTTCCTCAACAAATAACACCTTCTGCCGATTCTTAATCCAGTCTACTACATCCTTCTGAGGAAGGGGATGTGATGTGAGTAGATTAACTATCTGTACAGAAGGAATGTTGAGAAGGTCAACAGCTTCCTTAGTATAACGAAAAGCAACACCACTCGCAATAATGAGTGTGTCTGTATTTTCTCCTCCTGAAACAGAATTGAGTTTGGACTTCTCGAAATCTTGTGCTATCTCCTTGAGTTTCATCCCAAGCTCTTGGTGTTTCAGATGCGGATTTGGTACATTATATGGCGCATTAGCCAGTTCTTCTGATGTAGTACATGTGGCTGAGGCAATCTCTCTGAGTTTAACCACTGAGCGAGAATGGCTTAATCGGGTTGTGCTTCTGACGATTACCGGGATCCTATGCTTCTGTGAGAGGGCAAGAGCTATTGAGATGACATCCTTAGCTTGTTGGCATGTACTTGGCTCCAGAAGTGGCAGATAGGCCGCCTTGGCGTAGAATCTTGAGTCCTGCTCGTTACTGGAGCTGTGCCCTCTTGGATCATCACAAACAACAAGTACAACACCTCCGGCACCTGTTCCTGAGAGATTAACATTCAAAAGAAAGTCTGCTGCTACATTCAAACCCAATGATTTCATTGAACATAAGGCGGGAATTCCTGCCCAGCTTGCTGCCACACAGGCCTCAAGTGCAACCTTTTCGTTCACACTCCACTCCACATAGATATCATGGTTCTGTGAGGACTTCATCAAAGCAGCAGCAATCTCCGTTGAGGGAGTACCAGGATAGGACGCGCAAAAACAAATCCCCGCTTCAAGTGCTCCACGGGCTATTGCCTCGTTCCCACTCATTAGAACCTTGGACCCGGAACTGGATTCCATTATCATCATTCCACATCACCGATGTAATTGCATCAGAAAACACTTCCGACATGCATGTTTTTCTTGGTGCAGCAAAGAAAGAAAAAAAAGGGTTCTTTTGGGTTAAAGTACGAATGCGCTATGACCTCTGAGCCAAAGAGCACCAAGGACAGAATAGCATCCTTGCTCTCGATTTCCCATGACAAAGACGTTGATGGCATAGCTTCATCAGCGATTGTATGGAGATATGCCAAATCAAAGACCCTTGAATACGACGTTGAGCTCACTGATTATGGTTCGTTCGAACAGGTGTTTTCAAGCGTATCATCAAGGCGAAATACCCTGATCGTTATTACTGATTTGGGCATGGACGAAACTACCGTGGAATTGGCCCAAACTGGATTATCACGTGCAATTCAGCAAGGCTGCCGTGTGGTCTGGCTTGACCATCATCAATGGTCTCCTCGAGCTGTCAAGTCCATCTTGTCTCTCGGAAACAAACCGATTCTGAGAATCAATCACAACTATTGCGCGGCGGAGATCGCCTACAAGGTTCTCATGCCAAGGGACAAGATATGTGAGGAACTTGCCTCAATTGCCCATGACACCGACTTCAATCTGCGACAGATAGATGCCGCTATTGCTTTGACTGATGCAGTGTCCATCAGCAGATTCAACTCCATTGCAAGAAAGGAAGATGTCACTGAAGCCCTTCTTCCTCTTCTCAAGAGTCTGGCAGAGGATGGTATTGCTGGAGTCTGGAATGATTCTACGAAGCGATTCAGAAACGAACTTCTGGACAGACAAGTCCATCAATATCGCAAGGAGCGTCTTAAGCGCATGAGGAAGGCACTGTCTGGACATTGTGATCAGAGGATTCATGGAAAACTTGTTCGTGTTGTAGAAATTCCAAGTGGCGTTACAACTACTGATATTGGCACCTATTTGACTGATGCTGAGAACTTGCAGATTCAAGGCCAGAATCTGGAGGTCGCAGACCTTCTGATAACTATTAGCCAAGGCGGACTACTAGGAATCAGGCGCGGCAGTAATTCTATCCTTTGTGATGCTGCAGCCAAGCTTTTCAGTGGAGGGGGACATGTATATGCTGCTGGAGGAGAATACGGTCTATATGATGACTTTGAAGCGGCATGCGATGACATCTTTCTGATGCTCTCAAAGAGCCAGGACTGGATTGTAAACTAAGGATTTCTGACATCTACTCATGATTCCGAAACTAATTCCGTCATGCGGGCAAGAAAGTTCTGCCCCTGTTCCCATAGTCTTTCGAAGGAACTGGCTGCGTCCTCCACGAAGGATGGATTGTCTTCGTAACGAATAAGCGCTGCAATGTCAGCTTGAGCCACATCACTTAGGTACAGCATTATTCGTTCCTTGTTCAAACCTAGCATTCTATAGGTTCGGACCTGTGAAGGGAGGACTCTAATCTCAATACTCATTTGTTGCATGCTCTCTAAAAACAACTTCATGGTGTTCGTCATATGCACGTCTATTCTTGGGAGGTTCGTTGTTTCTTCCTCTCCTGTGAGAATTAGCAAGCCTCTGATATTGACGTCGCGATCTGTAGCCTCAAAGATCTTGCGATATGTAGGGCTATTCATTTGAGCGAATTGCAGTATAGAGATCGGATTGATTATCCAAATCTTGTCTCCCGCTTGGGCTCTGCCAACGATTTCTTGATCTATTACAGCCCTAACATTATCAATGCCTTCAATGACTCCCGATTTTGCGGCCATCCCTTCTCCTTTCAGGTAATTCATCAGGTCTGTGGCCAATTCTTTAGCGTCAATCCTAGCAAATGAATCGACTCTCTTCGAAAGCACTCTTCTCATTTCAAGTAGCTCTTCCTTCTTCTCAGACTTCTTTCGCTCAATTCCTTGTACTAGGGTGTCCGATGTCATCATGAACTTGATTGGTCGATTTATTCGGTCCACCTGAATGAATCCTCTTTCTACGAGTTCGCTGAGCCCTCGATATACCCATGCTTTAGAGATCTGCTTTGGTTTTGCAGATCTGCTTGTTAGCTGTTGCCAAATCTCTGTCGCAGTGGCCCAGCTGGAGAAGCCTTCCCCAATCTGATACAGACACCCAATCAATTCAATCTCAAAATCAAGGAGATTGATGCCTACTCGTCTGAGCGTCTCCATTTTTTCTTGGATTCTCATCTTCTCCCACCTATACATGATAGTCATCAAAGATTATTGGCTCGGCAGCTTCGAAGTCCCTGTCAAAGGTTTCGATGGCATGGTTAATAAGCAGAGGATTGCTCTGCTTCGGAATCCAAGTTGATGCGAGAGGGTTCTCTGATACAACAAGTACAATCCCTATTCTCTTGAAGCCAACGAATTGATATGTCGCCTTCTTCAAAGGGCGAATTCTGTATTCTATATCAAGTCCTAGAATTTGCATTATATCATACAGCTTCCTCACTCTCTTCTGGGCTTCTTTTGCTGATCTGAACTGCCCTAATACTTTCATCTTCACGCCCCGGGTAGCGAGGTCAGAAATCCAGGCAACCTGTTCTGGTTTAAGATCTGCCTCAGTGTTTAGCCAGTCAGCAGTTGCCTTGATAGTCTCCCCTCTTCTTGCCTTAGATTGAACCTCTCCTTTAACAAGTCGGAGTAATCCATCAAGTCCTGATGCAAAATGAGGGCGTTCTTCCGACTTCATTCCACTCATCAACTCGATGAGCGATTTCCCAAGGTCCGATGCGTCTGTCTGGTCGAGAAGATACAAATCCTTATCGATTCTGTCGATCTCCTCTTTCAAGAAGATACGATATTCAGAGATCTTCTTCTCAAGAACGTTGGCCAGTGTGCTAATGTTCGTCATGTATCTATGCCGATATCCACTATTATCAACACGAACATAGCCTTCTTCTATTAATGACTTGAGCTGACGATGAACCAAAGAACGGTCTAAGCTTTTTCCGTCAACTAGTGACTCTAACTCGGTTCTTATATCAGAGAATTCTAGAAAGACACCCAATTCAGACTGGGCATTAAGAAGAGCTCTCAAAATGTCAACTGGTTTTGAGGCTACGTCCATCCCGAGAAGCTCCAGTATCTCTTCAAGCGATTGATACGTCATTCTCCCTCTCCACTCTTTCTCTTCTTCAGACCTTTCAACACCACAGCTTGAAGATGTCCCTTCGGATTAATACGCATTGATCTCAATTTCTCTTCTGTAATCTCAAAAATCGAGATTCCTTGTTCCCAGCGTTTATCAAAGTCAGCAATTGCATTGTCAATTAGGTCTGGATTGAATTCCCGCGTGACCCATGCCGCTGTGATGGGGTCCTCTGAAATGAAGAACGCCATGACTTCGTTGTTCAGAGCTGCAAATTGGTATCCTTTCTTGTCTACATCGATAATTCGCAAATCAATGAGCTTTCCCTCCGCCCTAACTGCAATGAAATCTGCAAGGGTATGTTGAATCCAATCGGAAGAAACGTCCTTCTTCAGTTTATCACTTTGCAATAGGAGATCAGGATGAGAAGCATATCTGACTTCTGCTCCTTTTTTTGCCGCTTCTACAACTCTTCCGAAGCGTTCAGTGGCCCCTTCAGTGAATGGACCTATCCAAAGCAGAGAGTTTCTTATTACATCTCCTTCTGTTGCTCTATCATAAATTGTAGAGTCTGTGACTCTCTCAAACTCCTCCATTCCTCTCATGAATCGTGAGTTCGGGGATGCTCTCCTCCCAGTGATCGCTGTCATTATTCTCTGCGAAAGCTCAGAGCAATTGCACGATTCGACCAACTTCAGAGCTTTCTCCGTTTGCCTTTTCTTGGTTTGAAGCTCCTTGCTCAGACGCATCTTGAGATTCTCGAGTCCTGCCATCAGCGTATTGGCGTCAGCAAGGTACTTCTTGCGATACTTTATTGAGCTTTCAAGCCGCACAAGCTGGTTCTCGAGCAGCCACTGCAGTGACTTATGAACGGCAGGTTTCTTCAGCTTGGCAGAGGGGTGATGCACTTTAAGCGCACTGAATATTTCAGAGAAGGAAAAATGAACTGGTGGTTCCTTCTGCATTCTTAATATGGTTTCTAAAATGAGCATATCCCGTGATTCCTTCCCTTCTTCCGTAACAAGTTGCAGCGTTTGCAGGGCCTTTATCACATCGTTTTCATATTTCACGTCATTTCCCTCTGCTAAGTGTCGAAATTTATCAAATTCCCAGCTAAATGGCCAACTTGTGGACATAGTTCTGTTTATAAAAGGAACTTATATAATGTCTTACAAGCCATGCTTTTCATGGCTGGGAAATCTCCTTTCCCTACAAAGGCAAACGCAGGAACTCCAAGTGGGTAGATAACTATCCACTTGGGCATGTTACAGGGCAGCAGTGGAGATCGCCGTGGCGAAGCAGGGTGCGGGGGGGTTGACCCTGCTTTGGCCACTATTTCTTAGAATCCACTAACAGCAATTGACTTGAGGTATCCCTTACCAATTGTCAATACTATCGGCATAAAATCCCTCAGTAGTGTCATGATGTCAGAAACACCTGCTTGACCTTGTACAAGTGCATTCAAAGTTTTGGCATCTAGTTGGCTCAGTACAGTTTCAGCTGCTTTTATAGGATCGTTGAATCTAGCGTATTTTGAGATGGCCCAAAAGCCCTTTCCTGTGTTTTGAATACTCCATGCCAATTTCGAGCGACGGTATTCCCTCTCATACTTCATCAAACTGTTCTTAGAGAAATCATTCTCTTCAACGGCTCGCTTGGCATGCCTTGCTAGGACGGTGCCAGCATGGAAACAGGTTGTCACTCCTCCGCCCACAATTGAGGAAACTTGTCCCGCAGCATTGCCTACGAGTGCAACTCCTGCGTCAGCGAATTTGGGAATTAGCCCTGCACAAGGCACCGCACCTCCATTTTGCGCGGCGATTTTCGAATTTCTCAAGCCAGGTAGAATCTTTTTATATTTCTTAAGAACATCGATAAGTGAAGGCAGGTTCTCCCAGTTCTTCTTTGAGGATGGGACCCTTCCGATTCCTAGGTTGACCTCTGATTCGCTGCGTGGATAAAGCCATAGATAGCCTAATCCAATGTCTTTGCCCACATAGAAGTATGCTGTGTCTGCATCTACTCCCTTGCAGTTCTCAAGCTTCCATCTAATACCGTATGACAGAAGCCACTTCGGATGTGTGAATCCAGCGGTCTCAGAAACCCGACTAAATGAGCCATCTGCACCCACGGTGAGATTGGCCCTGGCTTGATCTGCCCCGTTGTACCTCACACCGACCACTTGCGCTCTCTCTTTGATGACAGAGGCGACCTTGGATTTGTATCGAAATTCAGTCCCATTCGCCTCAGCACGGTTTCTCATCAGTTCTTGACATCGGTCCTCGTCTAGAATAAACGAGTCGCCCAAGAGCCCCTCTCCCACAGAGATTTTGGCTCCTGTATCAAGACTCTCTCCCACGATTGCCTTGTACTTGTTGCCAATGTACTCCGATCCTGGTTTCACTCTTAGTAGTTTAAGTGCGTTCATGGTTACTAGTTCTCCCATTAGGGAGTCTGTCACAGCCTTTCTTCTTTCAAGGACAAGTGTATTCAGACCATATTCAGCTGCTCTTTCTGCGGTCATGAGTCCGGCAGGGCCAGTTCCAACAATCAAGAGGTCATGTGCCATTCTTACGACTTCCAAGGGGGCATTTTGATTGGTTGCATGCCTTTTGTTCCGTCTATATTTATTTCTCTAACGTAATCTAATTCTAATGGCTATATTGCTATGGTTAAAATAGGTATCCTATATAATCAAAGCAATTCATTTATGAGAAGGTACTAGGATGAAACTCAGGTCGATTGTTTATGGCGTCTACTTGGCCATTTCAATACTTGTCAGCATCACAATATCTGCAATTCCAACAGTCTTCTTGGTTGTTGACGCCTATGACAAGACTGATGCATTCATCGATGGTATCGGTTGGCCCTTTGTGAACATCAAAGCTCTCGTTCAGGCCCTTCTTGGCGGTTATTTTCCAATAGTGCTCTTTGAGCGATTCTGGTTCATAGTGTTTCTCCCCACGCTTGTCTTTGTTTGTTATGGCATCTTTCTAGCCCTTCTTGCAATCACTTTCAGGCTCTCCCGCAGACTGATTCCTTTCCTTGAAGACGGTTACTACTCGTTGAAATCTGAGGTGTGGCTCCTGTATGAGTTCTACGAAGTCTACTATATTGTCTTTCCGTATTTCGCTTGGTTCTTTTCAGTTTTCTTCGATGTCAAGCCCAGACATATTTGGTTTGGTGCAAAGATTGGTTACAACACTGTTGTGGGAAATGGGCGCCTGTTTAATCCGGAACGAACAGTAATCGGGGACAACTGCTTCTTCGGATATGATGCTGTAATAAGCGGTCATGTCTACGAGGATGATCGCCTGTATATCAACACAGTACGAATAGGTAACAATGTCACTGTAGGTGCGAACGCAGTCATTCTTGCTGGGGCAGACATTGGTAACAATGTCATTATTGGAGCGAACACCGTTGTACCTAAAGACAAGGTCATTCCTGACAATACCATTTGGGTACATGGAAAGGCCATACCTCGCAGGATGACCGATTCTGCTCCTGAAGTTCCTGGCCCGATGTCTGACAATCTTCCCAATGAACCATCGTTTGACAAGCAAATCACGAATGACGAGAATTCATTTGCAAATTGATTTACAAAGGCATGAGACTTATCTCAAGCGAAGTAGGAGTCTATCCATAGAATGAAGATACTAATGTTTCATGTAAGTCATTTCTGGTATATCGCTGAAGAGGACGAATCCAAGGAATCTGCAAAGGAGACTCTTGGAGAATCGCTCCTTGTCTGGATTCAATCGGAGCGTCATGACCAAGATGACCGTTCAGGTGTTCTTCGAAAAATGGTCAAGAACATTCGTTGGCTTTGCGACAAAGTCAATGTAGACTCAGTGGTTCTTCATTCATTCGCACACTTGAGCGATAGCAAGTCGAGGTCTTCATTTGCCAAGAGCATCATTGTGGAAACTGCAAAGCGGCTTCAGGACCGAGGATTCAAGGTTCACATTGTTCCTTTTGGACAATTCAACGAGTTTGAAATGCATGTCGAAGCCCCTTCATTGGCCAAGGTTTTCAAGAGCTTTTGATAGACCAGACAAAGGCAAGAAGACCCGGCGACAACCTTATTTCGCATTCTGAAGATGGAGGTATGAGTTCAGCGGATGGTGTCTTCTTCTTATAGTAACTGGAGGCTACTCCTTCGCAGATACCTTCGTTGTGCTGATAATACCTGCAGTTTCTGCAAGAAACACTCGCGTCCAGCTCTGTTTGGACAATAACATCAACAAACGCAGTTCTATCTCTATCCCACTTGCGTACTACTCGTGTAGTTCTCACAAAATGCAGTACTTGTCAAACATTATAAGACCCATAAAACAGTCTATCTTGGCTTTCGAAACGAGTTCTTAACTCACTGAATGGATGAGCTAGTGAAATGTCAAGTGAGAAATCCAAGTACACCACTCGCGGTTATCAGACATACATCTTGGACCGAATAAGGCAGCTCAAGGGCACAAATCTCCTTCTTGAGCTTGACTGCGGGCTTGGGAAGCGATTCATTACACACAAGATAGTGTCGGAGATTTTTCCTGGCTTACGCTTCATTATCGTGGTTCACTCCTCTTCATCACTTGCAGAAACCATTGACTACCTCCGTGGTGAATATGGTGGACTTGATAATGAATTGGGGGAGTTGTCATCGAGAGTGTCTTCTGGTCGTAGGCCTTCGGTTTTAAAGGAGAGTAGAGTCGTTGTGGCTACTCCGCAAGTCCTTGCTGGTTTGGCCAAAAAAGACATGGGCCTTTTCGAGTCTTTTGATGCGCTGCTGATTAATGAGGTTGATACGCTAATCCGCCGCAGTGGCGGCCGAACTGCACTTGTGTTTCCTTGGCCAACACTGCTTTCCCTGTTTGATGACAAGTGGCTAATTGGAATGAGTGGCACACTGCGTGATGATCATGCAATATTCACCCAAGAGCAAGTAGAAATAAGAAATGAACTCAAGACTCTGACACAGCATATCCCCAATTCAGAACTAATCTCTATGAATGAGCTTTACGGAACCGATGTAGAGTCCTATTTGGAACCAACCTTTGTTACTATCTCTCCAGTCGTCGATGTTCGGATACGTTCAATCGCCAGAGTCTTGGATGAACTCATTCGAAATACTCGCTCTGAAATTGTAAACCAGCTTGTTGAGGGTGACAATCTCGATTTGATTGATGGTGACATACGACGAGTGCATCTGATGATTGAGCGTCTTCCTATAGCCGAAGAGCTGAAGGGAAGATACTCTGGTCTTCTGTTGCTTCGGAAATATATCTTCGCAATGCCACCAAGGCAGTTTCTGAAGATGTTCCATTCTGATTATCTGAAACACTATTTCAATGTCAGCCAACTTCGGAAGGCTCTTCCAAGAATATCAGCAAAAGTCACTCGCGCGTTCCAGATTTCGCTGAAGTACAAGAAGGTTCTCATCCTAACCTCCTATCTTGAGATGGTTTCCCAAATCCAAGATGTCTTGGAAAAGGCACAGGTCCGAGTTCTTACGATCACTGGAAAAAAGCCAAACAAGGGCGAAGTTCTCAGGGAATTTCGTGAGAATGATGATGCTAGGGTGCTAATCATGTCTCCAGTTGGTGAGAGAGATCTTGACATTCCCCAAGCTGAAGTGATGGTTGTTTGCGATTCGATAAACACTTCTAAGACAATGTATCAGAAATTCAAGAGAACTCGAGGAGGACTCGTCATTCTTCTGGTCTATGAAGGCACCTCTGAGGAGCGGAAGGTCCGACGACTGATGCAGCGGATAATTGAGAGATATCCATGGTCCACTGCATTACTTGAAAGTGACTCAAGATGCTTCTCTGAATGATTATACAGGAATGTCAGGACTCCCCTACAAAGGTGGTTGATAGAAGTTCGAGAATTGGCCCTTGATATCTTGGGTCAGTATTTCCCAGAACATATCTGCAGATATCTATGAACTCGTTTGTGCGACTGTCCGCGTCCATTCCTTTTCCAAGGATTCTCTTTGCGCTCTTCAGAAGGGTTTTCGTGATTCCCTTTCCCTTGGAGTAATCAGTCAGAAGTTTGGTTGATTCTTGCTCGATTCGTTGAATCTGTGATTTTGCTCTGATATCGGCCAAATCGTCACTGCCCAAGGACTTGACCATATCCATTAGAACATCAAGCACAGCATTATGAAGTCCTGTAAGTAACGCTTCAACTTCGTAGGCAGTGAACCTGACCGTGCTATTACCATCTCCAAGTTCCCACTTCAGATCGCTGCTTCTTCTGACGGTAATCTTGCGATCTGCAAGATCTATAACTTCATCGTAGAAGCGACTATTCACACTGCTTTGAACTGCTATCTTCACCAAGGCGGCATCCGCCAGCTTGAGCCTAATTATCTGTCCACCGTTTGTTAGATTTATGCAGAATCCTTTGTTTGGAGTGATTTTTTTCGCATAGTCTGATGGAGGGGCCACCTCTACGGGCGGCAAATGCTTCAGCTTCTCTGCGAGGTCGCGAACTTCCCATTCAGTACAGAAGTAGGACTGCTTGTCGCCGGAAATGGATATAGTACCATCGTCAGTCCGCTCAAACTCGATTTTGTTTCCCCCTCCGACATCAGTCGTCTTGTGGTAAACCTGCTTGTAGCTGCGTGCTGTCTGAGCCAGCTTCTCTAGTGCTGCAGCAATCATGTGTGCTTCTCCATACCCCATTGTGATTTCGGCTTGTCCTTCAGTTGCGCGGCCAATGCCAATTGCACCATCTTGTCTGATCTTAACGTACATGTCGCTAACCACCGTGATAAAGGAACAGGAAATGCAGAAAACTATTCCGGCAAGACCTTAGCCCGAATCCCTATCTGTGATATGATGAGTTGAACATAGAGAAAATCCCTGATGCAAATGAGTGATGAGGGCGAATCGTAGAACGAGCTGGATAATGGCATCCAAACTGATCAGGATCTAACATACCCTTTTTACAAATATCAAAGTAACTGAGAAGGAAATGCACTATTCCTGATCACTTAGGTAGTAGTTCTCATTCTTGTTCTGTTGATGGTATTCCTCGCAGAAACCTAGGAGATAATCATGTGATCATGTAAAGTAAGACAAAAGGGAATGCAGAAGGGGCAACATCTTGTGCTTACTTTTTCATAGCTTAGATCTCATCATCGACCTCGAAAGCAATCTCTCCAATTTCCCTGGTTTCAAGCGCAATGCCAATTGTGTGAGCGCCTTCAGAAAGTGGATCTGCTGTCACATGAATGACAACTTCAACGCCAACCTTGATTGGTGCAGGATTGCCGCCTGATACTTCTGCCGCAGGTATATCACCGTCACTAGTCTTGATAACTGTGGCATCTAGTGGGTATTCTGTTCCATCAACTTTGACTGGAGACATTGAAACAGCTGTGCCATTTGCTAGTGCGTTCTTTATTTTGAAGCTAAATCCATCTTCTGAATTCTCAAGGCTATTCTTCACATAGAGCCTTTTCAGAATGCTTGGTGGGATTTTCATACGATACGTTCCTCCAATGAGGTTTCTAGGATGGACGGAAGAGTGGGAATCTTTTATACGTTGCGAAGTTGGATAATTTATAGGATTTGCGAAGATCGGAGGCAATCATGCCATTCTTGGGCGATCGAGGTAGGAGAATTAGACTTCAAAGTATTGTTCCAAGAAAGCTCACTATGAAGATTCATGCACAGATTAAGGATATTCATATAGGACATCCCGTTTTGCAGTAAGGCACTATCTTTGGAGCTGAGGCTTCTTGCGATGGTTCTCCATTAGGAGCTGAAGGAAGATGGCTGATTAGATGCGTATCCAAAGAAAATCTAAATCCTTTTGACAAAGATAATAAGTGCAATAATCTGCATTGGCGCAGCAGAATTCGCTTGAGGACAATCATATGCAGTTCGGAGTCTTTGATAATCTCTTTGGTATCTTTTGGGAGGTATTCGGTGTATTCTCACTAATGTTCTTCATTATTCCCGCCATTCTATGCATCTTGATTATTGTTATCATGGGGAAGGCGTGTCAAGCCAGCACTCAAGCAATTGATGGTTTCAGGACAGAAGCGCCGTCATTTGTCATCCCCAAAAGATACCGCGGGCAAACCAGAAGCGATGGCTCCGAGATTCGAACAGTCCGATTGCCCGAAAGATGTCCATCATGTGGAGCAAGCCTCACACACGAAGACATTGACTGGACGGGTCCTCTGGAAGCCCGATGCAATTATTGTGGTGGTACGGTACGAGCTCAGTTCGACAGAATCTGATTTCAATACAATATCACACCGACTTAATAGCAAGGTATTCCGGCGAATAAACATGGCCAATGTCTTACTGATGCAGGACGATGGCACCACCTTGGAGGTGAGTGTGACCAAGGAGACGCTGCAATCCGATTCAGTGTATTGCGTCATTGATGAGTCCACAAGAAGCATCTGGTTATGGATTGGCAAGGTTGCTGGAGTTCGTCTGCGGTTTGTGGGTGCTCGAACTGCAAACAAAATGAGAAACGATTTGGGAACTGGTTTTAGAGTCAGATCGTTGGACGAGGGTCAAGAGAGCCCTCACTTTTTCACTGCATTGGTTCAAGAATAGGCCACAAGATTCTATAACAGTACAGGTTTCGACAATCATGAGGTCAGAGCCTATGAAAGGACTAATGAAGATCGCTCGTGGACCCGGCAACATGGAGCTCCGGGATGTTGACGTGCCATCTCCTGACAGGAATGAAGTTTTGATTGAGGTAGCAGCTGCGGGGATTTGCGGGAGCGATGTTCACATCAAGCATGACACCGCCTTCTACACGCCTCCTGTCATCCTCGGACATGAGTATTCCGGGAAGGTTGTTGAGGTTGGCAATGATGTGCAGGATATTCAAGTGGGCGATCTAGTAGTTTCTCCTGCTACTGCATATTGTGGGCGCTGCTATCATTGTAAGACAGGTCACATGAACCGGTGTACTGCATCCGACAAGAAAATCCTAGGCGTATCTCTGGCCAATGGTGCCTTTGCGAAGTACCTCACAGCTCCAGAATACATCATTCACAAGGTCCCCGAGGGGGTTTCCTTAGAGGAAGCTGCACTTGCTGAACCAACAGCCTGCGTCGTGCACGGAGTGACTGAAAAAATAAACATCTGCCCAGGAGACACTATCGTCGTTCAAGGGCCTGGTACAATGGGTTTGATTTCAGTGCAAGTAGCAAAAGCAATGGGTGCTGGGAAAGTCATTGTTACCGGAGTTAGCTCTGACAGATGGCGTCTTGATATTGCCGAAAGAATGGGCGCTGATGTGACAATCGATGTTCAAACCGAGTCTGATGCCGACAGTATTATACGAGACCTCACCAAGGGACTTGGAGCTGATGTTGTCATCGAGGCCTCCGGAGCCTGCATTGCTTGTACACAGGCCTTGAGATTCGTCAAGGTTGCAGGACATATCTGCCTAATAGGAGTAAGAGGTCAGCCCGCCACGATTGATTTGGACCCCATCATCGTAAAGGAGCTTACCATGACTGGTACATGGGGCACACTGCCTTCATCGTGGGTCACAACCTTGAAGCTAATGGAAACAAAGAAGCTGAGTCTCAGTTCACTCATTACCCATCGTATTCCTCTTAGTGATTGGGAACACGGGTTCGACCTGATGGAATCCCAACAAGCAATAAAGGTCCTTTTCACAGAGCTGTAGTAATTTGGGTCCGGATTCACGCTCAAGTATTTGAATGTCTAGAATTTCCAAATGGTTTCTATTCCTTTCTTGGAGCCCACAAGTCCAATGCATCTTGGACAGTTGCAATGTGCGTCGATGCTGGTCCCCCACCCATCACTATTGCCACAGCTGCAGCTTCCATTATTTCTTCTCTTGTCGCACCTGCTGATAGCGCCTGCTTTGTATGATAGACCATGCACGATTCACATGGAGCCAGAATTGAAGCTACTATGCAAATTATCTCCTTAAATTTCGCAGGCAGTGCTCCATCCTTGTGAACTGTTTTCAGCAAGTCTGTAAACGCATTTCGCGTATCAGGGATATCTCTGTTCAATGCACCGAAGTGTTTCTGGAAGCTTTTGAGTGTCTTTTCCACGTCATTGTCCATTTCTTATCAACTCAAATCCTTATTGGGAACCAGTTCTCCTCTGTTCCAGTTGGCATGGCTGTATCGATTTTGATATAAAAGCTCTGAATGTTGAATCTCAGTCATTGTGAGAGTTTTGAGAATCAAAATGTCCCTAGTTATTTCCTTGATGCCATTTGTAATAGCCGTCTTTATCTCTTCAACAGATGGAGGGCTGTCCACTTCTCTATGAATAGTGGTGACAATGTCTCTCTTGCTTTCCATGCATCTGGTTCTGCCTTCTCGTAGATATACCGGTTGTTTCTCTGGAGCGTCGAGACATTGTAGTAGAATGTCAATATTGGAATCTATCAAGAGAGTGCCATGAATGAAAGCAATACCTTGCTTTATCCATCCTGCGGTTCCTGTGATTTTCTTTCCATCTATTCGTATGCATGATCTATATTCATCAAACTCCGCTGGAACTCCTATTTTCTGAAGTGCTTCAGCGATACATCCTACAAATGATTTGTACAGCTCAGGTAACGTGCCTTTGGCATAGTCCTCTCTCCGGTCTGCGCATATGCTGAAGTTGAGATTTCCCTTGTCTTGATATACTGTTCCACCTCCAGTGAATCTCCGAGCAATCGCAATTTTGTGCGCCTCGCAAAATCGGATATTTGTTTCCTTGTGGAGACATTGAAACCTACCAAGTACAACTGCAGAATCAGTTCTCCAAAACCGAAGTGTGTTCATCTTCTTCTTGGATTCTACGTTCACTCTCGCCAAGGCTTCTTCAATGGCCAGATTTCTAAAGATGTCCCGACCGTTCTCTTCGAGCAGTCTCCAAGGCATTAACTGGTCACCTGTTTTGATTCCAGCTTTGACACATCACGGCTGCCTTAAGACTTCGCTTTACAGGAAAATACGCAATGAAAAGGAAGTTGTATTTGCTGGTGGCGGA
This sequence comes from Candidatus Thorarchaeota archaeon, assembly GCA_011364985.1. Lineage (GTDB taxonomy): Archaea > Asgardarchaeota > Thorarchaeia > Thorarchaeales > Thorarchaeaceae > SMTZ1-83. The sequence goes on along the minus strand of RDOC01000001.1, from coordinate 97,898 downwards.
ATAAACCCACCACCAGCGAGCCTCGGAGCAGATCCCGAGGCTAAGAGCAGATGTCGTGTTTTTCGAGGCAAGACGCAGGAGGGAAGTGCTGCATCATGATTGATTCTTCTTCCTTGAATTTAAGGTCCTATGGGAAAACAAGCATTATTGAGAACTAATCCACTTGCGTTCCGTATTCGTAGCAGATACCTTTCCCCGGTCTAAACAGGGCACCGCAACGTGTGCAACGAGTTGTCTCAGGCCTTTCTTGGTCGACCAAGAACCTGCCATCTCGTCGGACGTTATCGAGACCTATCCTGTCGCTATATAGCTCAGTGTATCCGCAATTCGCACACGTATATGCCACAAGTGTTGCCGTATACATCCCTGGCAAGTCTATCCTAATGTGTCTATCTTCATCCCAGATGTTATGGGGTCCTGCAATACTGCTGTTTCCACACTTCGGACATTACTTTGAGTTAATCATCTCTTCTTCTCTGGGTCATGTAGCGCCGGGAGATTCATAATCTTATGCGCTGGATTCATACCTTCATGAAGTACGGATTCTCAAGATAGTCTTTCAGGGCTTGCAGGAACTGTCCTGCGGGGGCGCCATCTAGTACTCTGTGGTCCACAGCACAGCTAGCCATCATGGTGGATCTCACAGCAATCACATCATCGACAACCACCGGTTTTTTCTTGATTTGCCCAAGAGCTAAGATTGCAGTTTCAGGTGGATTGATGATCGGTATAAATAGGTCCACTTTGAAAGGTCCCAAATTGGAAACCGTGAAGGTACTACCTGTCAGTTTCTCAGACGTGATTTCGTTGCCCCTCACCTTTCTTGCCATTTCTTTGGTTTCTGCTGCAATCTCTGTAATCGACTTTTGGTTGGCATCTCTTACAGTGGGAACCAACAGACCTGATTCTGTTGCCATTGCCACTCCAATGTTTATTTCGTCCAAAAGATGGAGATCATTTCCAACCAAGGTTGCATTGAATTTCGGAAACCGCTCCAGCACATCTGCAACCGCCTTGACTATTATATCATTGAATGACACGCGGATGCCTTTCTTCTCCGAACGTGCGTTGATTTCTTCTCTGAGGGAAACAGCCTCCGTCATGTCAATTTCAGTTATCATTGTTATGTGCGGATTCTGGGCGCTCTGGGTCATTCTTCTGGCAATGGTTCTTCTTAAGGGGTTTAGGGTTTCAATTCCTCTTACTTTTCGATCCGAGGGAGCTAAAGCTTCATAGGGCTTATAGGCCATTATATCTTTCTCAATTATTCTACCCTCTGGCCCAGATCCTTGCACATAGGTGAGGTCTACTCCCATTTCCTCTGCTTTCTTCCTAGCTCGTGGAGAGGCTCTAATTCGCCCGTTTAGCATAAGGGATGCGGCAGCTTCTGTCTTGGTTGGTGCTTCTTTCTCCAGTATCTTCGCATCCGCTTCAGCCGTAATTGGCTGCGGTGCAGCTCCAGCAGTCTGAGCAGTCAGTTTCTTGGGCCTGACATCAGGAATCTCTTCTCCTTCCTCCCCAATGAACGCAATTGGCTCACTAATTGGTATCTCGTCGTTTACATCACACAGAATTTTAAGCAATATACCATCTGTGGGAGCTTCCAGTTCGAACTCGTTTTTCTCTCCAAAGATTTCAACGACGGGCTCTCCTGCCTTTACTTTGTCGCCTTCTTTCTTCAACCATTTAAGGATGACTCCATATTCCATAGCAACGCTCATTCGTTGCATAATCATGGTTGTGACCAAAACACTCACCTCAAACGATCTCACGAATTGCTTCTGCTATTCTCTTGTGATTTGGGATGAAGTAGTCCTCAAGCGGAGGGCTAAAGGGAACTGGTGTATCCGGCGCATTTACCCTCTTGATTGGAGCATCTAACCAATCAAAAGCCTCTTCCTGAACAATGGCAGCAATCTCTGCCGTTGTGGCTCCTGTCTTCGTTTCTTCAGTTACTAGTACAAGTCGACCGGTCTTTTTCACCGATTCGAGAAGGGTCTTCTTGTCAAGTGGCACGAGGGTTCGCGGATCAATGACTTCAACGCTTATTCCCTCTTTCGTCAATTCCTCGGCCACATCTAGTGCCTTGTGAAGCATGAACCAAGTTCCCCAGACTGTTACATCTGCTCCTTCTTTTCTTATCTTTGCTTCGCCAAAGGGGATTGTATACTCCTCATCAGGGACCTCCTCTTTCTTATCATAGACCAGCTTGTGCTCAAAGAACATTACGGGATTAGGGTCTCTAATTGCTGTCTTAATCAATCCCTTTGCATCAGAGGCGAAAGCAGGAACGGCTATTTTCAGTCCTGGAGTATGCATGAACCAAGCTTCAAGGCTTTGCGAGTGATGTGATGCTATGTTCTTGCCGCCTCCAAATACGCTTCTTACAACAACCGGGACAGATGTCTGGCCGCCGAACATAAACCGCATTTTCGCGGCTTGGTTACAAACTTGGTCCATTGCCAAGCTTATCAGGTCACCAAACATGATTTCTGCAATAGGGCGGAGTCCAGTAATCGCTGCTCCGATTGCAGCTCCTACTATCGTATTCTCTGAAATGGGTGTGTCCCGTACTCTTTCATCGCCAAACTCCTCAGCAAGCCCTTTTGTTACTTTGAAAGCACCACCCCAGTTTCTTCCAATGTCTTCGCCTAGCAGAAACACCCTTTCATCGTGAAGCATCTCTTCTCTGATACCTGCTTTCAGAGCTTCGCGATACGTCATTTCTGTCATTTAGGCCACCTCCGCAAAAACATCGTCCAGAGCATCTTCCGGTTCTGGGAGTTCCGACTTTATGGCAAATTCTGCAGCCTTATCTACATCTTTCTGCAGATTCTTAGCTATATTTTCAGCTTCTTTTTCTGTGAGCGCGCCTTGTTCGATGGCAATCTTCTTGATAATCTCTACAGCATCCTTATTCAACCAATGTTCGGCCTCTTCCTTCGGTCTGTATTTTGCTTGGTCAAAACGTGAATGCCCCCTCATTCTATATGTCTTGCATTCAATGAGACTTGGACCTTTGCCTTCTCTAGCTCTTTTAACGGCTTCAACAGAAGCCTCATACACTTCCAATGCATTATTCCCATCTACAACGACTGATGGGGTACAGTATCCTGCCCCACGGTCGGCAATATTCTGACTTGGACATGTAAGTTGAATCGGGGTTCCCATAGCATACAGGTTATTCTCAATTACCCAGATTACTGGAAGGTTCCAAATTGCAGCCATATTCAGCGACTCTCCGAAGGTGCCGTTGTTCGATGCTCCATCTCCAAAGAAACAGACCACTACTTCATCAGTACCTCTCATTTTTGCTGACAACGCGGCACCTACTGCAATTGGCAACCCAGATGCAACTACTCCAGTTGCACCCAGTACACCAACGTCAAACTGTGTGATGTGCATACTTCCTCCTTTTCCCTTGCAGGAGCCGGTCTTCTTTCCTAAAAGTTCAGCAAGTGCTGAATTCATGTCAGCGCCTTTGCCGATAACGTGTCCATGCCCTCTGTGAGTGCTCTGAATCCAATCGGTCTTCTTCAATGCTGCAGTCACTCCAGCTGCAACAGCTTCCTGACCGAGGTAGAGGTGAAGTGTACCTGGTACAAGGTTTTGGCCAAACAGCTCCCAAACTTTCTCCTCGAATTTTCGTATTTTGATTGTCTGTGTATAGAGGTCAACTAGAGTTTTTTTCTTTGCCGACATTGTCCACATCTTCCATTCTTGATTGAGGCTTCTGAGGCGCATCCGCTTCCCGATTCTGATAAAGGCTTCGAACTAGCAACGATATCGAGTATCCTTGCTAAAATGGCTTGTATTGTATCTTATCCATCTTCCTTCCTGTGAACATCCGAATTCTCCACAACCACGAAACTCAAATCATCCTTAGACCTCTATTCTGTTCACGTTACGAAGTGGCACGGCATGAAGAAGGTTGGCGTTAAGGCGGTTCTTATCTCAGGACGAACCCTTCAGCAGGGAAGGACAAGTGAACTGGGCAAACTCAGTGAAGACTATCTGAGCTCGGTCGCAGTATGTGAAATGGATGCCAACACAATGGAAGTCCTCGGAATTCACGAAGGAGATGCTGTACGATTAGAGACTCTTCTCGGAGATGTGGTCGTGAGGTCCAAGTTGGACCAAAATGCTCGTCCTGGAGTTGTGTTCATGCCGTGGGGTCCTCATGCCAATACAATTCTCGGCTCGGAAACACATGGATGCGGAATGCCCAGTTACAAAGGCGTTCCAGTTATCCTCTTTCCCGCCCCAGATACATCTGTAAGGACTATTGATGATTTGCTGCATCTATCCGAGGGAGGGATTTAGCATCTCTTCCAAAAAGACTGTTAAAAATGTGCCTTGTGTTTTTTGTGGCTGCTTGTGCGATGATATAGCACTTGAAGTAGAGAATAACAGAATAGTGAAGAATATCAATGGGTGTTCCTTGAGCAAGTCGAAATTCCTGAATCATTTAGAAGACAGGCTTCTTGGTCCAGCTGTTAGGATTAATGGGATTCTGGTAGAAGTATCCCTTGAGAAGGCAGTAGCACATGCTGCTGAAGCTCTCACTTCAGCAAGGCGCCCATTGATCTATGGGTTGAGTTCGACTGAGAATGATACCCATCAAGAAGCCTATTATCTTGCCGAACTACTTGGCGGTGTTGTGGATAATACCTCGTCCGTCTGCCACGGCACTTCTATGATTGGTTCGCAAGAGTCTGGAGATCCACTGGGATCTCTTGCGGAAGTTAGACATCGTGCAGACTTGGTTGTGTATTGGGGATCGAATCCACAATTTGCACATCCTCGCCATATCAGCAGATACATCCGACAACCGGGCGAATACATGCAGAATCCTAAGAAGGACCGCAAGATATGGGTCTTCGACGTGAGAAGCACTGCCACATCGCGAATTGCAGATGAGTTCTTTCAGATTGAGCCCGGCACAGATTTAGAGGTAATCAGTGTTATTCGAGCACTTGTCCGTGGCCACGAAATGGATATTGATCGTGTTGGAGGATTGGCAATAGAAGATTTGGCGAAGATCTCTGAAGCAATGAAATCGGTACGCTATGGCGTTTTCTTCTATGGACTAGGTCTTACACAATCCAAGGGGCAGCATAGAAACGTGGATGCCGCAATACGCCTGATTCAAGACTTGAACTCTTTCACCAAGTGGGTTATGATTCCAATGCGTGGGCATTTCAATGTTGCAGGTGCCAATGAGACTTCAACATGGCAGACTGGCTACCCTTTTGCTGTGGACTATTCCAGAGGCTACCCTCGATATCAACCTGGTGAATATTCTGCCGTTGATCTCATTCGTCGGAGAGAGACCGATGTTCTCCTCAATGTAGCCGCGGACCCCGTCGCTCACTTTCCACGAGATGCTCTTGAACATTTGAAGCGGATTCCTATAATCAACTTGGATCCAAAGAGGAATGTCACTTCATTAATCGCTGAGGTCAACATTCCCACCGCAATTGCCGGGATTGAGTGCGACGGCGCTGCAGTTAGAATGGATGGCCTTCCTCTATATCTTCGGAAAATTGTCGAACCTCCTGAAGGAATAATTCCTGATAGGGATGTCTTGAAACTGATAATTGCGCGGCTTCGCATGGTGACCAAAAGATGAGTGATGGAATCGTTCTCAGAAACGGACTTGTCTTTGATCCAGCCAATGGAATCAACGGAGAGAAAATGGATCTTTGCATATCTGACGGCAGGATTGTTGAAAAGGAAGGCGCAGGCGCCAAGTCTATTGATCTGAAGGGTCGAATAGTACTTCCAGGAGGAGTCGACCTTCATTCTCACATCGTAGGAAGCAAGATGTCATTGGCTCGTGCAATCTCGCCTGATTACCATCGTCTTGATCCAGTTCCGAGAACGAAGTCGACGCGCTCTGGAGTTGGTTATACAGTTCCTTCCTCATATGTGATTGGTTATAGATACTCGTCAATGGGATATACCACTGTGATTGAGCCAGCTATGCAAGCTCTCAAAGCTCTGGCATGCTGGGAAGAGCTATCAAACCTCTCCAACCTTAATACCGGACTTATGCCCATGTTTGGCAACTCCATGCTGACGTTCCATTATGTACGCGACGACGATCTAAATGGTCTTGCAGGATACTTGGCCTGGGTGCTTAGAGCTGTGGGTGGTTTTGGAGTTAAAGCGGTAAATCCAGGAGGAACATACGCATGGGCTCATCGAAGAAACATTCGAACGCTTGATATGGAGGTTCCCGATTGGGAAATCACACCGCGGGAAATCACACGAATGCTATGCAAAGCCGTTGAGTTGTTAGGGCTTCCTCATACTCTCCATCTTCATCCCAACAACTTGGGTTGTGTTGGAAATATAGAAACAACCCTGGTCCAGCTAGAGGCTTTGAGGGACATTAGGGGTCACGCAGGTCGGAAACAGATTGTGCATTTGCCTCACATGTCTTTCGAGAGCTTGGGCATGGTTGACAATGGAAGCCCAGTATGGAACGATGTACAATCTGGAGGATGCCAGCTGGCTGAATACTACAACAAGAATGAGCATTTCACTGTCGACCTGGGTCAAATTACAATGGGTCCAGCAATGACAATGACTGCTGATGGACCCTTCCAATTCAGTCTCTACAAGATGACACGAGGAAAGTGGGCCAGTTCAACGGTCGATGTGGAATTACCGGGCGGAGGAGGGATAGTCCCCTATGAGTATCGGCCAAGTTCTCCTGCCAACTCGGTTCAGTGGGCCATCGCATTGGAGTTTGCTCTGAGTATAGATGACCTCTGGCGGTGCGCCATATCTACTGATAGTCCCAATGGAGGGCCATTCAGCAAATACCCTCTTGTGATATCTTGGCTCATGAGCAAGAAACAACGAGAGGCATGGATAAGGCGGCTTCATCCTCTTGTCCTTGAGAGATCTATCATTTCCGAGCTAGATCGCGAGTGGGATCTCTATGAGGTTGCAATAACAACACGTGCTGCACCCGCAAGGATTCTAGGATTTAGCATGAAAGGTCATCTAGGAATTGGTGCTGATGCTGACATAGCTATTCTTGATTCAAAGACAGAAGATACTGACCTATCCAAGAAGCCAAATCGAATTATCCGCCTTTTTGAAAGAACTTATCAGACCTATCTGGGTGGTCAAAAGGTGGCACAGAAAGGGAAGGTATTAACAACGCCCTATGGTCACGTGAGCACTATTCATCCAGTTTTGGATGAGTCTGATTGGAATCGAATGGAAAAGGAACTGGAACCTTTGATGAATTCTTGGTACTCTCACTCATTTTGCAACTACTCTGTGCCAGAACGCTATAGGCTTCCTTTTGAACGGAAGTCCATTCTTGATGCCACTGCAATCTCCCTTTAGCTTCAGTGAACGCGCCTGAAGAGTAGCTACAAGAAAGGCGGTGTCAATCTACTTTGGATAGACAATAGCCAACTATTGCATTTGTTCTGGCGGTGGCAACGAATCCACTTTTCTTGGTTCCTCTCTGAAGCGGACATCGCTTTCTGCATCAAGTGATTCGGTATAGAGAATCTCACCTTCGATAATAGCCTCTCGCTCAATGTAGACCTTGCGTCCGTAGACACTTCCTACTCTCGCCCTTTCTTCTATTCTGATATCATCACCGTAGAGCGATCTTGTGCGAGCTCTCTCTCTGATGAGAATCTCGGGGGATTCTACGTTGCAGGTGACTTCTGCCCTGCGTCCTAGTCTGAATCCATCCTCAGCCCTAACATAATCTGCATCAATCTGCGCACCAACAATGATGCGGAAAGTGTCAATCCGACCATTAACGGTAGCAGTACCGCCGACCTTGATTTTCCTGTCGCATTTCAGATTACCGCCGATGTCAATCTTACCACCAACTTCAAGATCCCCAGTCAATGTTAGTGGGCCGCTGGTAATGAATTTCCCTCCAACATCGACAGTGGCACCATGAGCTGCTCCATCTATGTCAACCTTCCCGCCAACGTCTATGTCGTCGAAAGTCAAGTCCCCCTCGGTGCGAAGTGTGCCTCCCACATCAATGGACCCTATCTTGGAACCTGCTCCAAGAGCAACAGAGCCGCCTACGTTAATCTCTTCTGCTTCGACTGCGTCCTCTGATTTGAAGCTGCCGCCAACACTGATCTTCCCAATTTTCCCCTTGGTTATCTTTCCGGATCCGCCGGCGCTTAACTCTCCAATATCGCATTTTCCTTCAATCTTGACCGACCCTCCTCCGGAAACTCTATCAATCTCGGCGTCGCCCTCCACCTTTACAGAGCCACCGCCACTCATTTTAAGCACCTTGGCATTTCCTCCCACTCTAACGGAAGCACCTCCACTTGCAGAGCTGCACTCCAAGTTCTCTCCAATGCTGAGTGTGCTTCCTGCTCTAAATCCTTGGCCTTTTGCATTTCCTTCGACTGTGAGACCACCTCTGCGATTTTCAGCAAGGGACTCTACACTTAGGTTTCCTCTAATTCTTATAGAATTGCCATTTGCCGAGAGCGACTGGGCCCTCAATGACCCTTCAAAAACTGTGTCACCCTTGACCTCAACCTGACGGGTTACAACTATTTCGTTTCCTTCCTTAGGAACAATCGATCTGCATCTATTGAGAACAAGGTCTCCTTCAATTGTGCCTACTTCAACTATTTCCTGGTTCTTGAATTTGTGAGATTCTGCCATTTCTTACTCACCTTAATTGTCTACTTCCATGTTAGAATTCTCAAATTCCATATTTAAAGCGGAGTCACGATATGTAGTCACAAGATGTGACCTTAGGTATGCATCGTGGATATGGGTCATCGGTAGTCACATCCCTATGATTGGTTCGGGTATTGGAATACCTACAAGCCCTGCCATTCTTTTGTAGAGTTCCAAATACTGGTGACCCCTGACAGTCACACTATACACTCTCTGACCATCTTCATCGTCTTCCTCCAGAAGACCCCTCTCACAGAGTTCCGCGATGGTTTCCTTCGCCCTATCTACAGGCATGTTTGTGGAACGGGCGGCTCTGGTGAGTGGACAGTATCCGTATATGTAGATGACACGAATGATCTCTGCAAAAATATCGTAACGAGTACGTTTAATTCGTTCAATTTTCTTCTTCTTTGACACCATGCCGCACCTTGAGTTTTGAATACCTATTCTCTCATAAAAGTTCATTTGCCTATGTCAGGAAATCATTGATTTTCCCTCGGATTATCTACAAGTAAGGCTTATGACTTGGGCCTAGCGCCTTTATTCCACTGCATGTCGGGTAGAGAAAATGATTCTTCAGATTCATCTTGTGAAAAGCAATGGCGATACTGTCTACGGAAGGTCCTACGAAACCTCTCCCCCTACCAGAATAAGTGCCATTCCCGCACATGTCAAGGCCTGTGCTACACTTTATCAATCCAGTTCGAGCACCTCTCGAGACAGAATCTATACTCTTGAACAAGATGGCTTGCTCTGGGGTTTCCTATTTTTCGATGCCTTCGTCTTTGTCTTTCTTGGGAAAGCAGAAGACAACTTTTCGACTACTAAGAAGATGTTCCTTTCTCTAGGCAAGGAAATATCCAGCTCTTATGGAGATATCATCAATTCATGGAGCGGCAGCATTAGCGATTTCGAAGACATTAATGCGCTTGTCGATAGGTATGTGAATTGGGACTTGGGTGCGCCTTCCAAGAAGGAATTGAAGATATTCGCCGAGCTCATTGATTCCGTACTTGAAAGACACGATGTTGCCTATGCGGGTATCATAGATGCGAGGGGTAGCATGCTTGTTGGCAACATTCCTGAAAACCATGTCCTCTCCATTAAGAACGAGCTTTCAGATGATGCAATTGCTCCATCAAGAGACCTTGTCCCCACCTCTATCGAAATTCAGGGCCATGAGGTACAGCTGCTTCGCGTTCAGTCTCTATGCATCGTCGCCGCTTCTTATCCTGATACAGGGAGATTTCCTGCGGTGAAGGCAGTGGATGAAATTGCACACGAAGTGTCTACTTTGGTCAAGGTGTCATAACCTCTAAATCCGGGAGCAGATACATCAGATTGCAGTGAAAATCAATGCTAATTGTTGGTATCAGCGGTTCGCCAAAGAAAGAGAAGTCAAACTGCAAATTCCTCCTCCAGGAGGCTCTCAATGCAGCATCAGAAGTCCTATCTGATGGAAAGGAAACCGAAAACTCGGTAATGCTTTTGGAGCTCAGCAATTATGAGATACGGCGCTGTACGGGCTGTGATGCATGCGTGAGAAAGCACCCCTGCCCCGAAAGCTCTCACGATGATATGCCCGAGTTAGAGATGGCCCTTCTCCAAGCCAATGCGATAATCATTGCAGCACCTTCATACTTCACATCAGTTCCTGGCATCTTGAAGGACTTTCTTGATCGAACGCGCACAGTCAAAATGCTTGACCATCAATTGAAGGACAAGCTCTTTGGTGTAATTACCTATGCTGGACTAAGATACGGCGGACAAGAGCATGTTGTTGATATGCTCAACAGATATGCCTTGGGTCAAGGTATGATTGTTGTAGGGTCTGTGGGTAGTCCCGTCATGCATGGCACCTTTGGTTCAGGGAGTATGCAAACTGATGAAGGCAATTGGCGTCAAGCTAGAGATGACCAATTGGCAATTGAGGCCAGTAGGATATTGGGTCGTCGAATTGCAGAGCTTGTCAAGAAAATAGGAGCTGAGGCGCAGAAATGATCGACTATTCTGGCCCTGGACTGGTCCAGATATACACAGGAAATGGCAAGGGGAAGACCACCTGTGCACTAGGCGCTGGGTTGCGGGCTGCCGGACATGGATTCAAAGTCTTGATGATTTGCTTCATGAAGGCAAGAGTGGCCACTCGGTCTGGCGAGTCAAGCATTAATTACGGCGAGTTCAAGAGTGTGAGTAGTATTCCCAACTTCTCAATTCTTCCCGTTGGACGAGAAACCTTCGTAGACAAAAATAATCCAGATCCGATTGACATAGAAATGGCTCAGGATGGCTTATCCAAGGCAAGAGATGCGTTAGAGAGTGGTCAGTATGATGTATTAATCCTAGACGAGCTCAATGTTGCTGTCGAATGGAATCTCATCTCTTTAGATGCCCAATTGGAGCTAATTGAGCTAAAGCCGAAGAATGTTGAGCTGATTATGACTGGTCGTTACGCTCGTCCAGAGGTCATTGAGAAGGCAGATCTAGTCACTGAGATGAAAGAAGTCAAGCATTACTTTGAAGAGAAAGACGTGCTTGCCAGAAGAGGGTTTGAATTCTGATTTTGAAAGAAAGAAGTGCGCCCAGTGCTTATGGAACCGTGCTCATGGTGATTAGACACCGTATCCCGGACAGAATCCTGCTAGGACGTCGCAAGCTCCAACAGTGTTATCAATTAGTGTTTTGAGTTCGTCTCCAGTGAGATCAGTGTCATTTGTTTCGGCAGTGACGGCTAGATAGTCGTCAGCTGTTATGACAAACTTCACTCCATTTACCTTCCATGATGCAGTCAGCATATCATGCATCAGCTGACATCTCTGCTCGTCTGGAATATTGCTGAAACTGGTGAACAGCGCCGTGATGAACAACCAATTCTCATCAGGACTAGTGAGAATCAGAATCTTGAGGTCGTCAAATCGCTCAGTATCCCATACCATCAAGAGCCCACTCTTTTCATGTGAATAGATGATTCCAATCTCATCGAGCGTTTTTGCGATTTCATCCAACTTAGTCATCACGGATAACCTCTGCGTCCGTACTGACCTGCCTTAGATAAAGCTGCCTAGAATGCATGATAGTTGACAATCGAACAGTTAATATCATGACCTGAATCAGACTGATTTGACTCAGAAGGAAGGAGACTCCATGGGAAACGAGCAAACAGATAATCCGAATCTTGCTGAGATGAAAGCTGCCAAGGAAAAATGGGAGAAAGAGGTGTTGAAGCCTCATACGGACAAGCATCCTGAGCAAAAGGAAGAGTTCGTCAGCACATCGAGCCGTCTAGTGCGCCGGATTTATACTCCCCTTGACTTTCCCAATTTCAACTACATGAATGACCTAGGATTTCCTAGCCAGTATCCCTTTACGCGAGGTGTTCAGCCCTCAATGTATCGCGGACGGACATGGACCATGCGTCAATTCGCAGGGATGGGTAGTGCAGAAGAAACTAATGAGCGGTTCAAGTTCCTACTTGCAAATGGGCAGACAGGTCTCAGTGTAGCATTTCATTTGCCTACCATCTACGGGCGCGACTCGGATCATCCAGAAAGCTTTGGGGAGGTTGGCAAGCTCGGTGTTGCCGTCGACACTTTGAAAGATATGGAGATTCTCTTCGATGGAATCCCTCTTGATAGAGTTACGACCTCAATGACCATCAATGCTCCAGCATCTATCCTCCTTTCGATGTATATGGTCGCTGCTGAGAAACAGGGCGTTTCCTCACATCAGATTGGTGGCACAATTCAGAATGATATTCTGAAGGAGTATCAGGCACAGAAGAGCTGGATCTTCGGCCCAGAGCCTTCTCTACGCATCATCGCCAATATCATGGAATATTGTGCAAAGAATATTCCAAGATGGAACACCATCTCGATTAGTGGCTATCACATTCGTGAGGCTGGAGCCACTGCTGCACAGGAGCTTGCCTTCACGTTGATGAATGGCATGGAGTATGTACGAATTGGCATCGAGCACGGTCTGGATGTTGATGAGTTTGCTTCTCGGCTATCCTTCTTCTTCAATGCCCACAATGACATCTTCGAAGAGGTTGCCAAGTATAGAGCTGCACGGCGGATCTGGGCACGAGAGATGAAGGAAACCTTTGGAGCAAAGAAGGATCGATCACTTTGGATGCGGTTCCATACACAGACGGCAGGTTGTTCTTTGACAGCTCAACAACCCACTGTTAACGTCATTCGAACTGCCTATCAAGCTCTAGCGGCTGTTTTGGGAGGAACCCAATCTCTACATACTAACTCAATGGATGAAGCACTTTGCCTACCAACAGAAGATGCTGTTCGAGTAGCTTTGCGCACACAACAAGTTTTGGAGCATGAGAGCGGCGTTGCCAACACCATTGACCCTCTAGCAGGTTCCTACTACATCGAGGCGTTGACAAATGAGCTTGAGGAAGAGGCTTACAAGTACTTTGATACAGTGAAATCTCTTGGCGGAGTGGTGCCTGCGATTGAGAAGGGCTTCTTCCAGAAAGAAATTGCTGATGCAGCTTATCGATATGAGAAAGAGATTGAGTCAAAGAAACGCATCATTGTAGGAGTGAATGATTTCGTTCTTGAAGGCGAGGAAATCTGCATTCCGGTTCTCAAGATTGATCCTGAAGTGGAGCGTAGGCAGGTAGAACGTCTCAATCATACCAGAAAGAATCGCGATAATGCAAAGGTTCACGAAGCTCTTGACAAGCTGAGAAAGGCATCTGATAATGATGATAATGTGCTGCCCCACGTTGTCGAAGCTGTGAAGGCCTACGCATCCGTGGGCGAGATTTGCGATGTATGGCGAGATGTATTTGGAGAATGGAAGGAGCCCAAGATCTTCTAGGAATTCCCGACATCCAAGTCAGTTCTCGGGTTCAGTCTTTCATAATCGAATAAGTAGGTTCCTCTCTCACAAATGAATCCTAGTTATCACGCCAGTCGCCGGAATCGCCACGTTGTAGATTGGTGTGCCTTCAATTTCTATTCTTGAATGTGTAGCGCTGTGGGTGTGCCCGTGAACAATCAAGTCAGGTCGAGTGGTCATCATCGCCTCAGCTATCCACCATGAAAAGAGTAGTTCATCACCTGCACTGCTTGTTTCTGCGAGAGGACTATAGTGCATTAGCAGAATCGTATAGCTAGCCTTTTCTGCCGTTTCTTCAATGAGACTTGAAAGACGATTGATCCGCTGCTCGAACCGCTGACGAATACTTCGTCCACCCAACTCAGTAGTCTTAGACCGTCGGTCTAGCGGAGCTGGGCCACTTACAATTCCAATCTCTCTTCCGGCAACTTCCAGCACTATTGCATCATCCTCCAGAAACCGAATCATATGTCTGGTTTGCTCGACAAGTTCCATCCGGTCCTCGTTGTACTCCTCATTCCCCAAGCAAGAAACAATAGGCACTGTTCGTTCCAATTTTGCTTCGAGAGCATTTACTACTCTGTCGTATTCTTGTATCAATCCTCTATTCACCATATCCCCCGCCAATAGAAACAAGTCTGGGGTGTCTAATAGGGAAAGAGACCTCTCGAACTCAGCGAAATATCTTGGACTATGAACATCCGAAACTGCTGCAATTCTCACAGTATTCACTTCTGTAACTATCCTTCTGGGGAAAATCAGATATATGAACCGGCTTCCTATACTATGTGATTTCAATGACAACTTCAATTCGATGGCTTGGTCATGCCAGCTTTCAAATCAATGTGGATGAAAGAGTAATCTATGTTGACCTCTACAGGTCAAAGGAGCTTCGTGAGCGTGTTCCAGATAAACTGCCTACTGCTTTCTTGATGCTCTGTAGTCACTCTCATAATGACCATTGTTTCCCCGAAGCAATAAACGAGGTTCGTGTTTTAGATACCACCGTTATAGCACCTGCTGACTGTGGTCAGAAGCTTGGAGGCAACATCATATCCCTTGAACCTGGAGAGGAAACTGAGGTTCAAGGCATCAGAATAAAAGCAGTGCATGCGTACAACGTGAAGCGTTTCCGGACCCCTGGTACTCCATTTCATCCAAAGGGATTTGGTGTTGGCTACTTGATTAAGGTCAAAGGGAAGACAATCTATTTTGCAGGAGATACTGATGTGATTCCAGAGATGTCCGACCTTGGCCCTGTGGATGTGGCTTTGCTCCCTTGCGGTGATACCTACACAATGGATAATGCAGATGCCGTTGAGGCAACCAAGATAGTCAGGCCCAAGGTGGTAATCCCTATGCATACATGGGACAAAAGCACAGATGAATTCCGGAAGGGCGTTGAATCCCAAGATGGCGTCGAGTTTCATAGCCTGAAGGAGGGCGAAACTTACAATCTTCAGTAGGCTACTGAGAACCTCCTAGATACATTCTGAAAGAGAAAAAGGAAAGGAAAGAAGGCACACAGACAATGTGCACCTTCTCTAAGAGATTATACTAACCTGTTCTTCGCTTGTAGAGCACAGCCAAGACCACAACAATGACCACTGCTCCAGCCCCAACACCAATATAGACAAGAGTCGGGCCAATGGACGCTGCGGGACCTGTCAGTGCTTCGGCGCCTTGGTAAGTTGTGGTATTGAGAGACGCGATTTGGACATGGAAGAATCCAAGAGGATTGCCAGCTCTATCGACCTCAAACGAGAAGGTGGTTTCGTTACTGATTGTTCCAAACTGGAATGTCAATACATCAAGTACTGAGCCGCTCGCAGTATCAAGAATATCTGAGTTCTGGAGTCTTTGGCATAAGTAGTCATATTCTTGATATATCGTGACACTCCAGTCATCCACTTCTCCCACAGTCACAGTCACGTTCCACCAGATTCCCACTGGTGCAACAAGATTCAGCCGGTAGTATTCGTTGTTCTCCCCTACATCTGGCAAAGTGAAATTCACAGAACCTGAGACACCGCTTATTGTGAGGGTCTTTGTTTCGTCGAACACCTCGTCTGACACTTCGTCCCATACTGCTCGGTATGTCACGACATAGTCTGGGTAGTAGTTCTCCAAGCCTGCAGTATTGTTTCGAACCCAGGTTGGACTGAAATAGACAATTACATCCGCCTCGGTCCGCGAGGTCAGGAGAACATCTGATTCATTTGCTCCGTAGGCAATCCATGAACTTCCATCTTGGATGTTTCCTAGTTGAATAACTGTGGAGTACTTATGTGTACCAAAGGCATCCATTACTCCAATGATTCCCCGGGCTGTGACATTGTCTTGGGTCATGAAGGCATAGGTCAAGTTGTAGTAGTCAAAACAGCTGCTACTAGTTCTGAATCCAGCAATGCCTCCGGCCTTGACCTCGACATTCGGGCTCTGCCCAATGGTACCGGTGGTGAACTCAAAATGCTCTGCAACGCTCACACCTACATAGGCCTGAAAGACGTAATCTCCGGCAGGTAGATAGTATGTTGTGGTTGATTCGAAATCGTCCATGTAGGAAATCGAGGAACTGCGAAGTGCCATATCCTCATCTACTGTCCAATAGCTCCAACTAACGTCAATTGGATGGTTTGAGGAGTTCAGTTTCATCAAGGAATCCTCTTCCAGATGTAGGCCATAGACTCTATGCTCGTAGTCGGACACCATCAGATTCTCTACATAGAAGGATTCGTTGGTCGGAAGCATGGATGATTGGAGATCTTGGTTATACAACGTGTACTCGTAGTTCTCGCCACCCATGATGGTGACGTAGAAGCTCATTCCTCCGAATGACTGATACCCCCAAGAATCTGCTCCGCTGGTGTAGGTCGAACGATATTGACTTTTGCTGTCCATATTGAACGCGTCACCAGTGATTGATACTGATGGCTGAACTGGTTCAAAGGGTGGCAGAAACCAGCTGGGAACGTTCATGGAGTACAGTAGCTTCGCCGGTCCATCTTCGGCAGAGCGGATACGATAGGTATGTGCCGTTGGCACTTTTTCCTCATAAACAATGTTTCCATCCTTGATTACCCACTCGCTTCCCTCCAAATTGCCATCAACAAGTCCGTTCAGTGGAATTTCAACAGGAGCAATTGGTTGAGGAAGGAAATCCATTACTATAAGCCCAGTATCAGTTGCGTCTACATAGAATACTACAACATAGGTTCCTGACTTGGCAGGTTTGAAGGGAAGAAGGCGGACTTCGCCTTCTGCTGCACTAATCTCTCCAACATAGAACCCATCGGGGTCATAGAGTGATGCGCTCCATGTTACTAGTTCTGAGCGACATCCAATTTGAAGATGGATGAACTCCTCATTTCCAATGCCTATTGCACCGTAATACGTCCAACCCTCTTCTACTACAACAGAGGTTTCTTGTCCAACTGGTAGCCCTATACTTCTTTGGCGGGCAGTGATATTGGCATTAACTGGATCTCCGCTTGAGGATGCGAAATCACAGAATTGAGGGAAGTAGACTCTCTCCCCATATGTGCCTTGACCAGTGTTGCCATGCCCGTTCCATCCCCAAATCGTTTCTACCTCTCCTGGGGCAGCAAGAGGAAGGTCCTGCCAGCCACCGTACGTATAGATGTAATTCATTGCTCCAAGATCCTCTGCACTTGTTATCTGGTATCGAGACACATAGTTCAAAGGATCATATTCCAAATACACATAGCTGTGATTATTGCTATCGGGAATGAGCCCATAAACGAACTCGTCCTCAACAACGCTCACATATACCGCTGCTGCTGGCGTAACAAATGTGACCATTGCGAGCAGCGAGATTGTAATCATACAGAATATTGTCATTCTCCTCGTGATTTTCACAGAAGTGCACTCTCCAGTTCTTTGTGGCACATATACCGTTATGAATGAAATCTGTATCAATGCATTTTAAACCATTCATTGTTTTTGCTGCCCTAGAACATTCAACATATGTATCTAAACATCGAGCGTGCGTGTATTTGTCTATGTCATTTCTAAAGAATCTCAGAGGTTTTCCAAGAGCAATCTTGATGGGATTCGTCGCCCCAATAATCGCAATAGGCTGCATTCTTGCTGCAATCGGATTGTCTCCTAATTTCGATTGGGTCACAAATGCCCTCAGCGATCTTGGTCACTATACTCGCACTGATATTGGGCCAAATCCACTGCTTCGAGCTGTCATATTCAACTCTGGATTAATCATAGCAGGTATTCTTCTCTTTATAGTGATACTGATTCTCATCAAGCGACTCAATGACCTGCTAACGCAGATTGCCTTCCTTCCGTTTGCGTTGGCATCAGCATTTGTTGCTGCAATTGGCATATTCTCTGAGAACTTTGGTGCAATTCATTTCTATGTTTCAGTTGGGTTTTTTGCAAGCTTTCCTTTTGCGATGTGGTTCGTGGGATTGTCTTGGCTTAGATTCCCGGGGCTAAGATGGTTTAGTGTTGTTTCGCTACTGCTTCCTTTCTTCTCCGTTTATATTTGGCGGGGAACCTTCAATGGATCTGTACCTTGGATGGGAATGGCAATTCCTGAGATTTTGACGGCGCTAACTGCCATTCTCTGGGTGTGGGCTCTTCTCTGGCTTGAAGCAGAGGGATCTCTTGACGTTCTCTTTCCAAGTGTGGAGTGACTTTGAACAAGAGAGGGAATCCCTTCTCCTGAACAGATGTCGGACAAGAGATGGTCGGGATTCCTCGAAAACCATCTTTCGAGTGATTCTTGGAATTCTTTCTCTTGCAGAGGTTTCGCTCACCGCCTGAAAATGATAGTAGGAGTGTAGGAGAACAAGAGAATAGGTCGCATCTGAACCTGATTGACCACATCAACAATTTGTAGAAAAGGACCTTTGCATTTCCATTCCAAGATAGAAAATGAGGAATCGCGATCCCTTCCTACTCTGTCTTATTGCAGGGCTTATTCTAATTGCTGTCGGATATAATGAGGGAACTGAAACAATTGTACTGATCTACAATTTCCTCAATGCAATACCTGCACTTGATCCTATATTCCCAGTTATCGCAGTCATCCTATTCATTCTCTGGGTCATCGCTTGGCTTGGTGGAGTTGCCATAATCCTTGGCGGGGTTCTTCTAACAATTCGTCATGTTCGACTAGGGAAGTGGATTATTGCAATTGCAGCAGGATTTGGCATTATCAGTCTGGCATTGGTGATATTCTGGGTGTTATGGACTGCTGGCTTGGTCGGTCTCCTTGTTCTGACTTGGCTGATTATGCACACCGCTTGGGCATTCGCGCTCATCCTAACAGTGGTTGCTCGTCACATTGCAAAGTAGGCACTATCTGGGAGGCAGTCTGAGAATAAAGATCAAAACAAAGGGAAATGCTCAGCTGTAGACACACTAGGTTTCTCGGCCGAGCATCGCAAATCAACCTATGGCTCTTTTGGACTTTTCTTGCCCAAGTAGACCACTATTACTAGCACAACAACCCCAACGCCTGCCACTGCCAAAGCAATCAACAGAGTTCCGTCATCCGAAGGTGGAAGTGCTTCTACAGTGACTACTACGATATCGCTGGCTGAATTTCCTCCTCCATCAAAGACAGTCAATTCGTATGTATATTCTCCAGTCGCTAAACCATCCACAGAGACCCTGATGACTTCATCGGACTCATTCCAAACGCCGGCCTGCAGGAGGCTTCCATTGACCGTGATTTGATAGCTGCTTGGTAACAGATCGGTTGCCGACCAGTTAATCCAATTGCCCGTCGCCCCTTCCTGATATGCAATATCAGCTGGTGTACTAAGGATTGGGTCAGTTGTGTCTTGAACCGTCAATGTGAATGTTCCGACCAGATAATGATCATAGATATTGATAGCTCTGACCTCTAGTGGGATGTCACCCAATGCCAAATCGGTAGTGGATGATATTACTCCTGCTGTGATACTGAAAAGACCAGTGTTGTTTATCTCCCAGCTTGTGATTGGTGCAATTCCGGGGGTAGAGAGCACATTTAGTGTATATTCGAAGTCATTACCAAATTCAACGTTCTGGTCGCTGGGTTCTATATCCCATACAGGTAGAATAGGGAGATATACAAGCGGATATGGATCCTCTATATTTCCAACAGGATATGGTGTATCACCATAGCCATCTGTATTTGCATCCACACCGTCATACTCAGACCAGTAATTGTACTCCACAGTGTAACCACCTGACTCTATGAAAGCAAACTCATAGTATTGGAAGATATTCCATGTGACCGGAGTATCACTTGCAATAAACGCTAAGACACAATAAGTCGTGTTCCTTACTATATTCCCATGAATTGAGCACGATGCTAGTGAATCATCTAGAAATAACCCCAAATGGCATGTTTTAATAGTATTGAAGGTCAGGTCATTATTCAAGCCCATGGTGTAGATTCCAATTTGAGAATCAATAAGGCCACCAACAATGTGATTTCTGGTGATGGCGGTATCGTTAACATACCACGCACTTATTCCAGTATCATTGTTGAAGCGCAGAAGATTATCTTGAACTATATTGCGTGCTGACTGATCAAGGTATACTCCTATCTCATTGAACTCGCAGGTATTCAAGGATATCTCATTGTTATCATTACGAAATGCCTTCTCAAGGTAAATCCCATAGGTATTGTTGTTACAGGTATTCGATGAGATTAGATTATGACTACACTCCTCACAGAGATAAATGCCAAATTCGTTGAGAGTACAATTGTTTCCACTGATTGTGTTAGAAATCGCATAGTCAAGAAGAATGCCTTCAGCAGAAGTGCGATTTCCATTGAATGTGTTCTCTATGATATCACAATTACTAATATCATAACCATCTAGTCCAAGTGTTGAACTAGTGCAGTTATTTCCAGCAATTTGGATGTCATTACAATGAGCAATGTATAACGGATTATAGAAACCCTGGAGTTCATTATCTCTGACAATCGATGAATTACAATAATGGATACTAATGCCATTGTTCTTGCCGCTTGGATGATGAGAAAAGTAGTTGTTCTCAAATGTGTTTGATATTGAATAAGATGCTACTATCCCATACTTGCATTCGGTGCAGTTGTTTGAAGAGATAAACGAACTATTTGTTCTCTGAAACCGTATTGACTCACCACTTTGATTTAGAAACAGATTCTGATGGACTACAATCTGTTCACAGCTCTCTGTTCTTATGCCATATCTACTATCGAGAAATGTTGTATTCCAGATTTTGCAGTGAGAAACATTCTGGAGTTTAATGTCGGTGGTTTCCGTGGAATTGCTTGTGAATACGCAATGACGAACCTCGAAGTATACATCAGTCTTTGAGATGTTGATTGCCACATCCGAATGAGTAACATGGATTAACAGGCTCTCTATCAGGTACGGATTCTCCTCCACTCCTTGACCAGGCCACCCTTGGTCGCCAAACTGCGAATTATTGGTGATGAGAATCGAATCATGCGGGGTCAGTGCAGCCAAATTGGGCTGTGAATGTCCAAACGCATCACTTCGGTCACCTGAATATGCTGCGATTGAATTTGTTGTCATTTCCCCGTTCTGCATTGAATATGGAAGAAATGAGATTGTCAGTAAGAAGACAACAGTCAATGACACGTTTTTCTTATTGAGCAGTTGGCACAACAATGCAACTACCTCCAAGCCGCATCGCTGTGACCTGTAAACGGGAATTAATAATTTTCGAGCATATGCAGTAACTATGTGTCCGAGTCCTTTGTGAATCTATAGCTCAAATATGGTGCGTTGAACATTCACGTTGTAATCAAGCTAAACACTCAGTGTTTTAATTTGGATGATTACTATGTCTGGGCAATTGTCGGTAGCGCTTAGACCTTTGCTTCTAATCTCTGTTATCTTCCTGTTAATTCCTCATCTGCACATATCGAATACGGCAACCGTCATATTGCACCAACAACTTGAACCCCGCAGATCGGATTTGACTGGAATTGATGTTGCGGTTTACTTGGATGAGGGTGGGCTTGCTTCTAGTGCTTTCGTGCTCCTGAATCTGTTTGAGTGGATGAATGCGACAGCCAGCTACATAGATGTGGAGGCAGTCAAAGCTGATGTTCTAGACAATTGTGATATGATTGCATTTCCGGGTGGCTCAACGCATCAAAATAACCTTCAGTTGGAAGCTGATGGACGGGTCTAGGCCCCGGAGTTCGTAGCAGATAGTGGCGTCTACTTCGGAATCTGTGGTGGGTCGATGCTTGGAACTCACACTACTGGTCTTGGTCTGTTTGATGGATTATACAGTGAACCTATATGGGATACTGACATCTATTTGATGATCCTCGCCGTGAACAGAATCTCAACTGGACCTGATCTTTCAGAAGAGCCGAAGAACTACTCCACCATGCATTGGGGATCAGCCTATTTCTATGGGGATGGCATGTCTGAGGCAATTCCAATAATGACCTATCCAGATAGCGGGCATCCAGCCACGATTGCGTGTAGATACTAGTCGGCCACAGTGTTTCTTTCAAGCCCCCATCCCAAATATGAGACGGGCGATGACAGAGATGGCACTTCCTTCCAAGATGAACTCAATGATCCTGATTCTGAATGAGATTTGCTTCTCAAGGCATCAATCTGACTCATAGAAGCGGCTGAACCTGTTACTTCGACTACGACAACCACCACTACAACTACTACGACTACCACAATCATCACATCTACCTCTCGACCCACGTTTCCCATGGATGTTGTGGCGATAGTAGGTGGAATTGGTGTGATTACTATTGTGACCAATGTGGTTCTTCGGTCGAGTAAGATTGGTCAATCCCAGACTTGTGCTGTTGAGGTTGTTGTTGTCCTTCTTGCCATCTTACTCCTTTTCACTTGCCCAAGTGAGAGCTCGTTGCAATATTGCCTGAATAAGTTGGTCTTTTCCACGCATGTACAGCTCTCGGTTTCTGTTATGTTGTTTTACGAGCTTCAGCTTAATGTCAGAATATGCTTTCGCCTCGGTCTTATGCACACGAAGATAGTTCCTAAAGGCCAGATGTCGATGCAGCTCGTCGCTGTTCTGGTCGCAGACATACAGATGATGGGGTGACAACTGCTTCTCTAGGTTTCGGTCTAATAGAACGAATGCTTCCCGTCCAGTAATTCCAAGATCCCCTTGATGTTCGTAGCCAGCTGCCTCCAGATTCAACTTGACTGATTCGAAGTCATACTCCCGAATGACAATATCGAGGTCGATTATCGGTTTCGCTACCATGTCGGGTATTGCTGTGCTTCCTATATGCTCGATTCTTATGAAGCTCTGCCCAAGTATGGGCTCAAGAAAGACACAAAGTCTTTGAAACCATGAAACCCAGTTCGGATTGTACTCCTCAACAAAGACTGGCTCGTCAGTTTGATGCATTGGAATACCAAAACATTGGAGAGAAATAAGACTACTGCCACACAAGACACCTGCAGATTCATTTCTCGCCTTCTTCGACATGACGACAAGACTAGGAGGGCTGTAAATTATCGTTGGAAAAACAGAACATAGCTGCAGAGGTTGTCCTCCGCAGCAAATAACCTACTAGAGTAGCTCATCAAGAACTTCAAGAAGTTCCACAATTTCGAGCTTTGAACCTACTGATGAGAGATCCTTGCCGGTCTCCTTTTCTTCATCCTTCAATGCCTTGACAGCATCGGAGAAATTAGTGATACAGAAGGGACACGACGTCATCAATACTTCGGCCCCAGTTGCAGCAGCCTCCTTGACTCTCTCCTTGGCAGTTTCCAATGCCATCTCCGAGAATTGAGTCTTCACTCCTCCTCCAGCTCCGCAGCAGAAGCTGTCTCCCTTGATTCGGTACATCTCACGGAAGTCGATGCCGGTGATGGCACGGAGGACATCGCGGGGCCTCTCATACCATGCCTCCTTTGCCTTTGTAGCATTCCTGCTGTCAAGAAGCCAGTTGTCAGATTCATCAAGTATAGCCTTCTCTATGGAGAGTCCGATGTGTCTGATTGTGTGGCAAGGATCGTGCCAAGTGACCTTCTTGTTGTAAGGTTTCTCAATCTTGATCTTGCCCTCAGTAATGAGTTCCCAAACTAAGTCCAATGTGTGTTTGACTTCGAATGGAAGTGGCTTCCCGCTCTGCTTTGGATAGTCAACTCTGAAGGTCCTATAGCAACCAGCACAAGAAAACACAAGCATATCGAAGTCCTTGAAGAGGTCAAGGTTCTCATTCATTACTGTCTTGAAGACATCTTTCTGTCCTGTCCTGAGAATGGGGGAACCACAACAGACCTCATCCGATAGGACTGTGAAGTCGTAACCTAGCTTTTTGAGGATACTAGCTGTGTGCTTTGCGACGCCCTGTTGCCGATATGCACCTGTGCAGCCTACATAGTATGCTATCTTTGCATTCTGGTTGTCAATCTCGCCATCGTACCAAGCAGTTCTCTCGCTTCTTGGATCATGGTAGGGATTTCTCATTTCCTCATCAAGGACCCTGTCACCAATGACCTTGTGTCTCTTGAGAGGTTCCACCCCAGAATCGATGATTGCAGCTCTAAGTTCTTCAATGACATCTACCGTATCAATGTAGTTCTTACATTGCTCAGCGCATAGACCGCAGGTTGTACATGCCTCAATCACCTCAAGCATCTCCTGGCTGGGTTCGAGTTCTCCCTCTAGAAAAGCCCGGGCAATCCACATCCTGCCGCTGTTAAAGTATCCCTCCCAACCGTAGTGGTTACCTCCGGGACAAGATAACATCATCCCCGTGTACTCTTCATCCTTACCTTCTCTGTCAGGTTCGTTTGAGTATGCATACTGACAAGCACGGCAGTGAATACATCTTGCGTTGATTCTGCGAAGTTCCTCTAAACTAGTCATAGCAATCTTGCCTCCCTTCGAAATTTACATTTTGAAACTTTCGTTGTATCCATGATTTCATTATTTGCCCTCCTCAATCGGGTTGGGAAGGTCTGTGACAGCTCCCCATGGAATTGCAAGTCTTCCTGGATGGAGAATGAGATTTGGATCCAAGAGCTTTCTGAACTTCACGAGCATTCTATAATATTCTTTGGCTTTGCTGAAGGTATACGGAGCATGCACAAAGGGATCGGGCCGATAGTTGATCCATCCCTGCTTGACGAAGCTCTTTGTTGTTTCCAGATTGAACTCGCGTATCTTGTCGTAGATGCCTTCCTCAGAACTATCAAAACACAGAATTGGCATCACAATGGCCTGACGAGCGTGGTCTATTGAAGCCACCCACATAGTTGGCGGGAAGCCATACTCCTCCATCTTGGCGCAATATTCCTCCATCATTCTTGGACTCTCCAACCATGGGCAGTACCAAGTGATGAAAAGGAATCCTGCTTCATAGAGACCATATGGCACAGCAATCAAGTTTGGCTTCTTTAGCCTAGAGGCAATCTGTTTTGGATGAAGGTCCTGTTTCTTGCACACAGTTTTCTTCTCCACCTCATAGGCCTTGTAGGTTTCATCGATCTTCTTCAGTGTGAAGTCAAGTTCCTCCTGAGACCAAGCCCATACTTCGGAGTTCATCCAGTACTCATCTACGCCGATTTTCTCGTAAAACTTGTAATCGATTGGCACATTGCTCTTTGGCCATCGAGTCATTACCAGTGGCCAGTTCCCTCCCTGTACCATTACCGTGTTCTCGGCAATGCCCATCTCGTGTCTGCCTATCTCCCATGCAGGTTCGATGATATGTTCCCAGCTATCTCCTCCATATGCCACAATAGTCTTGTAGTGTGGATGGGGAACCAGCTTAATGGCGCATTTAGTAATGATGCCCATTGAGCCCTGAGAACCAAGGAATAACCCATCAGGATTCGGGCCGATACCCCATCGATAGAATGCCTTTGCACCATCAAGAGCCCACGAACCAGTACGGAATAGCTCCCCAGTGGGAAGGGCAATCTCTAGACCAATAATCATGTCTGCCTGCGGCCCGAACTTGCCAGTCACAAGAGAGAATCCTCGTTCTATGGCATCTCCCAGAATAGTTGCCCCTGGTGGAGCCCCGTCAGGAATCGGAGGCGCCCAGTCAGGGTGTTTCTTCTTGAAGATTCTCCAAGCATCTCCACATCTTACGCCTGGCTCTACTGTCATTACTCGATTTTTTTCATCAACCTCAAGTCTATTCATCCTTGTCATGTCCATCAGGATGCCACCTGGCTCAATAGCCGGCAGAGCAAATCCTCCACTCAGTCCACCTGCAGCTGGCGTAACGGGACTAAGATTCTCGTTTGCCACAACAAGTATCTTTAGCACCTCGTCTTTGTTGGCAGGTCGGACCACGACCTCAGGCACCACCGCTTCCAAGCCCATGATGCCCTTTGCCATGTATGAATGTCGAAGTGGTAGGCTATCTGTAACAAATTTGTCGCCGCAAATAGCAGAGAGTTCCTTTACCACTTCATCGGTGACCTTATTGTACAATTGACTCAATAGGAAATCCTCCGTTTTCGATCCATCTGACCGAATCGTGCCTTGTCACTAGCATCACGATGCTGGAAAACACCCTCATAAATAGGCATCGAATCAACAATCACACCGTTTCCGAATACGTTCACCAAGCCAGTCCTACTAAGTGCTAGCTCAATGCGGAGATATCCATAGCATGCGGCGATTCAGAAGCAGACTATGAAATCCCGTCCAGTGTAGGTCCTTCTCAAATTGAGGAGATAATCCTCTAATCTCTTGCGAAGTTGATCATAAAGTCCAAGGACACATTTTCTCACATGTCCTATCACATCTCGGGGTGATGCAGTCTTCAATAAGAAGAAGTTGCAATGGCGCCTTCAGAATATGGAATCAAGCAGATTCCTTTTTCAAGCAAGCTGGAGCGTAAGTGTTTGTGGAGTAGCTATCAATAGATCGCGAACACGATCATTGCAATAGAAATGATATTGCCAGCCTTCAATTCTTGTTTCTTCTTCCTTGTCTTTCCACGTCTCTTCAAATAAGGCTATAAACCAACGAGAGAAAGTTTCAGTTGAGGCGTCTCTAACGCAATGATGAGGCTTGATGGTTTTGATCCGTCCAATGGAAGCTGTACAATTACCAGAGGCCAGACTACATACTGGGTCCTCGGCTCAACGTACGTTCCTCAGCCTCAATAGTTCTCTTTGGCGTCTTGCAGTTGTTGCTGGTATTGCTCAGTTTTCTGTTAGTGTTTGGGTATGGACATTTGCAGTGTTTCTTGAGCCAATATTAGATCCTCTGCAGATTGGATTGACTTTCTCCATAGGCTCCTTGGCAGCGTTGGCAGGGTATCCTATTTCGGGAGTAACAGCTGATTTCATTGGAAGAAAAAAGGCCTTGATATTCTCCTTCATTCCTCAAATTGCTGGACTGTACTTGCTTTGGACTCATCCAATCTGGCCTGTTATTCCTATTGCCTATGGCCTTCATTCATTTGGCTGGAGCTTTGTCCTAGTTGTATCAAGGGCAATGCCTGCCGACCAAATAACGAGTGATGATGGACCTAATGCGTCGAGAAAAATGACCATGGTACTTTTGCCGACCTTCCTTATGGACGGGCTAAGTCCTCTAATTGCAGTACTTCTACTGAATGCCGGATTTGCTCAATCGTCTTTGCTTGGCCTAGGCACAATTCTTGCTCTTGTTTCCATGATTGCATCAGTAGTTCTGGTCAAAGAAACTATGCCGAGGCATTTGATGAAGAATGCAAAGAATGGCGGCCATGTTCCCTTACATAGTTTGGGCGGACCATTTTGGAAGTTCACATTGGCAATGGTTGGGTACTACGCAGCTTGGGGCATGATGATTCCTTACTTTGGGATTCTAAGTGTAGTTGATTGGGGTCTGAGTCTTGAGTTCTATGGTTTGGCTTGGAGCGCATTCTCCTTGGCTACGGCTACATTGATGTACAATCTAAGCGGGATTGCAGGTCGCAGAGTAAGAAAGGCATTGGTCTTCAGCCTTCTGGCCAATGGTGGTATCATGATTGTACTTGGTATTGGAACCGGCCCTGTGCTCTTCTTCATCCTCAATGTGGCTTGGTCTGTTCCCATTGTGATCTGGATTTCCACAGAGCGATTGCTTTCGATAAATGGTATTCCTGAAGAAATGAAAGGCCGCGCACTGGGTGTCTTTCAGACTGTAATCTCCTCTACTGGTCTATTTGCAGCGCCACTTGGAGCATTGCTCTGGGTCTATTTGGATAGTTTGCGAATGCTCTTTCTTGTTTCAGGTGTTCTTGCGCTTATTCTGTCATTGGTTGTTTGGAGATCCATGCTCAGTGTTGATGTGACCACTTTCCGACCGAAGCAGAGAACGAAGGCACATACTTCACCACCCCATGCACGGACTACAGATCGAATGGAGTGAGTCTTCTCAGAAGCGATCAGACTCTTATCCTGGACTGACGGCATGGCAATTCATCATAAGTGATAATGCATGCACCAATTTCCACAATTCTTCTACTTCATGCAAGAGATGCTTTGCTCATTATATGGCCGTTTATTCTTCGAGTTTCATAAGGACCCGTCTTGCATTCTCTATTCTGGTCTTACTTGTTCTCTCCTCTAGTTCTTGTCTACTTCCGCCATATGTGGCTGATTTCAATGCTGTAACATCTTCGTGCGACGTGACAAGCGCAGTCCGTGCTGAAGCAAGTCTATCAGGAGTTCGAGTAGGAATTCATCTTCTCCTCCAATTCAAAACAAATGGCATCATTGATCAAGATCGCTCGCTATAAGGAGTATCTCTTGCGAAATATGCCGAATAATCGTCTGTTATGGCAAACGTGTATGAACAGGGAGAAGCATGTGCATGGATTGCCGAAGGCTCCAGAAGCACGAAAAGGAGTGTCCTGACAAGAATTATTACGATTAGAACGCTTCAATGTGTGTCTATCTACACGTGGTCTTTTCTCATTATCTCGAATGAGTGATTTGCAAGTGGTCTAGACAAGACCATAGCAGTAGACAGGTCTGAAACACCCTTTCTGGTGTATTCTGACTACGGTCGATCACTCCTTCTTTCCTTCATCTAGGAGTTCTCCGCGAAGACCTAAGTAATGTGTCGATATCGACACAGGAGATAACATATCGAATCAAAACCACGTTTTCTTTATGCGGACTATAAGGCTATCCGGAATAACCATTCTGGTGTTTTTGATGGCAAGCTTACTGATAGCTGCTCCTGATTTTACATCGGCCGGTCTGGTCGATCTAAAACCAGATTCTGTTTCAGTGTGCGGCGAAATTGTGGACAACTACGCGAATCTTAGCTATGCTCTTCACATAGACAACACTGCATCAGATATTGCAAATGAGGCAAGCTGGTTCTTCCAAATGCAGGAAGGTATCAGGCTTAGCAACATATCGGTACACACCGGTGATGAGGTATACTGGGGACGAGCAATGCGCGAACATGAGGCGATTAATGTCTACAATGCCAGTGTAGAGGCGAATGAAATAGCGGCACTTGTTATTCGTGAATTTGGCGGATACACCGTGACACTCAATGTACGAAATAACAGCGCAGTCCTCTTAACGGTGTATATTGAGGGTCTTCTAACAAGAGAATATGGGCTGTATTCACTTCTTCTTCCGATGACGTTTGACTCAATTCTAGCAGACTTCTCCTTTGACTTGAGCGTGCTGTCTCACTATGGCCCAATAGCTGGGTACAGAATCACAGGCATTCCAGAATTCACTGCGTCCGATCTTACAGACGGTGTAAGAATACAATACTCCTGTTCAAGCTGCTTTTTGCCGGAAGAAATTGCAGTAACCTATACATTGGACAGGCAAACTGGCGGTAGTCAGCTCTTAGTACACAATAATGGAACTGAAAGATTCTTCGTCTATCTCCTCGCTCCTAGTATTACTGAGGTCGCAGATAGAGCATATCGACAGTATGTCTTTGTAATCGATAGATCAGGATCCATGAGCGATATCAAGATCAGGCAGGCAAAAAGCGCATTCAATGCTATGATTGCAGACCTATCCTCTGACGATGTGTTTAATCTTGTGAGATTCAATCATGATGTCGAAGTTCTATGGAGTGAACCACGACCTGCTAGCTCAACCAATCTGCAGACTGCACAATCTTGGATTTCATCAACTACAGCTTCAGGTTCTACTAATTTCTATGGTGCGTGCACAGATGGCTTGGATACCTTCTATGAGGGTGAATATGTGAAAGTGATGCTCATGCTCTCTGATGGCCAACCAACCGCCGGACCTATTTTGGATACACCCGGAATCCTTTCCGGAGTCTCTGAGGCAAATACTTTGGGTGTGTCGATATCTACTGTTGCCTTTGGTTCTGATGCTGATGAGAATCTGATGGCTAATTTAGCTGCTCAAAACAAGGGATTCTTCGCGTTCATTCAGCCGGACGATGATGCTCCTTCAAAGATACTTGATTTCTATGAGCAATTCGCTACTCCTCTTGCTCACTCATATAGCATCAGCGTCAATGGTGCTGAAGATGTCAATACTCTTCAACCTTTGGACCAATCACCATTCTTCAATGGAAGTGAGGTTGTGATCAGTGGCCGTTACACAGAGTCTATTGCGGTAGATACCATAATTGACTATGTCTCGGGTCCTGAGAACTATGAGAATTCGGCGAGTTCGGCGCCGTCTAACCAATTTCACGTCGAATACATTTGGGCGCAGCATCGTATCACCTACTTGCTTGAGCTCCAGAACCTGCTTGGGGATAGTTATTCACGAAGGGAGGAAATCATCTCCATTGCATTAGGCTATGGTCTTATTATCGATGGATATACTGCACTGGTTCTGACTGCATATGACGAGAATAATGAGGCCATTCCTTCCTCTCCAACGATAACTACTACTTATACATGCATTACAACAACTTGTACATACACTACGACAGTTACAACAACAATCACTGCAGCCCCGGACTACACACTGATGGTCATTGCAATGGGAGTACTCTCATTTGCTGGGGTCCTCACTCTTAGTGGTGCTATAATCTGGTTGCTTAGGCATCGTTTTCAAAACGGTTGATTCAACCTGAAGGAAGTGACATGACTCAGACGTCACTTCCTCTTTTTCTGTTTTCTGGAACTTCATTAGTCAAAGATAAAAGGAAGGATTCTAAGGGCCGCCAGAAGTCATCTGTTGACTTATGCATTGGTGAATTCTCTTGACAGAGCCAGAGATTGAAGATAAGCGAATAACACTGGCTGAGGCTGCAAAAATGGTTCCGGATGGCTCGGAGCTGTTTTGGGGTGGCTTTGGATACCAACGTGCACCTATTGCCTTTGCCCATGAATTGGTGAGACAAAACAAGAGACGCCTCAATATTCAAACCTGCGGATCTGAGGTGGATCTTGAAATCATGTGTGGCGCAGGTGTTGCCGACAAATTTGAGATTGCTTTCACTGCAATAGAGGCATTAGGTCTATCAAATAATGCAAGACGAAGAGTCACTGAGGGTAAGCTTCAGATTGAGGATTATAGTAACCTAGCGATGGCCATGCGGTTCCTTGGTGGAGCACTCAATGTCCCTTTCATGCCTATACGCAGTCTTATGGGAACAGATATGGTGAAACACGCAAGATTCAAGGGCGACAAGAAACTGAAAGTCATTGACTGCCCATTTACCAACGAAAAGATATGTTTGGTGCCCTCTGTACAACCAGACTTTAGCATCGTCCATGTTCAACGAGTTGACCAGCAGGGAAATGCACAAATTGATGGCATCGTAGGCGAGGATGTTGAAGGGTCTAGATGTGGAAAGAAACTCATTGTGTTGGCAGAGGAATTGATTGACGGAGATGAAATTCGAAAGCGTCCTGACCAGACAAAGATCCCTGCACTTTATGTGGATCGTATCGTAATTCTCCCCTTCATCGCGCATCCCATGCAATGTCATGACTACTACGATTATGACTTGGAACATCTTCAAATGTTTCACAAACTCACACGAGCAGAGGAAATGTGGCAGGAGTATCTTGACAACTATATTCTTGGCGTTGATGACCATTGGGGTTATCTTGAAAAGATCGGATGGGAGAATCTGCATAAGCTGCGGGCGCGTAAACCTTGGGGGTACTAAGGAGGGAAGAAGATGGTAAAGTATAGCAAGATTGAGTTTCTTGTGGCCTGTGCATCTAGACATGTACGAAATGATGAGGCTGTATTTGGCGGAACCGGAATGCCCTTATTGGCAGCTTTGCTAGCCAAGGAAACTCACGCCCCACGAATTAACTTGATCTCAGAGGCTGGTTTCATTGATGCGCGTCCTAGAGAGGTTCCTCTCTCTGTTGCGGATTCAAGGTACTATTATGGCTGTTCAGCATCAATTGGCCTGATTGAGACTTTGGGCTTCATTCTGCAGGGAGGTCGCATAGATGTTGGTTTTCTTGGGTCCGCCCAGATTGACGAGTACGGCAACATCAATACAACATATATCGGGCCGTTTGATAATCCAAAAGTGAAGCTGCCTGGAAGTGGAGGTGGAAATGATATTGCTTCCTCCGCAAAACGACTCATTGTCATGATGACACATGATAAGCGTAAGTTCGTTAAGGAGCTTGACTATATGACTAGTCCCGGGCACTTGCAAGGCCCTGGCTCACGAAAGAAGTGGTCTCTTGTCGGAAATGGTCCAGATGTTGTTATCACTGATATGTGTCAAATGGACTTCGATCCGGACACACTGAAGATACGCCTTATGACTGTGCACCCTGGATTTGAGATTCAGGATATTCTGGATAATGTGATGTTTGAGATAGTTGTACCTGATGACGTTCCTACCACAGAGGAGCCTACTCAAGAACAGATCGATATTATGCACAAGCTTGACCCTCACGGAATCTACTTGGGTAAGGGTGGATAGCCTCTTGGAGTTCGATTTGCATTGAATGTATCAGACCTTGATTCATTCAAAGCTATACTCTTTGACCTCGATTCAACACTAACACATACAAATCACTACCCAATCAGAGCAAGCGAGCTCCTGCTCCAAAGAATTCTGAAGGACCCCTCTGAGATTCTTGAGGAGTACGTGACAAAGCTGGTACAGAACTATCAGCAAGAGATAAGGAGTATTGTCCGTGGGGCTGCGTACAAAAGCCCCTTCTATATGATTAGAGACGCCACCAAACTTGCACTATTCTCAATGAAATTAGAGGTGGAAGACAAGATAATTGATGAAGGTACTACGGTGTTAAAGAATCTACATATTGAAATGTCGGAGCTTGCGAATGGCACATTGGAGATCCTCACCAGAATCCGAAACCTTGGTATCCCCATGGGCGTCATCACGAACTCGTTTGAGGGGAACGCTCAGATAATCCTTCGAAAATTGGGTGTGAGCGGTTTTTTTGAGGTTATTGTTGATGGTGGCGTAGTCAAGGCCTTCAAACCTATGCCGCAGCCTTTTCAATTTGCCATGACGCATCTTGGGTCCAAACCCGAGAACACACTCTTTGTCGGTGATGAATTCGTGGCCGATATTATCGGAGGGAAATCTATTGGCCTTACCTGCATCTGGGTAAACAATCGCGGGCTCGGTCTCGACAATATTCTAGCAAAATACGGTAGTCATTTTGCTCCTGATTTGGTAGTTTCTTCGCTGTCCGAAGTTCTCCGGTTCTTGCCTTGACTACACGAGTAATATCTATATTCGACCTAACAGACTGAATAATCCTATATGGAGATGAAACAGGCTTGACTAAGGATGAAATTCCTGATGGTCCAATGAAGGCGCGGGCCGACCTTGTTGATATGCTCAGTGCAAACCCAGAGATAACCAAGAGCATAGTTTCCATCATTGAAAGTGAATTGAAAGATATCCAGGACAAGGAGGTATTTGACAAGATATGCACTACCTTAAAGGAGGTCGCCTTTCAGGCCGGTGTTGAAACTGACGCCCGCGACAACATCCTCTACTGGCTGACAGAGACAACTCCTGACGTGCGGGAAATGATTTTGGTACGCACAATCGAGGACCTTTTGAATTCCGAACAGACCCGTGGTGCAACTCTTGATGCATTAGCAAATATCTCATCAAAAGAAAATGTCGAAATTGTTATAGAGTGGGTGAATAGCAATATTCTGACATTGAACCAAGCCGTATATGTCCTGCTTTATCCTGACTCATCATCAGCCCTGAAATAGAGCATCGTTTGGAGCGCTTATAGGCATACTTTATTCAAAGATGAGAGAGTATCTTATCGATGTGTTTCTTCCAGTTTGGCTCCAGCTCAAGAGCTGTTTCAGCACACTTCTTGGCGTTTGCCTTGTCTCCCATTTGCAGATGCAGCTTAGCCTTGTAGTACCACGCCTTTGCAAAATTCGGGTCTATCCTAATCGCATTTTCATATGCCTTTAGAGCCCCGTCAAAGTTGCCGCCGACCTCATGTATTCTTGCCTGTCCAAACCAGTCGTACTGAGTCATTTCATCAGGGGTTGCTGCCATTGAATTCTCCACCTCATCTATTGTATTATTTTGTCGCATAATAATCTTGAGTTTTGATGGTGACACTGGCAATCGAAAGCCTTTATATCTCGACACGAGGTTCTCCCGTGTCTAACCCAAAGCGAGGTGGGTCCTTGAATTCGACGAAGAAGATACGTGTTCTCGTTGCCAAACCCGGACTGGATGGACATGACCGTGGGGCCAAAGTTGTTGCTCGTGCCCTCCGAGATGCTGGAATGGAAGTGATTTACACTGGTTTGCGGCAGACTCCAGAGATGATTGTCAGAGCCGCGATTGATGAATCAGTTGATTGTATTGGCCTAAGTATACTCAGCGGAGCCCACATGGCGCTATTCCCCAAGGTCATGGAATTGCTCAAGAAAGAAGATGCCGATGACATCCTAGTGGTGGGAGGCGGCATCATCCCTGAAGATGATGTTCCTGGACTGAAGAAGACGGGTATTGCAGAGATCTTTGGTCCAGGCACCCCTCTTGAATCCATTATTGAGTATATTCAGTCCCACGTGAGGACTTGATCCTTCCAAAATGGAGCAGTTTCTATTGTCAGTCGATGAATTAGTGGAGGGCGTTCTGGCGGGGAAGAGACGCTCACTAGCCCGACTCCTGTCTCTTATCGAGGATGAAGATGTCAGAGCTCCAAAGGCACTTTCTCAGCTGTATCGACATACTGGACGCGCGCATATTGTTGGCGTGACTGGCCCACCCGGATCGGGAAAGAGCACACTTGTCACACAAATCACGAAGGAGTTGCGTCGCAGGAAGAAGACCGTGGGAATAATCTGCGTGGACCCTTCAAGTCCATTTTCGGGAGGGGCGCTTCTTGGCGACAGGATTCGAATGCAGGAACATGCACTTGACGATGATGTGTATGTTCGAAGCATGGGGACGCGAGGCCATCTTGGTGGGCTGGCACGGTCAACTGCTGAAGCTGTGAGAGCTGTGGATGCGTTCGGTAAGGATGTAATCTTGGTTGAAACTGTCGGGGCTGGTCAATCCGAGGTCGAGATTATAGAATTGGCTCATACTGTCGTTGTAACTGATGTTCCCGGAAGTGGTGATGATATCCAGGCAATCAAAGCAGGGATAATGGAAATCGCAGACATCTTCGTTGTGAACAAATCTGACCTTGAGGGTGCCGAACGAAAGGGGGCTGAGATAAATGCAATGCTTGAAACGGATATACGAGAGAAACCATGGAGACCTCCTGTTCTTCTTACCAATGCTCGAACTGGTGAAGGAGTGGCAGAGCTCGTTGACAAAATCAGTGAGCACATCTCCTGTCTTCGTGATAGCGGTCTCTTGGAAGAACGAGGCCTTCAGCGCAGCAGAGACGAACTAGAGCAAATGATGGAATACAAATTGACGCATCAGCTTCTTACAGAGCTTCGTGGCAGACCAGAGTACAATGAGGCGATTGTACGAATCGCAAAGCGAAATGAGGACCCATATACCGTGGCTGAGAAGCTTGTTATGGATTTTCTCTTGAAGTATAGGGAGGATGCTGGTTAATGGATGATCTTGAGCGCCTAAGAAAGGGAGAAAAGCGTTGGACTGAGTCCACTTTGGGCAAAGCACTTCGGACGCATCCTGAGCGTATTGAGGAGTTCAAAACAATATCAGGAGTGCCGTTGAAGAGGTTCTACACCCCTACTGATGTGTCTAGCCTTGAGTATGAAAGTGACTTGGGATTTCCGGGAGAATTCCCATACACGCGGGGCGTTCAACCTACAATGTACCGCGGGCGACTTTGGACAATGCGGCAGTATAGTGGCTTTGCCACCGCCAAAGAAACCAATGAACGCTTTCGTTTTCTACTTGAACAGGGACAAACAGGACTCTCCGTTGCTTTCGACCTTCCCACTCAGATTGGCTATGATTCCGATAATGAACTTGCCCGTGGAGAGGTTGGAAAAGTTGGAGTCGCAATCGACACTCTTTCAGACATGGAGGTTCTCTTCCATTCGATTCCCCTAGACAAGGTCAGTACGTCTATGACCATTAACGCACCTGCATCCGTACTTCTTGCCATGTATATCGCCGTTGCTGAGAAACAAGGTGTACCAATGAACAAGCTACGAGGAACAATCCAGAATGATATTCTGAAGGAGTTCGTTGCTCGTGGCACGTACATATTTCCTCCTGCTCCATCAATGCGTCTCATAACTGACATCTTTGCATTCTGCGGTGAACACCTTCCCTTATTCAACACCATTTCTATCTCGGGCTATCACATTCGGGAGGCGGGATCCACCGCAATCCAAGAAGTTGCTTTCACCATTGCAAATGGGATTGCCTATGTGGAAGCAGCAATGAAGGCTGGATTGGATGTAGATGCATTTGCTCCTCGTTTGTCTTTCTTCTTCGGCAGTCATTCTGATTTCTTTGAGGAGGTAGCAAAATTCAGAGCTGCACGCAGGCTCTGGGCCAGAATAATGAAAGGACACTTTGGAGCGAAAGAGGAGCGGTCTCTCATGATGCGATTTCATACGCAAACAGCTGGTTGCACGCTAACGGCACAGCAACCTGACAATAATGTTGTGCGAGTCACACTTCAGGCGCTTCAGGCCGTTCTGGGTGGAACACAGTCGCTACACACAAACTCACGCGACGAGGCCTTATCTCTTCCGACGCGCGATTCGGTACAGATTGCTCTTAGGACCCAACAAATCATTGCTCATGAAAGCGGAGTGGCTGATACAATAGACCCACTTGCAGGATCTTATTTCATTGAATCACTCACTAACGAGATTGAGACGGGTGCACTGAAGTATATTAAGGAAATCGATTCGATGGGGGGTTCTCCCAATGCAATCGAGAGGGGCTACATTCAGCGCGAGATTCATGAAAGCGCCTACGAATTTCAGCGTGATGTGGATCGGAAACGTAGAATCGTTGTCGGAGTGAACGAGTTCATAGCAGATGAAACGCAGACATTCGACTATCTTAAAGTCGATCCGAAGTCCGAGGAAGAACAGATTTCCCGGCTTATGAAGGTAAGAGACACCCGCAATGAGCAGGATGTCGAGGAGGCCTTGGACTTGCTTAGAGCTGCTTCAGAGGGTTCTGAGAATCTGATGCCGGCAATTCTGGCCGCAGTAAAGGTTTATGCCACGTTGGGTGAGATCTGTGGAGTTTTGCGAAGTGTCTTTGGAGAGTATAAGGCTCCTGACATTCTATGAGGGATCATCTGATGACTGTTGACAAAATAGACCATATCGGGATTGCAGTTGAGAAGATTGATGACATGTTGCCCTACTACAGAGATGGTCTGGGGCTTGAGTACCGGGGATCCGAGGTAGTGGCTGAGCAGAAGGTGCGAGTCGCCTTTCTGCAAGTCGGCGAGAGCCGGATTGAGCTCCTAGAACCTATTTCGAGAGATAGCCCAATCGCCAAGTTCCTGTCCAAGCGTGGATCTGGCATTCATCACATTGCCATCAAGGTAGATGACATTGAACAGGCACTAAGATGCCATGAGGAAAATGGTGCGGTGTTGATCGACAAGAAACCACGTATCGGCGCTCATGATATGCGAATTGCCTTCGTCCACCCCACGTCTACTGGGGGCGTGCTAATCGAGCTATGCGAAGAGCCCCAGGACTCAGCCCACTAGCTCTTCCCGACAAGTATCTCCGCCACAGCTTCCGCTGTTCTCAGAATGTCTTCTTTGGAAATCATGCGGTGAGTTACGAATCTCGCTCTTGTCCCATATTCACCATAAATCAAGATGTTTCGTTTTTTCAGCTCCTGAGATAGCTTTGGAACGTCTAGGTCGAGGTTTTGAAGGCCAACAAAGATAATGTTCGTTTCTGGCTCTTCGATCTCCAGATCTGGAATCCTAGACAGATGGCTGTAGAGAATCTTTGCATTGGTGTGGTCATCCTTCAGCCTGTTTATCATTTTCTCAAGTGCAACGATTCCTGGGGCGGCAATGATGCCGGCCTGACGCATTCCGCCACCTAGTTTCTTTCTCAGTCTATGTGCATCATGAATGAACTCTTCGGTCCCAGCTACAATGGAGCCAACTGGTGCTGAGAGACCTTTGCTCAAACAGATCTGTACACTATCGACATCGGCGACAAGCTTCTTTGCAGGAACATTGAGAGCAACAGCAGCATTGAACAAACGAGCTCCGTCGCAATGAATACGTAGATTGTATTCTCGTGCAACCTCCGCCAATTCTCTGACCTGCTGCGAAGTCGTAACAGTTCCACCTGCATAATTGTGTGTATTCTCCACCACAACCATTCCCGATTGAGGATAGTGTGCATCATCCGGTCTTACGGCATCTCTCAAGGTTTCTGGGAGAATATAGCCTTTGACGCCCTTGACGGGTCTTGGATAGAGCCCTCCCAATACTGACATCCCGCCGCCTTCGAACATGAAGGTATGTGACTGCTCCTCAACTATGATCTCATCACCACGCTTGGTCTGGGCCAGCAGTGCTATAACGTTGCCTTGAGTTCCTGAGGTCACCAAAAGAGCTGCCTCTTTGCCTAATTCTTGAGCCGCTTTTTCCTGAAGCTCATTGACAACCTCATCCTCTCCTATAACATCATCACCGAATCTGTCTTTTTCGTGAGCTTTGACGATGGCTTGTATCATCTCGTCAGTTGGCTTGGTTACTGTATCGCTACGAAGGTCAATGGTCTTCATGTGTTACACATGGCAAGTGATTTGGTTTTAGCCTTGTGGTTCATGTTCAAAGAGCAATGAATAAAGGGAATGAGATTTTCGCCAGGAAAGTAATTCATTCTGGAGACTGTGTGCCATTGAGCGAAGAACGCAAATTGGGCTACTTAGACAAAGTCCGTCTCTTCAAGAAGGATGCTCGTCTGTGGATCGCAATCAGTGCAATGGATTCCTTTGCCTATGGTGTAAGTAATGTTGTTTTCAACCTTTACATCGTCAGCCTACCTTCTTTTGAAGAAAGTTTTCTGGGCTTCTTTCTTTCCGTGTCAATGTTTGCCACCGCCCTAGTTGCAATCCCCGCCGGAATGCTAACCGATAGAAGAAGCCGAAAGGGAATAATCATAGTTGCCAGTCTGATATCTCTTCTAATGGTACTCATTCAATACACCATGATCGAACCTATCATCCTCATCCTGTCACAGATACTTCTCGGACTGGCCGACGGTTTCACTCAAGTCGCTTGGGGGCCTTATGTCACTGACCTCTCGACGTCCGAGGAACGAGCTCACCTGTTCGGATTCAGTGGTGGTATCTCTCTTCTCGCGATTCTTGCGGGAAATCTATGTGGTGGCTATCTGCCGGGTTTCTTCTTCGATTTTCTCGGATCCTCCACGACTCAAATTTGGGCCTACAGGTATACTCTCTGGTTCAGTTTCATTCCGCTGGCTATTGCTTTCGTTATCTTACTCTCCATGTCGAAAGACTCAGTAGTGGAGTTCAAACTTGAGATAAGCTTCAGACATGTTACAAATTGGGGATTCATTGGGAAGTACACATCATCTGTTTCAGCAATTGGTCTGGGAGCTGGGATGATTGTGTTGTTCTTCAACCTTTTCTTCAAGAATGAGTTCCAAGCGGGAGATGAGCTCATTGGCTTAATCTTTGGAATAAACACAATCATCCTTGCAGTGGGCAATTTCAGTGCACCGGCACTTGCAGACCGTTTTGGTAAGGTACGCACCATCATGTTCACAGAAGCCCTATCCATTCCTTTTCTTCTTATGATTTCGTGGGCTCCTACCATCTACCTCGCGGTTGTTGCCTATGTTGTGAGAAACGTTTTGATGAATATGGCCGGTCCTGTTTCATCTGCCTTCTTTATGGAAGGACTAAGGAAGGAAGAACGGGCAACGGCCACTGGTGTTGTTAGGTCTGGAGATTCATTTGTCAGGGGTGTAGCTGCTAACATAGGTGGTGCACTACTGGCTGCTGGGTTCTATAGACTTCCCTATCTCCTAGTAGCCGGGCTTTATGCTCTAGGTATCGTTCTATTCTACGCTTTCTTCAGGAATAAGGAGAAAGAGATAGAACTCCTGAGACTTGCAGAAATGAAGCAGGAAAAGCCTCCAAAGGGCGCTTCTGATATCACCTAGGGATGCATCTTTGCAAAGCTCTCTATTCCTGATTGATACGGCCCGTGATACTGCCTGTGGGCTCGATGGCGGATACTAATCTCAATATTGTTTATTCAGTTATCCAGGTGTTTCTTCTCTTCTTCTTGCTTTGGAAGGGTGCTATCAATGGATTTCTTTGGCGACCGTTGTCCTTCTCTTGCTTCTGCAACCAGCAAGAGGCTCAACGAATGTCGGGGGTCCACTGGATCTAACGGCGGAATGCCTTCACACCACCTCCAAGTAGATTCTTGGTTCGCCTCGGCTTGTGATGACATTTTACTCTCCTGACAGTTCTGCTTATCCCTATCTGACTGTCATGTATGTTGTGGAAGAGCTTATTCTAATGTCTATGCATCTACATATATGAATGCTTATAACATTCAAGAGCATGTAAAAAATACTAAAATAGTATTAGGGATTAAACAGAGGATTATAATTATATATTTATCTGCATAAAGGAATATGGGCGTTGCTAACGTATGGAACCTGCCTTGTAATGCAATCGGCTTGAAAGCAATTCGCAAGTATGCAACTCTCTTGAACTGCATCGTGAAAAAAGAGGATTCGCTCAGGACCAATTCGATCCTGAGCGCCAACTGAATCATTTGTTCTCAAGGACGACGTTTCAGCATTAGTATGATGATGACTATTATCACAATAGCTCCGCATCCGCCGATTATGATTATCATCATCACATCAGGCGGAATCCAGGTCGTCGTTGTTGTGGTCGTTGTCGTCGTTGTAGTGGTTGTCGTTGTTGTGGTTGTCGTTGTTGTGGTGGTAGATATCACAGTCACCATGACCGTGTCACTCGCCCAAGAGCCGCTTTCATCGTGGAAGACAACTGTGAAATTCCAAGTACCAGCACTCAGCAGACCAAAATTGTAGGTGACTGGTTCAGCGATTGACCAATCCCCAGAGTCCACCTGCACTCCATTGCACAGGACTTGATAGACGTCGGGAAGATTTCCTGATGCCACCCACATGATTCCGTTGTCATCGCTCGTATCTAGGATTTCGAAGTCTTCAGGACTGTTCATTATTGGCGCCCTGTCGGCTGGCGGAAGCATGTTGGTGTCGACAATATACAGATGCACGTCCCCTTCGTTCTGCCACATCTCAATCAGCATGCCCGTAGACTGGAGGTACGTGACGGTTCCAGTAAATACGCCGTTTGATACTATCACGGCATAGCCATTCCAGATGTCATAGCTTGTTACAGTTTGAAGCATGTTCCACATTGACAGTGGTGCCTTGTCTCCAATACTGGCCACTGGGCGCACGTAGTCTTCCAGATACGTGGAGTACGGAGTCACCTCGGGCGCTGAAAAGCCGGGGACAAACATGTAGCACATGGACGTCCAGCCCGTGGGACCATATGACATGTATCCATTGAGCGCATTTACGATGACCCAGTCGGTTTCGTCCATGATGACCATTCCAGAGTGCACTATGATGTAATGCATCGACAATCTTGCCTCAAATTCGGACAGCCAGCTATCAAAGCTGATATCATAGTACTGATACATGTTTGCAGAGGTGATTGTGACATTGTACTGGATGAAGTCCCCTGACTTTGGCCAGAATATGGGGAGAACGTTCACTGACTCCACAAGTACAGAATCGCTAGCAATGGATCCACCAGTCCAGTGACCTACTAGTGTTATATTATTCGTGCCATTCAGAAAGACCGGCACCATAACTTCCCACTCTAGTGATATGTGGATCAACATTGAGGATATCATCTCGTCGTTGACATAGATATCAAGGGTTTCTAGGTAGTCCGATTCAAGTGGGTCATAAAGAACATAGACTTGGCCTCCTACCACAGTCTGACTCGATGTTGGTTCGACTATCGTGAGTCCGCCAACCGGCGCAGCAACAGTCACCCACACTGTGTCTGAAGCCCAATTCGAGTAGACATCATACACAGCAATTGTGACGTTGAAGACGCCCACTTCAGTGGCAAAGTACTCGTAAGATACGGACAAACCGTCCCACGGACCGCCTTCGACAATCGAGTCATCAACGAGTATTTCATACCGATCTGGAGAGCTGTCATAGGGGTTCCAAGTGATGAATTCAGAATCGCCAAGTGACATCTCAAGATCATCTGGATGGTCCAATATAGGCGCCGTCGTGTCTTCCACAGTAATCCAGACGATGTCGCTAGTCCACTCTCCATTGACATCCCAAAGCATCAAGGTGAAGTTGTAGACCCCGACGTCAAGACCATCTAGATCCACAACAATTGGAACACCAACATACCAATCGTCAGCAGGCATTGGTATATCATTTTGATAGACGATGTAGTAGTCTGC
Organism: Candidatus Thorarchaeota archaeon; assembly: GCA_011364985.1. Classification (GTDB taxonomy): domain Archaea; phylum Asgardarchaeota; class Thorarchaeia; order Thorarchaeales; family Thorarchaeaceae; genus SMTZ1-83. The sequence continues at coordinate 55,465 of RDOC01000001.1, read as the reverse complement.
GTTATTCCCTGATACAAGCCATTCCAAAGTATTGTTTGTTGTGTCGTACTCGACTGAGAAATCATCAGGACTCGACGCTACCGGAGCCCTCGCAATTGGTGGAAGCAGATTAGTTACAGCCTCTCCTCCAATATATCCTGCTTGGTCCATGGCAACGAGCAGTCCTGTACATTGAAGAACTATCACGGTGAGGGGTACTCCACTCATCGACATGGTGAGGTTATAAGTATCATACCCATTCCACTCGCTGGGGACATCCAACATCAGCACATGGTTCCAGTCCATAAGAACCCCTGCTGGGCCGGCCCCAGACGCTAAGGGCGATTCGTCATCTAAGTAGGTTGAGTACGGTACAGTTTCAGGTGTAAGGGTACTAGGCACAATGAAACAATGTCTATACACCCAGCTCTGTTCGATTGGTGCTCCAGGCCAACCATCGGATATATATCCGTTGAGGACGTTGACTGCAATCCAGGTTTCCAGATACATGATCGGGATGCCCCCAGAGGTCTGATTGACGATCATGGTGCAGTTTACTACAAATGGAGAAATCCAATCAGTGAATGTGAAGTTCATATCTTGTGAATACGACATGTCATTGGGTGCCAAGGTGAAGTTTAGATAGTCTCCATAGGATGGTTCTATCCTAGGAACTACATAGTAAGACTCAATCGTGACACTTGCGTTTGCAATACCTCCTCCAACCCAATGCCCCATCAGAGTTATCGTATTCGAGCCATTCTGGAAAACTGGCACGAACATCCCAAGGTCTATCATGTCTGCAACATCATAGAGACGAGTTACCCAGACTTCGTTTACAAAGACTGTAATATTCTGTAGATTCGGTGAGTCTGCCGTCGTGTAGTTCACAAAGACAAGGCCTCCCTGTACTTCCTGATCTGGGATTGGACTGAATATGGTCAAAGAGACCACACGAATGTTTCTCTCATGTCTGTTGTTGTAGAGGAGTGTTTCCCCGGGCACAGGGGCGACGTACCCAGTTACATTCATAGCGCTTTGTGAAGGCACGAGTACGGAAGTGGGCAGCTCCGCCCAATCACCTGAATCCAGAGAACTCACAAAGAGTGAGTCCTTAAGAACTTCGTCTACCCACAGCTCAATGGTAAAGCCCATTTCAGTTGAGATGCCTTGATTGACAACATACACATGAACATCAACAGCTTGACCTTGCCCAGCCGATGTCGGTACGTCCAAGACCACACCTAGGTCATGATCCTCCATAGCCAGCCAGTGTGTGAAGATGTTTTCAAAGAAAATGTAGTTGTCTGACCTGTAAATGTCATAGGTGAACGAATAGTCAATGCACAGAATCTTCGAGGGACCCAATTCGAGAATTGATCCGATAATGTTCAGTCCGTCAGCTGAACGGATGAACTCCTTTGAAGGAAAGCTCAGATCAAATGTGTATTCCATACCGGAGTGCTGAAGTTGCGCGACGTTTTCCATCAGCGGATGATTGGTTTCGAAGTAGGTTGTGTTGTCACCATAAGTGTAAGTTGCGGAATGAACACTAATGCCGTAGTTCTCCATCACGGAATCTAGACCTACAGCGAATCCCCAATCATAGCATGCAACCAACATTCCTCCACCATCGACATAGTCCGTCAACCCTGTCATGTCCTCACTTGGCCACATCGTCCCTCCTCCACCAATAAAGATGACATCATAGCAGCTGAGGAGGCTTGAAGTAAGAGAGGTGTAAATCTCGTCGTTAAGATACCCAAGATTATGGTAGTAATCCTGCAGTTCCCAGAGGCCGCTTTCATCGTGGGTGCGAACGAATCCGGCAGCTGGGACAGTCCTCTCATACCATACTATTGAATAATCCCAATCGAAGTGACCAAGTGCGTCATATGCAACGACGGTGATGTTATGATATTGCTCATTTGGAATGACCACGTATGTTTCTGTTATCCATCCATCAACTGTCTTGAGATAGATTCCATCGATCAAGATATCATAGTAAGAAATGTATGAGGTTGGATCATATGCAGTCCAATTGACCTTTGCATCGTAGAGCTCACCAGGGTCAGATGGGTAGTCTATTGATATTATTGGTGTATCAGTGTCCACAAGGAGCTGCATTCCCACCGTGTAGTTATGTCCTCCCGTTTCCATATAGACTTCGGTATAAATCCAGCCAGTACTGAGTCCTGTCAAGTCCATGTAATCGGAAGTTGTGCTATCATAGTAGGAATAGTCAACAAACACATGATACTCATCAATTGTGACATTGGAATCACCAACCCACGTGAGTGTGTAGTCGGTCGAGGCAGTCATGTCGGATGATGTGATGAAGACCCATCTCTCTGGAGGAGCAAACCGGAGGGTCAAATCGTCGACCGGAAATGAGCCAAACGTGTGGTCTACGTAGTTGCTGTAAATGGCACCGTGATTGATACCTGTAGAATACGGTAGCTCGTACTCGTTCTCAACCAAGTCATAGTTGAAATCGATGGTGCCATTCTCATAGAATATGATCTGATAGGTACCAACTAGCACATAGGGCATATACTCAGAGTACACGTTGTTGTACTCAACAACAAAGCGATTGGGCGAAGTTAGGGAAAGAGTATAGACTCCTGGGTTCCCATTTTCCAAACTGATAGGAGTGGCATATGGCGCAACAGCATACCAAGCGGACTCACTACTGGACCCAATTCCGATCCACGGTGAGGACGGCTCAGTATTGTAGAAGGACATCCAGCCGTGTCTTGAAGCATACACAGTCGTAAAGGTTTCTCCATAGAATGGAAAACTAAATGGCAGGCTTAGCGCTACATAGCTGTCCATGCTCAAATCGTTCCACGATCCACTGGTAGCATCCACCCAGTCGTACGCGATTTCATTCTTTGTATAGACAAAATCACCAGTCGTTGGATCGATCTTGCATTGTTCGAATGTTTTGTTGAAATTCCGGACGTTCGCAGTTTCCTTAGACTCAGGAACACCTAATTCATTATCTTCCACATTCCTCCTTGGTTCTACCCCTACTGGTGGATTTGGTTCTCCAAGCAAGGACTGGGAAGAGGTCGCAGGATCGATCGGAGTAGTAGGTATGCTACATACGATGTTTCCCAAAATAAAGACAAGTGAAAACACTATCATAAACAAATAGGGTTTCTTCTTCATTAAGATATCTCCCCTTAGCTTTACGCGAAAAGCAATTCTCCAATGCTTTCCTTAAGCACACGCAATATCTATATATTAGACTAAAGAACTATAAATCTATTCACAAACATTATGATTTGATTTCTTTTTATACAAAAATAGGCATTTTGTGATCTTGTAGGATTCAATTTGGGCAAGTAGTTCTCATATCATAAATGCTCTTATTCATCACCATGATAGAACTGGGCCGCCCGTTTCATTATCTCCTCGTCTGCAGGAAAGACTATTGGTATTGATGCAAATGCTGATTGACATGGATTTCCTTTTGCCACATGAAATACAATCCTTGGTCTAGCAGTATCTACCGAGTAGTCTACTTCTACAACATAACTCATAGTTGTTGCATGGTCTCCATATGCCTCGGCATGCTTGCAGAGGCTGCTCTGTCCAAGATTATCCCCATGGTCTTTTAGGATATTGAACACATCACTCACACTTGAAACCTTCCGTATTAGATCATAGCCCCTCTCAACCCGCTTCACTGAGTTCGAGTACTCATCTGCTCGTGTATGGCTAGATCTTAGGACCCCTTCCGTGTCTAGCATGATGTGATGCGCTGTTCTGAGAGCTTTTCGTTCCGACCACTCAACGGAATGTTCGTCACCTGCAAGCTCAATCACAAGAATCGAATCACGGTCTGCAAGTACAAGATTACCCCATTGGTATTTGCGGCCGGATCTAAGGTGATCGCGTACCATTCCAAGCCCATTTTCAGCATCCTTAGCGAACATCAAAATCTGTTCCGTTAGAAGGTAGTATGAAGGGTCATCCATGTTTCTTACATGAGTGTTTGCTGCAGCAAGACCGTGGTTATTTACTCCAATGGCAAGTCCACCTACCTTTTCTGTAACATTGTCCACTCCTCGAATCCCAAAACAATCGACGTCATAGAAAAGCTCGTCCTTATGGTTCCGATTGATCATGTCTCTATTCTTAAATAGCAGCGTCTTTCTGTGCTTGGGTAGAATGACTGCTCCGGCCAAGCTGGGCATTTGGCTCACCTGTCTGGAATTCGCTAATTCATACATAATATAAGTACTCGCTGAAAGGAATCCGCGATGACTCTTTTGTGGAAAACCGCAATATCAATCTATGATGGATGAACTATGGTCAATTCCGGGATTTTTCTCAGTGGCTTAGATACAAAAGTGATATCTCCACGAATCATATGTCTAGAAGAGGCATTGTCCACGAATCTCGTAGCAAAGAGACTGATTGATGACGGCGGCAGCGAAGGAATCATAGTGATTGCCGATAGGCAGGTCAATGGTAGAGGGCGCCATGGGCGGAGATGGTATTCGCCGCTGGGGGGACTATATCTCAGCATTGTCCTACAACCCCCTGCAGGCGCTGCCTCAAGTCCTTTGTTGGGTATCATGCTGGCCAATGCTGCTGTCTCTGCATTGGAAGAAACTGCACGACTTCAAGCACGATTGAAATGGCCAAACGACCTACTTGTGAATGGGAAGAAACTGGGTGGGATACTCAGTGAACTCGTGCCCACTACGAAGGGCAGACTAGTGGCAATTCTTGGAATTGGTATCAACATATCCTCACAAATCTTGGATTTTCCTGACAGACTACGAAATACGATGACAACGATTGCAGAGGAGTCACACGTTGTTCCGACTCGCGAAGTACTTGCATCTAGCATCATCAATAATGCGGACTCTCAACTGCAGGAAGTCTATGAAACACGTGCATTCGATTCCATTCTCATGAACTATGCAGAAATCTGTGAGACTCTAGGCAGAGACGTAATGGTGCGATTGTCGACCGAAAATCTTAGAGGGACAGCAGTTGAAATAGATGCAAGCGGAGGACTGATTGTGAAGAATAGGGATGGGCAGCATTTGGTTTCTGCTGGCGAGGTCATTCATCTTAGATAGAGGTAAGTAGAGAATGGACTTCCATGTGATCAAGATCGATGTTGAGAAACTGGGCGTTCTGAAGTCTGCACTTCTCAAGGATTCTAGGACTCTTGAGACTAGGACAAAGACCAAGTTTGAGTCGTTCAGATTGTCCTTCGGTGAGGCTTCGATAATTGCCTACACCACTGGAAAGGTTGTTGCTTCTGATATCTATTCCCGTGCATTGCTCCAGAATTCCGTTCAGGAGATCTATAAATCCGCCGAAACCGAGTCTACCATAATCGGGTCGGATGAAGCTGGAAAGGGAGAATGGCTTGGCCCATTGGTGATATCGGCAGTTGCCCTGAATTCCTTGCAATCAGCCATTCTTAGGTCATTAGGCGTCATGGACAGCAAAGAGCTGAAGCTAAAACAAATCTATGACTTGGCCAAGGATGTGAAGAGGAATTGCATTTCCTTCAAGGTGGTTCTGCTCTCTCCTGAAACCTTCAACCGGCGATTCGACGAACTGAAGAGAGAGGGCAAGAATCTCAACGATTTGCTTGCTTGGGGCCACGCAAAGGCGATTTCGGAGTGTCGTAGGGCCGTCAAAGAAGACGGGATCAGTGTTGTCATTGACGAGTTTTCAAGAATCAAGACAAAGCTTCGTCTTGAAAGAGTTCTTGATACAACATTGATTCGACTGATTCAGAAGCCTCGTGCCGAAGATGTAATGGCAGTGGCTGCGGCTAGTATTGTTGCCCGTGACGCTAGAGAGATCTGGCTTGATAGTCAATCTAGGAAGATGGAACTCAATTTGCGCGAGCTGAACCCATCCTCTGTTGCAAAGAGAGCAGACAGGTTTCTAATCGCCAAAGTCTCTTACCTAAAGTAGACGGGCTTGTAGAAGTGATAATAGAATAACTTATCCTATGGATTGTTGTTTTGAATGCAATACTAACAATGACTATGCTTTGGGGAACCAAAGAGCCACTTTTGCTCCCTTACGGCTATTTCCTAGCACTCGGTCTCCAACCTCTATCGTGCCGCCATACTTTGAGATGATTCTCTGGCTTTGATGAAGTCCCAAACCACCAAATCTGCGATCTTGGTCAAAGAGGCTACTCTTTCGCGAATCTTCAATTCCTTCGCCATTGTCGGCCACTGATAGCTCAAATCCGCCGCGCTTCTCTGTAAGAGTAATCCACATTCGTTTTTCCGTGGTCTGGTTGTGAATAACTGCATTCTCTAAGACATTTAACAATAGGTGACTCAAGTACTCATCTGCCATAATATGCGCTTGGTCCACATTGTACTTTGCGTCAATGTCAACATCATCAAATCGCGTTTCCACAGTTGTCAAGGTATCCTTTAGTGTCCGAAGCAACGACACATCTTCCAAAGGTGCCGAAAGAAGGCCTCTTGTGGCGTGCGCCTTGTTAATTAACGCTTCCGAGGATTGAACGAGATCCAGTACCTTTTCAATCGTTCGGAGTGCTTCGGGACGCGATTCGTCGAACTGCAAGAGCTCTGTGGCAATTTGAATCGCTTGAAGTCGGTTTCTCATATCATGCCCGAGAAGGTCTAGGTACAGCATGGCGGTGTCTGCTGCAGCTTTCAAATCATCTTCTGCCTTTTGACGTTCTGTTTCAGCCGTGATACGTTCGGTGATATCCACTACGGTGGCTTGAATAGCCGGTTCATCTTCAAATTCCACTTTGCTTCCTCGAAGCTCAACCCACCGCATTTTCCCGTCATTTCTGATTACCCTTAGGATGAGGGGCAAGTCCATTTGAGTTGACTCCTCTAGGATATCTGCCATTAGCATGGGCAGTCTTTCATAGTCATCAGGATGAATTAGATTTCCGATTTGCTCTTCTGAGAGAGATAGAAGTTCATCGCGGGAAGAACCGATTATTTCTAGAAAAGCATCGTTTGCAAAGGCGATTTCAATCGGACTTACTCTTACAATCATTATACCGAGGGTTGCATGCTCAACAAGTTTCCTATATTTTGCTTCACTGTCTCGCAGAGCCTTTTCGGACTCCATCCGAGCAGTTATGTCAATTTCAAGAATCTGAAATGCACGACGACCTTCATATTCAATCGTCTTTACGAAGGACTCAACCCATCGTACAGCTCCATCCTTTCTGACATAGCGGAATCTATGTCTGGGTGTCACAGACCCTCCCTTCCACATCTCTTCATTTCTTCTATCCAATTCAGCCCTGTCCTCAGGGTACACCAAATTCCATACTTCATCAGAGGAAAAATCCAGAATTTCCTCAAGAGAATACCCTACAATCGATGCAAATGCAGGGTTTGCATAGACGTATCTTCCATCTTGGAGTATTGCTAGCGCCTGTATTGATTCATCGGACAGCCTTCTATACCTCTCTTCGGATTCTCGAAGCCTCTCAGTAGCCTTGATTCGCTCAGTGGAGTCGTTCGCAGCGATTTGTACTGCATACTGTCCCTCGTACTCTACTCGCCGTCCGAGGATCTCCAGCCATCTGACTTCTCCATTCTGCCTTATGACTCTCATAACAGCAGGGATTTCTTCTGGTTGTCTTCCATTCATAAGTTCCGTGAGTCTATTCAACATGTCAGGAAGGTCTTCCGGATGAACTAGGTCCCTTATCTCCTCTGATGACAGCGACATTAGTTCTTCGGGAGTACAGTCTAGGAATCCGCCAATTGCCCTATTCGCAAAGGCGATTCTGAGAGGTATGGCTATAATCGCTACTCCTTGCGTATACTGTTCTACCAATTGCTTGTATTTTGCTTCAGAATTGCGTAGTGCTGCTTCAGCAATTGTGGCCTGTGTTATATCCTCTCCAGAGGCTAGCAGACCAATTGCATTTCCAAAATCGTTTCGTAGCACGCGGTATCTCCATGAGATTATCCGTTCCTCGCCAGTTTTTGTGATAATAGCTATCTTGAAGCCTCCCTCATCAGGACTATCATCCTTGAGAATTTCATGAAAGAGTTCTGTCGCTGTTTCCGATTCATTTCGGGGAATGACAAGGTCGATCCAGTTTCTACCAAGCACCTCCTCATTCTCATAACCTATGGTCTCTAGTCCCTTCCTATTCATGAGATGGATCCGTCCATCTACATCAATCACAATGATTGCTGCACCAGCAATATCGAGATAACGCTGAGCTGTATCACGTTCTTCTCGGAGTTGTTCTTCAGCACGCTTTCTTAGTGAAATATCACGAACGATTGCCCAGGTTCCTGTTGGTCTGCCATCTTCATTCTTTAAAAGATACACCCGTATCTCAATAGGGACAATAGTTCCATCCTTTCGGCGTAGTTCCTTCTCATAGAGATCGGAATACCCTCGAACCAGAACTTGGTCTATGTTGATTCTCTCTTCCATTTCATGCCATCTGGTCGGTGTGAGATCCCAACAGCTGAGATTTCTGAGTTCATTCTCTTCATATCCAGAGAGCTCAAGATATGCCTGGTTGAACTCGATATAGTTGCCATCATTGTCTGCCCCTACAAATCCGTCTTCCATGCTCTCGTAAAGTCTGCGATACTTCTTTTCTGACTCCTTAATTGCTTCCTCTGCTTTTGTCTTTTCAGTGACATCGAGGGCAATTCCTCCCAGGAGGTCTGCCTTATTCTCTCTGCGTATTGGAAACTTTGAGGTTTGGTAAACGTGCGTTTCGCCATTTCGATCAGGAATGAATTGAGTTATGTGAATCGGTCCCTCATTCATTGCCCGCCTATCGTCATTAATCATTGCTTCAGCAATGTTATATGGAAAGACTTCGGCAGTGTTCTTCCCTATTCCATCCTCTATTCCAATAGTTTCCTTCATGTATTTATTGATATAGAGCATGTTTGATTCGTTATCCTTGATGAAAACAGGACCTGGGATATTGTCTGCAAACAGCGTAAAGCGTTCTTCGTTCTCTCGAAGTTCCTGTTCTGTTTCCTTTCTCGCTGTGATGTTCCTCACAAGCGATACAATGCTGATACCGTCTTCATGAAGGGTCAAGGCCGCCGAAAACCAATGAAGTGCACCTTCGATTTGAAGTGCGTAATCAATATGCTCTCCTGATCCTGATTGGCGAACCCGCGTAAAGGCCTCCGTGTGCATCTCTGCTATATCAGGAGGCAGAACTTCCTCAATGGGCCTTCCAAGAAGTTCTTCTGCAGGTTCGAGGGCCAGACTTCTCTCAGACACATATACCTGTGCATACTTGTTGTGAGAATCATAGACAAACACAACATCTTCCAGAGATTGAATGATTGTTCTGTACCGTTCCTCGGATTTTCGAAGTTCGTCCTCTGCACGCACTCTGTCTGTTATGTCTGCAATTACGACAATTACTCCAGAAAGATCCATGGCGCCCTGCGATATTGGTACCTTCCAAGTGATTTGTGTGGCCAATCGGTTTCCATGTAAATCCATTGCAGTACTTTCAAATACCATGCTATCTGGATGCCCATTCCAAATCGCGAGAAGCTCCCGTTTGAATCCTTCAAACGTTTCCTCCAGAAACACCTTGTCTGTATTCCCGATAAGTTGCTCTCTGCTATCAGCCTTGCACATTTCCATGGCAGCATCGTTCATATTCTTGAGTTTAAGCAATGAGAACGCTTTTCGAAGTTCTTCGGGATTCTCTCCCAAGTATCCCTCAAGATTACTAATCCCTCTTTCCTTCAGACCGTGCAGCCACATTCCTATCTCAGAGAAGTCCTCTTCCCAAATTGACACTGGCGAATGCGTGAATAAGTCTCTATACTTCTGTTCGGATGCACGAATTACTTCCTCAGCGATGCGACGATCTGTGACATCTCTTATGAGCGATTGATAACCGATTGGCTTGCCTTCCTCCATGAGAATCGTGTTTGTGATGTGGAAGTAGATTGTCAAACCATCTTTTCTGGTTCCCCTCGCCTCAATCCCTCCAGGCACAGTTTCCAATTCCTCAAAGCTCCTGTTATATGTCTGAACGATGAATTCAGCGTCATCCGGATGGAGGAGCTGAACGAAGTTCGTGCCCAGTAGCTCTTCACAGGTGTAGCCAAAGAGTTGAGCTCCTTTTGGGCTGCACATGGTTATTATACCTTGAAGGTCACTACGAAATACTCCGTCTGATAGATTCTCATAGAGAAGTCGAAATCGCTCTTCGCTCTCAGCGAGTGCTTGCTCTGCCTGTTTCCGTTCAGTGATGTTTCTTGCAATGGCAATAACTCCGGCTATTTTTTCCTCTTTCTTCAGAGGAGAAACGATAACCTCGGAATGAAATAGACCTCCATCTTTTTGTTGCCATTGCAACTCAAAGGGTTCTGGTACTTCCCCTCGTAGAACTCCAGAGAAGACCTTAAGGTAGTTTGACATATTCCCCAGTTTCAAGACGCCAAGTAGTGTAAATCTCCTGCCAACTATTTCCTTTCTGGCGTATCCAGTCTGTTGAATGGCTGCATCATTGCAGTACGTTATTGTTCCACTTTTATCCAGTGTCAGAATCATGTCTGGCGACATGTCCATTGCTCTCACATAGAAATCATCGGCTTCTGTGTATCGGATGTTGCTGAGAGTAGGTACTTCTTGCATCACCATGAAGACACTAGCGCCGGTGTCACTTTGGGTCTTGATTAGAAGCGATCTGGCGATTGTCTGAGTAGTTTTCCCATCAGCTCGAATCCATGTTAGAAGTTCGCCTTCAGATTCTTTGATTGATGTTGAAAGAATAAGTGCAGCAAGGGTCTTTTCTGTTCCTGGCTGAATGAATTCATCTATCCTCTTTCCAACAATGTGTTCAAGGGACCGTCCTATCATGACCGCGAAATTGGGATTTGAATAAACGATTTTCTGTGATTGGTCCAGAAAAAGGATTCCATCTGTGATTAGTTCAGCAAATTCACTGCTTTGTACCTTGCTCCACAAATCATCTTCTTGCAACTTGTGCACCCCGCACCGAGAATATGTGAAGGAATCCTCGGATTTGATCCCCGTTCTACAACCCTTGCCGGCAGTAGAATGGTAGGATATGGTCCCAGTATAACTTCATTCCACAAAATCCCTTTTTGAGCTTCTTGCTATGGACTAATCCGTTGCCTTGAGAGATTCTTGCTTCTTCAGGGTAGTTTTCGAATGGGTTATGTGGCTTTGTTCTTATGACAAGCTTTGTATCTTCGTTAAAGAGGTTTCAGAGTTTCAGGAATTACCAATCGTTCAAATGCACATTCTTGGAAAGGCACTTGTCACTCACAAGCATTCTAGGATTAGAGAGGACTTCTGCTAATAGCATCTGTGCAACGATTGCTCAACCAAGGACGAAGAACCGTGTGAACATTACAGTCTAAGACCCGAACCTATGCTGAGTAATTGTGATCATAGAAATGATTGGTGAATAGGTCGAGAAAGCAATCAGGTGTGGATACTAAGCCAAGTGTTTGTTCGGGATCGTTCCGATAATATGTGCCAAAGATGCATCACAACGAACCTAGCTCCTTTTCCTTCTTGCCATAGACCTTCCGTTTCGCGACTTTTGTGTGCTGTCCTATAATGATAGTAATCAGACCACACGAAAGCGAATTCCAATGTGTCCATTTCCCTTCCTTTCAGATAAGCAAGTACTGGAACATACCCAATCCTATTGCATACAGGTTCACTTCCAAAGATGGTCAAAACCCATCGAAGACCGCTTGAAATTGGAGGCGTTTATAGTAGCCCATAGTCAACTATTACACGCCGGCTAAATCTATTCAAACCATAGGGAGTGAACAGCTTTACGCACTGGAGGGCATCAGGTGTGGCCATGCGTCATCGCCTTCTCTGCTTTGAGTAATCACATTGATATCACTGAATCTAGTTTATTCATCAGGCTATTGAGGACTTCTCTATTATAGAATGGCTCCAACGTGTTAGTGCAGGCCACTACTCCACAACGCGAATAAATGAAACTGCAAGCCTCGCTCAAGAATAGTGATTTTCCTAGTCCAATCATCAAATCCTCCTTCGATGCAGGAAACAAGGTAACCTTCTTTGAAGCCAGTGTCTGAAAAACCATGGAGTGAAGGCTGTCAAGGAATGAGGACTATATTTTCCTCTTGCGCTGGAGACTATCTGCCAATGAGATTACAGGAGCAAGCTCGCATGATATTTCATAGCGAGTCTTCTTCCATCTTCCTTCAAAGCCATCTTCAACAATTCCAATCTCCCACATCTCAAACTCCTCGAATCCCTCCTTCCGCTCATAGTTTGGGATTGCCTCTACGATTTTCCTCCTTTCCTCTCTCTTCCGTGTCGAATTAGTACTCCTCAAGGCATATGCGAGGGCCTACCACAAAAAGCGTACTACCCCTTTTCTGCTTCACCTTTGAGTACTCTGAGTACTGCCTCAACAGAATCAGTGGGACTTTGGAAAAAATAAGCTGGAACCCAAGCAGCGTGAATTGTACAGCGGTGCTGACCACAGAGAGCGCACGGATACGTTTGCGCCGGTCTTGCCACAGATCCTTTTTTCAAACATTCATCGCAACTAGTCAATGCGCCTCCATCCTATATACTACCATCACAATCGTCATTAACAAGTTACCGATGTCATTCTTTCACGGAATCATTTTTGGTGGCAAATGCAATACTCTCTGATAATGTGGAGAAATGCATCGTTTATCGCTATATCTAATTGAAGCCTGCAATTGACGTCAGACAGGTTGATTGCTGCTGCTGTGAGTCTTTAATAGATACGGAGAGTTTTTAAGCTATATTTCGTCATTGAATATAATAGACTGACGATAAGTAGGAATAACCTGAGTTACGGGTTGAGCATGAGAAAGCTCTGAGCCTAGCTCCAAAGTCTGAGCACATTGAACTAGCAGAATCGGCAGAACAAATCGTCCTACTTGACCATGTGATGTCGAATATCTACTGCCAAAGAGATGAGAATATGAGAGAAGACAAGAATAATGAGAAAGAGGATTCCTCACTCAAAGATGATAGGAAACGCCTAGCGGCAATGATTCCAATCAGTGAGTGGTATGACCTAGAGCGTAATATGGAAATCATGTCAAGAATGACCACAGCACAGGAGCCACCTACTCTCGATCGTAGGGATGTGAGTCCTTGAATGAACTCGGTTCAAACGGAATCGTGACCAGTGTTGATGAATTAGGAGAAATAGTTTCCCTTAGCGAACCCGAGGAAGAAATGCTGAATCGGCTAAGTGAGATTCATCCAATCAAAGTGTCCGAGTACTATCTCTCTCTAATCGATGAAAACGATCCAGAGGACCCAATTAGAAAAATGACCCTTCCCACTGAAGGCGAGCTAAGTGTAGATGGTTCCTATGACACTAGCGGTGAAGTTTCTAATACCATCTTGCCAGGAATACAACACAAGTATAGCCAAACCGCAGTGATCTTGGCTACTGCTGAGTGTGCGACCTACTGCCGGTATTGCTTCAGAAAAAGGCTGGTCGGTTTGCCCAGTCAAGAGATACTGAGGAATTTGGACGCGGCTGTAGAATACATCTCAGCTCACCAAGAGATAAACAACGTTCTGATAACCGGGGGAGATCCTTTTACCTTGAACACGAATCGGATCGCAGAGCTGCTTGAAGCATTCTCAAGCGTCGCACACCTAGATTTCATTAGATTCGGAACGAGGGTGCCTGTTACCTTCCCAGGGAGAATACTGGATGATGACAAGCTGCTGGAAGTACTGAAAGAACACTCCAGGACAGACAGACGGCTTTTCATTGTAACACAATATAATCATCCTAGGGAAATAACTGAAGAGTCAATTCAAGCAATTGAAGGACTGATGGCCTCCGGTCTAGCCGTAAATAACCAGACTGTCCTCCTAAAAGGCGTGAATGATGATGCTGAGGTGTTGGCAAATCTACAGAACACTCTTGTAAGAATAGGAGTGAACCCCTACTACGTATTTCAGTGTCGTCCTGTTGCCAGAGTCAAAGCGACCTTTCAAGTTCCCCTTTACATGGGGTATAGAATAGTTGAAGAGGCAAAGAAGCATCTCCATGGACATAGCAAGAGATTCAGATTCATAATGTCTCATGAGTCCGGGAAGATCGAGATTTTGGGAATCATGAATGGACGATTCCTCTTCAAGTACCATCAGGCAAAGAATCCAAGAGATGCCGGTCGCATTATCTCACGTGCGGTAGACAAAACTGCGACTTGGCTTGATGATCTAGAGAAGTAGTCCTGACTTATCGTCTTTGTGGCAATCTGCACGGATAGAAGGTACTCCATACAAGAGGACAATGTCAAGATGACTCCTTCTTCTAAGAAACCAAGAATACGTAGGACTAATCTTTTTCTTGGCTTTGATGCCCGCCGAATTCTCAGTGAACGAACGATGCACTACAGAATTCTCTCTTTGTCGCTAGCCAGTTTCATGCTGGTCCTTGCTTTATCGGTACCAACAGCACCTGTTGCAGCTCTTGAAATGCAATACTTCCCACTTGCGCCGGGCAGCTCGCTCATCTACAACTCGACCAATGATGAAGGCTCTTGGATGACCCAACGCATCATAGATCCAGAATGGGAGTTCTTGGGCGGACCATATGGAATCTTCACGGTTCATTGGTGCGAGACTCACATGTTGCCTGGAGAGACCGAATACACATGGGTCACTCAGATGTGGCTATCAAAGAGCGATGATACGCTCCTATGGTGGGGCTTTGAAGATTCAAATGCCCAGATTCTATGTTCCAGTCCTCTAAACTATGTTACTGAACCAGTGAAGGTTGGTGCAGCTCATCATGGATCCACAATTGGTGCTCTTGTCCTTAAGGCTGATGGAACAGTCATCCAAGATGTGCCATTCTCAGCCAACTATACCATCGAGGCAATTGAAGATGTGACAACTCCCGCCGGGACCTTCGAGAATTGCATCATGATTCACGAGGAGGAACTCACACCCGATGGATTTGTCAGTTTCTGGGTTTGGTATGCTCCAAACGTTGGGGCAATTCAATACTACTATCCCCAGCAGGACGATCGTTGGGATAAACTGGTCTCTTACGATGTTGATATCAATAATGATCCTTGGAATAGCTGGCTAATGCCCAAAGTTCCAACAATTCTCCTCATTTCGACAATTGCAGGAATAGGAGTGGTGGTTGCTATTCTTGCATTTGTCATTCGCAGAAGAAGAGGATGAAACTCCTCATCTTCTTTCTTATTCGGGCTCAATGTGAACAAAGACTTTGGTTACATTATTGAATGAGCTCTTTATTGTCGATTCAACAAGCTCGGCAATATTATGGCTTTTTCCAAGTGGCATAGTAGGATCAACGCGACAGTCAAGTGAAACTGTCAAGCCTGTATTATCATCCGTTATGACTACTCCATGACAATCTCTGGCGGGTGTTTCGGACTCCACTAACTGCTTGATCTCCTCTGCCAACTCATTGTGCAACGCTGTCACGTCAATAATCTGATCTTGTGGCTCCCCATCCTCGAGATGAAAGGTCACTTTTTCCAGTCTAGGAATTCTCTCGGCGAGTCCTTTCTCGATGTGGTCCGATACGTCATGGGCCTCGCCCAAAGTGAGTGCAGAGTGCATTTCCAGATCGGCAGCAATGTGCATCTTCTGGTGACTTACATGAATACGAATGTTATGCACCCCAATCACTTCGGGATGGAGCTTCACCAAGTCCCTCAGTATGTTATATGCACTAATCTCTTCTGATGCTTGGTCTTTCTTTCCTGATGGCTCGATATGAACCATGACATCAACATTGGTGCCAAGCTTTGAGAGAGCGAATTCGACGGAGTCTGCAATATTATGTGCTTCATCGACGGAGGCATTTCTGCTGACGCTGATCACGACGTTCATGAAAGTGTGGTGTCCGGAAACTCTGGTTCTTGCCATCTTGCAATTCAACACACCTGGCACGCTTTCACATACTTCTTGGATTTCCTTGTAGATACCTTCTGGTGCCCTATCTATGAGGGCATCAAATGCACGTCTGGCCAATCGATATGAGACGACGAGAATTACTAAGCACACTCCGAGTGCTGCCAATGGATCTGCCAAAGGAAAACCGAACCAAACGAATCCAAGACCGACCAAAACAACCGCAGAACTAAGCATGTCAGTACTGAAATGAAGCGCATCGGCTTCGAGTGCCTGACTATTGTGCTCTACTGCTGTCTTGTACAGCATTCTGCTTCGCTCGTAATCGACCAAGATGCCAAGTGCCATCAGCCCAATTCCGACAAGAGTTGGCTCTGCCCATTCCTGAAATTGAATCCTCCTTAGTGCCTCCCAAGCAATCCAGATACAGGTGATCCATAGAATTATGGTTTCAACAAGTGCAGAGAAGTTTTCGATTTTTCCATGGCCAAATTGATGGTCCTCATCTGGTTCTTTTGAAGCGCTTCGCACTGCAATGAATGTGATACCAGCAGCTACAAAGTCCAGTCCGCTGTGCAATGCTTCAGAGATAATGCCTATGGAATTGGACAGAATACCCACTATTAGTTTGGCCAGAGCAAGGAACAAAGCTGCAAGGACCGATAATGCAGCGGCTCTTTTTACAGCATCGCGACTGGCATTCTCTATCATACTCGACTCTTGGCGTGGTCTCAATTGCTTTCTTAAGAACCCTTTGAAGCATGGTGATGTCAATGGTTCCCTGTATTCAAAATCACCAACAGCACACAAGAGCTTCTCCGGCACCCTTGAACATTACTTTGGAACCTCTTATAGTAATGTGAAATAATTTGGGGTTGTGCTCGTTTGCCAAGCAGGAACTGGAGGTATGATCTGTCAAGATTCTACACATACTAGCATTGATTATCCAGCTCGTCTTGAAGTGGATTCAGTTTCCTGAGAAAGCTATTGATGACATCTCGGATATTTCTGGAAGAGGAAATTCCTTCTCCTTTTTTTGAGAATATCTAAATAAGCCAATGCAGTTGACAAATCACTTAGTTGCAAGATATTCGAAATCAATTCGTAGAGGGTCTGTATTAATGTGCACTGATAGTATTATCTCAATTTCCAACATATCAAAATCCTTTGAGGATGTTGAAGCACTGATTGATGTAAGCTTCTCTGTCAAACGAGGAATATTCGGACTAATCGGACCTAATGGTGCTGGGAAAACGACTCTGCTGCGGATTCTTCTTGGTCTAATCAAACCTGATGAAGGCACAGCTCATGTTCTTGGCTTCGATATCTCAAAGAATCTTCTTGATGTCAAAGAGAGAATCGGAGTTCTTCATGAGAAGCCGTCTTATCCAAGCACACTTACACCACACAGGTATCTAAACTATATCCGCGGATTTTATCAGAGCACTGAAAATATCTCACACATATTGAAAGAGGTTGGTCTTTACGATGCGGAAGATCGACTGATTGGAAAACTATCAGCAGGAATGCTTCAGCGTTTGGGAATCGCTCAAGCTTTGATAGGATGTCCTGACCTTGTATTCCTAGACGAGCCGACTGCTAATCTAGATGTTGTAGGACGAGAGGAGGTTATCAAACTTATCGTAGAGCTTCATAATGACTCCGGCGTTTCTTTCTTTGTCACTTCCCATATACTGTCCGAGCTTGAAACCTTATGTCATGATATTGCTATTATCAACAAGGGACGTTTGGTCAGCGGAGGACCACTTCCAGAAACAGTTGACAAGCTAACCCTAGGTGTCTACAAAGTCATCACATCAGATGCACAACAGCTCTTCGCATCCCTTCGTTCAACGAAACGGTATGAATCAGCAGAAATCACAGGCGCAAATTCAATTAGAATGAGAATTGCTCCTGAAGAAATCGAAAGTGCAGAAAAGGGTATTCAAGAGATTGCTAGACGAAATGGAATCAAGGTATACTCTTTTGAACGCGCGGATTCTCTTACAGATGCATTTCGGGAGGCCATTTCAAATGAGTAATAGATTGAAGAGATGGTATTGGACTATCAGAGCAGAAGGAGAAATGTATTATCATTTTCCGTGGCTGGAAAGCATTTTTGGTGTTTTTCATGATGGGCACTACTGTGGTCTTCGGGAGTCTAAACAGAATCCCCCTAGTTATTTCTCAAGATCCTATATTGCATGGACCTGTGGCAATAGAGGCATACTCGGAGATATTGCGTAATGCTTCAACGAATTGTATTCTTACAGCATTCAACATGGCAGTTATAGTTGTTGCATTTATTCTCCCTACGATTCTAGCTTACAGCTTTGCTGGCTCTCTCCAAAATGGTTTCATAAAGACTCTCGCATCATATCCTCTTACAAGATTTCAGATTCTTGTATCCAAGCTTGGGATAGCTGTCATATGCATTGATGTCATTGCACTATCTACCTGTATCTTACCCACTGCTCTAATAATCCCCGGAGTGAAAGCCATATATGATTTCTGCGACACGCTCATATTCCTCTCCCATATTGGCATCACTTGTCTTGTGTAATATGCTGAGATGTCACTGCTTTTAAGACGTTCAGTTTCCTCCAGCGTCGAGCCAGCTGGTTCCGAATAAGATGAAAAGCCGTTGGTCTCTCAAGAGAAGCTGACTCTGCTGCTTGGTTATCAGATAAGTCGTGTTAAGCTACGAGTTGAACAAGAAAATGGATCGTGGATTGCAGACATCATTCGTGTTCTTGATTCTGACCATGTTACTTCTTCTCGAACCCGCATGTCATATGAGACCTGCTCAATTCAGTGCTTTATCCTGTTCTACGTCTGAGAATACGGACTTGCCTGCCTTGGACATGAATCAGACGGCTGAGATTAGGATACTGTTCCAAGGGATCAATGAAACGTTCGTTGATGAACTTCTGATTGCAGAAGAATTGCCTGATTCTTGTACTCAGTTCTGTAGCGAATCATCCATAAACTGGAGCTTGGACTATTCTTTCTCATTCACTGATTTTCCTGATGAAGTTGCGCTTGAATTGTCCTCAAATTCACACGAAATCGATGGGCTGCTCTACCTCAATTCAACGCTTCTAGATGAACGTATGAATGACCTATCGGTAATACCAGCAAGAGGTTATCTTCTATCGTTCATCTGTCTTCCTTCATTCCTAAACAACCACTCTTGGTTCTATGTGGATCAAGAGCCAGAATTGCTATTGGGCAGGATTGACTTCTTCGATGATTCAGTCACGAAGGTATGGGAATGCACCTCAAAGTTTGGTGGACTAAGTCGGGCGATATTCTTTGACATATCTTCTATTGTGTATAATGGCATAACGAAATCAGCCCTGACCGCTACTGCTATTGATCTCCTAAAGTCATCTATTCCGGAGATGTTTCGCGACCTTCTTGGTGCAGAGGAATCAGAAATGATCGAAGCTGATCGCCAAATGTATGAGAACTACAATATTGATGTTTTAGTTCTCACAGAATCAGAATGTAGTCCTTGCTTCGAAGGTCTGACACAATCCTTTCTGAGTCTGATGCCATGGACCACATGGGATTTGTCAATAAGATACCACGAACTGGATGCTGAAGTTAGAAGCCTACTCTCAAGTAGGACATTAAGTCCGTATGGGCCATTGAATTACACATGGCAATGCCCGAATGGCACAAAAGAGAGCATCCTCTCTGATTCTAATGTTGTATGGGATTGGAGAGAGACCGACCCAATCAATGAGTATCTATCTGGGAAGCTGCAAGACTACTTTCCCGGAACCAACTTGGGTGACAAGTCGAAAATACACGTTGCTATGCTTATCATGCCTGAAAACACAACGTTTGCTGGGGTTGCAGGCATGGGTGCAGGTCTATGTTTATTCAGCCATGGCATTGTTATCATGGGAGTTCATAGAAGCGTCGTTAACGAGATGGGTGAAGTCGGATCGATATACCTCACCAATCTACTGCGTCATGAGATAGGCCATTGGCTCAGTCTTTCCCATCATGCTTCTCTAGGGACAATATTCGCCAAAACACTTTGTTCTATGAGTGCCTTGTGTTCAGACTTCTGCTCATACTGCAGAGATGCACGTGCCAGAATGAGCTATCTGTCTTACTTCAATCTCACCAGATCTCTTCTGATGGAGTCCGAATCTGTCAGCGATTCCCTTCTGGCGGATTTCATACAGAGCACTGAAAGCTTCTATAATTGGGATTACACAGTCGCTATTCAGTCACTGATGAATATCCACAATCAGATTGAGCAAAGCACTCTAACTCTCATTGTATGGCAAGTATTAACTGGCTCTCTGATCGTATCAGTACTTGCATTTGTTGTCTTCGTAATGGTGAGGAAAAGAAAAATCAAGGAGGTCGATTTTTGAAAAAGTCCATGCCTAGGCGCTATGACTATAATTGGTTTTCTAGTCGTCAGTTAGCAATTCATAAATTGATTGAAGAGAATCGGAGGATACGTGATGTTTTCGTATTTTAGTGATGAAGAGTATCAGCGAGTCTTCAACAAATTTGAGGATGTCCGGACGAAGATTGCTTTGCTGTTCAAGGAAAGACTATCAGGGGGCAGTCAAATCGTCTTGGACCTACTTGCTGGTCATGGGTATTTAAGTGCCGAAGTCGCTAAACTGTGTCCCAGCTGCACCATTCATGGTACAGGATTGAAGAGCGATTTGGATTGCTTTATTGGTCTAAGATCCTCGAATCTTTACCCTTCGAATACGTGGGACAATATTCAATATACTGAATGTGATGTTACAGAACTCCCGTTTGATGATGAGTATTTCGACCTAACGGTGAACTTCCTTGGCTTAGAAGACGTATTGATGACGAGAGGAAGATCTGGGCTTCTTGCAGCTATTTCTGAGGTGTCTCGTGTTGTCAAGCGCAGCGGTCTAGTGCAGATATCAGTTGTGGAATATGGCGATTCCCCTGAGGAGAGGATTGCTGAAGAAGTATGGGCGAATATCGGCCTTAATGCAGTCTATCTGCCAAAGGAGTTCTATATCGATGCTTTTGCAGAGCATGGATTTCGATTGATCGATGAAGCTGTCTTTGAAGTGAGGAAGAAGATGACTTTTGAACAAGCTAGTGAAGAATTGCAGTTTGCCTGCGAACAGGCGCCAATCATCTTCAAAGAATATGATGTCACGGCGATTTCCTTTGATGAGCTAATGAGTCGATTCGGGTCTCAGATCAAACAGCATGGTATGGCGTACTATCCGAACACCCGTGCTCTTGTGTTTTCATCTTCCATAGATTCTCTGTAGTAAATGAGGTGATCTTATGTTCTTAATCCGTCCTGAACAAATTCGAAAAGAAGCTGAGTTGCGTGGGGTTCCCGCGTCTCAGCTCGGGGTACCAGAGGTAACAATCCTGACCTTTAACAAGGCAGTCCTTGATGAGATTCGTAGCCAATGTGGAATGCAGGAGTGGCAATGGGAAGGTTGGCGTTTCTCGCCCTACTCCACT
Organism: Candidatus Thorarchaeota archaeon; assembly: GCA_011364985.1. Lineage (GTDB taxonomy): Archaea > Asgardarchaeota > Thorarchaeia > Thorarchaeales > Thorarchaeaceae > SMTZ1-83. Next base: position 34,069 of record RDOC01000001.1, on the reverse strand, counting down.
CCCTTGGTTTCGCTGATTGGAAATCTTGATGATATTAAAGTGGCATTGGTCATTCCACCAATGGGTGCATCCCCTTTGGCTGCTTTGTGTCATGAGTTGATTCATTTTGGAACACGAGCATTGTTTCTCCTTTGTGCATCATGGAGCCTAGGACCTGAATACTTGGACAAAGGGGAGATACATCTGCCGACAAATGCCATCGGCATTGATGGCACATCTATTCACTACGGGAATTGTGACGAGGAAATTGGTTGTGAATCCAGCGCTTTCGAAGCCTTGGCGCAGGCGCTAGACGAAACAAATGCTGCTTGGAAACAAGGGGCTGTGGGCAGCTGTGAAGCACTTTATCGCATTACACCAGAACTAGCAATGGACTATAGAAATCGCGGCTGCTTATCAATGGAGAATGGCGAAGCAGCAGCACTCTATTCCTTGGCGAGAGTCACCAAAACACCAATTGGGGTGCTTTTTCAGCCTTACATTGATCTGACAAAAGGATGGAGTGCTTCCTACATGGATGAAGTATATTCGGAAACATGTCGCGTGCAGGCAAGAGCAGCTTTGCGGGCTATTCGAATTCTTAATGATGCTCATCGAAGCTAAATCAACAACACCAATGACTGAAACGACAGCATCTCTGTTGCTGTGTTCACATATCCATCAGAACAGACCTATGCTTCTTGGATCTCTAGGGTCTCTTGAGCAGCTCCTCAAGATATGGCTCTGCAGGGGAGGCCATCTTCCATAGGTTCTCAAAGCGCTCCATTAGAATGTCGGCGAGTTGGGGCAGCCTTATCCATACTGTCAACTTCGAAGGGTGAGGCGGTATCCATAAGATAACTTCTTGCCTGTCAAATACTGCGAATGAGAGTCCATCGTAATCAAGACGCCTTATCTGATCACCTGTGTGAATCAAGTCCAAGTATTCCTTGATATGTTCCCTTGGCCAGGACTCTTCTATGGGTCGCACTACCCTGGAAGTCTTCTCATGCTTCAGAGCATACTTCACGGCATCAAGTACATCCTTGGTCGGAGGTGTTCGAAGAGCAGTTGCCAGTGTGAACTCTGTTTCTACATTTCGTATTGCTTCTGTGTACTTTGCAACCATCGCTCTATCCTTTCTTGCTACCCAGACCGAGTCCTCCTTTGCCTCAGCATCGAGTGAGATAGAGTAAGCCTCCGATAATGATGGTATGAGAGCTTCAATTGCTCCCCACTTTTGCTGTACCTGGCGAAGGACTTTCTTTTCTTCTTCCTCCATGAGCTTCTTCAATCCAGCCTGAGGGTCAACTGCTAGGTATCTGGAAGGCTTGCCTGGCTGCTCCATAAGAAGCCCTTTACCAACAAGACTTGTCAACACGTCATAGGTTCTGGGTCGAGGTATACCTGCTTTCTGATTCACGCCCTTTGGAGATAATGGGCCATCGAAGAGGACCGCCACATAGGCTCTGGCTTCATACGGTGACAAACTCATTTCGTTGGTGAGGGTTTCGATTAGACATTCTCTGCTTTCGGACATATCTCTATTTCCTCAGGCCCCCTTAAAAACATATTTACACTGAAATAGTGTAACAAAACAGAATGATTTATTAGCAGATTGTTACACTGGTTAGGTGTAAAATGGTGGTTCTAATGAAGATTGGAACTCTTCCTCGCAGTGCCATGATAATATTGGAAAAGCTGGTCTGTGAAGGTCCCCTCACTCCAAGCGGATTACATGAGAAATCCAACATCCCATTACGGACAATATCTCATGCTCTGAAGGAGCTTCGGAAACATGACCTGTGTAAGAGGCAAGACAATTTAGCGGACATGAGACAGCCGCTCTATTACGCCGATAGGCAAAAGATCGAGCAGCTTAAGATTGACCTGAATCGATGGCGCACAGAGCGAAGAGTCTACTTCAGGATATTGTAGATACACATCTGAGTCAAGAACTAAAAGGAGATTGTTTTGGCCATGTCAGGTGACGAATTGGCAACTCCATGCCTGCTGTATTGCGGTTCTTGTAGATACCTTATGAACCATGAATGCAAAGGGTGTGGAACCGAGAGTAGATCTGAGTGTAGCATCCGCAACTGCTGCAGAACAGAAAAGAATCTTCTGTTTTGCACAGAGTGTGATGAATTCCCATGTGAGATGTTGCTTAGTAGTACCGGCGTTCATCCTACTTGGTTGAAAGACCAAGCAAAGCTGCCGCTCTGTCTGAATAACATTCAGATAGATTGACGGGATTCAAGACCAAGTACTCCCTCTACTCGATGAATTTGCTGCAAAGGACAAGATCCATTCCATACGAGTGCCGCTTCAAGTAGCCCTCTTGGATGAATTCTGCTTGCTCATAGAGCTGAATTGCGGACACCAAACTCGAAGATGAATAAAGACTGACTTTGTGTGTACCTTTCTGACTGAATTTCTCAACATAGGCGCGCAGAATCCTGCGTCCAAATCTTCGCCCTCTGTAGACTGGAGAAACCCCAATGAATCCCAACCAACTCACACTTTTGTCGATTCTTCCCAAGGCGATGACTCGAATCTGGTTCTCTGTGCTTCGAAGCATCGCAATGCTGTTAGCACTTGTAAGCTTTTCTTGATATTGTCTGCTGCGTTTTCGAATTGCAGATTGTTTAGATTGTCATCTGCAATGGAATTGGGCAGGATACCTCTTAGCACTTCCCAGATCTATTTTTCACATTGAATGATTTCTCGTGCATCTACTCTTCAGCTTCTTGAATTTCAGTCACGGGTTGGTATCGCTTCTCATCGTTGAAATGAGATTCTTGATAGGCTAGAATGAGGGGTAAGAATGATTCAATTGAAGAAGAGTAACAGATTCACTAACAAATGGAGTAGGAGTTGTCCAATGCGAAGCAACCAACAAGAAGAGAGGCACGCCTTTCGATGTTTGGATTTACCAGTAGGGAAGTTCTCTGGCTCATTGAGCTCAATCGAATGCCATATGCTATCAAACGGATTTCTATTTCCAATGAAAATGAGAAGACCATCCTTCACTTTCATGCCGATGGATATAGTACTGGTGAAATAGTGTCAATCCCATGGTTGGAATATAGTATTGTAGGGAGGTCCTCGACTATTCAGAATGCTTTCAAGAAATCAAATCCATAAGAACCAACAAGAAACAGAACATTGAAAACTAGAACAGTTTGAATCTGCTAATCCAAGAGAATGAGGTGTTGTAACATTGTCGAAGGAGAAATTCAAAGAGCTTGAGAAGATGCGCGAACAATCTAGGCTTGGAGGCGGAATAGAACGCATAGAGAAAGAACATCAGGCGGGAAGACTAACCGCAAGAGAACGCATCGATCGACTCCTAGACCAAGGCTCCTTTGTTGAATTTGATGAGTTTGTGGTTCATCGAGAACCTGATTTCGGAATGGATGAGAAGAAAATACTGGGAGATGGAGTTGTAACAGGGTATGGAACCATTAACGGACGAAAGGTTTTCATCTTCAGTCAGGACTTCACGGTTTTCGGAGGATCTCTGGCTGAGATGTATGGAGGAAAGATGGTAAAAGTCATGGAGCACGCAATGGCAACAGGTGCTCCTATCATAGGATTAAACTCGGGGGCTGGCGCTCGCGTCCAAGAGGGAATAAAGGCTCTCAAAGTCTACTGCGACGTGTTTCGCCTTAATACCCTAGCTAGCGGAGTCATTCCGCAAATCTCGGCAATCATGGGGCCGTGCGCAGGAGGCGCTGTCTATAGCCCAGCGGTCACCGATTTCACACTAATGGTCAAAGGCATAGCTCATATGTTCATTACAGGTCCTGATGTTATCAAGACCGTGACCGGAGAGGAGGTCACCTTTGAAGAGCTCGGAGGCGCCATGACACACAATTCAGTAAGTGGGGTCGCACACTTTGCCAGCGAGGATGAGGACGACTGCTTTGAGCAGATAAAGGCCCTGCTAAGCTATCTTCCAAGCAACAACCTTGAAGACCCGCCTCGTGTGGACACAGGCCACGCTGCTGATAGTGTTGACAAGAGCATTGATGACTTAGTACCTGAGGATCCGAACAAGCCATATGACATGAGAGATGTAGTTACCAAATTGGTGGACAATGGTGTGTTCTTCGAAGTCCAAGAGCATTGGGCAAAGAACATGATTGTCGGATTTGCTCGTTTTGATGGTCGGTCTGTTGGTATTGTGGGAAACAATCCTGCCCACCTGGCCGGAACAATTGACATAAACGCTTCTGACAAATGCTCAAGATTCGTACGAACCTGTGACGCCTTCAACATTCCAATCATTACGTTCATGGATGTCCCCGGCTATCTTCCTGGAACGGCACAGGAGTGGGGCGGCATTATACGACACGGCGCAAAGATTCTATATGCCTATGCAGAGGCAACAGTTCCTATGATCACAGTTGTGACTAGAAAGGGATATGGTGGGGCATTTGATGTAATGGCCTCAAAACATATTGGTGCAGATTTTGTCTATGCGTGGCCCACTGCAGAAATTGCGGTCATGGGGCCAGATGGCGCTATCAACATTATATTTCGGAAGGAGATTGAGAAGGCGAAGGATAAGGAGAAGAAGCGTGCTGAGCTAGTTAAGGAGTACCGACGAAAATTTGCTAATCCATATGTTGCTGCAGGATTGGGGTACATCGACAAGGTCATCTTTCCACACGAAACTCGACCACTTGTATGCAAAGGATTGGATGTGCTATCAAGTAAGAGACAGAGTCGCCCACCAAAGAAGCATGGAAACATTCCCCTTTGAGATTAGCATCCCGATTGGATTGGATAGTTCTTCATATTAGACCTGTCGACGCAGAATCTTTCTTGTGCCAAAGTATAGCAGTGTTGCTGGTATAGCAGAAATGAGAAGAGGTGCAAGGAACATCGACCTTACTTCATCTTGGGAATGAACAGCACCCAAGTAATCTATCGCATACAATACATCCCCCGTGAATGCATCGAGTACTGTTATCCCTGACTCGAGGTCATCCTTCACCCAGCATAGACGAAAATCTTGGGGTCCAATTTCATTAAAATCCTCATAGTCTTCAGACACTCTGAAGAGATTGAGAACTGCATCATATCCTAGGCTGCCCACAGAAACGATGCCTTGCGTCGGAATCTCATCAACCTGAATCCATTGGTATGATAAGAACTCGATCCCGCCGGAGATTCCATCTATCTCTACACTTATGGTGCCAATCCTAGTGTCGACCATAGTATCACTGGCAAACTCCTGGAATCGGAAGCGGTATGTGACATCGTTTTCGTCAAAATAGCCTGTCCAATTTATGCGGAAAATCCGTGCATTAACAGGTATTCGATAGCCTAGTTCCTTTAATGCTGTTGCCGCATGTTTTTCAGCAGTTGATTGATTAGCTACTTTGCCTTGACACATTATAGGATTACCAGAATATCCAATAATCCCCCCAGTAACGGCATTCACTGTGACTCTTGCCTCTATGTGTTCAGAGTCCAAGTATGTATTGTTTTTGAAGCTGATTATCCATCTCGGAAGAGCTCTTGACAGCTTGGTTAACCTTCTGTCAATTTCGAGTTGTTGAACCGATTGATTCGAAAAGACCTTGTCTACGAATTGTTGAGCTACTTGTTCCGCTTCAAACGAGGTTATGAGACAAACGCCTTGATAATCCACTCTTATGATAAACGGCCTTTCGCTTATCACCTCATAATTAGAAGGATACAGTACCGACTCCAGCGATGTGAGATTGTCAGTACTTATGTCTGAAAAGGGTGAATCATCCAGAGGAACTCCTGGCAAGACTCTCATAGATGAGTCTGTTGTCCCAACCACAAGGCTCGAAACAAGTAGAATTGCTGCGACCACAACCGATGCCAAGGAATACCCGACAGGACTATTTTTCATTCCAATCATCTAGATGGCCTCCATATATGGATTGAATTCTTTTTTATTAGGTCTAACTTTTCGAAGTGTTGTTCTAGCTTTTTCAACCGTTCAAATCTCCATTCGCCATATTCTGATACTTTCAATCCAACTTGTTATCGCTCCAAAACCCAGAACAGAAAGAAGGAGTAGTGAAATTGGTCCTGTTGTCAGTGGTAGAAATAACAAACTGCATGGAATCAGTGTGATGTAAAATACAGCGTAGAAAAGGTAGCGGGGTAATAGTAATCTTCCAGAACCTACAAAGAATCTGAGTACGCCAACTTTCACGACTTTCTCAAGATAGTATGATCCATATTTATCCGTCCTGACAAGGCCCAGGTTTACGAGCTTATTCAGGTGATACGTAGCGAGACTTGGACTCGAAAGATTTGCCCCTCTCTGTATTAAACGTAGACTCGTTTCTTCAGGATTTTTTAGTAGATACCAATAGACCCTGAGCGTCTTTCCCTTCATCTCTGCTGCTATTTGTTCAATTTCTGATTCATAGTCATGCGAAGATTCATTCATCCTTCTTCACGACTCCAAGACACACAAGCCAGTACCCAATGAACGAACGTTCCATTATACATTATTAGGTCTAACTTTTGAAAGTTGATCTGGATTATCTAGTTGGTCGAGTCTCCTATCATCTTCCTTAAGGAGATCGAAAAGGCAAGGGACAGAGAGAAGTTTGCGGATCCGTATGTGGCTGCACATAATCTTAGTCGTAGGTTGGACCTATTCGAATACTGATATCATAGTCTTCGTGAGGAGTTCGCTAAGAACCTCGCATGAGATGGGCGTTTACAGAGATATGATATACAAAGAAGGTTAATTTCCCCATACTCCCCAAGTTCAGGTGGGATTAGAGCTAGTTATCGACTCACAGACTATTATGTTTCCTCTAACAACTGATCGATGGATGGGGTGAAGCATTGCTTCAGACAATGGGTAAAATGAGAGCTGAAGGCGCGTGGTCAGTTGACTCAGGCTCCACTGCAGTTCTTAATGAAATGGAGTTTCTCTCACGTTCAAAACCTGAGTTTATGAGATTCACATGGCGCTATTGCCACGAATTACTCAACTTGACCGAGTGTGAAAACGGCTGTTCAATAGACGGAGCGGTTATTCCGTTTGAACCATACAGGGAGAGGAGTCCATAGATGTCTACACATCCCATAACAATCAAGCAGTACTTGTACGTAATCCTTTCAGTACTGATTGGAATTGCCCTCTACGTCGCAAGGCACTATAGCTACCTGCTTTTCCATAGTATTGTTGAGGAATTTAGCATTCTTGTTGCATTTGGAGTATTCCTTGTTGGATGGCATTCTACAAAATACACTGACAATAGAGCTTTTCTGTTTCTGGGAATTTCCTTCCTATTCATCGGATGGATTGATTTCTTTCACACTCTTGCTTACCCTGGCATGGGAGTCTTTCCAGGATCTGATACTAATCTCGCTGCGCAACTATGGATCGTAGCTCGATATCTGGAGAGCATCACATTCCTCATTGCTCCGTTTGCCGTACGAACAAACATCAACAAAGCGCATGTGGTAGTGGCTTACTCTATCGTTTCTGGTCTTCTATTGGCCACGATTTTCGTATGGCAAGTGTTTCCAGTCTGCTTTATTGATGGTGTTGGTCTGACTCTGTTCAAGATTGCTAGTGAATACATCATATCCGCTATTTTGGTCCTAAGTGGTCTTCTATTCCTCAGAAGAAGAACTGAGTTCGATTCCTCTACCATGCGGCTCTTGATTCTCGCAATCATTTTCACAATACTATCTGAATTGGCCTTTACGCTCTACGCCGATGCGTATGGTATTGCTAATGCAGCGGGACATTATCTCAAAGTCATTGCTTTCTACTTCATCTATCAAGCTCTTGTTCAAGCCAGTCTGATCCGACCCTATGACACTCTATTCAGAAACCTGAAGCAATCAAGGGAAATGGAGGCTTCACGAGCCACTCAACTTGAGGCGCTTAACAGGGAGCTGGAGTCCTTCTCCTACTCGGTATCGCACGATTTACGGGCTCCCCTAAGAAGTCTGGATGGATTCAGTTTGGCCTTGGAAAAGAACTACGCAGATAAGATTGATGACAATGGTAGGCACTACTTGGATCGAATCAGAGCTGGATCTCAAAGGATGACCGCTCTCATTAACACACTACTGCAACTATCACGTCTGTCTAGGACTGTGCTTCAGCGATCCCTAGTGAATCTGACTTCTATGACGCATGAGATTCTATCCACGTTGCAGCAAGGGTCGCCTGAACGTGATGTGGAGATAGTAATAGAAGAGGAAATGACCGTCAATGCTGATGAATATCTACTCAATGTCGTAATGACCAATCTTCTTGAGAATGCTTGGAAGTTCACCAAATCCCACTCGAAAACGAGGATTGAAGTTGGGAAGGTCAGCCAAGAAGATCATGAGGCAGTCTTCGTACGTGATGATGGTGTCGGTCTTGATATGAAATACGCAAACAGACTATTTGCTCCATTTCAACGATTGCATTCACTTGAAGAATTCGAAGGGTTGGGAATTGGCTTGGCCACTGTTCAAAGGATTATCTCTCGCCACGGCGGCCGTGTCTGGGTTGAAAGCGCTCCTGAACAGGGAGCTACATTTTACTTCACGCTTGGACCGAATGCGACCAGCATCAACCAATGACAACTATGTGTGTGTTTCCTTACTGGAATACGAACTGCAGGTGCCCATCAAGTATTATTGCATGTCCAAGGGAAGAAATACTTCCTTATGAGATGTATTATTGTATCGTTCTCCTGCAGAGAGCTTTTGCGATGAACTTCCCGGGTAGAGGCTCAACCAAGAAACACTTTTTACTGTACATCTCCTTTCATAGGACTTGTGTAGGGTTCATTCTAGCCTCTATACAAAGCCTGCAAGCACAAAATGGGGAAATCCTTTGACGGGCTCATTGGGCACCGAAACTGACAGCCCAAAGAGTGCAACGACTAAGATTCGCATTCTGCGGGCAATCGACAGAGTGTTACATGACACACTCAATTGCAGGAATGCTGGCATTGTTGCCCAATTATGCTTTTCTATTTCTCGGGAACTGGCAAACAGCTCATCAGGTCGTTTCTGTGACGTGAATCCTGCTGGATTTAGACACACTCCTGCTGATTGTGAGTCATGTGTAATTGCTGCAAGAGAGTCCGGACCGGGAAATGGAACTTGCGAAGAGGGAGATGTAACTCAAGACAGCTGTTTCACCTCAATGCTAAAGGGAAAATGCGCTGTATCGAATTGCACAATGCCCTGTTTCACCTTATACAAAGATCTCGTTCTCAATATAATCGATGGTCTTGCCTACCACAAAATAATCAGAGATCGGCACGGTAATGCAGTGGATCTTGAGTTCACTGATGTTAATCCTGCTTTTGAAAAGATAACTGGAATAAGTCGCGAGACTGCTGCAGGCCGAAAGATCACAGAATTCCTGCCTGGAATCAAAGAGGATCCCTTTGACTGGATTGGTTTCTACGACCAAGTGGCTCAGTCTGGGAAAGCAGTGACAATTGAGCAATACTCGCATGCTCTCTCGCGCTGGTATCAGGTCCATCTGACTCCTAAGGATGAGGACCATCTGATAGCCATCTTTTTTGATGTTACAAAACTGAAAGAATCCGAGCAAATGTTAAAGTCACTTAATGAACAGCTTGAGCTCAGCATAGAGGAAAAGGCACAGCAGCTGAAGACCATAAATAATGAGCTTGATTCCTTTGCATACTCAATCTCTCATGACCTTCGTGCTCCACTTCGAGCAGTTAATGGTTTCAGCAGAGCACTAATGGAATCATTCTCAGACAAACTCGATGAGAAGGGACAACACTATCTCGAAAGAATAAGACTTGGTGCAAGCCGAATGGGTGAACTGATTGATGATCTTCTTGGACTATCAAGGATATCGCGTCGCTCACTGAAACGTAGGAAAATGGATTTGGGCATTCTAGCCCAAGGAATAATCAATGAGCTAAAGCGGAGAGACCCTGAGCGATGCGTAGAGCTTCTCATTGCTGGAAACCTAGAAGTATACACAGACATGAAACTGATGAGAATCGCCCTGACAAATCTTTTGGACAATGCTTGGAAGTTTACTAGCTTGAAACAGACTGCCATTATAGAAGTATCATCCACAATTGATAAGGAAGGCCGGATTTTCGTAGTAAAAGACAACGGAATAGGTTTTGATATGCAATATTCTGATAGGGTGTTTGCTCCTTTTCAAAAACTTCACTCAAGGAATGAGTTCGAAGGGACAGGAATTGGTTTAGCCATTGTCCAAAGGATAATTAACCGACATGGGGGAAGAATTTGGGTTCAGAGCTCACCCGATGAATGCACAGCATTTTATTTCACATTGAAGAACGGTGGTGAAGTAATTGTCTCGGATGAATAATACGATCCTACTGGTTGAAGACAACCCAGATGATACTGAGCTCACAATAATGGCGCTGAGCGAAAACAGGATTGGCAATGAGATAAAGCATGTGTGGGACGGTGAAGAAGCGCTTCAGTACTTGGATGATTGTTCCCTGCCATCACTGCCCCAGCTTGTTCTCTTGGACCTCAAGCTGCCCAAAATAAGCGGTCTAGAGGTCTTAAAACAAATCAGATCTAGTCCCCGGACGAATAGACTGCCTGTTGTCGTGTTGACTTCTTCTGACGAGGACCAAGACATTGCTGCCTGCTATGACTCGGGAGTAAATAGCTATATCAGGAAACCCGTTGACTTCGATCAGTTCAGTGAATGTGTGAAGCAGCTTGGTCTCTATTGGCTAGTACTGAACATCGGACCTCCCGAGATGTGAGATGAACCGGCAATGACTGACCTGCATGTCCTAATAGTTGAGGATTCGGAGGATGACGCTGAGCTCATCATTCTTGAGCTTCAGCGAGGAGGCTATAATGTCCAGTATCAACGGATAGCATCCAAAGATGAAATGCTGCTAGCTTTGGATTCTACCTGTTTTGATATTGTGCTCTGTGATTACAGGATGCCGAATTTCACTGGTTTGGAGGCTCTTAAGATATGGAAAGAGTTTGGCTTTCTGCAACCATTTGTAATAGTATCCGGAACTATTGGCGAGGAAGCAGCAGTGGAAGCACTAAAGATGGGTGCTAATGATTATGTGATGAAGGAGAACCTTGCAAAATTGTGTCCTGCTGTACAAAATGCACTTCGCCAATTCGATGAAATTCGAAAGAGAGTCGAGGCAGAAGAAGCCCTGAAGCACAGTGAGGCACAATATCGTACTCTTGTATCAAACTTGCCTTGTGCAGTATATAGATGCAAGATGGACAGAGAATGGACGATGTTATTTCTCAGCAATACAATTGAGGAAATCTCAGGTTATCCCCCACTCGATTTTGTAGAGAACAAGATTCGTACGTATGAGAGTATTATCCATCCCGATGACCGCGCTCGGGTGCGATTGGAGGTTGAGAACGCCATAAGTAAGAAAGAACCTTTCATGCTGGAGTACCGTATAAAACACAAGGACAAGGCGATACATTGGATAAGAGAAAAGGGTGTGGGAATATGGGATAACAGTGGAAACCTTTCTCATTTGGATGGCGTGCTTGAGGATATCACTCCTCAGAAGGAGATGGAGGAAGCAGTCAAACGAAGTGAAGAGCGGTTTCGCGGCATTTTTGAAGAATCTCCAATCGCCATCAATGTATTTGATAGGAATGGGGATATGGTTGTGGCTAATCGCGCTTGCTTGGATATGTTTGGAGTAGAAAAAACCTCGGACTTCCGAGGAATGAACCTTTTCTCTGACCCAAATACTGCTGACTGGGTCAAGGATCTTATTAAGAAAGACCAACAAGTTCGATATGAGTCTGCATTCGACTTCTCCAAGGTGCATAGCACTGCTCTATATGATACTGAGAAACAAGGAATATTATGGCTATACGCAGTTCTTTCACCTTTGAAATATGGTGATCCGAGGGAACTTCAAGGCTACATTGTGCAGATGCAAGACATAACGGACTGGAAGAAGGCGGAGAAGGAGCTAATCAATGCAAATGAGTTGATGAAGAAGACCATTGAGAGTCAAATGGATGCTGTATTCATATTAGACTCAAATGCTTCGAGCAAAATCATCGATGCAAATCCTGCGTCCGCAAGAATATTCGGTTATGACAGAAGGGAGATGATTGGTAGGACAAGTGCTTTTTTGCATGTGAGTGATAGGTTCTATGAAGGCTTCCTTCAACAACTCAGAGAGTCTATTGCATCACTTGGGTTTCTACGTCTTGAAGCCTTCGACATGAAGAGAAGAGACGGATCGATATTCCCGACTGAACTGACAGTAGTGCCTCTTATTGACGATAAAGGGGCCCGCTTTGGTTACGTCAGTGTCGTCCGTGATATTACTGAACGGGAAGAAGCCAGTAGAAATCTTCGTCAGAGCCAGGAGCTATACCTATCAACAATCGAGTCGACAGCCGATGGAATTCTGGTTATAGGTGCTGATGGACAAATAATGCACATGAACACACGCTTCATGGAGATGTGGCAAGTGCCTCATGACACTCTAGAATCGAAAAGCATGATAGACCTCTTGGAACATCTGAAAAGTCAGCTAGCGTCTAGTGAGAATCTTTTAGGCGAGGCTCAGGATCTGCTAAGCAGCGCAGCCATTACCTCCGACACATTAGTCACAAGAAACGGAAGAGTCATTGAGCTTTTCACAGCTCCCATATTGCGCGGCGAAGGTGTTGCTGCACGGGTCTGGTCCTTTCGTGACATATCGAGAATCAAGCGGGCTGAAGAGTCTGCAAGGTTGTATCTAGATCTCATGGGCCATGATATACGAAATCGGCTTCAGGCCATCACCCTGTCTGTTGAAATCGGCCGATTCCTCGGCAGTGATGACAAGATTGTTGAGATATTCGACACTATCGAGGCCGCCGTGAATACGTGTGCCACTATAGTTTCTAAGGTTAAGCAGACTGAGAACATGGATCAGGAGCCGCTAGTTAGGAAGTCGCTAGCTGAGGCAGTTCAAAGATGTATTCGGAATCTGAAATCCGGGATCGAGGGCTTCAGAATTGAGAAGACCATCGATACTATTGAAATGAATGTACTGGCAGACGATTACTTGGATGTGCTTCTGATGAACTTGCTTGATAATAGCATTGCTCATAATAATTTGGCAGATAAGAGCGTCTGGGTACATCTCTGGAAGGAGAATAATGGCTATTCTTTTTCAGTAGCTGACAATGGTCCTGGTTTGTCTGATTCGAGAAAGAGGATTCTCTTTGATCCACGTCGTCGATTCGGTGGCGTGGGGCTTCACATAGCACACCAACTATCAGAAAAATACGGGGGAGTACTCTCTGTCAAGGATCGTATTGAGGGCAATCCTGCGGAAGGCGCAGAGTTTCTGCTGTGGCTTCCATCATATGAATCAACAAACGAATAAGAACGAACCGCAATGTATCTCCGGTTGCGACACGCTTGGAAACCAAGCATTGTTTCGCTATCACTCACTCCTTCCACATCAAGTCCTGCAACCAACATGCAGCATCTGAACATCGGAATGAAATGGTCATAATTACATTCCTAAATATCACAGACCAGCACTTTAGCTTGACATAGCCCCCTGTGTCACTGACCCTTCTTGTCGCTGTTGCTACAATCGTCCTGCGGAAGGCCAATGCTTCTCCATCCGCAGGCACACAGAAAGAGTAGAAACCCAGAAGGCCATTGTTTTTCACATGAAACTCGACCCCTGATTTGGAAAGGGCTGGATGTGCCATCAAGGAAGAAACAGAGTTACCCGCCAAAGAACCACGTGAATATTCCTCTCTGAAGTAACCTGACAGTATTATTCCAAAATTCATTCCTGTTGCACCAGTTACTTTTATATCGCAATCGATATATATCGCAATCGATATTAGCTGTGGATCTGAACTAGATGTTACCAACAAATCTAAAGTTTCTAGTCGCTGGTTGCACCATCTCTCTTTCTTGTAGAGTTGCAATTTAGGATGATTTGGTAAGAATGGGCGGTGTTGTAGAATTGAAGAATACTGACAGTACCCATAATGACCTAATGAAGCCCCATATTATGCCTAGAGGTCTACTTCATTTGATAGTGATGTCACTCCTGAAGAATGACGAGCTATCTGGTTCAGAAATCATGAATACTCTCGGAAAGAAGACAGAAGAAAGATGGCGGCCGAGTCCTGGGTCAATCTATCCGATTCTGGATACCATGCTCAATGAAGGATTCATTGAACTTGCGCGAATTGTTGGAAAGAACAAGAAATATAGTCTCACAACAAAGGGTGAGAAACGGATGTTGAAGATGCTGAAACATAGGCCAGAACTGGAAGACAGAGCACAACTTGGAATGGTTCTTTGGTTTCAATTTCTTGACCCTGACGAACAGGTGCAGATTCATGCCTCGATGCTAATGGCACCCTTACACTTCCTCAAGGAAACAATCTCCAATGTTTCGGATGCTCAGAAAAAGGAACTACTTCGTGAGCTTAATGCGGCAAAAAAGGAACTAGACGATATAACATCGACTTTATCAAATGATTTCAGCGAAGAGTGATTCTTGTTGATAGAAGAAGCCAAAAAGAACCAAATAACGCCGCTAAGATATTTATTCGGGGGCCTGTCAAAACACCCTGGTGCAATATTCGTTGCAGTCATCCTATCCACTCTGTCGACTGTATTATTGACACTACCGTCAGTGCTCTTAGGCCTTGCAGTCGACGAGCTGGAGGCGGAGGGTGCTGTGACATCATTACTAGTTACATACGTGTGGATGATAGTAGTTTCCATCCTTGTTTATATGGTTCTGTTTTTCATTGTGAATTATGTTTGGGCTGTGGTTGGTCATCGTTGGGAACGTGATGCTAGACAAGAGTTCATCGAAATTCTCCAAGAAAACAGCATGACATTTCATGATGAAGTTGATAGCAAACGATTGCTCTCAGTTGCTATGCAGGACATCTTCTGGATTCGTTTTTCCCTGAATCCTGCTCTTCCTGATATTGTCAGTGCTATTGCTTCTTTTGGCGTCACAGGGTTCTTCTTGGCCATGATTGATATGGAAGTGGCAGGCAGTCCATTACCAATCTTCTCCCTGATTATTCTCATTGGAACTCCAGTTTACTTGATATCCGCCTATAGCTTTGCAAATAGAATTGAGTCTATACGAAGGGTTCGTTCCGAAACGATGGAGGAGATAACGTCAATCTCGCAAGGAGTGTTCTCTGGAATTGAGGTTGTACGTGCTTTTGGGTCTGAGGAGCGTGAGAAGGAGAAGTTCAGAACCACTGCTGAGAAATATGAGAAAATGGTGACAAGAGAAGGACGTCTTTCGGCATTCTACATACCAGCAGTAATTCTGATTGCAATGACTACCATCGCGTTTCTGTATGGTGGAGTCGCTGTTGCTGACTCAGTACTCTCAAAGGGATCATTTGTAACGGTCCTTACACTCCTGATTTCATTAACAGGCCTTAATTTCCATCTTCCTAATGTACTACTTTCACTTCGTGGCGGTATGATCAATGCAGAACGAGTTGTGAAAATACTGAACTGGCAAGATCCTATGATAGAACCTGAGATCTCAAGCAAAGTAGATTGGACAAGTGATATCATTTTCAATGATGTGAGTTTCAGATACAGCAATAATGAGAATGGTGATCATTATGCTTTGAGAAATCTTTCAATGACAATTCCTAGCGGTTCACGAGTTGCTCTTATTGGTGGACCCGGTAGCGGCAAAAGCACTTTGTTGAAACTGCTAATGCGTCTTTACGATCCAACTGAAGGTACAATTGAAATTGGCGATATAGTTCTGAAATCCGTAGCAACAAAGGATGTTAGAAATGCCGTTGGAAATGTCGAACAAGACATTTTTCTTTTCCGAATGAGTGTCCGCGAGAATATCGCATTTGGTCACCCTGATGCATCTGATGAAGAAGTTGAAACGGCTGCAAAACGTTCTCAAGCACATGACTTTATCATGGATTTACCCAACGGCTATGACTCAATGGTAGGAGAACGTGGTACAACTCTCTCAGGAGGGCAAAGGCAGAGATTGGCAATTGCTCGTGCCTTGATCCAGGATCCTAAGATTCTACTTCTCGATGATGCAGTGAGCGCTATCGATGCAAAGACTGAGTTTGAGATGAGAAGAGCATTAGATGAAGCACTTAGGGGTCGCACTAGTATCACTGTGACTCAACGACTCCGAACCCTTATTGAATCGGACCTTGTCATTATTCTCGACAAGGGCAGACTAATCGCGATGGGATCTCATGATGAACTGATACAGACCTCGAGAGAATACAGACGAATCTTCTCCCGGCTGCCTGGGGCTGACCCCATTCTCAAGTCTGCTGCGATAGGAGGTACTCAGTAATGGGTATGAGAAGAGGGCCTCCTGGCCCGTTGGATAGAGAAGATAACCGGAGAAGTCGCTCAATGAGAGTGCTCTTACGACGAATGGTTCACTATTTGGGTGGATTCAAACGAGTAGTTACAATAGGTGCAGTATTTTCCCTTCTATCCTCAATCTTTTCAGTAATCATCCCGATTATCCTAACCAATGGCATTGATGCTGTAGTACCCGGAAACACGGTCACAAGTACACTAGTTATTCTTGTGGTTGCTTACATTGTTCTCAGCCTCACGAGCTGGATACTTAGTAGCTTGAAGATCTGGATTCTGTCAGGTGCACAAGCTGGATTGGTCTGTGCGGTTCAGAAGGATGTTTATGACCATCTAGTTTATGCCGACCTGTCTTTTCATAAATCTCAACAAAGCGGAAACATCACATCTCGAGTTGCAACCGATACTGACTCGTTAAGTCTGGGAATCCAAGTAATCATTGAATTTGCCAGTCAAGTTGTCTTCCTGATAGCAATCTTTGTGACACTTTGGATCACTTCTCCGTTAATTGCCCTTACGTCGCTGATTGCTGTGCCTGGTGTCCTTCTGATCGCAGGCGTATTTGGTACGCTAGGTCAGCAGATTATGCTTTCATCACAGCGAGCTTATGGAGAAGTATCTGGGCAAATTGCAGAGAACTTGAGTGGGATACATATAGCTAAGGCCTTTAATCGTGAAGACGAGCTTGCTGAAAACATATCGAAGCTAAACGAGAGAGCTTACGCGTATGGTTTCAAATTCAGCGTACTAATGGGCGTCTTAATGCCTCTGATGCGTGCCTTCGGACAGATCGGAGTCGCTGCGATTCTTTTTGTAGGTGCCACACTTGCCGTAGGAGCTAACGCAATTCTCACAATTGGTGAGGTTGTACTAGGTGTCATTCTCGTCAATCAATTCATGATGCCTTTGCTGAGTCTTTCAATGCTATTGTCACGAGTTCAAGCTTCAATGGCAGCCATGGATAGAATATCTGATGTACTAGAGTCTAAACCCGCAATCTCTGATAATGAAAGCGCAGCAGAACTAAGAGATGATAGTGATGGCATCACATTCGATGATCTGTCATTCTCTTATATCGAAGGAATTCCTGTTCTGAGAAATGTGAGTTTTCACATAAGACCTGGAGAGCTTGTAGCACTTGTTGGTCATACTGGGGCGGGAAAAACAACTATTGCATCGCTCATCAATAGATTCTATGACCCACAAGAAGGTCGAATCTGCATTGGCTCTCAGGATATTAGCTCAGTGACACTCAAGTCCCTCCATGAAGCCGTTTCTCTGATTCCACAAGAACCCTACCTATTTGATGGTACCATTATCGAAAACATACGTTACGGCAAACCTGATGCAACTGATACGGAAATAACGTGCCTCTGTGAAATTCTGGGCGCAGATGAGTTCATAGAAGCCTTGGCCGAAGGCTATCAGACCAAGATTTTAGAATCTGGAAAGAATCTCTCTTCAGGCCAGAAACAGATGATAACCATCGCACGGACAATGCTGGCGGATCCCAGAATTCTTATCCTTGATGAGGCAACTAGTAGACTTGATGCGTATAGCGAGTCTCTCGTTCAGGATGCCCAAGCTTTGCTTTTCGAGAACAGGACAACGGTTGTTATTGCCCATCGTCTAACTACGATTACGAATGCCTCACGCATATTTGTTTTCAGTCAGGGGGAATTGGTTGAGCAAGGAACGCGTGATGAATTGCTCAAGAAGGGTGGCGTCTTCAAGGGTCTTTATGATACCTACTACACGCATCAAGGTATCGATCGAATTAGTGAACGCATCGCTCAGGTAGCAGAGGCAGAAATTGCAGAGCATGGTTCGATAGAGAAAGCGAGTTGAATTGCATAGAATCATCTTTTCCGAAGAGATATCATGCAATAGACAGATTTGGCTGCCAAGGAACAATGGGAACATCCTATTGTAAGAAATTCTCCTTGTCTTGATGGAGAATAAGGATTCTAAAAAGGGATGAGATGCCCCTACAGGGCATCTTTGCTTCAAGCTCTCCTGCGTTTTGCAATGACAACTATGATAACGATGATTACTGCCCAAGAGCCAATTATCAAGGCGTATGTCATGATATCCACTGGCTCTCTAGTTGTTGTTGTGGTAGTAGTTGTTGTTGTCATCTGTTCGGTCACGGTGACCATTACTGTGTCAGTTGCGGTGTTACCTCCCTCGTCCGTTAGCAGAAGCGTGATGTTGAATGTCCCCATTCCCAGAAAATCAAATCGCCTTGTGTATGGACCATCGCCTGGGCTCCACTCGTCCCAAAATTCTTCACTGCCCTCGATACATATTCTCACGTCCAGATTTGTCTTATCTGATATGTTCCAGGTGATTTCTGACAGGGCCTCGTCTTCTGGATACTCTGGAAACGTAATGTCAGCAGGATGGTCCACAGTGGGTGCAATTGTATCTAGTACCATCACCGTGAAAGTTCCTGTTAAGTTTACACCATAGATTGTTTGAACCCACACATTGACCTCGTAGTCGCTGATAGAAAGTGGGATTGCATTTGTAATGACACCATCGCCATCAATCGCAAAATGGACTGTGTCGTCAATCCCCCAGCTGTCAATTGGCGCGGCTGCAGTGGCGTTTAGGTCGTAGCTAAATGGATAACCTGCTTCCCCTGATTGGTCCTCGAGGGGTTGATTCCAAACGGGTCGTGTTGGATGATGGACAACTGGATGAGGGTCCTCATTTGAGGCAGTCCCTGAGATTGCATAGGGAGTGTCTCCGATACCGTCCGAGTCCCCATCAACACCAGCATAGTCCCACCAGAAATTGTAGTCGAATATGTTTGCGGTTCCGTCATCCCACGCGTCAATGGCACCAGAATACTCAAGGAATGTGTTCCATCTCACAATGCTCATGTTTGTTTTAGCATTTATTTCAATCCCAAAATCGAAATATTCGAAGAAGTTGATTTCAATTCTTGCGCGTTCTGTTGCATTGAGATAAACTCCCGTTTCGCAATTGAGAATGAAGTTATCTGAAACTGTATTTTCATGTATTGTTTCACTTACAACGATTCCGAACATGTTCCGTGTGCAGTTGTTGTGAGAAATGTAATTATCAGCCGCCTCATCATTGATAACTACTCCCTTGCTCTCTGAGATACTTTCCGCATCGCATAAATTGTTCACAATCGTGTTGTTGTGAGTGGTGTCTCCTAAGCTAATTCCTTGGGTGTTATTCATACATGTGTTAAATTCAACATTATTATGATGTGCGTCACCTGCTACAAAAACACCAAAGTCGTTATCAATGCAATAATTGTCTGATACATTGTTGTGACGGGCATTCCATGTGAGGGAAACTCCCTTTGTGCAGTTCCTTAATTCATTTTGGTAGACCTGAATGGAACTCGCTGAGTCGATAATTGCTACTCCAACCTGATTGTTTGTACAGTTGTTGTCGTAGACTTCGTTTCCTGAATTGTTTGAAATCAAAATCCCGGTATTATCTTCCGTACAGAAGTTGTCGAAGACCAAATTGTGGTACGAATAGGAGGAAACCCATATTCCTATGTTGCATCTCTTGACGGTGTTGTTGATCACCTCAAAATAATCACAGAAGTAGATGTCCATTCCATTAATGCAGTCTTGCACCAAGTTATCTTCTATCCTGCAGTAATCGCTGTCGTACCAGAAGATCCCAGCCTTCCAATCTCCGCCTCCCATGGTATTATCAGAAACGTTGTTGTAGTTTGACCTCCATCCATAAATATCGTGTTCCTCATTCATCAGAAGAAGATTATTCCTCAATCTATTACGATGGCCATGTGAAAGCTGTATTCCATCGTTGACATTATATGAACAATTGTTGTTTTCTATTGTGTTATTCTCTCCCCAAGTCACGGAAATTCCAATCTCATTCTCATAGAGCGAGTTGTCTTTTATTGTGTTATTATCTGCATAATACAAAACCAACCCTGCCGAGCAATTGAATGCGGTGTTGTTCATAATTAGGGCTTTTTCAGTACTATCTAGATAGATACCTGATTTGCCGGATGCTGCTATTCCTCTAAGGGTGCAGTTCTTGATTGTGAAATGCACCGTTGTCCCAGTAATGTAAATACAATGGTCAGCTGCAGTTCCGTCAATTAAGTAATTCTCAATACGATATGGATCATCTGAGGATCCATCTCCGGGAATCCCCAGCGTTACAAAAACATCATCACTATCGATGAAGATTGAAGCATGGTACACATCTCCCGACATTCTGTTGGTCCCAATAGGCGACCTTGGGGTGTCAAATGGCAATCTATCACTGAGCAATAGAATCCCGCTAGGTATTGCAATCAGAAGAATGAGTCCGAGAGATATCGTTCTTATGAGTGATTCTCTACGAAGTTTCATCCAATATCGCCTCCTTGCACGCGATAAAAACCACTTATCCTTTGATGTATTGAATTTTTCGAATATTATCTTCAGAACTGAAATATTAGATGAATAATGTATTGATTAGTCAACAAGCTACGCATTCATGGATGATGAGGCTTTGATGTGAATCGAAACTTCCAATTGGAGTCAAGTCCATTACAGGGACGTAGTTATTTGACATCGATAACTGCAAAGTGAAAATGCATGAGAAACTACTCCTGCTGGCACAGGAGACTTCTTTGCCATTTCCAGTTTTTCACTCCTCGCCTTTGCTATCGGTCTCCTGGAAAGACTCTTGGTAGTTCTCATTTCGACAATGATACTCGCAGGATTGTTGTAAAGGTTCAAGGAAAGAAATCAACTCTGGATAAGAGCCGGCGTGGAAATGGTTCATGGTGAAGAGATTCTCTTCCACATCGACCAGATCCCCCTTTTATAGTTCTATCTGCTAACAGATCATAGTTGCTTCATGGCGAAGCTGGTTTCTTCTCCCTAGATGTATGAAGCTGCTTATGCGCCACCCAAAATGAGTGCGATTACGACAAACATCAGAATGAGAACTAGGGATACAAAGAGGGTATAGTATGCAAAGAACTGCTCTGCTGTCAGGTATGACTTTTTGTGAGCTGTGGTCGGTGTGTTTTTCTCAGCCTCTTTCCTGCGGCGGGTTTTCCTAGTCGGGGCTCGCCGCTGAAGGGTTTGTGCTTCACTCAACTAAGTTCATTTCCCTTCAATTCATCGTTCTTGGTTTTGATCACTGCCACTAGAAGGGGATCACCGAGTATTTTGCAGGTCCCTCCTCTTTGCCAAGTCCATCTTTCTTGGTCATAAGAGAATCATGCCTGAATGGATGAATGCAGCCATCGCATGGGCTCTTTCTCATGTTATAGAATTGGGTAGATTTGTGAATGTAATTGATACGATCCTTCTTTTTCATCGTCTTTCCTCCAGATCCCAATCATACGACTATAATATGCTGTAGACTTCTTTTTTTTTCTGTCGCAGTCAATCCAAGTGAACCCATGAACTTTGCTGAGATTCCTCTTTCAGATGCAATTGGTCTTGGACGCCATGTGTCTGGATACATCCAGACCTCCACAATATCTTTTGATGATCCAGCCGACTCTGGTACACGCCCACGAAGCGTTCTTCTGTAACTTGAAAAGTCAATTCTGTAGCCTGCAGATATTCCGTTCGCTAGAGTGATCCCACCCATGTAGCTGCCCGGCCTGAGATTGTAGAAATCTCTAACATATTTCGGCACGTAGAAGACATGATAATGCCCTTCTCCCTTGGCTAGTCTTGTCAGGAATCTGATTGCCACTCTGTATTTAGCCACTCCGAAAAATGAAGTTTTGGGCTGCTGTTCCAAGCATAGGATCATCTTGGTCACGCTATCCAAACTAAGTTTACAATTGTATGCAAAATGTATATAAATATGCCTATTTTAGTATACATTATCTGCTACAAAAAGGGGAATTTCTAGCTTGTCTGAAGATGTGATGATTCGGGTCCCCAAGGACCTCAGAAACCGGTATGAGAAACTGGGCAAACGCAACTCGTGGAAAGGATTTCCTTCCTTTGTTAGAGAGGCCATTCGTTCATATCTGGAGCATTACGAGTTCCTCGAGAAGGAATGACTTTGCTACTGAGAATGAGCGCTTGGGTTCTCTCTAACATCAAGGATCCCCTTGCTTTTCCTTGTGTCTGTGATATCCTGTGGATGGGAACAAACTTTGCCTATGCTACATTGCTTCCTCGGATTGTTTGAAAACACCGCAACTATTGAAGTGGAAAGATTGGAATAGGAGCGTTGAAGCGCCTTTGGTTCTGTTTCCTGTGAGGATTCATGACCTTGTAGCATCACCTGCAGATGCTTGAATTGGGAATGGTGTTGGCATCGGCTATTCTCCAATTGGACTTCGAACGCACTACGTTTAGATGCAGGTCTGATATAACAAGGTTGTTGGCCTATCATGAAACATCGCTTCATCCGGTTCATCCCCCCTATTCTGCTGGCAGCGGCAGGATTGGCAGTTGCTATACTCATTGTCGACTGGACGCTAGAGCTTGTTATCCCCCTTGTACCCGATGCCACATCGATTAGTATTATCGAGCCGCTACCCGGAAACATTCGTGCAGACGTGCTCTGGCTTCTAACATACATTGTTCCAATAATGTTTGTTGAATTCCTAGTGCTAGTGATTCCTGGAGCATTCATACTCATTCTTGTCGCGAAGCTCTTGAGATTCAGGAAGTATGACCTTAGCATCATCGAATTAGGAGATGAATTCGGAGCGACTCTGCTGATTCGAAGAGCCGTAGTACCAGCGCTCTTCAGTCTAGCAATAGGTCAACTAGTATTTCAGCTTGTCCAAGGATTTCTTTTTGATGCACCCCCTGTTAGTGCTCTGCCACAAGTGGCATTGAGATTCTACTTGCCGCTCATGTCTATGGTCAGCACCCTCATCGTCCTCCCTGTCGCCTTGGTCTACTTCATGCCAACTTGGGTGTTAAACGACGCTGGCATTGTTTCCCATTTGAAAGTGGACCAGTTGAAACAGCGAAGATGTCCCGATACTATTGGTCTTGGTCGCTGGTACAGCAATTTTCTTGGTGGATTCTCATTGTTGGCCGTGCCTATAACTTCCATTGTTCAGAATTTCGTGACTCCTCTTCAGAGTCTCTTTAACAGCACTCCGACTCCAACATTTCAAGAGATACTGCAAATCGTTATTCGTGGATCTTTCTATTCCCTTGGTTTACCCTTCCTTGCTGTGGCTTTTGTCATACCTGTGGTGCTGCTGAATGAGATTATTGGCGCCGGAATGAAACGGACAATTCGTGGTATTGCACGGAGGATGGGGGCCAAGGACGTACTCACCGACACGTTCATTGCAGAAATTGATCCTGCCACTGATAGTACTGTGGCCTCCTTCAAGTCGATGGATTCGGGCTCATAGAATGTCCTTGTAGCAATCAGTATCATAGAAGTTCTTCTCATCCTCAGAGTGGTTTGTATTCCATACTTGCGCGAAGAAGGGATTCTTCTCGGCGATTCTTCCATAATCCCATGGAGGTGGAATACATTCTGAATACCAATGACCAGTCTTCAACACAAGGTACAGAGTTCCGGTGAATCGGTGCTGAAAGGCGCATTCCCACTCCAATGGAACATACATGTCTCCATTCCATTTGATTGACAATAGTCTCCCACTTCTGAATCTTACAGCATCCTGAAGATCGGAAAGATTCGGCGAGGCATTGGACTCGTCATACCCGTGCTCCAGACGTTTCCAACTTGGTTTGAGGTTTGGCATATCTGGACCATTCCAATCATCAATCGATTCATACTCCTCAAATGACCCGTAAAAGACCTTGATACGTGATTCGTTGCGGCTCTGGTACCAATAAAGGGTGCCATCCTTCTGGCTAACCAATGCTTTCATATGACGATACGCCGCTCGAAGAACTACATTACGAATTCTAGGTATCTTGTTCAGGAGTCTGGCTGCCTTTGCAGAAAGAGGAAGATTGGCCTCAACCTGTTCGTAGAAGTCCTCAAGAGTATAGCCAAAGTTGTGAATATACTCGTTCAGAATCCAGCTGTCCTCATAGAATTGGCAGTGGAAGTTGTGGGTGGCAAACCACTTTCTCTCGTAGTCTCTCTTCAGAAACCCTGCCTCCCCAGAGTTCCTTGAATGCCTCAAATCCCATAGACCCCGAAGCGCCTAGGAGTAGCACTCTTTCCTTCATCCGCAATTATGCCTCGTTAGCGAGCATTCGAATACAACTGCGATATATCAGAATAGCTGAAACGAATGCTTCTTTGTATTTCTCGATGGCTTAGCACTTATTCACATACTTGATTAGAAATAATCTTGGTCAGATGAATTCTTAATGTGGATTTACGGTAGTTAACTATCCTTGAGGCCCCAAAGTATGGCAAAGATGGAATCTATAAAGGAACATGTCAACCAGCTATCCGTGGTTATAGGATCTAGGGGATCAACAACTCAAAAGGAGAGAAAAGCAGCTGAATATGCTGCCAATGTATACCAGAAATTGGGATTGGAACCACATATTGAGCAGTTCACTAGTGCAAAACCAGCATGATATCCCTTTGCGCTGGGTACGCTTCTTGTGATGACCTATCCGCAAGAATAAAAATGGGTTTCCAGTCGAAAACTGCGGAGTATCAACAGCTCTCAAATTGCTGTTTCACAGAAGCAGACATTCGGTGTGAAAAAATGACAGAAGTTGGAAAGCTTGCTATCAAGTATTTCAAGGCTGATTGCAGTTGTGCACAATCAGTCCTCAAAGCAGTTCTCGAACATAAAGGAATATCATCGGAGGAATTTCAGTACCTAGCTGCAGGCATGGGAGGCGGCGTGGCGTATCAGGGAAATGCATGTGGGGCGGTTACTGGTGGAGTGCTAGCAATCGGAGCACTCATGAGTCAATTTGTCATTGATGTGAAAGAACATAAGGAACGAACTTACAGATATTCTGAGGAATTTGTTGCTCACTTTAAGGAGGAGTTCGGGACAATTCTTTGCAAAGAATTGATAGGTCTTGATCTTAGCAATTCGAATGATCTTGAAAAAGGAAGAAGCAATGGTGTTTTTGAGAAGAAATGCACACGTTTTGTGGAGAGAGCCTCTATTCTAGTATCAGAGCTGTTCTCCAAACAGTAGATTTAGAATCGTCAAGCCCTGGCTGAATTCCCGGCAATCATCAGAAGCCCTAAAAAGACCTCTCGTCATTGCTTTCATGGCAAGCAATGACAAAACTTCTAGTTACGGACACCACTCTCAGAGATGCACACCAGTCTCTCATCGCTACCAGAATGCGAACCGAACACATGCTTCCTATTTGTGAGAAAATCGATAAAGTAGGCTATCATTCTCTTGAGATGTTCGGAGGTGCAACCTTCGACTCAATGATGCGTTTTTTGGATGAAGACCCTTGGGATCGTGTTGAGATATTGAGGGATACAATGCCCAAGACTATGTTTCAGATGCTCCTCCGAGCCAGTAATGTTGTTGGCTATCGAATCTATCCCGATGATGTTTTGGAGGCTTTTGTGAATGAGGCTGTAAAAGTGGGAATTGATATCTTCCGCATCTTCGATGCCCTCAATGACATCCGCAATCTAGAAACTCCAATGAAGTTTGTCAAAAGGGCTGGCGGACATGTACAAGCTAGTTTTTGTTATACACTGAGTCCTTTCCATAGCAACGACAAATTCGTAGAGGATGCAAAGAAACTGCATGAATTAGAAGCAGATTCAATCTGCATCAAAGACATGGCTGGACTAATCTCTCCTCAGAACGCATTCGACTTGATTTCTAAACTGAAGGACGAGATTGACATTCCCATACAGCTACATTCACACTATACCAGCGGTATGGCTTCAATGGCCTATTTGCGAGGTGCAGATGCCGGAGTGGATGTAGTTGATTGCGCCATATCATCCCTCTCAATGGCAACGTCCCAGCCTGCCGTCGAGTCTATTGTTGAAGGTCTAAAAGGAACGCCCCGTGACACCGGATTGGATCTAAAGCTATTGTCAGAGATTGCCGATTACTTCAGGAAGATACGTAGCAAGTATACCCAATTTGAAGGGAGTCTGAAGGGAGTCAATCCACAGGTCTTGGTCTTCCAGATACCCGGAGGAATGCTCTCCAACTTGGACAATCAACTAAGAGAGCAGGGTGCTCTCGATAAGTATGATGAGGTCCTCAAGGAAGTACCAAGGGTCCGTGCCGATCTTGGATATCCTCCACTTGTCACTCCTTCAAGTCAGATTGTTGGAACACAGGCAACGCTCAACGTAATCACTGGCGAACGCTACAAGATGATCCCTCACGAAGTCAAGCAGTATATCCGTGGATACTACGGTCGTCCTCCTACTGCGATTGACCCAGAGGTGAAGCAAAAGGCCATCGGAGATGAAGAGCCCATAAAAGATCGACCTGCAGCTCTCCTTGAACCTGAGCTTCCTGCCGCTCAGGAAGCTCTCAAAGGCATTTCTCATATACCACGCGACTTGGTTTCCTATGCACTGTTCCCGCAATATGCCCTTGATTTTCTGAAACGAAAGGCACAGAGGGAAGCACGAGGCGAAACCACTCTGGAGCTAGAACTGGCACTAATTGCATCAATCCTGCACATGAGCAGTCAGACGGTCGGAGGAATTAGAGCTTCGGTTATGAATGGTGACCGCTGGGGGCAAGCAGGCGTCCGTTCTGTTCATTCATCTCATTCAGTTTCCACTTCGCATGGCCAATGGGAGAAGTCGTCTTCCGTATGGGCATCCGCAGGACGAAAGGACGCAATGCGAAGTAGAAGCCAGGAGGTTCCATAATGAGTTCTGAATATGATATCAAGCATGATGATCGTGTATACAGAGTCACGGTGAAAAAGCTGGATGAAGGCGGGCTTCTTATTGTGAAAGTTGGAGATGAGAGCTTCACTCTCAAGGTATCGGAGAACGATGATGGAACTTGGTGCGTCAATGATACGTATACTGATCATATTCTTCGGATTCGGAAACGTGCAGGAAGCAAGGTTTCCCTGGAAGTCAATGATAGTATTCGCGCGATTGAATGGTCGCGTGTAAGAAAGGAGTCTACACCCAAACCCGCAAGCTCTGGCCCAAACAACATCAAAAAGGTCTCAGGCGGCGTATATCCGCCAATGCCTGGGAAAATCACGGAAGTCCATGTTTCAGTTGGTGACAGGGTGAAAGGCGGCCAGACCGTCTGCATTCTTGAAGCAATGAAAATGTTCAACGAGCTGAAGGCATCTTCCGATGGTGCTGTCAAGGAAGTCAACATTGAGCCTGGCTCTAATGTCACTCCTGATACGATGCTAATTCTAATTGAATAGGATGTGTGTCCATGGAGCCCGTCTACGTTATCGGTTCCGGCATGACAAAGTTTGGAGTGCTCAAAGAATCATTGATTAAGTTAGCTGAAGAAGCTGCAGTAGGCGCTATTGTTGATTCTCAGACTGCGGAATTACGCTTTGATAGAATCATTGTCGGCTCGCAAAACCCTGACGAATTCTCAGGTATTGGACACCTGTCCACCATGCTTGCTGACAGGCTTGGCATTGTTCCCTGTGGTGGGACTCGTGTCGAGACTGGGCCTTCTTCAGGATCAAGTGCATTTGAAGTAGGATTTTCATTGATTTCTTCGGGTTTGTCAGATGTGACATTGGTTGTAGGCGTGGAGAAGATGTGTGATGTTGAACGAGGCACGGCATCAAAGATATTGTCCAGAATGATGTCATATCAATGTGAAACCAGATACGGTGGGACTCCAGCAGCCCTTGCAGCCTTGGTCGCCCGAAGATACATGCATGACTATGGTCTCACCCGCGATGAGTTATCCCTTGTTCCTGTAAAGGCACACAGGAACGGCTCCAAGAATCCATTGGCGCATTTTCAAAAAGAAACGACCGTAGAAAAAGTGAGCAACTCCAAAGTTGTAGCGAGTCCTCTAACTCTATTTGACTGCAGTCCTACTAGTGATGGCTCAGCAGCTGTTGTCCTTGCGTCTCGTCAGGTTGTCCAAGAACTGGGGCTCTTGGATTCATCTGCTCAAGTTATCGGGATTGGTCATGCAACAGATTATCATGCAGTCCAACATCGACTTAGTCTGACCTCTTTGAATGCAACCGTGGAGGCTTCTCAGGCTGCATTTGATATGGCTGGGATTGGACCCACTGCCATAGATGTTTGCGAGCTTCACGATGCATTTTCAATACTCGAAATCATCAATATGGAGGACATTGGAATAGCAGACAGAGGAAAAGCAATGGATCTAATTCGTAATGGACTAACAGAATTGGGGGGACCTGTTTCTGTGAACCCAACAGGAGGATTAAAGGCAAGAGGCCATCCCACTGGTGCCACAGGCGTAGCCCAAATTCGAGATGCTTTTCTACAGCTTCGCGGTGATGCTCCCCAGGATTTACAGGTGGACGAACCTGAAATTGCGTTGACTCATAATATAGGTGGCTTTGGGAATAATATAGTAGTGACCATTTTAAGACGTCCCTAGGCCCTACGAAGACACCATTCTGGTTCATCCAAGATTGTCTTATTAATTCCTAGCAGACGTTATGAAACCACTAGGAACCTACAAAGTCGTAAGCGCCCTGTTCATGCCCGATGAAATGCATTCCAGGGCCGGACAAATTAGACTATGACTTGGTGCTGGTGTCCTGTTGAATGCAAGCAGGAATGTCTCTTCTAGTGAATAGATCCAAAACCTGTTGCATCTACTATCCTGATAGAATAAGTCGGAGAAATTGCGAATGCCTGAAGGTTTGGCTGTTTTAAAGTGGGACGATGAGCTGGGCCCAGTTGTGACTGCAAAGACCCCTTCAAAGCTAAAGACTGGTCTCGATCCTACAACATCGATGCGTGTCTATGGAATTGCCACTCTTGGAGAAACGGAAGAGTCACAGAAGCCTGGGTTTAATTCACTTACGTTTGAAGAATTCAAGTTGGCTGTGTATTATGGCGGTCTCAACATGCATCTGAAGGGACTTCCGTCTATGGTGTTTCTTGTGCTGGCACCTGAAGAAGAGCCTGATGTGTACAAAGACGCTCTTCCTGAGATTGCGACTCAAATATTCCTAAGTGCTGAAGATGATTCTTACAAAAAAGCTGTTCCAAAACTTTACAGGCAAATTGAGCGATATACACAGATGACCGTCGAACAGCGGCAAGCATCGATTTTAAGTGACCCTGTGAGAAGGGCAATTCTTCAAACTCTTATGAAGAATGGAACGGTCCAGTCAGATGACCTTGAGCAAGTTGTCTTTGAAGAGGTTGGCAAGAAGATCGATATGGATATGGTACTTCGTCCTCTTGTCAAGATGGGCATCATTGCCACTGGATGGGTTGAAGGCCTTGGTTCTGAGGTTGTATACTTAACACGGGCAATCTTCATTCTACGTCAGATATCACGCGAAACATCTCGTGCTGTGAAGACTGGCAAGATACCAAAGGAGGTCGGGCAGTACTTTCACGACCAGTCAAAGCGATATCATAGAGACTACATTGCCAAACTTCGCAGAGACATCAACCGGACAGTATGGGATGATGCAGAAGTTTTGGCGAAACAAATCCTTGATTTCGAAGCATATGATATTATTCAGATTTTGCGAGGTGGGCCAAAAGACTCCGACACTCTTCCGGATGTATTGGAAATGAAGAAGAAAGACATCCAATCCAAATTGAAGGAACTTGAACGAGCAAATATTGTCATTCTTGCGAATGATGAGGAGGGTTGTGAGCATGCGATGTTGAAATGCAATCCTGAGGTCATCACAGTCTATCCAGAGTGGCTCATTCAAAGGACCGTTGACCTCTACAACGATGAGGAGATTGTAGGCCGCCAGGCTGCCCACTACTTGGAGGTTCTGAAACAATCCCATCCTAGCACTACTGCCGGCGCAGCTATGGGGGGGGTGGAATAGATGGACCGAACGCTGAAGATAGTTATCTTGGTATCACTTGGTCTGTTATTGATGATTCCAACAACGGGGGACTCAAATACAAACATTGCCAATTTCTCGCCGATTTCTCCTGACAACTCAAGCCAGATAGCAGATGATCAGGATGAAGCCCCCTGGTGGAACTCAACATACATCTATCGACGCTACTACAATTTTACAGAACCTGGTGTGACTGGTCGCACGCTAGTCCCAGTCCATCTGCCTCTTGACTTCGAAGATGGTCATTGTTACTGGGACTCTATCCGAGTCAATTACTACAACGGTATGGACTGGATGGAATTGCCGTTCCAGACTTGGGACACGAAATACTATCCGAGTGGGGACTTCATCGAGTCGACTAGAGTTTCCTTCATGGTGAATGTGACCCAAGGCACCACAAATGGTGGATACTATATCTATTACGCAAAGACTTCTGTGGGTGCTGTGAATAACTCAGATTTCTATCCCTTTGTATATCGAAGTTACACCTACTCCCTAATCAATCTCGTGTCATACTACGATGATAACAACTACTACATCGAAAAATGGGAGTCTGATTCTTGGGATGATCCACGGATTAACGATAATAGATGGTCTGCGGGTGAAGTTACTCCCAATGCGGTGCCCAATGGCGTTCTTGATAGGTATGAGAATGCGCGATACGAACCCACCACCTATTCAAACACGCCTGGTTACTTCTGGGGAACCTATGCAATCTACGCGAATTATCCGCTGGCCGTGACAATGGGAATTGGCGACAAGAACTCAAATAATGCTCTCAATGACTGGTATCCAGGAGTTGATGAGCTTGGAGAAGGGCTTAGCACGACCTTCATACTCGGCGGTGTAGAGGGCTTTGAGAGCAGAAATGAGGGTAAATACTGGATCCAAGCACACCAGGACAACACAGAAGTCTTCGTCTGGAACACTGATCTGTCCCCAACGGATCCAACTGGTTGGACCTTCTCAAATGGAAGTAGTGTATCTTCTTGGCCAGCAATTCTGAAGGCGGGAGAGTATATTTCCAAGCGAGACGTTGTCTACACAACCTATTACATGGCTAATTCAACCAAGCCAGTTTCAATTCGAGCTGGCGATTCAGACGCTAGTTATTCGCGTGATATTGGAGGATACTATCCGTCAATTACCGGAAGTCTTGTTGGTGAGGAGTTCTACACAATCGATATGGGAAATAGTAATGATAGAACATGCATCACGAATATCGGTGACTCAGCCGTTGTGGTAGAATGGTGGAGAGACTCGGGATCAGGCTGGGTAAAGGGTACCGATCTCACTATTCCTGTGAATAGCTCTGCCCTGATCTCACAGGGTACGGCGAGCTCAAGCGATCAGGAAGATATTCTTCACATCAAGGGCCCATCTGAGGCCAGACTCATGATCGAGGGCATTTACAATCCTACGAGTATTGTGGATTACGGGGATTGGGCTCCGACTATGTCAGGTGATCGATTTGGCACAGACTACCGCATCTGGGGTGGTCGTGAAATGAAATTCATCATTATTGCCCTCGAAGATGTCTTAGTTGACATTACTGGATACAATGATGAGCAACTTGTGATATCTGCTGGTGGCGTGGATGTGTTCATGCCCATTTCAAGTTCAAGGTCGTTGTATGATGTCCATTCGAATGCATCCGTATGCATCATACAAGCAGCCCGATTCTCTACATCGTCTCAGGCTCCGAGCGGAGATCAGGGATATGGTTGGATGGTTCCCACTTATCAATCGGGTGGAGACCAAGCTGGGCTCATAATTGATCTGGGCGATGAAGTGAAGCTCTTTGAATTTGATATCGCAGTTGCTGATTTGAATAATGACCCCCTTGCAGGTGTTGCGATTGAACTGCAGTGGACTAACGGCACTCCCTGGGTAGATGACAATGGTCTTGGCCGGTCTGGAACAACAGATGGCAATGGACAGATTGTCTTTGAGGGTTTGGATAATCAAACTTACCTTCTCTATGTAGAGATTGATGCGGCCACATGGCTAAGCACATCATATGCAAATCTTTGGGTCACAGATGATGTTATTCAGACACCAACAAGTTCAGTGACAAGCATAGACATAACCCTTCCATTGGCTAGTATTGACATCCATCTTGAGGATTTGATGGGAGATGACATGTCCGATAATGACAATGAGGACACTTACCTGCGATTGAATACCGAAACTGGCGTTTACACTAGCTATGTGGCACAAGAGAAGACAGATGCTAGCGGTTGGGTGCATTTCTATCGGGTGCCTCAAGATGACTACAATGTATATGCTCAATATGCAGGCTCAAGCGGCTGGACGTATACCTATAGCAACTTCGATGACTTTGATAGCTGGTCCATTGCAGCTTCCGAGTTCATTCTGGGTGACTTTGTCCATGATGATTGGGTTCTTCCACTCATTACTTTGGATATCCATGTGATCACATGGGATGATCTGCCAGTTGACGGAGCGACAGTGAAGATCAATAACTCAGTAAACGAGCTGATATACTCAGAAACTGCGAGTACCGACTCAAATGGAGATTATAGCTTCTATCGCATTGTCAGCGGAGAATGGAATCTTGATGTGTGGAAGGATGATGACTATTCTGTGACGCCTGTGGCACGTAATAACACAATCACTCTTTCCAACCTTCGTGACTACACAGCGCAGACAGTTGAGCTGCCTATATCTCAACTTAATATCCGAGTCTTCTCAGGTCAAACCACCTATGTTGAGAACGCTCAGGTAAACGTTACTCTCAAGGGAGTCGGTCAAGTTGCGCAAGGGTATACCAATGCAACGGGGCACATAACGTTCTACTTCATTCATGCAAACATGACGAGTCCATACACTGTTTCGTACAACATTACAGTGAAATCTGGCGACGCCGCGGCAGGAATAGACCCGGAAATACTGGTGAAGTGTGACCATGACTGGCATTTTGTCAACAATATAACAATCACAAGCCTATCATACGGTCAAGACTACACTGAGCTCAGCTCGACGAAGTATTTTATAACCACACGATGGGGTAGAAATGCAACTTTCTCAGTTGGTTTCTACGACCGTGATGGGTCTGATATCTTCAATCCGATTTCATTTGGTTCCAGTTCGTGGCTCAACTTTACGATATACTATGAAGGAGTTCCAGTTGGCCAAGGCAGCTGGAATTCAACTGGAGAGGATTGGATCAAGTGGTACAACGGGATTCTATTCAATGTCACAATCGATACTGACTACTGGACGATGAACTGGTCTGAAACATCATACGAGGTTGTCTTCATAGGCAAGTCGCCGCTCCAGCCTCCTGCTCCAATCACAGTTTACATCACAGTTCTCCCAGCCCTTACATCTGATGGACTTGAGACCCTCGTAATCAGCGAGTATTACAAGACTCATGGAACCTATCTCTATTGGCTAGAGGATATCACAAACGGAGTCAACGTGACTGATTTGAATATTTTCACCTATACTGTTCGAGAGGGCACGACCACTAAGAGAATAGGTGCCCTAATAGACAACGGTGACGGAACCTATAGTCTTCCATCATCAGCGCTGCAAGGTTTGAATGTTGGCACATACTTCATTCTTGTGAATTTGGCCCGACTGAACTATGAGAATTCAACAATCGTCACTGATGCGATTATTAGCAAACTCCCGATGGTTGTTGATATCAGTGTGCCTTCTGATTACATGTGGTCGGTTGATGTCAATGCAGCTTGGATTGATTTCGAATACAGGATTCAGCACAATGACACACCAGCGGATTTGGCCAATGTTCTTGTCCAAATTG
>RDOC01000019.1 GCA_011364985.1 Candidatus Thorarchaeota archaeon | reverse complement strand
CAAATCAACAGAACTCAAGGACTGTGCCATCACATGGATGATGAAGATGCATCTTATGAATCGTGGATGAGAACCTACAGAGAGAAAGGAGACCTCTGGAAATCCAAGTATCCGAATGGATATCTAGAATTCAAAGGTATCAACACGCTCTTGGTGAGGGCAAGATCAGGGATGAAGCTATTAGAGGTGGGGATTGGGACTGGTGAGGCGGCGCTCCCATTTCTGAAGAAAGGGGTGAGTGTAGTGGGAATCGACATCTCTAAAGATGCACTAGATATATGCGAGTCAAAATTCCTGAGCGAAGGCATTAGTCCGGAGTCATTTCATCTTGTGCAGTCATCAATACAGGAATATCAATTTCCTGAATGTTACTATGACATCATTATTGACTACTACGCAAGTCAACATATTTCCAAATCGAAGCAGGACTCATTCTATCGTTCGGTCTATCAATCACTTGTTGAGAGAGGCCATTTTCTCATTGGCCAGTATTCATCTGACTATCTAGGAATGCAGAAGAATGTAATGGCAAGAAATGGCGGAGTATTCGTAGCAAACGGAAAAATATTCTGTTTGGTCACATTGGATGAGATGATTAAGCGACTTACTGGATTCTGTTTCAATATCGAAACTACTCATTCATACCAAAGAGGCTTCTATGAGATAATTGCGATAACTAATCACAGAACCTGTTGAAGCAGAAACAAATCGATATGTGGTTCGCAGTCTGTTTCGTTTGATAGTGGGCAAAGGACTATCGTGTTAGATGATGTCTGGCAAGTCCAGTGACATTTTTCAGTACGTATTGACGACAGATGACAATTCGGCTTTAGGACATGTTTCTTTGGAGCTTTGTTATTGGCAATGACTGGAAGTTGAATGAGTGATGCTAATGAATCATTGTCTGCTCATTTGGTTTGATGGTAAACAATATGCATGCGATACGGGTTCTTGAGAATAAACAGAATGACTTTAGTGAAATTCCGTTAGGAGTGTATGCGGTATGAAAGGCCGCAGTAACTCCCTGACATCAAACACATCTCCTCAAGACATCAATCATAGTTCAGCTGTGAACGAACATAGGTAAAGGAATATATAGTGGAAGAAAAGGGAAGTGACACGAATTTTAAAAAAGTGTCACGGAGCGTTCCTGTTATTCGGACACAAAAGTGACATACAAATGATAGGAGATATTCGAATGAATAAGAACAAAGTCTTTGCCATTGTAGCAGTAATTGTAATTGTGGCTGCCTCTATTGGCACTGCTTATATTTTCACCCAAAACATGGCACCCCCTCAAGGAACGGAAGAAACCGTCACAGATGCCTTGGGGAGAACTGTAAGCATCCCACAACAAATAGACTCAATCTATTGTATAGGCGCAGCCTCCTTAAGGTTAGTATCCTATTTTGAGTCGGCTGAAAAAGTTCTAGCTATTGAGCCCGAAGGGACTTTCAATACACGAGTCGACCAGACATATTACCTCATTAACAATGCAACATTCTCTGCACTACCCAAAGTAGCTACTACACCTGAAGCCATAATAGCCCTAGACCCCAGCGTCATCATCACCTCTACCGCCCAGGATGCGGCAACCGCAGATACACTACAAGACCAAACTAACGTTTCTGTCTACGTCATCAACGCTGATGTAGAATTCGGGCAAGCCTTCTATGACCAGATCACCTCTCTTGGTACTTTGTTTGGTGAACAGACCAGAGCTACCCATCTCAATGAAGGTATTGCTGATATGATCAGCGACATTGTATCTGAAATAACTACTGTCCCCAACGTGAACGCATATGCCTGCGGCATGTTCTTCTATGGCGGAGCATCATTTCTAAAAGGGTCTGGCAACTACCTTCCCTTTGATTATTCAAATATTACTAACGCCATCGAACCTGCTTCTAACGGTCAACCATATACCATCACACTAGAAACACTAATCGATGCAGACCCCGACTATATATTCATAGACAGCATAGACCTAAACAGCATTGTAGACGCCATTAATGGGTACATAGATGAAACGACTGGATTGGAGAGTGTTTCTGCGGTGGTACAAGGCAACCTCTATTCAACTATGGTCTACAAATGTTACGGAACTAATTGGGAAAACCAATTGATAAACGTCTATTACGTCGCATCAGTGGTGAACGGGCATCTCTACGATTGGAATTTCGAGGACAAGGCAAACGAGATTATCCAGCTGTTCTATCCCGGAACTACAATGACCTATTCAGCAATCGTGTCAGCTCAATCAGGTAATGGATGCAGCGGAGTCACGCTGTGATTTTTCGACAAAGCCTTTCTTTCCCATGGCGGTGTTAAGAACGAGTGAAATACCAACAACAGAGCATAACAATGAGCAGGATGCATTTGACATCTTTGACGACGAAGAAGACATCAACCAAGCCTCAAAGATGTATCAAGGATTCGTGAAGAGAAAACGTCTTTTCCTCATTGTCGGGCTTCTGTTGTTGATTCTTTGCACAATATTGGCGGCTCAGAATGGACCAATCGATATTCCCTTTTTAGATGTCGTGAGGTATATCTTTACCTTTGACACTTCGGGAATGGGCCGCATCGTTTGGAACATCCGCATGGTAAGGATCGTCGGGGCTATAGCTGCAGGCGCTGGCCTGGCCGTTTCAGGGGTGGTGCTACAGTGTATCCTTCGAAACCCTTTGGCATCACCCTTTACTTTAGGAATATCTAGCGCATCAGCCTTCGGGGCTTCCTTCGCCATTATCTTTCTAGCCGCCGGTAGCAGCATGACCTCAACAGTTGAAATCTTCAACCCTTATACAACAACAATATGTGCGTTCTTGTTCTCCTTATTGGCAACAGTGTCCATACTGGCTCTCACTAAGATTACACGAGTTAGCGCTGAAACGATGATACTCGCGGGGATAGCCATCAGTGTCATGTTCTCTGCGGGGTTATCCTTTATGCAATACATAGCCACAGATTCGCAGTTAGGCAACATTGTGGCTTGGACCTTTGGCAACTTAGGTA
This sequence comes from Candidatus Thorarchaeota archaeon, assembly GCA_011364985.1. GTDB lineage: Archaea > Asgardarchaeota > Thorarchaeia > Thorarchaeales > Thorarchaeaceae > SMTZ1-83. Next base: position 5,587 of record RDOC01000019.1, on the reverse strand, counting down.
AAGCAACTTGGTCATGGAACATGCTGATTCTCTTGGTACTCCTCCCATGTTTACTCTACTTCTTCTACAGAAGATGGGACTATAATGCACTGGATGCAGGGGAGGATACCGCCAAAGGACTAGGTGTCAAAACTGAAGAGGAGAGAATCGTGAGCATGGTCTTAGCCTCAGTTCTAACTGCATTCATAGTTTCCTTCTTTGGCATCATTGCTTTCATAGGTCTGGTGGGGCCCCATATCGCCCGAATGCTTATCGGTGGCGATCACCGCTATCTCATCCCCCTTTCCACAATCCTTGGAGCAGTCATCATACTGATAGCGGACGGTGTTGGACTGGTTATTCTCTATCCCTCTGTCGTACCAGTAGGCATCATCACTTCAATGTGTGGAGGACCACTCTTCATCTACCTCCTAATCAGGAGGTACCGTCAATGATATTCTTCGAAATGAACGGCATCAGTTTCTCCTACGGTAGCAGACGAATCTTAGACAACGTCTCATTTATTGTGGAAAAAGATAGTATCCTCTCCATCCTAGGGCCGAACGGCGTGGGAAAGACCACTTTGATCAAATGCATAAATAAAATCCTCACTCCAGAAACAGGTGCCGTATTCATTGAGGGAGTTAATCTTCACCAGATGAGTAAGAGGGACATTTCCAAGAACATAGGATACGTTGCACAAAAGAGCGAACCGTCAAGAACTACAGTGTTCGATTCGGTTCTATTGGGGCGGAAACCGCATTTTGAATGGGACATCTCCGAAAAGGACATCCGATTAGCTGGAAGAGCACTTCATCTCTTAGGCTTGGATGAATTGGCACTGAAATATGTTGATGAAATCAGTGGAGGAGAACACCAATTGGTGCAAATAGCTAGAGTGCTGGTTCAACAACCAAGAGTTATCCTCTTAGACGAACAAACAAGCAGTCTTGACCTCTCTAACCAGCACATGATCATGGATTTGATCACGAAGATTGTCAAGAAGAACCATATAGCGGCTATCCTGGTCAGTCACGACCTGAACTTGGCTATTCGCTATTCAGACAAGTTTGTCTTGATGAAGGACGGCAAGGTCTATGCAGTAGGAGCCCATGAAGTCATCACTCCCGAGAACATCAAAGCGGTTTACAACATCGATGCGTATGTGGAAGATGTGCGAGGGATACCTGTTGTCCTCCCGCTTTACAAAGAGGCAAGGCAATGAATCCGAATCCAAAACAAAAGGAATTCTTCAATGAAAAGGCCGAGGTATGGGATGAGATTACTATCCATGACCTCGAAAAAGTTCAGTACATCATTGAATTGTTAGGAATACAAAGCACAGATAAGATACTAGATGTTGGCACCGGTACTGGTATCCTGATACCGTTTTACGAAAAATATCTGATAGAGGGACGCGTTGTTGCAATAGATTATGCAGAGAAGATGATTGAGATAGCTCGTTCGAAATATCCTGAAAAAGATCATCCAATGATTTCCTTTCTTGTTTCTGACCTCTACAATCTCAAATCCCATGAGGAGTTCGATGTGGTGATGTGCTATTCTTGTTTTCCCCATTTTGTTAACAAACCTCTCGCTCTCCAGATACTATCTAAGGCTCTGAAGAAAGGAGGACGCTTAGTAGTGGCTCACTCTGATTCAGCAGATAAAATCAACAACGTCCATATGAACGCCAGTACAGAGGTCAAGACCGATTTCTTACCCAGCATGGACCAGCTTGAACAAATGATGAAGGATAATGAGCTTTTAGTTACATTCACAAGAAATGATGAAAGCTATTTCATCTGTTTGGCAAGAAAGTAAAGATGGACTAGCGCCAGAACTCAAGTAGAGGATAAGACACACATGATGACAACAATCACCACACAAACGAAATCACCTCGGCAATAGGAATAAAGAACAGACAACCAGCCTTAACAAAATTCATACAATAGAAAGGAATTGAAGAAAACCATGAAGAAAAAGACACATTTCTTGATTACAGGAGGATCAGGATTCCTTGGAATAAACCTCATAAGGTACCTCCTCAACAAAGGTCATACTATCACGAATCTTGACTTAGTTGCATTCGATTACCCAGAAAAAAAGAAGATTCATTCAATCATTGGCGACATACGCAACCCTGAAGATGTCAAAAAAGCAATGACGGGAGTGGATATAGTAGTCCACTGTGCTGCGGCCCTGCCATTATACTCAAAAGAAGAGATTTTCTCAACAGATATCGAGGGTACACGCCTTGTTCTCGAAACTGCATTCAAACATGGCGTAAAGAGGTTTATTCACATATCATCAACCGCAGTATATGGCATCCCAGACCATCATCCGCTTCTTGAAGACGACAAGCTTGACGGTGTGGGACCATACGGCAAAGCAAAGATAGAAGCAGAGAAAGTATGCCTTTCATATCGAAAACAAGGCATGATCGTCCCGATTATCCGCCCAAAATCATTCATAGGACCAGAACGACTAGGCGTGTTCGCGCTCTTGTATGACTGGGCAATAGATGGCCACAACATCCCCATCATAGGCTCAGGCAAGAACCGATACCAACTCCTTGATGTTGAAGATTTATGCGAAGCCATCTGTCTCTGTGCAACCCTACCAGAAAACAACGTTAATGAAGCATTCAACATCGGCGCAGACGAATATACAACAATGAGAGAAGACTACCAAGTAGTACTTGATGAAGCAGGTTTCAAAAAACGCATCATATGCCTTCCAGCTTGGCCGGCAATCTGGACACTACGATTGCTTGAAGCCTTGCGCGTATCTCCATTGTACAAATGGGTGTACGAAACAGCACCAGAGGATTCTTTTGTTTCTATTGAGAAAGCAAAACAAAAACTCGGCTTTTCACCCAAGTATTCAAACAAAGAAGCCCTTCGACGGAACTACCGATGGTATTTGGAGAACTTATATACCTTCAAAGGACAGAGCGGCGTCACTCATCGTGTGCCCTGGAAGCAGGGTATTCTCGGCATCGTGAAAAAGTTCTTCTAAAAAGGGAGTTCTTAATGGATAAAATGAATCCAAATAAATGAAGTTGTTCCCTGTAAATTATCTCTGTATTCTTCAATCAAAGGTTTAATATATTATCCGCGATGAGCACTGCTTTCCTTCATTTACAGAAGTACTTGGTTTGATAGTAAACAATATACGCAGGATGTCAAGCCACTTGGGCAGGGGTATTCATGAAGCTCGGCATCACACCACGTGCGGCAAATCTGAAGTACGCAATTAGGGACATTGTTGTTGCTGCAAAGCAATACCAGAGAAGAACTAGTGAAGAACCACTCTACCTGAACATAGGGGATCCCATCAAGTATGATTGGAAGACCCCACAATACATGATTGACGCAATCTGTAAGGCTGCACAAGATGGCTGGAATGGATACTCCCCATCAGAAGGAGAAGCAGAGCTTCGCAATGCAGCTGCTGAAAAGGAAAAGCGTGTGAATGGAATCGATGTTGACCCTGACAGAATGATTGTTACTGCGGGAGTCTCTGAGGCGATTCAGTTTCTTACAGGTGCTCTTGTCAATCCTGGTTCAGAGTTCTTGCTTCCCGGGCCCAGTTATCCGCCCTACATCTCCTACGTGAGGTTCTTCGGTGGAGAGCCAATAGCTTACAGGACCATTGAGGAGGAGGATTGGAACCCTGACACAGACGACCTGAGGAAGAAAATCACAGAGAAGACGGTAGCAATTCTAGTAATCAATCCGAACAATCCCACTGGAGCCGTCTATAGTGAAAAGAACCTCAGAGAGATTGTCTCCATAGCTGGGGAGTACGGACTGCCGCTAATCTCTGATGAAATATACGACCAACTTACCTACGACGAGCCACAAACGCCAATGGTAAGAATTGCGGGCGACGTGCCAGTGGTTGGTTTCAATGGGGTCAGCAAGGTATATCTGGCCCCAGGTTGGCGAGTGGGCTATGCTTACTTCCACGATACCGATGGGAAGCTAGACACACTGTATGATGCAATGATCAGGCAGGCAAGAGTGAGAATCTGCTTGAATGCAACAGCTCAGATAGCTGCAGCAACTGCATTACGAGGTGATGGTAGTCATCTAACTGAAACGATGCGAAGAATGAGAGAACGACGAGACCTCATCTACAAGCGCCTGAACGAGATTGACTCGGTTTCAACCAGACTTCCAGAGGCAGCCTTCTACATACTACCCAAGATTGACCTAAGGGGTAGATGGAGGGATGACACCGAATTTGTCTTGGACGTTCTCAATAACACTGGCGTGGTGTTCGTTCCAGGTTCTGGATTCGGAGTTGAACATGGGTCAGGCCACTTTCGGAGCGTCTTTCTTCCCCCACCAGACATGATTGCTGATGCCATGGACAGACTTGAGGTCTTCATGTCAAAGCACTAATCTGGCACGGAATGCTTGAATTGCATCTATGTCCATTTGGTACCGAACTCTCGATTGTCTTCACGACAGAGAATTTGGATGACATTTCTTCCGGTATAGATACATCCAGGAACCCCTCCACCAGGAAGGACCCATTGTCCTGCCATGTAGAAATTGCTGAGACCCGGCAATGTGCGGCGGATTTGCTCTGTCAGGGTACTCGTTGTGATTAGCCAGCCCATGGGAGACCCTTTGTGATTACGCGTGTATCTCCAAGTTGTATAAGGAGAAGCGATATCAGTCATTTCTACCTGAGAGGAAAGGCCAGGATAATAGGTTTCGAGACGTTCGAGCACTTCTTGGGCAAGTTGCTCCTTCTCAAGCTTGTAGGCATCGTGATTCTGCCTTAAGTCATTCCAGTAATCCCAATCGGTCTCCAGCATGACTTGAATGACTGTCTTACCCTCCGGCGCAAAGGCGTCGCCATAGTTTAGAACTCTCAGAGGAAGGCAATCGACTGCCCTATTTCCAACGCGAAGAGGCTCTTTCAAGAAGAACCCGAGAAAAGGAGGAGCATCATCGAAAGTTCGATTCATCCCATAACTGATAATGACTGTGGGGTCAAATGGTTTCCAAGATTCATAGCGCCTAACTATTTTCTCATCAACATACTTTCCATCAAGCATCTCGAAGATAGTGCTCTGCCCATCGGCGGCTGACACAACTACATCTGCACGATATTCAGTACCATCAGAGAGTTGAACACCAACCGCCTTGTCATCTTCTACAATGATTTTCTCAACTGTGGACCTGTATTGAATCTCACCACCGAGTGATTTGTACCGTTCTGCTATCGATTCTACGAAGTCAGGGCAACCCTTTGTCAACAGACCGAGATGTCCAGCAGCCACGGTAGCTAGAATCATTATCACGAACCAGATGGGGCTATCCGGGGAGAAGGAGTAGGTTAATACGGACTGAAGAATTGGACTATGGAAGCGTTTTGCATAAGTTGCTGCCTTTTTAGAGAACTTCCCAGTGAAGTACTTCATGAAGCTTCGCATTTCCCACATTTCTCTTAATGAGGAAAAGCGTCCTTTCAATTCAGGAGGAGCAGTACTCATTCCCAAATCTGTAAGCAAGGGCGAATTCTTCATCCAATCGACTTCTTTGATGAAATCGCGTATTTCCTTCTCATCCTCAGGTGAGAGGCTCAG
>RDOC01000018.1 GCA_011364985.1 Candidatus Thorarchaeota archaeon | reverse complement strand
TTCAGAGTCAGGCTTTGGAAACGCCTCTTAGAACCACTCCCCTTAGGGAGTCCAACTAGTATGATCTGAGAGTCAATCGAGCTTGTATAGAGAGCGAGGAAGGCGTATTTCCACAAGACAGGAATCGAATAGCCAAGAAAATAGCCCGCCATCATGAAGTAGCCAAGATCACTCAGGAAATGGCTCATGGGGCTTCCATAGATAATCATCTCTAGTGAAGAGATTGTACTCACTGGAAATAGGGGAAACATCCACCACGAAAAAAGAGCAATATACATTCCCATGCCGAGTTCAGCCTTTCCTTCTCTCTTTAAGACATCAAGCTTTGTTGTTACAAAGTGAGATAGATACAGACCGATTATCACTCCGATAATGCACGAAGCCAAGACAACCAGTCGTGATGAGTCTGAACCCAGTAATGCTAAGACGGCTTGATCGATTGGCGAAGACATCCCCCTAAGATAGTTGTATGCACCGATAAGCCAAGGCAGCGTGGTTAGAAACAAAGCCGCCATAAAAATACAGATTACTGGAAATAACACAATGATGATGCTCGGGTGGAGGACTTTCTCCATCTCAACTGCCCTTTGCTCTGACGCATCTCCGCCAACCATCCCTATACTGCATCCCACCTGAAGATTTTACTTAAACTCGTCTTTAAGTATAAATTGGGGCCTTCATTGCTTATAGTTCCTTCGTATGAGGCGTTACTTCTATCCAAATGTGAGTGAATAATGTAGTTTCAGAAACAAGCTCCAAATGAGCTGAAGATGAAGGGGACTCGCTGATTTGGAGAATCATTGAATTAATAAGAGATGTCCACAAATTTGCCTTGGGCTATCAAGTTGGATGTATCTCTGACTCCCCTTTTATGGCCATCAATTGGCGAGATCGTTTTACTCCTTTCCTTTCTCTACGTATTGGCAAAATCGGGTACGCAAGAAGGGAGAAACAAATTACTCATTATTTTAGCCGCGACCCTCTTGCTTGTCATGAGTACTTTCCCTTCAGTTCTTTATTACATTGTCACACCTGTAGGCCCTCCTCCTGTGGAGTGGGAAGAGGGATACTACGAGGGGCTTGTCGTACGTGATTGGGTATTGACCAAGGGTCAACTTGACGGTGTAATACTGCTCGCCCTCTTTCTATCATACTTGTACGTGAGATACTGGGAGTTGTCAAGAAAGAAAATGTGATGAGACTTTCCCGCTTCAACGCACTTCGTATGGCGCGGCTATCTAATAACTGCCCAAGAAATCAAACAGAAGGACTTTGATTAATCCTAGCGTTCGTATAAGACCGATTGCGTGCCGAAGGAAGTCCTGATTAATCCCTACATCCATCACCCTTATAGCCCGCGACAGCCTAGAAAAACATGGAGAGGGAGATTGAGCCCACAAAGCGAACTAACCTTACCCGGCGCACAATCAAGCATTCCCTTGTTCTCTGGGGCTTCCTATGAGGGAACCTATATTGTCGGTTTTGTATGGGGTATTGTTCTGCATACTGCTATGTCCATCATGAGCATTACCTTTGATATATTCCAATGGCTAATGGTTACATTAGTCGCCGGTCTATTGCTTCACGTCTTTGCCGTCTTTCTCAAGAGACAGAGATTTCGCAATGCCGTTTCCGATCAGGCTCTCATGGCCCTATTTGAAAACGTTAAGAGGGACCTTGGGAAGGGGGAAGGAATCGAGCTCTGGTACCGCAACACAGACAGGGGCGTGTTCCTATCCACGGCCAACCATCTTTTCAAGGCCATTCTTCTCTCTGAAAGCACAATTGCAGACATCCTTGAGAAAGAGGACAAAGGTAGGATTCTACTCGCAAAAGAGATAATGCTTATTGAACGACTAAGTCCGCTTAGCCGAGTGGCAATTGCCCTACTCGCATTCATTTTCATTTCGTTCGTTGAGGGCCTTTCATTTGCCGGCATTTGGTCTTACATATCATTCTCGTTAGGTCCTGTTGTACTAGTCCTTGGTATCATAATCGTGCTCATAGCAGTTGCTACAATACCCAATATACAGACACGTTCAGTGAGCAAGATTGATCAGGTGGTGGAAGACCTCTATGGATATCCCCCAACTGTGGCAACGATGGAAGTCCTATCCGGACTTACAGCACCGGACGAAATGATTGAAAAAACCAGAAGAACGGAGGAAGAGAGGCCTAGCGGGCGCCGGTCCTCACTGAAAAAAGGTGCAGCTGGTGCAATCGTGGCATCCTTTGCAATCTTCGCCATCATGTTCCTATTTCTTTCAAATCATCCCCTTTTCCTTACGTTTGCATTGGTGATGTCAGCCGTGGTTGGTGTTGTGGTGTTTGCAATAATATTCGCAATTAGCACGATGTGGTTCCTCATTAAGCCTAGTAGGCAAAGATCCACTGAGTACGACATTCAAATTCCATTTGCCACCGACGTGCAAGCGTTTCTAAACCGTTTCTTGAATGGCAGGCGGATTCCCGTAATCGCAATCAGTTTTCCCCATAGTGAAGAATTCGGATTGGTGGCGAGTAGACTCAAGGACAGCCTCGAAGAAGAAGCACTTTTCTCAATAATGCCTAACGTACTCAGGGATATCAACGATGTGGAACTTGCCGGCCCGTTCATTCTATCAGAGATATGGCGTAAGGACATCGAGAAGCGCTACACCAGAGTGAATTATGACCTTGTTGGCTTTGCAATCGTCTTTCTCTTTGGTAGTATGCTTCTATCACTTGCTCTTCTTGGTTTTGATGGTTTCTTTCTTGTGATGGGCCGCATCTTTTTCATATACCTAATTGTAGGACTTATTCCCACAACTCTGTTGGCTTACTGGAAATACAAAACCGAAATCAAGTCCGACACAAAGGTGGTTAAGCACTGTCCAAGATTCACTGAAGCACTCCAAATCTTGGTAGATAAACACCATACACTCCCCTACGATACAACATCATACAAGACAAGACTCGAGCGGATAGCTAGGTTTCTGGAACCTGCAGATGAGCGTCGGATCAATGAGTCATCACAAAATAGAGATTGGTAATGCCCATGGCAACACTTGTCTGCAATCTCATAACAACCAAATAGATTCACTAGAAAGAAGTAAACCTAACATGAATCCGCCAAGAACGACAATAGAAGCTGCTATTTCCAGCCACCTTCGTCGGGAGCTGACAAGAGGCAGAAGCAATCCAACTTGCCTACGATACTCTCTCCATTCCTCCTGATATAGACTGGCTAGATGACTCTCCTCAAAGAGTGCGAGCCCCATGTACACGAACACCATTAGGAACCACGCAGCGACTGTTTCTCTTGGTTCAAGAATGCCAATGCCATCGGTGTTCAGAAGCAACCAAACGCTTCTGCTTGTCAGTGCAGACGTGAATATTATCAGGCTTAGGTACTGAGGGTGTCTGACTACAAGATAGGGTCCCGATGTCACCAGTCCTTTCGACTTCTTGCGCCAGAGGAAGACTACTGAATATAGGAAGAATGCCATACCCAGCAGTAGCACGACAGTTTCAAGCAGGTTTCCTTCAAAGAGAAGATAGAAGACTGCTTCTTCAGAAGCTGGCAGACCACCGACAACGATGCCAATGTATGTTAGAAGTGGTAGTGTCATCAATCCTGCATAAACCGTTGGGGTGGACATAAGCAGTGGAATGATGTATGCTACTGCACTTGCCATGGTTTTCTTACACCGGTCGATGACCCTCTCCTTCTCAAGGCCTTCAATATCCGCTTCTTGCATGGCATTGACCACCAAGCTGCCCACTTGATACCCGCGATGATAGCGAAAGGTTACTACGGGGCTTATAGGTCCATCTATGAAAGAGCTTAATCATAGTTGATTACCTTAATAGGCGTCCACGAGATGCCGATATGACGATTCTGATTCAAATCATCTCGCCATACAGACTTATCTCATCTCTTCATAGGTTCCGGTGGTATCTTCAAGCAACTTCCTGCTTATGCTGTATAACCGATCCACTTCCTCCTTGGTCATAAACTGAAATAGGCGATTCACCTCAGCAATATGTTTCTTCGCTTTGGAGTCCCAGTATTCTCTATTCTTCTCTGTGACTTGAGAAGAAGCCATCTCTTGTCGCTTGGGTATCTCTAATCTGAATGAATCGATCGGGTAATATATTACATATTCGTTGGGTAAGTGTGCAACAAGACACGTTTTGAATCAATCCTCTTCTTCTACGATTTTTCTATCCCTAAAGTAGCCATTGAAAAGCAGGACAACTACTGGTAAAGTTGGCACCATATCAAAAGCGCCGAAAGGTAACAGGAAGAAGGCAGCGAGCAGAGTCACCCCTGATACAAAGATAGCCAACCAGAACCCTTTGATCTTGTTCCCAAAAATCCAATATGCTGACACCAGTCTTAGAGTGGTGAAACACCAAAATATGGGAATGAAAACCACTGGCATGTTTTCTAGCATTGCATATATCTCTACATTTCCGGTTACAAATGGGAGATAGAGATTCGGTAGCAACCCTATGGTAATCAGAACAATTGCTGTTGAGTCTATGAGTTCTACTAGACCATGGCAAAGTTGGATGATGGCCGCTGTAAAGATTGAGCGGTTCTCTCTAACTGCGGATCCAATTTCAATCAAGTTCTTTCCTCCATAGAACGCTATACTAGACCGATGGAGGCCCTCTATTCATTCTTTTCATCTGTGTTTCGAAAGGAACGAGACCCCACGACTCAATGTACCATGTCGCTCCTGCAGCTTCAAACTCGGGAAGCAGCTCTTTTCTCTTGGTCGCCGAGGGAAATGTGAGAGAACAGACCCAATCATACTTTCCTTTTCTTATCCTGTGTTTCTCAACATATTGCTTCATCTTCGCAAACTCTGTTGGGTTTCTTGCGCCGATTGGGACGACTCCTTCATATCGAGCAGCTCTTCGGAAGGGCCGTTTCTTTGGCCAAGTCCCGGCAACCCATATTGGCACTCGCGGCTTCTGGACCGGAGTGGGGCGGAGCTTAAATTCCTTTATCGTGTAGTGTTCTCCCATAAAGGAATAGGTTTCTCCAGTCCAAATTCCCTGAAGGATTTCAAGTGCTTCATCCAATTTCTGGGCGAGGATGCGTACATCATAGTTCTCTCCGAATGTTGTAAACTCCTTTTTGGGTCCACCAAGACCAACACCAAGAGTCATTCGCCCTTCAGATAGGTTGTCAATTGTGACCACTTCACATGCGACCTTCTGGGGTCTCCTACGCGGAAGTGGCGTGATAATGGTGCCAATTCTGATTTTCTCGGTGTTTAGGCCAATGGCTGCCAGTAGAATCCATGGATCCATTATATTCTTTCTTCGACCGAAATTGATATGGTCCCAGAGAAAGAATCCATCCCAACCTGAGTCTTCAGCCATTCTTGCCAGCTTGGCGTAATCCTGTGGTTTCGATGAAACGCCAAAATTGGCAATGCTGATGCCACACTTCATGAATAAACTTAATTCGGTTAAGCCTTTAGATTCTTCGTAACACTTTATCCAATTCCTTATTTGAGAATTATGCATACATTAACGGGACGTTTTGTTGAGTCCCGAACGAAATGAAGAGTAAGGATGCATATGGAAGTCAGGAAGAGAGATGGTTCGACTGAGATTTTCATGCCTGAGAAAGTAGTTGTGAGTGCGGTGAGAAGTGGCGCTCCCTATGAAACTGCCAAGGAGATTGCCAGTTCCCTCTCGAAAAGATCTGAGCGTGCTATTGAAAGCAAGGAGATACGCAGCTATGTGCTCTCGGAGCTTCGTTCAAGAGACGCTGAGAAAGCAGCCGATGCATGGGAGTCTTACGAGCGCACCAAGATATAGAGCAGTTAGAACTGAAAGAAAGAGTCTAGAGTCAGGTATACAGAGGCTCTGATTACAAATGGGATCAGCAATGGTGGTGGATTATAAACCAGAGGATGTCTTGTTGTTCGACAGTGCCTGCAGAGGAAAGAGGGGTCCGGCTTGCATCATTCGAATCCCAGAATAATTCAAAATAGATAATAGCCCATCCAGAACTCACTAGGTCTCGATTCAGGGATTGAGCTGCTGATGAGCAAGATTGATGTTTATCTTGAGCTGTGGGACTACCTTCGTCATCATGGTCTTCAGACAATAGAAGTTATCGACAAGGCGGACGCATGGGACTATCGGATAAACTCCAATGAATACAGCGTCAAGGAGACCTTCCTTCATGCCGTGCAGGCAATCTTCGAAGATGCCGGGAATTGGTTCCTCAATGACCCTGCTCGATTTCGATCTACAGACAATCCTGCCAAAGATCTGCATAAAGCAATAGACCGAATGGTTTCTGCCATACAGGACTTCTCAGATGCAGACCTCGAAGCCCCCTTCGTTTTTCAATGGGGTGAAACAACGACAATTGGGGGCGCTATTCGTCAAAATCTCTTCCATGCAGTGGGGCACTTCAGTCAAGTTCGGAACTGGGCTGGAATACTCTCACGCAGTAAATCTAGGAAGGCTGGAACGACCTACCTCTAGCAAATGTGTGGACTGCTTATTGTGACTTTAGTATTTGCAGGAATAGCTTTGCAGCCATATCCGCGAGATTAGCGTCATCGCCAGAACAGCTAGGAACGATGATTTGACACTCCATCAGAAGTTCAATCACTTTGAGTATCGTGTCTTGTTTCTCAGCCAGCTCGCTTGCTTCCGTGCCATCAGCGTGTGCTATTACAGAATGGGTTCAGAGGTCTTCTCTTGAGGAAGACTATTAGACTGTCCTAGAGAATCCACCCGTAACTGGCAGAGCTGTGGAAGCGATCTTCAAGGTGCTCTATATGCTAACCCTAACTACTACTTCTTGGGAAGGTTCGACTCTTCTGGAACTGGGTTTTGAAATGGTAATACGAGAAATGACTTCTAGCTCGGTTAGAATCCAGCAAATCGACAATGTGAAATAATATAACTATTCGTGCAGGAGGAATTTGGTAACTTAGGCGAAATAGAACGATGACAGCGAGCAAATCATCTAATCCAATTCTGAAAGACCCCCTAGAAGAGATTTTCTCTCATCTAGGGCGACCATGTGCAGTTTCTCTTATTCTTGCCCTCGGCGAGCGGGCTCACAATGCTGGTGTCCGCGAGATACGACGAATCATAGACTCGAGCGGCACAAAGGCAGCCAGCGAATCCACACTCACAAAATGCCTCACAGAGCTTGCTACGCTCGGTCTTGTACAGAGGACTGAACACGAAGAATCTCCTTCTGAAGCAGGATATAGCCTGACCCATGTTGGTCGGGAGATATACAGGCACATTCTTCAAATCCGGCATTGGGCTGAGCTCACATCCAATGGCACTGATGACATAGAAAGCAATGTATCGGCCTGCTAACCTCTCCTTCCTACATATCGTGGACTGGGCCCCATCTGGGGCCCGCTAATCTTTGTTCTTTTCTCTTGACTTACGTCTATTCAAGGAATATTCTTGCAACGATCTGTCCGAAGTCGCCTGCCACATTGAGGGCAATATACAATGTGGTGGTGAATATCTGGCCAACGATTCAGCTATTCAATTCATTGTAACCAACACCCCAAACAATCATTCTCTTCTTCTTATGGACCTGCGTTAGCTTGTGCTGGGGTAAGATGACACTTCTGACCTAAAGTCTGTTCCCAAGGTCATGATATCTTTGGGTTCAATTACCATGAAGGCAAATCTGTAAGTGATTGTAGTGGCTGTGCTATTCCAGAAGATGAACTCAGGTTCCTGAATAAACTTCTCATTCCAATTCTTACATACCTCGTGGAAGATTCGTTCTATCTTCGATCTAGAGCACTCTCTGGCAATCTCTACGTCAAAGGTGTATCTGAAGACCTCATCTCCCCTTGTGAGATTCTTGATTTTCTCAAGGGCGTTCTCAATCCTGCTGTCTTTGTCGTCATCGTCCTCATGATGGTATTCTATGCCGCGTTCCGATAGATAGTCGTCAATTCGCACGCGGAAGTTGGTCAGACGGGAGTCCACCATGGTCACATTTGGGAGATACTGCCTTGTGTGGTCCGGTCTCAGAATTCGCGTGTAGTTCAGAGTTATTTCGAGTACAATTCCCTCAGAGTCCCCTATTCTGATATAATCACCCACCCGAAATGGTCTTGCTGCCAGAACATAGAGCCCACTGACCATATTGGATAGCGCCTTTGAGAAGGCGAATCCAATTGCAGTTCCAAAGAGTGCACCTACTGTGATGGCGTAAGTCTGTAGGACCTCTCCTGCCAGTGCAAGAATCGCTAGGAAGGCAAGAAAGAAGAAGACAAGGCGCACACCAAACACGACACCTCCTGTTGCCTCTCTAGGCATTCCTACGCGCTTGAATCCAATCTTGATCGACCTGATGGTAACTAGATAGAGGAAGTACAACAGAATGAAGGCGGGAATGATGATTATTCCGACCAAGTAGTCCTGTGCCGAAAACGGACCAAGAACACTAGCAAAATAGGCTAGAACCGAGTTCCACCAATCGACAATCCAATCCCACCAGTTCTGCAATCGAATGTTGAGCCTCCACAGAGATTGACCTAGGACAGATTCTAGAAGAGATTAATCCTTTTTGATTCGAACAAGAAACCACGACCTTGAAATGGGTCGGCATCATGTCAGTTCTATGTGGATCAATTGCCTCATAACACGGCAGATTACAACAGTATCTCAAATATCTATGATGAAGTCCGTACTGGAGAGCCAGAGATGGTCTATCACCTTCTTCAAGACAAGAAGATTGTTCCAGGCACATTGGTTCTCGATGTTGGCTGTGGCACAGGTAACAACACCTTTCTTTTTGAAAAGGCAGCAAAGGCACAAGTGCATGGAATTGATCCCTCCATAGGGATGTTAAGGAAGGCTGTTTCGAAGGTTCCCGAAGTTCAGTTCACGCAGGCAGCCGCAGAATCACTTCCGTTTCTAGAAGATACCTTCGACATGGTTTTCATGACAGAAGTCATCCATCATCTCCAAGATACGGAAATAGCGTTGGCTGAGATCCATCGGATACTTCGCGATAGAGGTCGCCTGTGCATAGTGACCCAATCACATAAGCAAATCGAAGAGAGAGTGACTTCCCGCTTCTTTCCAGCCACAGTAGCAATCGACAAGGCTCGATATCCTAGCATTGCGTACATCGAAGCAACTCTACTGAACATAGGATTTCGCGCTGTCTGGTCACGTTCCTGTCGGTTCTCTCCAACAATCCTTGGTGAAGAATACCTCAACACAATTTCGAGGAGGGGATATTCCATGCTACATGGGATTTCAGAACATGATTTCCAAGCAGGTCTCGATGCGCTTAGGGCTACTTATGATAGAGGAGAGCGGCTAGACTATGCAGCAGGCTACACATTTGTCTGGGCCGCGAAGGACACTCAACCCTTGACTTCGATATGGATTTAACACTGTTCCTCCACTTCGAATCTGAATAGTGTGCGGACAGCAATGACTGCTCTTCCCCGTCTTATAGCAGTGAATCACCTTACAGCGTTCGGCGTCTCCTCCTGTTCATTCCGATTTCATTCTCTCTAGGTAAAGGCACTCGGAATCGGTCCGTTCATGCTTGATAATAGATGGATCGATAATGGGTAAATTCAGCATTCTCTCACAGAACTATGCCTATGAAATTGGTAGAAGAAGATCTCTCCCACTCTCATCAATTCGGGGATTGATTTGTCATTGTCTTCAATTCTTCTTTTCTTCTCTGGTCTCATTCCAGTACATCCATAACACTTCTTATGTCCTCGATTATCGTTGTCTCTCTTGGAGCTTTGGCCTCCTCTTCCGGGTTGCACCAAGTGAGGAGTATTGGTTGCATTTGTGCTCTCATCGCAGCCGCCACATCACAGTGTACCATGTTGCCCACGTAGGCACATTTTATTGGATTCATCTTCAGGTCTGCAGCTGCTCTCAGTAACATATATGGCGATGGTTTTCTATAACCAGGGACCGCAGTATATTCGACTGCACTGAAGTAATGTATTATCCCCTCCTCTTGGAGAAAGCGAGATGGATCTCCAAACCTGTTGGATGCTATGGCCAGCTTCACTCCGTTTGAATGGAGGTTTTCAAGTCCCTCTTTCGTGTAATCCGCAAGCTGC
>RDOC01000017.1 GCA_011364985.1 Candidatus Thorarchaeota archaeon | reverse complement strand
TGCACGTCGATATAGAGTTGCTTCAGCTCATCCTCTTTGTGGGAGATTTGAGCCAACAATTAGAAGCAATGGCAGGCACGACTTAGGCAACACCTCCTTCGAGAACAACACAACTCTCATCCAGTGTGTGGCATGCCGTTGATTCTTGGGTTAGGAAAAAAGAACGATAAAGGGGGAAGGCACTAGGAAGAGAACTTGCCCGATGAAGGTTTAGAGATACTATTACTTGATCTCCTTCTATGCGTCTAGGAGAAGGCTCTTCAAACAAAAAGGATATCATTGAAGTATGCTTGACCAATTCTGGAAGGAGTCTTGTGGATACTTGAAATCAGCAGGTCGGAGGAAGCGGTCGACAGACAGATTGACAGCGATTGTTGCTGTTATCCTCTTTGCTGACGGCGTGTTCATGATGATTGTTGCCCTTTTCCAGTATCTACCCGGATACGCCATATCAGTTGTTTCCATGTTCATTGCTGCTATAGTTCTTATGCCCACCGGCTTGAGTCTTTGGTTCGATGAGGAATATAACACTTGGAATATTCATATAGGAGGCTCTATCCTGATGAGTTTGTACGGACTGATTGTCTGTGTGGTTGACTCGACCCATGGGGGAACCGAACATCTCATACTCTTTGTTCCTCTGCTTCTCATCCCCATCTTTTGTGGGATTGTGTACTGGTCCCGCCAGTCTAGGCATAGCCCTTAGAAAAGAAGAAAACCAGAAGAGATTTTCTCTTAGTTACAATCACAATGAAGAACGAAAACAACTTGCAAAAGATGGAGGCATTATCTGTTACAACTTCGACCCTTGACAACACTAGGTACTGCGCGAGTCATACTCCCGAGTCTTGGATCACACGCCTCTGTCGTCTGAGCAATGACCGATTTACATTTTCAACTGAATTTGGAGAACAAGCTTTTCCCATTGAGTTTTGATGAGATATACCTCACGAATATGACTAGAGAGTATCAAGGAACTCTTCGGAATCTGTCGATTTTGAAGACTGGTGCAGAACCGATGTTATGATACATCCTTAATACGTTGTGTTCGTTTTTGAAGTACTACAAAGAAGTAAACAGAACTATGCGGTTGCAGGATTTGGCCAATTTTGCAGGCAAGTGGTGATGCAATGCATTTTCTGCGTACTCCAAGAGGCGCCAACAGGAATGAGAAAATCAGAGTAAAATCGGCTATTGTGATTCTCAACAAGATAGATAAAGAAGCCTAATGAGAATGTCGATGTTTTGCTATTGGAGTGTGATATTTGATTGCAGGTCGAGCCTATCGGTGTGGCAACAATGATTTCCATTATATCCGTTGCAGTCACAGCCCTGGGGCTTTTCATTAATTATATCATTGACACGAGAAAACGCCGAAAGTCACTGGCCCTAAAGGCAACAGCTGACGGACTGATGCCTTACTATAGTCTACTTCTCGAAACGCTTGTTAAATTAAACTCATATCTGAAACTCAAAGGCAAGGTCAAGTACGGTGATTTGAAGATCAACCCGGATGCATTCTATGGACATTCAGGAGTGATTTTCGTGTATATCCACCATCCAACTACGAGACAGCTAATGACCAATTGCTCGCACCTTATTCAGACACTTCATTACTACGCAGAGGAGCATGAGGAGTACGAAAAACTGGTAGAATCAATCAACCTTCTGCTTCCGGTTTTGCTGATCTTGAAGCAAAACATCCAAAGACATCTTCAATTCTACTCAGAGGAGGTGAAGTTGAATGTGCTAAGCCAAATTGAAGTTGACTACACAGGACAGGAATTGACCGAGAGAGCACTGAAAGGAATCATTGAATCATTTCTGGAGGACGACTAAGCATGGACAGGATGTTCAAGGTTGTGGTATGTGGGCCTGGAGCAGTAGGCAAGACCGCACTATGTCATAGGTTCGAAACCGGGAAGTTTGAGGAAGATTACTGGCCTACAGTTGGATGCAGTATCTACGTCCTCAATATTGAAATAAGGGGAGTAGATGTCAGGCTGGTTGTCTGGGACTTGGCTGGTCAGTCTCGCTATGATCCTCTTAGATCTAGCTATTACTCTAACGCTCACGCTCTAATTCTCGTCTATGATGTGTCTCGTGAAGCAACAGCAACAGCAGCTGGGCACTATTTTACTTCAGAATTATCGTCACTTCTTGGGATAAGGTGCTTCATTCTGGTTGGTAACAAAACTGACATCAAGCCATTAGTTTCATTCGCAAGTGGCCTTGAAGCTCTAATCATTAAGTCATATCCTAAGAGATTCCTCCACATTCTCACAAGTGCAAAGAAGAATGAAAACGTTCAAACATTGTTTCGCGAAACAGCAGAATGCCTACTGGGTTCATCACATATTAATGCACAGCAAAGTGGGAGTATGTGGTGATAGCGATGGCGCATTACGGTCGGCCTGTGTTCTATGACCCTGTCTACAAAGCTAATATCTGTCTTGATGCATTGGAGATGGATATCATTCATTGTGCAGAGCTAGAACGTCTTCGAAGAATTCGCCAACTCTCAGTAGCGGACATCGTGTATCCCCATGCGAAACACACACGATTTGAACATTCAATTGGCACGAATTACCTTACCAAGGTAATTATGGATAGGCTTCAGTTTGACCTTAAAACAGGATACTCCATCACACATGATGATATCAAACAGGTAGGTATTGCGGCTCTAATACATGACATAGGACATTCCGCATTAGGATATGCTGTTGATAGATTCCTCGACCTGCTTGGCGAAAGAAAATCCTTTACAGACAAACATGTTGCAAAGATGATGCTATGTGGAGAGATTGAATTAGAAGTTGCAGGTCACAGATCCATCCCGCGAGCTGTCGAATTGTTGGAGAAGTATGAAAGCCGTGGATTGGCTCCACAGCTTCTCTCCCAGATAATAACTGGCAACCATCCCGAGCCAAGTAAGATGTACATTGCAAATCTAATCTGCAGTGAAGTAGATGTAGATAGAATGGATTACATTATCAGAGATGCTTACAACACCATTCCTTTCGCGCTTTATGACCTAGAGGGCATCATGAGTAACTTAAGAGTAAGAGATGTCGAAGGATTTCATGGATCTGAAACGCCTCGTATACTTGCAATATCCTTTGATGGAGTACCATCAGTTGAATCAATGTTCGCATCGGAGGCAATTCTTTATCGGCGGCTCTACTCTCATAGACTCGTAAGAATTCTGCATTCAATGGCTTCAAGAGCATTGTTCTATGCTAGAGACGAGTACAAACCCCTGCTTCAGGCGGTTTGGTTGAGAACTGATGATGGACTTCTCCAAGATTTGGCTTCCTGTTCTATCGACAATTCTCGCCGTATTGCTGGGGATATAATAAACGGTTGTCCCTATTATGTGAGTGACACGCTTAGCTATGGCTATTCAAATATGAGTTATGAAGCTAGAAGTGAGATTTCCCATCTAATTCTTCACCCTGATACGTTGCTGAAGCTTGAGCAAGAACTCGCTGATGCAGTTGACCTGGGAATAGGAGAGGTCATTGTAGATGTGATGCCAAGACTCCGAAGTTCTTTGCCTGATTATTTGATGCCTGTTATACTACCCCGTGAAGAGGGCCTTGTAGATTTAAGAGAGGTTAGTTACTTGGCGCATGCTTTAGTTCCTCAGAAAACCCTGCAAGCACTGCCGAATGTAATTGTTGGGTTTAGAGTCGATGATAAGGCAGTTGCCTGGAAACGTAAACAACCAAGCAAAAAGGTGGAATCAATGACACAGAGGCTACACGGTGTCATGACATCTCTAGTGACATGCCATCAGAGATGATAGTTGCATCGGTGGATGAAGAACAATCATTTTGAGAAGTACATCATATCATATCTGGCGGGATGGGATAGTAGGGTTCTCTGCTGTTACTGAAAGAGCAAGGATGACTTTCCATCGCTGATGAAGCTTCTTTATATCCTTTAACGAGCAACGATTGTATTCCCATTGGGGCGTGGGGCGCGTTCTTATGCTCTTGTAGGAGTCAATTCTTCTAAAATGAGTAGTGGTTCTCACTGCATCCAGTGATAGGATTACATGTTTTTGGAATTATTAACAAGTTTCTGGTTAGTCCAAAAGGGAGATCGACCCACTAAGAGCGGAAGCTCGGTTGGTTACGAATTTGACCCTTGACAAGTACATTAGAACCAACATGACTGAGCTTCAGTCTATGAGCTGCTCAGATGAGCAAAGCAGGAGTAGTTTCGAAAAGAAACAGATATTTGAAACATTGTGCACCCAGTATTACTGCCTGTTGTCTAGATGCCAATGTGCACTTCAATTGGCGCGAATTTCACATAGTTCCGTAGGGATTAATAGGCACAAATCAAAACAGGAACCCGAGATGAAATAGATGACCTTCAATATTGTCGGTTCTCGAGATCTCATTCAAATGCTTCTAGCAGAGAATAGAAAAGGAATGAAACTTGATGAGATGCGCCGATGTGCTGTTGGATTAAATGGCAACTATCGGCTCGCAGGAGCATCATGTCCTATTGTTGTCGATGGAGTCATGTCTTATGATCGCTTTGAGAAGGAACTGCAGCGTCTCAAGAACGAAGGCAAGATTACCTTGGAGAAGGGGTTAGTGAAACCTTGTTCGCCAACCTTTGAAGAATAACCAATTTGGTTTGGGGATTCTAGCCCTTTGTACAAGGCTCTAGACACAACACCTATGCTGCACCTGCAGTGATGCTAGTCATGGTTTCTACGAGTTTAGCAATCCAGGATTCGTCCGTTGGCTTGAAGTTAGCACTGGGAGCATATTTTGCAACAAGTAGAAGAATGCTCACTGATCTCGAAGCTTCCAGCAGAGGTAGAAGGCCCGTAATATGGTCCACCTTCACAACCATTCCGGACTTCTGATAAACTGGGACTTGTGATATGTCACTTGATGATGTTCCAAACATATGTTTCCAATATATTAGATCCTGTTTGTGTTTAGCACAATGGAGCACTTCTCTCTCTTCGCTGACTCGAATGTATTTCGGTGGACACATAACTTGGTCTACCTTCTCCTCATATTCCTCGAAATAGTTGCTTGTCGCACCTGAAACCATGCGTTTGGTATCATACCGTAGGAATATTCCTTTTGGAGGAACATTGGCTTCCTCAGGTCTGTAGTGTTTTCGCTCAACAAAAGCCTTCACAAGGATTCCCAGAGGATTTGGAACGCCGCTTCTATACATCTCAGTGATTCTGTGGAGTATCTGGACATCTGTGAGTTTCAAGAAGTATGGCTCAATATCATCTAGAGTTGGCTGTTGCCCAGCTCTATCAACAATAAGTGGCATGTCTAACGGAGGCAGATCAATCTTAAAATCACCAGCAGTTTTAGCCATCAGAAGTGTCATTATCCTTCTGAGAATGCCATTATAGACCATAGAGAGCTTGTGCCCATAAACTTCTCTGTGCATATGAAAACGTGCGATCATAAAAGACTCAAGAAGAGAAACACCTTTTTCTAGTACTCCTACGCGAACCTTACCATCTGAACCCTTAATTAATACTAATACTGCAGCATATCTATCAAGATCAAAGTGAACGTTCATGCCAGATAGATATGCATCCCTAAGAATGTAATCGGCTCTGTCAACGTCGAGTGGGCCAGAAAGAAGGGAACAAACAATTGTATTGGTGTTTTCAATAAGATCCCTTACTTTTCGATCCTCAAGTTTTTTGGGGATTTCTATAATGCTGCCTCTAGGATTTCGGACAGTATGCCAGACCAATCGTCCCAGCTCTTCTTTCGTACATTTCTTTATGAACTCTAGAATCCTTTCCGCAGGACTTCCCTCCCGAGGTGAAATTCCGAGTGCATCTGTTGTTTTAAGAAAAAGTTCTCTAAGAGCAGTGCAAATGCTTTCATCGCCTAACATGGCGCTCGTGATTATTCCGGTATAGTCTTCATGGAGTTTCTGACCACTCTCCTTGAACCCCTTAACTTCCTGTCCAAGGACGTAGACTAAGTCATGTACCGATTCTTCAAAAACATGCGAAAATGCGTTGTGCCCTATGTCGTGCGTAAGCGCTCCAAATTGAGCCCAAGGGCGAATTGCACGCAGAAGAAAACAGAGATCATGCAATTCGTCAGGGTTAAATCGTTTCTCTGTGTGCAGTTCCGTGTTGGTAACAAGATAATCTAGAGCCAGTCCAATTACATGTGCAGCTCCGAGACTATGCTGAAATCTGGATCCCTGCAGGGAAGGGTAAACAAAATAAGTCGCTGACGTTTGGTTTATCCACCTCATTCGCTGGAAGATGCTACGGTCCACGACTGTATCTACCAGTAGTTCAGGAATTATAATGTTTCCATGAATCACGTCTCTGAATTGTTTCACTCTAATAGTCATTTCCTGCCCCATCCCATCAAGAGCACTAAGCACCACACGCAGTTTAAAGTACGAATTAGAATGGTTGGAAGAACAGACTAATTACTCTTTCTATTAAATTGCTCAAGTATTGAACAAAACCTAGATGTGACAATTATTATGATAGATCAGTGCTGATATGGGTATTGCACTTTTAGCAGTTCTCAAATATACAGAGGAGGCTATGCTCTGGATAACTACCGCTGATACAGGACAACTTGGCATTCAGATAAGCACCAAATATGCCCTTTCGGACGACAAATACTTTAGACACCTGGGCTTCTAGTCAACATGCAAGGATGGTAGAAAATGAAGCATGAAGCGATGCTTAGTAGGTGCATGAGAAACAACTGTGTCAAATGCCCGAATCTCGTGAAAACTAGGTCCAGAATTGTATCTGGTTACGGAGATCCTACTGCCGGAATACTAATTGTCGGATTGGCGCCAGGAAGAAATGGTGCTGATAAAACGGGAGTTCCTTTTACAGGGGATCCTTCAGGAATGCTGCTGCAAGAGGCATTGATTAGTTCCGGCATATCCAAAGAAGCAAAGCCAAATGTGGTGAAACCACGCCTTTCAGCTTACATCACGAACATAGTGAAATGCAATCCGCAAGACTCCATGGGACGAAATCGGCCTCCTACAGAGAAAGAATTAATCAATTGCACTGAGTATCTAGTGGAAGAAATGAACTTGATACGACCGAAGATCATCGTCGCACTGGGAACAATCGTATGGAAGCATCTTCAGGGGAGGGAAATGGAACGTACAATGGACAACTTGATACGAAAGAACGGTACACATATAGTGAAAGCCTACCATCCGGGATATGCAATAAGAGGCGGGAACGGTGCCCTATCACGTAGCATGTATCCATCCTACTTCAGTCGCATTATTCACACGCAAGAAATGTCTTTAGTATTAGGTGAGGACTAGAGATGGAAATTACTTTGGAACTTACTAGAAAGTGCCCACTTCAGTGCAGTTTCTGTTCTTCAAATGCCCACCCAAGTTACGTTCACCATGTAGAAACCTGTCAGTGGATGGAGTTAATAGACCAGTCTCTCGCCCTTGGCGCCCGTAAGATCTGTTTGTCCGGTGGAGAGCCGCTCGAGTACCCAGGCTATCTTAGTTTGTTAGAGCATATAAGAAATGCAGGACTGAAGCTGGCAGTATACACATCTGGTATAGTTATCAAAGGAGAAAATAGCCGACTCTCAATTCCTGATGACAGAACCTTAGAAACAACTGCACATCTGGCTGATGAGGTGGTTTTTGGCTTACATGGTCCCATGGGAATTCATGATAGATTAACAAGGACGCCAGGCAGCTTCAGATTCACAACAACTGCGCTCAGAAGAATACGGAACATGGGAGGATCTTGTTCAATTCACTTTGTTCCATTAAAGGCGAATATTGAGCATTTGGACAAAGTCATCGACTTCGCCTTAAATGAGGGGCTGAGCCAAGTTAGTCTTCTTAGATTTGTTCCGCAGGGACGTGGACTGCTCAACAAGGATTCCCTAGAACTCACCAAGAAAGATTTGACACAATTCACTAGGAAAATTGAAAACCTTTCTCAGAAAGAGACCTCGATTCTGAGACTAGGAACCCCATTCTCTTTTCTAAATTTGGGGTCTAGAGATGGTTGTTCACTGGGTAACAGAATGACAATCTTATCTGACGGTCGACTCTCGCTTTGCGAGGCGCTTAAGGATGATTTACTGCTCAAAGGCGCCCCTAATGCTCTGGAAGTATCTTTGAAGACAGCTTGGCAATCTGACTGGACCAAGGGCTGGCTAGAAACCGGAAAGAAGATTCGTAGCAGGCTGCTGGAGAGCAAGCTGGATTCATGCCCGGCACAGATCATTCGTATCGAGCATGAATCTTTGGAATTATCATCAAGGATCATATCGTGTCAGAAGCCAGAGGTGCTGCAACATGACAGATGATGTATCAGTGTTTTTGAAAGTGGAAGAGGACAAGAAACTTATTGAGGAATTCAAGAAACAAGCGATGAAGACCGCTTTCATTGGTTTTGCTGACAAAATTCGAAAGAAAATAAAGAAACAAAACAGGACCCACAAGGCCATTGAGAAGCTCTCTTCTGATATCTCATTGAGCGAACAGGTGGACACAGTTCTAGGACTCTGGGAAACACTCCTTCGTGATGCGATAGTGTACTTGAAACACAATGATTACCGGGAGAGAGACTATCATGATGCATTTGCTTTTGGAGTTGAAAAACTGGCCAAGGTGTTCACAGGAATCGGCAGCTATGAGAAGTCAATATCAGTAATCATTGAGCGAAACAGAGACCATATTGTGCATGTGGTAAGGACGTATCTTCTGGGCTGGAAGGTATTCTCTCGACCATCAATTGGATACGAAATCATTGATTGTGGAGATACGAAGTATGGGGAAGTGAAGATTAAATTCGGGAACAAGGAATTCGATTTCAAGATTTCAGTTGCAGAAAAAGAAGCAATGTGGTGTATCATTGCTCTATGTCATGATCTTGGCCTTGCCTTGGAAAATGTGTACGACTTGAATAGAGCTGTTCGTAGTACATTTGAGCAAATAGGCAAGCTGTCAGTTAAGGAACTGGAGTATGTAGTGTCTCCAATGTTTCAGAACATCTGCAGTCAAGTACTTTCAGTCACAGCAGCCTCGATCCAGCCAACTGGGATCAATGGCGAGTTTGCAATTCATATTCAGCCAAAGTATTACCACAAGTTCATGGTTGCATTGGATTCGTATGACCATGGCGTACTCAGTTGTGTAATCTTAATGAGAAGTCTAGTATATTTCTTGGAAACAGATTTTCAACTGGATAAGGTCAAAAGCCTAAAGCCTGAAGACGCACGTCAATTCCTTATTCGCAGTAATATTCTGAGGGCAATAGCCTCTCACAACTGCGACTTTATCTACCACATAACTATCATGAACTTCCCATTTCTACTGGTACTTATGGATGAGATGCAGGAGTGGGATAGACCTCGTCCTGCAATGTTTCGGCAAGAAAATGTGCTGAAAGCACGATTGGAAATCCTGACACTGAATACTGAAGAAGTGGAATTCATCGTAATCTTCCGAGGTGACGACAAAGATAAGCACCATGAGGAAGTCTACGAATATGCAAAACGCAAGTTTCAGAAGTTCTTGAGAATACTGAGGTGTGCGGTAGATTCTCGGGGAAGAATTAAACTGAAGTTTCATGTGGAAGATGCCACAAGATCGACGCCATGGAGATATATTCTTGATCATCAGAGTCCAAGAAAAGAAGACATCGTTATCACGATGCCAAAAACAAAGGAATGGGAAGATTGGGCGGGAGATAGAACGAAGGAAGACTGGCTCGATCTATGAGAACAATAGCTCTCTTTCTAGGAATGCAGACCATTGATTTGGTTATCATGAAATTAGCGGCACAAAACTGGAACTCTGGTTCCATGACACCTTTGAGCCTTAAACAACCACCCCCCACAAGTTGTATGCCTTGGACAAACTGAGTGTTTGGATGGAACTACTCATTAAATAGTCAATTCTGCAGAGAAACATTGTGCATTTTGATATCATGAACAACAGAAAAGCCTATTTGGATTTCTTGGGCTTGCTCATGAAACAAACAGAGAGCCCAGCAAAACTGAGCAGCTCAAATCAATCGCCTTTTAACATCTATAATTAGAAATTGAAGACTGTCTGAGAAATGCTAGAAAAACAAGGTATTCATTCGGGATTCGATCTTCCTTGAAACACGACAGATGTTCATTACACGTAGAGAAAACCCTGAACGATCTCAGGAGATTACAGATCTTCGCTATCCTGAGAAACGTAACAATCTAGAGGAAATCCTATCATTGTTATTACTACATTATGACAATTAATAATAGCTCACAAAGGATGGAGGCTCCGTCTGTTACAACTTCGACCCTTGACAACTCTAGGTACTGCGCGAGTCAAACTTTTAGACCGCACGCCTCGGACATTAGTAGCGGTGAGCTGAACACCTCGCCGGAGCTTGGTGCTTACACCCCCGCCCTATTAACCTCGTCTTCTACGAGAGTCCTTGTTCCTGAACTACACGTTGCTGTCACCAGCCCCATGCTGGTTTCGGAACCAACGTTCAGTAAATGGATGTCTATTTTTTGGTCGGGTTTCACGCTTAGATGCATTCAGCGTTTATCCCTTACGGCTTAGCTACTCCACAGTGCCCGATCGGACAATGGATACACCATAGGCCGCGTCGATGCGTTCCTCTCGTACCGGCATCAGCTTGCCAGCAGACATCCAACAGCGCCAATAGATAGAAACCAACCTGTCTCGCAACGGTCTAAACCCAGCTCACGTTCGGTTTTAATCGGTGAGCACCCGCACCCTTGGGATCTTATGCAATCCCAGGATACCAAGAGCCGACATCGAGGAAGCAAGCCGCGTGGTCGATATGAACTCTTGCACGCGACAACTCTGTGTGGGGGCTACTAGATCGAATCTCAGGACATGAGAACCAGTTGTCAAAACTGCCAAACTTACCTGTCCTCAAACCTGTCAGTATCTGTACCCCGCATCGACTCTGAAACCATGCTCCAGTCTTCGCGAGGAAGAAATGAAGTCATAACCTCAGAATGGTACGGAGTGACAAATACAGAAGTATGCCTACCCCTGGGGTAAGTTTTTTGTCATCTCCACCACTTACAATTGGCCAGTGAA
>RDOC01000016.1 GCA_011364985.1 Candidatus Thorarchaeota archaeon | reverse complement strand
ATCCCTCTTGACTTCCAAAAGAATCAGTTCTTTGCCGTCACAATCGTAGGTGCATTCTTTCAAGGGAATCCCTTCCATCCCTCTTCTTCCAAGTGATACGAATACCTCATCAGGCAAATCGTCAATTTCAGATGCTTTCGTCAATAGACCACCTCGAATGATAGCCACGGAATGACGGATAAATGAAATGGTATTGCATTTTCAAGCCGTGAGTACCAGCAAAGATTAATGTCGCTGGAACTTCCAGTTAACTATGAGGCTGGTTACATATTCACAGAAGAAGGCTACGTCAATCGCTCTTGAAATTGAAGGAGAACTGCTTGATATCCCTAAAGCAGCTTCTGAGCTGGGAATGAAGGATATGCTGCCATCACAGATGATTGACCTTCTTAGATGGGAACACGGACTCTCAGTGGTTGCAGAGATATTGGATCGATACGAAGGTAGGAATCCAGACGAAAGGCCTAGAATGTATTCAATGGATAGCCTAAGCATTCTGGCTCCTATAGCACGCCCGGGAAAAATCATTGGTTTGGGGTTGAACTACAAGGACCACATCGAGGAAACCGGTAGAGACATTCCTGGGTTTCCAGAAATCTTCGCAAAGTTCTCCTCCAGCGTTACGAGTCCTAATCAAGGTATTCCAATTCCCAAAGTTACTAAAAAATTGGATTGGGAAATTGAACTTGGTGTCGTTATTGGTAAGATTTGCAAGGAAGTAGTAGAAGACGATGTACTTGACTACATAGCGGGCTACACTATTATCAATGATTTAAGCGCAAGAGACCTTCAGAGGGAAGGAACCCAATGGGTTCATGGCAAGTCTCTAGACGGACTATGTCCAATGGGACCTTGTATTGTGACTGTCGATGAGCTTGATGATGCTTCCGGCCTGACGATGCAGACAAGAGTCAATGGCGTCCTGAAACAGGACTCTAGTACCTCTAGTCTTCGATATGGAGTACGTCAAGTTGTTTCATTCTTATCGAAATCCTTTACACTTGAGCCGGGTGATGTGATTGCAACAGGAACACCTTCGGGTGTGGGCTTTGCAAGGACTCCTCCTGAGTTTCTAAAACCTGGGGACACTGTCGAGCTCTTCATTGAGGGGATAGGCTACCTGCGAAACAAGATTGTTGCGTGAATGTCCTTAATCGCAGGAGAATCTCACTGTTAATGCCTGTCCCCTCTCGAATTGGCTTCTAATGGCTACAACCTCCGGTGTAATCCTGTCTAGAGTGACAGGTTCCTTCCCTAGAAAAGCATTCGTTGGGGTCCATTCTTGGTTAAATACAAGATAGATAGCTTCTTCGCTTCTTGTCGTCCGATCAATTATAACCTCCAATTCACCAGTTTCTGGATGCCATTTCTTGCGTTTCAGCTCTATTCCTCCTTGAGTGAAATGCATTGTAGTGCTAAGAATATCAGGCGCTTCTGTTTTAGGACGAATTGAAAGCAACCTGCATGCATGCGGCTTCAGCCCCCGCAGGACAACTTCTCCCTCTGCCACCCCCTCGTACTCCTGCTTCCAGAAGTCAAAGATGTGGTGAGGCTGATCCTCGTTAAGTCCTAGATCCTTCATGTTAGTCCTGACATCAATGTCTTTCTCACTGAGGTTAAATGCCCCTAGGACAACCCATTTTCCTATGGCATTGTCTACTGCCAATGCAAGTAGTCTAGGTTCTGGCTCGACATAAGCATCTAGCGCCACAGCTCCGTGTTTGTAGATTGGCAGCATCTTGTCAACAAGAGCCTTGTTCTTTTCAGACACCTCATCCATCTTATCGCTTAGCAGAAGCAAGCCTCCGCTTAGAGCTACAACTGTTAGCCAGAGTTCAAGCTCATTCGGTGTCAGATTTGTCCCATCTTGTCGAATCAGAATGCAGTCAGGGTCATTTTTCCACCATCGGTTATGTAGAATTGACCTTGTCATTGTATTGATACTACACTCGTATACTCCTCCACCCCAATCGAGTCTCCAAGCGGCAGCGATATCTGTTCCTATTCGCATCCCGTTAACGATTCCAACACTGGGCCCTAGCGGAGCTCCGCAGCCCAAAAGAAATGAATCTCCCACTGCATCTCGGACCACTTCCAATCCTTTTCTCACTGCTTGTGCTCTAGTCCGCTTTGGATCATGTCTTCTTCCCTTGACTGCAGCATGGTATAGGAAGTCGATCTTGAAGTATTCGAAACCGCACGAACGCAATCGCTTGAAGGTGCTCTCAAGGAATTCTAAAACAGATGGATTCGTCAAGTCCAGCGCATAGTAGTTGCCTAACCAGAGCGGGTTTTGGTCCACGACAATGGGCACATTATCATCATCTCGGACGAACCAATTCGGTTTATCCTTAAAGAGGTCTGAGTGTTCCGACGCCACAAAAGGCGCAACCCATAAACCTGCCTTAAGACCTAGCTTCGTGATCTTCATAACCAGCTGTTTTAGGCCGCTTAGGAATCTTGAGTTCTCCTTCCAGTCACCAACTGATTTCTGATATCCGTCATCTATCTGAATCCATTCTATGGACTTGCCATATCTTTGTCTGACTTGTTCAGCATTAGTCATGATATCATTCTCATCCGGGAGTGTATAATAGTAGTACCAGCTGCACCATCCCGTTGGTGTATTGTGCCAAGAAATCGCTTTCATTTTCTCCGAAACCATATCCGCATAGGTTGAAAGATTCTTGGCAGCATTCCTGCTCGCCATGACAAGAAGCTCTTCTGATGCAACCTGCCCCTTCCTTGGAATGTCCACCTCGATCAGGGCTGAGCTCACAAGCCCAGCTAACCTGCTCTCTCTTGCTTCTCTTCCATTGACCGTAATTGTTGCTATCTGGTCCGCCATGGTGATAAAACCAAGGACTAGTGAGTCTCCGCTCCTAATATTGGAGAGGACAGAAAAGAGATGGCTTTCGTTCTTGCCCTGCTCAATTGGCAAGGCCTGAGAAAGATCCCAAGACTGGAATCCATTTCTGAAGAACATTAGGTCGTCCCCATTCTGTCCGGTGAACAGTCTTGAATTCTCGTCCACATCTAGGACAAATGGATTCATAGACACTACCCTCACGGCATCAGCATTATTCCTGAACCGAACGATACATGAATAACCCGGTACTCCCTTTACAATTGCAAGCCTGATGCTGATGTCAGCAGATCTTTCAGTATCCTGCAATCGCAGGACGACTGCCTTTCCTTCTCCGCGTAGATTCCTGAATTCAGCTACGCTAACAGATTTGTAGACCATTCTTCGAGAGTCGTAGACAAAGCGCTCTGTTCTTATTTGAAGATATGCTCGTGAGAAGAAGATCTGATTCCCATCTGCAGAAGTCAATGAGCACTCCCCGAGAAGCGTATCATATGTAATGGCAACTAAATCGTTGCTCAGTCGGACCGACTTCCCCCCAATTTCAACTTTGCACTTTTCGCCGCCTGCTTCCACAATATCCTCTCCATGATGATCTGGGAACCATCTACCTTCTCCTCTTATCCTTTGCCAAGAAGACGGTATGGGGACATTCCAATTTGAATAATCGTCTCAAAATGAATTCTTTTGCCATATTACAGATGCTGCTGTGTCCTTTTTAACATGGATTTCGCTTCGTAATCGCTTGGTTCTTGATCTAAATATCCATTGGTTGTGTTTTTCACTACGGACCAATTCTGCAGTTCCTCATTGCAGGGAGCCAAATAGTAGAGATCTCTTTTGTGATCTGGGTCAATACGTAAAACATCCCCAAGATAGCTTTAGGGCTTTCTGTCAATTCCCTTTCTCAAAATGAATCATTCTTCCCCTGAACTGCTGATTCATATTCACCTATGTAAGAAAAGTGAGTACTCAGGAACCTGACCGGTCCCAGATTAACACTGTCCAATTCTAAAGGCTTCCAGCCTTTTTCATGGCATCTTCTGCCTCTTCATACTCAAAGAGTTTCTTGTGAGCCGAAGCCAGCAGTTCCCAGACCTCCCTATCTCTTGGCTGCAGTTCTAAGTACCTCCGGCAGTAGATCTTCACACAATCCCAATCATCCAGCTCTTCACAACAGCGCGCGGCGTAGTAGAGCGCCCTTTTGTGGTCCCTCTGAGGTCCCATAAGCTCTCTGAACACAACCAAAGCCTCTTCCCATTCCTCTGCCTCGTACTGACTCATTCCTTCTTCGAATCTAATCTCCATATCTCCATACTCTGGAATTCGCGTGGCAACACCTCCAATTATGGTCATCGAATAACAACAGGCTATAATCATCACACTCAGGATAGTGATACCAATTATCATCGACGGGTCAAGTGGCAATATCCCCCATCCTCCTAGCCAAGCCAGCGTGAATCCGAGTATCAGAATGAGCAGTGCTGTGCCTCCCACTAATTTGTAATTTCTTCTTCTCTGCGGCGCTTCCATCTCGATATCATTCTCAGGTTCGAGCATGAGAAGACATCTAGATATGTTCCTTTTAGATGTGATGAATAGAACAACGAAGGTATCCCAGAAGGATTAACGACTATCTCGTTGCTTCTTCTTCTGCGATCTTTCTTCATGCTTCCTCTTCGCTTCAAGCTTCTTTCTTGCAATCTGTACCCATGGTTGAATTCTCTCTGCAAGCTCGGGGTCTATCCCCAACGCCAGATTCGCATATGCAACCGCTTGTTCGTATTCTTCTTCTATGAAGTGGGCACTTGCCTTGTTATAGAAGGCTTCCGCATATTCTGTGTCCAGTAACACCGCTCTTGTATATGCCTTGATTGCATTTTTTCCGTCGCCCAGCCTAGAATAGACATTCCCTAGGTTGTTCCAAGCTTCGGCATCATCTGGTCTTAGGCTGAGAGCCTCTTCATAGCATTTCTTGGCAGCCTTGAAATCCGCAATCTCGTATAGCACGGCTCCCTTGTTGAACCAGATTTCAAAAATGCCATTGTCTATTGCCAAAGCCTCATCGTAAGACCTAATAGCCCCCTCATGGTCCTCAATCATAGCATAGGCTACTCCAAGGTTGTACCATCCCTCAATTGTGCTATGATTCTCTTTTACAAACTCCTTCAATATGGCTATAGCTTCCTCAAACTTGTTGTCCTCTATATACCTTACAGCCTCTTTGATATGTCTGCTACTCAAGTGTGCCAATCTCAGCTTTCTCTAGATTATTCTGGTTTTGAAGCCATCTGTCTGGCAACTATGGATAGTATCGCTCCAATCCAGCCGACAGACTGTGATAATAGCGAAATCATATCCAATACAAGTGTAATCCCTCCTGCCATGTAGAGTTCTGCCAAGTAGATGATTAGGCCAATCAATCCCAATCCAGCTGAAATGCCAATGACAAACTTGCCAGTCCCAACTCTATTCGTGGTCAGCAACGCTCCACCAATGATAACGCCAACTCCTCCAAGACCAGCTATATACATGAGAATGCCAAGGACAAGAACCATTACATCTGCAGTTTCAGGGAACGTACTTGTTATGTACCCGATTATTATTCCCCAGAATCCCAAGTTTCCTACAGCACTAACTGATATCAACATGATGCCACCAATTAGCGATAGGATGAATGGAGTCCTGTTTCGCATTATTTCACCCTAGGATTAAAGAGAAACGCTAGCCTATATCTCTATTTGAATATGGATTTCATGTTGCCATTCTCTTTCGGGTTGGTTTCTTGTGCAAATATGTCGTGATTTCTTGAAGCCCAACCTTATGCAGTATTTCATAGGCTCTCTGAATTCCAGCTCCCAGGGTTGTTGGATTATGAGAATCTGAGCCCACTGTCACATTCTCAATCCCCCTCTTAACAAACTGATCGATAAGCAAAGTTTCTGGCATAGGTTCTGAAAGTCCCTGCCTCCAGGATGATGTGTTAATCTCAAAACCAACATCATGATGTTTCATCTTCTTGACCAGATCCTTAATATGAGGCTCCCAAATCCGATGAATTTTAGCTCCATAGTACTCTTCTCCATACCTTCGATATATGTCAAGATGACCAAGAATATTGAAAAATCCCGTGTCTAGCATCTCCAGTAACAGACCGTAGTATCGTTCGGCCAAGTCCTCAAGACTATGCTTCGTGAAGAAACGCTGGGACTCCTCTTTCACTGAGATTGCCAAGTGGTCTAAAAGATGGATCGACCCGATTATCAAGTCGAAATCAGTGCTATGAAACGCCTCGGGAAGGTCTTCCACCACTCCAGGATAAAGATCAACTTCTACTCCCATTCTAACAACTAGGTTCTTTTCAATGAATTCATCTGCAGCTCTTCGAATTGTGGATTCGTAATCCTCAAACCATACGGATGAATTCGACCTGACTGTCTTCTCCGTAACACGGACATAACAATCATCACGCCGCGGATCAAGGTCGAGATGAGTTGTGAAACAAAGCTCTCCGATACCTCTTTCCAAAGCCTCGTTGCAGTAGTCGTGAACGGATCCTTTTGCATCAATCGAGTATTCTGGATGAATATGATAGTCAATCATTGCTTCTCCCATGGGCCGCTCTCTTTTCAGTTTGACTAAGACAAAGATCCTGTACTACACTGGCCCTTTTCGGGCTTCCATCTGGAGTGACAATGCCCCAGACAACGCACAGGAGTCTGTTGAGAGAACTATCGCTTTCAGTTTCAGAGAAAGTATGACTGAATGTTAAGAGCCGTTTCCACTATTGTAATTGGAGAATTAATATATATGAGAAATAGCTCATACAAATTCGGGGTTGGCTTATTTGGGAAAGAAGGATATGTCGCACTTGACCCTTCTTATGTCCATCATTTTTCTTGAACTCTTGCTGTTCCCTCTGCCTATCCAGGTAGACCCTGGAATGACGGTGAAGGAATCGTCGAATCTTCTTCGTGCTCCTCAAGCAGAAAATGTCCTCTCTTCTGGACCTACCATCAGAAGGGTCAGGTTGGCAATCTATAATGAACCTAACACTACCTTGCCATCTTATGCAACAGGGGGCAACTGCAGCAACCACTGTGACAGCGTGATTGAATTGTTGCAGAGCCTTGGTCACACTGCTACACAAATAACTCTTCAGGAAATCCTAAATGGCCATCTCAGAGTTGGCAAATATGACGTATTAGTCCTTCCCAACAACCTCCCTCGAGAGAATATCACAATACTTGTAAAGGAGTTTTGGCTGGCTGGGGGTGGGATCATGTCCTTTGATCACGCATGGGGATTCCTTCAGTATTATGGCATGCTTGCGCCTCAATGGGAAGGCGACTTTGGTCTGATAGGGGGAACTCCTTCACCCACCTATCCAACCTGGATGTGGCCCTACTGGTATGATACAGATACAATTGTACAGCGTCATCCTGTGACCAAAGCATATGAAACCAACGAAATGATCGACCACTACAACGCAACCCTTGGACTGCCTGACTATTACCAGGTCACCTTTGATGATGCTATTGTTTCATCCGCAATTGGGGCATCCTATGAACTCCTCTCCACTACAACATTCGCGCCCACATATGGGTCTGTGTGTGCTATTGATGATCCAAGTAGTGCTGGCCGAATCCTTCAGCTCCCTGGCAACTGCAGTGCTATTCCTGCTTGGTTGGGTCCCTTGATTGATGATGGTGTAGACTGGCTCTGTCCCCGACCAAAAGGCAAGATCCTCTATGACTTGGCCCACACTCCTCACTTTGGTCTGGACTCCTGGGATCCTGTGTACTCATCAGGATCATCTATGCACGAATGGCGTGACTCTCTGGTGAATCACTCCTATATCGTCGACAAGCTCCATCCCTCATCCGAAAGTAATCTCACTGATGCCACACTTGAGGAATATGATATGCTAGTGATATGTGCCCCCTTTGTCAACTTCACACAATCAGAGATAACAGCCGTGCAGAACTGGGTCTATGAGGGTGGGGGGCTAGTAGTCTATGGTATTCACGCATCAGAAGCCGTCAGGAGCGCAAATCTGAACAATCTTCTCTCAGAAATGAGTATCTCATTCAGTGGCCTGAGTCCACCGTTAGGTGGAGGGAGTGAATGGGTTACTGACTTGTACACTGCTCATCCCACGACAGAAGGGTGTGAACGAATCTGGGCTAGCGAACCACACTATCTGAATGTGACTGGTGATGCCTATCCAATGTGGAATGCCTCCGCCAGTGATATCTATGTGGCTGCTCAGGAATATGGGAGTGGTAGAGTTCTGGTTGCTGGTTCACTGATAGCCGCTGACGGATGGTACTCGGCTGAAGACGTGTACGGAACGAATCATTATGGGTATGCTATAAATACTGCTAATTGGCTGACTGCAGCGAACTCAGGCGTACTCCTCCTTACAGACGATGTATTCAGCGCAAACTACTATCAGACACCTGTCGCCGAGGCTCTCTGTGATCTGAATCTCAGATTCTTGCTGACATCTAATCACACGTATTTCAACATGTCACTCAAATCGCAAGTCTGGGATCTTGTAGTCATTGACTCCCGCTGGCCTTTTGGAATGGATTCGCAGCTTGGCATTCTTGACAATCTCGTATCTTATATTCAGGCGGGCGGGCGGTTGCTCATATCCTATTGCTATATCGACTTCTATATTCCTGAGAAGGACCATGCTCTTTGGCCCCTCCTTGGGTTCAGCTACGCTGATGATATGCCTGATATGATTCCGGTTCAAATTTACGAACCCGACCATGAGATTTTCAACCTTCCTAACTCGTATGGGACTGACAACTTCACGCCAACGGTCGATACCAATGATGAGGGTGACTTGCTGACAGTCTTCTCGAACGCCACTGCCATAGGAGGTCGTTTTGAACCTGCTGGGCCTGATGAAGGCATAATCGTTGTGAGAAATGATAACAAGACAATCTACAACGGATATCTCATACGTCAATTCAGGGGCGATCTTGACGACTCCACTTATATCGATGCGTTTGAGCTTTGGGAGAATGAGATATCGTTCTTCTTTGAGCGCACGCTGGACTCGCCGTCAGATATTCAATATGAGGCTGGCACGCTTGGCCACGAGGTAGTTTGGCATCCATCAAGCGAGCTTGGTGCCGCCTACAAAGTCACCATTGACAGTATCGAAATCTTGAGTGGCCTTCTTTCTACTGAAGAGGTAGTTGTTGATGTTTCTGGTCTAAATCCTGGTAGTCATAACATCACTTTGACACTGACGGACATTGCAAGATACGAGCTCATTGACACTGTCGTTGTCAAGGTCGTGGACACAACGTCTCCAATCCTAAGCGGCCCCGATGAAGTAACTTATGACGAGGGGACCACTGGAAATACGATAACTTGGACGGGAGCAGAGATCTATCCCAGTCACTACGAGCTGTATCGGAATGGAACCTCAATAGACTCAGGCTCTTGGGATGGCTCTCCGTTGGTCATTAACATTGACTGGCTGGTCTTTGGAAACTACAACTACACAATGTTGATTTCCGATACAAGTGGAAACTCAGACTCACATACGGTAGCTGTGTGTGTCAGAGATGCAACAATCCCCATAATAAGCAGCCCTGATGACGTGGAGTATCAGGAGATGACAACTGGTCACGTTGTCACATGGCTTACATCTGACCTGAACCCCTCGCGGTACGAGATCTACCTCAACGGAGTCGTGCTTGTAGCCCGCAATCTGACAACAAATTCGGAAGCAATCACAATGGGCGTTGATGGTCTCTCACCTGGCCTACACAACTATACCATTATCGTGGTGGATTTCGGAGAAAACCATGTCAGTGACACTGTGATTGTGACTGTAGTTCCGTCAGGAACAACAACTACAACAACAACTACGACTACAACGACAACAACAACATCAACTGAAGTACCCCAATCCGACGCTATACTCCTGATGGTCATTGCTGGGCTTTCAGCTCTTACAATATGCCTTGCTGTAGTTATAGTGATCCTCCTGAGAAGAGGGCCTGCACAAGGTGGATGATTAAATCCAGTGGCTTGAGGTCGTGTTCTTTCATGAGGTCATCATGCGTCACTGCTTTGTACTCTGGGTGAGATTATTGGGTCCAGTACCAAAGGAGTTTCAATTTGCCTTTCCTTTGGTTCCTTTAGCAATGCAGCTACTAATGTGGCGAGAAAGAGTGTGACAACGAGATAGAGAATCGAGAAGGGAAGACCCCAAGTATCTCCAATCCATCCAAAGATGATGGGTGATAAAGCACCAGGTACTGCCCCGATAGAGAATAGAAGCCCGAAGGCAAGACCCTGTGACTGCCTTGGACTGACTTCTGTCTGAAAGGCAGTATTGGGTGGAACACCCAGATAAAAGAAGAACCCCATCACAATCAACACTAAGACCAGAATCTGAGGAGTAAGCGAGAGATTCAGCAACAACATCAAAGGCGCTACCACTCCTGTTGATGCGATTAGAAATGGCACTCGCTTGCCGACTCTGTCAGAAAGAGGTGCTGCCACCATCTCTCCCACCAATCCTGCTGTCAAAAGGATAGTAGTAAGAGATCCCGCCCAAATAGGTTCGAATCCATAGATGTCCTCAAAGTACAGAGGGAACAGGAGTGCAGTACACCGAAAAGGCATTCCTCTAAGCCCCATGAGGGTCAATGATAGCCAGTAGTTCAGGGTCCATCCATCCTCGCCTGTTTCTATGTCTTGAAGTACTTGTACAGTCCTTGTGTCTTCGGTTCGTGCATAGCGAAAGAGACCAAATACAGGGATAGACAATGCCAAACCTATAATACCCAAAACGAGAAATGAAACCTCCCATC
Source organism: Candidatus Thorarchaeota archaeon (assembly GCA_011364985.1). Taxonomy (GTDB): domain Archaea; phylum Asgardarchaeota; class Thorarchaeia; order Thorarchaeales; family Thorarchaeaceae; genus SMTZ1-83. The sequence goes on along the minus strand of RDOC01000016.1, from coordinate 613 downwards.
CGCCAAGAACCAATAGCAGAAATGCACCCAAGATGGGAATTATCGCCATTCCTATGAGACCACCTATTGCCTGAACCCCAGTTGCTTTTGCACGTGCATTTTTTGGGAATCGTTCGGCAAGCGTTGGAAACACCGTAGGATGGTAACCTGATGCAGTAACTCCTAGCAAAGCCATAGCTATGATTAGGAAGATGTAGGTGCTGGCGAAGGCTGATACAACTACAACCACAGAGCTCAGCAAGACGCTGGCAGGAACAAACACGTTTCTCCATCCTTTATCCCCTAGGTATCCCACGATAAGGTGCGTTATTGTCATGGCAAGTATTACTGCGCTTGCAACGGTTCCAATCTGGGTCAATGTTAAACCCATTTCAGCTCGAATAGTGGTAGAAAATGGTGAAATGAGTGATGAATAAACATGATTCAAGAAATGTGCAATAGTACAAGCAGCAAGGACTGCGTATGATGCCTTAGTGACAGTCGACATAGGAACTTTCTCCGAGTGCAACTGGTCTGCATACGTCCCTGAGTTAAATCTACTGATACTACACAACTCGGATAATGTCTCCATAAAGAGATGCTATGCTTCATATTTGAAAAAGGAAGGTTCGGG
>RDOC01000015.1 GCA_011364985.1 Candidatus Thorarchaeota archaeon | reverse complement strand
TCATCTGCGAATAACACATCCGTTGAGATTGATATCGAACCTGTAACACCTGCGCTGCCCTTGATGATTCCTGGCCTTGGATTGGTAATAGTTGGAGCTTTGATACAGTTCAAGAAGTATATCGATCCACACGTCGGAAACTAGACTTTTGACAAGGGGGATTGAGGAGAATAGTATCGGTTTTTCAGAGCCGCCCCATCTGTACAACAACTGAAGAATTGGACCAAGCTTTCCATGTAATGATGAGGCTTAGTGAATACTTGGCCTTGCTTTGCGAAGATATCATCCCACTCTGGCATAGTCATCTACTGAGAGAGGTGATATGGCTTTCAATATTTTGACCTTGGAAAAAGGGAGTGTGAGGACGGGATTGCATCCGTCCGCTTTGAACCTATTTAGAGGCGTTCTTTGACGAGAGCCTCAACAACGGCTGGGTAAGCCAGTATGCTTGTGTCGCCGATGTCATCGACAGTGCCTGCAGCAATCTTCTTCAGAATTCTGCGCATGATCTTGCCTGAACGAGTCTCGGGCAGTGCATCAGCAAACTGAATCTTCGTAGGAGTAGCGATTATGGCTCTGAAGGATGCGCAAATGATACCTTTCACCTCAACACGTGAAACTCCTGTTGTTGACTTGCAGAGAATATCATATCCCCGGTTCTTCCTCGCAACATCCTCGACGTTGTGACCCAGATTATCATGACACGACATAGCGGCTGCCATTGCAAGTTCTTCAACCTCATGGCGCTCCAGCCATGCTTGTTCACTCTCAGTCTTCTCGAATTCCACCGGGCAGATTGTTTTTACTTGCTCTACTCTGACATCTCGAGGCCTTCTCTCCAAATGCTCCTTGAGCATGATTCTCTTGGACTCTCGTTTGGCTTCATTTTCTGATTCCAGTACCTGAAGCTCTGTATCTTTCTTCTTTGACTTCCACAGTCGATACTGCTTCTCAAACCATTCGTTCTTCCACTTTTCCATGTGGTCTACCGGAGATAGAAAGGATATGCCTGACTGAGTGCCAATATAGTATGGCTGAAGGGACGAGATGCCATCATAGGTTAGGATCTCCATCGGAGGTCACAAGGATAGGTTCTTCGTAGGTAGATTGCCCATCAACCGTCACACGGTACAACACAAGCTCTCCAGTCATTGATTTATGATAGGAAAAGACGATATGACTACTGCGTTCCAGAACACGCTTGGCCACATCAATAGCGGCTTGCACTCCCAAATCATGAAAGGAGAGTTTCTTAACCTGAATGTACGCTCCGCCACGATTTACGTGATAACTACTCAAATCGGATTCGCCATCCGGAAGGTGACCAGCAGCATAGCCCGCGTCCTTAAGATACTCGAGAAGACCCAGTAGGTCGGATTCGCTAAAGGTTTCTTTAAGATTAATATGAGATTTGAAAATATGGCGATTTTGGAACATAGTAGTTTCGATGTGGAGCCATCGAATGGATTAAGAAACACTTCCATGAGATTCTAAATGAATCCCATTAGACAGTTTCCATAGACCAATCATGCTAGAAACTGCACTGTTCTAGCTCATAGTTCCTTTAGCGGAGATCTTGGAGTTCGCACAGCCTGAAACAAAATCATTCCTATCGTGGTTACAAGCACAGATGGGTAGAAAATGTGGCGCTGCGGTAGAACTCGACTCATGTCAACGCGGAAAGCCACACTCTCGTTATCCATATTTTGTGAAATGAAGGAGTAAAGCCCAGACACTGGAATAGTAATGATTCCCTCAAAGTGTGTTATGTTTTCTAATACAAAGATCGAGTCTATGGTTTTTAGGGATTGAGTACGGACAAGTTCCATTGAGTTGTTCCAATCGAGCACATAGAATGAAATTGGTCCGCCCTCGTTAACAGTGATATCAACATTCACATCACCTACAACGAAGTAGATTCTTCCTCTTAGTTCATCTGGGTCAAACTGCCCTGCGTCTCCCATGCCAAAGCTTGGGATCGTGATACCAATCAAGACTCCTGCAATTCCGAAACAAATGAGCAGCCAGCTCAGCCGATTGAAACGATACCTGGTCAAATCTCCACCCTCCTGAAAACTCTTATTCCGATAATAAAGAGTGCCGCTACAAAAGCAAGCGAACCCAGCAGTAGAAATAGAAGCTCCCAATTTATCATTTCCGGATACAGCCCTACTGCATAGTTTGATAGCATCTTAATAGGACTACATAGCATTAAGAAATGAATGGGGATGGTCGGAAGTGAGGATAGATATGACAGCCCGACCCATAATAGGACTCCAACCACCGCAGTTGTTGCAGCATCCTTAGATAAAACCGACAGAAGGATTGAAGTAACTGAGAGTTGTGCAACTGACAATAATGTTGAGATGATGAACAAACCCAGATAGTTTACGATTGCCTCTGATGGCAGGTAAGTGGCAATTAGAAGCAGAGGGATTAGGATGACAGGTATCGAGATAACTATAATAAATACCAACGTCTTCACAGTCAACAACATTGTACGACTTATTGGGTAAGACATAAGAGTTCTAAGAGTTCCATCTTCAAACGCTCTTGCGAGAGTGAAGGCAAAGAAGAGGGGAACGAGGATTGTAAAGAATGTCCAGCAACTGGTTTGAGCTAGAGCATATGACATAGTTGCTCGTTCACTGATAATCTGTTGATATGCACCCACATTCTCTGGTCCGTTGTATAATGTGTCACTTAGAACTAGATTCAAGCCAATAGTTTGGAATATTACCATGAATACGCTTATGCAAGAAGTATAAGCAACTATGGCTGCCATTGACTCGATTAGGGGTATTCGGTACGACAATGCAAGTTCAATTCGTCCCAGCTTTACTATGCCTTCGATGAGATTCTTATTCGCTTTCATTTCTTGATACCTCTTTGAAGACTTCTTCAAGGCTAGTAGACCTAGAAACATCATAGACATCTATCTCGTGTTCTTTCGCAATAGATTCTATCTCATGGCGAATGGTGTTGATGTCACCCTTGTTTGAGAACGAAATGGTGTTGACTCCTGTAATCCCAATATTCTCGAATCCAGAAAGGCTTGTGATTAACCTATAAAGAACCTCAGAATCAGATGTGAGTACTCTCCATCTGTCTGAAGCGTACTTTTTGAATATTTCAACAAGTCTGCCACTCTCTATGACTTTGCCTCCATCAATGAAGACCAAATTGTGGCATATCCTCTCCAGCTCCGAGAGTATGTGTGATGAAATGACAAAGCTTGTACCAGTATTGTTATACAAATCCATTATTAATTGAAGAACAGCATTTCGCCCCGTCACATCAAGATTGGATGTTGGCTCATCTAAAAACACAATCTCGGGATATCCTACTAGACTCTGTGCAATGCCAAGTCGTTGATGCATTCCTGCGGAGAGATCTTTTATTTTGCGATCGCATGCTTTATCTAAATCCACTAGTTTGAGCAACTCAATTGGCTCTCTATGTTCCCAATACAAGTCTGATATCATCTTGAGATATTCTAGTGGAGTAAGAAAGCGTGGATAAATTGGCCTTTCATGTAGGACTCCAATTCTTCTTCTAATCTCAAGAGACTGCATTTCAGAATCCAATCCAAGTACTGAAGCCCTACCTTCATCTGCTCGTATCAGGCCGAGCAAGACTCGTAGGAGTGTAGTCTTGCCAGCCCCATTCGGACCGATAATTCCAGACACTCCTGATGGGATTGAGATTTCAACACCATCTAGCGCCTGCATTTTGCCAAATCGCTTCTTGATTCCTGAAACAGAAACGATGATGTCGGTCATTCTTCCCTTTAAACTCCTATAGTGCCACTTAAAGGATACTTCTTATCGCTTTATTAAAGCCGTTTCCTACTGCTATTCATATATGGAAATATGTTCTTACTGCGAGGCCGCCGTGTTTTGCAGCCTAGAGAGCCCATTTCAATATGCAGAAGAAAAAAAGGCGTGCTAAGTAGTAAGAGTCCTAGCACTCCTGAATTCATTCTGCCTTCTAATAGGTCACAGATACCTCATCAACATATAGTATTGCTTTATTGGTACTTGATGATGAATATTGGCAGCGGGCGCCCAATTGGCCAACAAAGGAAACTGGGAGTTGGACATGTCCTACATGCGTGAAGAGACCAATACTGTTCCTGAGGACATGGCGGAATATATCAGGGGTTTATCTCAAAGGAGATGTGTGGATTGCCTATGGAATGATGACGACCACTGTTGCTACCCGAAAAAAGAGCATAGGTCGTCTTTGCTTTTGCAAAAAAAAGTGAGATGGACGGGAGGTTCCCGTCCCGATGGTATGCGTCTATTGTCGCTCCTTAATCAGGGCCTCAACAACTGCCGGGTCGGCTAGTGTACTGGTGTCGCCAATGTCATCAATGGTTCCTGCAGCAATCTTCTTCAGAATTCTGCGCATAATCTTGCCTGAACGAGTCTTGGGCAGCGCATCAGCAAACTGAATCTTTGCAGGAGTAGCGATTGGACCCACCTCAGTCCGGACCCACTTTCGCAATTCCTCTCTCAGCTCATCTGTCTTCTCGACACCAACCTTCAGAGTGACGAAGGCGTATATGTCTTCACCTTTAATATCGTGGGGAAAGCCAACAACTGCGGTTTCAGCCACGGAGGAATGCTTGACAAGAGCGCTCTCGATTTCGGCAGTTCCGAGCCGGTGACCGGATACCTTGAGCACATCATCGATTCGACCCATGACGAAGTAGTAACCATCATCGTTGTATCGGGAGCCGTCACCAGTCATGTACATTGGCTTGCCAGTGTCAGGATCCTTGTACTGCACCCAATAGGTATTGACGAACCTCTGATGGTCACCATAGACGGTTCTCATTAGACCAGGCCAGGGCTTCTTGATACAGAGATAACCTCCCTCGTTTGGACCGCATGGAGTACCATCTTCTGCAACGAGCAGGGGATCGACACCAAAGTATGGGAAGGTGCATGAGCCTGGAATTGTTGCTGTGGACCCGGGAAATGGGGTGAAAATCACACCACCGGTCTCAGTCTGCCAGTAGGTATCAACAATGGGGCATTTCTCCTTGCCAACAACTCTGTGATACCACATCCATGCCTCAGGATTGATGGGCTCTCCTACAGTCCCCAAAAGGTTCAGAGAACTCAAATCGTGCTTGGTCACTGGGTCGTCACCAAACTTCATCAGGGCACGAATTGCTGTGGGTGCGGTGTAGAACTGGTTTACCTTCCATTTCTCGACCTCATGCCAGAATCTGTCAGGCTCTGGCCATGTAGGAACACCCTCGTACATCATTGAGGTTGCTCCTGCAGCGAGAGGACCATATACAATGTAGGAGTGACCAGTAATCCAGCCAATGTCAGCAGTGCACCAATAGACATCACCCGGGTGCCAGTCGAAGATTTTCAAGAAGCTATGAGCTGTGTAGACCATGTAGCCTCCCAAGGTGTGAAGGACACCCTTTGGCTTTCCTGTGGAACCTGATGTGTAGAGGATAAAGAGAGGCTCTTCAGCGCCTATCCATTCAGGATCGCATTTGTCATTCACTTTTGCGTATTCCTCATGGTACCAGAAATCGCGACCGTTCTGCATTGGCGTGTCATTGATGCCGATTCTCCCGACAACAAGGACCTTCTCAATGACTGGAGTGTCCTCGATGGCTCTGTCGGCGTTCTTCTTCTGTGGAATCACCTTTCCACCGCGGTAGTATCCGTCGGCTGTGATGAGTACCTTGCTCTTACAGTCTTGAATCCTATCAATCAGCGAATCAGCAGTGAACCCACCAAAGACAATACTATGGATTACGCCAATTCGGACACAAGCCAGCATGAGAATCGCTAGCTCAGGAATCATGGGCAGGTAAATAGTGACTGTGTCATCCTTCTTCAGACCAAGGTTCTTCAGTACATTTGCAGCCTTGTTGACTTCACTAAGGAGCTCCGAATATGTGTAGGTCTTAGACTCTTCAACTGGATCACCTTGCCAGATGATGGCGATTTGATCACCACGTCCGCGCTCAACCCACTTGTCGAGACAGTTGTAGGCCAGATTGGTCACACCATCTTCGAAGAAAGTGAATTCAGCATTCTCAGGGTTCTTCCAATTGAAACCCTTTGTGGGTGGTTTCTTCCAGTAGAATAGGTCAGAATTTGCTAACTTAAGCCAGAAATCATCGGGATTCTCGATTGACTCCTTCCAAAGCTTCATCCTCTCGCCGTGGCTCTTTACATAGGCCTTATCAACAAAGCTCTGGGGGGGAGAGAATCGTCTTCCCTCTTGGCTTGTAACAGTGATTTTCTTTTCGTCAGACATCTAAAATGTCACCTAGCATCGATGCTTTGGCCGACGCCACAGAAACACCAATAAAAGGATTGTCCATTGACACGTTTTCTTGCACTTTGTTCGAAAACCGTCGAATTTTGATTCGACTAAGTAGTTTTGAAAGAAATCTCGCTGAGAAGTGGCAAAAAGAAAGAAGAAAAAGAGGAGTAAGGAGATAATCCTTAACCTCTTTGTCGTGTATTATTGTGTTTTCATTCTTCTGAGCACAAGGATGAGAATTACTGCGACAAGTGCAAGTACTCCAGTAACAACGAACGCCATGAAGTAGGAACCAGTCGCATCAACGATAGGCCCAGCAACAAGGGCGCCAGTAATTCCTGCAATACCGTATGCAGTAAACATCACACCATAGTTCTTTCCAACATTCTTGGACCCCCAGAAGTCAGCCGTAGCGGATGGGAATAGTGCGAAATTACCTCCGAAACAAAAGCCCACTAATGATGCAAAGACCGTGATTGTGATCCATAGGCCTTCTGTTGGCGTTGAGGAAGAAACCCATGCAAGACCGAACATTGCCGCTGCCAGAATAATGAACATCAAGGCCATCGTATTAGCTCTTCCATGCTTGTCAGAAACTGCACCCCAGACGATTCTGCCAATAGCATTGAAGATGGACATAATGCCACCTATGAGCGCACCCAGCTGCAGCAACGGATCAAGAACTAGTGGATCCACAAAGCCTGCAGCACTCTTCACGTTGCCAAGAGTCATTAGACCAGCAGTCGCTGCGAAGACAAACATAAGCCAAAGAAGCCAGAAAGAGCTTGTGCGGATCATCTCACTGGGCATCGCTCCTTCACCTGAGGCATCGGCAGTTGTTGCGGGGGGTGTGAATCCTTCAGGCAACCATCCTTCTGGTGGATTGACTAGGATCTGGGAACCCAGAACAACACCAACAAGATAGATAATTCCGAGATACAGAAATGGCATACCAACAAAGCCGCCAGAGAGCGTATTGATGAGGAATTCTTCAATATAGAGAAAGATGAGTGCTCCACCACCGAAGCCGGCAACTGCAATCCCAGTTATTGCACCCTTCTTGTCGGGGAACCACTTGACTAATGCTGCAATTGGACATACATATGCAAATCCAATACCAGCACCACCGACTATACCGTAAGTGACAATGAGGTAGATTGTGCCCATCGTTGCATCAAGCGCCAGAAAGTCAATGAGAGATGCGAGGATATAGCCGAGTCCCAGAAGAATACCGCCGACAGTAGCGACTTTTCTCGGGCCAACGTTGTCTTGCCACCGTCCGGCAAAAATCATGAACAGGGCAAATGACGCAAGTCCTGCAGCAAATGGCAGCTGTGTATTTAGCGACGGCCAATTGTAGGTCCCACCCGTAAGGGCAGTCTGGAAGATTGTCCACGCATAGATTGTGCCCAAACAGAGCTGAACAATTATCGCCCCAATAATCACAAGGCCGCGGTTTCCGATTTTCTCTTCAGACATTAGGTCATTCTCCTAAATGATTGTCTAGTCTTGAAGAAGGTGGCGAGAATTACCTCACTAAAAGGTTATCGTCATGCATTGGAAGCACTTGTGTTCGCTTGGAAATGTCTATTAGGAACTATGAGAGGTCGCAACGCGAGAGAGCAGCAGTGGCCGATGCCAAATGGATTGAGAAATACAAACAGAAGGTGTTGAAAGCAGATACCGCAATTAAGAAGATTAAGCGAGGTACGCGGATCTTTCTTGGTACTGGGTGTGGCGTCCCGTATCATCTTGTTCAGGAGTTGGCAAAGCATTCTGACCGAATGGCAGATAATGAAATTATGCATCTCCTAACTCTTGGAGATACGCCCTCCGCAGACCCGAAGTTTCAGTCGCAGTTCAGGCACAACACATTCTTCGTTTCAGAGAATATTCGCGAAGCGGTTTCGGAGGGGCGCGCAGATTATACACCAATAATGCTCTCTGATATTCCACGATTGTTCAGGTCAAAGAGAATGCCAATCGATGTCGCCCTTATCCAAGTGAGCCCTCCAGATGAACATGGGTATTGCTCCTATGGAATCTCAGTGGATATAACAAAAGCAGGAGCAGAGAGTGCGGATCTTGTGATTGCGCAGGTAAATGACCAAATGCCTGTCACTCATGGTGACTCCTTCATCAATGCAAAAGAAATCGATTATATTGTGCCTTTTAATGAGCCTCTTCGCGAATTCGAGGCAGCGGATATTGATGATACTGTGAATCTGATTGGTTCCTATGTTGCCAGACTCATCGAGAATGAATCGACCTTGGAACTGGGAATCGGAGCTCTGCCTCAAGCAGTGTGCAACAATCTCCTTGAAACTGGTGTGCGGGACTTGGGAATTCATACTGAGATGTTCAGCGACAGCTTGATTCCGCTTATCGAAGATGGCGTCGTGACAAATATGAAGAAGAGTATTCATCGAGGGCATGCTATTGCCAGTTTTGCCATGGGAAGCAAGAATCTCTATGATTATGTGGACAACAACCCACTATTTCACTTCCATGATACCTCGTATGTCAATGATCCCTATGTAATCAGTCAGAACAAGAAGATGATAGCAATCAACTCTGCGTTAGAAGTGGACCTAACCGGACAGGTGTGTGCAGACTCCATTGGTCATAAGTTCTACAGTGGTATTGGCGGGCAAGTAGACTTCATTCGCGGCGCAGCACGGTCTCCTGGTGGGAAAGCAATCATATGCATCCGATCCACAGCGATGGACGGCGCTGTATCTAGGATTGTGCCACGGCTCAGTGAGGGAGCAGGAGTTGTGACAACACGTGGTGACGTTGATGTTGTTATTACTGAATATGGCCTTGCAACTTTACATGGCAAGACAATTAGAGAACGAGTTCTTTCACTTATTGCCATTGCACACCCTGATTTTAGAAACGGCCTTCTTGAGGCTGCAAAGAAACTTCGCTATGTCTTCGAAGATCAGGTTCCGTTCCAGGTGAAAGGAACCTACTTTCTCTCTGAGTTCGAGTATCAAGAAACTTTCAAGGGGGTAGAGGGAGAGGTCACAGTCCATTTCCGATTGGCCAGACCTGATGATGCGGATAGAATAAAGGATCTATTCTACGACTTATCTGAAGAGAGCATATACTTCCGATTTCTTACACCTCTAAAGAGTCTACCACGACGGACACTGCAAGATTTCTATGACGTAGATGCTGACCGGGATGTATCAATTGTGGCTGTGATTCATCCTGATGATGAGAAAGAAACAGAACAGGTGATTGGTGCTGGAAGATATCTCCTGAACAGAAGCACAAATGAGGCCGAGTTTGCTCTTCTAATTCAAGATGAGTATCAGGGAATGGGAATAGGCACCTTCATGCTGAATCATCTAGTGAGAATTGCAAAGAGTAAGGGTGTCAAAGCATTCATAGCATACGTGCATCCAAGAAATCAGCCAATGATAAGATTCCTTCACAAAACAGGGAAGATCATTGAAAGCCAATTAAGCATGGCTGATGAGGAGTATATTTTCAAGCTTCGTCTTTGAGGAGAGCATTGAGGCTTGAGGATTGAATGTAGTCCCGGTAAAATCAGAAACCACACCTGCTGAATAATTCATTCTCAGAGATAGCTGTGACGAATTTGCCCAGGACGACCATTGACATGAATAGTTTCTAAGAAAGCAGTGATCGGATCGTTTGGAAATTCGAACCCTTCGTCCAGAATCATGTCTTTCAGATGAACAAATAGGGCACGAGTGGACTGCGTTGTTGGACTATCTAGGGCTTCACAGAACAGCTTGTAGGTTTTTTCACTAATTCCTAGCTTCTTGGCATGAGACGTCCACCACTTCAAAGGTGGTGTCCAAGACTTCTTTATCGAGAACCAGAGGTTCACAGCTGCAATAATTGCACGATAGAGGTTTAGCTTGGCATCATGAGAGAATTCTCTTCGCTCGTCAACAATTGCATTGCCAAGAGCACCCATGAAGAGGCCATACTTGTTCTTTAGTCGCTCAAGATGCTCCTCTTCTGGATATCTTGCCAGTTTCTTGCGCCACTCTTCTAGTTCACCAGTGGGGTCATAGATGACTACTCCTTCGGAGTAAGGTGAGTGGTCGATGTCAAGAGGGGAGTCCAACTGCTGTTTGAACCATGCATCGGATATCGGAGAAAAATCGATTACAAGTCGTTTTGGCTCAACAGACTCGTCAAACTCGAGCCAAATGGTGTCCTTCACATCCAATTCTTGATAGTACTCATCAGTCACATAAACCAGAGCATCCCAGTCTGTACTCGGTGCACCAAAACCAGTGGCTCTACTCCCCCAGAGCATGATTCCCTTCACATAGGGTTCTTTGATAAGATTCTCGAGCCGTTCGCGGGCCATAGGATCATCAATTTCTTCAATGCTCTTTACAATGCTGATTCGACTTCCAGTCATCAGAACGCGTGCCTCAATAGCTTGCATGGAGTGTCTGGAATTAAAGCATGCTGTTCGAAGCGAGTATTTGGAACACGTGTTCCAATTCAAACCGCAATACGAACCGATGGGAGACGTCTGGGCAGATTCAAAGACGCATGAGCTTCTGCGCTAGTTCGATAGCCTTTTCATCGCCGTGCTTAGTGCGGTAAGCTAGAATCCCCGTGCGAATAACTGCATTCCTTTGGCCTTGAGGATTATCTGGATTATAGTGGCTCACAAGACCATCGCAGGGGAACTGGTCGCACAAGCCACAATGAGAAAGGCCCTTCTCCGTTGAGCACTTGAAGACCTTACAAGTCCCCCACCAAGGAGTTCCATTGGTGGGTATGCAACCTGGGCACGTTGGTTCACTACTGCTCCGGTAGCTCGGACACTTGTCACAATGATGACCACATGGATTGAGATTCATTAGAAGCACCGGCGTGTCTATGCAAACCGTCCGTGATAAAATTAACCAAGAAAGCAGTAGAAAATCAGGCATAGAGTGTAAGAGATTCAGAGCAGATTATGCAGAATCTATCTCCTATAGGTCCTACGAGAATCGGGAGTAAGCAGCGTGACAAGTTCAGCCACTGAAAAAAGGTCAATGATGATGTGCAAGAGCGCGATGTGTCTTGTCAAAAGCAAAAGGGACAGAACAGGGGTCAATACAAGAACCAAGATACTCATTCCTATCCCGTATTTTCAGCCAATCAGGGCCAGCCTCAAACCAGTTTCGTCATGAGTGGGCCTATCATCCTCAAGAGAAAGAAGATTGAAGGCAGAAGCATAACCATAATATCCAAACTCGGAATGATCCTCACTTGCTCGAATTGAACAAAGAGTTCCGGTTGAAAGTAATGAAAGGAGTTGCTCTAATAGCTTGTAGCAAAGTGGGTAGAACAACACCATCCGATCTCGCTGTACGTGATAGGAGCTTCTTCTCAAGGATATCCAATAATCATCTGTCTTCTGATGTCAGATAATCAGGGAGTCAGCATTTCTCCTTATTGGAGAGAAAGAATTGAAGAAGAACTAGACTATTCCATTTGAAGAAGTAAAACCTGAAAGAAAATAACCAGAACACTGAGATGTTGGAAAAGAGAAACGAGAGGATATAATGACCCGACATGACTTGAACATGCAACATCTGCCTTATCAGAGCATTTATACTCATGTCCTAAATTCTTGGCTACGAGTCCTGCAATTCACAACCTTTTTATCGCAATCGCAACCATGCGCTCTAGCAGCAATCGTTGGGCCCGTGGCTTAGACTGGTTATAGCACCGCTCTGATACGTGATTGGGCTTCTGCTCTCTCACTCTGTAAGGCGGGGGTCGGGAGTTCAAATCTCCCCGGGCCCACCATTCATTCTCTAGCAAGGGGAATTCGATTGCTGTAAATCGAACAGTCCTTTTCCTCTGCTCTTCATACATCTTCACAATCCATAACCGTTGATGACATTGCCAGCCATCTCTAGAAATGAATCATGGCAAGGACCTTCTTCCTCAAGACAATCTATTACTGCAATAAGCGTCTATGGTTAATTTGGGCACATGAGCTGAATTGACATTCACAAGCTGACAGCATTCAGTCAAGAGCGCTGCACCAAGAATCCCCATTCTTTCAGATTCGAGATAGGAAAGCGCTCAATCCTTAGCAATGAACCCATAGAAAGACTGAACCAGATTCTCAAAATGATTGAAATGGAGTAGCATTTCCTCTTCGGGTCCATGTCATAAGGAGCCACCCAAAATCCTCTACGTGGGTACTACATTTACAACTACCACTGGAGTCATTCCACGCGAGGTCGTATTTCTCCCCAAATAAATTTGATTTGCAAACGTGTTGCCCCAAACAAATGATTAAGTTACAAACGAATATCGCAGCTGTCTATGACTCCACATCCAGAGAGAGCAACACATCAATCGTTGGTATTCAGTTCTATATTATATCCGGGCAAGGCCGCAGAATCCAATTCATTGCTGCTGGCCGGAAGCATTCGAGAGTTTGGAGGAGCACTCTCGACCCAACCAATATGGTATTTTGCACCAAGACTTGATCATGAATTGTCTTTGAAAGCTAGGGCTCGTCTTGAGAAGTTGAATGTGGATATAATCCCCTTCGAAATTGAGTTGCATGCTCTTAAGTTTCCGTTTGCCGGCCACGTAGAGGCTGCTGCTCTTGCTGAGTCTAAGGCCATTGGAAGTATGGACCTCTTGGTGTGGCTTGCACCCAACACACTTGTTCTTCGTGAACCAAGTGATTTCTTTCTTGTAAAGGATGTGATCTTGGGTTATCGACCAGTGCACCATAAGCTCCTCGGACTTGACTATGAAGAACCTCTCGATGTGTTCTGGAAGACTGTATACGACCATTTTGATATAGGGAAGGAGCAGATATTCCCAATGAAGCCGCACATCGAAGAAAAACCAATCAATCCATACTTTAATGCAGGTTCCTTGACCATACGACCTGAGAGGAGATTGTTCACGAGATGGTGTGACTCTTTCTTCAAGGTCTATCAGGACCCCACTCTACAAGGGCTGTACAAACGGGATGAGAGATATGCTATTTTCATTCATCAGGCTGTTCTTACAGGAGTGATACTCTCAAGCATTAAGATTGAAGAGATGGTTGAGCTTCCCTCGAGTTATAACTACCCCATTCATTTGTATGCGGAAGATAGTACTGATTCCAAACCAAGCTCGTTGGAAGACTGCATAACGCTACGCCATGAGACATTTCACAATGACCCGACTTGGAAAGAAAAGATTCCCTTTAGCGAAATGCTCAAAGAGTGGATTGCGCAGAAACTACTTCCCTAGTTGCCAAGCGCCTCAGGAACTACCTGTCTGATTTTGGCCAGAGACTCTACTACTTCATCAGGCGTAAGTTCGAAAATGAGTGGTCCATCGTATTTGTCCTTCATGAGTTCAAGGAGGAACTCGCGAATAGGCATCTCACCCCTGCCCAATGCAGTGTGCTCTGTGCGGAAAGGCCTTCCGCCTTCAGGATAGCTGCCATCGTGGATATGAATCTCAACAATCCGGTCGCGGTGGTTTCTGTAGAACTCCATGAGAGACTCATCCCCTGATTGTCGGCTCAGGACATGACCTGTATCAAGACAGATTCCCGTATCGAATCTATCAACAAGATCACGGGTTACTTCGAAAGGAAACTCGATATTCTCAACTGCCAGCTTTCTTGGGGCGATCTCAGTCTTTGCTAGAATGTCTTCAAGGCTCTCCTCTGCAAATGCATTGATATAAGAAGCCAAGACAAACCGGAGTTCTGATGGTAATGGTAATCGGGAGAACTCAGCAGCAAGTGCGCCAGTTGAGTGAAACACAAATGCTTCAGGTTCCAATTCCTGAGCCAGCTTGATGGAATGAACGATAGCCTCTGTGCTCGCCTCTCGAATATACCTGTTGAAAGAAGAGGGTTCTATTGACCAGAGAGGTAGATGGACTGTGTAAGAGTGACCAATTTCTTCCTTCAGTTCCATAAGTTCAGTGATAGTCTTGGGACTTAGAACACCGGGAATGATTTGCACCATGTCCATAGTCACCTCAATCACAGAGATGTTGCCAATCTCTAGGTCTTCTCTCACAATCTCTGGAAGAACAAAGTGTGAGAAGTCTGGCACGCCATTCCTGACGATTCTATCAATTGCAGGTGCAAACTCCAGTGCTACCATTCCAAATCGAAGCATATTCGTATCCTCTCCTACCAGAATAGCCCAATGAGCCAGATGTTAAGTCTCGCTATCACAGGGAGGAAAAGCATTGCGGTTAGGGAGATAACAACTAGTAGCGTGTTGATTGCAGGCCCTGCAGTGTCCTTGAAGGGATCTCCAACCATGTCGCCAGTAACAGAAATGTCATGAACCCTATGCCAGTCCTCAGTTCCCTTCTCATAAGTGATGTATTCAGGCGACTCGATTATCTTCTTGGTATTATCCCAAGCCCCACCGGCATTATCCATCAATAGGGCCAGTATCAATCCTGCCATGACAGCACCACCAAGAAACCCTGCAAGCGCCTCGATGCCAAGAATGATCCCGGTGGTCACAGTGACAAGAATTGCAACCAGAGTTCCTGGCATCAGTTCGCGAATTGAACCAGATGTCGCTATAGCTATGCACCTATCATAATCAGGTTTTGTTGTGCCTTCAAGAATACCCGGGTATTCCCGAAACTGCCTGCGAATCTCCTCAATCATACGCTCCGAATTTCGTTCTACTCCAAGGATGAGGATTGCAGAGAATGCAACTGGAACCAAAGCCCCAATCAACGCACCTGCAAGGACGTAAGGATTTGCTAAGTTAACATCAGTTAGTCCAACGACACCGGGTATATTGAGTGTGCCAGTCGACTCTATGAATGCAGCAAACAAAGCAAGAACAGAGATAGCAGAAGCACCTATTGCAAATCCCTTGGTGATCGCCTTGGCAGTGTTCCCGCTTGCATCCAATTTGTCACAAGCTACGATTGCTTCCTTGGGGGCTTGAGCCTGTTCGATAACACCTCTGGCATTATCGACAATTGGACCGTAAGCATCGGAACTCATTATCATTCCATTAGTAGATAGAAGACCTACTGCGGCAATTGCGACGCAATAGATACCACCTTCCCACTCTCCATATCCAAGGTTGGACCCCAGAATGAAGGAAACAACCATGGCAGTAGCTATACCCAGCACCGATGGGATAACACTAAGAAGCCCATATGAGTAGCCAGAGAGGATCAGATTTGCTGCGCTTTTTTCGGCTGACTCGACCATTCGGGGCACAGGCTTGAAGGTCGACAAGCCACGATCGCTAGTAAATACATCACTAGTAAATGCAATGAAAACTCCTGCTATGAGGCCAACAATTGCTGATACTGCAATGATGATAGAGAGGTTCAGGACTATTACAACTACCACGGTAAACACAACAAAAAGCAGCGTTGTAAAATAAGTCCCTCGATTTAGTGCCGGGCCAGGGTCTTGATCTTCCTTTGGTCTAACGAGGAACACTCCCAGAACGGAGGATATTGTCCCGATAGCTGCAATCATGAGGGGCAATAATCCAAGGGGGAGCACGGGAGTGAAATGAATGTCAATTCCTGCGCCTAGAATTGCTGCGGCAAGAATTGCAGCCACATTGCTATCATAGATATCGGCCCCCGTTCCGGCAACATCCCCCACATTGTCGCCGACAGCGTCGGCAACAGCAGCGGGATTACGGGGATCGTCCTCAGGGATGTGGTGTTCAATCTTACCCACCAAGTCAGCAGAGAGGTCCGCCGTCTTGGTATATATCCCACCACCTGCCTTAGCAAACAATGCAACAGTACTTGCGCCGAATGAGAACCCTGTTATGATCTCCCAGAGCTCTGCCTCTTTTGGAGTCGCCGTGAATAGAGAGTCAGGTAGGACGAAATTCCATAGCCAGTAGAGCGAACCGAGACCTACCAAAGCAATTCCGGCTATCATTAGCCCCATAACAGATCCAGCTCGAAAGGCCACCTTAAACGCAGGATTTAACCCGCCCGTAATCGCAGCCGCTGCCGTACGTCGATTTGCCTTTGTTGCAACTATGACCCCTATATATCCAGCAGCCATGCTAGCTAAAGACCCCAAGAAGTAGGAGATTGCGATTGGTATTCCGAACTGCCCGAATAAGACGGCAATGAATGCTCCAACGATGATTGTGAATAACATAAGGATTCTATACTGTACTTTGAGAAACGAATAAGCCCCTTTTTCAATAAGGCCACTCACTTCTCTCATTCGTTCATCGCCCTCATCAGCCCTGACAATCCGCTGATAGGTGTAGAGAGCGACGAAAATTGCCAGAAGTCCAGACAATATTGCGGTTCCCATGAAGAGTATGGCTGACATAATAAGTGCTCCTTAATCGATAGAGGCATGCCTGCTATATAGGCACTCCCTTTTGGCAATACTGCTTCCTTGCAGCACGACAATGGAGATTTATCAGCAAGATTTGAGTGTTTGAAGCTCATGCTTCTGGATAGCTGGGCCCAGCTCTAGAACTTCAACCTTCAGCATTTTGTCGCCCTGCCGAATTTTTTGCACAGCCTCAAAACCATCTATGGTTTGTCCAAATACCGTATGCTTCCCATCGAGATGTTTACAATTGTCGCCATTGAGAACGATGAAGAATTGTGAGCCTCCAGTGTCACGTCCTGCATGAGCCATTGAAAAAGCCCCGTTTTTATGCTTCTGTCTGTGACCTCGCGTTTCGCATGGAATGGCATATCCCGGACCGCCAGAACCTGTGCCTGTTGGGTCACCGCCTTGGATTACAAAGTCAGGCACAACTCTATGAAAGACCAATCCATCATAGTAGCCCTTCTGCGCCAAGGTGGTGAAATTCTTCACAGTGTTGATTGCATCATCAGACCATAGCTCGGCAACAATGTCGCCCTTTTCGGTGTGTATCTTTATTCTTGTAGCCACGTTAATCACTACCATTTGTGGAAAGGAGTAGCATTCTGGTCAATGCGGAGCAAACACCCTCTTAGAGATTCCTAAGACGTCAGAATCAAAGGCGCGGCTTCATCGATTGCATATCATCTTATTAGCAATTCATGACTTTTGGTCATTAGTCATGATTGTGGAGAAACAGTATAGAGAAGGAAGAACGACCTTCATTGGTGCAGATGTGGACCACTATAGTGAAACAAAGAAACAACCAACGACAGATATGCCTGTCTTCTATAACCCCAGAATGAAACTCAATCGTGACTTCTCCATTTTGTTCCTTGCAACGTACCTTCAAAGCAGTGATGTCAAGCTTATGTGTGAACCTCTTGCTGGGTGTGGGGTCAGAACATTACGATATCTCAACGAATGCCCGGGCAGTTTCCAAGCATTGATGTTCGATGCCAACCCTCTGGCCATTGAAACGATTCAGAAGAACATAGTAAGGAATAAACTGACTACACGAGCGAATGCAATGATTGGCAATGCCAAGGTCTTACTACTCACAGAATCTAGAGGGAAGCGATTTGATTTTGTTGATATAGACCCTTTTGGTTCGCCAACCCCATACCTAAATGCGGCAATTCAATCGCTTCAACCAAAGGGAGCTTTGCTCGCATTGACAGCCA
>RDOC01000014.1 GCA_011364985.1 Candidatus Thorarchaeota archaeon | reverse complement strand
CCAAAGAACTAGGTACCACTAAACTCAGAGTCCCGAATCACTGACTCTATCACATAGCTGATTCCGAATCTATCGGCAGTCAGTTCCAAATACCATGGGCCTTCCAGTCCGAGTGCTTCCTGTATCTCTTCTACCGATTTGCCTCTCTCATGCAGTTGCTTTACCTCTCTTTGAAATTCCCTGAGATAATCGATCCGCCTTTGAATATGTTCAGCAGGTTTCTCTATTGGTCCTCTATGACTATCAAAGAGTATTTCCAGGTCCAAGCTCTGTATCATCTCAAGTGTAGCCAGGGTCTGTGGAATGTTCTCGTCCAGCATTCCCATCTTCTTTCTTGAGGGCACAGGAACGGCATCTGCTGAGAAAAGCCACTTTTTGTTTGGTTCATGAAAGCCGACCATATTGGCATTGTGCCCGGGGAGAGGAATCACTTCAAAATGAAGATCAGCGACCTCAAAGAATGCGGGCATTGGTTCAATCTTCGAAACTGGTTCTGGCTGTCCCCAGACAGCTCTAAAGAACTCGGTCAACTCGATTGGATTTCTCAGTTCCTCTGCAACCTCTGATGTCGCATATATGGTGGCTTCATCTTCGAAAATTGAACACGCTCCGACATGGTCCTCATGCGCATGAGAAATGAATAATCGCTTGATTTGATAGGTTCTCAACGCCTCGGCCAATTCTTCCCGTGCATTCGCACAACCTGCATCGAAGAGCGTGTCCTCTATCAAATAGGAATATGTCCACATGACGACTTGGCCACTTTGTCCCGAACCAGTTCTAATACACATCACTAGGTCGTTGTATGGTTCTATCTCAAGCATGGCATCTAAAGACTAATGGCACATATTGTGTGTGTCGGTTATTGCCCCCTGCTAGGAAACCTTCGCAAAACCAGAACCACTACAATAATGATTGCGACGATAGATGCTCCTGTCAACAATAATGGGGCATTGGCAATGAGATAGTATTGCGGAGGTGGATAGACCAACATATACCCCCCCATGTAGCATACCGGTGGCGTTGTCATCCAATTGCCAAGGGTATCGTTGGCGAAGATGCGGTAATAGAAGCTTCCAACCTCTGACCGTACCCAGTTGACTTCCCAGTCCCACCAGACCTCGTATGTGAAGTTGGCTTCATAGAGCCCACGCGAGAGATTGCCATCAATGAGCTTTGCAGGTCTATTCAGCCATACCTCTTCTCCCCACTTCTTGAACTGATAGATAACTGAAGCCACGCCATCGGTGTCGTTTATCCAGTACTCGAACCTCCACACCTGCTCTGTCTGACCGTTGTAGATACCGTCCCAACAAATCGTTCCACCATCTGTCACATTCATTTGAACACCTACGACTGTTGGAGGATTTTCACCACCCTGGTCCGGCACAAAGAGCTGCTCTTGGTGTGAACTACATGTAGCTCCAACATCCTTCATGGCTAAAAGCAGCAAGAATAGAATTGCTGCGAGGGAAATCCTCAATCCGACACGCACAACCATCGTTTCTCCTGTCTGGAGACAATCAGCAAACTTAGGTAAAAGGTTTGATGTGTAAGTAAGACTACAAAGGTTGTTCGAACTTCACGATGGATAATTATGCAAAACGGGTGGAGCAAACTTTCTTAGCTGCCTCAAGGATTTCACTTTCTCTCTCCTTCCCATCTTTGCCTCATTCACAGCTTCTTCCATGAATGTTATAGCTTGATCATATGCCTTTCTTGGTACCGGGAATGGGACACCATCTTTTCCTCCAAAGGCGAAAGTCAGACGAACCGGGTCGGACCATGAGGGCTCACTGCCAAAAATTAATTCTGATACCAATGAGAGGCCTTTCACTGTGGCCGGTCCCATCCCATCAATGAATAAGAACTCTTCGTAGTCCTGAGGTTGATTCTCGTAGGCCTTTCGTACTGCGTTCCAGTCCATTCGTTTTGGTATGACTTTGTACGAGGGAATCTCGAAGGTCTGACCATCGTTCTCAAGCCACGGAAGCAATGTACTCTCTCCGTAAGCTTTGATGTCTTCGAAGAGACGTCTGACTCGTCGTGGTTCTTCTTTTACAACATCAAGAGTTGTGTCCCTGCACTCCTCAGAGCTCCTTGCAGTCAGATCAAGAGTTGTCTTCTTTATCTGCCCCGAAATCATGCCACTATGTGGCTCCTCGATGAAGCTGTCAATGTCTTTTGACGTCCAATGGTATCGACGTGCATCTCCTGTTTTGCTATCCATGCCCTGCTGAACCACCGTCCAGTTCTCTCCGGCGTCAACGAAGAATACATGCTGGTAGAGCTGATATCCGTCTTGAACTGCAGCATTGTCTACTTTTGCCACTGCCCTACTTATTTCGCCGAGCCCTGTTCCATCCAATCCATAGTCTTCAAGCGCCCTAAGTTTCTCAGGAACTTTTCTGAATGCGAGCCCCTTTCCTCCAACAGCCACCATATTATGCCTGTTCCAGGTCAATGCAGTCTTCAGCACACCACAAGTCACAGTCGTAGACCCAGAGCTATCCCAGTCGTATCCCAAAGCATTTGACAAAGCCTGAAAGTAAATAGGGTCCGACAATCGTGTTAGAAGCTCAGTCGTTCCGTATTCATCTACGATGAACTCACAGATGGCCCCCACCATAGGAATCATCCGCTTCACCAGCCAATGGGGTGCTCTGCCCTGATGAAGCTTCAAATCAGCAACACCGGCTCGTTTCATCGAAGACACGCAATATGTATGTACTATCATCCTAAGATAAGCTTAACAGGAAACCGAAACTAATCAACGGGTTTATTCATTTGAGCTTCTTGCTACCCTCCCTTACTGCAAGTTTCGGCATTATGTCCTTATGTTCTTCAATAAACTCCCTAACAACCTCTGGCTCTTTCTTGCTGTATTCCCTTAATGCCCATCCGACAGCCTTTGCCACAAAGAGGTTCGAATCCGAGAGATGGTAGGTAACACCATCCAATATCATTTTTCCATACTCTGACCTGTAAATCGTCTTCTTTCCAAGATGTACATACGGTAGGACAGTGGCTCTTCTTCTCCAGAAGTTGTCGCTCTTTCGCCAGTCAGCAATTCTCTCCTGCACTGATGCATCTCGAATCATCAAAGTGCCCAAACAGACTATGCAAAGCGGATCGCACAAGGACAATGTATCAATTCTGTCAATCATCCAAGAGATTGTTGCAATGGCTGTATCTATATCCCCTTTCTTGGAGTACAATTCCATTATTTCTACGCCAGCTAGGCGTGGCTCAAAGATCTTATTCGCCCAAAGACGTTGAGCCAATGATGGAAGACTTTCTAAGGGAACACTGCGAATATGTCTTCTGGCTGTCTTCCTAATTTCAGGTACCAGAACGCCTTGAAACTCCAACCTTGAGGTCTTCATGTACTTGGCAACCATTCTCCCTTTCTCGATGTCCTTCTGGCTATGTAGGCCCTTGATGATTGCCTTGGCTGTGTCCTCAATCATGCATGCAGTTGCCAGCCCACTTCTGTTAAATCCTTAGGAACAAAAGCACATTGCCTGCCGAGATATCCTTTTATCCATTCGCATCGAAATATTCCCTGTTGGGCTTTCCAGCGGAATTCTTTCGGATTTGAGTTGGTAATAGATGGCTGAAACTACAGAATGGGTAAGTGCAGTGGAATACAAGAAGTTCCTGTCAACGGCAAGAGAAAATGTTGAGCTAATGAAGGCGCGTTATACCGACCTGATGCTCACCGAAGAAGACGAGGCCACATTGAAGGAACTCCAGAATGAGATTAGGATCCTCGTTTTGGGAACCGACTCGTGTGATGATACTTCGGGCACACTACCTGTTCTTGCGAGGATGGCTGCAACGGCTCCAAAGATTCAACTCAGAATACTTGACAGCAATAAACACGTCCATTACCATCAGAACTTCAAAGTAAATGGTAAGAGAAAGACGCCGGTTGTCTTATTCCTTAGCAGTGACCTTCAAGAGCTTTGTCGATGGGTCGAGAGGCCAAATGCAGCGTACAAGCTCATAAATGAAAAGATCGACCCCTCCTTAGAAGGGCGGAAGAACCATCTAAGGAAGCTCTATAGCGACCCCGAAATCCTCCGACAATCTCTCGGAGAGTTCATGAATCTCTTGATTCGGGCTGACTTCATTCTTGGGCGGCACTGATGGATCCATCTCTGAATATTGGTAATGAGAGAAGTTAAAGGAGCAAATGCATAACTATGATTTGATGGTCGTGACCTTCAGTTCCCGTGGTTCAAAGAACAACAACTCTCCACTCAGATGTCCCAGATGCCAAGGCGAGCGCATATTCCGCATCTTCCCGCTCTGGTCGAGAATGAAGGGACTCGAAATGTTTGAATGCTCTGTGTGTGGGAAGAAGTTCTACCGTCGGAATGTGGATGACTATCGGCCAAGTTTCGAGAATCGGTGGTGAAGACTTGAGCGCACTTTATTTGGATGGATGTTCACCCCAAGTCGAAACAGCGCAGTCCGAGTACTACTGAGGCGAAATACGTGGCTTTGAGTATTCAACAACTTCGATATCCATTCTCTTCAGAAGCAAGAGAAGCCCTCTTCAAAGTTACACGGGATGTCAAGTCACTCATCGATCAGCTTGAGGATCCAATGAACCACGATATTGTCCGGCAAGCTGAAGAACGAGTCTATTCCTCCATAGTTCAGGATGAGATTCAGTTGCCCGACCATAATAATCCTGCTTCAATTCTCGTCTATCAAGCTGCTCGGCTCATTGTTGAACGAATCGACGAACCTAGATTAAAGGAGTATCAGGCTGAAGCGGAATCAAAATCCGTCAACAAGTATCTTGCGAATGAATCCGACAGCTATCTCATACATCTCTGTGAGTCTGCTTTTGGATGGGCTGTGAAATCCACAGGCACCGAGGCACAACGTACAAAGATGCCACTTCTTCTGCGAAGCTTTGATTTTCGAATACGATTTGAGGACTTCTTGGAGGTAGCACCTTTGTTTCATGCATGGAACTGGAAATTGATCAACAGGCATCTCGACTCTGGCTGGGTGCCGGTGAGGAAGTCAGAGCTGGCAAGATTGATCTCTGGCAAGTTCAAACAGCTTATTCTTGATAGCAGAATAGAGGTTCCCACACTCCCTCGGCGGCTCACAGAAGCAGTTGAACGCATCGAGACCGAGATTCGGGGGAAGATACGCAAGACGGAACCGGTGAAGCTGTCTGGCGACACAACAACTGCATTTCCCCCGTGTATCGGGCAGATACATGAAGACTCCTTGGCTGGGAAGAATGTGTCACATGAGGCTCGATTTGCTTTGGCAGCGTTCCTTCTGAAGATCGGCATGGATATCAGAGAGGTTATGGGAGTATTCAAGGCCGCTCCCGACTTCGTGCAGACATTGGCAGAGTATCAGGTCCGTCATATCTCCTCGAAGTCCGCAGGAGAGGGTTATACACCGCCGGGCTGCAAGAAGATGCAGGGAAATAGCCTTTGTCCTGTTGCCCTCGGAGAAGTCTTTGATCCTCTCTGTGAGTATGTTCTCCATCCCTTGGCGTTCTATCAGACACGGACATGGGAGTTATCAAAGGGCATTGTTGATCATGGTTGGTATACAAGGAAAAAACGGAAGCGTCAGTCTCTCAAGTAGAGGATGACAGAGTCGTGATTCTCCTTAGTCTTGTATAGTTAAAGAGGTATTCCTGAGCGTAGCCCGCATATCTTCCAAAATAACTTCTAGCTGCCTCAGATTTCTTCCTGTATGACTTCCCTGTTTTAGTGAAGATATCATAACGCTCCTGAATGGCACGTTCAATCCAGATGTCAATTGGAAATGCTTCTAGAAAACCAAGTGAAAGAAGGCAGATGCAATCCGCCACCTTGTTTCCGACACCGTGTAAAGTCTTCAGAGTCCTGTGTGCTTCTTCGTACTTCATCTTAACAAGCTCCTTCTCAACGACCTCTTCTTTAACAATTGCCGCTGTTGCTTCAGAAACGAACTTCGCACGCCAGCCAAGTCCAAGACTTCTGAGTTCCTGCACCGACGCTTGAGCAACTTGTTCGGGGGCTGGAAACCCATAGTACGTTCTTCCTCTGAATTCATATTGCGGCCCATACATTTCACGAAAGGACTGCATCAGGCCTCTGATGGTGGGTATATTCTTTCGAATAGAGCAGATAAAGGAAATTAAACAGGGGTAGAACGGATTTCTGACGATACGAAGGTCTGGTGAAAATCGGATGGAATCACATATGAATTGGTCCTTTGCAATCTCTTGTTGAATCTCTAGGAGTGGATCATCAAGTCGGAAGGATTCTTTCAGGTTTGCCTGTCGGTGAGAACTTTCGTAGAGGAGTTTGTTTCCGTTTTGTTCAACATAGACCACCTGACCATTATCACTGCAAATGTAGCCCTTTCCTTCCCTAATCCAGTTGAATGTCTGTCCGCTGTTCAAAGTGGCTTCCAGGTCAAATTGCTTGGCCTTTAGAGTCTTCATCAGGGCCTTTTCTGGGATTGACTGAAAAAGAGCTTTTTCATTTGGATGCAGGTCTTGGCCTAGATTGGGGCTGCTTCCTGCTCTATGATATCTGCCAAGATTGAGATATCATCTGATGTCAGGACTTCAACTTCATCATTTTGCCATTCTATTGACGAGTCTGGATGAGTGATCAATGCCTTCACATTCCTAGATCTCATCTCGTCTTTCGATATATCTCTCACACACCAGAATTTGGGCAAATCCACATCCTTCATTCCCTCAATAAGTACAAAGTCGTATTTCCAATCCCGAAGGACATCCTTTAGACCAAGAAGCTTATACTGCCATGTCACAGCTGCCTGAGGGCTCAGAAGTGCTGTTGCTGCAGCTCCAGCCACACGATGCCTCCATGTGTCAGAGCCCTCGACATCACTGAGTGTTTCCTTGGTGCTCTTGACAGTGGCAACTGAGTATCCCCGTTTTGTGAGTTCTTGAATCAAGGCTTCAACAAGAGTTGTTTTTCCTGTTCCAGAATATCCCGAAACTGCAAACAATCTCATATTCTTTCACACTCAAGGAGTAATATTCTCCCTTTTGTGTCACAAAAATGTGACTCTTGAGATCACAGCTGCTGTTCGGATGACATTTTCGCTGGCTGCTCAATCCACTTGGCTTAAATTGGTTTTTTAAAGTCAGAATCTGAGTGACTTGTCAATGAATGCCAATGATCATCTGGCCGTAGAATGCATAGATGTCCACAGAGAATTCCAAGATGGCTCTCGGATAATTCGTGTTCTGCAAGGCACAAATCTCTCAGTGAAAAAAGGTGAGTTTGTTGCCATTGTCGGAGCATCGGGCTCTGGAAAGACGACGCTTCTGAATCTGATTGGAGGTCTTGATACTCCAACCTCTGGGAGAATCTTTGTTGACGGTCTAGAGATAACTAATCTCGATGATGAAGGTATCTCTGCGATTCGGAGGCATAAAGTGGGCATGATGTTTCAAGATCAATATCTCCTTCCGATCTTTACCGCCCTTGAGAATGTTGAGGTCCCCATGCTTCTGGACAACATTCCCACGACAAAACGACGGGAGAAGGCAATAGAGCTACTCTCTTTGGTTGGCATTGACCATAGAGCACAACATATGCCCCATGAGCTCTCTGGAGGAATGCGGTCACGGGTCGCTCTTGCAAGAGCCCTCGCGAATAGTCCTGCAGTTCTTCTGTGTGACGAACCCACAGGAGATTTGGACCACGTAATCGGGGGCGAGATAATCATGCTAATGAAGCGTCTGGCAAAAGAAAATAATCGGGCAATAATCGTTGTCACCCATGATCCCGAAGTTGCCAAAATGACTGACAAGATACTTCTTCTACGTGATGGTATCCTCGTGGAAGAGCTCGTAGCAGACTTCTTCAAACCAAGCGGCGTTGATATCGAAGTCGCGCGTGAGAAGTTCAAGGCTGAGGAGGAGGGAACTGCGCCTCAGGAGTGATCCATATGGCAGCAATGAAAGACCGCAATGTTTCCTCAACCAAAGGAAGTCGCATCTATTCGCTGTCATACGCTCTGAGTTCAATGAGAGCCAATCCTTTTCGGGCTTTGAGTCTGGTACTCACTCTTGGGCTAGGTATTAGCCTGTTGACATCTAACATCATCTGGGCCGATACTGGAGTCAAAATAGCTACCGACAGATTCTTTGAGGACAGCTCATTCCAGTTGTTGGTTGAAACTCTGGACGGCTACTACAATGATGGGACCCAGGCCCAGCAGTATCTTGATGTCCAACCTTTCGTGGAAGAGACTTACCGCTTGAACTCCACCATAGGGTTGTTCAACGGGTCATATCTTCCTGATGATT
Source organism: Candidatus Thorarchaeota archaeon (assembly GCA_011364985.1). GTDB lineage: Archaea > Asgardarchaeota > Thorarchaeia > Thorarchaeales > Thorarchaeaceae > SMTZ1-83. The sequence continues at coordinate 10,468 of RDOC01000014.1, read as the reverse complement.
TCGTATACGATATTGGCGGTCGACTATACGAGGCTGGCATTAAGGACTGTAGAGTCATCTTTGCGTCTAACGATTTTCTTGAGAGAGTGCAAGTCGAGCTTGAGGTCGAAGGCAGTCTACTCCTTGAAGAGGGTCAGGCTCTTGTGTCTGCTCAATTCTTGGCTTACACATATGATCTTTTCGGCCTCAATCTCACTCTTGGCTCAACCTTTGATCTTGAGGTTCTAGCCAGAGACATCGGTGAAGCGAATTCAACGTATCCAGATGGTCGCGAATTGGCACTTCTTGGGCGTCAAACCCTGAGCCAGCTCGAAATAGCCGGTATCTATGACATGGCAAACTACTATTCCCTCGCTGAGAGAGGAATGCAATCAATGATGCGCCGAAACTGGAATTACACAAACACGCGATTTCCAGTTTTAGGCATACGCGACGCGGTCATTGTCCTTGATACTTCTGTATCGCGCAATTATGTTGAGCCTGATGGGTTCTTTCTAGCAAGCATCCTTGTTCGCGCTTCCAGCTCTGCATTGATAGGTGCAGGAGCAGAAGACATGTCCGAGCATATGTTCGTTCTCTCGACCAGGGTTGAGGAACAGTTTAATGTCAATACCGAGGGATATGACATGATCTTTGTTTTACAATGGACCGTCGACTCCTACTTGAGTTCGGTATCATATTCGATGCTCAACCTGCCCATCTTCTTCCTTGCTCTAATCCTTTCTGTGTTCGCAGCAGACTCCTTTATGGCTCCACGAATCATAGAGGTAGGAGTTCTTCGGTCCAAAGGGGCAAGCTCAAGCCAAATCAATATGGTCTTCCTCTGGGAGACTCTTCTTCTAACGATACCAGCTCTTGTCATTGGAACAGGGTTGGCGGCTGTGTTTGCAGCTTTGATACCTGCAACCGAGAGCTTTATGCACTTCGACTGGACAATCTACCAGTTCTACCTGCTCAACTCTGTTGTTCGCCTTGATACGCTTCTAACCGCAGTGTTGTTGTGCATCGTTCCTCCTGTGTTCTTTATTCTCTATCTTGCAAGAAAGGCATCATTGGCAGAGATTGGTGCCACTGTGGAGGAGAAGCCTGAAGATGTTAATCCAAAGGATGCCTCCTATGGATTCACTCTTGGGGCCTCGATCACGCTGCTCATGCTTGTCGTTGCTGCTGCAATCTATCTACCAAACAATCCCCTTATGCTTCTCCTAACGCTTGGTCTAGGAACGGCCGCATGGTTCTTCATTGCTTATAACGGCTCGCGTGTTTCGCGTGTTGGTCTAGCAAGCATCTCCTCTCACCTGTCCTTTGCATTTGGGGAGAAGAATAGGATTGCAGCAGGATATTTGCGAATGAGACGGGGCAGGATCATCCCATTAATGTTGATTCTTGCCTTGACCATTTCCTCAACAATCGCGTTCTCTGTTCAAGCAGAGAGTCTTAGAGCCGATCTTGAACGTGAGGTGGACTATGCGGTTGGCGTTGACCTTCGTATCATATTCGATTCGATGCCCTTGAGCTATAATGAAACGCTTCTTGAATACGATGAGGTAAGAAACGTAACGCCCGTGTATCGGGCGAGAGGCACAGTAGGGACTGATGAGATAACAGTGACAGGTCTTAATGCTCTAATCTATTCTGAAATCGGGCATTTCGATCATACTAGCTTCTATGAGGAAAATGCAACCGAGGTACTAACGAATCTGGCCAATATGGAGAATGGGATTATCCTGAGTCGGTATCATGCTGAACGATGGAACAAAACCATAGGTGATACTGTGCGAATGGAGGTCAGCGGATTCTTGGTGACTAAAGAGATGATCTTCAATGTGACCGGTCTTGTATATAGTGCACCGGGCTTCGGCTATGCGTGGATAGGTGATATTCCTCCGTCTCAGACGGGTGCCGGCTTCGGCTTTCAATCGGGGTATTCCGGTTTTGCCCTTGTCAATCTGGACTTTGTCACAGAGGAGCTTGTCAAGTCTGAAACGGACCTATTCATGGCATCACTTGAGGACGACGTGGATCGAATCGCACTTCAAACAAATCTCACCTCCATGGCTGGAACGTATGTCTGGACATCTGACACCTTTGACCTGAAAGCAGTCAACTATGCTACTGCTCAATTTCTGAATACCATTGAAGGCCTTTTCTCAATCGGGTTTGTCATGACACTAATAATGAGCATGTTTGCTCTCTCAATCTTCTTGGGCTCGGTCGTGCGAGAGCGACGAAAAGAATATGCGATTATTCGAGCACTAGGAGGCTCCAAAAGACAAGTAGTCGGTATGGTGTTTTCTGAGTTCACTGGTGTTGTGTTTGCCTCCTTAGCAGTAAGCCTTGTTCTTGGTACAGTATTTGGCTACATCAATGGGTTCTTGCTATTTCAGATGAGTCCATTCTCAAGAACGTTAGAAGCAACAATAACAATTCCAGTGGAGTTCTTGATGATTGTACTTGGCGTAGAAATGGTCGCAATGATAATCGGGGCATACCTTCCTGCAAGAGAAGCAGGTCGAACTGACCCTGCAATCGTGTTGAGGAACTTATGAGGTGAAAGAAGTGGTACAACATGAAATGCTGAAGGGAAGCATTTGGTGGCCTCCGTCATACGCTATGACATCTCTCTGGAATCATAAGGTCCGCAACATTGGAATTGCTCTTATCCTTGCGGTCAGCGTTTCCATCCCAACAACGGTGTTCATCTGGACCGGAACAGGAACATCGCTTGCAGTCGATGAGTACTTCGAAGAGAATGCCTATCAAATCAATCTGCGTGTTCAGACCTCTCTGACAGATTACTCCTCTCTGGTAGAGGCGCGCGATTTTGCATTGGCTAGTCCTTTCATTGAGTACGCGCATGTAGTGCCATCATCGGTATGTATCCTTCAAGGTGATTGGGATGATTGGACACTGTATAATATAGGATATCTGAACTATCGCGAAGGAATCAAGGACGGGCGCATCATACTTGGAAACAATGAGATGCTTGATGCTTTTTCCACTGAGCTTGAGTGGAGAGGCGAACTTCGATTGGACCCAGGTGAAGTCATTGTTTCAGAATACTTTGTGGAATCCGCTGCAGTCGTGCACGATGTGACGATTGACATTGGCAGCGTGATTAGCCTCGATATTCTCCGCTATGGCGCAAAACAGCGTCCAAAAGATGACGAATGGGCCACTCCTGAAGAACTGGGCCGAATCGGACTCAAAGGACTTCGAGTAGTTGGCATATTCAAGGTAGTTCGTGTGTCGATGCTTGGTCAGCTGTTCACTTCAAGGTCTCGTCTGAACTGGGATCCCCTAGGCAGGCCGGACACAGTTCTAGGCATGAACGACTCAGTAATCATGTTGCAAGACCAACTCGACCCTGCTGTCATAAATGATGTTTCTACACGCGGCTATTTTTCGCCCGTTGGTCTTTTGCGTGCCTCAGCCGAGGAACTGAAGGCCGCCGGTTTGACAACGGTGACTTATAATCTGGCCTCTCTAAAAGTCCGGATAGAAGAGATGTTCCCTGAGCTTCGGGTGACGGGCCTTACAACCATTGATGAACTCCAAGCTCACATCGCAACCTATGTCCGAAGTCAGGTACTAATCATCTTGGCTTTACCAGTTATGATCATGAGCCTTATGCTCACCATATTCACATCGGAAACCTCAATTTCCTATCGAAGAGGGGAGATTAGCGCCCTCAGGGCCAAGGGCGCCTCTTTCAATCAGATCTTTGCAGCTGTAATATGGGAATCCATCGTACTGGCCGCAATTGGATTCATTGTAGGTTTCTTTCTATCACTAGTGATGGCTCCACTGATGGGCGCATCCACAGGACTATTGACCTTTAATATGGAGACCTTTCAGCTATTCCTTGAGAGCACAGTAGTGCCAATTCAGGCGGTCATATTGGCTGCTGCTATCTCCATGTATCTGCCTTCTGCATACTTGCTGCATGTGGCAAGACGCATAGATGTTTCAGAAGTCGGTCAGCCCACAAGCCGAAACGAGTACGAACTGCCTGAGGAAACCAATCCACTTGTGTATCCCTTGGGTCTCCTATTGATCGTGTCAGTCTTGATAGCTATGCCCATATTGATCCCTCCAGTCAATGAGATTGCACTTCTCCAGCTCCTTGTTGCTACCGTTGGTCTATTCGCATCAGCGTATCTGGGCTCACGAGCAATGCGTATTGCAACGTCACATGCCTCTGGGAAGTTCACACCGATTATTGGAGAAAAATCTCTCTATTTGCAGCAGAGCCTTCGAAGGCGCAAGGGGCAGTTCATACCCCTTTTGGTCATTCTCACGCTTACTCTGACCACAACTACTATGGTGCTGATTCAAACTCAAAGCTTCGAGGCAACTCTAGATCGTGAAATGCGATATTCACTTGGTGCAGATATGAGGGTCGAGACATATGGCACCCCATTGAGCTTCTTTGATACAATCGAGGACTTCCCGGGTGTCGTGGCGGCTTCTCCAGTTGTGCATACCACAGCAGCTGTTGGTACGGAGATCTTTTGGCTGAAAGGAATAAGACCCACGGTATATCTGAATGTTGCCGACTTCGATTCTAGTAGTTTCGTGTCAGGGACGCCGCAGTCAGTTCTTACCAGTCTGAACGGCACAGAGAATGGAATTGTAATCAGCCAGTTCTATTCAGAGATCTGGGGCCGAGGCGTCGGCGACCAAGTCACAGTGCTCGTTGCTACAAGCACCTCCACAATCTTTGTCGATTTTGAAATCGTCGGAATTATGAAGAGCGCACCAGGCTTTGGCATGGCGGCAGCGGCTGATCTTGGGGGTACACCTTTTGGAGCCTATTTCGGTTTCCAAGTATCACTACGCGGCTTTGCACTTGTCAACCTTGAATACCTCTCAAATGTCACGGCCATATCTGATGTAGAGGTCTACCTTGTTGACATAACATCTTATGAAGAGGTCCAGCCTCTTGTGGAAGTGATTCGATCAGATAAGAACGCAGAGATATATACTGTGGAGAATGTTAGCCTCTTAGATTTGCCAGGAATAAGCCCCTTCCTGACAGGGACCCAAGGTCTTACCACGATCAGCTACATTCTTTGCGCAGCAATGGGGCTTTCGGCAATCGGTTTGTTCTTAAGCTCGGCAGTCAGTGAACGTCAGTCTGAGTACGCCATATTCAGAGCTCTTGGCGGCACAAAGAAGCAGGTTGTATCCATGGTATTTGGTGAGTTTGCAGGGCTCATTCTGGCTGCCTTGGCAATCAGCTTCATTCTAGGAATCGTGTTCGGATATGTCATGACGTTTCTTACATTGGGAATCTCCATGGTATTTCCCATTCTTGCAGAGACCATTGCGCTTCCGGTCACAGTAATGGTACTGACACTGACCCTTGAGGGCATGGTGATGGTAATTGCGTGCTACATACCAGCTCGCAGAGCTGGGTCAGTTGACCCAGCACAAGTATTGAGAAACTTGTGAGGCAAAGAAAATGGTAACGACTACTCAAACCACAGAAGAACTCGACATCTTTGGAGAGATGCCCGATGACATCGTGGCGAGTCTTCACAACTGCTACAAGATCTACAAGACTAACGAACTCGAGGTAGTTGCCCTTAGTGGTATTTCCCTTCAGATACTAGAAGGGAAGATAATGGCCGTCGTTGGCCCCTCGGGATCCGGTAAGACCACGCTAATCAACGTACTTGGTGGTATCACCAAGGCAACCGTTGGAAAGGTGTACTGGGCTAATCTTAGAAAAGATATCACCAGACTGAGTGAACGAGTGCTCACAGAGGCACGTCGTTCCTTCATGGGCTTTGTGTTTCAGATTAACAACCTTTTGCCTCACCTGAACGCTTGGCAGAATGTAGAGCTGGCCGCACGAATCGCCGGAGTCCCCCGGAGTGTTCGGAAGGAACGTGTAGACAAGTTGATCAAGATAGTTGGTCTGGAGGAGCGGAAGAGAAACAAGGCAACTACCCTCTCTGGCGGTGAGCGCTCCCGTGTGGCCATCGCTAGCGCGTTGGTTAATCTCTTTGACCATGAAGGGAAGGGACTCGTTCTCTGCGACGAGCCCACTGGAGATCTGGACCCGGAAACCGGCGAGCGTATTCTCGATCTATTCCGGGAGCTCAATGAGTCCCTTGGAACCTCCTTCTTCATTGTCACTCACAGTCAGCAGGTTGCCTCAAAGGCAGATGTGACAGTGGAGATTCGGGACGGTGTTATCTCTGGTTTTCATCAGACTGGTATTGACCTCGACACGCTTGATACAACAAGAATTCTGCGTCTCGACGACAAATATCGTCTCCCAATGCCAATGGAGTTGCTTGAGTTAGCCGGGAACCCGAAGGAGTTCAAAATAACCTATCGGGATAACAAATTCATACTCGAACCTCAAGTTGGTGACATAGTCGATTCCATTCGAGTGCGGAAGGCTCGTACTTGCAGAGTGTGCGGTTCAGACATACCTGCTGGGAAGTATATCTGTCCGAATTGTGGGAGCCAAGTCACAGTATGAGTGACAATGGCCTAGTTTCCGGGGCTTCTAAGAGGCCGGCTCCGGAGAGTCCTTTCTTTTGAAGAGTGACACCATCTCTTCTATGCACCGCCAGTTTCCCATGAGCCTTTGAATCCTATTCCGTACTCCTCGTAGAATCCTAATGTGCCTGATCTCTAATTCCTGCTCAAGTGCAGCTCGTATCTCTTCTCCTTCTACATCATAGTCCGTAAGAATCAGAACTTGGCCAGAGGACCCCACTTCAGCAACAATATTCTCAACGAGTTCCAGTCTACTTATTCCAGCCTGTGTTTTAATGATTGGACTCCTTAGTCCAAGATTTTTCAATATTGCCTCGTCACGTCGTCCCTCTACAATTACCACAAGCCCTTGATACTTGTCGTCAAGAGACTCGATTGTTTGGATTAGGGTTCTCTCGTTATTTCTCAAGGGCCTCATTTTGCGCATTATCCTGCTAGTTTCTCTCCATGAGCGGCCCTTGCCAGCTAGCGAGTCTTCATTTCTTTCATGCATCAAGAGCAACTCTGCTTCTGATTATGGCTTGATGGCAACCTTCATACTCTTGCCAGCGCCCATCATCTCAAGGGCCTCTGTCACCCTCTTAAGAGGCATCTCATGTGAAATGAGAATGTCAGGGTCAATATCTCCTGCAATGATTAACTTCAAGGCTTGTCCAACATGGCGGGGGGTTAAGTGAAACACCCCCTTTATTGTGAGCTGACCATAATGGAATCTAACTGTGTCCAACTCGAATTTTGTACCAGATGCTGCACCCCCGAAGAGGATTGTTGTTCCTGCATCTCTTGTCATATCTACTGCCTGTTCCCATGTCGTCGGAAGTCCCACTGCTTCGATTACTACGTCGGCTCCGTATCCAGAGGTTTCTTCTTTCACCCTCCCAATGGGATTCTCAGCTTCTGGGTCAACAACAATGTCAGCTCCCGCACGTTTTGCCGTATTCCTCCTTAATTCTGCAAAGTCTGACACGATTACCGTAGATGCACCGCTCTTCTTTGCCAGCATAATGAGCATCTGTCCAATTGGTCCAGCCCCAATGATCGCCACTGTATCACCGAGTCTGATATCGGCTTCTTGAATCCCATGAACAACACATGCCAAGGGCTCTGTTAGAGCTGCCTCGCGGAAGCGCAGGCTGTCTGGAATTTGATGTGTGTTCCATTTCACAACCGGAGCCGGGACGCGAATATACTCCGCAAAGGCTCCATTCACAAGAGATGACTTGAGCTGAGGGCATAGATTAGGACTACCGCGCTTGCAAAAGAAACACGTCCCGCAGGGAGCGGAGTTTGTGGCTACAACCCTCATTCCCTTCTCAAAGCCCTCAACGTTATTTCCCACTTCTTCAATGGTCCCCGCATATTCATGACCAAACAAGGTGGGAAGGCTACTCAATAAAACGGGGTGTCCTCTCTTGTAGGTCTTCACATCCGTTCCGCAGGTTAGTGCAGTACCAACCTTTACGAGCAGTTCTCCATCTCCAATCTCTGGAATGTCGGTTTCTTCGTATCTAACATCGCCAACATTATGATACACCGCAGCCTTCATTCGACGATTCATGGACTGAGGCCTCGCCGCAACTAAGTGCTGTCGGTTTAAATCACTTCCTGACATTCTCATTTGTGCTTAGCCAACATGGAAATAGAAATGGTACCACAATCCTTAATCCGTGGCTAGATTCTCAGTTGTGTGAGGTTATGAGCGATGAAGCTAAAGGCCAAGTACCCTGAGCACATTGAGTATCAAGCAACTACTAATTGGGATGGTCAGACAGGATGCCTTGGTTCGGTGAGTAATGGGCGAAAAGTCGTTCTGGACACCCCCAAGACATATGGTGGTAGAGGTGAAGGAATCTGCCCTGATGAGCTCTTTGTAGCCAGCTTGCTAGCCTGCTTGAACAACACATTCTTGGATTTTCAGAGAAGATTCGAACTGGAACTCATCAGCCTAGAACTCTCAGGCGCTGCAACAGCTGACTTTGATGGGTCCGGGTACAAAATCACAGGCGTGAAGGTCAGCGGTACCGTAATTGTCGGAGAGGACGAGTTGGAGACCGGAAAGAGATGCGCAGAGCTCATGCAGGAGTACTGCCATCTTAGCAGAACTATAGCAGACTGCCTACCAATGGAGTTTGATGTCAAGGTCATAGAGGCTGAATAGTCTCCTTTAGCATCTGAATCATCCTTTCTATCCTTTTCATGTACTTGGAAATGTTGGTCCATTGACCACCCTGAAAGAAGACCCTTCTGCATTCGTTGCACAGCCAAAATCGATCATAGTGATTGTAAGTCTGCTCAAAGACAAGATCCTTTATCCTTTCCTTGTCACTGGAATCAATCTCGGTGAGAATTCCATTGCATTTCGAACAACGTGACTTTGATGGGTCGATTTTGGGGTTAATTGAGAATTGATGAAACACGGCTGCAACACGCTGGTCTGCTGTTCCTCGAAGTAACATGGTTTCTAAGCATGCTTCTTCAGCACGATTGTGTAGCTCAGCATCCGAAGTTAATAAGATGCGATTTTGATTCTTGGCAATCTCTAACAGTTCATCGTCATTAATATCGGGAGAATAGATGGTGTCCTTTCCAGCAAGTCTCAACCAGAGGGCTACCTTCCCGAGCATTGCATCTACAACAAAGCTCGTCATTGTTTCTCACCGAACATCAATCTTGCAGCGTTCTTCCACATAACCCGTTCAATGTCCTCAGTGCTCACCTGTCTGTAACCTTGGTCAATCATCTCCTGTGGCAGCTGAAGATTGCGAAAGAACTCGGCCCACTCATGTAAAGTCACATCATTTTCAAAAAGCGGGAAGTCACTTCCCCACAGGAAACGATTAGGAAATACATGGACAAGTTTCGCGTCGGCTATCATTTGATAGATTTTGAGTGGAGTTTTCGCATAGACCTGCCATCCTGACACGTCTACTGACACATTCGGATTTTTTGCTGCAACCATGAGGGCCTCGTTTACCCACGGGATGCCAACGTGAGCGAGTATAATCTTCAATTCCGGAAAGTCAACAGCCACCTTGTCAACATGTACCGGCCTCGCATATTTCACGTACTTGAAGCGTGATGTGAACCCTTGGTGTACCGTAACAGGCACTCCAAGTTCTACACAGAGGTTGTAGTACGGATAGAACTCCTCTTGGTCAGGATAGAACCCATTTGGTGGATACATCTTCCAGCCCCTGCACCCCTTTTCTTTCACGGCGCGTTCCAACTCAATGAGACCCTCCTTTCCTCTTCTGGGGTCCAGCCCTACAAAAGTAACAAGAGTCTTGTCTCCTTCGATTTCATCTACATGATAGTCAGTCTTTTCCTGAAGGGTCAAAGGCATGTCCTGGTTTAGCCCACTGTCAATGGGCAGAATCACTGCGTGACTCACTTCTGCTTTCTTCATTGCGTTCCTCAGATCAAAAACTGGCGAATTCAGCTGTGGTTCAGTTCCGGAGTGCTCAGCTGCAATTCTTCGTGCCTCTATGTCCTTCTTGCTAATGATTTGTTGGGTCCAAGTATGAACATGAGAGTCGATTATCTTCAAGGTTCTATCACTCGTTGAAAGCTGGCGATAGCCTCAAATTAGGCTTCCGCCTTTTAGCGATCCGCCGCTTTTCTTATCTTCTCAATAATCTCGGTTGGGACTGTGACGCTTCCAAGTTTTGCCATTAATTGGTTCCCGTGATAGTCGCTTCCTCCAGTTTGGATAAGGTTAAGCCCTAAACTGGCCTTCCCGACATCCTCGGAACTGACTGCAACCTTCATAGGACGATAGTTGTATTCCGATTCAACTCCTAGAAGTCCCATCTTCTTCATCTCAATTAGGAACTCCCTGAGATCTGGGAAACCTACTGAGAGGGGGTGCGCAATTACAGGCACAGCTCCTTCCTCCTTGAGGAACCCGATCGCCTCGATAGTGCTCATTCGTTCCTTCTTCACATAGGCT
>RDOC01000013.1 GCA_011364985.1 Candidatus Thorarchaeota archaeon | reverse complement strand
CAGAGCCGAAGCTCCCGGCTGGCAACTAGGTGGCAGGGATCTCATTCGTTGCAGCACTTAAGCTGATACCTCACGGCACGAATTTACGATGGCCATGCACCAGCTCTCAGCTCGTCGAGCAAGATCATCAGTCTGGCTCTCATTCGGCTGTCTGGGCGGGTAAGTTTTCCGGCGTTGAGTCCAATTAAACCGCAAGCTCCACCCCTTGTGGTGCTCCCCCGCCAATTCCTTTAAGTGACCTGTAGAGAGTCGGAACGGCTCTCAAATTCAGTCTTGCGACCGTACTTCCCAAGCGGCCCGTTTATCGCTTTCGCTACAGCACAGCAATGGCTCGTGGCCAGTGCTACACTTAACGGGCATCGTTTACGCCCAGGACTACTCGGGTATCTAATCCGATTCGCTCCCCTGGGTTTCGTCCCTCACCGTCGGACGTGTTCTCGACGACCGCCTTCGCCACTGGTGGTCCTTCGTAGATCATTAGATTTCACCCTTACCTACGAAATACCGTCGTCGTCTCCCACTCCCAAGTAAGGCGGTATCCCTACCAGGCCGACCGTTGAGCGGCCGGATTTAAGCAGGGACCTACCAAACCGGCTACGGACGCTTTAAGCTCAATAATCATGGACACCACTCGAAGAGCTGGTTTTACCGCGGCGGCTGGCACCAGCCTTGCCCTCTCCTTTCTAGCGGTCCATCATACGGATCCGCCACAGATGGAGTTATCCCCCATCACTCGGCTTGGCCCACTCACGCTTGCGCGTATTGGTGAGGTTTCGTAACTGCTGCACCCCGTGGGGCTAGGGCCCTTGTCTCAGTGCCCTTCTCCGGGCCACGACTTACATCGCCCGTTCGGGTCATAACCTAAGTGGGCAGTTACCCCACTTACAAGTATGATCCGGTGCCGCCCCATCCTGCGGCGGAGAGCCCAACATACCTAGGGCACCCATATGAGAGCAACATCATTTCCAGAACAATGCTCCTACGGTGGATTAACGCCAGTTTCCCGGCGGTGTCCACCTCCACAGGGTAGATTAGCGACACTACTGAGCCGTTCGCGACAGGCTCGGATGCGAGCCCGTTTCACTTGCATGTCTTAACCCCAAGCCGATAGCAGTGTCCTCTAGCAGGATCAACTAGAGTTGAACCATAAATCATACACCTTTGGCAAGGTAGACCTGAGTAGTAAAAGGTCTGATGTACGATCTTTAGCACACTATGAACTTAGCTTGATGAAGTACAGGCTAACGGGGATAGTTGGTGAACTTACCCAAATAACCTGCACACTGCTGAGCATTTCTTAGACCTGAGGGGATTCCGACACAAAAGGCGTCGGTCTATCTCACGTCCGCATCTTGTTTTCGCGCTTGGAAATCAATCAACCATCATCGCTTGGCAATCGCCGATAGCATCCAGCCTGACACCGTTAGAGCGCGAAGGCAGACCCAATCCCACGGAATTCGAATAAAAAGCTTTCCAAGGGACGCTCTGATACTCTTTTAATGATTAAGACAAACCGTTTCTCAGGCCATTTCTATCGTATTTGTGTATTCTATTCTGAAAACATATGAAACAGATTCTCGAACGTGGATAATCGTGCATCAGTACGTACAAGCCTGTGAAAGTTGGATTTCACTATGTCCTGAATTTCTTCAAATGTTGTATTTCTCAGGATAGCAAGGTTCTCAATTATTTCATGAAGTGAAATGGAAGGTGTCCTGCTGGGAGGTTTGTTAGGGCCATCGGTTTCTGTAAGCATAAGATCATCGGGGATAGTGGAAGCAATTCTCCGTCTTTCTTCCCAATTGGGTATTTCAGACGCATATTCTTCTCTATAGCTTCTATCGAAGGAGTAGCAATACCCTCGATCTACGACCTTATTCACAAACTCTATGGGTCCGTAGTAATCGTGTATGATTACTTTTGAAACCGAGTAGGAATCAAGGATATCCAGTGTTTCTTTCTCTGCCCCAGCTACATGAATTGTCATTATTGTATTATTGTCTTGAGCTGACTCTAGAAGCGTTTCGAACAGACGAATTTGAATCGGAAAGTGTGAAGGGTCTTCAATATGCATCCTGTCCAATCCTATCTCACCAAGCATGAGCGCTCCATCAGCATATTCTTTCACCAAGTCCAGTCTGTCCTTGTAATCAGCTGCTTTGAGTGGATGAACTCCAAAAGCCGGTAACACTCGATTAGACTTCTCTGCAGTCTCAAGTGTGTGCTTGTATTCAGGAACATCACAAGTGACTGCGGCTACAAGAAGGTGATTGGTGGATATATCAGCCAATGCTTCTTTCAAGTCATCCTTGAAATAATGTAAATGTATATGCGAATCAAGCATCAAATTCTAATACCGCCTTTGAGTAATCAGCTGCATCAACTACTCAATATCATTTTTCGCCTTGGAGCAGATTATCAAAGCTTTACGAATTCAATATTCTGAATGGTCATGATTCATTGAATTGGTCCGACGCCAGACTAAGAGACATACCATATCTATTACCAAAGAGCCAGAACGCCAGAAAATGAGATAAAATGTCGAACGAAGAATGCCAATTCTGTTGCTGGACCCGATGTGAACATTTCTGTAATGGGAATACGAGAAGACCCTCTTTCTAGAGGGTATAAGAGGGAGGAAATAGAACCTATGTTGAGACGATGATGGGGATTGGGAATGATAGGTATGATGTGATTTTCTTGGAAAAGGAGATGGGTGCATGGTTCCTGAATCATGTCAACGGTGTTTCTTCTTGTCGATGAAATGGCAGAAACTTCCGAAATACCTGCGATCAAGCCGCTCAAGGCCGCCATCAGGACTGCAGAGATGTCTGTCGATCTTGGGGTATTTCATGGTAGAATAACCTACTCAACTGCAGATTTTTAAAAGCTATATTAGAACAATCAAGGACAAGTGGCAATCATCTGATTCTACTTGAAGATATCATCAGTAAGTGTCGTTCCGCAGTATTCGCAGCTAATTGACTGTCCATTATTGATGTGATCAACTTCCTCTGGCTCAAGCGGAGCACCACATTTGGAACAACCCCACTCTTTCATATCAGACGATTTCCCTTTGGCTGGGGGACTTGGAAATTGACTTTTTCGACCTTTCAGAAAACAGCTCTTGCAGAGCATTGGTGCCATCCTGCCCCTTGATCGAGCTCTCGTAATCCTTTGGAATATTCGGGTTTCTATCTTTTCGCCACAACTCTGACATACAGGTCTAGGAGGGTCCTTCCTAGATTCGGCTTTCAGTGCACATTGCCTGCAGAGAAGAGGACCATCTGCCATTTGATGTATTTGAGCAGCTATTCTTGGACGTATTTGCTTTCCGCATATCGAACATTGAGGCATAGACATTCATCTCTGGTGGTATAACGATGGAATAGAGTATTGCCGCTTTGAAGCGATCACCTCAAAAAAGTGATGGAAGGGCGGAGTATGAAAACCCCGCCATTCAAGAGCAGCTTCAGACAAGATCCTCAGCTGATTGCAGTTCTCGGTGTCTTCCACATGAATCAATCATATCTCTGAATATAAAGACCCAATGAACGATAGCTCTGGATGATTCGTCTAGCAAATCTTTTCGCCTGATGAAGCTGTCTTGTCGGAGTAAATCATAGAATCATCCAAATGTGCTGGATGATTCATCCTATTATAATAAAGACATCACTAGGAAGACAGGCAAGGAGGTTGGCAGATGCAGGATATCACACCAGACCAGCTCGGAGCGATTCTATTGCTCGAAACGATTAGTGCAACAATTGCTTTGCTAGTCTCCCACTACTCCAACAAGGCGTTCAGATTCACTCAGCAGAAGAGACTAGCAGACCTTTCGACCGGGTTCTTGGTTCTCTCAGCTGGGATGTACGGGCGGGTCTTGGGGATTCTCTATGCAGCCGTTTCCTCCAATCTCGAAACTCTAACGATTGTGGTCATCGCCACGAGCTTCATGAGAATCATGGCATATGTCCTGTTTGTGGTTTCCACCCGGCATACAATATCGAAAATGACACCCGAGTTGGTCATGTTCATGCAAATACCACTGCTTGTGGATTTCAACCTTGAAACTGTAGGGCTCATACTACTAGTCATTGTTGTATTGCAGTCATTGATGAACTACATGTCGACAAGGAGTAGGTATGGTTTGTACGTCTTAGTTGGGTTTGTGCTTCTGCTACTCAGTCACTCCGCGATCGTGACGAATAGTGGCTATCTCCTAAGTCAGATACTGCAGCTCCTTGCCTTTCTCGCACTACTAGTCATGCTCCTTAAGGTAGGCCGAGAGGAATGAGTCCAAAGCGGGCGTATCGCTCTAAGATACGTATCCTTGCAGATATGATGCAGTGCATCCAAGAGGAAGGAGAAGAAGGAGCAGGTCCGACAAAGATTCTATACAGTGCCAATCTCTCTCATGACAGGCTAACACAATACTTGGAAGAGCTAATCGAAAAAGACCTCATAGTTCAGATGGATGAGAATAGCAGCAACAAGACCTATAGACTAACTGAGAAGGGACGAGATTTCCTGAGAGAATTTGCCAAGATGGAGAGATTCTCCGAAGCCTTTGGTATAGAGATATGATTTTCATGTAGACAAAGTTTTAAGATGTCCAATTGCGGACAGCACTGAAGCATGGGCCGGTAGATCAGACTGGTAGATCGTCTGATTCGCATTCAGAAGGTTCGGGGGTTCAAATCCCCCCCGGTCCACCACTTCTCATTTCATTGCATCAGATGCATTTCTCTAATAGCGTCACTATCCAAATTCATTTTACGGAACGAGTGGACAAGGGTGCTATGATTGATATTTTAGAAAAAGATGTGCCATATAGCTTTGATGAAGCTGTGAAGAGGGTTCAGGAAGCATTCGAAGTAGAGGGATTCTCTGTTTTTCTTACTAAGGAGATTCATAAGATATTCAAAGAGAAGATGGGCATCGAGAATTACCCCAAAGTAGCATTTGTACTCGGATGCTCAGGGCCTCTAGCCAAGATGGCTTTGGATGCGTCAATGAATATGGTTCTGCTCATGCCCTGCAGCGTTGCAGTCTTTGAGAGAAACGGAAAGATCAGCGTGGCCCACCTTTCCATAATGAAGGCTGGTGTCGAGCTTGGATTGGCACCCTCAGACAAAATGCAGCCGGTGATTGAAGAAACTGGAAAACGTGTCAGTAAGATATGGAACCGAATCTAGCAGGACTCTATGAGTCTTGTCTTTTTGCGAAAGCTTCACAAGAGAGTCTGTTACTAAGTCCCTCATGGGCGATCCGATAGAAGAGCAGTGGCAAGTGAATTCAGAGGCATTTGCAGAGCTGATTGGAGGAACAGGCACACCTCATCATCAAGAAATCCTTGTTCCCTGTTTGGATAGAATGATAGGAGATGTTACCGGAAAGGATCTCCTAGATGCAGGCTGTGGAGAAGGCTATCTGTCCCGCAGGTATGCTAAGAAAGGAGCCAGTGTCACCGGAGTGGACATTTCTAGGAAGCTGATTAAACTCTGCAACTTTCATACAATCGGAAATGCAAGATATCACGTTGGAAATATATGCGCCCTCGATGAGAGCTATGAGAGTTCCTTCGATATTGCTCTCTGTAACCTTGTTCTCCTTAATGTTCCCTGCTTGGATGATGCATTGAAGGGATTTCATAGAGTATTGCGTGAAAACGGTATACTTGTGTTCTCGGTAGTGCATCCAGCATTCAACTTCTACGGACCAGGAACTTGGGAGATGGGAAAAAAAGACCCTGAAACCAGAAGAAGAAGGGGGCTCTTCTTCAAGGTTGATAATTACTTCGATGAACATGAATACCAAAGATATTGGAGGACACGCCAAGGTGAGAAGTTCCCGGTGCCCATTAGTTTCTTCCACAGAACAATCTCAACCTATGCGAATGCTGTAGTAGAGACGGGGCTTGATATTCTAGAAATCGATGAGCCGCAGCCAGTTAGCGATGATGATTTCTTCGACAGAGAACGGAGAATACCATTCTTTATGGTAGTAAAAGCGAAGAAGCCTTGACATGTCGGGGAAAGATTTGATAACGAACTAAATCATGTGAACGCAACTATTCATCCAAGAGATAGGAGAAGACGACATTGACCCTCGATGAGATGAACCATCTCAACATTGGAAAAAGAACGAGACTTCGCCGCCTAATGTACAAATACGGTCCGGGAAATGGAAGAATGCTGATACTGCCAATCGATCAAGGCTTGGAGCATGGTCCATCAACGTTCTTTGCAAATCCAGAGAGTGAGAACCCAGATTTTCAATTCAAACTTGCAAACGAAGGCAACTTCTCCGGGATTGCCCTGCACCTTGGCCTTGCTGAGAAGTATGGATTGAGCTATGCTGGAGAGGTGCCTATCGTTCTCAAAGTGAATGGAAAAACAAGGATTCCATCAGACAGCCATGCAATGTCACCCATGACTGCCTCAGTGGAGGATGCAGTACGGATTGGAGCAGATGCAATTGGGTATACGCTCTATGTAGGAAGTCCCAGACAGGTAGAAGACATGAATCAATTCAGGAGGGTAAAGGCTGATGCAGACCGATATGGAATGCCCATTATTCTATGGTCCTATCCCCGAGGAGAAGCTGTGGACAAGAAAGGTGGAAAGAACTCGCTCTATGCCATAGACTATGCTGCCAGAGTTGCCAATGAACTCGGTGTTGAAGGTGTAAAATTGAATGTTCCTGGTGATGACCCCAAGAGACGGACGGAACAACCAGCGCCTTATGATACTCTTGAGCTGAGCTATGAAGAGAGGGTCAGGAAAGTCATCAGGTCTGCAGGAAAGACTCTGGTTTTCTTTTCGGGAGGGAGTATGCTGAGCGATGAGGACTTGGTTTACCGAGCAAGAGTGTGCCTTGAAGAGGGGGCTGCGGGCTTGCTTTTCGGCCGTAATTTGTGGCAGCGAAGATGGGATGATGCTTTATCAATAACAAAGAAACTGACCAAAATGATGTCAGAACTCTAACTGTGGAGGAGTTTTGATTGGCTGGCGAAACGAGAGGATATGATGTAAGAGTCACTTGGGACCAAGATGACGGAGGAACCGTTCATGTTGAGGGCATGCCAGATTTACGGGTCGCGAAACCAAGGGACGAGGGAAGCACTCCGGAATTATACACTCCAGAGCATCTCTTTGTGGCGGCTGCTACTGTCTGTTTCATGAATTCCTTCATCTACTTCACTCAAAGAATGCATATCGAATTCAAATCTTTCGAGTGTTCGGCAACAGGCATCTTAGAGCAAGTGGATAGAAGTTTTGAAGTCACTAGGATATCAACCAAGTCTCATCTTGTCATAGAATCGGAGAACCTTCGTCAGAAATCTGAACGAGCACTTGAGTTGGGAGCAAAATACTGCTTTGTAGCAAACAGTATGAAATGTCAGGTCACCCATGAGAATGAGATCGTTGTGAAGTAACGTTCCAAATCGCCAGAACCCAAACCCTTTTCCTAAGGTTGATTTTAGCACAGATTAGTGAGTAGATTGACTGAAGACGTACACGAATACAAAGTGACTGTGGACTGGACCGAGGGGACATCGGGACAATTCAACGTCGACGGTAAACCAGGATTTGCAATTGCTACGCCTCCAGAGTTCGAAGGGCCTGAAGGAGTGGTTTCTCCAGAAGATCTTTTTGTCGGAGCAGCAGCTTCATGTCTTTTGACTACCTTTGTAACCTTTACCAAGAAGATGAGATTTGACTTCGAATCGTTTACTTGCGAGGGACATGGGACGCTTGAGAGAATGGAGAAAGGATTTCAGTTCACAAGAATTGTTCTGAAGACAAGAGTAGTTGTGAATTCCGAAGAACTCAGGCACCAAGCTGAGAGGGCACTTGAATTGGCGGGGAAGTATTGTCTTGTTACGAACAGCATGAAATGTCAGACTGAACATGAGAATACGGTTATTGTGAAAGAAACCCGATAGATGCTAAATCCTGTCTATCAGGTCCGTTTTTCCTCTATTCTTCTGTCTGAGTAGGGGGAAGAATGAAGATAGCCTCCTCGGATTCAGGAAGCTGTACTTCAATGGCATCGTTAATGGCGGGCTTTGAGAAATGAAGTTTTTCGATCCCGTGCATTGCCTGCAGATCCCTTCCCCATGGTTTGAGCTCCTTCGAAATCCAAGCCTCAGGAATACTATGTCGCAGGGACAAGTTGTTCTCGCGCTTGAATTTCCAGAAACCGCCGTTTGTCTTCATTAGCAGGTCTGTCTGTGTTGTCAAATCTGACTTCCATTCCTTGATTACTTTGGGATATTGCTCATGATGAATTCCGTTCTTGTTGTAGAGTTCTCTGTAGATCTTATCAGTAACAAACGGTGTTATCGGGGCCAAGGTCTTAAGTACAATTTTGAGGACTTCATGCAAAGTATGCCAGGCAGCCTTTTGTTCGCTCTCGCTGAAACTGCCGTCAGTATTGAAGCACCTCCCTTTCACTAATTCAATAACATGATCTGCAAAGAGGTTCCAAGTAAATCCCCGAATTTCAATAGCAGGTTTGTGGAAGTCCAGAATATTGCATTCTGGGAGTATCTTCTCCACCATGCTGTTGACCTCTGCGAGAATCCACTGGTCAACCTGAGTGAGGTCCTTGAATTTGATAGAACTTAGAGTGGGAAACATCGAGATGAAACGAGAAACATTCCAGAGTTTGGTGATGAATTTGGATACCCCTGCCAGACGCTCCTCTGAAAAGCGAATATCACTTCCCAGTCCGGCTTCCAAAATGCCGAAGATGCGGATTGCATCTGCACCGTACTTCTCTACGAAAGGCATAGGAGGGGGAGAATTGCCCTTCGATTTGCTCATAGTTTCACCCTTTTCATCCACGACATGTCCTGAGACCCAGATTTCGCTGAATGCTGGCATCTTTAGAAGCTGATAGACTCTAAGAAGAGAGTAGTATAGCCAAGTTCTCACTATATCCTTTCCTTGTGGGCGCATAACATTTCCGAAAGCTTTCTCGAAAAGGGGCTTGTCATATCCATATCCTGCAACATAGAGTCCACTGATTGATGAGTCCATCCAGGTGTCAAAGGTTCGCTCTTCGCCCTTGAATCCTTTCTCGGCCCCACATTTCGGACATGTCTTGAAGGGAGGGTCATCCTTCCATGGTTGGTAGTAGGTGAGCTTGTCATTGTTAGGAACGATTGCCTCATTGCAGGAATTACAATACCAAATTGGTATCTCCGTACCATAGTATCTTCGTCTGCTTATGGGCCAATCCACGGATACCCTATTGAGCCAGTCAATGAGTATTTGCCTGTGATGTGCTGGGAAGAATGGAGTATCTTTTGCGATTTTCATAAGGGCATCGACAAATTCTGTTTGTTTCACATAATACTCATCCATTGCAATGAATTCAATGGGAGTGCGGGATCGCCAGCAAAGAGGCACCCGCTGCATGGTGTCCTCCTGCTTGAAGAGCAGCTTCTTTTCTTTGAGATCGGTCAGCATTTTCTCCCGCGCATCAGCAATCTTCATTCCTGAATACTCACCGGCTGCATCTGTCATCCTACCATTTGGTGCAATAGCTGCCACAGGTTCAAGGGCGAAATCACGAAAGGCCATTACGTCAGCTTGGTCACCATAACTACAAACCATCAAAGCACCTGTGCCAAACTCCATCTGAGCTGTAGGGCTTTCAATGATTGGAACTTCGAAGTCGAACAGCGGAACTTTGGCCTTCTTCCCTGCATATTCTCTGTATCGTTCATCATCTGGATGGATAAATACAGCTCCACAGGCACAAAGAAGCTCAGGTCGGGTTGTGGCGATTTCAATTGGATCCATCCCATCCACATGGAAATAGAGATAGCTAAGCTTCGTAGGACGTTCCGAATATTCCACCTCAGCATCTGCAATAGTGGTTCCACAGTCAAAACACCAGTTGTTTGGACGATATGTGCTGTATACGAGACCTTTGTTCCAAATATCAATAAAGGTGGATTGAGTCACAGCACGATATCGAGGACTATCGGTGCGATAGCTTCCCTCATCTTCGTAGGTATTAAAACCAACCCCAAGCCGTTTGAACCCTTCCACTGCGATGATTTCATCTTGATCCAGCCGCTCTTTGCATTTTTGGATGAAGAGATCACGCGGCGTTTCATGCATACTCAAGCCCAAATCCTTTTCCACTCTCACCTCAACCGGAAGTCCGTTTCGATCAATTCCCAAAGGAAAATTCACTTCAAAGCCTTGCATTCGACGGTATCGGGCATTGATGTCAATCTGAGTGTAATGTACAACCTGTCCAATATGCATAGGGCCTGACAGATAGGGGGGAGGGGTGTCAACGGTGTAGATTTTTTTCCCTGACTTAGGATTGAACGCATACAGGTCTTCCTTGAACCACTGGTCCAGAATCTCTTTCTCAGATTCTGATTTCCATCGTTTTGATGTAATTGCAGGTGTGAACTTCTTCGCCAAAACATTCAATCTCCTTGATGTCAGCAAGGGTCAGCTAGTGCTGATTCGGTCGCGAGGATGGCACATTCCCTAAAAGGATTATGGGCAAGACCTCTTGACCAGTAGTTTGCAGCAATCGTATCTGATGTGATCGAGATTTCGGCAAACCTGCCCATTCAAGAAATCTTCTTTAAGCGCATCAGTGAGAGATACCTGTTCGGTAATTACTTAGGGGTCATAACAAATGCGTGTTGTTCTGAAACTAGGAGGCTCACTCCTGTATAACGGCAAAGGTGAAATCAACCTAGTCAGGATAAGAAAGTACTCTAAGGTTGTAACTGATGTCGTTGGGAACGGTCACGAATTAGTTATTGTCGTTGGAGGCGGAAAACCAGCTCGTTTGTTTATCTCAGCAGCAAGAGATTTGGGAGCGACTGAAACGCAATGTGATTGGCTTGGAATCAAGGTTGCTCGCAATAATGCTGAGCTCTTATGTGCTGCATTGGGAAATCTGGCGTATCCAAAGGTTGTCGAATCTCTAGATGAGCTTGAGACAACCATAGCTCAGGAAAAAGTCGTCCTCATGGGAGGATTGAATCCAGGTCAATCTACGAATGCTGTTGCTGCTCTTGCAGCAGAGAGCGTTAGGGCGGAGATGCTTCTGAATGCTACAAACGTTGATGGGGTATATGACCGCAACCCGAAAGAAGCGGGTGCGGTCAAGTTGGATGAGGTGAATGTTGATCAGCTTGATAATATCCTATCTGGGTCTGGAACCAGAGCAGGAGAGTACAAGCTCTTCGATCCGGTGGCGATCAGAGTCGTGGGTAGGTCAAAGATACCAACCGTCATTTTCAATGGCAATGACCTGACAGCAGTCATTCGTCTCCTTAAAGGAGAGAAAGTTGGGACGAGGATAGTGCATCACCCGAACAAATAACTGAATGGGGACATGGAAGTGAAGAAGTTGCTGGAAAAGGTGTTTGCATCTCGTGCTCAGACCAGGGTGGTTCAGCATTTTCTGGATAGACCGAAGGAATTCTTCAATCTGAGCAGAATTGCCAAGGAAACCGGTCTGGCACACTCAACAATTCATCGTGTCATGCAGCCTTTGGTTGATATGGGTCTTGTCAAAGAAATCAAGGTGGGTCAACAGATACGCCTCTTCATCCTAGAAACAGAGGACCCGAAGAGCAGGATTATCTCAGACTTCTACAATCTGATTAGGCCACATCTTGAGGAGCTTCCCAACGAAGAGTAGGCGCCCTATTCATCCTTAAAGAATTCAATTAGGACTCCATTTAGCCTATCTTGTTCTTGGACAGTAGGTGAATGACCACATTTCTTGAAGACCTTCATGACTGAGCCTTGAATGCCCTGATGAAGAAGGACACCCATTTCCGGCTTGATGATTCGATCTTCATCTCCATGAATAATCATGGTTTCCGCTTTGATCTCGCCCAATCTTCCTGTGAAGTCCGTTGATGCAAGACCAAGACCAGCTGCAACGATCCCTTCCTCATTGGCCTCTTCAGACAGCTCCTTTAGATGCTGAACAATGTCAGGGTTGTTTTCTATCCATTCATCACTGAATCCACTTCGCAATGATGTCCAGAAGTATGCCTCTTGACCACCCTCAACCTGAACCTCCCGCCAGCCATACACAACGTCAATCAAGTCGTCGGTGACCTTAGGTGTGGTTCCCATGAGTACCAGTTTTCGTACTCGGTCTGGGTATCGTAGTACAAAACTCTGTGCTACAATTCCTCCCAAGGAATGCCCGACTACGTGTACCTTTGGATGTTTCAAATGCTGAAGAAGAGCAGCAAGGTCATCGGCAAATACTGCTGCGGGTATCATCATACCCAACTCATCAACCTCTGTTTGTCCGTGGCCTCTCAAGTCTGGGATAATTAGCTGGAAGTGGGCTGCCAATGCCTCTTCTTGGAACTCCCACCCTCTGTGATCAGAACCGAGTCCATGTATTAAGAGAAGGGGCTCTCCGTTTCCGACAACTTTGTAGAACATCAAGAGATCTTCATGCTTGAACCTCGGCAATCAATGGCCACCTCAAAGGATTACTGAGAGCGATTCCTACCGATAAGCCTGTCGGATTTGTTCTAGCACATAGATTCCTTGGTGAAAGGAGTAGGTTTCATGCGATAAGGAAAAAGGCCAAAACTGCTAAATAGCTACTGTCTGAATCTTTAGGCCAGAAAGCCGAGATAGCCAAGCCCGGTCAAAGGCGGTGGACTCAAGATCGCAAAGCCATTGGCTTGACTCCGAGAAGAAATCCACTCTTGTAGGAGTTCATGGGTTCGAGCGGTTATGCACTTCGCATAATTGGAACAAATCCCATTCTCGGCACCATTACTTTTACTTCTTAGTGATTTCACTGTCGCAGAGATAATTCAGAGAAAAGAAAGAGATGCCTTTATTGCTTCCAACGCAAGCATTTCGCCTAGCGTCATGGTGCTACCAGCACTAGGTTGGTTCTCCTTAGTCTTCGACCTTGTCGATGGAGGTTTTGGCAGTTCTTCAGAATGCTGATTCATTGGAACTACCTCGCGAAAAAGGCACGAGTAATTGCCTGGGTGGAAATCTTGACTCGGTGAGCCTCAATCTTGCGAGTCTTGTCGTTCTTAGCCAGTGCCATGATTCTTCACCTCCGGTACAGGTATGCTTGGTAAAGGGCATCGGTCGAAGCGACCTTGGTGGTGTTCTTCTTCGTGGATAAAACGAAGGAATTTATTGCTGGAGCCATAATAGTTCACAAAAGATACTGCTCAGAATTAGTATATATAGCGAAGCCACAATGTAGGGTCACACGTTGAAGTCACAATATGTGACTATTCGAAAAGGCATGCATAGTTTATTTTCTAAGTGATTTCATAAGTTCCTTTGGAGGAAGCGTGTTGATGACGTCGTATTTTTCGACCCACCCGCGCCGCGCCTGAAATATACCATATTGCATGTAGTCAAGTTCGCCAGTTCTATGTGCATCAGTGTTTATGGCAATCCTAAGTCCCCATCTTTTTGCTGCCCGAAGATTCCCCACATTCAAATCGAGCCGTTGAGGATGAGCATTGAGTTCCATCACAACATTGTTGTGCCTTGCGGTTTCAAACACCTTTTCCATGTCAATCTCAAACTCAGGACGCTTTAGTAAAAGACGTCCGGTGGGATGTCCAAGAATATGAGCATACTTACTTTCCAATGCATGGCATACCCTCTCAGTCATTACCTGTTTGGTGTCCTTCATTCTGCTATGAATTGAAAGAGTGATAATGTCCAGTTGATCCAAGACGGAGTCATCAAGGTCGAGTTCTCCATGGGCCAGGATATCGACCTCTGCTCCTTTGAGAATCTTCATTTTCCATCTTCCAGATGCATTGAGCTCGTCTATCTCCTCAATGCGCTTCAGTACATGTGCCTCATCCATTCCATTGGCAATTGTTAGACTCTGTGTGTGGTCAGAAACGCAGTAGTATTCGTAGTCCTTTTCAACAGCTGCATCTAGCATTTCATCAATCGTGTTTTTGCCATCTGATTGGTCGGTATGAGTATGCAGGTCACCACGAATGTCTTCCAACTTGATGAGCTTGGGAAGCTTCCCCTCTTGCGCAGCTTCAATCTCACCCATATCTTCTCTAAGTTCAGGTGGAATGTAATCCAGACCAAGTGCATCGTAGATTCCTTCTTCGCCCTGCCCTGCAACTTGCTCATCATTCCGAAACAGGCCATACTCGTTCAGAAGTAGGCCCTTCGTCTTAGCAATAGCTCGAAGCTTAACATTGTGATCGATGTTCCCCGTGAAGTATTGGAGCCCTGCGCCGTAGCTCTCTGTCGGAAGCACACGCAGGTCAATTCGCAGTCCATCTTTTGTCCGTACGGATGACTTCGTTGGACCTTTGACCAACACATCCGCAATATCTTCCATACCAACAAAGGCGTCCATTATCTTGGAGGCCTTGGATGCATCCACTAGAATATCGATGTCGCCGATGGTTTCTCTTCGCCGACGAAGAGATCCTGCCACAACAGCCTGATTCACATCAGAGATTCTGCTCAGGCGTTCAACTAGTCTGTTAGCAATGGGCATTGCCTCAGCTAGTAGAGTACGAGAAGCCCCAGCTCTTGCAATCTTTATGCCATCTGCTATCTTACTTATTGTCTTCTTCCCCATCCCTTTGAGACCTTCAAGCTTACCTGCATCCAGGGCCTCTTCAAGAGACACCAAGTCCGTCACTCCCAGTTCTCTGTAAAGCAGACTGATCGTCTTTGGCCCAACATCGGGAATGGCCTCTAGCTCCCACACCTTAACTGGAACACGTTCCCTCAACTCGACTAGAAGCTTGATCTCTCCTGTGTCAAGAAAAGACTCTATCTTATCTGCAATGGCCTTGCCAATCCCGGGAACGTTCGTGAGTTCGCCCCTATCTCGAATGTTCTCGATGTCCTCTCCCAATCCAGTGATAGACCTTGCGGCTCTGGCATAAGAAAGAGACTTGAACTTGTCCTTTCCCTCAATCTGCAGAAGGAGGGATATTTCCTCCAGAGCTTGTGCCACTTCACGGTTCTTTGTCAACTGAAACCCTCCCATTCCTTAGCCCATGGATTAATGCCTCGTATTGAATCCACTACTATTCGGATATTCTCTGGAGGTGTGTCAATAGTGATTACACAGCCAGGGGCGACAACTAAACGCCTCATCTTTGCCTCCTGTACGGCTGATAGGACTTGTTCCACAGCCTCATCAGCGGAACCTGTGCGAAACACACCCTTGTGATCAATGCCGCCAAGAACACCCTTACCAAATCGTTTCTTCCCATCAAGAAGACTCAAGTTTGCACTCTGATCTTCCCAGTTTATTGCATCAATACCGGGAGTCTTAGCAATTCTATCAAATCGGATCTCCTCTCCTTCCTCTCTTGCATGTAAATGCATCACAATGAATTTTGCCTTGCTTCTCAGCTTGGAAATTAGTTTCTTGTCAAAGGGATAGACAAATTGCTCGTAATGTTCATCACTAATTGAGGCACGAGTTGAATGCTGTGATGCAAGGAAGATCCCATCTGCCCCAGCCTCGAGTGTGGCTCTGCCGAAGTCGACCATAACATCTGTTATTATGTCCAGAGCATTCTCCATGACCTCAGGCGATTCATCCAAGTGATCAGTAAGCGACCTCTTAGACAGCTTATCAGCCACCATCGGAGAATCAAACACAGTAGCAAGTGTAGGGACTCTTCCGTCAGCATACTCCTGTATCAATTCAACTGCTCGAATTTGCCTTCCGAACTCACCATCATTGACGTCAAGAGGCTCAAGAGTTTCCCAGTCACTGGATTGAGTGATTGCAAAGCTCGTGCATGTTGTTGAGCCGGAAATGGCTCCGTCATAGACTACTTCACATCCCCAATCGACAACAGGGTATCGTCCATGAAATGAGATCTTCAGCAAATCGTGATCGAATTCTTTGTGAAACTTGATTTCTTCAGCGGCCAACCCCTCAGGAGTGCGATCAATCTCTGGATAATGTTTCCATAAAGAGATTGGAATCAGCTCATCAAGATTACCTAGGAAAGTCTGTTCGATAAGGTCAAATTTGGACATGGTTCAATCCTGTGCGTCGAGTAATAATGAGCGTTTCGAAGTAGTGCATTTCTAAGTCTATTGACCCACCAGAAGTAATATCAGCCAAGAGATGAGCAACTCAATTGTACGATTTTGGAGATGTTATATTGGTGCAGAAGACGGCGCTGTTTAATCCTGAAGAATTACTTCGTATGGACGGTATTGATGAACTCAGGAGAATGCGGGCTGAACCTAATCCCTTTTGGAACCGGCCAAGACTTGAAGTGACATGGCAACTTCCAGTTCAAAGTGGGTTTCTAGAACAGCGCCACATAACTCTGGAGCCCATGCGTTTGGCAACAAGAGATGAGCTTCTTTCCTACCATGATATCTCCTACATTGAGACTCTGGAGTTATTTGGAAACACAGGGTCTGCTTTTTCTTCGCGCTTTGGACTGGATACTGACGAATGCCCAGTGTTTCAAGATGTCCACAGGTATGCATCTTACCCTGTAGGTGCAAGCATTGACGCAGTCATGGGTGTTGCCGAGGGTAGGTTCAGAAATGCCGTGTCCTTCTATGGCGGATTACACCATGCCATGGAGGACAAAGCAGCCGGGTTCTGCTACTACAACGATTGCGTCGTGGCAATAAAGAGATTCCGAGAGAGATTTCCTAACAAGAGGGTGCTTTACCTTGACACCGATGTTCATCATGGAGATGGCACGCAGGATGCGTTCTATTCGGACCCGAATGTACTAACAATCTCGATGCACGAACTGAGCATGGGGTTCTTTCCGGGTACAGGACAGCCTGAAGAGACTGGTGAAGGCGAAGGAAAAGGGTACTCTGTAAACATCCCTTTGCCTCCTCTGACTGGAGATGTGGAGTTCTGGGGCGCCTTTGAAGACGTAGTGGTTCCAATATGGCTTGCCTATAAGCCGGATTTGGTATTTTGGGAGGTTGGTGGGGATGCTCACATGAAGGACCCGCTTGCAGACCTGATGCTTACTTATGACACTTATCAGCGGATGGCAGCGACGGTAAAGCAGCTGACTCATCTAATGAACAGTGGCTTGGTAGTTGTGGGCGGTGGCGGATACGATCCAGTGGCAACAGCAAAGATATGGATGGTAGTCCTGTCAAACATAGCGGATGTTCCCCTTCCTCCAACGCCTCCACTAGATTGGATCAAGCTGTGCCAGAAGTATGGGCTCGAGATGAAACGAGGCGGGTGGACAGATAGACCAATTCGTACAGAGGAAGAGCACTATCCCAAAATCATGAGAGCACTGGATGAAACAATCAAGAAGATCAGGGATCTGATCTTTCCCATTCATGGGTTGTAAATATAGAATTCTCCGTTTCATGCTTCTGATTGACGTGCAGAGAAAACACCTCGTTCAATACTAAAGCCATTATAGCTCTGCCATAGGAAATCTTGCATATGAAGAAGCATCGAATGAAGTACCTAATGCTGATTTTGGATATAGTGATGCTGCTCGCAGGTGTTACTCTGGCATCTGCATTTTGTATCCGCGCCCGATAGAATGAGACCCATTATTCTTAGATTGAGAGTGTTTCCATGTTCTTCCATTGTTCCTTGAGATACTCTCTGGCACTGTGTTCGTCAGCGAACTCATTGGAGTATGGGATAGTGTGTAGGGACGATATTATCTCGATGAGATATCATGCTACGCTTGCTGCGGATGTAATCGATAATGATTCGCTGGAAAGAATAGTGGACCAAGTTCCTGTTTTGAACACTATTGCTATCCATGACGCCATCAAGTATGATTATGAAGTTGCAATGATGGCAAGTCCGCTCTTAGAACTCCTGATTAAGGCTTGGATTAGATTTGGATATCAACAATATTTGGAGCTTGCTAGGATACTATATCGTGCAGCTGCTAAAGCTTAGAAGAAGTACGGCCTTGAGGAAAAGGCAAGTGACTTTGATGCAAAGTTTACTGGAATAATGGGCTAGCATTCCTGTCTAACGGTATGAGAACCTAGTCAGAAAGTACACCTAATGCCTAGAATGAATAATCACATCGCAGACTAGCCCTAGTCGTGGATTCGCAGACCGAGAAGCGAAATTGGAACTCGTTGTTCACCCACTGAAAGAGTATAAGGAGAAGAACATCAATTCTGACTGTGGCCAAATTGGGACAAGATGCATTTACGCTAGTTGACCAAAGTGGACTAGACAGACATGTGGCACCATTTCCCAAGCCACACATGGAGGGCTTTGAGAATCCGCTTCGAATTCAAATGGCTCTTCAGTACCTTGAGGAGAACGGAGTGCTCGAAGGAATTCAGCGTTTCAAAACGCCCCAGGCAAATCGAGATGATGCATTGCTAGTACACTCAGAATACCTTGTTCATTCCGTAGAATTGATGTCCGAGCTCGGAGGGGGTCAGCTTGGAGAGTCAGCCTATGCAAGCGCGCATCTCATGCCGTCAGCAATGTACGCACTTGGGGGAGCGCTCTTTGCCGCCGATATGGTTACCTCTGGTTCATCAAGACATGCCTTAGCGTTAATCAGACCCCCAGGGCATCATGCAACGTCGTCCTCATCCATGGGGTTGTGTTTCTTCAACAATGTGGCCATTGCAACTCGAAGCATTCTAGCCGAAGAGGAGGCGAAACGAGTATCGATTCTCGATATTGACGACCATTTCGGGAATGGCACTGCAGAGATTTTCTATGCTGACCCTGCAGTTCAGTTCATCTCACTTCATGAATACAATTATGGAGGCCTTGGGATAGGTCACTATGCCGAAATTGGAAGAGGAAAAGGCACTGGAACAAACATCAATGTTCCACTGATGGAAGAATCACCAGATGCATCATATAGGGCTGCAATGAAGAAAATAGTAATCCCAGCCATTGAGAGTTTTGGGCCAGACATCATTGCTGTTTCTGCGGGGTATGACGCACATTATGCGGACCCAATTGGAGACATGAATATTGACTCAGAGACGTATTGGTTCATAGCCAAGTCGATAGATGAACTAGTGAGTTCCTTTGGTATGAAAGGCTCTTTCTGGGTGTTAGAAGGTGGCTATAATCCCCTCATGTTAGGAACTTGTATTCGGGCAACAATAGAAGGATTGCGAGGGATGCAATACAACAATTTGGAGGACCAAGATAATAGGGAGAAAGATGAATCTGTTATCAGAAGAAACAGGAATCTAATC
>RDOC01000012.1 GCA_011364985.1 Candidatus Thorarchaeota archaeon | reverse complement strand
TAAATACTTTGCATTAGTTCTAAATTTCGATGCGTGATTTAGTGCATTATGTTATAATACGCTCACCTTTTTACAAAAACGTTAATAAGCCCGATTGATTTTACAAAAAGTAACTCGTAAAGCCCAATGGGGCTACGATGATATAGGAAGGAGCACCAAAATGGAGAAAAATCAGACCTATGCGATCGTTGTAATAGCAATTATCGCTATAGGTACAGTTGGTGGAATAGTCTTGTGGAGTTCTATGGCGCCCGCTGCCGAAGAGACAATCAAGATAGGGTTCATATCAGGACTTTCCCCACCAGGAGCTTACTTGTGTGCCGCTAATATAAAAAGAGGCGCCGAGCTAGCCGTACAGCATATAAACGAAGACGGAGGTCTGCTTGGACGCCCCGTTGAACTTGTTATTGGCGATTCAAGCGGGCAGGTCGAAAAAGGTGTAGCTGCAGCTACTAAGCTAATTACCGAGGACAATGTGGCGGCAATAGTAGGGATGCTTCACAGCTCAGTTGTCCTAGCAGTTCAAGATATTTGTGAACAATACCATGTTCCGTTGCTAGCCAGTGGCGCTGGAAACGTCATGATCACAGCAAAGAACTTGACTTATACATTCAGAGCCCACATCACAGACATCGACAGAGCTACAGCATGGCTGGAATTTGCGGACTACATGAATTGGACAAAGATTGCCATTGTTGCAGAAGATACAGACTGGGGTGTTGGAGGTATTGAGTGGGTTGAAAAGAGACAGCCTGACGTGTATCCAGAAGCGGTAATTGAGTCATGGGTGGTTAGCAGAGAATCAATTGACTACACTCCACAGCTTCTCGAAGTAAAAGATTGGGAACCTGACATGGTATTAGAAATCGCAAGTCAACTATTCTTTTACCTAGTTACCAAGCAATCGGCTGAGATTGGTCTATCCAACGAAACTGCCTTTGTGGCGGCCGCGCCCGAGATGCCACAAGAGGGAGCTTGGGAAGCCGTAGGTGACGCAGGTATAGGAATTGTTGAAACTGAGTCATATCATCCGGGGATGACCTTGACAGAACAAGGTGATCGCGCCTGCGAAGGATGGTATATCGAGTACGGATCTGCCCCAGAATATTATGGTCTTAACGGTTACAGCGATGTCATGTGCGTCGCACAAGCTATCGAATTAGCTGGTTCAATAAACTCAGAAGCCATCAGAGATGCTCTGGAAGGGAATCCATTGGAACGCTGGGGATCAACAATAACCTTCGGTACGACCCTTGGACCATATTATCACCAAGCATCACCACCAGTGATGATGTGCCAATTCACAGAATATGGCCAGGCTCTCGAAGACACAACCATTATCTTTCCTGCAGATAAGGCGACCGGAGACTACCAGACTCGGGTCGAGATACTGGAAGGATAAACTCAAATAGAAAGATCATATGGAGGCTGGATGTATGGACGTAGCAACCATCTTCCATATGATTTTTCTAGCCTTTGTCACAGGATTCATCTACAGCCTGTTAGCAATTGGCATAAATTTCGTACTTAATGTGGTCAAGATCATAAACTGGGCAATGGGTGAGTTTTATCTAATTGGCGGATACGTCCAATACTACTTGATAGTGCTCTTTCTTGGTCCCTCACTCTGGTGGGTGGCAATCATTATTTCAATGGGGTCTGTAGCTCTCTTGGGAGCACTATATCAGAAATTCCTACTGAAACCCATGTATTCTGAGAGCGGTGAAAAGAAAGAAGAATTCGCAACTATCATTACAATCATCACCTCTGTCCTAATCATAAACCTTCTAGCTTGGTTACTAGGTCCCACCTATCATGCCCCTCCATCATACTGGGGAGTAGTCACTTTCTTTGGCATGTCTATCGACGGCAATAAGATAATCGCCCTCTTCTCCACTATCCTTATCATTGCCGTGTTTCTCATAGCAACGAAGTATACTTGGACCGGCAAGGGTCTACGGGCTTGTGCGCAAAATCGAGTGGCTGCAGAGAGCATAGGTATGGACTTACGCAAATACGATATGATTGCCTTTGCCATCGGAGTCGCATTTGCAGCAGCCGCAGGTGCGCTTCTTGCTGCTGTCTTTCCCCTCACTGCTCAATCTGGAAAAATATCAACCATGAAGGGATTTCAAATAATAGTCATCGGTGGAGTAGGATCGATTATGGGAGGATTGGTTGGAGGGGTCCTACTTGCAATGATCGAGGCCATTGCTTCTGTATTGTTTGTCTCATCGTATAGAGACATTTACGGTTTTATTTTCATGATACTAATTCTTCTGGTCAAGCCCACAGGCCTATTCGGAGAAGAACAGCGAGAGGCTTAAGAAGAATCATCAAAAGAATTTCACACTATGTACAGCAAGTATTGAGGAATGAGGAAAGTGAAGAAGCTCATCAATGACCCCTTAAGAGTAGCTGATGAAGAAGTGGAGGGATTTGTTAAAGCATTCCCTTCGTACGTAAAGAAACTGGAAGATGTACGCGTTGTTGTCAGAAAGAATGCACCTGTTCAGGGAAAGGTCGGCATTCTCGTAGGGGGCGGAAGTGGTCACGAGCCATTCTGGTTCGGATACACTGGAGAAGGAATGTACGATGCAGTTATTGTTGGCGAGATTTTCTCCTCTCCCACTCCTGATGCCGCATACAAGGGCACAAAGGCGATAGATGGCGGAGAAGGAGTGCTCTACCTGCTAGGCAATTATGAAGGGGACAAGATGAATCTTGGAATATCCAAGGAGAGAGCTGAAGCAGAAGGTATTCCAATTGAGATTGTTAATGTGACAGATGATGTGGCATCTGCACCTCCCAGTCAAGCTCAGGAGAGAAGGGGCATCGCAGGAAACTTATTCGTAATAAAGGTTGCAGGGGCAAAGGCTGAACAAGGAGGAATCTTGGAGGAAGTAAAGAATGCCGCCCTTAAGGCGAATAGTAACACACGAACGATGGGCGTTGCGTTGTCACCTTGCATTCTACCAGCCACAGGAAGGCCTAATTTCACTATTTCCGAGGATGAGATGGAAATTGGAATGGGGATTCATGGCGAGCCAGGTATTGAAAGGACGAAAGTCAAGTCAGCTGACGAAGTCGCAGAGATCTTGACCATGAAAGTAGTGAACGACTTACCTTTCAAAGGTAATGATGAAGTGGCTCTCTTGCTGAATGGATTAGGGAGTACTCCGTTGCAGGAGCTCTTCATACTATTCCGGAAGATTGAAGAAATTCTGACTAGCAAGAAAATCGACATCCACAAGGCCCTTATTGGCAACTATTGCACCTCTATCGATATGATGGGGTGTTCGCTAAGCCTTATGCGGCTTGATGACGAATTGAAAGAGCTATTCGATGCACCTGCGGATACCCCCTATTTCAAGATGTGATTCAAGGGGTGACTTCTTGATTACTTCCATCCAAAAAGAGGACTTGCTTAGAGCTCTAGGCAACATATCCAAAATCATCGCGGAAAATGAGAACTATCTTACAGAACTCGATTCAGCAATTGGTGATGGTGATCACGGAGTGAATCTCAGAAGAGGCTTCGATTCTCTCAATGACAAGTTGCCTAGCTTCAAAGATAAGGAGATTCATGAGATACTTGTGGAAGTAGGCCGGTCTTTGCTCGAAACGGTAGGTGGTTCTGTGGGAGTGCTCTATGGCTCTGCAATCATCGAAGCAGGGAAAGCTGTGGGAGACAAGAAAGAGATATCTCTAGACGACTTAGTCCGGATGGTAGATGCGGCGGAGGGAGCAATCAGGAGCCGTGGTCAAGTAGATGTGGGTGAGAAGACCATGCTTGACACAATTCACCCGTTCTCCGTAGCCTTGAGAGAGGCCACAGAAGAGAATCTCCACTTTGCTGATACACTGGATCGTGGCCTCGAAGCTGCAAAGAAAGGATTGGAGAGTACTAAACAAATGGTTGCCAAGAAGGGTCGAGCAAAGTATCTTGGAGAAAAGACTCTGGGTCATCAAGATGTAGGAGCAACATCATCGTACTTGATGATAGAATCCTTTGTAGAAACCATCAAGGAGATTGATCAAAACTCATCATGAGAGTCGAGAACTCTCAAGACTTCTGGAGAAGGATGCATATGTGAGAAATCATTCATCACTGGATGACACTCACGTTGTTTCTTTGGACTACTTCTCTGTGATTTCAGTAACATTAACCTATCTGAATTAGAGGCATCATGAAGAGGGAGGCTGTTGGTTCAGAATACGTGCCCTTAGAGCTTCAATTCGAGAGAGATTCTACCTTGACTAGTCGGTTCTTCTTCCCTCCTTCCGAGTTAGAGTATCAGGCCCCCAGTAAGCCACGACAAGCAGAACAATAGCACTTGTGATTACATTCATTACAATAAATGCCAAGTCGGTCGTGAGGGTAGGGTAGTAGAAGTGGATTAAGAGGATTGGCACGAAGTTCACACAGAGATTCAATGAGGTATGAAAGAAGAGTGCAGTCAGCACGCTTCCTTCGGTATTGTTATGCAACCATGTGAACAGAATTGACACCATAAGGGTCAACCACAAGAAATGCCAGAAGGACCATCCTGCTTGTGAAGTGCCCGCTGTGAAGAAGAAGGGAAGATGCCAGAATCCCCATATGACTCCAAGAATCACGCTTGAGATGACCGCAGTGAATCTATGATCTTGAAACCTCTTCTGCAATCTATCTAGGGAGTATCCTCTCCAGCCGAATTCCTCTGCCACAGCAACACCCAGAAAGAAGTAGATGAACTGCATTGGAAACCTGAAGAGAATTCGATTGACATCAAGAGGCGGAACGACCTGGAGAGAACCAACGATAAAATAAGACACCAAGAAGACCATCGGAATTAGAAGAAGGATTGGTAACCACCACTTCTTTTCGAAGCGATAGTCTGTCCCTCGTTTCAGTAGGATGACAACGCCATTTTGTCCGTTCTTGGAATATGTTAGAAGCAATGCAGCTAGAAATGGGCCAAGCCCTCCGAGAGCTGTAAAGATGTCAGGTGATACTGGAATCGACAGTAACCCATTTGATACTAGTGCAGGAATTCCCCAGAATAGCCACGTCCAAGATACTGCTATGGCAAAAAAGAGAATAAGTTCTCTTTCCTCCGAATTGCCAACCACTTCCATGATCAAATCCGTCCGAGAGGTTCATTCGGAAATTCTACAAATCCTTCTAAATTGGCAAGCTTGAGTATTACCTTTAGAGTTCTGTTTGGCGCAAGAACCAATGCAAAGTCTCAAAACTAATCCAGAGAGGTCTTGCTCTCTTCTCTCTCGTTTTCCTAGACAGTGCAATCGTAGAGGCCCTGCTATTCCAAGTGCTTGTGCCAAGTTTTCGCTCTTTGTTTTTTGAAGATATTCACAATAACCCATTCCTTTGTAGCAATGAGAATCTCGCTCTGTCTTGCTATTAGGCAGTACAAATTGTAATGCGTTCACACTCTAGGAGTTGTGCGAGAAAGCAAAGCCGCCATAGGACGACATTGCCGATGTCGTATACCCGCATATCATGGTGACTGCCGGACTAGATGATTCCTGCATGCAATATTGAAGACCTTCCAAGTGGACTGCCAAACTCCGTGCACTAAGGTCCATGCAGTAAGGACTGATGATAACGTCTTGCTCCTCAGAACGCAGATGGCAAGCGGGAAGAGCGGGAGGTATG
Source organism: Candidatus Thorarchaeota archaeon (assembly GCA_011364985.1). Taxonomy (GTDB): domain Archaea; phylum Asgardarchaeota; class Thorarchaeia; order Thorarchaeales; family Thorarchaeaceae; genus SMTZ1-83. Next base: position 14,392 of record RDOC01000012.1, on the reverse strand, counting down.
AATCACGTAGGCATTCAGCGTTTCACTTCGCCTTCATTCTTGATGTTCTTTCATTCAATTCATGATTCAGAGACATCTGATTCCTATTCGGAAACAATATCTACGGAATCAATCAAAATGCTCGGGCTTACAATTCCCTCTAACATGCGTGTATCATTACCGATGCTCACAACTCGTTTCAATAGGTCACACATATTGACTACGAAAAACGTGTTCTTTAGAGGATGCTGAATCTCACCGTCTATGACAAGGAATCCCTCCAAGATCAATGCGCTAATATCTCCCGTTAATTGATCTGGATAGTCCAATGCGAAATGGCAATAAATCCCCTCATCAATCTCCGAGAATAGATCGTCTAGCGTTCCTCTTCTTGGTTGAACTCTAAGGTTCGTACATCCAACAGCCGGAGGAGTCGAATATGACTCACGAACAGCATTCCCTGTGCTTGTAGAATCAGATGCACTTGCTGTGTAGGAGCTATGAAGAAGGTTCTTCAGAACACCTCCTGTTAGCACTTCGGTTCTTCTTGATGGAGTTCCCTCACCATCAAATGGAGAAGAGTTGTAGCCGCCTTCAAGAGTACCATCATCAACTATCACAAGTTGCTCTGACGCGATTTGTGAGCCTAGTAGTCCATTCAAATATGATTGACCAACAGCATAATTCTCGGCATTGATGGCAGGAGTTAGCCCATCTCGGAATACTGAACGTAGTGTCAAAGGTGAGAGGATAATGGGCATTTGCTTATTCTCCACTGGCTTAGGACCTGCCATTCTAAATGTATTTTCAGCTGCTTTCCTGCCAATCCATTCTGGATCAATATCTGTGAGTCTAGTACCATATTGGGTTTCAGAGCTATCCAGCTGTTCTCCGAATTTCCTCAGAGTTGAGTCTATACTGAGCATAATTCTAGTGGTTTCATTATGCGCTAGGATTCCATTTGTATTTAGAATTGCGATGGTTTTGGTAGCAGTCTCTAGGCTTCCGTATATGATTGTTTCCTGATTCGCAAAACAACTCTGGTTTTCTTCAATTGCACGATAGAGGAGTTCAGACAATTCCTCTGATGTGAGTTCCGCGATTGCTCTGTCATAGAGTCCGGATACGTGAGGATAGGAAGAGGATTTCCCAGGAAACTCGACAAAGGTAGGAGTTTCATCACTCACGCGCGCAAGCGTGGCAGATTTCTCCAGAATATCTATGCAATCCTCAAGTGAAAGGGTCGTAGCGTAGGAGAAACCAAGTTGTTTTTTGATTGCAGTTCGTATTCCAACTCCTTGATTGACAATCTGTTTTGCAGTTCCCACCGAACCATTTACGACTCGTAGATTCTTGCGTTCTACCGATTCAAGGTAGATCTCTGCCTGATCGATGTTGTTTTGATAGGACCTGCTGAGGAGTTTTTCACCAATCTCAAAGAGAGTTTCTTTCATCTAATTTCCCCCAACCACCATTTTGCATATACGCATATGCGGTCCTCCAGACATATCAGGAACATGTTGTTCACCCTTTCCACAAGTTCCAGAGTTCATGCGAAAATCATCGCATAGTGCATCAATTTTGCTTAGGGTAGTGAGATGTTCCCCTGAAATCGTTGTACCCCTCAGCATGTGGCCGCGCTCACCATCCTCTATCAGATAACCATGAGTCGACATGAAAGCATACACCCCTTTGCTTGACATAGTATATCCTCCCCCAATCCCACAAAGAATCATACCTGATCTTGTATCCTCTACTAGTTCCTCAAAGTCCCAATCACCGGGTTTGAAGAAAGTGTTCCCCATTCTAGGAATTGGTTCAAACATGAACGATTGACAACGAGCTGCACCAGTGCACTCTAAATTCATACGTGATGACGTTTCAAGAGTATGGAGAAGTTCATTTAGTACTCCTTCCTTAATCAGCTCACGGGGCCTTGTCTTTGTTCCTTCCCAATCATAATCAAATGACCCTCTTAATCCTGGGATGGTCGGATCGTCATTGATGTTGATGACCTCAGACCCTAGCTTCTTGCCCAAGTTGCCTCTGAATATTGTGACATCAGATACCCAATTATCTGCTTCGCATGCATGTCCAAAGGCCTCATGCGCAAGAACTCCAGTCAAATCGGGATCAGTGATTATGTCGTAGGTTCCACCCTTAGGGGAAATGGAATCTAGCTTGTCCAAAGCCAATGTTGCTGATTCATTCAAAGTAACTCGGGCACTCTCGTAGTCTATCTGCTCAAATCCCCCACTTCCTCCCAGCCTAGCGACACCTCGCTGACTACTAGAAGCGTCACATGCAGTCAGTATGACCACAAGCCATGGTATCGATAATTCAAGATGGATATCTGTACCAAGAGAATTCACTATATGAAGTTCAGTTATTGCTTCTTCATATCTTATTTTTGAACTGGATATCCTCGAATCAAAACTATGTGCTTCCTTGTCCAGCTCTTTGAGAAGAGACATCTTCTCCTCTATTGAAACACTCTGTAACGGAATCTTGGTCACGGTCTTCGCACTGTCTTTCCAAGACCCGACCTCTACATCGAATATATCACTAACTCGATCCTTGTTAGATATTGCAAGGTCCACAGCTGATTCTGCCACATTTCGAATACTATCTGGATTCAAATCAGAGGTAGGGCAAAATCCCCACGAACCATCTATGAGAGCTCGGATACCTGCACCTTTGATCTTCGCGATTTGACAGTTCTTAGGGACTCCATCGACTATTTCAATTTGAAAAACCTGCGTTTGTTCAACACGACAGTCAGCAAAGCTTGCGCCAATATCACGAGCACTTTCGACTGCTAGATTCCCAGCCTCTAACATTTCTGGTCCTCCAGAGAATGTGGGAATAGGATTGCTGCAACATTCCTGCCCAACTCAATATATTCCGGGCATGTCAGAGAGTATACGTCAACCAACCAATGATAGAAGCATATGACTTCTTGATCTGCTACATCGTCTTGGGTCAGTTTGGCAATCATAGGACGCCATTTATCCTGAAGCTTCTGAGTCTTGATTCTCAACTCCAATAACTTCTCCTTTTGACTTCTATTCAGCTTGAAAGCAAACATTGAGAGGAGTCCTTCCAGACGCTTGGACTCATGATCCTTAAGGAATTCAGCTCCGTAGCTAGGAGTTTCTAAGGTCAAGACGAAGTTCTTTGCAGTTCGTCTGTAGTAGTCTGTGAATCTATTTCCATTCTGAACCGTCCCGTGCTTGACTATGACTCCGCTATCAATCATCACTTGTAGATGATGGTATATTTGATTTCTAGTCAGCTTCTTGAAACCTTCATACTCGTTCGACATCTTCATGATTTCGATGACTGAGAGGGCATATCGTACGGTCTTCCTGCGAGTTTCAGTTGTAACGTCAGTTGCTTGGTCATATTCGACCGTTGTACTAGTATCAGGGACTCCTCTCGCAAGAATAGTGAGGATTGCGATACGTGCCTTATGGTCAAAGGCCAAACCAGAATCGGGATCAGTGATGAACATTACTTCCTTCATTGGTTGTTTTCCTGCAGGCGTGAGAACAATCTCACGTAGGGTGTCAGGCATATCCACAAGCAAACCATCAACCTCTTTCGGCTTATATGTTTGTTATAAGAAACATATTTACTATATATGCTTGGTGCTCAAAGTATATCAATCTGCTCTTAGCATAGTCTGAATTCGGAAAAGCCTCGGAATTGATGATTCATCATAAGGTCAGGAAGGTATTCCAATTTATTGAAACCCGTGAATGCTAGTCATCGTAACATGTGCTATAATCCCTATCACATGGATTACACCTTGGGTGGCTGCTGTAGTGCTACCACGGAGAGATGGAAAAATATGTCGACAGACGTGAAGCATAAGGAGAATTTCTCTGGGATTAACAGAACCCTCATTCTTTCCTGACGCGTTCAGGCATACACAGGACTTGTGGTCGCTTAGTCTTTCAGTCCTCATGGACTCTCTTGAAGAAGAGCAAGAAATGAACAGATTCTTCTGGTTCATAGGAAAAGAACTCAAGCATGTCTTTCTTACGCACGTTGTATCTAAGAAATCCATCACCTGGTTTTGTCATATCTATGAAGACCACTTCGGTTTCTGACAGCTCTGTCACAACAAAGTCCAAGGGACCATCCTTCTTCTCCAAAGCTGTGAAGTCTATCGAAGTGACAAAGAAGCATGTGAATCTCATCATATTGCTCAACAATGGCAATGATTTCATAGATGTAGACATCGTCATTCTTGATCCAGCGAAAGACGCCTGCCTTGTTGGAATGCATTTCAGCTGGCCAATATTCCTTGATCATACCGTCTGCTTTCTCTCCTTTCCAGTGACCTGTTAGAGACTCAAGATTTCTCGTCGATTTGCCCTTCAATGGTGTCTTAGCATATGTTATTTCAATCCCTGTTTGTCAGAGCAAAGAATGACAGCATCTTGCCTCAAATGCCTACTGCTCTCAGTAATCTTGTTATCTTCCGGTTTGTAGACAGGAGAGACAAGTGCAATCATTTCTTTATCTAACCATATCGGTAAACATCTTATTTTGTTTACTTTATAAGTCAACATAATGTATTGTTAATTAGATAGGTAAACTTATAATCTAGCGAGAGAGTAGCGATATCACCATTTGTGTGGTGGCACTATGAAGATGCTTCAACGAGGGCTCGGTGCACTTGTTGCATTGCTGAGTGTTGTTTTTCTGAGTCTGATTGTCCTCTTTCAAGTAGCTCTGATGAACGTAGAGTTGCCCATCATTTTCTCAGGATACCTCTTGGTGCTGTCTTTGCCAAGCCTAGTGATCGACCTGACATTTACAGAACTGGGGAAAGGACTTGAAGAAAGCATTGCAACAAGATGCGGCGGTCTGCAATATGGAGGATATTTGATCGGATATGTAGAGCGAAGTCTCATTTTCCTAGCCATTATGATAGCCTATTTTGACAGTGCGTTGTCGTATGCAGCCATTCTCAGCTTTCTCTCGGTCATCATTGCAGGTAAGGCTATTTTCCGCTACTCAAGTAGGGAATCCAGTGACCGTGCATGCGCCGACTGGTACATTCTCGGGACCCTGATGAGCATAACCATGGCCCTTGCCTTGTCGTGGTGGGTCTTCAGATTTCTACTGGCAGGGTGAGGCGTCAGTGATTGCAGCTATTGTTGACATCGTGTCGTCCAGAAACGTCGATGCTCATGAACGAAGGAGATTGGACAAAGAGCTACGAGCCTTGCTAAAGGAAACAATAGAAGGCTTCAAGGAGAATTGCATTGCTACACCCTCCCTGACCCAAGGCGACAGCATTGAACTTCTGGTCAATAGTTGGCAGCCGATTGTGTTTCTCTTTCATAGGCTTCTGATGGAAGACGTGGAGTTTCGAGTAGGGCTTGGAACTGGGGATGTTATCATCCAGAAGGAGAACGCAGACGAGTGTGATGGACAGGCCTTCTGGAATGCAAGAGAGGCGCTTGATGGAATAAAGAGGACCAAGTACATGAATAGGTCTGCCGCATTTAGGATTGATGAGACAAGTCCAAATGATGAGAGAATGGCAGTAACTAGTTCTGTCCTCCTATACACATCACTTCTCGGCATGAGTACTGTTCAGTTACATCATTGCTATTACTACATATGGGAGAAGAAACGAATCTCAGAGATTGCAAAAGCCACAAGGACTTCGAAAGGCAATGTTAGCAAGACTTTGAGCAAGACGCCATGCTACCTCCTTGAAAGAGTGATGACATTCCTAGACCACTAGATAGAATTGACTGCCCACAGAAGGAGAACCTAGATGCCTACCATGTCAATGAGGAGCGCAGACTTGGCACACAGACAAAGGGAACGAGAAAAGCTGCGGCACAGTTTATCAAGGTAGCCGAGTAGGCAAGATTTGTGATTTGAATGGAAGCATCGCTGAGAGATATGCTCAAGCATGGGAGAAAATTCGAACGAATGAGAACCGATGAACCTGGAGTGTTCGTCAGAAAGATACCCAGATCAGGGGATGAGCCAGCTTACTTGGCTGTTGAAATCAACCCCACTGATGAACATGGAAATCCGACTAAGAAGATAGGAGTAATAATACAGAACCTTGATGAGCTTAATGCCATTAGGGAGATTATTTCTAATAAGGAGATTGACGGAGTATTCAAGGCAATTGAGAAGATGGACAGCCCTGGAAGGTCATGGTAACAAGAAACAAAATCAATCTAGCGGTGCTATCGTCATCCATGGTATCAACAATACTATGGTCAGGATAATGCAATCAGAAACTATCGAATTAAAATTCACGAAAGCGACCGAAAGGAGCATTGCCTCGAAACATATTTGAACTACCATATCTGTTTTGACTCACAATCATGAAGGATGATACCATGGGGAAATCCGAGATTCTATGCCATTGCGGGAAGTACTATCCAATAAGAACGTCCTACCAGAACCAGACAGGAAGAATTGAATGTACAAAGTGCGGATGTGCGTGGCAGTTCATGGATGTTGGACAGGGCAGAATCGACATACGCAAGGTGAGGGATTGTAGAGAATCTATGAGCCAATACTAGCTTTCGTGGTCAAGCAAGTCCGACGGTTAAGATATCAGACCATGTTCTACCTTCTACAGAGAGAGTAGTGAAGAAAACCATGAAGGTAGTCAAGGGAATAATTACGGTGTTGATAGTGAAGTATGATGCTATGTGCATCGGATTGACATGGAAAGGTCCTCACCTGCACTTTCATCCTTGAGAAGGCCTGCGAAGCTTTTATTGAGGCGGAGTTCTTCGGAGAAGGGCGAGGCCATTTACAGGTTTGAAGTCTACCTAATGCGGTAGTACTATCTTCAGAGAACGAAAATGACTCATGATGAAGATTGCAATACGAGATGAAACAATCCTCAGATTTACCAGCCATGAAGGCCTATCGGACACGGGCATGGTAGAAAGGTATTCACTGGAAATTCACGAAAAGATGAAAGATATTAGGTGGTATAGATATAACGTCCGTGAGGCCGCTGCGGCAATAAGGGAGGTAGCGATGCGTGCTAAGATTCAAGGCTGGAACTATGATTGCTGTGCTACTGATCCTCTCACTAGTTTTCATGACTGGTAGCAATCAAGAATGCAGAATAGGAATATTGAATCATATGGGTTCGAATTCAATGACACAGACTTCAAGTCTGAACCTTGATCCCGTCAACTGGACAGGAAATCGGTTCGAGAATGGAGATTTTGAGCGGTGGGGCAATCCGCTTTCGCCAGCTGCAATGTCAAACCTTCAAGCCCGTGAGAGATATGCTTGGCTTGCTAGCGCCCCGTGGCCTGTAAGTGAAGGGTCCCATTCAGGTGGTCTGCAGGCTCGTGCCACAGATGAATGGCTTGGATCAAATACGTATTGGGCACAACTGCCAAACACACAGATAGACAATACGACTCTGGAATTCCGCTGGTATCTTTATGAGAACCATGACCCCGGTCTGTACGGTGATACCTTCTATCTCTGGATACGGCTGACTGATGGGAAAAACATCTATTACTTCTTGAATGGCACAACTGGTGGGTCAAACTCCAGTACAAATGGTTTCTACAAGATTGGGGGTCCCTCACAGACATGGAACTCCTTTAGCCGCAATATCACGGCAGACTATGAGGACCTCCCGGAATTCGGTGAACCAACATCTTCAATCAGGATTTCTACTCTGTATTTCTGGATACACTCAACAGGCAGAGTCAATCAGTACATCCGAGGATTCATAGATGATGTATGGCTCAAGTATGGCGCGGACGTGCACATCGGAGATTGGGAACGGAATGGCAATTTAGAGAGTACCTACTATTGGATAAAGATGCCTGACAGTGACCATGCAGAGGTTTCTCAGAGTGCAGTTGCCCACACTGGTGATTGGAGTCTAAATCTCACGGTCGATTCCAATGGGAACGATAGTCTATGTGGCGTATGGCAGGATGTCTGTGGGCGACTAACGCCCCTTAATTCCGGAACACTAAGATTCTGGTACAACATTGCTGATTGGACAGAGGCAAGCATAGACACCTATGCCTATGTCGCAATTGAGTGCACGAATACAACTGATGATTTTGACATCTACTACTACTTCGCCCATGGTGGTATAGGGATGCCAGAAACGAACGAAACCTATCGCCTAGTCATCCATCCAACAGCATTCAATATCACGGGAGGATGGACTCTCTTCAATCAGAGTATCTGTTCAGATGCTGTAGCCTACTTCAATACAGACGAGATTCGCCTAGAGAGGATTTCTCTTTATGCTATGAGTTCAGAAAAGGGAGGACGTATGGAGATCCTTGTCGATGACTTTGAGATGGTTTCTGCACGTGTCAATGATATGGGGTATGAGGACCAAGGTGCAGTTGGGGAACGAATCTTGGGATGGAATAGTCCAAGTGGAGGCTATGATGATCATGAAACAGTTCTAGTCACAGACTTTTCATATGATGGAACCAAGGCAGCGAATATCACAGTCTGGGAGGATTACGACCCATATCTGACCCAGCCATTAGCAATAACAATGCGAAACGAAACCCAGACTGTCTTTGATATCACATGGCGACTTGAATCATATTTGCAGGAAGATGGAACTTGGGCCACGATGTTTTTCGAGTTTGCCAATGGGTACAAAATATACTACTACTTTGCTAGAAATAATCCGGTAAGCAATAGTAGCACTGAAATGCACATTGACCTTCCTATGGCAGGTACTACTCATGAGTGGATAAGGGCTCAACGCAATCTTGTCACAGATTATACCAGTTACTTTGGCAATCCTGATGGAATTGAAATTGTCAGTGTATCACTTATGGTCGTTAGTATGCCTGGAGAACTTCTTACGTTACTTCTTGATGAGTTCTACGTCTACGATGACACGTATCCAGTTCTAGAGAGTATACAAGGCCCGACTACAGCACCCGAAGCATTTGAGCCCGTACCTGTTACGGCTGATGCCTATGACTTCTCATTAGATGGACTCTACATCAATTACAGAGTTGAGGGAGGAGCATGGCAACAAGAGCCTATGCTCCATGAATCAGGAACCACATATAATGGGTCAATACCGGGACAACCCTATGATGCCCTTGTGGAGTATTATGTCACTGCAGTGGATGGGACCGGCGACACAGTAAGAATCCCTGAGGAGGGAGTATACGAGAACTATACTACTGTTGATACAATCAAACCAACATTCACCTGGGGAGAGGGAATGGCTGCGATAAGCGGCAGTCAGGTCGGAGGGGTTATAGGAATCAATATCACAGTAAGTGATTCAGGCAGCGGAGTCCGTCTAGTGGAGATCTATTATGGCGGAACATCCGTAAGCGAGCCGATTAGCCCTCCATCGGATCCTGGAGAATATGTACAAATCACTGTCTGGTGGGATACCACTAAGTCCATGAACAGGGAATACTCCATTAGCGTCACAGTCCATGATGCTGCCAATAACACTGTATGGGGCGAAATGGGCCTTGTCGTCTACAATCCAGTAACAACAACTTCAACAACCACAACTTCGACAGCGCCGCCTTCTGACGCTCTTCCGCTCATCATTGGAGCTGCAGTAGTCATTGGTGTGGTGGCGGTTGCTATGATTTATCTTGCCTTCGTGAAACCACGGCAGAGTCAGAAATCGTGATGGTTAAGTTCCTCATCTGCTGAGAAGTATTGTTTAAGACGACAGGTTTCATAGAGAGGACATCATGGACACAGACAGGGCTAGACAGATTGTCAGTGATGCAGGCAAGAGACTCGTTGCAAATGGCTTGGTTGGAGGGACCTGGGGGAACATCTCCTGCAGGATAAGTGATACAACGATGGCAATCACGCCTTCTGGAATGAGCTACGAGACACTTGGTCCCGATGATATCGCCATTGTTAATTTTGGTTCAGATGATGTGACATGGGAAGGAAAGCACAAACCCTCTGCAGAGATGAAACTTCACATCGCAATCTACCGTGAGAGAAAGAACATTAGTGCGATCATCCACTCACATTCGATGAATGCTTCTACCGTCGCTGTTGCGCGACGCGAGGTGCCCCCGATCCTCGACGACATGGTTCAGATCATCGGTCCGACCATCAAAGTGGCAGACTATGCGCTTCCCTCCACAAAGAAGATCGTCAAGAAGACCATGAAAGCACTCAAGGGGAGAAATGCAGCGCTGATGGCGAATCATGGCGCCGTGTGCATCGGGCGCGATATGGAAGAGGCCTTCACATGCACCTTCGTGCTTGAGAAGACCTGTAAGGCCTTCATAGAGGCTGAGTTCCTCGGAGGTGCCAAAACCATCAACAAATTCGAGGCTCACTTGATGAGGCAGTATTATCTTCGCAAATATGGGAAGAGGAAAGAAGAATCTCCATAGAAGCAGCAAAACGATACCTGCATATCAAGGAATCAGGTCACCTACGGAAACTGAGTTTCTGTAACAATTTGCACACCCTCTCAGGATGGGCCGTTGAAAAGGCGAACGGCCGGTCATCAGTAATGGTGACCCTGACTGCATCGCCAAGAGATGTGTTGTATGCCCAGGTTCCATCTCGCCCCAAGCGTATTCCGATTCCGCCGTATTCCTTGAGCCGAATCTGGATGTGCTCACAGTCAACAATCTGCTCAAGAGAGATTACCTTTCGATTCAACTTGCCATAGGTCACTTCAAGGCGACTCGGAGTCATTGTGATCCTTAAGGTTCTGAAATTCAAATACAGTAATCCAAAGGCTAGCGTCACACAAATGATGATGACCGTGGACATCAGGATGAACTGGGAGTTCATAATGGCAACAGCAACAGATAGCGCAAAGAGTACGAGGTAGATGCATGTGACGAAGGTTCTCACTGCTCTGCCGGCCCTGATTGACTCTGCGTACACCACATTGCCTTCAGAAGTGTAGTCTGATTCAGCCACCTCGGTTACATCAATTCATTGTTGGAAATTCTTGCTTAAGGTCTTATCTAAGATACAAAAGAACATTCATGCCACAAGAGAGTTGCGAAGTCGAGTTTCCAGAACGGATGAGTCAAAGACTTGCTTATTTCAGGTAGAGGATACTTGAAGTCGCAACAGATATTTGGGCTTGAAGTATTACAGACTTGAGAGAGAATGCCATTAGTTGATTTGCAGAAGGCATCCACGTTCATCGGAAGCTTGCAGGACAGAATCTTGAAGGCTCGTCTTGAATCCGTAATGCATAACCAGAAACCCAAGAAATCGGTGTTCGATGCACTGGAGGAGATGAGGAAGTCCGATGGGGGATTTGCCTTCTGGGATGAAGATGTCAGTAGCATCACGACGACCCTGAACATAGTGGGCTGGTTTGATGACCTGTTTCTGCGAAGTGGAGCCGCAGTCGATAAGACATTCGAGTTCCTCCTTAGTTTTCAACAAGAGGATGGCGGGTGGGATGAGGTTTCAGATGTGATTATGTTCGACCCGCCGCCGTATATGCTTCCCGGGAAGACAAGCACAAGGACGTGGCTGACTGCCTGCTGTGCCCATTGGTTCATTCGATTTGGCCGTGCTGAGCCGCCTGGGGCGAAGGGATGTCCAGCAGAGTTTCTTATGGAGAATGTGACATCATCTGGACTGATTACTGGATATCGCTATGCCAGCTGGGACGCGCTGGTAATGTTCGATTATCATCCGGGACCGGACTCTGATGTATTCAAGAATCTGCTGGAAGCAGTGCGAGAGAACTTCAAGCCAGAGATACATGATGCAGTGGACCTAGCATGGTTGTTACGTTGCCTGAGAGATGCAGGTCTAGATAGCGGGAGCAGTCTTGTCGAACGAGCCCTCGATGCTCTTGAGAGAATGCAGCAAGCGAATGGCAGCTGGAGTTCAGCGGAAGGAGCTGAATACTCAGGAATGACTACTGTCGATGCCATAAGAGTGTTGAAGGACTTCGGAAGGATATGATAAGCATCTGAGATGGCCATAAGCTCCTGCTGCTTTTTGCGGAGGGGTTATATGTTGTCCTAGTGTATTGTCTGCATGGTGAAAGGTTTGACGAAGGCGCTGGTCGTTTATTACAGCACGTATGGCAATACAGAGAAGTTGGCGAAGGCACTGGCCGCGGGTCTGCAGAGCGTAGGGATTGACACAGACACTGCCAAGGTTGACGCCGTCAGCTTTGACAAGCTAGGCGAGATTGATTTACTGTGCGTTGGATCTCCTGTGCACGCCTGGAATGCAGCGAAACCTGCGAGGGAATTCCTTGACAGTCTGAAGAGTCTAGATGGCTTGAGCGGTAAGAAAGCATTTGCATTTGACACCAAGCTCAGGAGCAGATTCGCTGGATCTGCTGGCGGAAAGATTGAGAAGAAACTGAAGAACATGGGCCTTGTTGTTGCCAAGCCGGCCATCTCAGCGATTGTATTGGGCAAAGAGGGGCCGCTTGAAGAAGGAGCAGAAGAGGCATTCAAGCAAATAGGTGTAGAACTCGCTGGTTTGATGTAGTTGTGCTACAAAGAGAACCAGATGCCGTTCTGATTTGAGTGCGAGAATCCTAAGAGCACATTCTAGTCCTTTTGTGATGCTTCTATTGTTGGGGAGATTGAGAATCCACATCTATCATACAACGTTGAAAGATGATGTTGTGTAGGAGTACCTCAAGACTGCTGCCAAAGCCTAGATTCGCAGAATATCATAGCATCTATTTCGGAAGAATTGGTTGTCTTGTTCTTGCAATGAACAGGAAAGATCATGCCAATCAAAGCATGCCTCTTGGTAAAGAAGCCAGTTTGTTGAACAAAGCCACAAGGATTAACTTCGATTCTGGATGGAGCAGTGGGAGTGATATACGATGAATATTGCAGTGCAGAATGGCACAATTCTCAGATTTGCCAATCGTGAAGATCTTTTCCAAATAGATAGTATAACGGCCGTCTGCTACAAGGCAATTCATGAGAGCTGGAAGATCCTGCAGGGCGAGGATATCTATGACATACTCAATGACCCGAAGGAGAGCTGGCAGGAAAGGAAGAACGCCAAGAATCATGAGTTGTTCACAGAACATCCTGAGTGGGTCTGGGTCTTGAAAAGTGCCAATGGCATCATTGGGTATGTCACGTTCAGGATTCAAAGCGAGAAGCATCTTGGCATTATTCTGAACAATGGGATACTTCCCGAGCATACAGGAAAGGGATTGGGGACGTTCATGTATCGTCATGTACTTCGATACCTAAGAGAACACGACGTGCAGGTTGCCATGGTGGAGGTAGACTTAGATGACGCCCATATTCCTGCACGTAGAGCCTACGAGGCTGTTGGATTTGACAGAGTCAACAAAATTGCTCTATACTGGCAGAACCTGCAGAGGGACTATCCCGAGTCAGTTCATGAATGAACCCTGACAAGAGAGAGAATGAGTCTCTTTCTTCCTACGACGCGAATGACTGATTAGTCACCATGCCTCGGATCTTTCGTACCATGATGGATATCGTAGATTAAGAAGGATAATGTGAAATGAGGAAACGAAGTCTATCAACATGCAGTGTGCTGGTCAAAAAACAGAAAGAGACCGTGGTGCTGCACTACTCAGTATACAACTTCTTGTCGATGCCGATACAAGCAAGATCTGTATGGAGGAACATACCCTGAAACGACCTGGACCTGGTTGTGCCGTCTGGGAGACTACACTCCGGTGCAATCTGAACTGTATTCACTGCGGATCTGCAGCAGGGACTGCTAGGAAAGACGAGCTCTCAACCGCAGAAGCACTAGACCTATGCGTCCAGCTGAAATCCATTGGCACACAAGGTGTTGCGATGATGGGGGGAGAACCATTCACCAGACGCGACTGGCCTCAGATTGCCTCACGAATTCGAGAACTTGGAATGGAACTGTCAATCATAACCAATGGATTCGCCATCTCAGAAGGCACATTCGATAAGCTCAAGCAGATTGGTCCTGAGCTTGTCACAGTCAGTATTGATGGGGCTTCGTCAGAGGTACACGACCATATTAGGGGCAAAGATGGTTCTTTCGATGAGGCAGTATCAACGCTTGCTAGGTTCCTTGAGATGGGGCTACCGACGGGGGTCATAACAACAGTCCATAAATTGAACCTGCAGGAACTGAAAGGAATAAGGCAGCTGCTCCTTAGGAGAGGAGTCGCATGGCAGATTCAGATGGCAACACCGTATGGTCGTCTCACGCAGGAATACGTTCTCTCAAAGAAGGAGTTCTACTCTGTCGCTATGTTCATTGCTCACACAAGAGAGAGCTACTCAAAGTCTCAGATTATGGTCGCGGGGGCTCACGACATGGGCTACTTCTCAAAGCTACTTCCTCCAGTGCAACTGACTCCCTGGAGGGGGTGCCAAGCAGGCATCTCAACGCTTGGAGTTCAAAGCGACGGCACAGTCCGTGGATGCCTTGC
>RDOC01000011.1 GCA_011364985.1 Candidatus Thorarchaeota archaeon | reverse complement strand
CCTCGCCATTTCTATGGCCCTCTCTGGGTCAGAATCCAGCGGTCTGACAAAATTCAGAAAAAGAGGGGCAATCTCAAGTGCGCCATCAAGGTGGCACAGTTTGAAGGTGAGGGCGACAAGGACTACAAGTCCAGACACGAGAAATTGCTGGCTAGAATGAAGCGACTGGCTGGAATAGCACAAAATTGAACATTTGGGCGAATACGTTTAATTTGAGAATGGGTGCAAATATCTTGTGCCACAAAGGCTTTTATTGGACTTCAATTTCATAGAATTCAAACCCGGACTTTAGAGGCATTACTAGCATCCTCTTTCGGGGAAGTCAGGTGAACGGACGGTGACGAAAAGAAACCCAACCTTCGTGGACGAAAAATCGATAGAAGTGACTAGATAATGCGCCAAGACGCTGTGCTGGAGAACTTCAAGGACAAGGAGTGTAGGAAGGAACGGTTTGACAGGTTTAGCTCAACAGATAGAAAAAGATGTCAGTGAGCATGTGATCGTTTGTATTTAGCTATGAAGCATATTCAACTTAGTTGAAGTTGTTTTCCTTTCTCAAATCCAGACAAGGCTTAGATTAGCCACGTGAACACGTTCTTTTCTTCGAAATGGGCTCGTAGTGTTTCTCAGTTGATGAAGATTGACATATTTAGGTATAGAATCTGGGTAGTCTGTATGTTGCATCGAAGAGGAGTATGAGAGTGGCCGTATCACTGAAATGCACTAATACTGGTACTTCCTGCTATCGAAACTTGGTGAGCTTCGCTGGCTCGTCATACAATAGAAGCAATTCTGAATATTGACAAGACAGGTCTCATAATGGATGGAATTATATCAACAGAAGAGGGCGAAAATCCATTCAAGAGGATTGAGGAGTAATCAAATACGAATTTGAGTATGCCAAGACAAAAACGTGAGCAAGGCGCTTCAAACGATTGAAAGAAGTATGTGTGTCTTTGCGATCTACTCGAACGGTTTTCTAGGCTTCGTCGTCATTTCCGAGCATCTTTCGCCACATTCTCTTCTCTTTCTCGCCCAAGTCTTCAGAAATAACTTGCATAATCTGAACAACCTTAATAGCATTCTCCTGTTCTTCTTCTGCGGTTCTGTCCTCATTCTTTTCCTTGGGACTCTTTGTGAAGGCTCGTTTCTTCAATGTATGTTTGCCTGCCATCCTTATTCTATGGAACTGTCTCTAGGAATATAATACTTGGATGCTGCAAGCATCGTGTTCATCGCTCTCCCTTTGAATATTCTTGCCAAGTGCCGCTTGAAGCCTATGGCCTTCTTGAATTCCTGAAGATAATCCATGTAACTATGCTTCTGGTACTGAAGCAGTTTCTGGGATTCCTCCGTATCAAGCCAATCCGTGTAGAACCAATCATCTTTGGTTTTAGGTTGCTTAAAGGCACTCTCCGGTAGCATGTCGAGCCCCATTGTATCCAACATTCTTTGTAGAAACTCGCGCTGGTACATCTGACTATCTTGTCCACCTCCAATCAGCAAAGTCATACCGAGAGTATCAGATGCCACGGCATTTGCACAAGCCAATCCCACATCTCTGGTATGCACAAACTCGATTCGTTGTTCCAAAGGAATATCGAACAGCAGACTTGTATCAGCTTCCGTTCCAATGGGTGGTGCTGCAGCGAACCTGAGAATAGTCCAAGGGAGTGTGCTTGAACGAATGATTTCTTCACACTTCGCCTTTGTATGAGTATAGATGTCCGTTGGATTAATGGGGTCAGTGGCTTTTCGAGGTGGGTCCAGATGCATTGTGGGTCCATAGAGAGAAACTGAACTGGCAAAGATGAGTTTTGGTCTTCTCTCCTCCGCAGCCTGCACGATATTACGTGTGCCATCAACATTGACACTTCTTGCAAGGTCTGGCTTCTCCTCGCTAAGTGGAGGAATTATTCCTGCCAGATGGATGATGCAATCTACATCCTTGGCCGCACTTCGAACCTTATCAAAGATACGAATATCTCCCCACACTGTTTCAAACTCCCCTACCCTGAATAGACTCCCTTGCTTTTTCTGATTTCTTTCTGTCTTGATGTCAAAGCATCTTACTGAGTATTCCTTTTCCAAAAGAGATGTTAGAGTGCTCTCGCCGATATTGCCAAAGGCTCCGGTTAATAGGACAAGCATGATCCCAGCTATTAGGAGAGAAACATATTATGCTTTGCATACCGGGGTGGAATTTGATATTCAGATTGAATTCACCAGTCGAATCTTATCAAGTATCTCATGAGGCAGCTGGGGCATACCTGCTGGCTTGGGCATAAGATGGACTGGTGTTGGTGCTGCGGCCGATCGCACCATATAGTACATTTGACCAAGGTTCTGCTCTGCAACAATAATGTGATCTAACTCCGATGCTAGCTGAGTCACCTGTTCTTCAGGAAACGGCCAAACCGTCTTGAATCTGAGCATCCCTGCTTTTATGCCTTCTCTCCTTGCGTCTTTGATTGCTTTCTTGGCACTTCGTGACGGAGTACCATATGATATCACAGCAATCTTTGCATCCTCTAACATGAATCTCTCAATGTCAATGATCTTGTCAGAGTTCTTGAGTATCTTGTCGCTGAGTCTTGTGATGAGGTTAATCTGGACATCTTCCTTGTCGCTGGGATATCCACGCTCGTCGTGTGTCAATCCGGTAGCATAGAACTGATACTTGGAGCCAAGAAGTGCCATAGGCGGAACGAGATCCTCATCAGGCTTAAAGGGCAAATACTCTTCTGGCGGTCCAGTGGAGAGCTTCCTGTTCTCTATTTTCAGGTCTTTCTCATCAGGAATTACAAGACGCTCTCTCATATGACCTACGGTCTCGTCGGCTAGGACAAATACTGGTGTTCTGAATCTCTCTGCTAGATTAAATGCTTGCACGGTTTGGTCGAACATCTCCTGGACTGAGGCCGGAGTCAAGGCAATAATCTGATAGTCCCCATGGCTTCCCCATTTTGGTTGCATGACATCACCTTGTTGACCTTTGGTCGGTTGTCCTGTACTCGGTCCTCCACGCATGATATTCACAAGTACAAGTGGTGTTTCTGTCATCACTGCTAGCCCAACTGCCTCAAGCATCAGACTAGCTCCCGGACCTGAGGTTGCGGTCATCGCCTTTGTTCCTGTCCATGATGCTCCGATGACACTGGTTATCGAGGCGATTTCATCCTCATACTGAACATATGCGCCTCCGACTTGCGGCATTCGAATGGACATCCACTCTGCTATTTCGGTGGCAGGAGTGATTGGATACCCTCCAAAGTATCGACAGCCAGCACTAAGGGCTCCCTCCGCACAGGCAATGTCACCCATCGTGAACATGACCTTCTCGGGCATTCATTTTACCTCCTCTTCAAACTCCGGGATTATAGTGTTCTCTTCCATAGTACCGGCATCGTAGGCCTTTTTGGCTTCATCCTTGTCGGCCAAGAAAATCGCCATGTCGGGACATATCCGCTCACAGAACTCACAATTCACACAAGCATCTATGTCACATGCTGTGACAGGATGGTATCCTTTTCGATTGTATTTTGACGTATCGAAACACAACACTTTCTTCGGGCAGAACTCAATACAGAGGCCACACTGTTTGCATTGCTCCTGAAGGATTACGAGAACCTTCTCACGCAATCGTGCTGGTTTCGGTGTTATTGGCTTTCTGACGGTCGACATCAGTGGATTCTCCCTGAGTCAAAGTGACAACTTACTTCGAAGGACGATTTGGAGTGTTCATCAAAACAGCTCTCTGTCTGCCCTGCACATGGGCGCGTCCTCTGCTATTTGAGCCTTACCTTTGAGGGACTAATATAGAACGTCGGAGCGGTCGGTAGCTGCTACGCGATATTTGAAGGAGGTCTGACATTCATCAGGCAGGAGTCGAATGAATTGGTCCATGTTCTCAGCATTGTAGACAGTTCGAAGGCTTGGCGTCTGTTCAAAGACTATCAGGTGCTGAAACTGGCAGAATCGTATTCATTGTTTCAAGATTCCTGCAACCATCGAAAAAAATCACCTCGTGGCGATGAAGAGCCTTCCCGGCGAATTCCAGAGAGAAACTTTTCGATATCCTGAGATGAAGAAATGTGGGTCTATGCATGGGTCTCAAGGTATCGTCAGAAGGTTGACGGGCTTCTCAGACCGGTCATGTGTGTGGAGGATGAGGCCTCCACCACTGAGAAGAAGAGTACTCCCACTGTTTCAGGTGTGATGAGGACTGTCATGTCGATGTGAATTCGGCACAGAACGCTATACATGCTCAACCACCAATAGAGCGTACTGCCGTTGGTGAGCGTAAAGCTTGATGCCCAAGTTTGCCTAACCTGCAATCAACGGTGAGAGTTAAGAGTGCGTCTATACAACTAATCTATGCTTCAAATCGGAGTTGCAGGTCTTGTCTGATGGAATGCCAAGCGAAGAAGAACTGGCTGAGCAAGTCAAAGGAAAGACACTGCAGGTATACTGGTTTATGCTCAGGCATCCACGCCCGATGAGTGCTAGGGAGATCCAGCGAGGCACTGAGTTATCAAGCCCATCCCTCTCCCTTCACCATCTTGAGAAACTCAAGCATTACGGTCTGGTTGACAAGAATGTGCATGGGGAATACGAAGTAACGCGAGATGTTCGTGTTGGTATACTTCGTCTCTTTGTTGGCAGAGGTAGAGCCATGGTCCCAAAGTACCTCTTTTATGCCACATTCTATACATCACTCACCGCGGCTCTTTCAACAATGCTATATCTATTTGGCAACTGGTATTCAACAGTACTAATGCTGCTACTGGCCTCAGTGTGTATTGTCCTATGGTATGAAGCGTTAACGATATGGAGGGAACAACCATTTCCCGAAAGAGAATGAGAACAATGACCAAGTTCACGAATGAAGAATTAGCAGCGCAAATGCTAGCATCCGCTCTACTGATACTACTCATTTCATCACTGGTATTTGCATCTATTCCACTTACTCATTCAAGGTTTCCAGTCTTGAGATCGACACAGTGTTCTGAATCAACCCGCGCAGTTGTGAGTGCTGAAGATGTTCAACTAAACCTGACCTATCATACTCTGGATGACTCTACTCCGATTGAAGTCAGCGACGGTGATACAATTGGTGGTGACCACGTTATCATCTCAGCATCATGGAAGCCAGTGTTCCTGATCGTTCAATCTATCATCGAGGTAATCGCTCCTGCAATCCCTTCGTCAGTTTCCAACGCTGAACCCTCCCCTACAGTAGAGGTTGACACAAGAGGCCTTGGGAACAACGCCTCCTGTATGATTAACGCGACAGCAGTCCTTACGAATGGTTCATCCCATAGCGAAGTAATCTCTCATGTGTACATTGGCAACTTCTTTGTTCCGAAAGTCATTGTCCTCAGCCCAAACGGGGGAGAAGTCTGGACCGGCACTCACAATATCACTTGGTCTGCCGCCGATCCGAATGATGATGAAGTCCTCTCCTTTGACGTTCTTCTCTCCTCGGATCTGGGTGATTCGTTCACTGTGCTTGCAGCATCTATTGGCGTAACATGGCTAGAATGGAACTTCACGGGTCTTTACATGCTTGACTCGTATCTGATTGAGATACACGTGACCGATGGAATATACTTCTCATCTGACCGCTCAGATTCCAATTTCACCGCCGGAGATGTTGTAACAGTCACTACAACCACCACCACTACTACCACTACTACCACCACCACCACAGATGAAGGCCGCGCTTTTATCTTTCTAGCGCTATTCATCATCTCGGCAATAGTAATGGCAATGATTGTTTATTATGTTGCACACAAATGGTTGTGATCCGCTCAGTAGGCTTCATGGGAATTCGTTGTCCGAAGTATCTATGCAAAGATCTTGTCAAGTACTGGTTGTGTATTCACAACATGTTTATGCAGTCCTAGCTCATCGGGTTCCATACCAAGAGCAAGCCCAAGCAATTGTGTGTAATAGACTACTGGAATCTGGTATTTTTTCTCTCCCAGTTCCTTATTGAGCTGTGGTTGCGACGCCTCAAACTGAAGATGGCAGAAGGAACAGACATCCACTAAGCAGTCCACATCAGCTTCAATCATATTGTCAAGCTTCTCCTTTGCAATATCCACGCTTACAGCTACTTGGCCCCCTCGGACGCCACCTCCTGCTCCACAGCAAAGGTACTTGTCTTTGTATTTGATGCTCTTTGCCCCTGTGATCTCCACCAATTCGTCCAAGAAGGTATGACGCTGAGTCTGCTCCCAGGGTCGATTCTTGCTAGGCTTAAGCAGGTGGCATCCATAATGTACTGCAACATTGAGGTTGTTTAGGGGACGCTTGATCTTGGCGCCCAGATTCTCAGTGCCAATCTCATGTATCACTTCGATGATATGTTTGGCATCTACCTTGCCGGTGAAATTGATGTCCAATTCCTTGAATATCTCTTGGACTTCCTTCATCTTGGTGGGGTTTGTCCTAACCTCAGCGAGGGCTTCCTTGAAGGTTCCATAACACCCATTACAACCTGTAATGAGGTCATGTCCGGCTTGCTCAGCAAGTGCCAGATTACGTATGGCTAGAGCAAGCCATGTCGATTCACGGAATGATCTGATAACGCCTGGGGCCGGACAACAGCTGGCTCCGTTAAGGTCCTCCAGAGTGACCCCTAGCTGCGGCATAACAGTTCTAATGCTCTTCTCTATATTTGGAAATCGATTGGGCATGACGCATCCCAAGAAGAATGAATAGGTGACTCCCTCAGTCATGTCAGGTTGCCTCCTTTTCTTGCCCTTCAATCAGTCTGACGAAGCCTGTCTTTCTCATAATCTCTCTTGTTTCTTCCAGGGCTTTTGAGTCATCGTGCGTTGTAGGTGGAACTTCTTTCAGTCCCAAATCCTTTCGCATCTCTCTGTTTGCTTCATCTAGAGGTACCGCATGACCGCTTTCTATTAGCTTCTGCGAAGCCTTTCTGTGTTGAGGAAGCATGTATCCTTCATCTACTGCCATGTTTCTCATCTTTATGATGACATCAGTGACCTTGATCTGCCTCGGACATCTCTCAAGGCAGGTTAGACAGGTGGCACAGAGCCATAGGTCAGGGCTCGATAGCACCTCGTCCTTTAACCCTAGCAGCGCCTTTCGCATCAATTCTCGTGTGCGAAATGCAGTTCTTCTGCCACTGGGACAGACACTGCTGCAAGTTCCACACTGGATGCATGTTCTGATTCTATCCGCTCCCGCTTCTACCAGAGCGTCAACAAATTCGGGGTCGATATCATCTGTGGCTATTGTTTCGCGTGAAATCCGATCGTTCATTCGTATTCCTCTGGATGATGGGAATCTGCTATTTCACCCCCAAGAATTGTCGATATAAGGGTTAGTTTCGCATACTAGGAAAGGAATAGCTAGCGCTCTCCTCTCTTGATCACTTTCTTTGTTCACAGAATACCTGCAGTTGTGTATTTGGGCTTGTCAAACGTAATCGTAACACCCAGTGCGTCGTCAACTGATATCTTGTAAAGATCTTTGAGAAGGTACATCTGCCCCATCCAAAGGACCCTTACCGAATCCAATCTTGTTTTGATTTCTTCCCATTCAAGATTGAACTCCTCCTCAAAGACAGACACGGGAATTTCCTCTTCCCAGATCTGATCGTTTTCGAGAGCTCCTTTCACATATTCCTCTATTTCCATAGTATGCACAATGAGATATCCTGCTATTCAGTCTATCGTGAGAATCCACTTATGAATCATCTATTCTCATTACAGCGTCATGAGCAGATAGCAATCCCTTGGAACTCTTCTATGGGAACTTGTAGTGGTCTTGAGACAGCAGATGTCTGTTCCCAATTCTAACGTTCGTCAGTCCTGAATCCTTAGCTATTCGCAATGCGCTTTCTGCATGAGCCACACTCGTGCGTGGTATGTCAAGCATCCTGTGATGTGGATAGAAACCGAGAAGTGCTGTTGGTATTGTTGGGTCACAGTCTGCAATGAATTTCGTCAGGTCTTCGACTTCCTGAGAGCCTATATATCCAGGAATCAGCAAAATGCTGGCAACTAGGAATTCACCATCCCTCTTCAGTCCATTCTCTGCTAGTCTCTTGAAATTCTTTAGAACAAGAGCATTCGAAATCCCGGTGAGTGATTGGTATATCTCCGGATTCAATGCCTTAAGATCAAACTTCAGGATGCCTTCTGTTGTTCTTACGATATCTGATATCTTGTCCAACCATTTTCTTGAGATATTCCCGTTTGTTTCATAGCAGACTCGAACACGCCGTCTCTTGTTCAGAAGGTGGGATGTCTCCACTGAGTGTTTGGGATTACAGGCTGGGTCTCCGCCAAAATAACAGACACAGGCCGTTCTCTCGTCAGCGACCTTTGCTAGTTCATCTGGAGTCATCAAATGACTACCAGTTCTCATCATACTCCGGTAGCTTGTGTTTTGACAGAATAGGCAGTCTGAGTTGCACGAGCCATAGAATACAGCCAGATTCTTAGGACGAGATGAGCCAATTCCATATGAAGAAGATACAGAACAGACCCATCCAGCAACACAATTCGTTGGCAGCGGATCAAAGTACGAATATACAGGAACGGCTTCGCCATACCTCCCCACAACCTTCCCCTTCCTCACCTGTCTGGTATGACAGAATCCGATCTCATCTTCTACCATGCGGCAGTGATTTCCACATTCTGGACAAACAAAATGTCCATGTCTTGGAATATGAGGAATTAGCCCTTCTTTCTTCCTAAACGACATGTGAACCTGTTTCATCATTGTCAGAAGACTTGGATTGTTCCTAATACACTCTCCGCAGAATCCCAAGACAGCTGATGCGGGAATTTCCTTATGATTAGGACATCTCATCATGATGAATAGCACGGCGGATGTGAAGAACCTTCCCTTCCGCCAGATTTCTTGAATGATGCTCGAATGGATTTATGTTTAAAGAGGCTATCTATCAAATCTGGCAGAAGTCAGTTGAGTTGGGGAATTCTTCATGGACACGAAATACCTATTGACTAAAATGACCTGGCAAGAAACAGAGGAAATTCTGAAAGAAACGGATGTCGCTCTGGTTCCGGTTGGTTCAACAGAACAACATGGTCCTGCACTTCCTGTGGATAATGATGCGTTCATCGCGACCGAATTCACTTTGCGAGCGGCGGAGCGGGTCTGGAATAAACAGAAAGTTGTGGTCACTCCTACTATCTCCTTTGGCTATTCGCCGCATCATATGCAGTTCAAGGGCACAATCACCCTCCGTGAATCTACGTTGGCAAACATAGTAGTTGATGTGTGTACGTCCCTTGAACAACATGGATTCAAGAAAATCATTCTGATTAATGGACATGGGGGTAACTCAACGGCGATTTCCAACGCTCTTCACACAATGAACAATGTTGTCAAAGCGAAGATATTCAGCGTAGACTGGTGGGCACTTGCCTCTGACAAGATCTCGGAAGTTGCTACTCGTCCTGTCTTTCATGCCTGCGATATGGAAACATCCGTTGCATGGTTTTTGGGGCAGAGGGTTCTTGAGGACAAACGTGTAGATGAGTTAGGGCGAAGCATAGTTCCGGGATTTATAGAACCTGATATGCTTGCACCACCGCCCAAAGCCTCAGCCGCATTCATGATGAAGTATATCACTGACTCAGGAGCTGTTGGATACTCAACAAAGGCAACAAAAGAAAAGGGAAAACAGATTGCAGATGTTGTTCTGGAAAGGCTGGAGGACTTCATCTTGAAGGTTGCAAGAGGCTGAGGTGAGAGCGAACAAGAGCATTCCACAGTCGTAGTCTGCTGTCTTGTGAGTACGACCAATTGGCAACGGATTTAAGGCCGAATTTCTTGCGTTCCAATAGCAGTCGGTGGCTACATTGACAAGTGTCGAGGAAAAGGCTCCAATCGATATTGATGAAGTGGACAGAGACTTCGTCCAAATGATCAAGAGAACAGGCGGCACGAATATCCAAAACTGCTACCAATGCGGAACCTGTAGTGGATCCTGCCCAGCTGGCGCTCGCACGAACTACCTTGTCCGCGGAATAATCCGGAAGGCACTATTGGGACTGAAAGAGCAGTGTATATCCGCGCCAGAGCTATGGTACTGTACCACCTGCTACACCTGCACAGACAGATGTCCCCAAGATGTATCGCCGACTGATGTCATTAAGGCCATCCGGAATATTGCTGTTGCAGAGGGTTACATGCTTGAGCCCCACCAGAAGGTCGCTCAGAAGGTATTGGAAGCAGGTCATGCTGTTCCACTCGACAAGGAGTCATGGGAACAGCTTCGTATGAAAGTCGGTCTTGAACCGAAACCTCCCAATGCCAGTAGTCATCCTGAGGCAGTTGAGGAAATAAAGAGGATTGCTAAGAAGACTGGCTTTGACAAACTCGTTGCAGATAAGGAGGAGTGAGCGAAATGACAAAGAGACCAAGTTTCATCCATTTTCTGGGGTGCATTATTCCACATAGATATCCAAGTATTCAGAAGGCTACAGAGATCGTCTTTGAGGATCTAGATATGGAGTTACTGCCAATGGAAGGAGCCAGCTGTTGTCCGGCTCCCGGGGTATTTGGTTCTTTTGACCGAGTCACTTGGGCAAGCATTGCTGCGAGAAACCTGACTATTGCTGAACAGGCCAAGGCTGATGTCACGACCGGCTGCAATGGTTGTTTTGCGAGTCTATGGGATGCCAACCATGAGCTTAAGCACGACGAAGAGCTTCGTCAAGCTGTAAACGAGGCCCTAGCTGAAGTTGGACGCGAATTCAAGGGTACCATTGAGGTCACTCATTATGTTGATGCGCTTTACGACACCGCTGGTCTCCAGAAGATACGGAAACATGTTGTTCGCCCAATGACTGGTGTTCGCATGGCATTGCATCCTGGGTGTCACTGGATGCGCCCAAAGCTGGTCAAGCAAAAGGATGACTCTGAGAAACCCCATATATTCAGAGAGCTGTGTGAAGCCACGAGTGCGGAATACGTCCCGTACAAGGATGAACTCATGTGTTGTGGCGCAGGGGGCGCTGTGAGAACTGCGGACCTAAAGGTCGCGCTTGACTTCACCAAACAGAAGTTTGATAGTATCCTGGCCGCAGGCGGTGCAGACATGATTGTGACTCCATGTCCATTCTGCGAGTTGCAGCTGGACGCTGGACAGGTGGAGATCCAGAAGCACTTCGGAGAGGAACACACGTACACATTTGACGTGCTCCATGTATCAGAGCTTCTCGCGCTGGCCTTTGGGCATGAACCAGAGGAATTCGGATTAGCAACACACCTTCAGTACATGCAACGAAAGAGCGAACCAAACTGGGAGCGTCTCGGAATCAAGATCTAATGTTTGCTCAAGGAAACAAACGGAATCCATTTCTTACAGGAAATCACTACAAAAAAGAAAAAGAGGGCTCTGATGGAATGAGGGTTGAGACTCACTCCGTTTGCAGCCTAATCTTTGGTGCAAAATTCACTTCTATTGTGGCGAGCTCGTCAGGCTGTGACATGTGCTCTCTCGATTTGTTACGTACTAGGTAGGCTCTAGTATAGAGTCGTGTTGCTTTCATGTCTGCATCCCAAACCGTGTATTATGCTCGCAATATATGAGGTAATCTATTGGCAATTGTTAACTGCAAGTTCCCTGTATGAATTGGCGCCATTTACTCTCATTCTGACTCGCGAAAAATGAAGTCAGACCATGAATGCATGATGCATAATCTCGAATTCTCTTCACTAGATGAATCGTGTCATAAGATCACTGACTTTCTCGTCAATATTCTCGGGAGATATTCCAAGTGCCTGATATGCTGCTTCAACTCGTGCCATTTTTCCATCATCCTTCAAGTCTCCTAGTCCATAGAACAGGCCAAGCCTTCTACCTAGCTGAAAAAGCCGTTGCCTTTGTGGGTTCATCTCAAGAAACTCGTCGATTATTGAAAGCAGCCTAGTTTTGTCTTCAGGTAGTCCGCCTTCAACTTCCTGAAGCAGATTGAGTATGTGATCACTGACAATTGAGCTTTTAATTCCATCCAAATTGCTGATTAACAACCGGAGTTCGTGCATGACTTGAAGATCAGTACATCTCTCGAATCTTCCTGCTTCCAGCGTTGCATGAAGAGGAGCTGTCACTGGAATTGCCAACTGCCGGAATCGTATGAAGTCAGGATTGATCCTGTTGAGTGCAGATGCCGTTTCCAGTGCATGTTCTCTGGACAGTCGTATGCCACCAAGTCCCGGCATTACGTATTCAGACAGCTCAATTCCTGCAGCCCTTACCTTAAGCCCTGCCTTCACGTGAATCTCCTTTGATGCTCCCTTTTTTACCATCTTCAAGACAGCATCCGAACCTGACTCCATGCCAATGTGAATCCGATTCAAACCGGCCTCTCTCATGGCTTTCAGACTATCCTTACTTATCTTGGCTACTGTGCTAGATCGAGCATAGGATGTGACTCGTTCAATAGATGGGAACTTGTCATGCAAATAGGTCAAAATTTCGATGATATCCGATGCAGGCATGCTGAGGCTGTCTGCATCCTGAATGAATACAGCCTTCATGCCGTGACGAAACCAGTTGAATGCCATCCAATAAGCTTGAGTGCCAGCTGGTTCGTGTCTTCGTTTGCCTGTCATAATACGTCCCAAAAACGGGTTCACAAGGCTTTCTATGTGCCTAGCAATTGAATCAATGTCTTGCTTAATATGGGCGACAACTCGTTCTGAGAACTCCGACTGCTTGTAGATAGAACAAAAAGCACACCTATTCCAAGGACAGTTTCGAGTCACTCTAAGCAATAGACTTCTTGCTTCGCTTGGAGGACGAATTGGTCCTACTTCATATCCATAATAGAAGGTGTTAGGGTCGCTCTGCATTGTTACTTGCATGTCAAGGATTCAGAGTATTTCATATCATCGGCGGCAATGCGTTCAGACAACAAACATTTTATCATGCAAGTTGTCGTTGCGCCTTGTCCCCTCGGAGTGACCTCAGATATGGCAGACACCTCAATAAAGCCCGTTGTGATAATTGGCGCAGGGATAGCTGGCATGCGCGCAGCTCTCGACCTCGCCGAGATGGGTGTGAAAGTATTCTTGGTCGAGAAACTCCCATCCATTGGCGGTCATATGTCTCAACTAGATAAGACGTTCCCAACTCTGGATTGCTCGATGTGCATTCAAGGACCGTGGATGGTTGACTGCTCAAGACACCCCAACATAGAATTACTTGCTTATTCGGAGGTCACGGACGTATCCGGTGAACGTGGTGATTTCACCGTCAAAGTCCTGAAGCATAGTCGTCGTGTTGACCCAGAGAAATGCACAGGTTGTGGTGACTGCGAGAGAGTCTGTCCTATTGAAGTGCCCAATGAATACGACATGGGTCTCAAAATGAGGAAGGCCTCATACATCCCTTTTCCACAGGCTGTTCCAAACATTGCAACCATTGACATTGAGAATTGTATCCAGTGTATGACTTGTGTGAAGACCTGCAAGGCTGAAGCAATCAGCTTCGACATACCTGATCAGACTGTTGAGATAGACGCGGGCTCTATCATCATGGCCACAGGCTATGGATTACTTGATGCCTCCACGGTGCCAGAGTATGGTTATGGCCGATTTTCAAATGTTGTGACTGCTCTTGAGTATGAAAGAATGGTCTCGGCTAGTGGCCCTACTGGTGGTGTCGTGATGCGACCTTCTGATGGTCGAGAACCACATAGGATTGCCTTCATTCAGTGCGTGGGCAGTAGAGATGTGAACCATTGTGCCTATTGCTCCCGCATCTGTTGCACTTATGCTACAAAGGAGGCCATAATCACAAAGGAACATACACCCGAGGTCCATATTGATATTCTATACAATGACATGCGCGCTTTTGGCAAGGGGTTCGAGGAGTTCATTGTACGTGGGGAGACCGAGTATGGTATAAACTACGTAAAAGGTCTTCCCAGCGAGATTAGGGAGGACCCGAACACTCGGAGCCTTATCATCAAGCATAGTGATGCCAAAGGACATGAGATACTGAAGGACATCTATGATCTTGTTGTCCTTTGCCCTGCAATGATTCCCAATCCGAACTCAGAGCTCTTGGAGAAGATGAGCCTCAAGACAGACCAATATGGCTTCCTAATGGGTACTCCTACGGAAACCGTTCAAACTGGAATTCCTGGGATTCATATGTGTGGCGCATGTCATATGCCAAAAGACATCCCAGATAGCGTGGCCCAAGGCAGTGCTGCCGCTGCCATGGCTGCAATGGACATAGCGCTTCCTGAGAAGGCAGAGAGTGAAGTTCTTGCAGAAGCAGACCTCGAACTGATGGCTGCTGAACCTAGGATAGGAGTCATTGTCTGTTCCTGTGGTATCAATATTGCTGGCACTGTTGATGTTGCCGAAGTCACAGACTATGCCCGCAATCTACCTGGTGTCGTATATGCGCAGAATCTCCTCTATTCATGCTCATCAGATGCACAGGAAGTCATCAAGGAAGCAATAAAGGAGCATAGCCTTAATCGTGTTGTTGTTGCTTCTTGCACACCAAGAACCCATGAACCACTCTTTAGGACAACGATAGAAGAGGCCGGTCTGAACAAGTATCTCTTTGAGCTTGCCAATATCAGAGAGCACTGTTCTTGGGTTCATCAGACTGCAAAGGACGAGGCTACCGCAAAGGCGAATGATCTTGTACGAATGTCAGTGGCCAGAGCAAGACTCCTTGAACCTCAAGAAGAAGCAATGACCAAAATAGAACCTACTGTGCTGGTGATAGGGGCAGGAGTCGCAGGAATGACAGCTGCTGACATGATCGCTCAGAAAGGATTCAAGGTCCTCCTTGTAGAGAAAGATAACAAAGTTGGAGGATTCCTCAATGAGCTTCGTACTGTCAATTTTGACCATAGACCAACAGAGAAGATCGTCAAGGAATTCGATGCTTCTGTTCGTTCCAATCCCAGTATTGAGCTAATGCTTGAATCTGAAGTCGTTGAGGCGAAAGGTTCTGTTGGCGATTTCGAGGTCACAATTAAGACGGGTAAGTCCAAGAAGGAATTCAAGGTTGGCGTTGTGATTATTGCCACCGGTGCAACAGCCCTTGAAGAGAAGGGTCTCTATGGTCTCAAGAAGCTTGACAATGTTGTGACTGAGGCTGAGTTCAATCAGAGGCTAATTGAAGGCGAGACCTACAAGGATGGGGAAACCTTTGCTGTCATACATTGTGCAGGTTCACGCGAAGATGAATCACTCGAAGGCTCACGTACTTGGTGCTCAAGCATCTGTTGTTCTGTTTCTGTTGAGCATACACTTGAGCTTCTAGAGAAGCATCCTAATTCACATGTAATCCATTTATACAGAGACCTTCGCGTCTTCTACGAAGGCGAGGACAAGTACAGAGAGGCACGAAAGAAAGGTGTGCTCTTTGTGAGGTATGATGCCGATTGCCCACCTGTTGTGAAAAAGGGGAAGAGCAGGGCCCTTCGAATTGAGGTCCGTGATCAGGTCTTTGGCGCAGATATGGCGATGGAGGTCGATCATGTACGCCTTGCCACAGCAATGGTCCCACGGGAGAAGAATAAGGAGATTTCTGAGCTCTTCAAAATTCCACTCAATATGTCAGGATTCTTCATGGAGGCTCACCCCAAGCTAAGGCCCGTTGACTTCCAGACGGATGGTATCTTTGTGGCGGGGACTGCAACAGCACCCAAGTCCATTGGTGAGTCGATTGTTCAAGGACGTGGAGCAGCTTCAAGAGCATTGATTCCGCTTGTCAATGGAATTCGCAAGGCTGAAGCCATTGTGTCAGTTGTGGACCCGGAGGTGTGCGTAGGATGCGGTACCTGCGAAGTAAACTGTGCCTACAACGCTATCGAGGTCCTACCCGGCGATGGCGGACATGACTATGCTGTTTCTAATCCTGTACTCTGTGCTGGCTGTGGTAAGTGTGCTGCAGGATGCCCCTCTGGCGCTATCACCATGAAGCACTTCACGGATGACCAAATCCTTGCTCAGATTCGCGCGGCTCTGGATGATATGCCCGCCAATGAGATGAGAATCCTGACGGTGGTCTGCAACTGGTGCTCGTATGCAGGCGCTGATAGTGCTGGGGTTTCTCGATTCCAGCAACCGACTACAGTTCGTGATATACGTGTGATGTGCACGGGTAGGGTTTCAGTAACGCACATCCTAGAGGCCTTTAGACTGGGGGCTGACATGGTATGGATCTCAGGATGTCACTTCGGAGATTGTCACTATGTTGATGGCAATGTTGCTTTCGACAGAAGATTCGCCATTGCCAAAAGAATCATAGAGAAGGCCGGCTTAGAACCGGATAGGCTTCAGTTCACTCAGATTAGTGCTAGTGAGGGCTCGATTTGGGCAGATACTGTGAAGAAGTTCTCTGAACTGGCTGACAAGTTGGGACCAAGTCCATTGCGGCAGAGGAGGCGATAAGATGACAGAAACTTGGGGTCAGTTCAAATCATTTGACGAGAAGAAGTTCGAAGCATTAGACCCTGAGTTCACCAAGAAGGTCTCAGAGCTTCTTGGTGGACAGGATTTAGCGGCATGTTTTCAATGTGCAAAGTGCTCAGCGGGGTGTCCAGTGTCAGACAAGGTGAACATCCAAATTCATGAAGTCATGCGCATGCTCCTCTTTGGTCTACCCGAGGTGCTGGAGACCGACATGATTTGGCTATGCACGACCTGCTATACCTGTCAGGAGCGTTGTCCACAGGGCATTGACATTACTGACATACTTTTCGGCCTGAAGAACATGGCCTTTAAGAAGGGTATTGCACCACAGGGCTATATTGCTGCAAGGCAGTCCTTCTATGATATGGGCAGGCTCTACGAGCCTACAGATTGGGAGCGAGAAGATCTAGAGCTTGAGGACGTTCCAGAGTTGAACGTTGATGACACAAAGAAGATACTGGACAAGACTGGTCTGATGAAGTTGGAGGAGGTTGAGTAGGATGGCACATACGTACGAGGTCTTTCTTGGCTGTGCAATACCAAACCGCTTCAACAACTACGAGGCTTCAATGCGCCAAGTCGCCAAGGGTCTGGGAATCGAACTCCTAGATTTCGACGGTGCCTCCTGCTGCGGAACAGTTGTGCTAAAATCAATCGACGAGAACAGCTGGCTGGCAATGTCAGGAAGAAACATCGCTTTGGCCGAGAGTCGTGGTCACGATATTGTTACTCCCTGCAATGGTTGCTTTGGCTCGTTGAAAGACACAGACCATGTGTTGCATGACAATGATACTCATCGCAACGCTCTGAATGAGGCTCTAAAACCCTTGGGTCTTGAATATACTGGAAAAGCCAATGTCCGTCATTTCGTGGAAGTCCTGTATGATCTAAAGGACGAAATCAAGAAGAAGATTGTAAAACCGCTCAATGGTCTGAAGATTGCATTCCATCCAGGCTGTCATCTCATTCGTCCATCGAATGTTGCGGACTTCGATGACCCGGAGCTACCCCAAAAAGTGGATGAGCTTCTGGAGCTCACGGGTGCTAAGAGCGTTCCTTGGGGAATGAAGTTATCTTGTTGTGGTTCTCCTCTGCTAATTGCCAGTGAAGATGTGGCTACTAAAATAATCAAGGAAAAAATGGAATCTGCAAAGGAAGGTGGTGCAAACTGCCTTGTCACGAACTGCCCAGCTTGCCATACCCAATTCGATGTTCAAGTTCTTGGTCTTAAGGATGACAATGGCGAATCTTTGGAGTTGCCTGCCCTCTTTGTAACACAGGTTCTTGGAATAGCGATGGGTCTTGATCCTGAGGAACTTGGGTTTGAGCTCAATAGAGTTTCCTTGGACCCAATTGCTGAGATTCTCAGTATTTAGAATACCTTGAGTCAGGGCGAAGGATGCTAGGACATTAGTGTGTTCTCACCATAGAAGAGCGCACCTAGTCTCCTCATTGCATCACGAACGCATTCCTTCTTACCACTAACCTGCAGATGACGCTCGCCATCAAGGTGTATCAGTACACCACAGTGTTCTGCAAGCTCCGAAACAACTTCCACAGGAATATCTTCGGGAAGGCGGATGCGAAAGAATGCCACATCCTTCTCTCTAGGAATATCTGAGATGTGTGTCTTGGTTTCCTCTTCTAGAGCTATTTCGCTTTGAATGGCCTCATTGAATCGCTCTTCCCATTGATTCCGATAGTCTGTACTCTCTTTCTCCTCTGCCCACACCATTAGAACTTCCCGGAGGCTCTGTATTTTGGTTTCCATTTCGTATCTGAGAGTAGTATCATGCTGGTCGGTTGCCTTGATGTCCTCTTCGAATCCGCTAAGATATTCAATGACCATCTTAGCATTTCGAAGGTCGGCATAGGTCAGGTCCGGGATAAATACATCCTTTGATCTTAGCTCCCCAAGAAGCTCGTTTAGCACCATCCACCCTGCTCTTAGGCCTTGAATCGAAACCATGCCATGGTCACTCCCTGAGCATCTCTTCTATCTGGTCAAGGAAGCTTTTCTCCCGCCACCATCTGAGGTCACGGGCCCCGGTGGGGCAGATAGCACAGCATGCACCACAGCCCTCGCAAGCAAGCTCATTGGTTACGCTCTTCTTGACACCGGGCGAAACCTCTACCATGGAAACGGCGTCGTAGGGACAAATCTCAGAGTAATGACATAAGTCACAGCCAACACACAGGTCCTCATCCACGTCGGCGGTGAGTAACTCTATCTCCACGGTTCCGAGATTGAGTGGAGCCGTGGCTTGAGCAGCAGCGCCTCTTGCCTGATTAACAGAGTCCGAGATATTTTTTGCATAAGTCACCCCGAGGAAAATTCCGGGAACTGTGGTTTCCACTGGTCTGAACTTCATATGCATCTCTAAGAGGAAGCCGTCTTGCCCTCGGCTTATGCCAAGAGCTTTGACTAGCTCATTAACGTCATGAGGTGCTTCAAGGCCAACAGCCAGAACAACCATGCTTGAACGGATTCTGAAGGTCTCTTGTGATAGAGTATCATAGATAGTGACAATAGCCTCGTCCGAGTCTGGAGCTTTCTCCACACTGATTGGTTGCTCCCTGACCCAACGCAAGTAGGTCACTCCATTCTGACGGTTCTCTCTCCACATCTCTTCCATGCCATTTGCAAAGGGTCGTATGTGCTCCTTGTATGCAGAGAAGATCTTTGTATCAGGAAACATTTCCTTGAGTTCGTGCTGCATAGCAATGACTGCAGAACAACAGACCCTAGAGCAGTATCGATTTCCTTCTCCAGGAGTCTGCCTTGAGCCAACGCAATGAATGAAAACAGGATTCTTGGGTGCTTTCTTCAGTTCACCATTCTTCAGTTTCTTCTCAAGGTCAAGTGTTGTCATGACTCCAGGTACTTCTCCCCAGCCATACTCACCTACTTTGGGCTCATAAGTGTCCGTCCCAACTGAGATAACCATGGTGCCTATTGTGTGGACGGTTTCCTCGTCAGATTTGAAGTCCTTCACTGTCATCTCATAATTACCATAAGTTCCATCCCTTTTCATTACCTTCGAATTAAGAAGGACCTTGATTCGTTTCTCTTTCTCAACCTTGGCGATTAGCTCATCAATGATCTCTTGAGCCGGCTCCATCTTTGGAAATACTCTGTATAGGTCATTGAGCCGCCCTCCTAATCGTTCTTCTTTTTCGACTAGAATCACATCAAATCCCTTACGGGCAATATCCAAGGATGCTTTCATCCCTGAAACGCCGCCTCCAACGACCATCACTGTTCGTGTCACTGTGACTGGTTTCAAAGGTACTATCTCATTATTGACCGCTTTAGCGACGGCGCTTCTAATCATGTCCTGAGCCTTTTCTTGACGCTCGGCAATCGGCGCCTTTGCATTGACAAGGGCTAGCTGCTCACGTAGACCCACTGGGCCTACGAGATAATATCCTGAGAGTCCTGCGGCCTCCAAAGCACTTCTAAAAGTCTGTTCATGTTGGAGAGGCGAGCATGAACCAACGACTACGCGATTGAGCTTGTGTTCTAGGATGGCATCAGTAACAAGTTGTTGTCCTGGGTCACTGCACATGAAGATATAGTCGGTTGAATAGGCAACATTCGGCAAGTCCTTTGCCCACCCAGCCAATCCTGGTGAGTCGATAACATTCCCTATGATTCCACCACAGTGGCAGATGAAGACTCCAACTCTGGGCTCCTCTCCAATCTCAAGTGGAGGGGGTTTCTCAACCTCTGGTGGGTTGGGAATTGGGAGGGTAGAATGTGCAGCCATTGCGGCGCCTTTCCCTTCATTGACCGAGTCTGTTCCGTCCTTGGGGCCGTGTGCACATCCGGCAACAAAGACTCCCGGACGCTTAGTTTCAAGGGTCGCGGAACTGGAATTTGCCTCCTCGATGTACCCCATTTCATTGATATTGATTTTGAGAATCTTTGCAAGCTTTTCTGTCCCTTCGGATGGCCTGAAACTGGCATTGAGGACAACCATTGAAATCTTCTTAAGTTCGATGATCTCTCCTGTTTCAGTATCTTCCATCTTTACGAAGAGGTCATGTGTATCTGGATTCTCAGCTATCTCAGCTACCCTGCCACGAATGAATTTGACACCCTGATTCTTTTGAGTATCCCAAAGAAACTCCTCCAATGCCTTGCCGGCTGTTCGCATGTCCATGTATGTATAGATGATCTCACAATGGTCTTCTGGGTAGTGCATTCTGGTGACCTGTGCTAGTTTGGTACCGAAAGAGCAACACACTCGATTACAGTGCTTACTGTACCCTTGGATGTTCTCACGTACATCTCTGCTTCCTACACAGTTCACAAATAAGATCCTTTCCGGTTCTCTACCATCTGATGGTCTGACCATGTGTGCATCGGTAGGTCCTGTTGGATGTGTTTGCCTGTCGTACTCAAGGCTTGTGACTACATTAGGGAATATCCCATAGCCATACTCTCCGTAGTCGAGCGGCTTGTATTCCTCCACTCCGGTTGCAACAATGATAGATCCAACATTTAGTTCGTATACCTTGTCCTCATCATCATAAATGATGCAATCGTTAGGACATACCGCAGCGCATGTTCCGCATCCAATACAAGATTCCCTATCAATTGCAGCTACTAATGGTATTTGCTGCGGGAAATTCATGTAGATTGCCTTGCGTAGGGAGAGGCCAAAGTCGTACTCGTTGGGAACTTCAACTGGACATGCCTGGATACAAGACTGACATCCAGTGCATGTATCTTCGTTGACATAACGTGCCTTCTTTCGTATTGTGACTGTGAAATTCCCTTTGGACCCTGTGACTTTCTCTACCGTAGACATGGCGTG
>RDOC01000010.1 GCA_011364985.1 Candidatus Thorarchaeota archaeon | reverse complement strand
ATGGTAGCACGGGCCATTGATAATCTGGGCCTCGACTTTACGAAAGTTGTGATTGTGTCAGGGATTGGATGTTCCGGGAGAATCTCTGGGTATTTCAAGACAGGAACATTTCATACAACACACGGCAGGGCAATTGCATTTGCTGAAGGAGTCAAGATTGCAAATCCTGAGCTCGAGGTCATTGTTGTTAGCGGAGATGGTGATATTGCTGCCATCGGCGGTAATCATCTTATTCATGCATGCCGCAGAAATCTCGATATGACCATTGTATGCATCAACAACCAGATCTACGGAATGACCGGCGGCCAATTTGGTCCCACGACAGAGCACGAGCGATATTCGCAAACGAGTCCTCGACCTATTGGGAATATAGAGCACCCCTTCAACCTAGTGAAGCTTGCAGCATCTTCGGGTGCCACCTTTGTTGCTCGGTGGACAGCTGTTCAGGCAAGGCGAGCCACAAAATCCATCGAGAAAGGCATCCAGAAAAAAGGCCTCTCCTTCATTGAAATAGTGGGAGCATGCCCTACTGCCTTTGGGAGAATGAATCGTCTTGGCGATGGTGTTGACATGCATAAGCATCTGCTGGAGGTTGCGGAGATTCAGAATGGCCTGCCCCCTCATGAGGCAGAGCTGCACTATGATACTAAGATAATCTGCGGAGAGTTCGTAAACATCGAGAAGCCCGAATACACAGCAGTCCTGAAGCAGATGCATGACAAGATCAAGGGGACCGAGTAGTGAGCAGATACGAAGTTCGAATTGGTGGATTTGGCGGACAGGGCGTAGTCACCATGGCAGTGGTCATGGGAGAGACTGCATCATTATATGACAACAAATTCGTTGTTCAGACTCAGTCCTATGGACCCGAGGCGCGTGGGGGTGCCTCCAAGAGTGAGCTGGTCATTGGAGATGAAGAGATCGACTATCCTAAGGTGCTGGAACCCGATGTGTTCATCGCGCTAAGCCGTGCGGCCTATCTTGAATACATTCACGGTCTCAAGGAGAACGGAGTTTTGATCATTGACGAAGACCTTGTGGACATTGAGGGCGATTTGCCGAAGGGAGTCAAACTCTATAAGATACCAGCAACACGAATAGCAGATGAAGAAGTCGGTACGAAACAGGCCACCAATGTTGTCATGATTGGCGCATTTGCAGCAATCACCGGTATATTGTCTGTCGAGGGTATAAAAAAACAAATACAGAACCGCTGGCCAAGATTCGTTGAAACAAACGTCAAGGCGCTTGAACTCGGGATGAAGGCTGGAGAGAAAGCAAAGGCCGAGCAAGAGTAAGGACACTGGTTCTGGAACGGGCATTAGCGGATGGATACTGGTACAATTTCTAGTAGATGATCATATCCTCACGTGAAAGATACGCCATCTCAAAAGTTTCGGATAGCTCCAAGACGTTTCGGGGGCATGATTCTACGCACTGACCACAGAGAAGACATCTGTCAAAGTGACAAACAGGCCTATACCCGGTTTTTGTCTGTACATCCTCTGCCCTGCATTCTATCATCTCAATTGCTTCGCTTGGGCAGACCTTCTCACAGATCTTGCATCCGGTACAAGCGTCAGGATGCTTGTATACCCATCTTCCACGAAGGCCCTCGGGAATGTTCAATCCATCCTTCGTAAAGGGATACAGGACTGTTGCCTGTTTTCCGCTCGCACTCTTCAGAAGTTCTCGTTCCATCTTACCCAAGCGTGGCATTTTCAGACGACCCCCAACAATGGAAATATGTAGACTAGCGCAAATTGGACCACCATAAGATTGACCAAAGCCAAAGGAACAATGAATTTCCATCCAGCTCGCACAATCTGGTCAATTCGCCAGCGTGCAAATAGCGTCCTCATGTTGCTCAATATCAAAACGACAATGACAGACTTTAGAATGAATACAAGAGCATAGTATATCCATCCTACCCAAGTTGTGGCCATTAAGGAAGCAAATCCAACGGAAAATACCTCCAGCGGAATGAACTCCAAGAGATATGGACCTCCTAGGAACATTGTGACTGCAAGGCCAGCCGCATAGACCAGCATGATATCCTCAGCCAAGTGTATCATTGCCAGCTTCTTTCCACTGTATTCCACTTGCCACCCATGTACAATCTCAGTTTCTGCATGACTGACGTCAAAGGGAATACGCTCAAGCTCAGCCTGTATTGCAACAATGAAGATAATGAAGGGTAGAATTAGGAGCCAGAGATAAGCCAGCGGAAGCGAGGCGATACCGGCTTGTCCCGCCAGTCTGTTCATAATTGTAGATACGCGCAGACTTCCAGTTAACATTGCTGGAGTGATCATGGAGATGATGAGCGGAATTTCAAAACTGATGAGAAGCATACCTGTTCTGGCCGCGCCGGTCTGTCCAAAAGGATTCGACGAGAAATAGCCTGCAAGGACGATTGTAATAGCCATCAGTGTGGAGATGAAGAGTACGATGATTACATCGCCCTCAAAGCTCAGAATGCCTTGTATTCCAGGAACTAAGGGATTCATGTCAACAATGGGTAGAAACATGGTTAGTATGATACTCAGACTGAGCATTACAAAGGGAACAGCAGCGAAGCTTCTTTTGTCCGCCTTTTCAGGTGTGAGATCTTCTTTTCCAAGGAGTTTCAAGAAGTCCATTAGCGGCTGCAGAATACCATGCCAACCAGTATGCATCGGGCCCATTCTGTTTTGGAGCCGGGCGTAGAATTTGCGGTCAATCCACTCCCAAAGCAATGCAAGAAATGAGATGAAGAAAATTCCAGGGAAAACAAGAATCCCGAAGCTCTGAATCAGTATATGAACAATTCCATCTAGAATTCCCTGCATCAAATTTCTCCTCCTAAGTCCTAGACTCATACCATTTGTTGGACTCGGCCCTGAGCACATCAAGAGGCTTCAATTGAATTGTTTCGTCCTCAGCATCTACCAGAACCACTCTGTCGGTGCAGCTGAAACATGGGTCAATGGCGGCCAGAATGATTGGTGCATCAGCTAGATAACCTCCACGAAGAGTGTATGCCATACTGACCCAATTGGCGTGTGTTGGAGCACGAACCTTCCAACGCTCAGGTTTGTCGGAGCCGTTGGTCACGAGATAATGAATGACCTCGCCCCTAGGGGCCTCGTACCTAGCAAGCACTTCGTTTGGTTGAATCCTTGGTCGTACTCTCTCACGGATTGGACCGTCAGGGAGGTTATGCAGTAGCCAACGACACATTCGGACGGCCTCGATGGTCTCGACCACTCGTACGATAGCTCGACCTGCTACATCTTCACGATCTGACAAGACCATCTCAAACTCGCCAGAATCTCTCAGATGAACGTAAGCCTGAGTAGGATCATTAAAACGAACATCAGTGGGCACATTACTTCCTCTTCCCGTAGGTCCAACAGCCCCATGAGATTTTGCTATTTTATTAGGTAAGACACCAACGCCATCGACCCTGTTCCAAAAGGTCTTTTCATAGATGGCAACATCGCGGTAGTACTTCATGCGTTCCTCCAATTTGTCTAGGCCCTTCAGAAGTGTTTCCTTCAAGGAGTCAGTAACATCTCGACGAACACCTCCAATGGTGTTCATTGCATAGTTTACACGATTTCCGCTCAGAGTTTCCAGTAGGTCCATGACAACTTCACGGTCACGCCAAGAATACATGAACGCGGTATCAAAACCAACCTCGTGGAATGCAACACCCAGCCATAGAATGTGTGAATGGATACGCTCCAACTCCCATGTCAAGGTCCGTATGAATTTGGCCCTTTCCGGAATTTCTACTTCGGCTGCAGCCTCAACAGCCTGAGCAAGGGTGCCATTGTGGGTCGCAGAACAGATGCCACAGATTCGTTCAGCAAGATACAGTACCTGAAGAAATGTTCGCCCC
Organism: Candidatus Thorarchaeota archaeon; assembly: GCA_011364985.1. Taxonomy (GTDB): domain Archaea; phylum Asgardarchaeota; class Thorarchaeia; order Thorarchaeales; family Thorarchaeaceae; genus SMTZ1-83. The sequence continues at coordinate 18,277 of RDOC01000010.1, read as the reverse complement.
TCAGCAATTTTCTCAATGGAACGGTGATTATAGCCAATATTCACCTCAGCATCAATTATCCGCTCACCCTCTACTGTAAGCTTGAACATTCCTGGTTCCTTCAGTGCAGGATGCTGGGGTCCAATGGGTATAGTCACTCTTGGTGGAATTACGATTCTGGGTTCGTCTGATTCTGTCATTCTTAGTACTCCTCCGGCTTCTTGGGACCTGTGGTCTTCGATCTCTGCATAAGCCCCCTTGGGTCAGCCCAATCCTTTCTCATCGGATACTCGTTCTTGGGCCAGTTTTCAGGCAATTCGCATCTGCGTGGTTTTGGATGACCCACCGGAATTACTCCAAATAATTCACGAAGCTCATTCTCCACGAACTCGAAGGCTGGCATCAGGTCTGTAATCGATGAATACTCAGGTTTGTTTCGCGGCACATTGACTCGTAAAGTAATGGCGATTTTTTGGTCATTCAGAAAGAAATGGTAGTTAGCTTGAAGGTCATCACCTAGGTCTCGACCTGACAATGTACTTGCCTGCCACATATCATGTGTAGTCATAAAGTACTGAACTACATCTCGAAGCTTGTCGGGCAAGACTTGAAAGAAAAGGCGACGGGGTTGTTTGTGAACGTAAGAACCTTCGATTAGTACATCTCCTTCAAGGTCAGCCATTACCTGCCTGAAGAGAGCATATTCCTCCTCATGCTCCTCTTCGGGAGCCATATGGTGTTCAGTCACGCTTTCGGTTTCAGTCATGCCTCTACAGCTTCCTTAATAGATTCGGTTTGCTCTTCAGCTACAGGCTCTGCTGCAACATCTTCACTGATACCAAGTTGCTCAGACAAGACCTCAAGAAGCTTATATGCGCCATAGGTGATTGCCGAGGGTTTAGGAGGGCATCCTGGGATATAAGCAGTAACGGGAATTGCCTGATCAACGCCACCTAGAACGTTATAGCTCCCCCTGAATACGCCCCCACTACATGCACAAGAACCAATTGCCACAACGAACTTGGGTTCGGCCATCTGTTCGTATATTCTCTGCAGCCGAGGCTTGATTTGCTCAGTAACAGGACCTGTACATAGCATAACATCTGCATGACGAGGACTCCCTACCAACTTGATCCCGAAACGTTCCAGATCTAGGCGTGGCATGAGTGCTGCAATGATTTCGATGTCACATCCATTGCAGCTTCCGCTATTGAAGTGGAATACGTATGGGGACTTGACACGTGCCCTGTTAATCAGTTTTCGAAGGAAACCCAACTTTGTAACCTCCTATCCTATCTCCTGAGGTGTGACAGAAACATATGCTACAGCGACCAAGGCAATCATAAGATATGTAATCACCACTATGCCGGGATTTGCCCATGAGAGGAATAGAATGAAGCCAAGGATGTCGAAGAGCATGAAGTACATGGCGAAATTGAACAGCTCAAGATTGAACTGAACTTTTCCTCCCAGGAATGCCGGTTCGCCGCAAGCATAGGAATCAACCGCATTGCCTGTGGTTCTGGCTATTGGAGCGACAGACTTGCCAATTAGCCAAATGACTCCAGCAAAGGCTAGGCTTAGTAGGATGACCAAGATGAATCCGATGGCTAGCTCCATACCGTCCACCATGAACACATTGACTTACAAGCGCCCCGTAAAGGTTTCATTAATATCCTTGGCGGTTGAGGACCTGCAATTTGAGTCATTGAAGGGCCAATATTGCTGCACCAAGCGCGCCTGTGAGTTGTGGGAGTTCAGGAATCCAAATCTCAGCCTCGAGATTCTCGGATAGATAATGTCGGAAAGCAGGATTGAGAGCGACACCGCCAGTCAATCCGACAGGCTTGATGATTCCGACCCGTTTTGCAAGCGTGCCAATCTTACTTGCCATGGCCATGTGGACGCCAGCTGCAATGTCAGCTGGTGAATCACCTGAACCAATGCGCCCAACCACCTCGCTCTCTGCAAAAACTGTGCATGTACTGCTTATCTTGCTTGGTGACTCAGATTGTAAGGCAAGAGGACCTAATTCGTTGATGGACACCTCAAGTACATGTGCCATCACTTCAAGAAAACGACCTGTACCAGCGCTGCATTTGTCATTGATTTCGAAGTCCGTTGGTCTACCACCGGAGCTAATTCGGATGACCTTCGAATCTTGACCACCCACATCAACAAGCATCCGGATATCGGGATTAAGCGAGTTCACTCCAATACTATGGCATGTGATCTCTGTGACATTTTCCGAGGACTTCTCAATCATTGCTCGACCGTAGCCAGTTCCAACTATCTTATGATCAGAGGCTTGGACACCTGAGACCTCGGTCAAGACGCCAAGGACCTCTCTTCCAGCGGCGGCAGCTGAGGCACCCATGCTTTGAATGTGTTGGGCGAGTATCTTTCGGGTTTCGTCGATTAAGACACCCTTTGCCGTTGTAGATCCAATATCCAATCCAATTCCGAAAGTATGTCCGCCCATCTTTATACAATCCTATGCAAACATCTCCAGAAGCGCATCAACACGCATTTGTATTTGTGCTTCGTTGAATAACCGACTATCCACCATGTCACCCTCTATAACCACACCTGGTACACCTGTCCTCTCAGTGACAAGTTCCTTCGATACTAGTTGCCCAAGGGAGTATCTCTTGCACGAGCGTACTGAAAACATGATGAAGCCATCCAGATCGTAGTTCTGGATCAGCTGACACATTTTGTCAATCTTTGCGTCTAGGCCCTTGTTTAAGTAGACATTGGAGTAGATGCTGACAACGCTATCAAACAAGTTATCACCTTCTATGGACCCTGTCCAAGCATGAGTATAGGTATCTGCAGGAAAGACAACACCTCGCTTGGCAAGCCCATTGAAGAAGCGGAAGATGGTGAACCATGGGGGGATGTTATCCCATAGAAGTCGTATCTTCTCCTCCTTAATAGCTCCGACTCCATTGGATATGCGTTCTTTGACTTCGGCAAGAAGCGATACATAGAAGTCCTTTACATAGTCAGTCCCACGCAGTGAGACTATGGGAGCCATGGTCAAGAAGCGATCTGCACAGTTGAGCGGGCTCGGCTTGGCCTTACAGGCCTCCAGGCACTGTGTCCACAGACCAACTGCTTCCGTTGAATACAAAGCAACTTCTTGCATTCTCTCGTCTGCAAGGGGCTTTCCAAAGACTTGTTCCAGAAAGTCCACGAGTTTATCCAATCCTTTCCGAACATAGTCACGGTGATGCTCAGGCTGTTCTCCTTCAAGTGGAGGGGTATCCAGAAGAAATACTGGAGCGCCAGTGAGTTCAGATACGGTATCATACCATCGTAGGACCGTGCCGCATATGTTATTGCAGGCAAGAAGAGCCTGTGGAGTTGGAAGACCACCAAGGGGGCTTTGGTCTGGATGCTTCACAGAACCGATACTTGATCGGGCGTAGGAACAGAGTTCCTGGGAGTAGCCAAGTCCTTCTGCAAACCCACATAGTTCAGGGCCCATCCTTTGAGAACCAACAACAGCTCCATATTGTTCAGGATAAGAAATCCCAATGTTCATAGCAACAGGAATCTCAACAGGGAAACCCGAAGTGACCCAAGCAAGGTTTCCCTCTTCGCTGGCGATTTGTCCTTCCATCATATAGCGAAACATAATCTGCTGCAACAAAGCACTGGATTTCAGTAAACGATAAGCCTTCTCTTTCTTCTGTTCGGTCACGGCTATCACAACTTCATTTTACATTAGCGTTTCTAGAAACGTCTGTATTCGTCCTTCCAATCGCACACGGTCGGACAGTTCGGGGTCAATAGGAAGTCGAACTGATGGCACCTGTAAATCCTCTGCTGCCCTTGCCAGAGATGGCGCCTCAAACTCATCAGGATCGCAGAAAGACTGCTCACAGATTATCAAACCATTGATTGAGAGTTTAGAGAGTATCTCCTTTAGGAAACGAACTCGATCTGAGAGACCCTCTTGAGTTGGTTCTCCTAGAGACCCAAGTATTGCTCGTGCAGAGTTCTCAAAGGGGTCACCAACCAAGGATATGGACGGAGTGAATGCGGTCTTGAATCCATATGATAGTAAGTCAAGGATAATCATATCTTCCGAGAAGTTGGGGACACTTTTGAGAAACTCTGAAAGAGCATTCGTTTCAATCATTCCTCCAACGAGAAGAAGTCTAATAGATATGGATTCATCGAATTTCCCTATATCCATCAGGTCTTTCCTTAGAAATGCATTTTGAAGTTCTGAAACAAGATCTCTGTCTACCTGCATCTCAAGATCCTCCATTGTTGAAGATCTTATTTCGAGAACATTATCAAGAACCGATGTAGTGGGAGCAGTGAGAAATCCAGTAATCAGACTAGACAGAGTGGAGTACTCCAAAAGCTTAGGGGAGAGAACACGGGCGGCATATAGCATTTGCAGGCTTTCACGAATTTCTGAAATCAGTGCGACAGCATCTTTGAAAAGTTCCTCAGAAAACGGCATCTTGAATTCGCTGTCAATAGCCACACTAAATTTCCTAAGTTCTTCTGCCAAAAAGGTGACCGAAGATTCACTTGGGATTGCTGCGGGGTATGTAAGTCTGAAAGTTTTGTCGTCAGGGAAACGCTTTCTCCACACCTCACCGACATTCTGCAAAGAGTCACATGTATTTCCTGAGAACACGATTCCAGAAAAAGTGGTAAGATGTCCGCTAGCTCGTTGACTAAAGATATTACGAGTGAGTGAACAAGCAAATGTCTGCAGGCTTGATTCATACCCGCCCCCAGCTGAGGGACTTGTCCGAACAAGAGAGGGGAGAAGTCCATGTGCCATGGCTATCTCCAGAGGGAAATGAGGGTAGATATAGCCGAGGATCTGTTCTCCCGCTTCAGTAAGTTCTCTTATTGCCTGGTCAGATTGCTCGACAACACGCGAATAGCTCATTCGAATCACCATAACAAAGATTATGGACAGCAGTCAGTATGCCTTATTCATTTGTTATCCAGAGTCTTATTTGTTGTGTAAGATATCCGCTAGGAATTGCCCTTCAGTGTGGAAAGAACTGTGCCTTCTCCAGCCGCAGAAGGAAATATCAGGCACCGATGCTATTACATCGAGTTATGTCAAATGCACGATTTCTGTATCGTAGCAGTTGATTCTGACCTTAGAGAGAGGAGAGAACAGATGGAAGAAATGCTTTGGCACAAGAGTAGATGGCCAGAAACAGTGAAGAAATCCCTGGACTATCCAGATGAGCCGCTATACGCACTCTTGGACAGGATTGCAGCGGAGTATCCGAACTCACCGTCAACCATCTTCTCTGGCGTGTCGAGAACCTTTGCAGAAGTGAAAGATCATGCAGAGAGAATTGCCAACTTCCTAACCAATCGAGGAATTGGCAAAGGAGACAGAGTGGCCATTTTCCTGCCAAATCTACCTCACTATCCACCGATATTCTTCGGAATTCTGAAGACCGGAGCGACTACGGTCACCTGCAACCCACAGTACAAGGCGGGAGAACTCAATTTCCAGCTGAAGGACTCTGGTGCAAAAGCCGTATTTTGCATGGATCATCCAGCCTTTACACCAATCACCTATGAGGCTGTCAAAGAAACTGATGTGAACACAGTTGTTGTATGTAGTGTCAAGAGATTCCTGCCTAAGGCTAAGGCTGTTCTTGGCGGTCTGCTGGGTAAAATACCAAAGAGTCCCTATCATGAGGAGAACGCCATCTTCTACGATGACATAATTGCGCAATATGAGCCAAATGCTCCGGACGTGAAAATCAATCCGAAGGAAGATCTTGCGCTGATTCTATACACGGGTGGAACGACAGGAACGCCCAAGGGAGCAATGCTGACACATCATAATCTGTATAGCAATGTACTTCAGATAGATGAATGGGTTCAACTAGATCCTCCAGAGGGCGGAACTCCTGAGAAGCTTAAGTCAGGAGAAGATGTCTATGTAGGTGCTTTGCCATGGTATCATAGCTATGGATTGACCCTCACCATGGTAGCTTCTTATCTTAAGGGAGGCAGTCTCATCTGCATCCCGGACCCTAGGGCAGGCAAGCCTCCCATGTCGGAAATGCTCTCGGAGATTGAGAAGAACAAAGGGACGATCATGCATTGTGTGCCTGCCTTGTATGCGGGCATCGTGAGTCATCCCAATGTCGGTAAGTATGATTTGAGCTCAATCAAGGCCTGTGGCTCGGGTGCTGCACCGTTGCCTCCTGAGCTGGCGAAGCAGTTTGAGGATGTCACTGGTGCTACATTATTCGAGGGATATGGACTCACTGAGACCTCGCCTCTTGCAACAGCGAATCCTTCGTTGAAAAACAAGCGCAAGTTTGGGTCTATAGGAGTACCAATATCTGACACCTATGTCGCTGTTTTGGATTTGGAAACAGGTACGAAAGAGCTCAAGCAGGGCGAAACCGGCGAGATTGCCATAAGCGGCCCACAGGTCATGAAAGGCTATTGGAACAAAGAAGAAGAGACTGCTGAGGTGTTTCGTGAGATTGACGGCCAGAGATACTTCCTAACAGGAGACATTGGCCACCAGGACGAGGACGGCTTCTTTGTGATTTCAGATCGAAAGAAGGATCTTGTTAACGTAGGCGGTTTGAAAGCTTATCCTAGAGAGATAGAGGATATTCTCTTCGAACACCCAAAGGTCGCTATGGCAGCAGTCATTGGTTTACCTCGCAAGGAAGACCCAACTAACGAGTATGTCAAAGCATATTTGGTATTGAAGCAGGGAGAGACTGCGACGGAGGAAGAGATCATTACCTGGTGCAGAGAGCGAATGGCTGGTTACAAACGGCCAAAAGAAGTCGAATTCGTAGACAGTCTCCCTATGACTGCAGTGGGGAAGGTCCTTAGAAGAGAACTCCGAGAAGCAGAACTCAACAAGAGAAATGGGTAGCTCCAGAAAAGGGAGTACCCCCCTTTGTTTCCATTCATCTAAGAGTCTTAGCCCGAATAGGCTGCAGGTCACCGAAGAAACATAGACATCTGATGATAGAAGACGTAGTGAATTGGAGGAAGGAATATTCATACCCCGTCCCAAGCTGAGAAAGAACATGTGTGTGGATATGGCTTCAACTCTGCGCAGACGAATTTCTTGAGCAGCATAGTTTGATATATATACTGGAGAGATTACCCTATTCACGCCGTGTGTTATGGAGAGACTGTCAACAGTGATTTTCCAATTCTTCGGAGATCATCTCTTGACGTGGGATCAAGAATCAATCGAGAGATGGATTGATGAAACTGAAGTTCCTGGTCTTGGCAATGATGAATTGAGAGCCAAGTTTGCAGTTGCTGAAAGGGATTTTGTCCTTGGGATATGCTCACGATGGTACAACAAGCACCTTTCAACTCGGTCATTCAAGGATTCTTATCATGTCTATGACGAGATTGAACAGTCTCTGCTTGAAACTAGCAATGAATCGTTTGAGTCTTTGATTTGGCTTTCGATAGCACTCTCACTGAAGACTCTGGTTCTTGCACTAATCACAAACGACGCAGATCTTGCTGCCAAGCTGTCGGGTCGATCTCGCAAGTATATTTCTGATATTGTGTTCCTAAGCCATGACTCCATTGTGGAGGAGGAATTTGATTGGATAATCAGACTCCGAAGATTTCTTGTGGCTTTTGACGAAGTCCTTAGTAATCTCCATGATCAATCCAAACTGGTAGGCAGTCTTCTGAGTTCTGCGGAGAATCTAGGACCCAATCCAAGCACAAAAGCGAAAGCCTTGGACCTCCAAAGACTAACTGATTCTATCATATGGGCTGTAGAAGAAAGAGAATCAGGAGTAGTTTTCCAAACATTCTGGAAACTGATTTTCCTTCGTTGGAGCTTTCGTGCAACACGCATTTACTCAGACCAAGTCGAAGATGTAGTGATTTCGAAAATGCGGAAAAATGACTCTGAATACGAGGACTACTGGAATGAACTTGACTCTGTCAGGGATTACATGAAGAAAACATGTGAAGCAATGAATGACCACATCCCTAGTTTCGAGGACCTTGTAAATATCATGCTGGAAGAGAATAAACAAGGAAATAGAAAATCCATCTTCTGTGGAGACTGGACAAAGCCATTCAATGAAGTCAAATCCAGAAGGATCGAGGTCTGTGAAGCGATAAGCATCGACAATGACCTCGATGATGCGATTAGCCTTCAGCAGCAGATTGTCGACGTGGATTTCCCAAATCTTATGTCGGCCCGGGGAAAGCCTTGGTCTGACGTTGCATGGATCGCAGCAGAGCAGTTCGAAAGATGTTATTTAATGCTCCTTTCGAAATTGAAATCGATTGAATGGAATCAGAATATTGATGAAGAAGAAGAAATCAGTGAGATTAGAGAAATCATTTTCGGAGTTCTTCATCTTTCATTGTTACAGACCCGAGAGAAGCTGTGGCTGGCGGCCTGGCGAGATCTGTTGATGATTAAAGTGGCAGTAGATTACCTTTCAAGGATTCCAAGGCTTCAAGCTTCGGATTCACGAGATTTCTCTCAATTGAAACCAGTTACAAAATGGGCAAGGAAAGAACTATCCCTATTCAGCAGATACACACAAGCATTTCATGGCAGTAATACTCCAACTCAATTGCAGAATTGTCTTAATGTTGCTAGGGGTATGCACACTGAGAACGCCTTGGTGAAGATGTCAAAGAAGCAAATCAGTCTGAGAGCAGCATTTGGCCAGTTGATGAAGGCCCTCTACTTCTCAATCCTAGGTTCCATATCATCCTACAATCAAAGTCAGGATATCATCTTATCACAGCCAAGCGAAATCGACTACAAATTTGAAGACAATTATATCGATCCAGTAAAGATTGCTGAGCTGGCATCACAGGAGTATAAGCTGACTTCGGAGCTCTTTGCAACAGCTCAAGGTGCAAAACCAATCTACTTGAAAGTCTGGAGCGATTGGGCTGATATCAGAAGTATGAATCAGAGTGCATGGGGGATTTACAAGATCGCCTTCCGGCGTGCCAATGAAACAGAGATTGCACTTGATGAGAAAGAGCGACGAAGGCTATTCGCTCTGGCATCAGAGAAGTATGAAGCTGCTTCTAGTGCCTTCAAGGAGGTTGCAGCTCAATCTCGTTCAGTGGATACGCGCTATGTTCACATTGAGAGAAGTAGAGCTCTCAGGTGCGAAGCTCTCTCGCGTTTAATGAAGATTCCCGTTTGCCGGAATCCAACTCAAGCGATAATGATTTCGAAGTCCGCAAGGGATTTCTACCTAGCCGCTGCCGATGAAGCGATAATGGCCGAAAACATCTCCGATTTTTCATCTCTGATGGGGATAAGTGCAGCTTGCCAAGTATTGCCACATATATGGATGGCAGATTCTTTGGTCAAAAAGCAGGACCGCAAAGCCGCCCTTGTCGAATATACTAGCGCCGCGAAATATGCAAGTGATGCATGTGAATATATGATGGATGGGCTTTTCGGAGAACTTAATCCCTTGCTGGGTTTCTTTATCATGTATGCAACAGCTTCACAGGCCCAGTTGGAATTTAACCTTAAAAAGAGAACCTTCGTAGAGCTTGTGGAAACCCTTCAGGAAAGCGTAGATACTATTGAGAAGTCCTCACTCGCACATCGAGATGTGGCTTACAGCGATGTCTGGCCAGATTCTTACATCTTTTCCATGCTACTTGGTCAGAAGAACCATTTGAGTGCTGTTCTCTATGATGCAAGGACCAGATTTGGACGAAAGGGAAGGAATTTTGCACAGGCGGCTTTTTGGCACGACAAAGCAGCAGAAGCCAGCAAACTTGCAAAAACCAGCTTCCTGCCACATTATCCGAAGGCTGCAAAGCGGTGTCATGACGATTCGGTGTACCATGAAGTCATGAAGCATCTCTTCGTAGCTGCTGAATACGTTGTTCAAGTAGGCAGGTCTAGATTTCCTGATGAATTCATCAGAACTCTTGATAAATCGTGGGATGAGCTGAAGTATGCCGAATATCTCTTGGAACACTTTTTGGCACCAGATGAATCAAGTACGATCGCAATGATGAGGCCTGAACTTGTTAAGGCAGCCTCGACATTGCGCAAGACGATTAGGAACTTGAGAAGCAGATACAGTAGCAGAGAATCCTTAAGCCCCAAGTTGCTGCATAGTGTGCTGGGAGGAGCACAGGTGCCGCTAGGGGATCGAATCTATTCCTGTGGAGGATCTTCGCTTGAAGAAGTCGTTACGTACATGGCCATGTTGAATATCTCAGAGAGGGGATTCATGGGACATCCTTATCTCTATCCTGTAGTTGAGTTTCAAGAAACTATAGGAGAGACATTCCCCGTGGCACACATTCAGATTCAAAACCATGGAAAAGGCATTGCAAAGGATGTGCGAATCCATGCCAGCCTACTTCATCCCAAGTCCCTCACGAAAGGAATCACATTCTTATGGAGCCCACCGAACCAGTTTGATTCTATTAGTCACGAACAGAAACATATCACTCTAAGAATCAGAGCAAATCCAGACACAATGAAGAAGATAGTAAACATGAGTATCAAAATATCTATTGATTATAAGAATATCTATGGAGAAAAGGGTAACACAACAATACTCAAACAAATCCCCCTACATCGCAACGATGAGCATCTGTCATTGTTGGAATCCAGCTCAGGAACACGCAAAACAAGATCAAGGATTCGTCGACTGATTGATGGTGTAAGGGACAAATTCCTGAGTAAATAGGAGTGGAAGGTGAAGTCCCTGTCAGATTACGATAATCGTGCATTTGGTTCGTTCGCCTTGGGATTTATTCTCTTGGCGTCGGAGTTGCTTATTGACATGACATCGAGTTTTCCTATGCCCGAGGAGATGATACTCCCATTTCAGCTGTCCATATTTGCGATAGCATTGACATCATTCTCATATGGTTTCTATTCACAGCAGAAACTGAATTGGGAACGATTCAAGTGTATGTGGGAGGAATTGACGGAATTCATTCGAAAGTGGCTTGATGGACCCTCAGGGTCAGTTAGACGGTGTAGAAAGAGAATCTTGCCATCTTTCAAATCTGAAAGAATTCCTTATCGTGATACATTGATTAACAACATTAACGGAAAAGTCAGAGAAGCTGAAACACCGGCAAAGGCAAAAATGGCAACCCTGATTAATAGAGGCATCTGCGCAGACAGGATTGAGAAGGCCAGAGAACCAAGGCAAGCCTTAACAGCATATCTTGACTTGGCCCTTAAAGAGCTTTTCAAGGATAGTTGGAAGAGTTTTGACTATTCTTTATGGTACAAATCCAGCAGAAGAGCCGCTTGGACTTGCCTAGCGCATTCATCAACTACATCACCAGAATTCTACTCAGAACCACTATCAAGCGGCTTTTCAGGTGGTGGAAGAAATCCAATTAGCACGGCGATAACGGAAAGGGGAAGAGCAAGGGTAATTCGAGCCTTGGGCATTAGGCAGGAGGAATACGAGCGAGTTACTTGTGCACAGCAACATATACTTCTATTACCAGTACGGGATATTACTCCACATGGACGAAGGACTGGAATATCATATTTTGTTGCCATTGTTCGATCTACAATACAGCTTCCGAGAAATTTCTACAGCCAAGAGATGAAGGAAATGGTGAGGAATTGGGGGGACGACCTCTGGACGAGCTCCTTTGAAAGGGCCATTGAACACCCTTTCAAACCATAGAGAAGTATCAATTCATGAGAGAGCGGAGTGATGTATGTTGGCTCCGGATTTCGGATAGAGATTACCAAAGAATATGAGCAAGTTGTTCAATAATGTGGAATCAGCTAATACAACCGTGAGGAAGGATTCATGAAATGGAAGAGCAGTATTGGCAATACGGCCCAAAATGGCCAAAACATGCAAGAAAATCGCTTGAATACCCCAAGGAGCCGCTATTCGCAATGCTGGACAGAGCCGCAGAAACGAGTGGTGACCTTCCTTATACTGTGTTCATGGGAACATCAAGAACATTCTCTCAGGTACGAGAAGATGCAAATAAGATTGCAGATTTCCTAGTCAAGAGAGGAATTCGTGCAGGTGACAGAATAGCAATCTTTCTACCGAATGTCCCTCACTACCCTCCAGTGTTCTTTGGAGCACTGAAGGCAGGGACCAAAGTCGTAACGTGCAATCCGATGTACAAAGCACCTGAACTCAACTACCAGTTGACTGATACTGGAGCTGTGGCAGTCTTCGTCTTGGACCATCCAACCTTCACACCAACCTGCTATGAGGCGATAAGAGACACCAAGATTGAAACCGTGGTCGTTTGTAGTGTGAAAGCATTTCTGCCAAAAATCAAGGCGAGAATTGGGGGATTGCTGGGCAGGGTTCCAAAGAGCCCATTCTATGAAGAAGATAAGACCTTCTTCTACGAAGAGGTATTGGCGACACATGAGCCTAATGCACCTGACATCAGAATCGATCCAGAGGACACCGCGATATTGATCTACACTGGTGGGACTACTGGAACCCCCAAGGGAGCAGAACTGATGCACACGAACTTGATCTCTAACGTGCTTCAGATAGCAGAGTGGGTCTATCTGAAGGAAGAAGATGTCGATGTTTCCGGAGGCGTTAGATATGGCGAGGAGGTCTTCGTTGGTGCATTGCCTTGGTATCATAGCTATGGTCTTACGCTCACAATGCTAATGTCCACTTGGTATGCAGGAAAGCTTGTCTGCATTCCGGACCCGAGAGCCGGAAAACCACCGTTAACGGACCTTCTGAAGGAACTTGAACGAGAGAAGGGAACAGTTCTGAATTGCGTACCTGCCCTTTATGCAGGAATTGTAAACCATCCAAATGCTTCCAGATACGACCTTAGGTCGGTCAAGATCTGCAGCTCCGGAGCAGCTCCGCTGCCACCCGAGTTGGCAAAGAGCTTCGAAGCAGTTACTGGAGCGCTTCTGTTCGAGGGGTATGGTCTGACTGAAACTTCCCCTGTGACCCACATCAATCCAACAAGCAGATGTGATAGGAAGTTCGGATCAATAGGAATCCCGATATCAGATACTATATGCAAGATTGTCGATGTTGAAACCGGCACGAAGGAAATGCCAATTGGTGAAACAGGCGAAATTGCAGTTCATGGACCACAGGTGATGAAGGGCTATTACGGAAAGCCCGAGGAAACAGCAGCAGTGATGCGTGATTTCGGAGGAAAGCGATTCTTCTTGACTGGTGACATTGGACATATGGATGAGTTTGGCTATACATACATTAGTGATAGAAAGAAAGACATTGTGAATGTCGGGGGGCTCAAAGCCTATCCAAGGGAGATAGAAGACATCTTGTTCGAGCATCCAAAGGTAGCAATAGCTGCCGTCATTGGTCTGCCTCGCAAGGATTACCCGACCAATGAATATGTCAAGGCATACATTGTGCTGAAGGAGGGTCAGACTGCAACGGAAGAAGAATTCATCGAATGGTGCAGAGAACGAATGGCTGGATACAAGCGACCAAAAGAGGTTGCCATTGTAGAATCTTTGCCCATGAGCCAAGTGGGCAAAGTCCTTCGACGAGTGTTGAGGGAAGAGGAAATCGAAAAGAGACGCAACAAATGATAAAGAGTAACTGGAAAAGAACTGGAGCGTGGTGTGGAGCAGTAGCTGGGATTCAGTTTGTCATCATACATTCGTACTGATGATACTCTATTCAGAAGGCTATTCCTTTCTGGAAGACAGCTTTATCTCATTGGGATTATCGGTGACGCGTGGGATACCAACTCCCCTGAATTGGTTCTTTTTCGCTACTGCCACAACACTGGCAGGCGCCCTTTCAATACCATTCTGGCCGACGACACGGACAGTGTTCACTGACACTATGCCAGAGAAAATCAGCTCAATTGGCACTATTATTGGTATAATTGCAGAACCCTGTCTGGCTGGAGTTGGTATCTTTGCTAGCGACGCTTTCCCATTTCAGCATGGATTGTCAACACTGCTATTCTTCACGCTGTTCGCAATAGCAATAGAACTCTATTCTATCGTTATCATCAACAACAACAAGGAGTACGGATATCTCTACGACTTGTTTGGATACTTGACTTGTACAATCCTTTTCCTGCATATCTTCGTAATTTCCGATGCTGCAATGCAGAAGCTCACGGTCTACACCATTATACTCTATTCGGTGATTCAGGGCTATAAGTTGCTGAAGCTGTTTCAATAGACATCAGACCGAAGCTAACTTTGGATTTCGACGGGAAGAATGTAGGCATGATTCCGTTGCATCAGCTTAGTGTACATGAATCGATGCGGTCTTTGCATCCCAAGATACAATTTCTAGGTTTCAGGTGGATGTGTTGCCCTTGTGATGGACCTCCGCTTCTTTAGAATGGAATATTAGATAGGGAGCTGTGTCATTCTTTCTGTTCGAGTTCTAGATTAGGTTTTATTCACTCTCTCTTGAAGGTGGCTCAGACAATTCATTCACAGTAATTACGCTCCACTTCAAGCTGGCTGGTCTAATCAATCTCCTATCGACTCAAGGCCGCTTGGCAATAAGGACACTAGGTGGACAGTCGATCGGTTTTGAAGACAGAATGAATCTTAGCTGCTCTAAGCCGTTCTTCGGGAATGATAAAGTCCCGGGGTATCGTCATCAACCACAGCTACACATTCAGCTACATCTAATTTCGCATAGTATGTTTCGGACGCGCCGCCATACAGACGCTGATCTTCTTGTCGTACGTTCAGTACAAGATTCAGCTGTGCCGATACTGATTAAGCGACAAGAATGAGCATGACTCCAGTGAATATGGTGTAACTATTTCCAATTGATTTCATGGTCAAAGGACCAGTCCCCCCTCCCAGCTCATCAGAAGTCTCTACTAGACTTGAGCATTATATTGATTTCTTGTGTCTTCGTCCGAGTTCGACATAGATCTCAGCACCTGCTCTAAAGGCTTCTCTCATACCCTCCGAAACCTCCTTCACGACTTTCCCGGGAATTCCGAGAACCAGACTATTATCAGGAATTACGCTATTCTCAGTGACAACAGATCCTGCACCAATTACACAGTCATTACCAACCTTCGCGCCGGTTAGAACAACTGCACCGATCCCAACGACTGATCGATGGCCAATTTCGCATGCGTGAACCACACAGTTGTGGCCGCACGTAACATAGTCACCAATGATAGTCGGATTCGTGTGTGTCACATGCACCGAGCAGTTGTCTTGGATTGATGTTCCCTTTCCAACGCAGATAAAGTTCATGTCCGCCCGAAGTATCGCAAATTCCCAGATACTGCTGTCGGCCCCAATCTCTATGTCACCTATTAGAGATGCACGCGGAGATATGTACGCTTCCTCGTCAACCTTTGGAGATTTGCCTTCGAATTCAAGTAAACCCATCAAGTGCACCTTTGTGAGGCGTACAATCTCTTGTCCTTAAACATATTGAAAAGGAAAAGCCATCCTGACATGAACTGACGAGGAGGAATTGCGATACCATTCACACCATTCCATTATCCTGTTGGATACTTGCTTTCGAAGACAAATAGGAGACTATCACTCCCCGGACTCACTGTTGGTTCAGTCATTCCGGACATAGAAATACCATTGATGTGGATCTTCTTTCCCGGTGTCTATGACCATCTTCTCCTCCATAGCCTTATTGGCGTGGTCACCGTGGGAACAGCACTTGCAGTAATTGTGACAAAGCTTCTGTATCCTCCAATCATTTCATTCTTCTTTTGCTTGGAATATAATGAGGTAAAAGAGGCTTGCAGAATAACTCCAATCTTGATTCTGTCATGTATGTTGGGCGCTTTGTTTCATGTGCTTGTGGATATACCAATGCATCCATTCAATCCTGTCTTCTGGCCATGGATAGATCCAAGAGAGATCGTGGGCCCAGTGGTTCTTTTCTTCGCCGAGGGTGGAAACATTGCTCTTGGATTCACAATAGCAAATACACTCTTCACAGCTGTAATGACAGTCCTTGGAAGCATCATACTGGCCATGAACTTCGGTGATGGAATATGGAAACGACTATGGATTGGGAACAGCGATATAAGTGAGGGGCAGTATGAACCCGCATAGGGATTGTTTTGGACTACTTCGTTCTTGGTGGAACAAACCACTCTTCAAATGAAACTGTTGACTGAGTATCAATTATGTCTTCGTTGGCAAAGAGCTTTCTCAGGAAGCTGTTGTAGCTGTTAATGCTTTCAGTGCGGACGGTAGCAAAAAGGCTGTAGTCTTCACTTGTTCGATGCAAATCCCAGATTTCGTCAAGTTCCACCATTTTCCTTGCCGTGATGGCAGCTGTTCCTGGTTTAGCTTTCACTTGGAGAAAGAACTTGATTGGAAGACCAATAAAGGAGAGGTCAGTGTCAATGGAGTAGCCCACAATAGCTCTATGCAATTCCAATCGAGTGATAGCCTTTGATACGGCTGGTTGGCTCAGAGATGGTTGCATCCTCTCTCCAATCTCAGCCTGTGAGAGCGGGAAGGGGCTATCAGCACTTGGTGAGTACTTCGATAGCACGCTTAGTAGCTCCAAGTCCTTTGCAGACAGAGGTGTATCATGAGGTGCTTCTGTGTCGATTTTGAAGCCATGGCTCTTGTAGGTTGTAAGTATTTGGATTAGCTTGTATTTTGGCTGAAGAGCTATGGTAACGATATCATCAACTCGATCAAGAAGGTTTTCGAAGGATTTCTGACCTATCTTTCTGAAGTGCCCCACTAGTGAATGCTCACCAGATATGCCATCAAGAGATATCAATTCGGGCATCTGAAGCAAGCGGTCACTCACATTCTTCTCTCGGGGATTGGTCCTCAAGAAGAGAACTGTGCTACCAACTCCATAAACCTGAGCAAGGTCAATGACTGTGCTATACGCACGGATACATCCTTTCTCCACGAGTTGGCGAATTGAGCGTGATACCCAGTTACGACTCTTCCCCATCAAGTTCCCCAGGACCAAAGGTCCCCATCGCGAGTTCTTCACAAGTAGTCGCAGTAGTTCTCTCTGAGTTTCTGTAATTGATTGCATACTCTCATCTTCAATCTGGTGCCTTTCATTCTGAATTGTGATGTAATATTCATAAGTTTGACGGTTCTGAGTAGTCCAAGAACAATAATGACAGATCATAAAGTGAAGGATATTGGACTTGCAGAAGAAGGCAGGATGCTGATTGAGTATGCGGAAAAGCACATGCCAGTACTGATACATCTAAGAAAGAAATACTCCGAGAGTCAACCCTTGAGGAGTATGAGAATTGCTGGGTGTCTCCATGTTACTAAGGAAACAGCCGTCTTGGTGGAAACCCTCAGGGCCGCTGGGGCGGACGTAGCATGGTCTGGATGTAATCCTCTATCTACAAATGACGAGGTAGCGGCGGGGCTTGCTGCCAATGATGTGCCAATATATGCTTGGCATAATTTGAACAAGGACGAGTACTATTGGTGCATCGAACAGACACTCAAAACTGAACCCACTTTGACACTGGACGACGGTGCGGACCTGATTTTCACGCTTCACAGCAAACACTTAGAGTTGATACCAAACCTGTACGGTGGATCTGAAGAAACCACCACTGGTGTGATCCGCGTCCGTGCAATGGCGGATGATGGTGCCTTGAAGTATCCAATCATGGCTGTGAATGATGCCGATACGAAACATCTGTTTGATAATGTCTATGGAACTGGACAGAGTGTCTTCGATGGTGTAATGAGAGCTTCAGCCATTCTGATTGCTGGAAAGACTGTCGTCATTGGTGGCTATGGTTACTGTGGAAGAGGTATGGCTGAACGAGGTAGAGGTCTAGGTGCAAATGTGATTGTCACCGAAGTTGATCCAGTACGTGCCCTGCAGGCAAGAATGGATGGATTTCAGGTCATGCCAATGAACGAAGCAGCACCTTTGGGTGATGTATTTCTCACAGCAACAGGAATGAAGGATGTCATCACTGGTGAGCACTTCAAAATGATGAAGAATGGTGTAATGTTCGGAAATGCAGGCCACTACAATGTTGAGATAAACGAGCCGGATTTGATTGAACTCAGTACCGACAAGAAACGAGTTCGTCATGCGTTGGATGAGTACACGATGAAAGATGGAAGAAAGCTCTATCTTCTTGGAGAAGGCCGGCTCGTAAATCTGGTTGCTGCCGAAGGCCACCCCAGTGTATATGCTGCATTCGCTGCCGCATAGCTGGAGAGGTAATGGACCTCAGCTTCGCAAGCCAACTCAACGCAATGCTCTGGTTGGCCGAACATGGCAAAGACCTCAAGCCGGCCGTGTACGAGTTTCCAAAGGAACTGGACCAGCAGACCGCCTCGGCAAAG